>NZ_JBIUSY010000001.1:0-1448402 GCF_044741565.1 Streptomyces sp. NPDC088147 | reverse complement strand
CGTACCCGTACCCGTACCCGTACCCGTACCCGTACCCGTACCCGTACCCGTACCCGTACCCGTACCCGTACCCGTACCCGTACCCGTACCCGTACGTGCGCCCGTACCCGTACGTGCGCCCGTTCCGCCGCCGGGTGTGGGGCCGCCGGGCAGCTGGAGCCGGAGCCGTTCCAGCGCGTCGCCGACCCGGCGCGTCTCGCCGAACCGGGGCACGGTCACCGGCCGGGTGAGATCCCCGCGGGTGAGGCGGCGGCTCTCCACGACGAGCCGGAGCAGCGGGCGCTGGACCGTACCGAGCAGCAGGGCCACCGCGAGCGCCCCGGTGACGAGCAGCGCGGCGGCGGACCAGAGGCCGAACAGCGGGTCGCCGGTCCGGCTGGTGTTCTCGGGGACGGTCACCATGGTGATCACGAAGAGGCCGAGTCCCGTGGCGTCGGTGCTCCCGCCCGTCTCGGGCGCCGCGAGTGCCGCGTACCCCGCGACCGGACGCTCGCCGCCGATCAGCGTGGAGCCGGTCGTGGATCCGCTGACCCCGGGGTAGCCGCCCGAGCCGGGTTCCCTTGTGGTGAGGGGGTTCTGCCCGGCTGTCCCGGCGGAGCGCTCCGCCAAGACACGGAGTTGCTCCTCGGTCCGCCCCACCCCCACGTCGGGGGTGTCCGCGTCGTCCTCCTCGGGCGTCTGCGGGCCGTCGCTGCTGAGGACCGTACCGCCCGCGTCGGCCACGGCGATCGCCCGGAACTTGCCGAGGCTGACCCCGGGAACGTTCAGGCTGTTGGAGGTGATCAGCAGTTGCTGGGGCAGACCGTCCCAGGACAGCAGGGCGAGGATGAGCAGCCGGGTCTCACCGTTCTCCAGCCGGATCAGCCGGGGGGCGAGACCGCCCTCGTCGGAGAGGCTCTCCAGGTCGATGGCGAGGAGCGGTACGTTCTCGCCGCGCGCGGCGAGCAGTTTGCCGGACTGGATCTCGACGACGGACGAACCGCGCCACTTCTGGTAGACGCTGCCGAGCTTGTCGAGGACGGTGTCGGCGGTGACCGGGCCGCCCGCGTTGAAGAGGGACGCGGTCCGCTCCAGGTCGGTGATCGATTCGTCCAGTGAGGCGCGGAGCGCGATCGCGCCGTCCTCGGCGAAGTGCTGTTGTGAGAGCCGTACCGCCTCGGGGAGCGCCTCCGCGTCGCTCAGTCCCGGGGCGGTCCTGCCTAAGCCCAGGGCGGTGAGGCCGGACAGCACGAGGAGCAGTGCCGCGAGGACCGCTATGGGTGGGCGGACGCCTCCCAGGAGCGGCATACCGGCCCGTTCGCGGATCCTGTGCCACCGCTTCGCGGACGGAATCATCATGAGTACCTCCCTCAGTCAGGTGTGGCCGGGTGTGGCCGGGTGTTGCCGGCGCCGCGGCGGACGCGGGCGTGCGCGCGTGAACGTGCGAGAGCGTGCGGGAGCGTGCGCGCCAACGTCCTTGGGACAGCCGAGCGTTGGATGAGGCGCGCGGGGTTGGTGTACGAAGTATTTTGTACACCGTATGCAACGTTCTTTGAACGTGAAAAACCGCAATCCCCGGCGAGCCTGCCGACAGGTGGCTTGATAGCGGTGCTGACACCGGACGGGCGGGCGGGGGACACCCGTGCCCCGGGGCGCGTGTGGACGCGGCGGGCCCGCGCTTGACGGGCCCGCGCGCGGCGGGTTATCCCGCCGTCGTGGCCGGCAGATCGCGGCAGGGGGCGGGCCGGCCGGGAGCCGCGGGGAGTGTGAGCACCATCGTGAGGCCGCCGCCGGGGGTGTCCTCGGCTTCGAGTGTGCCGCCCATGGCCTCGGCGAAGCCGCGCGCGACCGCGAGGCCCAGGCCCACACCGTTGCCGCGCGGGGCGTCGCCGTGGCGCTGGAAGGGCGCGAAGACGCGGTTCTTGGCCTCGTCGGGGACGCCGGGACCGCGGTCGACGACACGGAGGTGCACGCGATCGGCGAGGGCACTGGCCGAGACCCTGACCGGCTCGCCGGCGGGGCTGTGATGGACGGCGTTCTCCACGATGTTGGCGACCACCCGTTCCAGCAGCCCCTTGTCGGTGGCCACCATGGGCAGCGTCTCGGGAATCTCCAGGACGACGTTCACTTCCGGGGCCGGGATGCCGCCGAGCGCCGCGGGGACGACCTCGTCGAGATCGATCTCGCGGATGAGCGGGGTGACCGTGCCCGTCTGGATGCGGGACATGTCGAGGAGGTTGTCCACGAGGTGACCGAGACGGTCGGTACCGCCCTCGATCGCCGCGAGGAGTTCGGCCCGGTCCTCCGCGGACCATTCCACGTCGTCCGACCGGAGGGACGAGACCGCGGCCTTGATCCCGGACAGCGGGGTGCGCAGGTCGTGGCTCACGGCGGCGAGCAGCGCGGTGCGGATGCGGTTGCCCTCCGCCAGCTCCTTCGCCCGGCTGGCCTCGTGCTGGAGCCGCCTGCGGTCCAGGACCACGGCGGCCTGCGCGGCGAAGGCGGCCAGTACGCGGCGATCCGAGGCGGGCAGGACCCGGCCCGACAGCGCCAGCGCCATGTGGTCGCCGACCGGTACGTCCACATCCGCGTCCTCCGGGCGGCCGACCACCCGGCGCGGTCCCGCACCACCGCTCCCGCTGCCCGCGCCGCCCCTGCTGCCCGTACTGCTCCCGCTGCCCGCGCCGCTCTCGCTGTGCACGCTGCCCGCACAGGTCCAGGGGGAGAGGTCGCTCTCGCGTTCCAGGAGCGCCACCGATTCCATGCCGAACGTCTCCCGGACCCGCTCCAGCAGCGCGTCAAGACTGGTTTCGCCACGCAGCACGCTGCCCGCGAGGAAGGAAAGGATCTCCGACTCGGCACGCAGCCGCGCCGCCTGCTGGGTTCGGCGGGCGGCCAGGTCCACCACCGAGGCGACGGACACCGCCACGGCCACGAAGATGATCAACGCGAGGATGTTCTCCGGGTCGGCGATCGTGAGGCGGTGCACCGGCGGGGTGAAGTACCAGTTGAGGAGCAGCGATCCGAACGCGGCCGAGGCGAGCGCCGGCGGCAGGCCGCCCAGCAGGGCCGCGGCCACGGTCAGTGTCAGGAACAGCAGCATGTCGTTGGCGAGGCCGAGCTGCGGGTCGACGTGGGTGAGCAGCAGGGTGAGCAGTACGGGGCCGCCGATGCCGGCCAGCCAGCCCCAGATGGTGCGGGACCGGCCGAGCCGGGCGCCCCGTACGGCCGGCAGTCCGCGCCCCTTACCGGCTTCGTCGTGGGTCACGAGGTGGACGTCCAGATCGCGGCCGGAATCGCGCGCCACCGTCGCGCCGACGCCCGGCCCGAAGACGTACCGCCACCCGTTGCGCCGGGACACCCCGAGGACGGTCTGGGTGGCGTTCACCCCGCGCGCGAACTCCAGCAGGGCCGAGGAGACGTCGTCGCCGACGACCTGGTGGAAGGTGCCGCCCAAGTCCTCCACCAGGGCGCGCTGCACGGCCAGTTCCTTCGGCGAGGCGGAGGCCAGCCCGTCGCTCTTCGCGATGTGGACGGCCAGCACCTCGCCGCCCGCGCCCTTCTCCGCGAGACGTACCGCCCGGCGGATCAGCGTCCGCCCCTCCGGGCCACCGGTCAGCCCGACCACGATCCGCTCCCGCGAGCCCCAGATCCTGGACACGTGGTGTGCGCTGCGGTACTCGTTCAGATACTCGTCCACCCGGTCGGCGACCCACAGCAGCGCCAACTCCCGGAGCGCGGTGAGGTTCCCGGGGCGGAAGTAGTTCGACAGGGCCGCGTCGACCTTGTCGGGCCGGTAGATGTTGCCGTGCGCCATCCGGCGCCGCAGCGCGGGCGGGGACATGTCGACCAGCTCGATCTGGGCCGCGCGCCGCACCACCTCGTCCGGCACGGTCTCCTGCTGCCGGATGCCGGTGATCGACTCGACGACGTCGCCGAGTGACTCCAGATGCTGGATGTTGACGGTCGAGATCACATCGATGCCGGCGGCCAGCAGCTCTTCGACGTCCTGCCAGCGCTTGGTGTTGCGCGAGCCGGGGATGTTCGTGTGCGGAAGCTCGTCGACCAGGGCCACTTGGGGGTGCCGGGCGAGGACGGCGTCGACGTCCATCTCGGTGAAGACGGTGCCGCGGTACTCCAGTTCCCTGCGCGGGATCTCCTCCAGGCCCTGGAGCATGACCTCGGTGCGCGGCCGGTTGTGATGCTCCACGAACGCCACTACGCAGTCCGTGCCCCGCTCGGTACGGCGGTGGGCCTCGGACAGCATCGCGTAGGTCTTGCCCACGCCCGGTGCCGCACCGAGGTAGATCCGGAGTCTGCCGCGTGCCATCTTCTCGTCTCTTCTTTGTCGGAGTGGGTCGCGGTCCGGGTCCGTCGGGGTCCGGGTCCCTCGCGGTCCGGGTCCGTCGGGGTCCGGGTCCGTCGCGCTCCGAGTCCGTCGTGGCCGGCCGGAGGGCCCGCCGGGGTTTCCTCCGGCGTGGGTGTTCCGTCCACCAGGGTGTTCCGTCCACCGTTTCGGCGAAGCCGATCACTTGCCTCACCGAAGCGGTTGTGGGCTCCCTCGCACACCCCCTCGACGCATCCCTGACGACCTTCTGACGCTCTCCCGGGTGACCTTGACGGCGGCTTGACGCCGCTGTTCCGCCTGGTCGTGAGAGACGCGCACATTCCATCCCGCACCCCGGGGTTCACGCACCGGGCCGGGCGGCGACGGAGGCGAGGCCATGGCCGCCGTCCGTTTCCTCTCCGGCGAACGACGGGGGGCCCGTTCGGCACGTCAACCGCACAGTGCGCGTGAGCAGTTGGGCAATTGGAATGAGAGGCACGGGGATCGCTTGTCATCCGGTGAATGGCTCCTTTAGCGTTCTGCCCGTGGGAGCACTCCCACTACCCTTTCCCCGGACAACTCGCGCGTTTCGCAACCAGCGTGTCAGTTACGTGAACCGGCTCAACCCCCACAATCCCGCGAGCCATGACCGGCGAGGTCTTTTTTCCGGTCCGCACCCCTTTACCTTACGGAAGGTTGCTGTGATGGCATTCCCTTATCCGAGGAAGAAGTTCAAGGCCCCTGTGCTGGGGCTGCTTTCCCTGCTCGTACTGGGCTCGGCGGCTGCCGTGGGAGTCGTCATGCCCGCGTCGGCGGCGGTGACGGATACCTATGCGGGTGTCGGTACCTGGTTCGACAAGGTGGGTGACGCGGGCGGTGCCTGTGGCGTTCCGCCGGCTGAGATCGAGAGCAAGAACTTCGTGGCGCTCAATGTGTGGGACATGCCGAACGATTTCGCCGGCAACCCTTCGCCACGGCCCATTCCGGCGGACAAGTCCACGATCAAGGGCATGTACGACAACGGCCTCAACTGCGGTCGCTGGGTGCAGATCAAACTCAGCGACTTCTGTAGCGTGGCCAACGGAGGCGCGGCGGGAGAAGGGATTTGCCGGGGCGGCACCTGGAAGCCCGACAAGTACAACGGGGCGACCCTCAACGCGGTCGTCACGGACAGCTGCGGCGACGGCAATGAATGGTGCCGGTCCGACAGGAACCACCTCGATGTCTCGCGGTACGGGGTCGGGAAGTTCACGATGCCCGATGGAAAACCGGCCGGTGATCTGATCGGCGCGGGAGCCTGGAACAACCGCAAGATCGAATGGTCGTTCATTCCGGCCCCGAACTACCAGGGCGATATCAAGCTCGCCTTCGCCGAAGGGGCCGAGCGGTACTATGCCCCGCTGATCATCAGCAATCTGCCCAACGGAATTCACGGCGTCGAGTACTTCGACGGCTCCACATGGCGGCGCGCGGAGATGAACGGCGACAACGGCCAGCGCTACACCATCGACGCGAACTCCCCGGCGAAGACGTCGTACACCATCCGCGTCATCGACGCGAACGACGAACACCTCAACGGTGGCCGCGAATACACCTTCGGCCGTGCCGACTGCGCCCAGGGCAACGGAAAGTGCAGCCCCAGCCAGAATTACAACCCGGTGACCTACACCACCAAGGCGGGCAGCGGCCGTTAGGAAAACCCGCGGCACGCCCGGCTTCACCGCTCGACAGCGGCGGGAGGGTGTCACGGTTCCGTGGCACCCTCCCGCCTTTTTCGCACGAGAGACGGCCCGGCGCTTCTCCCGACGTAAGTGCAAGCGATCCCGGACGTTTGTCCATGGTTCCGGCGTCGAAATCACGCCACGGTAACCGGCATCACTTGCAGGAGAGGTAATTCCATGGGTAAGCGGTTCACGGGCGCGACAGCGGCGCTCCTCGGAATGGCGCTGATCAGCGGATGCGGCGGCGGCAGCGCGTCCGGCGGCGACGGCGGTGGCGGCGCCGGAGGGAAGAAGACGCTGGAGTTCTGGGGCTGGGCGCCGGGTTACGAGAAGTCGGCCGCGCTGTGGAACGCCACTCACCCGGACGTCAAGGTCTCGTTCAAGACCATCCCGGCGGGGGCCAAGGGCGGATACGAGAAGATGTTCTCCGCCGTCAAGGCGGGCAACGCGCCGTGTCTGGCACAGGTGGGCTTCGAGTCCGTGCCGACGTTCCTGGCGGAGGGCGCGTTGGAGAACATCGCCCCCCATGTCGGCGACGCGGCGGGGGAGTTCTCCGACTTCGCCTGGAATCAGGTCTCCTACGGTGACCAGGTGGTCGGCATTCCGGTCGATGTGGGCCCGCAGGCGCTGTTCTACCGCAAGGACGTGTTCGCGAAGTTCGGCATCGCACCGCCCACCACCTGGGCGGAGTTCACGACGGCGGCGGAGAAGCTCCGCAAGGCCGATTCCTCGTACGCGCTCACGAACTTCTCCACGGAGAGCTACTGGTTCGGCGGGCTGGTGAGCCAGGCCGGCGGGCAGTGGTTCCGTACCACCGGCGACTCGTGGAAGGTGGGCTTCGACGGCGCCGAGAGCAAGAAGGTGGCCGACTACTGGCAGGACCTCGTCGACCGCAAGCTGGTGACCACCGAGACCCCGTGGAGCCCGGAGTGGCTCAAGGGCCTGTCCAGTGGCAAGACGGCCGCCGCCATCGGCGCGGTGTGGATGGCCGGAGTGCTGACGGAGAACGCCAAGGACAGCGCCGGAAAGTGGGCGGTCGCGCCGATGCCCCAGTGGGAGAAGGGCGGCAAGGCCGCGGGCAACGAGGGCGGCTCGACCACGGCCGTGGTCAAGGGGTGCGAGAACGCCAAGGAGGCGGCGGAGTTCGCCACATGGATGAGCACCGACCCCAAGAGCCTCGCCAACCTCATCACCGTCACCGGGATCTATCCGGCGGCGACGCGCGGGCGGGATCTCCCCGAGGCCAACAAGCCGGTGAAGTACTTCGGCGGCCAGAAGATCTATGACGTGTTCAACGAGGCCGCCGCGCGGACCGATCCCGACTGGAAGTGGGGACCCGTGATGACCCAGGCCGCCACCACCTTCCAGGACGCCTTCGGCAAGGCCGTCGGCGACGGGTCCTCGTTCTCCGGCACCCTCGACCTGGTCCAGGACAAGGTCGTCGCCGATTACCGGGCCAAGGGCCTGTCGATCGCCGACTGACACCGGCGGACGCGGGGTTCCGCACCCCGCGCTCCGCCTTCCCACCTGGCCTGGAAGGAGTCTCATGGTGGTGGCCACAGAACACACGACGGCCGGCGAACGGGCGACAGACCCGCCGCCGGCCCGGCAGGGGACAGGTACCGGAATCGGCAAGGCTCCGGCGCCCGCCGCGAGACCGGGTGTGCGCCGGTCCCGAACCCGGGCGGGCGTGCTGCTGCTCGTACCGTTCCTCGCACTCTTCACCTGGGTATACGTCCTGCCTATCGGATTCGCCCTGTACCAGAGCCTGTTCCGCCAGGAACGCTCGGGTCTTGGCCTGGAAGCTCCTGAGCGGGTGTTCGCCGGGCTCGACAACTACGGCCGTGTCCTGACGGACGACGCGGTCATCTCGGGCGTCGGACGGGTGCTCCTGTTCGGGGTCGTGCAGGTGCCCGTCATGCTCGGTCTCGCCCTGCTGCTCGCGCTGTTGCTGGACAGCGCGGTCGTCCGGTTCGCGGGCTTCTTCAAGCTCGCGTTCTTCCTGCCCTACGCGGTCCCCGGCGTCATCGCGGCGATCCTGTGGGCCTTTCTCTACCTGCCGTCCTTCAGCCCGTTGCGCGTCGCGCTCGACATCGACTTCCTCGCTCCGGGCACCGTGTTGTGGTCCACGGCCAACGTGGTCACCTGGTCATGGACGGGCTACAACATGATCATCATCTACACGGCGCTCCAGGCGGTGCCCCGGGAGCTGTACGAGGCCGCCCGCATGGACGGCGCCTCCCCCCTGCGCGTCAACCTCAGCATCAAGATTCCGCTGGTCAGGCCCGCCATCGTGCTGACCGGGCTCTTCTCGCTCATCGGCTCGCTCCAGCTGTTCAACGAACCGTCCGTCATACGGACCATCACCACCAACGTGACCAGCACCTACACGCCCGCGATGGCCGCCTACCAGGCCGCCTTCGGCGCCAATGACTACCACTACGCCGCGGCCATCGCCGTACTGCTGGCGCTGACGACCTGCGTGCTGTCCTTCCTCTTCTTCAAGCTCACGGAACGGAGGGCACGATGAAGCGCGCGTCGCTGCCCGGCCAGGTCATCGCCACCTTCGGGATGTTCGTCGTCGGCGTCTACTTCCTGTTGCCGGTCTGGTGGCTGGCGGTGTCGTCGACCAAAACCAGCTCCGCGCTGTTCGACAGCAACGCCTTCTGGTTCTCCGACCAGTTCTCCCTGCCCGAGAACATACGACAGGTCTTCACCTGGCAGGACGGTGTGTTCGGCCGGTGGCTGCTCAACAGCCTGCTCTACGCGGGCGGTGGCGCCCTGGCCGGAACACTCCTGGCCGCGGCGGCGGGCTTCGCCCTCGCCAAGCTTCCCTTCCGCGGCAGCTCCGGCCTCTTCACCGTCATCGTCGCCGCACTCCTCATCCCGGCGCCGCTTCTCGCGCTTCCCCAGTACCTGCTGGCCTCCTCGGTCAGTCTCGACAACACCTTCTGGGCCGTGTTCATCCCGAGCGTGGTCAGCCCCTTCGGTGTGTATCTCGCCAAGGTGTACGCGGCGGACTCCGTCCCCGACGAACTGCTCGACGCGACGCGGGTGGACGGCTCCGGTGAGATACGGGCGTTCTGGACGGTCGGACTGCGGCTCATGTCGCCCGCGCTGGTCACGATCTTCCTGTTCCAGTTCGTGGCCATCTGGAACAACTTCTTCCTGCCCCTGGTCATGCTCGCGGACAACAGCCTGTGGCCGGCCACGCTCGGGCTCTTCTTCTGGAACAGCGCGCAGAACCAGACCTTCTACCACCTGACGATCACGGGTTCGCTGATCTCCGTACTCCCGCTGATCGTGGCCTTCCTCGGGCTCAACCGCTACTGGCGCTCGGGCCTCGCCGACGGAGCCGTGAAGGCGTAGCGCCCCCGCTCGTACCCCTGCCGATCAGTCCCTACCACGTCGAACAGTCCCTACAACCTTGCGGAGCAAGCACGTGAGACGCATCCCTGTCATCATCGCGATGGCGGTCGCCGTCGGCGGTCTGGGGGCCCCACCGGCCCCCGCCGCCGAGCCGGCCGTATCGGCCGCGTCCGTGTCATCGGCGGTCACGATCAGCTCGCCCGAGCTGGCCGTCGAGGTGGACCCGGACTTCCCCCGCGTCATCGGCTACCTGACGCGCGACGGAGCACAACTCGACGGCCAGTCCCGGGCCATCGACCGATTGCAGATCAACGGCAAGGAGTACACGCCCGCGGTGAAGGCGACACCCGCCGCGGACCGGATCGACTACCGGATGACGGTGGACGAGCTGGACCTGACGGTCGTCGCCCGGCTCTCCGTCGCCGGCGGTGTGCTGACGTTCGAGGTCACCGACATCGAGGAACGCGGCAGCGCCAAGGTCACCACGCTCGCGATCCCGGACCAGTCCATTGTCTCCGGCAAGCCCGGCGAGCAGCTCACCTCGGTCCAGACCCGGAGCACCTATCAGGGCGCCGGAGACAAGTGGGACACGTATCAGCCCGTCTCCGACGCCAAGACCGACGAGACACCGCGGAAGACCAATGTGGCCATCGTCAACTCCGCGCGCGCCGCGGCGGCCGTCTGGTCCTCCTCCATCAGTACCTTCGGGCCGCTGCTGCGTCAGACCACCGGCACCGGCGCCGACAAGCGCTCCGGCGTGTGGAGCAACACCTGGACCTACCGGGGCCCCGACGGCGAGAAGGTCGTCCCGCCCGCGCTGAAGGTCGCGGTGACCGGTGAAAGCAATGACGACGGCCGGGTCGACTGGCAGGACGGCGCGATCGCCTACCGGAAGATCGCCCCGAAGCCCAAGGGCGGCGAGGACGTCGCCAGCACACCCGTGAGCTACATCTCCATGAACTTCATGAGCGGCGCTCAGAACCCCTTCCTGCGCGCACTCGACAATGTGAAGAAGGGATACCTCGCCACCGACGGTCTCGGCCAGTCGATCCAGCTCAAGGGGTACGGAGGCGAGGGCCACGACTCCTCCCACCCCGACTACGCCGGCCACTACAACAACCGCGCGGGCGGCCTCAAGGACCTCAACACACTGGCGGACAGCGCCGGCGAGTACGGGGCCAAGATCGGCGTGCATGTCTCGCAGGAGGGCCAGCTGCTGGAGTCCAAGGCGTTCCGCTGGGACCGTCTCGACTCCACCAAGCCGTGTTATTTCTGGTCGGACGCACACTACTGTTTCAACAAGTCCAAGGACCTCTCAGGACCGCACGCCGAGCGTGTGAAGCAGCTGAAGAAGGAGGTCCCCGGCCTCGACTTCGTCTACAACGACGCCTTCTTCGGCGAGGACTGGGACGCCTGGAAGCTCGCCAAGAACTACAACGACAACGGCCTGGCCCTGCACACCGAGTGGCCGTCGTATCTCTGGCCCTACGTCACCTGGTACCACCAGTCCGCCGACTACCCCGACAACGGCGTCAACAGCGACATCCTCCGCTTCGTCTACAACGGGTTCACGGACGCCTGGGTGCAGAAGGGCAACGAACTCCTGGGCGGTGTGAACAGTGACGGCATAGGCGACTGGCACGGCGAACACGACGTCAACCGGTGGCTGGAGACCGTCTACTCACGGAACCTGCCCACCAAGTATCTGCAGAACTTCGAGATCACCAACTGGTCCGACGACAAGATCGGCCTGTCCGGCGGCGTCACGACCGCCAAGGTCGACGGCAAGGTCCGCTACACACAGGACGGGCGCACCGTACTCGACGGCGACGCCTACCTGCTGCCGTGGCCCGCGTCGGCGTCCGAGAAGTCCGAGAAGGCGTACCACTGGAACGCGGACGGCGGCACCACCAGCTGGAAGGTGCCCCCTTCCTGGCAACAGAACGGCAGCTACGACCTGTACCGGCTCGGCGACACGGGCCGGAAGAGCCTCGGCAAGGTCGAGGTCCGCGACGGTACGGTCAAGCTCACGGCCGAGGCCAGGACCCCCTACCTGCTGGTCCCGCCGAAGGAGAAGCAGACCCTCCGGAAGGTGACCTTCGGCGAGGGCGGCCCTCTGGCCAACCCCTCCTTCACCAGCGGTGATCTGACGGGCTGGACGGGCACCAACGCCAAGGTCGAGCGCGACGGCCGCGGCTGGCCCGAGCTGCGCCTCTCCGGCACCGGCCAGGCCACCCAGCGGAGCGACAAGCTGGCCGCCGGCACCTACACGGCCGCCGTATGGACGACGACCGCACCGGGCCGGCGCGCCGCACTGCGGGTCAACGGCAGGGAGACCTGGATCGACACCACACCCCCGGCGTTGAAGGACGCGGACAGCCATCTGTCGGGCATGCCCTACCAGAAGCTCAAGGTCGTCTTCACCGTCGGCGAGGACGGGCGCGCGGACGTGAAGCTGTCGGCGGGCCCGGGGGAGGGCTCCACCGCGTTCACCGACGTACGGATCGTCCGTACCGACGGGGCCTCTCCCACTCCGTTCACCGAGAACTTCGAGGCCGTGGACCAGGGGTTCGGCCCCTTCATCCAGACGCAGGAGGGCGAGGCCGGAATCCATCTGGCCGAGGCCAACCCCGGCTACACGCGGGACGCGCTGCGGGACTCGTTCTCCCTGAAGATCGCCGAGAAGAACACCGGAGTGAAGCTCCAGACCTGGCCGGGCAGCATGCGCTTCCAGCCGGACCGCGCCTACCGCGTACGTTTCGACTACGCGGCGGACAGCGCCGACACCTTCGAGTTCCTCGTACGCTCCGGCGACAAGCCGGTGCTCACCGAGCCGCTGCGGGCCACCACCGACCGGTCGCTGGACAGCCCGCCCCCGGCCGGTGACCCCAAGCCGTCGGGCTGGACGGACTCCCTGCCGCCCCAGGGCCCGGCTCCGGTCCGGAGCGCGGACCTGACGTTCACCACCGGCGGCTGCGCCGGGGTGAATCTCGCACTGAGCCAGATCTCCGAAGGCAAGGGCGGCGACTTCCCCCCGTCGATGTCCTTCGACAACCTCGTGGTGGAAGACCTCGGCAAGGCCGCGGGCTCCGAGTGCGGCGCGCCGACCTCGGTGTCCTTCGCGCCCGACGAGGTGGCCCCCGGGGGAGCCACGGAGGCCACGGTCACCGTCGAGAACCGCAGTGGTGAGCCGATGACCGGTGTGAAGGTCGATCTGACGGTCCCCGAGGGCTGGCAGGCCACCGCCGGCACGCCCACCACGATCGACAGCGTTCCGGCGCACGGGAAGAGCACCGTCACCTACCGGGTCACGCCCGCGGAGAACGCCAAGAACGGTGTGGTGCGCACGGATGCCTCGTACACCTGGAACGGGGCGAAGCTGCGGACGAGCGCCGAAGCCGATGTCCCCGTCGTCCATCCGGGACTGACCGAGGCGTTCGACAACGTCGGTACGACCGACACCGCCACCGCCGGCGAGGGCGGACTCGACGACACGGGCCGCAGTTTCGACCGTTCCGCTCTGGCGGCGGCGGGTCTCACCCCCGGTGGCAAGAAGACCGTGGACAACATGGAGTTCACCTGGCCGGACACACGGCCCGGCGAGAAGGACAACGTCACGGCCAGGGGACAGACGATACGGACCACCGCCAAGGGCGTGCTCGGCGTGCTGGGTACGGCCACCGCCGGAGCGGCCGGAGACCTGGTCGTCCGGTACACCGACGGGACCACGTCGACGGCCCAACTCGGCCTGCCCGCCTGGACGTCCACGGACCGAGGCGCCTACGGAGCGCGCGCGGTCGCCACGACGAAGGTGAGGAACGCGCCCGACGGCCCGCAGAACGGCGACTCCACCGTCTTCTACAACAGTGTGCCGCTCGACCCGGGCAAGACGGTCAGGTCCCTCACCCTGCCGACCGAGGCGAATCTCCATGTGTTCGCCCTCTCGTCCCGTGACTACGTCACCTCGCCCAAGGCCGACGTCTACGCGAGCGACCTCGCCTGGAAGAGCGCGTCCAGCGCCTGGGGGCCCGTCGAGCGCGACCACGCCATCGGCGAGGACAAGGCCAACGACGGCGACGCCATCCGGATCAACGGCGACGTCTACGAGAAGGGCCTGGGCGCGCACGCGCCCTCGGAGGCGGTCTACGACCTCGGCGGCGGCTGCTCCAGGTTCACGGCCAGAATCGGTCTGGACGACAAGTCCGGTTACGGCACCGTGGGGTTCTCCGTGATCGCCGACGGCACGACGCTCTACACCAGCCCTCTGGTGAACCGCACCACCAAGACCATCGATCTCGACCTCGAACTCGGTGGCGCCAAGGAGGTCAAGCTCGTCACCACGGACGGAGGAGACGGCAACTCCAGCGATCACAGCGCCTGGGGTGACGCGATGTTCCGCTGCGGCTGACGCCCGAGCCTTCGCCCCGCCGGTCAGTCGACCGGCGGGGCGAAGTGCTGTGATGAATCCGGTGCGGTCGAGGGACGAAACCTTACGTTCGCCGAAGCCCCCGTGCGGAACCGTTCGGGATCGCACCTGCCGGGACCACGACGACGTACCCCGGCCGCACATGGATCGGGCAAAGGGGACTGCCGTGGCACTGCCGTACCTGCAATGGATGCACTACCTCACGCCCAGCCCCACGCACCGCAGGCTCGGTCTGATGTGTCTCGGTGTGGGCCACCAGGACGGCCGGCTGCCCACGGTGGGCCCTCGTACGCTCCCGCACCACGTCGCCGTCGTCGTCTCCCGGGGCTCCGGCTGGTTCCGTACGGCGGACGGGCCCGCCATCGCCGTGGTGGCGCCGGCGGTGCTCTGGCTCCGCCCCCACGTGGTGCACCACTACGGGGTCAACGACCCGGGATGGACCGAGTGGTTCATCGACTTCACCGGTCAGGCCGCCGAGGCGTACGAGGCGCTCGGCTTCATCGAGACCGACACACCGGTCTCGGCCCTGACGAACGCCGAGCCCGCGGTACGCGCCATCAGCCGGGTGGCCCAGGCGTGCCGCAGGGGAAGCCCGTACCTGGAGACCGAGACGTCGGCGCTCGTCCACGAGGTCCTGCTCGCCCTTCGCCGGGAGCGGGCCGACGAGTCCTCACGGTACGGAATGGTGCTCTCCGGCCTGACGCGTGACGCCTGTCTGGCCGTCTCGATCGCCGAGCACGCGAGGCGTCTGGGCGTGTCGGTCGCCGAACTGCGCGAGGTGGTACGGCGCCTGGCCGGCTCCACACCGAAGGACTTCGTGATGACGATCCGTCTCGGCAGGGCCAAGGAGATGCTGGCGACGACAGATCTGCCGGTCTCGTCCATCGCGCGTCGCGTCGGCTACGACGATCCCGCCTACTTCACCCGCGTCTTCAACCGCAGGGTGGGGCTTTCGCCCAGTGGCTTCCGCGACCAGCAGCGGCGTGGCTTCCTCGTGCGGGACGGCGAGCAGGCATGAGGAGGCCGGCCGCGCGTACGGATTCGGCGCGGCCGGCGGGTGCGGCTGAGCGGTCGTCAGCCGCGTCAGCCGCGTCGGCCGCGGCTCAGTGGCCCGTGGGCAGGGTTCAGGACGCGTCGGCGCTGAGCCGTCGCAGCAGACGGGCCACCTCGACGGCCATGGCCTCGCGGGCCGGACCGAGATAGCGGCGCGGGTCCACCACGGCGGGCCCGGTGCCGAGCGACTCCCGAACCGCCCCCGTGAAGACCGTGTTGAGATGGGTCGACATATTGATCTTCTTCATTCCGGCGCGCACGGCCCCCGCGAGGGTCGCGTCGTCGGCCCCTGACGAGCCGTGCAGCACCAGCGGCACCGGTACGGCGGTGTGCAGCGCGCGGACGAGGTCCAGATCGACCGCGGCGGTCCGCTCGGTCATCTGATGGGACGTGCCGACCGCGACGGCCAGGGCGTCGACCCCGGTATCGGCGACGAACCGCGCCGCCTCGGCCGGATCGGTGCGGACACCCGGCGCGTGCGCGCCGTTCTTCCCGCCGATCTCACCCAGCTCCGCCTCGACGAACACACCGCGTTCATGACACCACCGGGCGACCTCCCGGGTGAGGGCCACGTTCCGTTCCCAGGGCAGCCGCGCCCCGTCGTACATGACGGAGGTGAAGCCGCACGCCACGGCCTCCTCGACGAGTTCGACCCGGGTGGCATGGTCCAGGTGGAGCGCCACGGGTACCCGCGCGGCGTCGGCGGCGGCGCGGGCCGCCGCGGCCAGCGGCGCGAGCGCGCCGCGGTAGGCCACGGCGTTCTCGCTGACCTGCGCGATCACCGGCAGCCCGGCACGCTCGGCGCCGTCGACGACCGCTTCGAGCTGCTCGATGAGCACGACGTTGAAGGCGCACGCCGCGAGCGGCGCGGCGTCGAGGACCAGCTGTGTGGGAGTGAGGGGCATGAGACACGTCCTGACCGGGGGAGGGGGTTCGGGGGTTCAGCCGAGGGGGTCGAGAATGACCGAGCGCGCGAGATGGGCGGGCCGGTCGGGATCCCGGCCGGTGGCCTCGGCGAGACGCACCGCGAGCCGTTGCGCCAGGACCAGTTCGGCCAGCGGGTCCAGCCGCGGGCGGCGTACGTACGCCCCGGTGGCCGCGACCCGGCGGGCGAGCGAGTCCGGCACGGGGGCGAGGCTCCACACGGCCCGGCCCCGGCGGGCCACGGCCATGGGGCCGTGCCGGTACTCCATGGCGGAGTACGACTCCGTCCAGTGGGCCGCGGTCCCGCGCACCTTCAGTGCCGCCTCGTGGGCGATGCCCATGCTCCAGTCGGCACCGAGGAAGGTGATCTGGCCGGCCCGGACCAGCTCACCGGGCAGCGGCGCGCTGAGCGCGGTGGCCACATCGGCGAACGCGCGAGTGGTGGGCAGGCCGAGATGGGCACGCAGCAGCATCAGTTCGGTGGTGGGGAACCGTGTCTGCACCACGGACCGTTCGTCGGCGTAGTCCAGGCAGATCACGTCATGGGCCAGGGCCGCCGCCGGGGAGTCGGCGACGGCCGTGACCGTGGTGATACGCGCCCCGGCTCCGGCGCCCTTGAGCGCCGACAGGACCTCGGTGGTGGTGCCCGACCGGCTCAGGGCGAGGATCCGGTCGTAGGGCCGGAGCAGCTTCGCCTCGGACGCCGGATAGATGTCGGTGGTGCCATGACCGGCGCCTTCGCGCAGCCGCGCGTAGGCCTGGGCCATGAACAGCGAGGTACCGCAGCCGATAACCGCGACCCGCTCGCCCGGGGCGGGCAACGCCGGTGCGTGGAGCGGCAGTTCGCGCACCACCCGGGCCCAGCACTCCGGCTGGGTGGCGATCTCGTCGCTGGTGTGGGACATGGTTCCCCCTGGGGAGGTCGGGCGGCGGGGAGCACCGCTCAGCGAGCGGTGAGGTGGGCCAGGGCTTCTGTCCAGGTGGGCTGTGCGGTGGCGCCGCCGCGGCCCCGGGTCGACAGCGCACCGCAGACCGCCGCGATGCCGAGCGCGTCGGCCGGCGGCCGGCCCGCCAGCCGGGCGGCGATGAATCCGGCGTTGAAGCTGTCGCCCGCGCCGATGGAGTCCCGCGATGTCACACGGATCCCGGTCGTGGCGAGCAGTGTGTCGCCGTCATGGCACAGAGCACCCTCCGCCCCGTTCTTGACGGCGACCAACGGGCCTTGCCGCGCGAGGAGTTCCGCCGCCGTCCCGACACAGACGCCGTCGGTGCGGGCCAGCCGGCCCGCCTCGTACGCGTCGGGCAGCAGGAGGTCGGTACCGGCGAGGACGGGCGCGAGCGCGGTGTGATCCCAGCCGCCCGAGGGATCGTCGTTGGTGTCGAGCGAGGTCGTCACACCGGCCGCCTGCGCGGCCCAGAACAGCTGCGGCAGATCCGCCGCCAGCTTCGGCATCAGGAAGAAGGAGGCGGTGTGGACATGCCCCGACGTGGTCAGCAGCCGTTCGGGCACGTCGTACCCGGTGGTGGCGGCCAGTACGCCGGGCGCGGTGACCGTGGCCCGGTCGCCTCCCCGCGTCACGACCACGGTGAGCGGCGTGGGCAGTGTGTCGTCCACGCGCAGCGCGTTGATGTTCACACCGTGTGCCGCGAGCCGGTCGCGGACGTAGGCGCCGGCGTCGTCGTCACCGACACGGCCGGCGAAGGCCACCCGCAGCCCCAGCCGGGCGGCGCCGCAGGCGGTGACGGCCGCAGACCCGCCGAGAGCGAGGATGCCGCCGTCGACGAGCTGTTCGCGCCGGCCGAAGGCGAGCGGTGCGTCGAGCGGATCGAGGATGACTTGCGGGTTGGCGTCCCCGATGACAAGCAGGTCGAAGGTTGGCGGCATACGGCTTCCTGTGGGGGCGGGAGCGCGGAGGGCGCGTGGAGGGCGAGCGGCACCGGGGCGCGGCGGTCGTGTCGGTGCCCCGCGTCACCCCGGGTGCGGTGTCGCGTACCACTGCCGGCGAGTGCTCCACAGCGGCATGACAGGGAGTAAATCGGCCGCTTTTGGTCACGTCAACGGCCGAAAACCACCCAATTGTCATTTGTGCAAGCGTGTGGATTCAGAAGTGAAAGCACACGCCGGGGCCGGCCGTCCGCCGGCGCTCCGCGTTGCGGGCCGGGCGGCGCTTGGCGCGGCCGTGACCGCCGGATACGCTCTTCATCAGACTCGGCCGACCGCGATTCCGCTCGCGGCGCCGGTCGGGGGGATCGCCGCGACAGTGGTGACCGGCGGGATCGCCGGAGTGTATCCAGCGCTACGAGCCGCGCGTACGCCCCCGACCGTGCCGCCGGCGGAGGAGGACGGAGACGTGCGCGTACTCGTCGTGGAGGACGAGCCGCTGATGGGGCGGGCTCTGGTGGCGGGGCTGCGCCGTGAGGCGATGGCGGTGGATCTGGTGACCGATGGTGGACGGGCGTTGGAGAATCTGGCCTGCCATGACTATGACGTGGTGGTGCTGGACCGGGATCTGCCGGGGGTGCATGGCGATGAGGTGTGCCGGCGGGTGGTGGAGGAGTACCGGTCGGTGCGGGTGCTGATGCTGACGGCGGCTGCTTCGCTGGATGACCGGGTGGGCGGGCTGCGGCTGGGCGCGGACGATTATCTGCCGAAGCCGTTCGATTTTCCGGAGCTGGTGGCGCGGCTGCGGGCGCTTCAGCGGCGGGCGGGGACTCCGCCGCCGCCGGTTCTGGAGTACGCGGGGCTGCGGCTGGATCCGTTCCGTCGTGAGGCGTACCGGGAGGGCCGGTATCTGCGGCTGACCCGTAAGGAGTTCGCGGTGCTGCATCTCCTGACGGCGGCCGGGGGCGGGGTCATCAGCGCGGAGACGCTGCTGGAGAAGGCGTGGGACGAGCACGCGGACCCGTTCACCAACTCCGTACGCGTCACGGTCTCCACCCTGCGGCGCAAGCTGGGTGAACCGGCCCTGCTGCACACGATGACCGGTGTCGGCTACTACCTGGCACCGTCCCCGTGACCACCACCGGCCCTGCGACCACCGGCCCCGTGAGCACCGTCCGGAGCCGGATCATCATCCGCACCGCGTCCGTCAGGATCTGCCGGGCGGCTCGTCGCACGCGAAGCGCACACGGATCGTGAGGCCGCCCCCGGGGTTGGCCGTCGCCTCGGCCGTGGCGCCGTGGGCGCGGGCGATGGCGGCGACGATGGAGAGACCGAGGCCGACCCCCTCGCCCGGGGCGTGGCGGCGTTCCTCGATGCGGCGGAAAGGCTCGAAGAGCAGCGGGACGGTCGGGGCGGGGATCACCTGTCCGGTGTTGCTCACTTCCAGGAAACCGTCGCCGGTGCGGACGCTGACACTGCCGCCCGGGTGGTTGTGACGTATCGCGTTGCTCACCAGGTTGTGTGTCAGCCGTTCGAGCAGCACGGGGTCGCCCGTGGTCCGCAGGGGCTGGAGATCGAGATCCGGTGTCACGTCGTGGTCGGCCGCCTCGGGGCCCGCCGCGAGGACCACGCCGTGCGCGACCGTGTGCAGGTCGACCGGCTCCTGGCGTCGCATGCCCTGCTCGGACGCGGCGAGGAGCAGCAGGCCCTCGATCAGATGTCCCTGGTGCTCGGCGGTCTCGATGAGCTTGGTGCGGATCCGGGCCACCTGCTGGGGGCCCGGATCCCCGGCGAGACCGATCTCGGCGGCGGCCCGCTGGAGGGTCAGGGGTGTGCGCAGTTCGTGTGCGGCGTTGGCGGCGAACCTCTGCTGGGCGTTGACGAGTTGCTGTATGCGGTCGAGCATCTCGTCGAAGGTGTCGGCGAGCACCTTCAGCTCGCCGGGAGGTGCGCGCAGGCCGATGCGTTCGTGGAGGTTCGTGGCGGAGAGAAGCCGCGCGGTCTCGGTGACATGGCGTACGGGACGCAGTACGCGGCCGGCCATCCACCAGGCGACGGCGACCGCCGCGGCGGCGAACGCGACGAGGGCGATCAGGGAGACGATGAGCAGGTCGTTGAGGGCGGCGGACCGGATGTCGTCGATGAACTGGGTGGACTGCGCCTCGCCGAGGATCTTGGTCCTTTCGACGCCGGTGCCGGTGCCGGGCCCCGGGCTCGCCTCCAGCGTCGGCCCGGGAGTGGGCGTGGCGCCGGGGGCGTCCAGCCGTTCCCGCTCAGGTCCGGGAGTGCCCTCGATCTCTGTCGAGGGGAGCCTCGTCACCGCTGTCACCAGTCCGCCGATGCTGGAGTACAGCCCCTGCCCCAGCAACACGTAGATCAGCGCGATGAGACCGCCTCCGGCCAGAAGAAGCATCATGGTGCACAACGCGGTGAGGCGGGCGCGTTCGCTGCCCAGTGTCGGCGACCACAAATGTCTCGCGCTCCGTCCGGTGCTGTGGGACGACGGGCCGGTGCCGGTCACCGGTCGTCCTCCGTCGCGATGCGGTATCCGGCACCCGGCACGGTGTCGATCACATCGGGCGGGCCGAGCTTCGTCCGGAGCCGGCTGAGGGTGACCCGTACCGCGTTCGTGCGGTAGCTGATCTCCTCCTCCCACACCTGCTCGACGAGATCGTCACTGCTGACCACACTCCCGCACGCGCGCAGGAGTGTTTCCAGCACGGCGAACTCCTTCAGGGACAGCCGCAGCGGGCGGCCGTCGCGTCGTGCCCGGCGGGCGGAGGTGTCGAGCACGATGCCCGCGCGCCGGATCACGGGAGGCAGCATGGGGTTGGAGCGGCGGCCCAGGGCCAGGACGCGGGCCACCAGTTCCTCGTACGCGAAGGGCTTGGACAGATAGTCGTCCGCCCCCAGGGCGAGGCCCTCCACCCGGTCGTGCACCGTACCGGACGCGGTCAGCATCAGGACGCGGGTGAGGAGCCCGCGCTCGACGACCTGCCGGCACACCTCGTCGCCGGACAGTCCGGGCAGATCGCGGTCCAGGACGATCACGTCGTACGCGCCGAAGGTCAGACGTCGCACCGCCTCCGGGCCGTCGCCCGCCACATCGACGGCGAAGGCGTTCTGACGCAGCCCCTCCGCGATCATCTCGGCGAGGAACTCCTCGTCCTCCACAACAAGCACGCGCATGGATCCCTGTGTACCCGAAGACCACCTTTCACGGGTGTTACAGCTTCGGTGAAAGCGATGAAACACACACCGCTGTCACTGTCTCCCCACCAAGACGCTCAGAGCACTCGTTCGCCCAGGAGGCAGATCATGCAGACGAAGAAGATCCAGCTGGCCACGGCCTGCGCGGTAACGGCGCTCGCGCTGTTCCTCACCGGATGCTCCGGCGGCTCCGACAGCCAGGGCTCGTCCGGTGGCGGTAACAGCCAGGGCTCGGGCGGCGACAAGCGGTCCAAGGCCAACGACTGCCTGCGCGAGAAGGGCGCGGAGATCACGGAGCCGGCGCGGAAGGGCGATCTGGCGCAGATCAACCCCGGGACGCTGTCGCAGGAGGAACTCGCCCAGGCCGTGAAGGACTGTGACGTCATGGGCGGTAAGGGCGCCGGTGCCGGGATCTCACAGGAGATGAAGGACAAGGCGCTGGACTACGCCGAGTGCATGCGCAAGGAGGGCCTCGACTTCCCGGATCCGGAGTTCGGGAACGGAGGGATCCAGGCCCAGAAACTCCCGCAGGGCGACCAGGCCGCGTTCGCCGCCGCCGACAAGGTCTGCGCGGCGAAGGTCGGCTGACGCACACCCGGGCGAGGAGAGGCACCCCGTATGAAACACAAGAAGTTCCTGCTCACCCTGGGAGCGACGGCACTGGTCGCGGTGGGGGGAGCGGCGGTCGTCACGATGCCCGGCGATTCCGGTTCACGGCCGGAGGCGGAGCGGCTCTCCGTCCCCACGGCCACCGCCGGTGTCACCAAGGGCGATCTGGTCACCTCGGACAAGGCCAAGGGCACCCTCGGGTTCTCGGCCGAGCGCAAGATCACCACCGAGAGGCAGGGAGTCGTCACCTGGCTGCCGGGTGGGGGCCGGACCATCGCGCGTGACGGCAGGCTGTACGAGATCGACGGGTCTCCCGTGTTCCTCATGTACGGCCAGACCCCCGCCTACCGGGTGCTGGAGCTGGGTGATGAGGGGGACGATGTGCGCCAGCTCAAGGAGAACCTCATCGCACTCGGCTTCGGGTCCGGTCTCGCCGCCGACGACGAGTTCACCAAGGGAACCGTGCGGGGTGTCAAGGCCTGGCAGAAGAGCCACGGCCTGAAGCGGACCGGGAAGATCGGGCCGGACGCTGTCGCCTTCGCGCCCGCCGCCGTCCGCGTACAGAACGCCGACGCGTCGGTCGGTGCGCGCGTCGCGCCCGGCGCGCCCGTACTGAGCACGACCAGCTCCGAGCGGGTGGTGCAGTTCGACCTGGAGGTGGCGAAGGCCGGAAAGTACACCTCGGGTGACGCCGTCAAGGTCGAGCTGCCCGACGGATCCACCGCCAAGGGCCGGATCAGCTCCATCGGCCGCACCGCGCGCACGGACGAGCAGTCCTCGGACAAGGAGCCGGTGATCAAGGTGACGGTGGAGTTCGACGAGCCGGACAAGGTCGCCGGTGTCGACAAGGCACCGGTCACCGTGTTCCTCACCGGCGAACGGCGCGAGGACGTCCTGTCCGTACCGGTGGAAGCGCTGCTGGCCGTGGAGGGGGGTGGCTTCGGCGTCCGGGTGGTGGAGGGCGGCACCGCACGGGACGTGAGAGTGGAACTCGGCATCTTCGCCAACGGCCGTGTCGAGGTGTCGGGCGGGGGCCTGCGCGCGGGCATGAAAGTGGGGGTCCCGGCATGACCGTCTCCCCCCTGCGGTCCGCCGAGCCGGTCGCCGAACTGCGCGGTGTGACCAAGGAGTATCCGGGCGGTGTGACGGCGCTGGGAGGTGTGGACCTGAGCATCCGGGCCGGTGAACTGCTCGCCATCGTCGGCCCGTCCGGTTCGGGCAAGTCCACGCTCCTGCACATCCTCGGCACCCTCGACCGGCCCACGGCCGGTACGGTCGGCATCGCGGGCCATGACGTGGGGCGGCTGCGCGACCGGCAGCTGTCCGCCCTGCGCGCCCGCCACATCGGCTTCATCTTCCAGGCGTTCCATCTGGTGCCCAGCGCCACCGCGCTGGGCAATGTCGCCGAAGGACTGCGCTACTCCGGCCTGCCCCCCGCCGAACGCCGCCGCCGCGCGGCGACCGCCCTGGAACGCGTGGGTCTCGCGGACCGGATGAGCCACCGGCCGCACGCCCTCTCCGGAGGACAGCAGCAGCGCGTGGCCATCGCGCGGGCGGTGGCCGGGGAACCGGAACTGCTGCTGGCCGACGAACCGACCGGGGCACTGGACTCCGCGTCCGGAGACGCCGTGATGGAGCTGCTGCACGAGCTGAACGCGGACGGCGCGACGATCGCCGTCATCACCCACGACCGCGAACTGGCCGACGCGCTGCCGCGCCAGGTCCGTATCCGCGACGGACGGGTCGTCGAGGACACCGTGCGCGACATTCCGGCAGGTGTGCGATGACGAGCCGCCGCGGCCGAAGGCTCGTCCCCTCCCGGCTCGGTCTCCGGGACGTCGCGCAGGTCGGTTCGGCGGGACTGCGCGGCCGGCCCGTACGCGTCGTCCTTTCCGCACTGGGCATCGCCATCGGGATCGCGACGATGATCGCCGTGGTCGGCATCTCCGCGTCCAGCAAGGCCAAACTCATGCGGGACCTGGACCGGCTCGGCACCAACATGCTGGTCGTCACGCCGGGCCAGTCGTTCTTCAGCGACGAGGAGGTCAAGCTCCCCAAGGGCGCGCTGCGGATGGTCAGCCGGATCGACGGTGTGGAACACGTCGCCGCGACCGGCGGTGTCAACGGCGCCAAGGTCTACCGCTCCGAGCACATCCCCAAGGAACAGACCGGAGGCATCCAGGTCAACGCCGCCACCGAGGGTCTCAAGAACACACTGCGCGGCTCCATGGCGACGGGCACCTGGTTGAACGGCGCCACCGGTTCCTATCCCTCCGTCGTCCTCGGATTCGCCGCGGCCGAACGCCTCGGGATCACCGAGGCCGGACAGCGGATCCGCGTGGGCGACGAGTACTACACGGTCCTCGGCATCCTCCGGCCACTGCCGCTCGCACCCGAGATCGACAACACCGCGCTGGTGGGCTGGGAGGCCGCACAGAAACTGCTCGGATTCGACGGCCACCCGACGTCACTCTACGAACGCTCGGCCGACAACAGGGTCGAGCAGGTGAGGGAGTTGCTGCCCCGCACCGTCAACCCCGAAGCCCCGCACGAGATAGACGTCTCCGACCCGTCGGCCGCCCTCAAGGCCAAGACCGCTTCCGAGGGAGCCTTCTCCAGCCTGCTGCTCGGGCTCGGCGGGGTCGCGCTGCTGGTTGGCGGGGTCGGTATCGCCAACACCATGATCATCTCCGTACTGGAGCGGAAACACGAGATCGGCCTGCGGAGGTCGTTCGGCGCCACACGCGGCCAGATACGGCTTCAGTTCGTCACCGAATCGCTGATGCTGTCCGGCCTGGGCGGCCTGGCCGGGGTCGTCCTCGGGGCGCTGGCCACCTATATCTACGCCCACGCTTCCGGGATGCCGTGGACGATACCTCCCTGGGCGATGGCGGGCGGCTTCGGAGCGACGCTGGTGATCGGCACGATCGCCGGGCTCTATCCGGCGGTCCGCGCGTCGAAGATGTCCCCGACGCTGGCCCTGCACGCCTCGTAGGACACCGGGCCCGTCCTCGACGGTGAGGACGGGCCTTCGGGCTCACCCGTCCCGCTCACGGCTCATCGTTGCGCCGGCCGTCATGGGCGTGCGTGTGCGTGTGGGGGTGGGCGTGGGGGTGGGGAGGGTGACGGTGATGTGGAGGCCGCCGTGCCGCAGTGGTTCCGCGTGGAGGGTTCCGTTGTGGGCGCGGACGATCGATTCCACGATGGCGAGGCCGAGGCCGTAGCCCGCCGGGCGGTCCGGGCGGCTCGTGCGGCGGGTGTCGAGGCGGTGGAAGGGTTCCAGGATGCGGTCCGTCTCGGTGCGGGTGAGCGTGCGTCCGGTGTTGCGTACGACGAGCCGGGTCCCGTGCTCGGGCCGCTCGTCCACGCTCACGGTCACCGTTCCGCCCGGGTGATTGTGGCGGACGGCGTTGTCGACGAGGTTGGTGACCAGCTGCCGCAGCAGGACCCGGTCGCCGAGGACCCGGCCCCGGCCCACCGACGCGGTCAGGACCACCCCCGCGTCGGCCGCCGCCGGGGTGGCCTGGGTGCACACCTCCCGTGCCAGGACGTCCAGTTCGACGGCTTCCTCGGCGAGCGCGCCGTGGTCGGCGCGGGCCAGGACCAGCAGCGCCTCGGTGATCTCCGTGGAGCGCCGGTTGAGGGTGAGCAGGTCGGGGCCCAGGTCCTCCAGCCGGTACTCACCGGGCGCGGCGAGCGCGACCTGGAGGAGGGTCCGCATCCCGGCCAGCGGGGTGCGCAGCTCGTGCGACGCGTTCGCCGCGAACCGGCTCTGCGCCTGGAACGCCTTGTCCAGGCGCTGGAGCATCGCGTCGAAGGTGTCGGCGAGTTCCCTGATCTCGTCCTTCGGTCCGGCCAGCGCGATCCGTTCGTGCAGGGTGGACCCGGCGATGCTCCGGGCGGTCGCGGTGATCCGCTGGAGCGGCGCCAGCATCCGCCCCGCCACGAACCAGCCCAGAACCACCGCGATCACCAGCAACACCAGGAGTGTCACCGCGCTGAACATCAACAGCGCCTCGAGGAAGTCCGCCTTGGTGGAGACCTCGAACGAGCTTTTCCCGCCGCTCGCGGACCCGCAGACGGCGAGGGTCGAATCACCGTCGCTGGGTGCGCTCAAACGCGCAGCGAACGTGCGCACTTTCTCGGTGAACGAGACCTCGCAGTCCGTCGCCGCGACCATGCTGTCCGCGCTGTGGGTGAGGTGGCCGGGCCCGGGAAGACCGGCTGTGGTCGTGCCGCTTTTCAGGGCGCTGCTGTGGGTCGTCAGACTTTCGCTGTAGACCGGGACGTATTTCATAAAGGCGTAGAGCAAACCGATCATCGCCACACCGGCCGCCGCGAAAAGCCCCGCGTAGGTGAGCGTCAATCGGGCGCGGATGGTGAGCCGGAGCCAGACGGTGCTCACGGGGCCGATACCGGGCGTGCGCGCCCGCCCCCCACGGCCGACGCCAGGGCCATGGGGCCGTTCCGCTGCGCGTGCGCGCGTCCTTCACGGTTTCTGGTTCGCGCTGCCGCGTCTCTCACTTCGATGTGCTCTTCTCTATGAGATGGGCAATGATTCCGTCGCGTCCGTCGCTGATTGGCGTGTACGTTTTCCCGGCTCGCCTGAACGCCTGAACGCCGGATCGCTCGCGGTTACGGAAATTCCGCCATCCGGGTTTCTTTCCGCGGTTCGAATCCATTGTCGCGTTCACGTGTTCGCACGTTCGCACTTCCGAAGCCGCAAGCGAAGCGCGGCGACTTCGGGTGTGTCAAGCGCGCTCATGTTCATGCCATCCCTCGTCGACGACGACGGCGACTGGACGGGGGACGGTCCAGTGAGGACAGTCGGCTGCCTCATTGGACCGTCGTCTCCCGCGCCGTCAGTCTTACCGCTATGACGTGCTGCCGCATCCCGGACACCGCGCCGGGGTCGGGCTGTCCGGCCCCGGACACGGGGGTGGCTGTGGGATGTACGCGGCCGGACAGCACCTCCAGCGAAACCCGAACCCCCCGGATACGCACGTCGGATGGATGCCGGACGGGGTATCGAGTGCGGTGGCTATCCGGCGAGAGTCTGGGTGCCGATCACGGTGAGCAGCGCGAGGCGTTCGGCGTCGGCGGTGCCCGGTTCGGCTGTGTAGACCATGATGCGCAGGTCGCCGGTCGCCACGGTGAGTACGTCGCAGTCCAGTGTCAGTGGGCCCACGCGCGGGTGATCGATGGTCTTGCATGCGGCCTCGTGATGGCCGACGGCGCCGGACTCCCACAGTCGGGTGAACCGCTCGCTGTGTGTGCGCAGTTCTTCGACGAGGCGCCGTAGCCGCTGATCGGCGGGGTAGCGGTCGGCCGCCGCGCGCAGATCGGCGACCAGAGCGGCCTCGAACGCGCGCCGGGCCTCCGGCGTGTGCCGGACCCGGGTGCCGGAACCGAGCAGGTTGCGCCAGACCCCGTTGCGCTCGTTGCCACGCCATCCGGACGGATCGCCCATCAGCGCCGCGTACGGCGGGTTGGCCATGAGCAGTGTCCAGGTGGCGTCGAAGACCGCGACGGGTGTGCCGGTCAGTCTGTCCAGCATCCGCTGGACGCTCGGTGTGATGTACGCGGGCACGGTTTCCGGCCCCGGCGGGGCCAGCCCGGCCAGCCGGAACAGATGCGCGCGCTCGGTTCCCGACAGCCGCAGTGCCCTGGCCAGCGCTTCGACGACCTGCGCCGACGGGTGGGCGGCGCGGCCCTGTTCGAGGCGGGTGATGTAGTCGACGGAGATCCCGGCCAGCAGGGCCAGCTCCTCGCGGCGCAGTCCGGCCGCGCGCCGGTGCCCGCCGGCGGGCAGCCCGACGGTCTCCGGCGAGACCCGGTCGCGCCAACGGCGCACCGCCTTGCCGAACTCCGCTGTCGCCATGCCCACCAGTGTGCACCGCCCGCGGGCCGCGAGCCGTGGTGCAGCCTGGTACCGGCGGTCCCAGGAAGACGCGACCACTGGCTGACCACACCGCCCGGCCGGAATCTGGAGGCATGACAACAACACTGATCACCGGAGCGAACAAGGGTCTCGGTTTCGAGACCGCCCGACGGCTCGTGGAAGCGGGCCACCTCGTCTACGTGGGCAGCCGGGACCCCGAGCGCGGGCGCCGCGCCGCCGAGCTGCTGGGGGCGCGGACGGTCGTCCTCGATGTCACCGACGACGCGTCGGTCGCCGCCGCGGCGCGCGCCATCGAGGCCGACGGCGGACTGGACGTGCTGGTCAACAACGCCGGCATCGAGAGGAACGAGACCGGCGCCGCGGAGGTGACCGCCGACGCGCTGCGGACCACGTTCGACACGAACGTCTTCGGCGTGGTGCGTGTCACCCACGCGTTCCTGCCACTGCTGCGCCGGTCCGCCGCCCCCGTCGTGGTCAACGTCAGCAGCGGCCTGGCCTCGAAGACCCTGGTCTCCACGGTGGGCACGCCGACGTACGCGTACCCGGGGGTCGCCTACCCGGCGTCGAAGGCCGCGCTCAACATGATCACCGTGCAGTACGCGAAGGCCCTCCCGGACATGCGGATCAACGCGGTGGAGCCCGGCTACACCGCGACGGACCTGAACGGCCACAGCGGCACGCAGACCGTCGAGGAGGGCGCCGAGATCATCGTCCGCATGGCGCTCGTACGCCCCGACGGCCCCACCGGGGGCTACTTCGACGCCGAGGGCCCGCTGCCCTGGTGAGCCCCGGCGCCGCTCCGTGAACACTGGTTCCCCCGTGCGTGGTTGGGCACACTGTGACGTGTTGCCTGAAGTGGACTCCGGACGGAGAAGTGGGCGAGTGGCGAGGCACGTACCCGACGAGTGGCGTCCCGGTGCGGTGATCCTGGACCTCTACGAGGTCAGGGAGGTGATCCGCAGCGGCGGGATGGGACTGGTCTACCGGATCCTGCACCGCGACTGGAACGTGGAGCTGGCGGTGAAGGTACCCCGGCCCGCCCTGGCGGCCACGGAGAAGGGACTGCGGGACTTCGAGACCGAGGCGGCGACCTGGGTCGGTCTCGACGAGCATCCGCACACGGTGAACTGCGTGTACGTCCGCACGCTCGGCGGAGTGCCCACGGTGTTCGCCGAATGGCTGGACGGCGGCAGCCTGGCCGAGGCCGTGCGCGACGAACACCTCTACACCGGCGGCCACCGCGAGGTCCTGCGCCGCATCCTCGACATCGCCGTCCAGACCGCGTGGGGACTTCGGCACGCGCACCGGCACGGCCTGATCCACCAGGACGTCAAGCCCGCCAACGTGCTGCTCGCCCGTGACGGCACCGCCAAGGTGACCGATTTCGGACTGGCCAAGGCCCGCGCCGCGGCGGGGGAGAGCACCGTGGTGCCGCCCGGCGCGAGCGTACTGGCCGGGTACTGCGGCATGACCCCGGCCTTCTGCTCCCCCGAGCAGGCGGAGGCCGCCGTGTGGACGGAGGACTCCGGGCGGCCGAGGCCACAGCTCACCCGGGCGACCGACACCTGGTCGTGGGCCCTGACCGTACTGGAGATGTTCGTCGGCCACCCGCCGTGCCGGTACGGGCAGACGGGGGCCGAGGTGCTCGCCGCGTTCGTCGCGGAGGAGATCCGCGACGAACGGATGCTGGCCATCCCGGCCATCCCCGCCGGACTGGTGACCCTGCTGGAGCGCTGTCTCGCCTGGGTCCCGGCGGACCGGCCCAAGGACATGGGCGAACTCGCCGGCGAACTGGCCGAGATCTACGCGACGGCCCTGGGCGAGCCCTACCCGAGGCCGGAACCGCTGACCGCGGTGCGGCTCGCCGACGGCCTGTCCAACCAGGCTCTCTCCCTGGTGGACCTCGGTCGGGCGGACGAAGCCGAGGCCCTGTGGCGGCGCGCCTCCGAGACCGATCCCCACAACCCGCACGCGGCGTACAACCGGGGCCTGTACCTGTGGCGCGCCGGGCGGCTGACCGACGCTCAGGTCATCGTCGATCTGGAAGGGGTCCGCGAGGCTCATCCGGAGGAGTGGCGTCCCGGGTATCTGCTGGGGCTGGTGCATCTGGAGCGCGGCGACGCCGAGTCCGCGGCGGAACTGCTGCGGGCCGCCGCGGAGCGGGCGCCGGGCACCCCGGAGATCACCGACGCGCTCGGACGCGCCGACCGCGCACCACGGACCGGACCGGACACCGTCCTCATCGGCCACACCGGCATCGTGTACGGGGTGGCCGTGAGCCGGGACGGCCGTACCGGCGTCTCCGCCGCCACCGACGGGACGGTCCGGGTCTGGGATCTCGTCGGCCGCCGCTGCGTACGGGTCATCACCGCCACGGACAGCGAGTGGGGGATCTACGGACTGGCGGCGGACGCGGCGGCCCGCCGGGCGATCACCGCGGCGCCCGACGGCGCCGCGCGCGTCTGGGACCTGCGTACCGGCGGGCTTCTCCACACCCTCGACCACGGGGCGAACCCGGTGAAGTTCGCCCCCGGCGACGTGGCGATGAGCGGGGACGGCCTGATCGCGCTGACCGCGCACAACAACGGGGTCGTGCAGGTGTGGGACACCGAGACCGGCCGCTGCCTGCGCGAGCTGACGTCAGGACCGGACGGTACGCGCGTCGGCGGGACCGCCCATGGACTGGCCCTCAGCGCGGACGGCCGCGTCGCGCTGACGCGCGACCGCTGGACGAGCGGACCGGACGCCGGCCTGCTGGTGTGGGATCCGGGCACCGGACAGGTCCTGCGCACCATCGAGACCCGCTTCCGCGACGCCGCCCTGAGCGCCGACGGGCGCACCGCGGTCACCAGCGTCGGCGGCTCCGGCGTACGGATCTGGGACGTGGCGACGGGCCGCGAGCGGCGCCCCGCCGTCGTCCGCCCCGGCGGACTGGGCTACTACTACGGCGTGAGCGCCGACGGGCGGTACGCCCTCGGCGGCGCCACGAACACCACCGAGCTGTGGGAGCTGTCCGCCGGCAGATGTTTCCGGTCGTGGCGGGAAGGCGGCTACTCGGTCGCCTTCGGTACCGACGGCCTGCTGGTACTGACGGGCGGCGCGCACGGCAGGCTCACGCTGAGGGAGCCGGCACCCCCGGGTCCGCCCGCGCCGTGGAGCTACCCGCTTCCGCGCGCGGCGACGGAACGCGTGCGCGAGAGCGAGGTGGTGCGCCGCGCTCTCGACCGTACGACGGCGCTGATGGACGAGGGCCGGGCCGGTGCCGCGGCCGACGAGCTGCGCCGCGCGCGAGCCGTACCGGGCTACCGGCGCCACCACGCGCTGCTCGACAGCTGGCAGGCCGTCACGGGCGCCGGGCGGCGCACCACCCTGTCCGACGCCTGGCTCCGCGCCACCCCGCCCATCATCGGAGTCGGGCCCCACAGCACGCACGAGGCCGCCGGTCTGCTGCCGCTCAACTCCGGCCGCGGTCTGCTGGAACTGGTCTCCCGCGCGGACGGGACACGACTCGACCTGTGGGACCTGCGGGACGGCGGCCGGCGCGTCCTCGCGCGGGGCGACATCGACACCTTCCGTGATCTCGCCGTCCCCGCCGACGACGGGATCGTGCTGTCGGCGGGCGCGGACGGCACCGTCCACGGCTGGGACCTGGAGTCGGGACGGGACCGGCACACACTGCGCGGCACCACCGGACGGATGTACAAGGTGGCGCTGGACGCCGGTGGCCGGGTCGCTCTCTCCGCCGGGAAGGACCGGGTCATCCGCGTCTGGGACCTGGAGACGGAGACATGTGTCCGGGAACTCACGGGGCACACGGCCTTCGTCTCCACCCTGGCGATGAGCGACGACGGGCGGTACGCCTTCTCGTACGGCGACGACGGGCCGCGGATCTGGGACGTGCGGGCCGGGCGCTGCCTCCATGTCCTGAACGGCGAGAAGTGGAGCGAGTTCGCGCTGAGCGGCAACGGCGACGTGCTGCTGACGGGCCACTGGGACGGGACCGTGCGGGTGTGGGACGTCAGGACAGGGATCTGCCGCCATACGATGACCGGCCATGACCCGGAGAAGACCTTGGTCGGCCTCGCCTGTTCCGCGGACGGCGGTGTCGGCGTGTCGGTGAGCCAGGACCAGACGATGCGGACCTGGGACCCGCGTACCGGCCGGTGCCGTCATGTGGCCAGGATCAACCGGGGCTTCCCCGCCTTCGCGGTCAGCGGTGTCGAGGTCAGCGCTGACGGCCGCTTCGCCGTCAGCGGTGGTGCCGAGGGCTTGCTGCGGGTGTGGGATCTCGACACCGGCGCCTGCCTGCGCACGCTGGACGGCCACGCGTCCGGGATCATGTGGCTCGCGATCACCGGTGGTGGCCGCGTCGTCCTCTCACGCGACCGTGAAGGGGTCACCCGGGTCTGGGAGCTGGACTGGGAGTACGACTTCTCACCGCCTCCCCCGCCCCCTCCGGCCACGCCACCCGCACCACCTGTCCGGTCGACGTGGTTCGCGCGGCTCCCGGGGGTCTCGCGGCTGACCCGGTCGTCGCGGTCCTCGCGAGGCGTGTCGTGAGCGGCACGCGGGCGCTCGCGTCCGTCACCCTGTCCGTACGGTCCGGCCCGTCGCGGGGGAGGACGTTCTCCTTCGAGGAGCGCACGACCTGCGTGGTCGGCCGCGCCTCCGACTGCTCGCCACGGCTGCCCCAGGACGACATGCGGGTCTCGCGGCACCACTGCCTCTTCGACATCAACCCGCCCGACGTACGGGTGCGGGACTTCGGCAGCCTCAACGGCACCTTCGTCAACGGCGAGGAGATCGGCCGCCGCGAACCGGACGAGACCCCGGAGCAGGCCGCGCGCGCGGAGTTCCCGGAACGCGATCTCGTCCACGGTGACGAAGTACGCCTGGGGGAAACCCTGTTGCGGGTCGGGATCGCGGGCGGGAAGGCCGCAGCGGGCGAACCGGTCACGACCCGCGCGTACTGCGCGCACTGCGGTCGCGACGTGCAACGCGCGGACGGTGGCCAAGCGGACCGTGGCCGCGAGGGCGACATCGTCTGCGACCCCTGCCGGAACAGCCCCCAGGGCATCGTGCGCGGCCTGCTGTCCCGCGCCGCCGGGGACGACGGCCTCGCGGGCCTGCGCCACTACGAACTCGTACGGGAACTCGGCCGGGGCGGACAGGGCGTGGTCCATCTCGCCCGGCACCTCGGCACAGGCGAACTGGTGGCCCTGAAGGTGCTGTTGGCCGAGGTCGCGGTGGGCCACCGCGCGCGGGCGAACTTCCTGCGGGAGATCGAGGGCATCCGCGGTCTGCGGCACCACAACATCGTCAGGTTCCACGACAGCGGCTCACACGGCGCGAGCTTCTATCTGGCCTGCGAGTACTGCGGCGGCGGCGATCTGCGGCAGTGGCTCGCCGCGCGGGGCGGCACACTGCCGCCGGACGAAGCGGTCGCGATCGCCTCACAGGTACTCGACGGCCTCGCCCACGCCCACACCGCGCCACTGGCCCGGCCGCGACCCCCGGGGTCCGCGGCGGGCGGCGGTGGGAGCGGGAGCGTACGCGGCCTGGTGCACCGGGACATCAAGCCCGCCAACATCCTCCTCACCGCGGACGGCGGACCGCCCACCGTCAAGATCAGTGACTTCGGCCTCGCCAAAGCCTTCGACCGGGCCGGTCTGTCCGGCCTCACCCGCACCGGGACGGTGGCCGGAACCGTGGCGTACATGCCCCGTACCCAGGTCGTCGACTACAAGTACGCCAGGCCCGAGGTCGATGTCTGGGCCACGGCCGCCACCCTGTACCGGATGCTGACCGGTGCCACCCCGCGCGACTTCCCGCCCGCCGTCGACCCCCTCGCGGTACTGCTGCGGGAGCCCGCCGTCCCGATCCGGGACCGTAGCCCGTCGGTGCCCCGCCGCCTCGCCCGGGTGATCGACGAGGCGCTGATCGACAGTCCGCGGATCGTCACCACGACCGCGGACGCGTTCAGAGAGGCCCTTGAGGAAGCGGTCCACCGGGCGTGAACGCGCCGGCGCCGGGGCCCGCCTCTCACGGGAACAGGGCGAGCGGGGCCTCCTGCTGGAAGAACGTCTTGGCCCGGAGCGCCGCCCGCTCGTCGTTCCGTACCTGACCGGGCCGGGAGCCGTTGCCGAACAGCACCCCGCCGAACCGCATCCGCATATACGCCGCCGAGTTGTTGAGGGTGGTCACCAGTCCGTCGCCGACGGCCTCGTCGTCGGCCGACATGACCGACACGCCCCACAGGGTGCGGCCCGCCATCCGCTCCGCGAAGTCCGAGCCGGACACCGTCAGCCAGCCCGACCAGTAGTCGAGGTAGCGCTTGGTCTGCGCGGAGAGGGTGTACCAGTACAGGGGCGAGGCGATGACGATGTCGGTGGCCTCCAGCGTGGCCTGCCGCAGCGTCTCCTCGTACTCCCCGGCCGACCAGGTGTCGGTCTCGTGCCGCCCGTCCTGGAAGTCGGGCAACGGCAGGTGGGCCAGATCCACCCAGCGCTGCGGCACACCGGGCGGTAACTGCTGGGCGGCGGCGCGCGCGAGTATCTCGGTGTTGCCGTCGGAGCGGGAGCTGCCGAGGACGAAGAGGAACGAGCGGTCCGCGTCACGGATCGTGTCCGCACCACGGGTCGTGTCGATGGTCATGTCTGCTCCGGTCTCGGACCCCCGGGCCGCGGGCGCCGAAGGGCCCTGAGCCGCTCGCCGACCGGGGGGAATCGGTGAGTACCTCGCTGCCAACTCCCGTGCCCCGGAGGATATTCCGGCGGTGATCGACACGAAACGTCCTGGCGGGTGACGGGCCGTCCCGCACCCGGCGGGCGCGTTCGGTCCGGAACCGGACCGGCTCCCGGCCGGAGAGTGACGGCGTTGCCGCGTACGGGAGTTCCGCCGCCCTCAGAGCGTCGCGGACCGCTGGTACGTACGGCCTCCCCGGCGTGGCAGCGCGCCGGGGGAGTCGTCGGGGCCGGCGAGGGTCTCCAGCGCCAGATAGAGATCGGCGCGGACGGCGGCGGACGACAGGTCCACGTCCAGGAGCCGGCCGATCTCCTCCAGCCACCGCCGGAGCGTCGTGCGGTGCAGGCCGAGTTCCTCGGCGGCCGGGGCGACGCTGCCGAGATGGCCGAGCCAGACGCGCAGGGCGATCCGTTGTGCCGTGTCGAGCGGTTCGGTCAGCGCGGTGGCCCAACGGCGTGCCGGCGCGGCGTCCACGAGTTCCGTGGGGAGCGCGGCGGGCGGGCCCGTACCGGCGGACCCGGCCGCCTCCGCGGGCCCGCCCGCCGGGGCACGCAGTGCGAGGGCGAGCCGCGCCAGGGCGAGGGGCGTCTCCAGACCTCCCAGCCGCTCGGCGGCCGTCCGCAGCCGGGAACGCGCGGTGCCCCGGGAGATCCCCAGCATCTGTGCCATGGCCCCGATCGATCCGGTGCGCAGCCACCCCTCCAGCGCCTGGCGCTGGGGTTGTGTGAGCGGGCCCAGCAGGGAGGACGCCCAGGCGGAGAGCCGGTCGGGCGGGATGATCCGCAGCAGGGCGCGGTCTCCGAGCCCGGCGGCGGGGACCAGCCGGTGGCCCGCCGCCGCCCCGGCGCGTGCCTGACCGGCCTCGGTGAAGGCCGCCGCGAGCATGGCGAGCGGCGCGGGGTCCGCGACGCCGCCGAGCAGCCCGTACCGCTCCGCCGAGCGGGCGATCAGCCGCAGGACCCGTCCGTCGTCCCGTGCCGCGTCATGGAGGGCCACGACGACCAGGTCACCGTCCAGGAGCGTGATGAGTGTGGGCGCGCCCGGCCGGGCGCCGGTGGGCAGCAGCGCGCGCCACACCGCCTGGTACGCGGCCTGCGGATCCGCGCCGCCGGAGAGCCGGTAGACGGTGGCGTGCGAGGTCAGTCCCCCGATGACCTCCGCCGCGAGACCGGTGTCGCCGCGCAGCAGCAGGCGCGTCACCACGGCATGCAGCCGCATCTCCGCGCTCGTCAGCTCTTCCGCGCGGCGGGCGCGTACTTCGAGCAGCCCGGCCGTGGTCCTGGTCACCAGCTCGACCCGGCGCGCGGAGACGTCCGGGCCGGCGTGCACCACGAGCGCGGCTCCCACCACCTGCCGGACCGTCGTACCCGTGCCGCCGTCGGTATCACCGGACCGCGCCCGTCCGCCGCCGCCCCCTGCCGCACCGCCCGCGCCCACCGTGTTTCCGGCCTCCGCCGCGGCGCTGACACCCGCCGCGGCGGCGCGCTCCGGTGAGCTGTAGACGGCGCCCGTGGTCGGGTCCACCAGAACCGCCCATCCGGAGACCGCGGAGGCGGTCTCCGCGATCAGCGAGGCGCCGGAGCGTGCCGCCGCCTCGATCAGCCGGCGCGCCACCAGCCCGTCACTGTCCATCCGTACAGCTTCGACGGGATACGGCCCGCCCGCACGCGCGGACACGGCCGACGGGGAGGGGCGTGGCCGGGAGGGGGTGGTCGCGGTGATCGGGGGTGGTCAGGGGATACGGGCGACGCCTCCCCAGCCGCCCCGCTCGGCGACCGAGGTGGTGGTGGCGTCGGGGTGCCAGTGCGGCCAGGACACGACACCCGGTTCGACCAGCTCCAGCCCGTCGAAGAACCGTGCGATCTGCTCGGGCGTGCGGAGGATGTACGGGACGGCCCCGGACGCGTTGTACGTCTCCTGCGCCGCCGCGTGCCCCTCGTCCGCTGCCGCCGCGTGGCTCAGGGCCAGATAACTGCCGGACGGCAACCGGTCCACGAGCCGCTTGACCAGGGCCAGGGCCTCGTCGAAGTCGACGATGTGGCCGAGTACGTCCGAGATGACCAGCGCGACGGGCCGCGCCATGTCGAGGGTCTCCGCCGCGCCGTCCAGCACCGCGTCCGTGTCCCGCATGTCCGCCTCGATGTAGGCGGTGGCGCCCTCGGCGGTGGAGGTGAGCAGCGCGTGCACATGCAGCAGGACCAGCGGGTCGTGGTCCACGTACACGACGCGGGCGGTGGGCGCGATGCGCTGCGCGACCTCGTGCGTGTTGTTGACGGTCGGCAGTCCGGCGCCGAGATCGAGGAACTGCCTCATCCCCGCCTCCGCCGCGAGATAGGTGACGGAGCGCCGCAGGAAGCCGCGCGACTCCCGCGCGAACGTCTCGATCAGGGGAAAGACCTCGCGATAGGCGTCCCCGGCCACCTGGTCCGCCGAGAAATGGTCCTTGCCTCCAAGCCAGTAGTTCCAGATGCGCGCGGAGTGCGGCACGGTCGTGTCGATACGACGGGGGGTCTCATCCGGCACGGTAGATCCCTTCGGTCACGGGTCCGGTCACTGGTCGGCTGTCGGGTAAGGGTCGTCGGGCGACGGCATCGCGTAAAGACCGTCAGGCCAGGGGCACGGGGTAGGGGAGCGGGGTGGACGGATGCGGGGCGGCGGCACACGCCTGGTCGATGAGCGTCCGGTACGCGGTCACGGTCACGGTGTCGCTCCAGACGTCGGCAGGACCCACGGGGCTCTCCCGGACCACATGGTCCGGGATCTCGGGCACATCCACCCGGTACAGGGTCAGACCGGCGACTCCGGTCAGCGGATGCGGTGGATCGGTGAGCCGTGCGACCTGAAGGGTGACGTCCGGGCGGGCGGCGGCATCGCGCAGCGCGGCGAGTTGTTCCTCCATGATGCGTCCGTCGCCCACGCGCGTGCGCACCGCCGCCTCGGTCATCAGCGCCCAGATCCGCGCCCCCCGCTCCGTCAGCCGGGCCCGGCGCTCGGTCAGCAGCTCGACGCGCCTGGCGCGGTCGGCCGGTGAACGGCCGGTGCCGAGTGCCTCCTCCACCGCGCGGGCGTACGCCGGGGTGCGCAGCAGCGGCGGCACGAGCGCCGGGTGCCAGAGACGGACCATGCGCGCCGCGGACTCCACGTTCATCAGGTCCAGGGCCCAGGGGTCCATCACGTCCCGCCACGGATGCCACCAGCCCGGCAGATTGGCGGTGGCCAGTTCACCGAGGAACTGCCTGATCTCCTCCTGGCCGGCACCGTAGCGCTCCAGCAGGGTCCGTACCTGGCCCGCGTCGAGCGCCGTCTCGGCCCGTTCGATTCTCATCACCGTCGTCCGGTGCGCGCCCAGCGCCGTCGCCGCCTGGGTCAGCGACAGACCGGCGCCCACGCGCAGCGACAGGAGCCGGGCGGCCAGGACCGCGTGGTGCACCGTGGGCCCGGACCTCGGTCTCATGATCTGCCCCTCTCCGGAACGCTCCCGGATCTCCGTGGCTGTGCTGCTCTCGTGGCTGTGCCGATGTCTCGGTTGTACCGATTCCGCCGGGGTGTGCGACACCGTGCGCACCTTGCGCATCGTGCACACTTCGCACGTTGCATATGGGGCACAGTGCTCCGACAGTGATGAGTATGTCCCCATCTGCCCGAGCCGCATCCTCCGGAAAGGGACCGATCGGAGCCCCCGGCGGGCTTCGCGTCAGGAACCTTCCCCCGCGTTCGCGGAGGCCCGCATGACCCGCGTCCGGCTTCTCGACGGTGTCACCGCCCGGCCGACCGCGTGGGTCGGCCGTCAGGCCCCGTGGGACGGCCAGTCCTCCCGGGGCGACACCTGCCGGATCGTGCCGGATGACGCCCGCCGGACCCCACGGAACGAGACCCTCCGGACCTCCTTGAGCCTCGACCGGGCCGACCACTCGTGCCGGCGCGCCCGGCAGTGGACCCGCGCCACGCTGGCCGACTGGTCCTGTCCGGCCGGTGACGAGATCGCCGGGACCGCCGCCGAGATCACCTCCGAGATCGCCGATGACGTCCTGCTGGTCATGTCGGAGCTGGTCACCAACGCCGTACTGCACGCCCGCGGCCCCATCCGCGCTCATCTGGAACGGCGTCCGGACGGCAGCGTCCATGTCGCCGTGGACGACGGGGGACCGGCCGCGAGCAGCCGTCCGCACGAACTGGCCGGCGACCACGGCAGGGGCCTCGAAGTCATCGCCGCGCTGGCGGCCGACCACGGGCGGACCACCGCGCTGCCCTGCCCGTACCGGGCCCGGTCCTGGGCCACCGTCACCACGGGCGACCGCCGATCCCCTCGACAGGAGCCACCCATGTCCGCTCTGTCACGCTCTCTCTCCGACGAGGGTGCGAGCCTCCCCGGCCCCGCCCATGCCGTCACCCCCGGTCCCGGCCCCGCCCCTGTGGCCGTCCGCGGCGGCGCCACCTGTCCTCCCGCCCGTCCTGCCCGTACCGCCGCTTCCGGCGTGGCGCGGCTGGCCGTCACCGTCACCGAGACCCGTCACCTCGTGATCGAGGATCCCGGACTGCTGATGCACCGCGCGTGGCAGATCGCACGGTGCGACCCCGAGGCCGCCGCCGAGCTGGGGTACGGAGAGCCGTACATCATGAACGAGAGGCAGGCGTTCACGCTGGTGCTCGCGGACTGCGGCGGCGACGGACTGGATGAGCGCGCCGAGCAGATGGGGCTGCGTGTCGTGTCCACCGCCACGGTGGCGACCTGCACCGACTCGGACAGTCTCGTCTACGAGGACGAGCGGCTCTTCGAGCCGAGCTGACCCGACGAGCCCGACCACCTCCGCGGTCCGGTCTCCTCCGCGGTCCGCCCACTGTGCCGTCCGACCATCTGTGCCGTCCGACCACCTGTGCTGTCCGACCGGGCCGGGAGAGGGTGATGTCTGCGCTCCGACGGTGCGTGTCATGGCCCGAGCGGGCGGCGGGCATTGTCTGATGGCTGTGTGGCGCGCAGCGAGAAGGTCCGGGGTCTGTTCGTAGCTTCTCTCCGGATCCTTGGCGTCGCCGTCGCCTACTACGCGGGCACGCGCATCGGCACGATGGAGGGCGTCGTGCGCGTCGAGGGCGCGGATGTGTCACCCCTCTGGCCGCCCACCGGTATCGCCCTGACCTGTCTGTTCCTGATGGGTGCCGGGATCTGGCCGGGGATCACGCTGGGCGTCCTCTTCCACCTCCTCACGCTCGACCCGTTGAGCGCCGTCACGCCCGGCGTCCTCGTGGGCTGCACCCTCGCACCGCTCTGCTCCTACCTGCTGCTGCGGCGCGTGGGCTTCCGTATCGAGCTGGACCGGCTGCGGGACGGGGTGGCGCTGGTGTTCCTGGGCGCCCTCGCCGGGATGCTGATCAGCGCCACGGTGGGGACGGCCATGCTGCTGCTCCACGGCACACTCCCGGTGGGTTTCTGGCCGACCTGGCTGGCGTGGTGGGCGGGTGACGCCATGGGGGTGCTGGTGGTCACGCCCTTCCTGCTCCTCGTCTGCCGTATCCGGCTGCCGCTGCCGCTCGACCGCTGGGTGGAGGGGACGGCCGTGGTGGTGGCCGCCGTCATCATCACCCCGCTGGCCATCACGATGTCCCTCACCCTGATCTTCCTGTTCTTCCCGGTGCTCATCTGGGCGGCGCTGCGCTTCCAGCTCGCCGGGAGCGCGCCGTACGCGCTGTTCGTCTCCGTCGTGGCGGTCCTGGAGGCGACCAAACGCGAGGGTGTCTTCGCCCATCACAGCCTGACGGAGCGGCTGATCAGCCTTCAGGCGCTCAACGGGTCGGTGGCACTGACCTCGTTGCTGGTGGCGGCGGTCGTCACCGAACAGAAGAACATCCGGCTGAAGATCGAGCAGGCGTGCGAGGCTCTGGCGGAGGTGGTGGAGCGGCTCGCGCCGGCGGAGATGGCGAGACTGAGGCCGCTGGAGAGCGAGGAGGAGAGCGGCTGACCCGACCGGCTGACACGCCCCGGACCGGAATGTTTGACTCTTCCCATGTCCATGACTCTCGGTGTGTCCCGGCCCGACCAGGCCGCCTACATGCTGCGCGCCGCCGCCGCGGACGCGGGCCGCGCCTACAAGCGGGAACTGATCGATCTGCTGGACGTACGGCCGGGCCACACCGCGCTGGACGTGGGATGCGGTCCGGGCACCGACCTGCCGGCGCTGGCGGAACGCGTCGGCCCGGCCGGCACGGTGATCGGCGTGGACCGTGACCCGGCCATGCTCGCCGAGGCCCGGCTGCGCACGGACGCGCTCCCTGCGGTCGAGATCCGCGAGGGTGACGCCCACGCCCTTCCCGTCGAACCGGGCACGGTGGACCGGGTGAAGACCGACCGGGTCCTGATGCATGTCGCCGAACCCGCCGATGTCCTGGCCCAACTCCACCTGGCCACCCGGCCGGGAGGGCTGATCGGTCTCACCGAACCCGACTGGGACACCCTGGCCGTCGACGCGGAGGACCTCGACACGAGCCGCGCCTTCACGCGGTACACCGCCTCGCGGGTGGTCCGGCACGCCACGGTCGGCCGCGGCCTCGCCCGCCTGGCCACGCGGGCGGGTCTCACCGTCGAGACCGTCCTCGCCACGACCCCGGTCTTCCGCGACTTCCAGGACGCCGATCACACGCTGGGGCTCGGCCGCAACGTGCAGCGGGCGATCAAGGACGGTGTCATCGACGAAACGCGGGGCCGCCGCTGGTTCGCCGCCCTCTCCGAGGGGCCGTTCTTCGCTTCCTTCACCCTGATCAGCGTGGTCTGCCGCAGACCCGTGTCGTGACGGCGACGATCACGGCATCCTGAGCCGGGCCGGGCCTCGTCCCGCGAACGGCCGTGGCATAGCCTCGACTTCGATGAGAGGCATCGACATCCCCGACGCGCTGGCCGCGTCCTACGGAAAACCGGGCGACGTGTCCGGCCGTGCCTGGATCGCCGCGCTGCCCGGACTGGTCGCGGACTTCCTGGACCGCTGGACGCTCCGGCCGGACGGTCCCGCCGGACACGGCATGGCCGGTCTCGTCCTGCCGGTGACCCGCGCGGACGGCACGCCCGCCGCGCTGAAAATCCAGCCGGTCAGCGAGGACAACGCCCACACCGCGACCGGTCTGCGGGTATGGAACGGCGACGGCGTGGTCCGCCTGTTCGACCACGACCAGGACACCGGCGTCATGCTGCTCGAACGGCTGGACGCGACACGGCCGCTGTCGTCCGTGGCCGATGACACCGCCGCCATGCGCGTGCTCGCCGGTCTGCTGGCGCGGCTGGTCGCGGTGCCCGCGCCGGAGGGCGTACGGCGGCTGGCGGACATCGCCGCCGTCATGGTCGACGAGGCGCCGCGGGCCGTACCGGCACTGCGCGACCCGGCCGAGCAACGGCTCGTACGGACCTGCGCCTCCGCGGTGGCCGAGCTGGTCCGCGAGCCCGGCGACCGCCTGCTGCACTGGGACCTGCACTACGACAACATCCTCGCCGGAGAGCGGGAACCATGGCTGGCCATCGACCCCGAACCGCTGGCCGGCGACCCCGGGTTCGACCTGCTGCCGGGGCTGGACAACCGATGGGACGAGGTGGTGGCGACCGGCGATGTCACGGGCGTGGTGCTGCGCCGCTTCGACCTCCTGACCGAGGCACTCGGCCTCGACCGGCAGCGCGCGACCGGCTGGACGCTCGGCCGTGTACTACAGAACGCGTTGTGGGACATCGAGGACGGCAAGGCCGCGCTGGAACCGGCCCAGGTCGCCATCGCCACGATCCTGTCGCGCCACCGGGCGAACAGCCGGTGGCCCGTCTGACCTCCGCCTCTCCCGGCCCTCCGCCCCTCCCGCGCCCCGGCCCCCCCCGGCGGCATCGGGCGCCCCGCTAAGCTCAGCACATGCCAACCCACCACACTTCCTGGGGCACCCCTGTCTCTCTTCCCTCGCACACCGGCAGCCGGCGCATTCCCTGGGAGCGCCTGCCGCGAGCGGTGAAGGCGGGGATCGAGGACGTACTCCAGGGGACGGTGACCGCGGCCACCAGCCAGCAGGGCGGATTCTCCGACGGCCTCGCGGTCCGGCTGGAACTGTCCGACGGGCGCAGGGCGTTCGCCAAGGCCGTCGATACGGTCGCCGCGACCGCGGTGGGCGCGTTCCACCGTCGGGAGGGCGCGGTGGCGGCCGGGCTGCCGTCCGGGGCGCCCGTGCCGCGGCTGCTGGGCACCTACGACGACGGCGGGTGGGTGGCGCTCGTCTTCGAGGACATCGACGGAACACTGCCCGCGCAGCCATGGCGCGCGACCGAACTGGAACGGGTCCTCGACGCCCTCACCGACCTGGCCGGACGGCTCACCCCGGCGCCCCCGCTCGCGGTGGCCCTTCCGGCGCCACGGCTGGGCGGCTGGGAGCGGCTGGCGAACCATCCCCGCGCGCTGGCGAAGCTGACCGAGATCGCGCCCCGGGCCGCCCGCGAACTGGAGACGCATCTGTCGCTGGAGGCGCGGCTCGGCGAGGCGACCGCCGGAGACACCCTCACGCACGGGGACCTGTACCCGTTCAACGTCCTGCTCACCGACGACCGTGTCGTCGTCGTGGACTGGCCGCACGCCTGGGTCGGCCCCGCACACGCCGATGTGGTGATGCTGCTCAGCAGTGTGGCGCTCTCCGGGATCGATCCGGAACCGTACGCCGCGCGCCATCCGTTGCTGGCCGGTGTCGACCCCGAGGCGGTCGACGTACTCATTTCGGCGCAGGCGGGGTTCCTCCTGGCCGCGGCCTGCTCCATGGACTCCACCGGCGACCCGAGGCTGGAGGGCATGATGACGGGGCTCGGACTGGCGTCCCTGCGCTGGCTGTCCGCCCGCGGGTGAACCGGCGCGGCGGGCGGAGCCGTCGGATAGTGGTTCCGTGCGCGGTACGCGACGCGGCGCACGGACGAACGCGACGGCGGGAGGGAAGCGATGACGCCGCCTGCCGCACCGGAACCCGGCACCCTCACCACGGCCGTACCGGCACGCCTCGACCGGCTGCCCTGGTCGCGCTGGCACTGGATGATCGTGATCGGTCTCGGCACGGTCTGGATCCTGGACGGCCTCGAAGTCACGATCGTCGGCAATATCGCCGGACGTCTGTCCGAGCCGGGCAGCGGTCTGGCGATCACCTCGGCACAGGTCACGGGCGTCGCCGCCGCTCTCTATGTGGCGGGCGCCTGCGCGGGCGCGCTGTTCTTCGGCCGGCTCACCGACCGCTACGGCCGCAAGAAGCTGTTCATGGTGACCCTCGCGGTCTATCTCAGTGCCACCGCGATGACCGCGCTGTCCTTCGACGCCTGGTGGTTCTTCGTCTTCCGCTTCCTCACCGGATTCGGCATCGGCGGTGAGTACGCGGCCATCAACTCGGCCATCGACGAGCTGATCCCGTCCGTCTACCGGGGACGTGTCGACCTGATCATCAATGGCACCTACTGGCTGGGGGCCGTGGGCGGCTCGCTGCTGTCCATCGTGATGCTCAACACCGGACTCCTCCCCGAGAACGTGGGATGGCGGCTCGCCTTCGGACTCGGTGTCGTCCTCGGCCTGGTCATCCTCCTCGTACGACGCCACGTACCGGAGAGCCCCCGCTGGCAGCTCATCCACGGGTACGGCGCGGAGGCGGAGAAGCTGGTCGATTCCGTCGAACGGCGCATCGAGGAGGAGAAACAACGGGAACTCCCTCCGCCGGCCGGCCGGATCACGATCCAGGAGCGCGAGAGCGTCGGCTTCGGCCTCATCGCCAGGACGGTCTTCCGCCGGTACCCCAGGCGGGCCGTGCTGAGCCTGTCGCTCTTCATCGGGCAGGCGTTCCTCTACAACGCGATCACCTTCGGCTTCGGCACGATCCTGACCACGTTCTTCGGCGTCGCGACGGGACACACCGGCTACTACTTCGCGGTCATCGCCGCCGGCAACTTCGTCGGCCCGCTGCTGCTCGGCAGGCTCTTCGACACGGTCGGCCGCCGGATCATGATCTCCGGCACCTATCTGCTGTCGGGCGTCCTGCTCTTCGGCACCGCGTGGCTCTTCGACCGCGGCTCACTGACGGCCACGACGCTCACCGCGTGCTGGTGCGTGGTGCTCTTCTTCGCGTCGGCGGGCGCCAGCAGCGCGTACCTCACGGTCTCCGAGGTCTTCCCGATGGAGACCCGCGCCATGGCGATCGCGTTCTTCTACGCCCTCGGTACGGCGGCGGGCGGTATCAGCGGCCCGCTGGTCTTCGCGGACCTCACGGCGTCCGGGGTGGTCGGGGACACGGCGCTGGCCTTCCGGATCGGCGCCGGGCTCATGTGCGCGGCGGGGCTGGTGGCGGCGTTCCTCGCGGTACGGGCCGAGCGCCGGGCGCTGGAGGACATCGCGGAGCCGCTGTCGGTGGTGAGGTGAACCGGTCACGCGGCTCGCTCCCGTACCACCTCCGCCGGATCCTTGTCGTCGCGCAGCCCACGGAACCGGGGGTGGCGCAGCATCGCGTCCCGCGTCCACTCCGTGAACTCGATGTCGGCGACGAGCCGGGGGTGCGCCCAGTGCGGGGCGCGTTCACGGACCGGGTCGGCGAACGGCGAGTGATCCACGGCCAGTTCGTCGAGCCGTCGGCGCAGCTCCCGCAGGGTCGCGCGGTCGTACCCCGTACCCGCCTTGCCCGCGTAGCGCAGCCGGCCGCCCTCGTGGTACCCGAGGAGCAGCGCTCCGAAGCCGGTGCGCGTACCGGACGGTTCCGTGAAGCCGCCGATGACGAACTCCTGCGCGCGCAGGCACTTGAGCTTCAGCCAGTCGGGGGACCGGCGGGGCTGGTAGCGGCCGGTGGCCCGTTTGGCGATCAGCCCCTCCCAGCCCCGGGCGCACGCCTCGTCCAGCAACTCCTGGCCGCCGTGGTTGCGGTGCGTGATGAACCGCAGCGGCGGCCGGTGGACGAGGGCTCGGCGGAGCAGGGACTTGCGGGAGCGCAGGGGGAGCGCGGTGACATCGGCGCCGTCGAGCCGCAGGAGGTCGAAGAGACAGTAGGTGACGGCGACCGGCGTGGCACGGGCCCTGCGGACGTCGGAGATCCCCATCCGCTTCTGGAGCAGGGCGAAGTCGGTACGGCCGTCCGCGAAGGCGACGATCTCGCCGTCCACGGTGAAGTCGGCGCGGTCCTGCGCGGCGAGGGCGTCCACGATCTCCGGGTAGGTGCTGTTCAGCCGCAGGCCGTTGCGCGACAGCAGACGGACGCCGCCCCCGTCCCGCACCGCGAGCACACGGACCCCGTCGAGCTTCCGCTCGAAGATCCACTCGTCGTCGAACTCCCGGCGGTCGCTCAGGGTGGCCAGCATCGGCCGGGACGCCAGCTCGACGCCGGGCCGCGCGTCGGTCAGCCTCCGGCGTTCGGCGGCCGGCAGCGTCTCCAGGATTCCGGTCATCACCGCACGCCCCTTCCGGGCACGTTCTCCTGGGCCACCTGGCGGAGGGTACGGCCGGTACGCGCGGAACGTGCCCGCCGGGGATCGGGCGCGGCCCGCCCGTGACGGGCGCCACCCGCGTCGTTCTCCTTGACCAGCAGCCAGGCCTCGCGCGCGCCGTCGTCGCCGCTCCTGAACCGGGTGAGCGCGTAACCGCCGCGCAGTTTCGTCCCGTTGAGCCGGAAGGAGGCGTGGCCGCGTTCCAGCGCCCGCGCGAAGGCGGCCGGGTCCATGTCCTTGAGCGGCCGGTAGGTGCCCTGGTCCCAGACGATGACCGTGCCGGCGCCGTACTGGCCGCCGGGGATGACGCCCTCGTACTCCCGGTACTCCAGCGGGTGATCCTCCGTGGGTACCGCCAGGCGTTTGTCGTGCGGATCGTCGGACGGCCCCTTCGGCACCGACCACGATCTCAGTACGCCGTCCACTTCGAGCCGGAAGTCGAAGTGCGTGGTGCTCGCGTCGTGGATCTGGACGACGAACGACGGCTCCCGCCCGGGGAGGTCGCCCTCGCCGCGGGGTTCGTCGAGGGGCTCGTCCGTACGGTCGAAGTGCCGCTTGGCGCGGTAGCGCGCCAAGCCGTCCGTGTCGTTCACGGCGTCCCGCCTCCCTGCCTCCATGACGCTCCATGACGGCTTCGCTCCGGCAGGTCCCCGGGCCCGGCCCGCCGCGCGGGCGACCCTGAGTCCGAGCATCCGGGAGCGGTTCCCCCTCGGCAACCGCGGCCGGCGCCCAGGGCCGACAATCGCAGGTCACCGCCGGTTCGAGGCGCCCGGCGCCCGTACGAAAGGATCCCGGGGCGCCCATGGCGGGGATAGGGCCGGACGGTACCGCCATGGGCCTCTTGGCCCCTATCGGCGCGCACGGACCGCGTGGTCCGGTGGAAGCGGGGCTCCGGGAGAGGAGGCGGGCATGCGCTTCGCCGACCGAACGACCGCCGGGATACAGCTGGCCGAGGAAGTGGCGCGGCTGCACCTCGACGACCCTGTGGTGCTGGGCCTGCCGCGTGGCGGGATACCGGTGGCGTACCAGGTCGCCCGGGTGCTCGACGCGCCGCTGGATGTCATCGCCGTCCGGAAGCTCGGAGTGCCGTCCCGGCCCGAGCTGGGGTTCGGCGCCATCGGCGAGGGCGAGGTACGCATCCTGAACGACGATGTGGTCCGGGCCGCCCGGCTCGGGCCGCGCGAGCGCGCCGCGGTGGAGCTGACCGAGCGGACCGCGCTGGAGGGCCGCCTCCGTGCCTACCGCGCGGAGCGACCGCCCACCGCGCTCGCCGGGCGGACGGTGGTGATCGTCGACGACGGCATCGCCACCGGCTCCACCGCGTCCGCCGCCTGCCAGGTGGCGCGGGCACGCGGTGCGGCCCGGGTGGTGCTGGCCGTACCCGTGGCCCCGCCGGGAGCGCTGGCGGAGCTGAGCGGGGAGGCCGACGACATGGTGTGCCTGTACTCGCCGGACTACTTCGGTTCGGTCGGCCAGTGGTACACGGACTTCGCCCAGACCGGCGACACCGAGGTCGTCGAGCTGCTGAACGACCGTCTGGCCTCCTCCGGGGGCGCCACGAGGAGCACCACGGAGGGTGCGGGGAGCATCGCGGAAGATACGGGGGGCATCGCGGAGGGTTCGAGGGGCTTCGCGGAAGGTACGGAGACCGGTGGCGGCCACACGGCGGACCCGCCGTCCCGCCTCCGGGCCGTCGAACGCGAGGTCGAGATGACCATCGACGGCCGCGTGCTGCCCGGAAGCCTGACACTGCCGGACGGCGCGCCGGGCGTGGTGGTCTTCGCGCACGGCAGCGGCAGCGGCCGGCACAGCCCCCGCAACCGGTCGGTGGCCGAGCTGCTGAACCGAGCGGGTCTCGGCACCCTGCTGTTCGACCTGCTCACCCCCGAGGAGGAACGCGACCGGGCCAACGTCTTCGACATCCCGCTGCTGGCCCGGCGGCTCACGCTGGTCACCGCGTGGCTGGGAGCCGAGCACGCCCTGCCGGTCTGCTACTTCGGTGCCAGTACGGGAGCGGCGGCGGCGCTCCTGTCCGCCGCCGAGCCGCACGCGGACATCAAGGCCGTGGTCTGCCGCGGCGGCCGTCCCGACCTGGCCGCCGACGCGCTCGCTGACGTACGGGCACCGACCCTGCTCATCGTGGGCGGCGCGGACGCGCAGGTGCTCGACCTGAACCGCCGGGCGGCCGAACGTATGCACTGCGAGCACCGTCTCGACGTGGTGGCCGGGGCGACCCATCTGTTCGAGGAGCCGGGTGCGCTCGAAGCCGTGGCGGATCTGGCCCGTGAATGGCTCACGGAGCATCTGTCCCCGAGTGCGCAGCGCGCGGGCCCTTGACGGCGCGCGGAAGGCACCGCGCGGATGACTCCACTTCGGATGGCACCGCGCGGAACCCGGGAACTCATCGAGTCGAGTGCAGGAGGGCGGACCATGCGGACGCCGGACCCAGGGGACCCCAGGAACGACCGGAACCACCGGAACAACCGGAACGACCGGAACCACCGGCACGGGAATCACGGACATCACCGGAAGCACCGGCCGGGGCGTCCGCGCGCCGCAAGGAACGGCAATCCGCTGCGCCGGCCGGCCGACCGGCTGCGGTTCTGCGTCGACATACTCCTGATGGTCGTACTGATCATCGGCCTCCCGCTCGCGGGATGGGCGGCGGGCAGCCTGACCTACGACCACTACCAGGGCGTCACACACTCCCAGAACCTGGGAAAGCACCGGGTCACGGCCCATCTGACCGCGGACACGAGCCATCTCGTACCGGTCGCCCTCCCCGGAGGCTCGGTGGGCAGCGCGCCGGTCACCTGGACCGACGCGAGCGGGAAACACACCGGCCGGACCGTCGCCTTCGAGGGCCAGAAGAAGGGGGCGGCCATCCGCGTCTGGGTGGACCGGGCGGACCGGATCACCGTGCCCCCGGAGAACTCGTCCGCGGGCCTCACCGCCGGAGTGTCCGCCGGGATCGTGGCCGCGGCCACGGCCGGCGCGCTCGTGAGCGGCGCGCGGGCGGGGTTCCACCGGTCGCTCGACCGGCGGCTCGACGCGCGGTGGGAGAAGGAATGGTCCCTGGTCGAGCCCAAGTGGTCCCACCGGAGCGACCGTTGAGACACCGGCGAGACACCGGCGCGGACCGTCCCTGGTGCCACAGGCCGGGGCGTACGAGGACCATCCCCGACTCGCGGGAGAGCCACCATGACGGACAGGACGACAGACGGGACCACGGGCGGCGGACCGGAAGACGGTTACCGCCCGGGAGACCCGGTCCCGCACCGCGCGGACCTGGGCCGGCGGGTCGTCGCACGGCGCCGGGAACTGGGACTGACGCGCGAGGACGTGGCCGTACGGGCCGGTTCGGCGCCCGGCTACATCCAGTATCTGGAGGAGCACTCGGCGTCGCCCGGAACCGGATTCCTGCTGCGCCTCGCCGACGCTCTGGAGACCACCGTCACGGAGCTGACCGGCGCCACGACGGACCTCCCGCCCGGACTCGGCGTGGCCGGGTACCACCCCGAGCTGATCACCCTGAACGCCGCCGACTCCCGTGCGCTGCTGTCCACCCACGGGGTGGGCAGAGTGGCGGTGACGCGGGACGGCGAGCCCGCGATCTTTCCCGTGAACTACACGGTCGACGGTGATCTGGTCGCCTTCAGAACCGCTCCGGACGCCGCGCCGGCGGCGGCCGCGGGGCATGAGGTCGCCTTCGAGGCCGACCATATCGACGACGCGTTCAGCCAGGGCTGGAGCGTGCTCGTCGTCGGCGAGGCACAGCGGGTCACCGACCCGGACCAGGTGCTGCGGCTTGAGGAACTGGCCCACACCACCGCCTGGGCCGGAGGCGACCGCGGTCTGTGGATCGCCATCAGCCCGGCGCAGGTCACCGGGCGCCGGATCCAGGTGCACCACGGCCCCCGGTCGTCCGCCTGAGCCATCCTCCCCCGCAGCACTTACGGTGGAAGTGCGGCCGGCCGGCGGTCCGAAGCCCGGCCGCGACGGAGGGACCGTGGGCGACGACGGGAACACGTGGGCCGAGAGTGCCCCGAGACGGCTGGACGTCCTCCCGGAGGAGTTGCAGGCGCAGCTCGACGCTGTCCGGCACGGGACGCCGCAATCGATGCAGAGCCTGCTGGAGGCCGTGCTCTCGGTCGGGCGGGAGCTGGATCTCTCACAGGTGCTGCGGCACATCGTGGAGGCCGCGGTGGTGCTCGTGGACGCCGAGTACGGCGCGCTCGGCGTCATCGGCGAGGGGATGACGCTCTCCCGCTTCCTGCCCGTCGGCCTCACGGCGGACGAGATGGACACCATCGGCCGGCTGCCCGAGGGCCATGGAATCCTGGGCGAACTGATCCGCCACCCCGAGTCCCTGAGGCTCTCCGAGATCTCGGACCATCCGGAGTCGTACGGGTTTCCGCCCAGCCATCCGCCCATGCACTCGTTCCTGGGCGTGCCGATCCGCGTGCGCGACACCGTGTTCGGCAACCTCTACCTCACCGAGAAGAGGGGCGGCAAGGAATTCGACGACGAGGACGAGACCGTCCTGTCCACGCTCGCCATGGCCGCCGGGGTGGCCATCGAGAACGCGCGGCTGTACGAGAAGGCCCGGGACCGGCAGCGCTGGCTGGAGGCCAACGCGGAGATCGTCGCCAGTCTGCTGTCCGGCGCCGACGAGACGCAGGTGCTCCCCCTGGTCGTGGACCACGCGCGCCGTGTCCTCTCCGTCGACCTGGGGGCGCTGGCGCTGCCCGACGAGGGCGGGGACATCCTGCGCGTCGCGTTCGCCACGGGAGTCGACGCGGAAGCACACGACGGACTGGTGCTGCCCCGCGAGGGCTCGTTCGTCGGAGCCGCCCTCCACGCGGGAAAGCCGCTGATCAGCCTGGACATCGAGACCGACCCGAGGAGCACGGCGGGCCCGCCGGGGTGGGACGGTCTGGGGCCCGCCGTCGCGGTGCCGATGGTCGCGCGGGACGGCGTGCGCGGCGTCCTGCTGCTGGCCAGACTCCGCGGGAAGGTCCCGTTCACCGAGGCCGAGACGGCGCCGCTGCTGGCCTTCGCGGGACAGGCGGCGCTCGCCATGGAACTCGCCGGGCGCAGGCGCTCCGCCGAACAGCTGACCCTGCTGGAGGACCGTGACCGGATCGCCCGTGACCTGCACGATCTGGCCATTCAGCGGCTCTTCGCCACCGGCATGACCGTGCAGAGCACCCTGCGGTTCGTGGACCATCCCGCGGCGCGCGAGCGGCTGCTGCGCGCCGTGGACGATCTCGACGAGACCATCAAGATCATCCGCTCGACGATCTTCGGCCTGCGCGCCCATGACACGGGACGTACCCGGCAGGGGCTGCGCGTCCGCGCCACCGCGGCGGTCGAACAGGCCGTCCGCCCCCTCGGCTTCACGCCGTCGCTGCGCATGGAGGGACTCATCGACACGGATGTCCCGTCGGCGGTCGCCGACCATGTCGTCGCCGTCCTGGGCGAGGCGCTCAGCAATGTCGCCCGTCACGCGCGCGCCACCGGCGCGGAGGTGTCCCTCGTCGTCCGCGAGCACCGGCTGACCCTGACCGTCTCGGACAACGGGGTCGGCCTGGCGCCGGACTGTCCGCGAAGCGGCCTGGACAACCTCGCCGGGCGAGCGGAGACACTGGGCGGCCGGCTGACGGTCCTGCCGGTCGAGGCGACCGATCACGGCGGAGCCGGTCAGCGCGGCACGCGCCTCGTATGGACCGTGCCCGTCGACCCTTGCTGACCCCGTGGGCCGCCGGCCCCGGCCCCGGGTGCGAGGCCGCGGGGCTCAGTGGCTCCCATGGCCGGGGTCCGGCGGTCCCGCCGAGTGCGGGGCGGCCTCGGTGGCGAGGACGGCGGCCTGGATACGCCGTTCGACACCGAGCTTGGCCAGCAGCCGCGAGATATGGTTCTTGACCGTCTTCTCGGAGAGATAGAGCCGCTCGCCGATCCGCCGGTTGGTCAGCCCCTCGCCGATCAGCCCGAGGATCTCGCGCTCGCGGGGTGACAGCCCGGACAGCGCGTCGGGCTCCCGCCGCTCTTCGTCCTCCGCGTCCTCGCCGCGCAGACTGCTCATCAGCCGGGTCGTCGTGGCCGGGTCGAGCATGGAGCGGCCCGAGGCGACCGTACGCACGGCGTCCACCAGATCCGACCCCTTGATCTCCTTCAGCACATAGCCCGCCGCCCCGGCCATGATCGCGTCGAGCAGCGCGTCGTCGTCATCGAACGACGTGAGCATCAGACAGGCCAGGCCGGGCATCCGCGACCGCAGCTCCCGGCAGACCGTGATCCCGTCGCCGTCCGGCAGCCGTACGTCGAGAACGGCGACATCGGGCCGGAGCGCCGGACCCCGGGCCAGGGCGTGGTCCATCGAGCCCGCGTCCCCCACCACCTCGATGTCGGGCTCCGCGTCGAGCAGATCCCGCACCCCGCGCCGGACGACCTCGTGATCGTCGAGGAGGAACACCCGGATCGGCTTCCGCGCCGGGTCGCGCGCCCGCGTGCGCGCCGAGAAGTCAACGTCCCGTGCCTCGTCCATGCCGATCCTCCGCCGCGCCGTCGTGGGCCCCGCCCCGGTATCCGGCCAGGGCCTCCATCGTGGCGCCACCTCTCCATCGTGGCGCGGGCTCCGGTGGGCGTACCAGGGCCGAACGGGGCCCGCGCATGGGCCGTCCAGGTCCCCCGGCGTTCCCTCCCAGGGCCCCTGCCGGCCCGGGGAGGGGCCCGGGGAGGCGTGAGTCCCGGCATCGCGCGTTCGTCCGTCAGGCGTCGTCGCCCGTCACGAGTGGCGTCGGGCATCGGAAGTCTTCTGCCAGGAGTCAGGCGCCGGGGCCACGGTCACGGTCCTCCGCGCCGTGAATCCCGGGCCGCGACGCCGGGAGAGCCGACGCGGGGAGAGTCATCGTGAACACGGTGCGCCCGGGGGCGCTCTCCACGCCGACCGTGCCGCCGTGCGCGGTGACCACCGCGTGCACGATGGCGAGCCCCAGCCCCGTGTCGCCCGCCGCCCGCGAGCGGCTGACGTCCGCGCGTACGAAACGGCCGAAGATCTCCGGCTGGAGTTCCTCCGGGATACCGGGGCCGTCGTCCGCCACGCTCAGCCGGATCTCGTCCCCGTCGGCCGCCAGCCGGACGGTGACCCGCGTACCGGGAGGCGTGTGCGAGCGGGCGTTGGCGAGGAGGTTGGAGACGGCCTGGTGCAGTCGGTGCTCGTCGCCCGTCACGGTCACGGCCTCCTCCGGCAGATCGAGCAGCCACCGATGGCCGGGGCCGGCGGCCCGCGCGTCGTCCGTGGCGTCGAGCACGAGCCGCGTGAGGTCCACGGGGCCGCGGTCGAGGGCGCGTCCGGCGTCGATACGGGCCAACAGCAGCAGATCGTCCACCAGCCGGCTCATACGCTCCGACTCGGACTGGATACGGTCCAGCGCCCGCCGTACCTCGCGCGGTACGGGGCCCTCGTGCCGGAGCGCGAGCTCCGCGTGCCCGCGGATGTTGGCCACGGGCGTGCGCAGTTCATGGCTGGCGTCCGCGGCGAAGTGACGCAGCCGTTCCTCACTGGCCTGACGTCGCTCCAGGGCGTTGCCGACATGCCCGAGCATGCGGTTGAGCGCGGTCCCGACCTGGCCCACCTCGGTGCGCGGGTCCGTGACCGGTACCGGGTCCGGCATGGCGACCTCTCCGCTGGCGAGGGGGCGCTCGGCCACGTTCGCCGCGGTGCTGGTCACCCGGCGCAGCGGGCGCAGCGACAGCCGTACCCACAGCGCCGCCAGGATTCCCGTGACGATCAGGGCCGCGCCGAAGACCGCCGCCTCCACCCGCTCCAGCCGGTGCACGGTTTCCTCGACGGGGCGCAGGGGCAGCCCCGTGATCAGCACATCCCCGTCGTCGCCCTTGACGGCGGCGAGCCGGTAGTGTCCCAGCGCGGAGAGCCGGAGCGTATGCCCCTCTCCGTCGACGGGCAGCCCGGCGAGTGCGCGCCGGTCGTCCACCGTGAGTCGTACCGCCGAGTCGCCCTCGTTCCTGACGACAGCCGCCTGTGTGGTGGTGCCCCGCAGCAGCCGGGCTCCGAACGTGCCCTTCGACTGGCCCCTGGTGTCGGCGCGGTTGTCGCCGTCCGGGGTGGCCTCGTGTTCCAGACTCGCCGGGAACCTCCCCCCGGACGCGGAAAGCTGCTGGTCGAGGCGGCGGACGAGGAATCCTTCGAGTGCGAAGGCCGTGCCGACACCCACCGCCAGACAGGCGAGCGCGAGGAGCACGACGAGCCCGGTGGTCAGCTGACCGCGCAGCGTACGGGGCGGCAGGGAGGCGCGGGACAAGAGCCGTCGCGGTGGTGTCGGCATCAGGACTCCGGCTTGAGTACGTAGCCCACGCCGCGCACGGTATGGATCATCGCGGGCCGCCCCGTGTCGATCTTCTTGCGCAGATAGCTGATGTACAGCTCCACGACATGCGCACGGCCACCGAAGTCGTAGGACCAGACCCGGTCCAGGATCTGCGCCTTCGACAGCACCCTGCGGGGGTTGCGCATCAGGAACCTGAGCAGCTCGAACTCCGTGCGGGACAGCTCCACGAGATCACCACCGCGCGTGACCTCCCTGGCCTCCTCGTCCATCACCAGGTCTCCCACGGCCAGCAGCCGGTCGCTGTCCGTCTCGCGCGCCATGCCGGCCCGTCGCAGCAGCCCGCGCAGCCGGGCCAGCACCTCTTCCAGACTGAAGGGTTTGGTCACATAGTCGTCGCCGCCCGCGGTGATTCCGGCGATCCGGTCCTCGACGGAGTCGCGCGCGGTCAGGAACAGCACACACACGTGCTCCCGCTCTCCGCGCAGCTCGTGCAGCACCCTCAGACCGTCCATGTCGGGCAGCATCCAGTCCAGGACGACGGCGTGCGGACGGAACGCGCGGGCGGTGGCGACGGCCGACGCGCCGTCGGCCGCGGTGCGCACCTCCCAGCCCTCGCCCGACAGCACGCCGGAGAGGACCTCCGTGAGGTCCGGCTCGTCATCGACGACAAGGACCCGCACCGGGCCGCCGTCGCTGCCGTACAGACGGGGTGGGTGGCTGTGGTTCTCCATGGTCCTTACAGCATCTCCCGCGACACGGGGTGTGTGCTTCAGGGCTTGCTCTGAGTTCCCTCTGAATACGCCCGTTACGAGGGCGCTCAGAGGGTTCTCAGAGGTTGGGTTGCCAGGCTGGCGGCGGCCGGTGGAAACGATGCCGGCGGCCACCGGCGGAAAGAGGGCCCCATGACCAGCGCGACCCACGCGCGCCGTATCCCGGACCGCGCGCTGGGGCCGCGGCGGCCGCGTTCCGCCGTCCCCGCGATGACGCTCGGAGCGATCTGGGCAGGTGCCGCCGGCGTCCTCGCCCTGTGGTGGAGAGACACGGCCTCGGTCGTGGGCGCGGGCGGGTGGCTGACCGACGCCGGCCGGATCACCGGGCTCCTGGCGGGGTACGCCTGCGCCGTGCTGGTGGTCCTGATGGCGCGCATACCGCTCCTGGACCACAGCGTCGGCACCGATCGGCTCGCGCGCTGGCACGCGATGGGCGGCCGCTACACCATCTCACTCGTGCTGGCCCACACCCTGCTGATCATCTGGGGCTACTCCCTCACCGCACACGCCGGCGCGGTGGACCAGACGACCACACTCCTGCGCGCCTATCCGGACATGCTCAAGGCCACCGCCGCCTTCCTGCTGCTGGTGGGCACCGGAATCGTCTCGGCGCGGGCCGCGCGGCGCAGGATGCGCTACGAGACCTGGCACTACCTGCACTTCGCCACGTATCTGGCCGTCTTCCTCGCCTTCTTCCACCAGCTGAGCAACGGCGCCGACTTCGTCGCCAACAGGCCGGCCCAGGCGGTCTGGTACACGGTGTACCTGGGAGTCGCCGCGCTCACCGGCTGGTACCGCTTCCTGGTCCCGGTACGGCGGGCGCTGCGCCACCGGCTGCGTGTGGCCGACCTCCGGTACGAGGCGCCCGGCATCGTATCCGTCCATCTCAGCGGCGAACGTCTGGACGAACTGGGCGCACGGCCAGGGCAGTTCTTCCGCTGGCGCTTCCTGGCACCGGGCCTGTGGTGGACCGCCAACCCGTACTCGCTCTCCGCGCCGCCACTCGACCACCATCTGCGGATCACGGTGAAGGAGGCAGGCGGTCACAGCGCCGCGCTGGCGCGGCTGCGGCCGGGGACCCGGGTGTGGGCCGAGGGGCCGTACGGTTCCTTCACCGCGGCTCGCAGCGCGTCGCGAAAGGTGCTGCTGCTGGCGGGCGGTGTCGGGATCACGCCGTTGAGGGCGCTGTTCGAGACGCTCCCCGGCGAGGTGACGCTGATCTACCGAGCCCGCCGCCCCGAGGACCTCGCCCTGCGCGCCGAACTCGACGCGATAGCGGCGGCCCGCCGCGCCGTCGTGCACTACATCGTCGACGAACCGGCCGGGTACTCCTCGCCGCTGACGGCTCGGGCGCTGAGCCGGCTGGTGCCCGACCTCGCCGCGCACGAGGTGTATCTGTGCGGCCCGCCCGGCATGACCGCCGCCGCCACCCGCGCACTGCGCGGCGCCGGGGTGCCGCGCCGTCATATCCATCACGAGTCGTTCGAGTTCTGAGGAGACCCACCGTGCGACGAGCCGTTCTCACCGCCGCGTCGACCTGCTCCCTGGTCGTCCTGCTGCTCGCGCTCAAGCCGCACCACACAGCCGCGGTCTCCGCGCTCGGCGGCACACCCCCGAGCGGGGCAGCCCCCTCGCCGACGCGGTCCGAGCCCGCCGCGAGCGGCTCGCACCCGGTCAGCGGCACCTACACAGGTGATCCCGTCGACACCCGGTACGGGACGGTGCAGGTCGCCGCGACCGTCCAGGGCGGCGAGCTCACCGACGTCAAGGTAGTTCAGGTACCGTCCGGATCCGGCCGCGACCAGCAGATCACCGCCTACGCGGTGCCCCGGCTGACACAAGAGGCGCTCACCGCCCACAGCGCGCACATCGACGCGGTCTCGGGTGCCAGTTACACCAGTCAGGGCTACATCCAGTCCCTGCAGAGCGCACTCGACAAGGCCGGTGTCTGACGGTGTCCGATACGGATCGGGAAACAGGTACGCGTGCGGGTCCGGGCGAGGCGCCGGGGCGTGGCGGGTGGCGCCACGTCGAGCACGCGATGGGCACCGTCTTCTCCTTCGACATGCGCGACCCGCGCACGCCCGCCGTCGAGGCCGCGCTGCGCGAGGCGGTGCGCTGGCTGCACCACGTCGACGAGGTGTACTCCACGTACCGGCCCGAGAGCATCATCTGCCGTCTCGCACGCGGAGAGATCCGACTCGACGAGTGTTCCTCCGAGGTACGCGAGGTCCTCACCCTCTGCAAGAGGGCCGTACGGCACACCGGCGGCTGGTTCAGCCATCTCGCGGGTGGTGTCCTCGACCCGTCCGGGCTGGTCAAGGGGTGGTCGGTCGAACGCGCCTCGCGGATCCTGCGCGAGGCGGGCGCGTACAACACCTGTGTCAACGGCGGCGGGGACCTGCAACTCGGAGGAGAGGCGGCGCCGGGCTCACCCTGGCGCGTCGGGATCGCGGACCCCCTGCGCCCCGGGGAGTTCTGTACGGTCGTCACCGGCCGTGACCTGGCCATCGCCACCTCGGGCGAGACGGAACGCGGAGCCCATATCCTCAACCCCCACCACGGCACGCCGGCGTGCGGCCCCGCGTCCGTCACGGTGGTCGGTGCCCGGCTCACCATGACCGACGCGTACGCGACCGCGGCCTTCGCCATGGGGGAGGGGGCACGGGACTGGCTGGAATCCCTGGACGGCTACGAGGGGTTCGCGGTGACACCGGACGGCGGGTCATGGCGCACCAGCGGATTCCCCGGCGAAGCGCCGCCGGATACGAGGGCCGACGTGTCCGGGCGCTGAGCGGATCACCACGGCTCGCGATCCCCGGAGCATGCCGTCGCCATCGACCACGGGGCCGTATCGACCACGGGCAGCCGCTTCGGCTTCCCCCGGGTCCTGGTTCACGCCGCCCCCGGGTCATGGTTCACGCCGCCCGCCCGGTCAGCGGCGGGCGACCGCCTTGCGCAGGCCGTACGCGGCGGCGCCCACCGCGAGCACCGCGGCTCCCCACACGACCGAGGCCGTCGGCAGGGCGAAGGCCAGGACCAGGCAACCGGCCAGGCCCAGGACCGGCACGATCCTGGCGGGGCGGCCCTCGGCCGGGGTGAGCGTCCAGGCCGAGGCGTTGGCGACGGCGTAGTAGGCGAGCACGCCGAAGGACGAGAAACCGATCGCGCCGCGCACATCGGCGGTGGCGGCCAGGACGGCGACGACCGCGCCGACCGCGAGCTCCGCGCGGTGCGGCACCCCGAAGCGCGGGTGGACGGCCGCCAGGGCATGCGGCAGATGCCGGTCACGGGCCATGGCCAGCGTGGTACGGGAGACACCGAGGATCAGCGCGAGCAGCGAGCCGAGCGCCGCGACCGCGGCCCCGACCCGCACCACCGGGACCAGCCCCGGGACCCCGGCGGCCCGGACCGCCTGGTCCAGTGGCGCGGCGGCCCCGGCCAGGCCGTCGGGCCCGAGCACCGCGAGGACCGCGAGGGCGACGCCCGCGTACACGGCCAGCGTGATGCCCAGGGCGAGCGGGATCGCCCGGGGAATGGTCCTGCCCGGGTCGCGGACCTCTTCGCCGAGGGTGGCGACGCGCGCGTAGCCCGCGAAGGCGAAGAACAGCAGCCCGGCCGCCCCCAGCACCCCGCCGAAGGTGGTGTCCGCGCCGATGCCCAGCCGCGCGGGCTCGGCCGTCCCACCGGCCAGACAGGCCGCGACCACGGCGGCCAGGACGGCCAGCACGACCGCGACGATGCCCCTCGTCAGCCACGCGGACTTCCGCACGCCGGCATAGTTCACCGCGGTCAGCGCCACCACCGCCGCCACCGCCACCGCGTGCGCCTGGCCGGGCCACGCGTACGCGCCCACCGTCAGGGCCATCGCCGCGCAGGAGGCGGTCTTGCCGACCACGAATCCCCAGCCGGCCAGATAACCCCAGAACTCCCCGAGCCGCTCGCGGCCGTAGACGTACGTGCCACCGGACTTCGGGTAGCGCGCGGCCAGCCGTGCGGAGGACGTGGCGTTGCAGTACGCCACCACCGCGGCCACCGCCAGGCTCAGCGGCAGCCCGGACCCGGCCGCCGAGGCGGCCGGGGCGAGCGCGGCGAAGATTCCCGCGCCGATCATCGCGCCGAGCCCGATCACCACGGCGTCGAACACGCCCAGACGCCGCTTCAGCTCTCCCGCTCCAGCAGACCCCGCCGGCGTACCCATCGCTCGCTCCTCGCCCCTGGCCGGGCAACACCGCGCTCCGCGGGCGGCTGTCCGCGTACGTACGATATCGACGGGCCGAACAGCCGACGGAGCCCGCCCCGGACCCTGACGGCACCGCGTGCGACACCGGTCGGACAGGGCCAACGCGGTGCGGCCGTCGATGACAGGGCGCTCCTCCCGCCTTCGTCCGACTCGCCCACCGGTAGGGTGGATTCGATGGGGACCGGCCGCCACGACCGGCCTCGCTTCCGCGGCGAACGACTCATGGGGGCCAGTGGTGACCTTGCGGGGGGACGATCCACGTTCCGTCGGCGCGTACCGGCTCGTGTCGCGGCTGGGCGCGGGCGGCATGGGCGTCGTCTACCTCGGGCGGTCCGTCTCCGGACGCCAGGTCGCGGTGAAGATGATCCGGCCCGAGTTCGCCGAGGACGACGGGTTCCGCACCAGGTTCCGCCGAGAGGTGGAGGCGGCGCGGCGGGTCAGCGGGGCCTTCACCGCGCCCGTGGTGGACGCCGATCCGGAGGCCGAACGGCCGTGGCTGGCCACGCTGTTCGTACCCGGGCGCACGCTGCACGCGCGGGTGGCGGACGACGGTCCGGTGCCCCCGGGGGAGATACGGATCCTCGCGGCGGGCCTCGCGGAGGCGCTGCGCGACATCCACCGCACCGGTCTCGTACACCGCGACCTCAAGCCCGCCAATGTGCTGCTCGCCGAGGACGGTCTGCGGGTCATCGACTTCGGGATCTCGCGGGCGGTCGACAGCGATCCGCTGACCCGTACCGGACTGGTGGTCGGCACACCGCCGTTCATGGCGCCCGAGCAGTTCCGCGCGGGTGAGGCCACAGGACCCTTCACGGATGTCTTCGCGCTGGGTTCGGTGCTCGTGTTCGCGGCGACCGGACACGGCCCCTTCGACGCGACGGACCCGTTCGTGTGCGGCTACCGGGTCACGCACGAGGAGCCGGACCTCACCGGACTCCCCGACGAGCTGCGGGAGTTGATCGCTCCCTGTCTGTCGAAGGAGCCGAGCGCGCGCCCCACGGTCGGGGACCTCCTGAAGCACACGGAGGCGGCGATGTCGGGGGCGGCGGCGACGGTCCCAACGGACGGGACGGTCCCGGCGGTTGGTACGGTCCCGGCGGTCGAGACGGGGACGACATCGACCGAGGCGGCGGGTACGGAATCCCCGGCACAGCCGGAGGCATCCCCTGAGGTGCGGCCCGAGGCGCGCCCCGACGTACGGCCCGAGGCGCGGCCCGAGGCGGAGGTCACCACCGCGAGCGCACCGGCGCGGGAGCCGGAGCCGGTCGCCCGTCCGGCGTCCGGGCCGGTCACCGCACCCGCAGTTCCGCCGGTCACCGAGTCCGCCGCCCCGCCGGAAACCGAGCCCGCCGCTCAGCCGGTCACCGAGTCCGCCCGCCCAGCCGCCCGGCAGCCCACTCCGCCGGTCGCCGAGCCCGGACCCGCACCGCGGCTCGCCGCCTTCGCACGGGCCGAGACACACGTCGCACCCGTGCCGGCGCCCGCGTCCACGTCCGCACCCGCGTCACCACCCGGAGATCTGCCCCCCTCCCCGGAACGAGCCGGAGGCGGCTTCCCCAAGCGGCGTACCGCCCTCGCCCTCGTCACCCTGGCGGCCGTCGTGGCGGGCTCGCTCTGGGTGGTGAACCAGGGCGGCGGCCAGGACGAACAGGCCGGTGACAAGGGCGGGCCGGCCGGAACCACCACGCCCCAAGCCTCACTCCCCGCCACGCCCTCCCCGTCGCCCAGAAGTGACGCCCTCGGCCCCGTCCCCGACCCGCCCGGCGGATTCCGCGGCTGGACCAGCCGCATCACACTCGACGGGCGCAGCTACGAGCTGGGCAGTGGCAGCTGTGCGACGGTGAGCAGCGGCGTCTACTGCGCGACCTCCTACCGCCAGGCGGTCAAGCTCGACCCCGCCACCGGCGCCGAAGGCTGGAAGGAGGACTACCCCGACGGCCACGGCTATGTCTACCGGGGCATCGCCGGCGTGAGCCGGGACACCGTGATCGGCTGGACCTCGGTCGGGATCTCCCGTGGTCCGTCCCGGCTCACGGGCCTCGCCACCGCCGACGGCGGGTCACGCTGGGCCAAGCACTACCGGCAGTTCGCCATCCCCGCCTACGACGGCCGGAACACGGTCTTCATGGCCGACGCCCCCGAAGGCCGGCCGACGGTCCTCAGAGCACTCGACGCGGCCACCGGCAAGGAGAAGTGGACCATCGACGGTCCGTCACCCGGTGTGGGACAGGTGCTGTGTGCCGGGGACGGCTTCCTCGTCACGACCGAGGCGTACGGGGAGAGCACGATCGCCACGGCATACGGGTCGGAGAGCAACGAGGAACTCCGGCGGACCAACTTCGTCGGCTCCCTCCTCGCGTGCGACGTGCGGGCGGACGCGATGTACTTCCTGGTGGGCGAGGGAGAGGACGGACCGCGCCGCACCCTGCGCTGGGACCTGGGGAAACCGAAGGGCACCGACCCCGAGCGCGTCGACGTCGACGGCACGTTCCGCACCGGCACGTTCGCCGACGATGTCTTCTACGGCTCCGACGAATCGGCCGCGTACGCCTACGACTTGCGTACGGGCAAGCGCATGTGGCGCCGTGCGCTGCCCAAGGGTGTCGGCCTCGCCGCGCCCGCCACCGCACCGGGGAACCGGCTTCTGGTGCCCGTGGGCGAGGGCAGGGTGGCGGTGCTCAACGCCACCACGGGCAGCCAGCTGTGGACCGCGAAACCGAAGGGCAAGACCGCCGGGGGCGCCAGCGAGAGCCGCCCGATGACGCTCGGCGGAGCCGTGTACACGGTCGCCCTGGGGACGGACATCTTCGCGTTCCGGCTGGACGGGAAGACGGGCTGACAGCCGCGCGCACGCTCCGCGCCGTCGGCGGGCGGGTAATCCGGTGGATCGGTGTATCCGGTGTATCCGGTGACCCGGCGTATCGGGCCGGGAGGCCGCTATCAGTCCGCTGACCGGTCAGCTGACCGGTCCGCGCGGCCGAAGGGGTGAGTGAACTGGTCGACCAGGCCCTGTGGCGCGTCGGGACCGAAGCAGAGGGCGAGGCTGTCGGCGGACTCCACCGCGGATGCCTCGGCGCGCGGGAACAGCGCCTCCTCGTAGACGGTCAGCGCCTTCTCCGTGTCACCGGGGTGGGCCACGATCGCGGCGGCCAGTTCGGCGCCGTCGAGCATGGCGAGGTTGGCGCCCTCACCGGCGAAGGGCGACATCAGGTGCGCGGCGTCACCGAGCAGCGTCACACCGGGAATCCGGTCCCACCGGTGGCCGAGGGGCAGGGCGTGGATGGGGCGCGGTACGAGCGGGCCGTCGGCGTCGGCGATGAACGCGCGCAACCGCTCGTCCCAGCCGTCGAAGTACCCCAGGAGACGGGACCTGGCCGCTTCCGTGTCGGTGAAGTCGATACCGGCGGAGGCGATCCAGTCGGCCGGGGCCCTGAGCGCGCAGTAGATGTGCAGTCGGCCGTCGGTTTCCCGGTGGGCGAGGAAGCCCTTCCCCTCGGCCAGCGCGAAGAGCATGCCGCCTCCGACGACGGCGGCGCTGACCGGATGGCGGGTATCGGCGTCGTGGAGATCCATTTCGACGAAGGAGACGCCGGAGTAGCGGGGCCTGGCGTCGGAGACCAGCGGACGCAGCGTCGACCAGGCACCGTCCGCGCCGATCAGCAGGTCGGTGGTGAAGGTGGTGCCGTCGCCGAGAGCGACCTCGTGGCGGCCCGCACCGAGCGGGCGGGCGGCGGTCACCTTGGCACCCCAGCGGAGGGTGTCCCCGGGCAGTGAGGCGAGCAGGAGGTCACGCAGATCGTTGCGGTTGATCTCGGGCCGGCCACCGGCGCTGTCCTCGTCGCTCTCCTCCATGCGGACGGTGGCGTGCTTGTCGAGGATGCGCAGGGCCTCGCCGCCGGGGTGGACGGCGGCGCGGAACTCCGCGAAGAGACCGGCGGCGCGCAGCGCCTCCTGACCGGAGTCCTCGTGCAGGTCGAGCATGCCGCCCTGTGGCCGGGCGTCGGGTGAGGCGTCCCGTTCGTACACGGCGGTCTCGATCCCGTGCAGATGGAGAACTCGGGCCAGCACGAGTCCGCCGAGTCCGCCGCCGACGACGGTGATGGGGTGGTGGGTTCGGTGGGCCGGGTGGGCCTCGTGGGCCTGGTGTGGGGTCTGCATGTCGATCACTCCTCTTCGGATGTGGTGGTGTCTGATCCCCGAAGGTAGCGAACATGTTCGTCACGAACAAGTTCGCAAGCCATGTGAACGAAGTGTTCACAACGAATAGTTGACATCGATTCGTGTGTCAGCGATCCTGGTGGCATGTCATCGACGTCCGGTCGGCCCGCCGACCCCTTCACGCCCCCGCACCCCGAGCAGGCGCGCGCGCATCGCGTCGCCGCGTCGCTGTTCCGCATCGCCGAGCGGCACGCGGCCAGTGACGAACAGCGCCGCCGACAGGTCCATCCCGCGGTCCTCGCGCCGCACGAGGCCATCAGGCTGGTGTCGTTCCTGCTCAGTGGCGCCGCGCGGCCCGATGAGGGCGAGCCGGAGGTGGACCACGCGGACATCACCGCCGCCCTGAGCCTCATCCCCTCGGCGCGCGGTGACATGGACGAACTGGAGGCCGGGCTCCTCAAGATGGCCCGCGGGCGCGAGATGACCTGGCAGGAGATCGCCTTCGGTCTGGGCCTCGGCACTCCCCAGGCGGCGAGGCAGCGGTACGAGCGGCTGGCCGGCCGTGCCACCGCCGACCCGGACGGGGCGGGGGAGCCGGGGGAGACGGACGGGGCAGGCGAGGCGACCTGAGGCGCTCCTCCGGGCGTCACCCGGCCGGCCCCCATCGAGAGCGGGGCCGGAGCGGGAAGGGACACCGGGCCGGAGCGGGCAGGGTCACGGGGCCGCGATCTCCGACGGGCAGGCGGCCCGGCACGCGTGGCGATCGGGAAGTGTGCTGTTCATCCCGCTATGTTCCTCCCGGACCGCCCACGCACCCGCCACGCCAGCCGAGGGACGCGATGAGACTCCGTGCCGTCAGAATCAGCCGGTCGCCGGCGCTCCTGTTCGCTCTCCTGATCAGTACGGCGATGGCGTTGTGGCCCGCCGCCCCGGCACACGCGCGGCAGGCGTCCTGCGAGCCCTCCGTGCCGTACGAGTCCGGGACCTCCGGCTACCACACCTTCCGTATCCCGGCCGCTCTCCAGGTGCCGGGCGGCGCCCTGCTCGCGTTCGCCGAGGGGCGGCGCGACTCGGCCGCGGACGACGGCGACATCGATCTGGTCCTCCGGCGCTCGCTGGACGGAGGGTGCACCTGGCAGCCGCTCCACGTGGTCGCCGACGCGGGGAAGGACACCGTCGGCAACCCCGCGCCGATGATCGATCCGCACAGCGGGGACGTGGTGCTCGTGACCTGCCGGACGATCGGCGGCGCGACCAAACGCCAGGTGGTGGTGGGCGCGGTCGCCGAATCCGTCCGCCGGGTGTATGTGCAGCGCAGCACGGACGGCGGCCTGAGCTGGTCGCCACAGCGGGACATCACGGCATCGGTCAAAGCCGCGGACTGGCGCTGGTACGCGGTCGGCCCCGGGCACGCGGTGGCGCTGCGCCACGGCCCGCACCGGGGACGACTGCTGGTCCCCGCGAACCACAGCGCGGGCCCCAGGGCCCGCAGCGGCGCGCACTCCTTGATCAGCGACGACGGCGGTCACAACTGGCGCGTCGGCTATCTCAGCCCCGGGGCCGACGAGCCGCTCGCGCTCAACGAGAGCACCCTGACGGAACTGCCGGACGGCCGCGTCTACATCAACGCCCGTGATCACGACCGTACGACCGGGGGGTCCCGGGCCGACGCCTACAGCGCCGACGGCGGCCTGACCCTCTCCGTCCCGTTCCGTCCGCAGCCGGGGATCGAGGGACCCGTGGTGCAGGGCAGTGTGCTCCAGGTCCGCGGTGTCACGCGGCACGAGCCGTTGCTGTACTCCGGCCCCTCGGACGCCGTGGAGCGGCTCCGGATGCAGGTGCGGGCCAGCGGAGACGGCGGGCGGTCATGGCGACCCGTGTGGACGGTGTCGGAGGACCGGGCCGGCTACTCGGACCTGGTGCAGACCGGTGGGGGGACCGTCGGTCTGCTGTACGAGACGGGGGAGCGGACCTATCACGACACCATCCGCTTCACCCGGCTCCCCTGGGTCTGGAGGCTCCTGCCGTAGGGCGTGCCGGACGGTGATGACCCCCGGCCCCGCCGTGCTCACGACCGTGAGCCGTGGTGCCATGGGTCCATGGGGCATCTCCGCGCAGGGGCCGGGCAGGGACGGATCGGGCCATGACCGCCGCGCCGGCCCTGGCACCGTGTCTGCGCGCCGTGCGGGCCGTGGTCTTCGACACCGACGGGGTCATCATCGACTCCGCCGGGGTGCACGCCGCGGCCTGGAAGGGCGCGTTCGACGCGTGTCTGTCCGCCGCGGGCGTGCGGGAGCCCTTCGACGCGGTGGACGACTACCGCCGTTATGTCGACGGCAGGTCCCGGGAGGACGGGGCGGTCGCGTTCCTGAGCGCGCGCGGGCTCGGTCTGCCCCTCGGCGATCCCGGCGACGGACCGGGAACGGCCACCGTCCGGGCCGTCGCGGCACGCAAGGAGCAGCTGTTCGCCCGGCGGCTGCGCGAGCACGGCGTCGACGCCTGGCCCGGGACCGTACGCCTGCTCCACGCGCTGACCGCCGAGCGCGTGCCGTGCGCCGCCGTCTCGGCGTCCCGGCACGCGACGGAGCTGCTGACGGTGGCCGGTGTGCTCGGTCTGCTGCGGACCGTGGTGGACGGCGACGAGGCGCGCAGGCTGCGGCTGCCGGGCAAGCCCGCCCCGGCGCTCTTCCTGGAGGCCGCCCGCCGTCTCGGGTTCCCGCCCCGGGACACGGCCGTCGTGGAAGACGCGCTCGCCGGTGTCGAAGCGGGCCGGCGCGGCGGGTTCGGCGTGGTGATCGGTGTCGACCGTACGGCGGGGCCGACGAGCGCGGCCGACCTGCGCGGGCACGGCGCCGATGTGGTGGTCGCCGACCCCGGAGAGCTGCTGATCGCGGAAGCGTGCCGGAGCAGCGCGAAGGGGAGCAGCGCGAACGGGAGAAACGCGAACGGGAGCAGCGCGAACGGGAGAAACGGGAACAGGAGCACCGGGTGACCTCACGCGCCTGGACCTGGACCTACGAGGGGTACGACCCCGAGGCGGAGCGTCTGCGCGAGGCGCTCTGCACCCTGGGCAACGGCTACTTCGGCACTCGCGGCGCCGCGTCGGAGACGTCCGAGGGACCCGCCCACTACCCCGGCACGTACGCGGCGGGCTGCTACAACCGGCTGATCTCCACCGTGGCGGGCCGTCAGGTCGAGAACGAGGACATGGTCAATCTGCCCAACTGGCTTCCGCTGCGCTACCGCGTACACCCCGAGGGAGCCGCACCGGGACCGTGGCTCTCACCCGACGGTCCCCACCTCCTCACCCACCGGCAGAGCCTGGACCTGCGGCACGGCACCCTGACCCGCTGGTCGGTGTACGAGGACGACGCCGGGCGGCGGCTGCGCGTGGAGCAGGCCCGGCTGGTGCACATGGGCGAGCCGCATCTCGCCGCACAGCGCACCTCGTTCACCGCGGAGGGCTGGGCCGGGACGGTGGAGGTGGAGTCGGGGCTCGACGGCGATGTGCGCAACGCGGGAGTGGAGCGCTACAGCGAGCTGGCGAACCGGCATCTGACCCATGTGCGCACCGGCGCCGAGCACGATGACACCGTGGTGTGGCTGCGGTGCCGCACCGTCACCTCCGACATCAGGATCGCGCTGGCCGCGCGTGTCCGCGTCACCGACCGCCGCGCCCTCCCACCCCGTGCGCGGCTCACCGCGGGACAGGCCGTCCAGACGCTGCTGATCCCCGTGGGGCGCGACGAGACGGTGGCCGTCGACAAGACGGTCGCGCTGTACACCTCCCGCGACCCGGCGATCAGCGGCCCGCTGACCACCGCCGTCCAGGAGGTACGGCGCGCCGCCGACTTCCCCCGGCTGCTGGCGTCGCACCACCGTGCCTGGGAACGCGTCTGGCGGGAGGCCGCGCTGGACGTGCCGGGCGAGGCGGGCCGGATCCTGCGGCTGCACCTCTTCCACGTACTCCAGACCCTGTCCCCGCACACCGCGGGTCTGGACGCCGGCGTACCGGCCAGAGGGCTGCACGGCGAGGCGTACCGCGGGCATGTGTTCTGGGACGAGCTGTTCGTCCTGCCGTTCCTCAACCTGCACTTCCCGGAGGTCTCCAGGTCCCTGCTCGGCTACCGCTACCGGCGGCTGCCCGCGGCCGTGCACGCGGCGCGCAGTGTGGGCCGGCGGGGCGCGATGTACCCCTGGCAGAGCGGCAGCGACGGGCGCGAGGAGACTCAGGAAGTCCACCTCAACCCGCGCTCGGGCCGCTGGCTGCCCGACCACTCCCGGTTGCAGCACCATGTCGGCTCGGCGGTGGCGTACAACGTGTGGCAGTACTGCCAGGCCAGCGGCGACACGGAGTTCCTGCACACCGACGGCGCGGAGACCCTGCTCCAGATCGCACGGTTCTGGGCGAGCAGCGCGGTGTGGGACCCGGCGCTGGAGCGGTACCGCATCCGCGGCGTCGTCGGTCCCGACGAGTACCACGACGGCTACCCGGACGCCACGGTGCCGGGCCTGGACGACAACGCCTATACGAACGTCACCGCCGCGTGGGTACTGACCCGGGCCCTCGAACTCTGCCGGACCCTGCCCCTCGCGCACCGCCACCAGCTCTTCGACCGCATCCGGCTCGCGCCGTCGGAACAGGACGGCTGGGACGACATCGCCCACCGGCTCCATGTGCCGTACCACGCGGGGATCATCAGCCAGTTCGCCGGATACGGGGACCTCGCCGAACTCGACTGGGAGGGATACCGGAAGCGGTACGGCGACATCCGGCGGCTGGACCGGATCCTGGAGGCGGAGGGCGACACGGCCAACCGCTATCAGGCGTCCAAGCAGGCCGATGTGCTGATGCTCGGCTATCTCTTCTCGCCCCGGGAACTCGCCGGGCTCTTCCGGCAGCTCGGTCACCGTCTCGACGACGACTCCTGGCGGGCCACCGTCGACTACTACCTCGCCCGTACCAGCCACGGGTCCACGCTCAGCTCCCTCGTCCACGCGTGGGTGCTGGCCCGGGTCCGCCGTGAGGAGGCGTGGGCCTTCGCCGAGGAGGCGCTCGCCGGGGACGTGGCGGATGTCCAGGGCGGCACCACGGCGGAGGGCATCCACCTCGGCGCGATGGCGGGCACCCTGGACTTCGTCCAGCGCGGGCTGACGGGTCTGGAGACCCGGGACAACGCGCTGTGGCTGGATCCGGCGCCGCTGCCCCAGCTGTCGAAGTTCGGGGTCGGCATCCGCTACCGCAGTCACTGGGACGTGGATCTGCGGATCCTGGCCCAGCGGGTACGGATCGCCGTGCCGGACGGGAGCGACGGTCCGGTACGCGTGGTGCTCGGCGGGGTCGAGTCCGTCATCGCTCCCGGCACCGTGCGCCGGCTCGAACTGCCCGGTGGCTGAGCGCCGGGCAGGCGGGTGAGCGCGGCGGCGGTGCGCGCCGGCCCGGCTACGGGCGTCAGCGGGCCATGGGCGTCAACGTGCCATGGGCGCCGGCCGGGTACGGGCGTCAGTCGGGTACGAGCACCGCGGCGCCGTTCACCCGGTCGGCCGCGAGGTCGGTGAGCGCCCGGTCGGCCTGGCTCAGCGGATAGCGGCTGACGGTGACGCGGATGCCGATGCGCTCGGCCAGGGCGAGGAAGTCGTAGCCGTCCTGGCGGGTGTTGGAGGTGACGCTGCGCAGATTCCGTTCCTGGAAGAGATGGCGCTGGTAGTTGAGCACCGGAATGTCGGAGAGGTGGATTCCGGCGATCGCGAGCGTGCCCGACCGGTCCAGGGCCTCCAGCGCCACCGGCACCAGGTCACCCACCGGGGCGAACAGGATCGCGGAGTCCAGTGGCTCCGGCGGCCGGTCCCGGGCGTCACCGGCCGAGGAGGCGCCGAGTTCCATGGCGAGGTCACGTGCCGACGCCGACCGGGTCAGGACATGGACCGTGGCGCCCTCGGCCAGCGCCACCTGCGCGGCCAGATGGGCGGAGGCGCCGAAACCGTAGAGCCCCAGACGCCCGCCGCGGGGCAGCGCGCTGCGGCGCAGCGAGCGGTAGCCGATGATCCCGGCGCACAGGAGCGGCGCGAGGAGCGCGGCGTCCTGGTTCTCCGGCAGCCGGTAGGCGAACGCCTCGGGGACGAGGGCCAGTTCGGCGAAGCCGCCGTCCGCGTCCCACCCCGTATAGAGGGACCGGGGGCAGAGATTCTCCTGTCCCGCCCGGCAGTAGCGGCAGGTCCCGCAGGTCCCGCGCAGCCAGGCCCCGCCGGCCCGGTCGCCGGTACGGAACCGCGTCACGCCCTCGCCGACGGCGGCCACCCGGCCGACGATCTCATGGCCGGGGATGCTCGCCGGGCGGTGCGGGGCGAGATCGCCCTCGGTCAGATGCAGATCCGTACGGCAGACGCCGCACGCCTCCACCCGCAGCAGCAGTTCGCCGGGCCCGGGGACGGGCACGCGGCGGCTGACACGGACCAGTGGCCGCCCGGTGCTGACCGGCCCCGGGGTCTCGACGGCCCAGCCGCCGTAGGTCTCCGTGGCGGGGGCGGCGGACGCGGGAACAGCCATGAATCCAGCCTGCGGCGGTCGCCGACCCGCGGCAAGCGGACGCCGCGGCACACCCCGGGGCCGTGCCTCTCCTCTCCTCTCCTCTCCTCTCCTCGGCACGCGGCCGGAGTCTCATCCGCGCTCGCGGAGATACGCCTCCAGCTCGGCGGCCCCGGTGAGCATCGCCCGCGCGCGAGCGGACAGCCGCCCGTGCCAGTCGTGCAGTGTGGCCTCCAGCGGCTCCAGGCCGCCGGCCGCCCGCACCTGGGCGAGCAGCGGGGCGATCCGCTCCAGCGGATAGCCGCCCCGTCTGAGCTGGTGGGCCAGCCGGGCGTCCCGTACGTCGGCCTCGTCGTAGACGCGGTACCCGGTCAGCGGGTCGCGGCGCGGGCGCACCAGCCCGGCGCGCTCCCATTTCCGCAGCGTCGCGGGCCGGATTCCGAGCTCCTCCGCAAGCGGCCCGATGAACGTGCCGCCGAGCCCGGACACCGGCCCGGACACCGGCCCGGACGTTCGCGCGGACCGGGGCACCGCCGCGGCGGGTTCGGATGCCGTGGTGTGCGCCAGGTCGCGGAGGGCGTTCTCCACGGCCTGAAGGGTCCGCCGGTCGTCGAGCAGCTGGGCGTGGCTCTCGTCGATGAGACGGAACGCCTCGTCGACCGCGTCCCGGTGCACGGCCCGCATGATCGACGTCGCCGTCCCGTGGCTGTGACCGGGCACCAGCGCGAGGAACGCGCCCAGGGCCCGCGCGTGCAGCGGGGTGTAGGTGCGGTAGCCGTGGGCCGTGCGACCGGCGGCCGGCAGGATGCCGGCCTCCTCGTAGTTCCTGACGGCCTGCGTCGACAGACCGTGCCCGCGCGCCAGGTCGATCGGCCTGAGCCGACCGGCGTTTTGAAGGTTTCGTGCCACGGAGCGGACGATATCGCGGAAAAGTCTCCACCGAGGGTTCAACGATACCGTTGAAGGCATGGTTACCGACATCAAGGACGCCGCTCGGGCCGTCACGGCCGCCGCCCTCCTGAAGCCCCTTCCGGCCCGGCCGCGACTGCTCGCCCTCGGCGAGCCCACCCACGGCGAGGACCTCCTGCTCGACGTGCGCAACGAGCTCTTCCGGCAGTTCGTCGAACAGGAGGGCTACCGGACGATCGCGATCGAGAGCGACTGCCTGATGGGTCTGGTCGTGGACGACTACGTCACCTCGGGCACGGGCACCCTGGACGACGTCATGGCACGGGGAATCAGCCACGGCTGGGGCGCCTCCGCGGCCAACCGCGAGCTCGTACGCTGGATGCGCGCCTACAACGTCCGCGCCGACGACGACGGCCGGCCCGCGTCCGAGCGGCTCCGCTTCGCCGGGTTCGACGGCCCGCTGGAGATGACCCACGCGGCGAGTCCCCGGCAGGCCCTCACCGCACTCCACGGCTATCTCGCGGCCCGGGTGGACGCGCGGCTGCTCCCCTGTACCGCGGACACACTCGACCGCCTGCTCGGCGCCGACGACCGGTGGACCGAGCCCGCCGCGATGATGGACCCGTCCCGGTCCGCGGGGCGGTCGGCCGAGGCCGGGGAACTGCGGCTGCTCGCCGACGATCTGGTCGCGCTGCTCGACGCGCAGACGCCATACCTGATCACGACGTCATCGCGAGAGGACTGGGACCGGGCCCGCCTGTACGGGCGCACCGCCGTCGGGCTGCTGCGCTACCACTTCTGGATGGCCGACACCTCACCGGGCCGCATGACGCGGCTGATCGGCCTGCGGGGCCAGATGATGGCCGACAACCTCCTCGCCCTCGCCGACCGGGGCCCGGCACTCCTCCACGCCCACAACTCGCATTTCCAGCGGGAGAAGAGCTCGATGCGGATGGGCGACATGCCGCTGGAGTGGTGGAGCGCCGGGGCGCTGGTGAGCGTCCGGCTCGGCGAGGAGTACGCCTTCGTGGCCACGGCCCTCGGCACGATCCGGCACCAGGGCGTGGACACGCCGCCGCCGGACACCGTCGAGGGACTGCTGTACGCGCTCCCGGAAGACCATTACGTCGTCGACCCCCGGCGGCTGGCCGCCGCACTGGGCGACACACGCCCCGCGCCCCGCGTATCCCCCTGGTTCGGCTACGCCCCGTTCGACCCGGCCCACTTGGCGGACAGCGACGGCATCGTGTTCGTCAAGGACGTCACGCGCTAGGGAATGTCCGGCCGGTGTTCGTGAGCCGGTGCGCTCAGCTGCCAGACGCGCGCCGGTGGCACATTGCCCCAGACGGTGCGGCAGCCGACGGCATGGGCTCGCTGGAAGGAGTCGAGCACGTGCACGACTCCGCTGTGCCGGGCCAGGCTCCGGGAGCTGCCGAACACCGCGCGCAGCCTGGTGGTGCCGCGATAGCCGAAGTACGTCAGCCGACCGCCCGGTCTGAGCGCGGTCAGATAGCGCGCGAGCAGATCGGACACCTCGTCGGGGCGGAAGTTGGTGAACGGCAGCCCCGACACGATCACGTCGTACCGTGCCGCGGGGTCCAGCTCCTGGACCGGTGCGGCTATGAGCCCGGCCCGGCCCCCCAGGACCGTGAACCGGGGGTCGGCACGCAGATCGGCCGCGAGCACGCGGGCGAAGCGCGGGTTGGATTCGACCAGGTCCAAGGTGTCCTCCGGCCCGAGCAGAGCGGCGAGTACCCGGGAGACCGCGCCGGTGCCGGCCCCGACCTCCAGTACGGCGCGGGGGCGACCGGTACGCTCCGCCAGCGGCGCGGCGAGGGCCTGGGCCAGCGGGCGCCCGCTGGGCGTCACGGCGCCGGTCGTACGGAACGTCCGCAGTGTCTCCGCGAAGAACAGCCCCCGGTCGGCGAGCCGCCGGACGGGCGTGCGCCGGGCCCGCGCACCCCCGGCCGGGGGTACGCCGGTCCGTGCGGCGCCAGTGGGTGAGGTGCCGGCCGGCGAGGTGCGGACCAGCGGGGTACGGGGCGGTGGAAGAGCCATGCGAGCGACGCTAGGCAGCGGGCGGAGCCGGGGAATCGGCTGTTGTGCGACGCCGGTCTCCGACGAAAGTCGGGGGTGGCGATGGCTGTTTGGCGGGGGAGCCCGGCGTACGGCGTCTCTAGGATGACGAGGTGAAATCCGAGCCCGGCCGCAGAATGCCGCTGTGGGTGGAGGCACCGTCGGCGGTGGCGCTCGCCCTGATGTCCGTACTGGAGGGTTACCGGTCGGCCGGTGACACGCTGGCGGATCCCGCGCCATGGGTGGCGGTGATCGCCTCGGTGGCGGCCCTCGGACGCCACCGGTATCCCCGGGCGGCGGCGGGCGCGGCGCTCGTGTCGGCGGTTCTCGGCGCCCTGCTGCCGTTGTTGGTGACGCTGTACCACTTCTCCTCGCGGGGCAGGCTGCGCGAGGTGTGGGTGTGTCTGGGAATCGTCCTGACCGCCGGGCTGCCGTGGCTCGCCGTCGCGCTGACCCGGGGCGAGCCGCTCACCGGAGGGCGGCTGAGCAACTGGACCACCGCGAGCTTCGGCAATTCCGTGCTCATTGGTCTCGCCCTGGCGCTCGGCATGTGGCTGGGCAGCAGGCGCCGGCTGCTGGAGGCGCTGACGGACCAGGTCGAACAACTGCGGGTGGAGCGCGAACTCCGCGCGGAACAGGCGAGACTGGCCGAACGGTCGCGGATCGCCCGGGAGATGCACGATGTACTCGCCCACCGGCTGAGCCTGCTCATGCTGCACGCCGGGGTGCTCCAGCTGCGCGGGGAAGGAATGCCCCCGGCCACCGTCGAGCGGATCGCCCTGCTGCGGAGCACCGCGGGACAGGCGCTGGACGATCTGCGCGAGGTGCTCGGGGCGATGCGCTCCGACGACGGGCCCCGGGGGACCGGCGGGACGGCAGGGGCGGTGGGGACCGCCGGGGCCGACGGCACGGTGGCCGTGGCCGCCCCGGCGCTCCAGGATCTGGCCGAGCTGCTCGCCGAGGCACGGGCCGCGGGACAGCTGATCGAGTCGACGGTGTCCGGGGACGCGGGCAGCACCTCCACCACCCACCGGCTGGCGGTGCACCGGCTCGTGCGGGAAGCCCTGACCAACGCCCGCAAGCACGCCTGCGCGGCGCCGGTCGCGGTGCGCGTGCACTACGGGCCGCCGGCCACCACGGTCGAGGTGGTCAACGGGCCCGCGGGGGAGGCCCCTCCGGCGTCCGAGGACCCCGGGGCGCGGGCGCCCGGCGGGTACGGTCTGATCGGTCTGGCGGAGCGGGTCGCCGCGCTGGGCGGCCATCTGCACGCAGGCGCCACCGGGGGAGGCTGGCGGCTCGCCGCCCGGCTGCCCGTGACCTCCTCCGACCTCTCCTCGGCGGCGTCATGATCAACGTCCTGGTGGTGGACGACGACGCCCTGGTGCGGCTCGGTCTCGTCGATCTGCTGACCACCGACCCGGAACTGACCGTCGTCGGTGAGGCGGCGGACGGGCTGGCGGCCGTCGAGCAGGCGGGCCGGCACCGTGTCGACATCGCGCTCGTCGACATACGGATGCCGCGTATGGACGGTATCGCCGCGACCCGCCGGCTGCGCGCGCTCCCGGCCCCGCCGCGAGTGATCACCCTGACCACCTTCGACCTGGACGAGTATGTCTACGACGCGCTCGCCGCGGGCGCGGACGGCTTCCTGCTCAAGGACACCGATCCGCTGGAGATCATCCGCGCGGTCCACGTGGTGGCCGCGGGCCAGGGCATGCTGCACCCCGCCGCGGCCCGCCGGCTGATCGACCGTTACCACCACGCCGAACGGCCCGCGGCGCTGGCGGCGCGCGCCAAGGTCGCCCGGCTCACACCGCGCGAGACGGACGTACTGGCACGGCTCGCGCTGGGCTGCTCCAACGCGGAGATCGCGACGGCGCTCGGTATGCGCGAAAGCACCGTCAAGGCGCACATCAGCCGGATCCTCACGGCACTCGACGCCGGAAACCGCGTCCAGGCCGCACTGCTGGCCAGGGACGCCGGGCTCGGCGCTCCCGGCTGAGCCACGGCGGAGGGCCGCCGGACCGGATCACGGCCCGGAGCCGGCGGAAACGCTCGGATTGGTCGTGTCGAAGTAGACCGTGTCCGTTCCCGCATCGAGATAGAACGCGCCGGAGTACGTCCCACGCGTCATGTCGCTGTCGAAGGATTCGCCGCGGACCCACCGTGCGCCGTCGGGCATGAACTCGGCCAGCTCGCCCGGAATCCGGCGTGGTGTCTCACGCCGAAAGCTCCGATGCGGCGCCCCCGTGATGGCGGCGACGGCACCTGCTCCCAGCCGGGCGGTTCCCACCACGCGAACATCGGTGGGGCCCGGAACGGACATCCTCGAATCGGCGCCCAGCGCGGTGCCGAGCCAGTGCGCGCCGGACAGCGCGCCGAGCGCGGCGAACCGGCGTTCCAGAGGCTCCAGGTCTGTGCGGACCTTGGCACCGTCCGTGCTCTTCGCGGCCGGGTTACAGGCCGCTAGCACCACCACCGCGCCCAGCGCGAGGATCCCCCGGCGCCCAGGACTCGCTATGTCCCTCACCGGACCGCCTTCTCGTGTTGTACGCGGTGGCGGCTTGTACGCGGTGGCGGCCTCCGGAACCAGTCCGGACCGTTCGCCGTAAAGCCCTTGATCTGGAGCGCGCTCCAGATCCGAGCATAGAACGCATGAACACGACCGACCCTCAGATCGTCCTCGGAACGATGGACTTCGGCACCCTCGTCGACCGCGACCGGGCCTTCGCCGTCCTCGACTCCTTCGTCGCCGCCGGCGGTGTCTGGCTCGACACCGCGAACGCCTACTCCTTTTGGGCCGACCCCAGCGGCGTCGGCGGCGCCAGCGAGCGTCTCATCGGGGCATGGCTCCGGGCCCGCCCGGGTGCGCGCGACGCGGTGCGGATCGCGACGAAGGTCCGGCAGAACCCCCTCGTCCCGCACTCCTGGCCGGACAGCGCGGAAGGACTCTCCGCCCGCGCCATCCACGCCGGAGTGAAGGAGAGTCTGGGCCGCCTGGGAGTCGACCACCTCGATCTGCTCTGGGCCCACGCCGAGGACCGCAGCGTGCCACTGGAGGAAACCGTCGGGGCCTTGGGCGAACTGGTCGGGCAGGGAGCCACGTTGCGGGTCGGGGCCGCGAACCATGCCGCCTGGCGCGTCGAACGCGCCCGGTCGCTCGCGCGACAGCGGCACGTGGAACCGCTGACGGCCCTCCAACTGCGCCACTCACTCGTCCAGCCGCGCCCGCTCACCCCCCTCGCGGAGTCCGCCCACCGCATGCTCACCGCCGACGACCTGGACCTCGCGCGGTCGGAGGGGCTCGCCGTATGGTCGTACACCTCGCTGATGTGGGGTTCGTACGTACGCGCGGACAAGCCGCTTCCGCGGACCTATGATCACCCCGGAACCACCCGGGTGCTCGCGGTCCTGGACGACATCGCCGGTGAGCTGTCGGCCACGAGGAACCAGACCGTCCTCGCATGGCTGATGCGGCAGGGCATCGATCCCATCGTCGGCGTGAGCCGGGTGGAGCAGATCGAGGAGGCGCTCGGCGCACGCCATGTGCGGCTCGGTGACGAGCACCTGGCGCGTTTCGCCGAAGCGCGGTAGCGGCGACAGCCGAAGGAGCTCCATGACCACCATTACCCCGGCGGCGGCCGCCGACCGCACCGGCGTCTCCATCGACACGCTGCGCTACTACGAACGCGAAGGGCTCATCGGCCCGATCGGCCGCTCCGTCGGCGGGCGCAGGGAGTACACCGACGACGACATCTTCTGGATCGGCCTGGTCACGTGCTTCCGCGAGGCCGGCCTCGGCATCGCGGACCTGCGCGGGTTCGTCGCCCTCCTGCGAGCCGAGCAGCCTCCGCGGGAAAAGGTCACCTTCCTGCGTGAGCACCGCGCCACCCTGGAGCAGCGAGTGGCGGCGCTGCGCCGGGCCATGGAGGTCCTCGACGGCAAGATCGCCTACTACAGCTGAGCGCCCGCCGCCGGTCGTCCGGGGGCGGGCTCCGCGCCGGTCAGTGGATCGGCGGATCACGTCCACGAACACCGGGTCGGTGTACGGCCAGGTGTCCGCCCACGGGTCGCCGTCGCCGGGCGTGTGGGGGATCGGTCCGCGGAGTGTGTCGTCCGCTACGACAGCGTGTCGTCCGCTACGACAGCGCGCCGACGACCACGGACGCGGCTTCCGCGATCAGCTTGTTGTCGTAGGCGGCGTCCTTGCCGGGGCGGTTCGACATGATCGCCATGACGATGGGGGCGGAGTCGGGCGGCCACACCACGGCGATGTCGTTGCGGGCGCCGTGGTAGCTGCCGGATCCCGTCTTGTCGCCGACCACCCAGCCCTTGGGCACCCCGGCCCGGATGAGTTCGTCCCCGGTGGTGTTGGTCCGCAGCCACTCCGTGAGCTGGGCGCGTTCGCCCTTGCCGAGGACGTCTCCGAGCACGAACGCGCGCAGATCCCTGGCCAGCGCCCGCGGCGTGCTCGTATCCCGCGTGTCGCCGGGGACCCACCGGCTCAGCTCGGGCTCGCGGCGCTCCATCAGGGTGACGTCGTCGCCGATGCCCCGGAGTACGGCCTGGAGGCCCTTGGGGCCGCCGAGCTGGTCGAAGAGCAGGTTGGCCGCGGTGTTGTCGCTGAAGCGGACGGTGGCGTCACACAGCTCCTTCAAGGTCATCCCGGTCTCGACGTGCTTCTCGGTCACGGGGGAGTTGGCGACCAGATCCTCCTTGGAGTATGTGATCACCCGGTCCATGCCGCTCAGGGAGTACTTCCGCAGCACGGCACCGGCGGCCAGCGCCTTGAACGTGGAGGCGTAGCCGAACCGCTCGCCGTCCCGGTACGCCACCTCGCGCCCGGTGCCGGTGTCGATGGCGTACACACCGAGCCGCGCGTCGAACGTGCGCTCAAGCTCCTTGAGTTCGCCGGTGAACGGCTTCGTCGCCGCGCCCGGCCCTGTCGTCGCCGTGGCGGACGGGGACGACGCGGCGGACAGAGACGACGAGGCCGCGGAACTCTCCTGGCCGCAGGCCACGAGCGGGACGAGGGCGAGCGCGGCGAGTGCGCCGAGAACGGCGCGCCGGGCACGGGTGCAGTGCATGGTCCAAACCTCCGGGGCGCCCCGTGCGCGCGGGCGGGCGCGTGGGGCGGCATAGGGGATGGGGTGACACGGCCCCATCCCGGTACGTGGTCGTGGTCATCGGTGCCGGGACCACCCTCACCGTCGGACTGCCATGCGGTCCAATACGCTCATGCGCTGTTCCATGCCGATCTGGCATAGAGTGCGGCGCGTGGATCTGGTGGGAGCGTGTCACGCGTTTGTCAGCGTCAGCGAACACGGCAGTTTCACCGTCGGAGCGGCGGCTGCCCGGATGTCCCAGTCGGTGGCCAGCCGTCGTGTCGCCGCGCTGGAGGAACGCTTCGGTGAGCAGTTGTTCGAGCGCACGTCACGGCGGGCCGTCCTGACCCCCTTCGGCCGGCACATGCTGCCGGCCGCCCGACAGCTCGTACAGTCGGCCGAGGTGCTGCTGAACGAGGCGACCGCCGCCAAGCGCAAGCCCTGGCGGCTCGCGGTGCCGGGCATCTGCTCCACAGCCGGACTCGCCCGTCTCGTCGCCGAGGCGCGCGGATACGGTGTCACGCTCGATCTCCGCGTCGCCGCGCCGGCGGAGCGCAGGGAGCTGATCCACGCCCAGCAGGTGCGTGCCGCCGTGCTCGCGGTGCCCGGGGACGAGGCGACGTGGTCCGTCCCGCTCGGGCTCGCCGGTGCGCGGGATCCCGGCGTCAGGCGTGTGTACGTCGAGACGCTGCGGATCGGACGGGCCTCCGCCGGCCCGGCGCGCCGTATCTGGATCCAGCCTGAGGACGACGTGCCGCATATCCGTGACCCGCTGACGCGACTGCGCGACGCGGTGGGCCTGCGGCCCGCACAGCTCGTCGCCGCGGCCGACCTGACGACCGCCGCCGCGGAAGTCCTCTGCGCGCAGGACCTGTTGCTGTGTTCCCCGGCGCAGGCCGGGGAACTCGCCCTGCACTGGCGGCCCATCGGTGAGATCACACTCAGCCGGGGGTTCGCCCTCGCCGCCGCGGCGGACGGCAATCCACAGCACATCGAGGCGCGCCTGGGCGACGGCCTCGCCCGTCTCCTGGGCGCGGGCACCCGGGCGGGCGCCTCGGGCGGGGCGGCGGCGTGAACACCGAGGCACTGCTCGGCGAGATGCGCCGGCAACTGCGCGACGGCGGTCTGCACGGCTGCCTGCTCGTGCGGGACCTGCACACGGGAGAAGAGCTGGGGATCGACCCGGACACCCCGCTGCCCGCCGCCTCCCTCGTCAAGGTGCCGCTCGCGCTGGCGACGGCCGAGCGCATACGGCGGGGCGAGCTCGACGGGGCGACGACGCTCGACGTGGAACCCGGGCGGATCACCACGCCCGGCCCCACCGGGCTGAGCCGATTCCGTCACCCCGCCCGGATCGCGATCGACGACCTGCTCTATCTGAGCACCTGCGTGAGCGACGGAACGGCCGCCGACGCGCTGTTCGCCCTCACCCCGCCCGCCCGGGTCGCGGGCATCCTCCACGAACTCGGCGTGCGCGGCCTCACCGTCCGGCACGGCATGCTCGAACTGTCCGACACCCCCGTGGAACGCTTCGACGCCGCCGAGGCCCATCTCGCCCACTCCCTCGCCATCGACGCGGGCACCAGCGGCCGTGGGCACCGGGTGCCGCAGCTCGACACGACCCGCGCCAACACCGGCAGCGCACGCGCCTACGTCGAACTGCTCCAGGCCCTGTGGACACCCTCGGCGATCCACCCCGAAGTGGCCGAGCGGGTGCGCGGGCTCATGAGCCACAACGTGCTACGGCACCGGCTCACCCCGGACTTCAGCTCCGACGCCACCACCTGGTCCTCCAAGACCGGCACCCTTCTCAACCTCCGTCATGAGATCGGTGTGGTCGAGCACTCCGACGGCCAGGCTTTCGCCATCGCCGTCCTCACCGAGTCACTCGTCCCGGCCAGTACCCAACCCGGGGCCGACGCCCTCATGGCGCAGGTCGCCCGAAGCCTGCGCGATCACCTCAGGCAGCTCTAGGACAGATGCCGGGGCGGTCCCCGCCCGCCCCTCGCCGCCCCCTCACACCTGGCGGCGCCTCACACCGTCCGTACGATCACCCCGGCCGCGGCCAACGCGGCCGTCTCCTCCTCCGGGGCCGTCCCGTCCGTCACGACGGCGTCGAGCGCGGAGACCGGCGCGACGAAGGCGAGCGCCGTACGGGAGAGCTTGGCGGCCTCCGCCACGGCGATCACCCGGCGGGCCGAGGAGATCGCGGCGCGCTTGACGGCGGCGTCGGCCAGGTCGTACGCGGTCAGACCGTCCCTGGAGGTGAGCCCGCAGCAGCCGATGACGGCGGTGTCGAAGCGCAGCGCGGCGAGCGACGCCTCGGTCAGCGGGCCGGTCAACGCCAGCTCGCCCGGACGCGGTTCACCGCCGGGCAGCAGCAGTTTCAGCCGGGGGGCACCGGTCAGCGCGTTCGCGGCGTGCAGGGAGAGCGGTATGACGGTCAGCCTGCGGTGCTCCAGGGCGCGGGCCACCTCCAGACAGGTCGTGCCGCTGTCGACGAGCACCGACTCGCCGTCGGCGATCAGTCCGGCCGCGGCGGCGGCGATGCGCCGCTTCGTCTCCGTGTCCTCCCGCGCCCGGAGCGCGAAGGGCGGTTCCTCGCCCCGCAGCAGCAGGCTTCTGGCGCCGCCGCGGTAGCGCTCCAGTACACCCTGGGTGCCCAGGGCCTCCAGATCGCGGCGAATGGTCATCTCGGAGGCCCCGGTGAGCCGCGCCAGTCCGGCCACGCTCAGCTGCCCGGCCTCGCGTACGGCATCGGTGATCAGCCTCAGTCGTTCTGTGCGCGCCATACCGGATATTGAACATGGCTGGCGACCGTTGGGCAATGTTTCGAACGTATTCCATGTTTGCTATGTTCGCTCGCATGGAGAGAACACGCATGGAGAAATCACTGCGCGCCGCCCGGATCGCCACCTTCGGCTTCTTCACCCTCAACGGGTTCGTGATGGGCATGTGGGTCGTCCACATCCCGACCGTGGAGCACCGCGCGGGGATCAGCCATGCCGTGCTCGGCTGGCTCCTGCTGCTGCTCGGCGGCGGCGCGTTCGCCGGAATGCAACTGGTCGGGCCGCTCACCGACCGTCTCGGCGCGCGCAAGGTGGTGCCCGCGAGCGCGGCGCTGTGCAGCGCCGCGCTGATCCTGCCCGGCCTCGCCACCGAGGCGTGGACCCTGGCCGTGGCCATGCTGGTGTTCGGCTTCGGCAACGGCTGTCTGGACGTCAGCATGAACACCCATGCCGTCCAGGTCGAACGCGGCTACGAACGGCCCATCATGTCCGCGTTCCACGCCTTCTTCTCGGTCGGCGGGGTGCTGGCCGCGCTGGTCGGCGCCCGGACCCTCAGCTGGGACTGGAGCGCGGCGCTGACCCTCACCTCGGTCAGCGTCTTCGGGGTGGTCGTCACCGTCCTCTTCACCCCGGCCCTGCTGCGGCCCGCGCCCGCCCACGGCCCGGAGACGCACGACGGCACGGCCGGTGAGACCGGCGCCGGGCGCAAGCCGTCCCCGGCGGACCAGGAGCTGTCCCGGGCGGGTCGGAAGTCTCCGCGCGCGAAGACCCCCTCGCGGATCTGGGCGCTGGCCGCGCTCGCCTTCATGCTGATGCTCTGCGAGGGCGTCGCCAACGACTGGAGCGTGCTGGGCCTGCGGGAAGTCCTCGACGCGCCCGCCGCCACCGCCGCCTTCGCCTACGGCGCGTTCTCCACCGCCATGACGATCGGACGGCTGCTCACCGACCGGGTGGCGGCGCGCTTCGGCCCCGTCGCGATCGTCCGTTACGGCACGGCCCTGGGGGCGCTCGGGCTGACGGTCGTCGCGCTCTCCCCCTGGATTCCCCTCGCCCTGGCCGGCTGGACGGTCTTCGGCATCGGGCTGTCCGGTTCCGTACCGCAGCTCTTCAGCGCCGCGGGCCACGCGGACCAGGGGAACGCCGGGGTGAATGTCTCCCGCGTCGCCGGACTCGGCTATCTGGGCATGCTCGCCGGGCCCGCGATCATCGGGCCCATGACCCATTTCATCCCGCTGAACCTCACCTTCTTCCTGCCGGTGGTCTTCTGCGTGATCGCCGCGTCGGCCGCCCGGATCCTGCGTACGGGACCGGCGGCGGCGACCCCGGCGGCCGAGCCCGCGCAAGCGAGCGCGGGAAGCCGGCCGGTCTGACCTCGCCCTGGACGCCTGGACGCCTGGACGCCTGGACGCCTGACGTCCGGGACGCCCTGCGGTGTCACGCGGCCGGGGAACGGCCCTCGGCGGAGGAGCGCCGCAGGGCGAGCACGGCGATGTCGTCCTGCTGATGTCCCGCGGCGAAGGCCCGGGAAACCGTGTGGAGGGAGCGCGCGAGCCGGTTCGGGGGCAGCTCCGCGCTCTCGGCGAGACGCTTCCGCAGCGGGAAGAACGTGCCGTCGGGGGCGCGGGCCTCGGTCAGGCCGTCGGTGCAGAGCAGCAGTGTGGTGTCGAAGGGGAAGTCGAACCGGCCGACGGTGCGGGCCGCGGACGCCAGCGAGCCGAGGCCGAGCGGGAGATCCGCTTCATCGAGGAGTACGGAGACGGCCGCGCCCGGTCCGACGAGATACGGGCGGGGGTGTCCGCAGCAGATGGCCTGCACCGTCGGGGAGTCGTCGATACAGAGGACGAGCGCGGTCACGAACCGTTCCGGCTCGTCGGCCTCGGCGGCGATGGCGTTGTGCCGTACGACGGCCTCCTCCAGGGCGTTCACGAGACCGGGGAGCGTCGTCTCGCGGTACGCCGCCTCGCGGAACGCGCCGATCACGGCGAAGGCCGTGCCTATGGCGGGCAGCCCCTTGCCCTGGACGTCACCGATCAGCACGCGCGTGCCGTAGGGCGAGGCCGCCAGGTCGTAGATGTCGCCGCCGACGAGCTTGTCCTCCTGGAGCGGCTCGTACACACCGTCCATCAGCACCTGGTCGGTGAGCAGCGGGAGCGGCCGGAGGATGCTCCGCTGCATGGCGGTGGCGGTCGACCGCAGCCGCAGCATCTCGTTCTCGTGCCCGATCCGGTACCGGCAGCCCAGCACGCTCAGCACGCCGAAGACCACGGTCAGTGTCAGCGCCGCGATGTCATCGCCCTGGTCCGGTGCCGGGTGGTAGGCCAGGGACAGCGCCATCGCGGCGATGGACCAGCACGCGGTGAACATGGTCTGCCGGACGTCGGAGAAGGCGGCGGCGAACGCGGGGAGGAACACGAGCAGGCTGACCAGGCGTACGCCGGTGCCGGTCAGCAGGCCGATCACCAGGATGAACCCGGTCAGTCCCACGACCCACAGCAGTACGGCGCCGTTCGACGGCCGGCGTGCCCGGGGGCGGTCCGGATCCGCAGGCTCGTCGGCCCTGGTGGCCACACCGCGCTCCCTTCACCGTCGGGCTCTCCCCCCCCACCTTCGGGCCGGGCCCTCCGGCCCGCGAGCGGCGCGGAGCACACGTGTGATCAGGGCGTGGGCACCTCCCCCGGCCCGGCGCCCGGCCGAGGGAGGCGTGCACGTCCGGGCCCCTAGCGCAGATCGATCTGGAACACCTTGTCCGCGCCGGCCGGCTCGCCGCCGTTGGCGTCGGCGTTGGTCGTCGCCAGCCACAGGGCGTTCTTGCCGGGGACCTGCTCCACGGTGCGCAGCCGGCCGTACTGACTGGCGTAGTACGCGACGGGCGTGCCCGTACTCGTACCGGTGACCGGGATCCGCCACAGTCGCTCGCCGCGCAGCGCCGCCAGATAGAGCGCGCCGTCGGCGTACGCGACCGCGCTGGGGGAGGCCTCGTTCGTCGGCCACTGCCGGGCGGGGTTGGTCATGCCGGCGGTGGTGCAGTTGCCCTCGCAGACCGGCCAGCCGTAGTTCTTGCCGGGCTCGATCAGATTCAGCTCGTCGAACTTGGTGTTGCCGAACTCAGCCTCCCACAGCCTGCCTTGCGCGTCCCAGGCGAGCCCTTGGGGGTTGCGGTGGCCGAGGGAGTAGACGAGCGTGCCGAAGGGGTTGCCCGGCGCGGGCCTGCCCTCGGGCGTCATCCGCAGGACCTTCCCGCTGAGGGAGTTCGCGTCCTGCGAGAGGTTCGCGTTCTGCGCGTCGCCGGTGGTGGCGTAGAGGTAGCCGTCCGGGCCGAACTTGATCCGCCCGCCGTTGTGATAGCGGTTCTTGGCCATGCCGCTGACCAGCACGGTGTAGCCGCCGAGCGAGGAGCCGTCGTACGTCATCCGGACGATGCGGTTGTCACTGGACGAGGTGTGCATCAGATAGATGTAGTGATCGCTGTTCCAGTTCGGCGAGACGGCGATGCCGAGGAGCCCGCCCTCGCCGCCGGTGGTCACGACGTTGGGCACGGTGCCGACCTGGGTCCGGGCGCCGGACTGCGTGAGCTTGAAGACCTTGAACGAGTCGCGCTCGGTGACGAGCGCGGCCCCGTCGGGGAGCCAGCTGAGGCCCCAGGGAACGGTCCAGCCGGACGAGACCGTCCGGATGGCCGACGGGACGGATTCGATACCGCTGTCGGTCTGTGCCGTGGCGTTTCCCGTGCCGGCGGAGACGAGCAGACCGGCGGTCACCGCGGTCGCGGCGGCGACGGCGATCAGCGTGGGGGGCAGGAGCCTTCGGGCGGTGTGGGGGTGGCGTGCCATGGGAGGGCCCTCCTGAGGGAGTCGGTACGGCTGGAACGTCACACGACCGGTGGGTCTCCGGCCGTGGCTGACGAGCACCTGACAATGACTTCGGGCTCCCGAGGGACCGTAGGAGCTGTGTCATGGCCGGTCAAGGGCGTATGGAGCCAAAGGTTCGTACCTATACGGCGGGTCAGCGGGCGGCATCGCGGATCAGACGGGTGGGATCGGGCCGGTGGGGATCGCCGGGGTCCGATCGGGCCGGTGGGGATCGGCGGGGTCCCGGAAGGCGAGGCGCCGGGCGCGCCGGTTCCGTGGGCGAGTGCGGCGCTGGGACACTCCGACGACCGGCCGGGCCACCGGCCGGAGTCCGTGACGTCTCGGAGAACGGGGTTCACCGCGTGCTGCTGCTGGCCGAGTTACTGACCAACTTCCTGCCCGGCCACGTGAAGACGCGCGGAGCGTATGCGCTCTCCGCGGTCGTCATGACGGTGCTGGCCCTGCTGGTGCCGTCCTCCCTCGGGCATCTCTTCGGACAGACGTGGGGCACCGCTCTGACGTGGGCGTCCTTCGTGGCCGGGGGCGTGGCCGTCGGATACGCCGTGGCGTACCCGTTCATGAGGGCCCGGCTCACCGGCGCTCGGCGAACTCCCTAGACGAGAACCGGGCAACACGCGTTCGGATTGGGGCGGTTGGGGCGGGTGTACACGGCCGTCTCACTCGTCCGGCCCACACCGAGTACCCGAAGAGGTGGTTTGGCGTCGCCGCCCGGCTTCCATGGCGACGGCATCCGGCAGTCTCCTCCCGGTGCCGGACAGTCCGGCCCGAATCGTGTCAGGAGAAGTCATGTCGGTATACAAGCTGAACTGGGCCGCCGCGGCCGCCGCTCTCGCGGGAACGATGCTCGTCGCCTCGATGACGCCGACCGCCTCGGCGCAGCCCGAGACGGACAGAGCGGTCACCGTCCAGCAGCTCAGCCTCCGTCTGGCCGCCAACCCCAGCCAGGTCGCCAACGTCAAGGGCGGCGGCAGCGCGAACGGTACGCCGGTCATCCAGTGGCCCTGGTCAGGGACCCCGAACGAACGCTGGGAGGCCACCGCCAAGGGCGGCGGCTACTACCAGTTCGCGTCGAAGGAAAGCGGAAAGTGCCTGAACGTCAGGGGCGGTGGCAACGCCAACGGCACCGAGGTCATCCAGTGGACCTGCGGCAACGACGCCAACGCCCTGTGGAAGTTCGTACGGAAGGGCATCGGCTACGAGCTGGTCGTCAAGTCCAGCCAGAAGTGTCTGAACGTCAAGGGCGGTGTCGGCAAGGGGAACGCCCTGATCCAGTACACCTGCGCCGGCGCCGACAACGACATCTGGCTGCCGGTCTGGGAACACTGACGGTCACCCCGCGCCGTACCGGTCCGGCACGCTGACGGGCGACGGGACACTCGTCACGGCTGACCCGTGAACCGGCCGTCAGGAGGGCCGCCGACACCGTCGGCGGCCCTTTCCCGCTCCGGAACAGGACGGCGAGGTTGTCAGCGACGGGCCTGGACGAGCGCGTGCGTGCCGCTGGTACGCCACGACTTCCCGCTCGCCTCCAGGCCCTCCAGCGTGCGGGCGTCGAGACCGACGATCACATCGGACTTCAGGGTGCGCAGCGCGGCCACGGGACCGGGGAAGTACGCGGTGCGGCCGGCGAACGAGGACGTCGGCGCCCAGTACCGGTCGCCCACCAGACGCCGGTAGTTGAGGTCGCCCTTGAGAAGCGTCACGGTGGCGCCCGCGAGTTCCCGGCGCAGATCGTCGGGCATCGCGCTGTACGGCAGCGGCGCGCGGAAGAAGCCGTGCGCGCGCACCGTGAGCCGCCCGCCCGCCATCGCGGCCCAGAGCCGTTCGCCGGTCCCGGCCGCGTATCCGGACGCCGCGCCCAGCCGCCGCAGACCGTCGATGACGTCCGTCATCGTCGCGTCGGAGACGTAGTACGGATACGGCTTGACGTGCAGGACGGCGCGGGAGGCGCGTCCGGTGTGGAGCAGATGGTCGAGGAGCACGAGATCCGGGATGAGTTCCCGGCCGGCGTTGTCGGCGATCAGATGCACCGTGGCCGCCGCGCCCACGGGCAGCAGGGACCACAGCAGCGGGCCGTCGTCCGCGACGAGGCGCGGGTCCGTACCGCTGTCGGCGGCGACGGCTCCCGAGGCGATCCGGAAGCCGAGGTCCGCGCGGTTGCCCCAGAGCGAGGCGTGTGCCAGCGCGAGCGCCTGCTCGTCTGCGGGGCGTCCGGCGAGCCCGTCGAGTGCGGCGAGTTCGTCGTCCACCGCCGGGCCGCGCAGCTCGGCGTCCTTGAAGGGGGCGAACGGGTCGACGCCCCGCCAGGGGCCGTCGCCGAAGTAGCCCATGGCGTCGAGGAGCACGCGGTAGAAGTAGCTCTCGGCCCACAGGAACGGCACGTCGAACCAGGACCGGCCGAACCGGGAACCCCCGGCGCCGTCACGCCCCCAGACCTCCCACTGGGCGCGGTCGTGCGCGTCCGGCGCGAGCGGCTCGATCACCCCGTCGGTGACCGAGCGCAGCAGGGCGTCGAGCGCCCGGTGCTGCGCGGGGGTGCAGGGGAAGGCGTCGCGCACCTGCTGGATCAGCGCCGGATGGCGGTCGGTCAGTACTCCCCGGGCGAACGAGCCGGGCTCGTCGCCCAGGATCACCGGCGCGTCGTCCGCCGCGGGCGTCGCCTTGTCGTCTGCTTCGCGCATCGCCTGTACGTACTCCTCGGTCGGCCGTCCGGAGCGGCCCCGCCGAGCCGCCGTCGCCGGCCGTCCCGGGGGACCACCACCGCACCGTACCGGTGGCGGCTCACGCCCACAGCGCCCCGGCGAGGGCGACCCCGGCGAAGGCCGCGCCCAGCCCGGCCGCCACGCTGCCGAGGACATTCACGGCGGCGTAGAGCTTCGCACCGTCCTCGGCGAGCCGCAGCGTCTCGTAGCTGAAGGTCGAGTACGTCGTCAGCGCGCCGCACAGGCCGGTGCCGAGGAACAGCTGGGTCCGCGAGGAGGCGGCCCCGGCGGCGACCGCGCCGGTCAGCAGCCCGAGGATCAGACACCCCACGACATTGACCGCGAACGTCCCCCACGGGAAGACACTGTCGTGTCCGCGCTGCACGCTCCGGTCGGTCAGAAAACGCAGCGGGGCTCCGATGGCGGCCCCGGCCACGACCAGCAGCCAGTTCACCGCGCCTCCCGCCGCCCGGCGTGACGGACGACCTCGCAGTTCTCCAGCGTGACCAGCCCCTCGCGGACCAGCTCGTCCAGCCGTGGGAGGAAGTCCCGGATCTTCTCCTCCGAGTCCACGATCACGATCGCGACCGGCAGATCCTCGCTCAGCGACAGCAGCCGCTGCGTGTGGATCAGGGAGGACGCGCCGAACCCCTCGATCCCGCGGAACACGCTCGCGCCCGCCAGCCCCGCCCGGTGCGCGCGGTGCACGATCTCGGTGTAGAGGGGCTTGTGGTGCCACACATCGGATTCGCCGATGAGGACCGTCAGCCGCAGGGCACTGCCCATCAGCCCGTTCATCTCTGCCTCCACGCGACTACGCGGCGCGTCAGCCACACCGCACTCCACACCGAGGCGAGGGCCGCCACCAGCGTCAGTCCCAGATACGCCATGCCCGTGGCGGGCCTGCCGGAGCCCACCAGGAGCCGGATGTCCACCGCGTAGGTGGAGAACGTGGTGAACCCGCCCAGCACGCCGGTCCCGAAGAACGGCCTCACCAGCCGGTGCGCGGCCCACACCTCGCTGATCACCACCATGAAGACGCCGATCACCGCGCACCCCACCACGTTCACGGTGAGCGTCGTCCACGGAAAGGTGCCGGACGCGGTGGGCCACAGGAGGGACGCCCCGTAGCGGGCCGCCGCGCCGATCGAACCGCCGAGGGACACGACGGCCACCACCGGCCACAGCGCTCCGGCCCGCGCACGCCGCCGCCCGGCCCCGGGCAGGGCCTCGGCGCCGGCTCCGGACATGGCGTCACCGTCATCGGGTCCGGTGGGTTCGTCGGGCTCGTTCGCCACGCGGGGCCACGGGCTTCCCATGGGCATACGTCTCCTACTCGCCGGGCGCCCGTACGCGGGCGCGCTCCTTCGCAAGTAGGGACCGTTGGCGGAGATCTCCGCGGTTCGGGTACGGCGGGCCCCACCGCCGCGTGGTCGCCCGCCGGGCCACCACCGGCTCCCAGGCTAGCGCCACGGCGCCGGAGGCGCCGACCGGGGCCCTGACGGCCCCTGCCGTGCGCGGGTACGGCGCCGGCTCACAGCCCCGGGCCACCATGGCGCATGTACTGGTCGAGCAGTTTCGTACGCGCCACCTCAAGGCGGCGGGCGAGGATCTCCGCGATGGAGCGGGTCAGCGCGTAGCCGAGCGCAGGATCGGCCTCGCACATGGCCCGTACCGCGTGCCCGTCGAACTCCAGGGTGCGCACCGGACTGAACGCCTCCGCCCCGAAGTGCCAGCGGTGCGGCGGGAACAGCCAGGACCAGCCGAGCAGGTCCCCGACCCCGAGCGTCTCGACCATCACCCGCCGGCGGCCGGGTACGTACATGTCCAGGGAGACGGCGCCCGAGCGGATCACCCAGAACCGGTCCGCCGGATCGCCCTCCTCGAAGATCCTGGTGTCCTGGGGGAAGGAGACATAGCGGGCCTGTCGCATCAGGAGCTCGCTGTGGCCGCTGGGAAGCACCGTCAACCAACGCGTCGCGGGAGCCATGGTGGGGTACCTCCTTGCCGAACCGCGTGACCGGGCCGTCGGCCGGGTCATGAACGGGCCGGACGGGACATACGGCGCGTACGGCCATACTTCAGATGGTATCCCCACCGTGTGACCTGCCCGGAAGTGCTGGTTCCGCGGGCTCTCCCGCCGGGCCCGGATGGTCACCGATGCCACCACCGTGTGTGACGGACTCGCGGCGGACAGCGCCGGAACGGCGGAAACGAGACCCGGCCGAATCCCGCCCCCCGGGGCCGCGCGATCATAGGGACACGTCGTGACCGCGACACGTCTTGACCTCGGCCACGCCGTGACCTCGACCTTCGCCGTGTACACGAAAGCAGGAGAGTCCGTTGAAGCAGCCTCCCCATCTCGCCGCCGCCGACCGCTACGAGGACATGCGCTTCACGCGTTGCGGTCACAGCGGCGTACGACTGCCGCAGGTCTCCCTCGGCCTGTGGCACAACTTCGGCGGCACCGCGCCGCTGGAGAACCAGCGCGCCGTGCTGCGCCGCGCCTTCGACCGGGGCGTCACCCATTTCGACCTCGCCAACAACTACGGCCCGCCCTACGGCAGCGCCGAGGAGAACTTCGGCACGCTCTACGCGCAGGACTTCCGCCCCTACCGCGACGAACTGTTCCTCTCCACCAAGGCCGGCTACGACATGTGGCCGGGGCCGTACGGTGAGTTCGGCTCGCGCAAGCATCTGCTGGCGAGCCTGGACCAGTCGCTGACGCGGATGCGCGTCGACCACGTCGATCTCTTCTACTCCCACCGGTTCGACCCCGACACTCCGCTCGAGGAGACGATGGGGGCGCTGGACTCGGCCGTACGGCAGGGCAAGGCGCTGTACGCCGGGCTGTCCAACTACCCGCCCGAGCGGATGGAGCGGGCCGCCGCGATACTCCGGGACCTCGGTACCCCGCTGCTGATCAACCAGCACCCGTACAACCTCCTGGACCGCGGCATCGAGCACAACGGTCTGATCGCCGCCTCCGCCGGGGTGGGCGCCGGAGTGATCGCCTTCTCCCCGCTGGCCCAGGGGCAGTTGACGGACCGTTACCTGAACGGTGTGCCCGCCGACTCGCGGATGGCCGTGGGGCACTTCCTGAAGCGGGACGCGCTCAGCGAGCGGAAGCTGACCCTGCTGCGCGCGCTCGACAAGCTCGCGGGCGAGCGCGGACAGACCCTCGCGCAGCTGGCCCTCACCTGGGTGCTGCGCGACCCGCGCGTCACCTCCGTCCTCATCGGCGCCAGCAGCGTCCGGCAGCTGGACCAGAACCTCGAAGTGCTGACCGCCACCGCGCTCGCTGAGCCGGAACTGGCCGCGATCGAGGCCCTGTTGACGGATCTCGACGGATCTGCCTGAGGGCACGCTGACGGACAGTGAGATATTCGTCGGACGGGTGCATCCGGCAGGTATCCCCTTATCACATTCCACGTCACCCCAGCTGTTGACGTGCTCCTAATCCGTGACGGACCATCACATGAGGGTGTCCAACGGGGAGTTGGGCACCGTGGTGTCGAAGGGGGATCGTTCCATGCGGAAAACGGCCAAGAGCGACAGCACATCCCGTCCCAAGCCGACCACCATCAAGATCCGACGTCTCGACCGGAGAGAGACCACGGGCGACAGCAACTCGACCGGTTCCTGAACGGGCCGCTGTGCCGGGTCGTTATCTCACCGTCGACGAACTGACCTCCCGCGCCCGGGGCCTGGCCGCGGCGCACCCGGACCGCGCCGTCCTGCGGCGTATCGGCTACTCACGGGCCGGGGAGCCGATACGGCTGCTGTCCATAGGGCGGGGGAGCCGGCACGCGCTGGTGGTCGCGGGGCCGCATGCCAATGAACCGGTGGGCGGCATGACGGCCCTGCGGCTGGCCCGGTATCTCGCCCGGCCCGAGCGGCCGGGCCGGGCCATGGATACGACCTGGCACTTCGTTCTCTGCCTCGATCCCGACGGAGCCCGCCGCAACGAGCGGTGGCTCAAGGGCCCGATGACCTTCGCCCAGCACTACCGCCACTTCTTCCGTCCCGGCTTCGCGGAGCAGCCCGAGTGGCTGCCCACGGAGCCCGGCGCGGAACCGATGCCCGAGACCCGGGCCCTGCTCGACCTCCAGGACGAACTGCGCCCCTACCTCCAGTGCTCGCTGCACGGTGTGGACGTGGGCGGCAGCTTCGTCCAGCTGACCCGCCGGCTGCCCGGTCTCCCCGAGCGGCTCGGCCGGTCCGCCGCCGATCTGCGGATACCGGTGGAGCTGGGACCGTACGACGCGTTCTTCTGGCCGAGCCCGGGACCGGGCGTCTACGACATGCCGCGGCCCCAGGAAACGGACCAGTTCCACTCACTGCCCGCCGCCACTGCCACCTCCACCTGGTTCCATCCGTATACGTACGGCACCGTCACGGCGGTCGTCGAAGCACCGATGTGGGGGGTCGAGGAGGTCGGTGACACCTCCGTCCACCCCGACCCGTCCGGCGCCCTGGAGACCATCAGCCGGACGCTCCGGCAGGACGCGTTGTTCCTCGCCGGACTGCTGGAGCGGGTGCGGCCGGGGCTGCCCGCCACCGTGGCACCGCTGCTCGCGCCGGTCGAGGAGTACCTCGCCATCTGCGGCGGGCTGGCGGACGAATGGGCGCCGGAGGCGGCCCTGCGCGAGACGGGCGGACTGCCACCGCTGAACCGGGCGCGGATCATGGCGCTCCGGATCGCCGCCCGGCGGCTCGTGGTCCGTACGGCGGGGATGCTGCACCAGATGCTCGCCGCCGGGCACGGCACGGAGCCCGGTCACGACCCCGGCGTCACGGGCGGCGCGGCCGGCGCCGGCGGTACGGAGGCGGCCGAGGTACGCGCTTCCCTGGACGTGTTCCTCACACGGCGCTGCGACGCGTTCGAAGCGGACTGCCGTGCCCGCTGGATCCCGGTCCACGACCAGGTGGAGCATCAGTTCAGAATCGTGCTGGCCGCCTCCGAGCTGGCCGCCCGGTTCAGGGAGCCGAGGGCGGTACGGGCGTGAAACCGGACCGGCCGCCACCGCCGGTGTCCGGCTTACGGCGTCCCCGGGTCAAGCCCGAACACCGTGCCTACCGCACCGTGGACGGGAACGTACGCATCGGGAGCGTGGTGTACGGGATCGGGGCCGAGGTCGCCGACCCCGACGGCTGGATCTGGACGCTGACCGAGGCGCTCGACGGGACCCGCGGCCAGGCCGAGTCGGTCGACGAGGTGCTCGCCCGGCACCCGGCCGTCGAAGGGGGCGCGGTCGTCCAGGCGATCACCGAGCTGTACGAGGCCGGGTTCCTGGAGGACGCCGAGGCGGAGCCACCGGACACCCTCACCGACGAGGACCGCGTACGGTACAGCCGCGGCGTGACGCTGTTGCGGTGGATGGACCTCAAACCGCACGCGACCGCCTGGGAGTTACAGGCCCGGCTGCGCTCGGCCCGTGTCCTGCTGCTCGGCCTCGGCGGCACCGGAGGCTTCGCCGCTCAGGGCCTGGTCGCGTCGGGCGTGGGCCGGATGCACTGCGTCGACGGCGATGTCGTGGAGCTGTCCAACCTCAACCGGCAGCCCCTGTACCACGAGAGCGACATCGGCCGGTCCAAGGCCACCGCCGCCGACGCGGCCCTGCGGGCGGTCAACTCGCGGGTGGCGCTGACCACCGAACACCGCGCGGTCCGCGGTCCCGACGACATCGCCACACTGCTCGCGCCCGGCTACGATCTGCTGCTGCTCTGCGCCGACCGGCCGCCGGAGATCCGCCGCTGGGCCAACCGCGTCTGCCTGGCCGCCGGAATCCCCTGGCTCGACGCCGGCTACCGCGGACCGCTCGTCACCGTCGGCGTCCACACGCCCGGCCGCGGAGCGTGCTGGGAGTGCCACCGCGCGGGTGAGGTCGACCGCCGCGATCTGCGCCTCGCCGCAGGACAGGACGAGGAGGCCGCCTCGCCCCGGATGGAGTGGAACCCCGTCAACGCCGTGACCGCGGGCCTCTCCGGCCATCTCCTCGTCCACGCGGCGATCGCGCTGCTCACGGGCGTACCGGAGATGGAGCCCGGCTTCCGCTTCGGCCTCAATCTGATGGCACTGTCCGAACCGGTGGAGGAACGGTACGACCGCAGACCGGACTGCCCGGCGTGCGGTACGCCGCACACGGCACGCCGCCCGGCCTGAGGCCCGTAACCGTCCCGCCGGAAGCGTGTCGTCCGGCGGGGGAGTTTCGTTACCCCTTGAACCGCCTTCGCGCAGTCGAACGGCCGAATTCGTGTGGATTCGGGTCCACTCGGGGCGCTCCGGGGCTACCCTCAACACTTGACCTGCGCACTGTTCGAGAAAGCGAGGGATGCCGGTGTACCGGCCGGATGACACGGTCACCCTCCCGCTGCTGGAGCGTGAACCCGAACTCGCCGCGGCGGCCAACGCCGTGGACGCACTGTGCGGAAGCAAGCGCTCCGGTGGGCTTCTCGTCTACCGGGGTGCCGCCGGGCTCGGCAAGACGGCGTTGCTCTCGGAGGTGCGCCGACTCGCCACCGGACGCTGTGCGGTGTGGTCCGCGCGCGGCGGCGAGACCGTCACTTCCGTGCCCTTCCATGTCGTACGGCAGTTGCTCCAGCCCGCACTGACAGCCGCCGAACCGGTGTCCGAGGCGGTGCCGGGACCGGCGGACGGTCCCATGGACGCACGGGAGTTGCTCGGCGACCGGTACGAGATCGTCGGCCCGGCCCTCGGCATAGCGCCACCGGGCGACCAGCACGCGGACCCGCAGGGCGTCAGGGACGGCCTCGACGCCCTGGTCGAGCGGCTCGCCGCCGTCCACGGACCGCTCGTCCTCCTCGTGGACGACGCGCAGTGGGCCGATCTGGAGACCCTCGCCTGGCTCACCTCCTTCGCCGAACGCCCCGCCGTCCCGCTGCCCGTCCTCATCGTCGTCGCGTACCGCACCGAGGAGGCCATCGGCGAGACCGAATGGTTTCTCCAGAAGATCGGGGCGGCGGCGAGGCTGCTGGTCACACTGAGCGAGCTGACCTCCGACGCCACGGCCGAGCTGGCCCGCGCCGCCCTCGGAGAGCACGCGGACGATCCGTTCTGCCGCGAGGTGTGGGCGGTGACCGGCGGCAACGCGTACGAGACCGTCGAACTGCTCGCCAAGGTGCGCGACAGCGGCCTCGAACCCGTCGAGGACCACGCCGGAGAACTGCGCGCCCTCGGCGCCTCGGCCCGCGGCACCGGTCTGATCGCCCGGCTGGAGGAACTGGGCACGGCCACCACCCGGTTCGCCTGGGCCGCCGCCATCCTGGGCACCGACATCTCACTCGATCTGGCGATCTCCCTGTCGGGTATGAGCCAGGAAGAGGCCACCGAATGCGCGGAACGGCTGCGGGCCGCGCGCATCCTCGTGGGCACGGACCCGCTGGAGTTCGTCCACCCGCTGATCGCGGGCGCCGTCTACCGGGCGATCCCGCCGGGCGTGCGCACCGCGATGCACGGCCTCGCCGCCTGGGCCGTCTCCCGCAGCGGCCGGGGATCGGCGGCGGCCGCGCCCCACCTCCTCGAAGTGCATCCGGACGGCGACCCCGAACTCGTCGAGCAACTGCGCGAAGCCGCCGCCGAACACCTCGCGGTGGGCGCACCGGACGCCGCCCGCCGCTGCCTCGAACGCGCCCTGGCGGAACCGCCGTTGGAGTCCGTCCGGCCCCTGGTGCTGTACGAGCTGGGCTGCGCCACGCTGCTCACCTCACCGGCCACCACGGTCGGACATCTGCGCGCCGCGCTCGACACCCCGCAGCTGGACGAAGCCCTGCGGGTGGATGTGGTGTTCCGGCTCGCCCAGGCACTGACACACAACAACCAGACCGGTGACGCCGCGCATGTGGTGGCCACCGAGGTCGCGCGCACCGAAGAGGGACCCGCCAGGATGCGGCTCCAGGGCGCCCACTTCCTGTGGGAGGGCGTGCAGGCCATCGAGGAGAACGGCCCCGAGCGCTCCCGCCGGCTCGCCCGGCTGGCGGACGGGCTCACCGGACGTGACAACACCGAACGCGTCCTGCTGATGCTGCGCGCGTTCGACGGTACGGCCCGGGGCGAGAGCGCCGAGGAGAACGTCCAGATCGGTGAACAGGCCCTGCTCGACGGCCGGTTGGCGCCGGGAGTCGGCTGGACCGACACGGCGTGGGGCTTCGAACCACCGGCGCTGCTCGGTCTCTCGTACGCCTTCGCCGACCGGCTCGACCGCGCGGAGAGCCTGTTCCAGGAAGGGCTGCGGGCCTTCGAGATCTCCGGCTGGAGCGGTGGCCATCTGGCCTTCGCCCATGCCCTCGTCGGCTACGGCCACCGCCGGCGCGGCCGGCTCGCGGATGCCGAGACGTATCTGCGCGAGAGCCTGCGGCTGGCCGACCGGGTCGGCAACGGTCTGCCGATGCACTGGGACGCGGCGTGCATGCTGATCGACACCCTGCTCGCACGCGGCCATGTCGACAAGGCCCTGGAGGCGGCCGAGCGTCACGCGTTCGCCCCGCCGTACTCCTCCTCGATCGTCATCCCCGACGCGCCGAGCGTGCGCGGCCGGCTGCTGCTCGCCCTCGGCCGTACCAAGGAAGCCGTCGCCGAACTCGAAGCGACCGGGGTGGCGTTGACCGCGCGAGGCCGGCACAACATCGTCATGGCTCCCTGGGCGTGCGACCTCGCGCGTGCGGTCGCCGACGACGATCCGCGCCGTGCGGCCCATCTCGCCTCGTACGCCAGGGACCGGGCGGAACGCTTCGGCACGCACACCGCCATCGGAGTCGCGCTGTGCTGCGCCGCGTCCCTGAAGGAGGGCGCGGAGAAGGTCGAGTTGCTGGCGCAGGCCGTCGCCCATCTGGAAACGTCACCGTCCGCGTACGAACTCGCCGTGGCCCGCGTGGAGTACGGCATCGCCGCCGGGTTCCCCGCCGAGCTGGCCTGCGGGCTCGAACTGGCGGAGAGCTGTGGCGCGGACGGCCTGGCGGACCGGGCGCGCCGGGCGATGGACGCCCGCCCGGCACCGCGCTGACGACGGACGGACCGCCGGCCGCCCGGGGCCTCGCCGATGCCCGGGCCCGCCGACGGCCGGCGCGCCCCGTCGGCGGCCGTCCGTCCGGGACGCGGGCCTTATGACGTCATCGCCGTAAGCCCCCGCCCGGTCAGGGCGCGGTGCGCGGGCGCAGTTCCAGCACCCGTACGCCGTACGGGCCGATCTCCACCGACTCCAGCCGCTCGCCGGAGACCAGATCGTGCAGCGCCGCGTCACCGGTCTCCGGACACACCGTCAGCTCCCGCTCGGACTGGCTCACCAGCCAGACGAAGCGCCTGCCGTCCTCATGCACCAGCATGTCCGCGCCCACCAGCGGCGTGCCGACCGTCACCGGCCGCCGTACGCCCGCCACGTCGGCGAGCGCCTCGTACAGCCGGTGCGTACGCTCCGGATTGACCCGGGCCGTACGGGCCGCCATGTGCTCCAGCGGGTAGGTCGCCAGCACGGTCTCGCCCTCGCCGAGCCGGTGGCGCAGCAGTGCGGGCCGGCCGTGGGCATCGGTCGCCACCACCCGGGCCCCGGTGGGCACCACCGGCAGATAGGCGCGGCTGTCCTCGTTGCCCGCCACCGCGAAGCGCAGCGTCTCCCCGGCCCCGATTGTCCCGAAGTCCTCCTGGAACGTCATCTCCAGCGTGTCGTCCTCGATCGGCTCGGCGACACCGTACGAGAGCTGGAGCTCCACCCCGAACAGTCCGTCCAGGTCGTGGAACCACGGCCCGCGCGTGCCCGGGTACTCACCCGAGCAGAAGGACAGATAGACCGTCGCGCCGTCCCGCGCCCGCCGCTCCAGGTCGCGCCGGGTACGGGTGGTCAGCTGGCGTGTCGAGGGCAGCAGATACAGCAGGCCGTCCCTGGGCAGACCGTCGGCCTCCCGGGCGAACGCGACCGGCAGATCCGCGCCGCGCGCCGCCACATACCCCTGGTGCAGCGAGCTGAAGATCAGCGGCCGGTCGGCCGGCCTGCTGTACGGGTAGCCGCGCTCCAGGAAGGCGGGCACGACGAGCGCGGTGGGCGCGTCGGAACGCCGGCAGTGTGCGAAGTCCACCCGCCGCAGCACATCGGTGAAGGCGGCCAGTTCACGCAGCGGCTCCTTCGGGCGCCCGGTGCTGTCCGTGATGCCGAAGTGCATCTCGAAGGGGTGGTGGTCGTACGGCGACCGGTCCCAGAGATGGTCGTAATCGGTGTTGTTCCAGGCGATCCACCCGGTCGCGCCGCCGAGCAGCGAGTTGTGCAGGGTCTGCCGGTAGTAGACGCCCGCGTTGCGCGCGGAGACGGTGTCGGTGGAGAGGCCGAACTCCTCCAGGATCACGGGCTGTCCGGTGACGGCGGCCAGCTCGCATTCGAAGGCCGCCCGGTAGTGCTGGCGCGGCAGATCGGTGTCGGAGCGGTAGACATGCGGGCCGACGAAGTCCACGTACTCCGCCGTCTCGCGCAGCGAGAAACCGTTGTCACGGCCGGTCACCTCCAGACCCCAGGCACCGTCGCCGAGCGACAGCGGCTGGGTGCCCCCGGCCGCCCGGACGGCCTGGCACATGAACTGCGCCCAGGCCGTCACCACGTCCGAGGACGGCGGATCGACCTGGTGGATCCGCCCGTACCCGGGCATCTCGTTGGTGATCAGCCAGCCGGTCACCGCGGGGTGGTCCTTGAAGCGCCGGGTCATCTCGCTCACGAACCAGGCCTGCCGGCCGACCATCCACACGTCCTCGTACAGATCGCGGTCGCCGCGCCAGACCGGATCCCAGTTCTCCCCGGACATGTGGCCCACGATGAACGTCGGGACGGTACCCATCGACAGCTCGTCGTGGGCGTCCAGGAAGTCCCGGAAACGGTCGCACAGTTCCTCGTCGATCCGGTGCGGTTCGGGGTGGAAGTCCGGCCAGTAGAAGAACGAACGGCTCATGGAGAGCCCGTGGTCGCGCAGCACGGCCAGCTCTTCGCGTACGACCGCGCCGTCGTAGTCGCGCCACATCAGCGGACCGCCGGTGCGGGACCAGAAATTGGCGCCGACCCAGGGCAGGACGCGATCGTCGTGGGTGAGGTGGGCGCTGTGGCGTCGCATGTGTTCTCCGTGACGGGGATGGTTCTCTGTCTTCTGGGGAGCCGGGCTCACCGGCGGCGGTCAGGCCCTGTCCCGGCCCGGGACAGGGCCCGTCGACTCGCGGACCACCAGCCGGGGCCGGCCGGTGAGCGGCCGGGTGTCGGCGTCCTCGCCGCACTCCGCGAGCAGTGCCCGCGCCGCGGCGGCGCCGACCTCCCGTACCCGCTGGTCGACGGTGGTCAGCCGGGGGTGCAGCCAGTGTCCGAGCGGCAGATTGTCGTAGCCGACCACCGAGAGATCGTCCGGCACGGCGAGCCCGGCGCGCTGGGCCGCGCCGATACCGCACACCGCCATCGAGTCATTGGCGTACATGATCGCGGTCGGCCGGACGGGGAGCGCGAGCAGCTGTGTGGTGGCGGTGCCGGCCGCGGCCTCGGTGAAGTCCGTGTGCAGCACGGCCGCGGGGGCGAGCCCCGCCGCCGCGAGTTCCCGCTCGACGACCCGCAGGCGGAAGCCGGTGTGCACCAGCTCGGCCGGGCCCGCCACATACGCGATACACCGGTGGCCGAGGTCCAGCAGATGCCGTACGGCCTCGGTGACGCCCGCCTCCTGGTCCCCGAGCGTGATGTTCCGGACCGGCAGCTCGTGGTGCGGTGTGCCCAGCAGTACGGCGGGCAGCCCCAGCCGGCGCAGCAGCGGGGGACGGGGGTCGTCCGTCCTGTGGTCGGTGAGGACCGCGCCGTCGACGCGTCCCTCCGCCGCCAGCCGCTCGTACAGCGCCGTCTCCTCCGCCACCCCGCCGGCCATGTGCAGCAGCAGGCCGTAGCCGCGCGGCGACAGCTCGCTCTCCAGACCGGTGATCAGCTCGGAGAAGTGCGGATCCGCGCCGAGGACATCGGTGGGGCGGCGGACGACCATCGCGACCGTACGGGTACGGGACCGGCGCAGCGCGGTCGCCGTGGCGCTCGGCGACCAGCCGAGCCGCGCCGCCGCCTCCACGATGCGCAGGCGCGTCGGCTCCGATATCCGGCCCGTGTTGTTGAAGACCTTGGACACGGCCGTCGCCGAGACGCCCGCCTCGGCCGCCACGTCCTTGATGGTGGGTCTGGAGTTCCTGCCGGCGCCGTTCCCGCTCGCGCCGTCGATCCCGCCGTTGCTCTCGCTCACATCTTCACCGCGCCGCTGATCAGTGCCTGCTGCATCCTCTTCTGGAGAATGGTGTACACGATCCAGACGGGTACGAGCGTGAGGATCGTCCCGGCCGTCAGTACACCGTAGTCGGTGCCGATCTGGGACTTCAGGGTCGGCAACGCGACCTGCACGGTGCGCAGTTCGGGGTCCGGGCCGATGATGATCAGCGAGTAGAGGTACTCGTTCCAGAAGCTGAGGAAGTTCAGCAGCAGCACGGTGGCGATGCCGGGCATGCACATCGGTGTGTAGATGTGCCGCAGTACGGCGAACGTCGAGGCGCCGTCCATCCGCGCCGCCTCCTCCATCTCGCGCGGGATGGTCCGCATGAACTGCACCAGGATCACCACCGACAGCGGCATCGCGGTCGCCGGCAGGAACAGCACCATGAACGCGCGGGTGTGGAAGAGGCCGGTCGCCGCCGAGAGCAGGAAGGTGGGGAAGAGCGCGGCGAAGGTCGGAATGAGGAACCCGAGCGAGAACACCTTCTCCATCGCGGACGCCAGCCGGCCCGTCGAACGGGCGAGCGCGAACGCGGCGGGTATCGCCAGGCCCAGGGTCAGGGCCAGCGAGAACACCGTCACCAGCGCCGAGTTGAGGATCGCGGGGCCGAGTCCGGCGCTCTCGAAGGCCGTACGGAAGTTGCCGAAGCCGAACGAGGACGGCGGTGAGAGGGGGCTCGCGAAGATCCGTTCGTTCGACTTGAACGCCGAGGCGAGGAAGTAGTAGAGCGGGACGGCCAGCAGTACCGCGTACGTCCACACCAGGATGTGCGCGGGCAGCCAGGACTTCCTGAACTTCATGGTGGACATCTTCATGGTGGACATGGGGGACAGCTCCGATCGGTGGCTGTGTGCACGACGCCGGCGCGCTGCGGTACCTCGGTACGTCGCATGTCAGTACGTCTGGCGGAAGGTGCGGCGGATGGAGAGCAGCCCCACCAGCCCGGCCAGGAAGAGGACCACACCGATGGCCTGGCTGTAGCCCAGATCCGTCTCGATGAACGCCTTCTGGTAGACGAGGAAGGACAGTGTGGTCGAGGAGTTGGCCGGCCCGCCCTGGGTGAGCAGCAGCACCTGCTGCGCCGAGCCGAAGAGCGTCCAGAGGAACTGGAGCATCGTCACCACCCCCACGTAGTCCTTGATGACGGGGAAGTGGACACGCCACATGGTGCGCCAGTGCCCCGCGCCGTCCAGCTGCGCGGCCTCGCCGAGCTCGTCGGGAACGCTGTCGAGCCGCGCCGCGAACAGCACGGCCGTGAAGCCGATACCGGCCCAGATGTCGAGCGCGATCAGACAGAACAGCGCCGTACCGGAGTTGGCGAGCCAGGCGTCGGAGAGCGAGCCGAGGCCGATGGACTGGAGGGCTCCGTTGAGCAGCCCGTCCGGGGAGAGCGCGGCGTAGAAGACCATCGCCTTGGCCGGGGTCGAGATCAGCCCCGGGACGAACAGCAGATAGCGGATCACCCGGTGACCCGGGGGCTTCTGCGCCACGTAGTAGCCCACCATGTACGCGCACACGATCATGACCGGCACGGCGATCGCGAGCTGGACGGCGGTGTTCCGTACCGCCTGCCAGAAGACCGGATCGTCCAGCACCGTACGGAAGTTGTCGAGCCCGGCGAACGAGACGGGCTGGAGCATCCCCGGCCAGTTCATGGCCGCGATCACGAAGATGGCGGCCATCGGGCCGACCATGAAGATCAGATACCAGGCGAGGGCGGGCAGGGCGAGGATCGTGGCGCGCTGCCCGCGCCGCCGCTTCCGCTGTCCTGGGCCCGGTCGGGCCGGTGCGGCCTGCCCGGTGGCAGACCTGACAGACATCGTTGTCACTGGAGAACTCCCGTGGGGCGTCGGACCTGCTCAGGCGTGGCGGTACGCACCGTCGAGCAGAGCGAGGATGCGGCGGGCGCTGGTGCCCGGGGTGAACGCGGTGCTGGTCGCCTGGATCAGCGGCTGCACGGCCGAGGGCGGCACGTACAGATCCGGCAGGACCACCTGGCTCACGCTGTCGCCGAGTCGCTGTGCCTTGGCGACCAGGGGGAAGTTGTCGCTGAGGGTGTCGGTCCGCACGGCCATGTCGCGACCGCCCTCGGAGACGAAGCGCGAGATCACATCGGGCCGGTACATGAAGCGGACGAACTTCTCCACGTTCTCGATCTTCTTCGTGCCGTTCGGACTGATCCAGAACCCGGAGACGGTGTACGTCCGCAGGATCGTCGGCTTCGGATGCGCGGCGCCCGGGGCCAGTGGCCAGCCGCCGACCTCCGTGCGTGCGGCGACCTTTCCGGGGACCCGGGCCAGCGCCGAGGACATCGCCGACTCCATGGCGGCGGCCTCGGTGTTGAACTGGGTCGTCATCGAGTCCGTGGTCAGACCCTGCGCCTTGTCCGTGAACACCCCCGCGTCGCGCAGCTCGACGAAGTACGCGACACCGTCGCGCGCCTGCGGGAGACCGCTGAAGTCGCCCGTGGAGTAGAGGGTGCGGGCCTGCTCGGGGGTGAGGAACGTCTGGATGATCTGGGCGAGAAGCTTCTGCCCCGTCCAGTCGTTGCCGCCGATGGTGACGGGGGCGGTGCCCTTCGCGCGCAGCTTCCGGGCCGCCGCGATCAGTTCGTCGCCGGTGGTGGGGATCGTGTCGACACCGGCGGCCCGCAGCAGCGAGGTGTTGAAGGCGACGGGCCAGTTGCTGCTGATGTAGGGAAGGGCGCGCAGCCGCCCCTTGGGGTCGGTCCACTCCTTGAGGGCGCCGGGGATGACGCGGTCGCGCAGCCCCCACGCGTCGAGATAGCCGCCGACCGGGACGGTCGCGCCCAGCTCGGTCCAGGCCACCGTCTTGTCGTAGAGGTTGACCATGACGACGTCGGCCTCCTTCTTCGCCAGCCGCGACGTCTCGTACACCTGCCCCAGCTCATCGCCGTTGACCAGGCTCTTGACCGCGATCCGCGGATTCTCCCGGCGGAAGGTGTCGAGCACGGCCCGGAAGGTGGCGGAACCGGGGGCGGTGCCACCGAGCTGGCTGTGGATGACCAGGGTGTCGGGGTCGAAGTCGGCCGCCGCCAGTGCGGCGCACCCGGACAGCGCGGGTACGGCGGCGCCTGCGGCGAGGGCGGCGCCGGCGGCCAGAAAACCGCGGCGGTTCAGCGGGGAGCGCACGGCGCGGGGCCTCCTACGGGAGTGCTGAGTGGGACCCCGGTCAGATGGTTTATCGATACACCTGCGAGGTGCGAGGAATCTAGACCCAGGACAGGAGACGGTCAACCCCCCGTTGCACATGCTGCGTCGGCGCCGGAAGGTACGCTCCGTCGGGCGACCGCCGCCCAGCAGGTACAGGAGACCGGAACCCTTGTCAGCGCAGCCCGACCCCTTGAACTCCGCCCTCCGCGAGGGGGATCACGACTCTCCCCGCGAGGGGACGCACGGCCCCGGGCCCTCCGGCCTCGATCTGCGGGCCGACTGCGCGAACTGCTTCGGGCTCTGCTGCGTCGCGCTGACCTTCTCGGTCTCGGCGGACTTCCCGGTCGACAAGGCCGCCGGAGAACCCTGCCGCCACCTGCGGACGGACTTCCGCTGTGGCGTGCACAGCACCCTGCGGGAACGGGGCTTCCAGGGCTGCACGGTCTACGACTGCTTCGGCGCGGGCCAGAAGGTCTCGCAGCTCACCTTCGGCGGACGGGACTGGCGGCAGGCCCCGGAGAGCGCGGAGCGGATGTTCGCCGCGCTTCCCGTGATGCGGCAGCTCCAGGAACTGCTGTGGTACCTCGACGAGGCGCTGGCGCTGGAGCCCGCCCGTCCGCTTCACCGCGAGATCCGCCGCGCCCTGGACGACACCGAGCGCCTGACCCGGAGCGCTCCCGAGGCCCTGCTCGCACTGGACGTGGCGGAACGACGCGCGGCCGTCAACACCCTCCTGCTGCGCACGAGCGAGCTGGTACGGGCCCAGGTCCGGGGCAAGCGGAAGAACCGCAGGGGGGCGGGCCTCTTCGGCGCGAAGCTCAACGGCGCGGATCTGCGCGGCGCCGATCTGCGCGGGGCGTATCTGATCGCCGCCGACCTGCGGGGAGCCGATCTGCGCCTGGCCGATCTGATCGGGGCCGACCTGAGGGACGCGGATCTGCGGGGCGCCGACCTGACCGGCGCCATCTTCCTCGTCCAGACCCAGGTCAACGCCGCGAAGGGGGACGCGGCGACCAGACTCCCGCCGTCACTCACGCGCCCCGCGCACTGGTAGGCGCCCTCAGCGGGTGGGTGCCGGGTCACCGGCGGGTGTCCGGCTCCGCGGCGATGGGTGCCGGGCTCACCGGCGGGTGTCCGGCTCCGCGGCGGCGGGTGCCGGGCTCAGTGGATGATCTCTTCCTCCTCCGGCCGCCGCCGCCGGCCCGAGCGCCGTACGGCGAAGAGCCCGACGGCCGCGAGACAGGCCGCGCTCACGAAGACCGCGGGCACCAGATAGCCGGACCCGGAATCGTCCTCCTCCGCCCGCGCGACGCTCACCGACCGGGCGCCCGGCGGCGCCCCCGCCACCTTCGCCATCGGGCTCGACCCGGGACCCGCCGGCTTCGGCGGGGTCGGCGGCATCGGCGGGACGGGCGGTGGCGGCGGCTTGAGCGTGCCCACCGGGACGACCCGCTTCCCGGCGGCGAAGCCCCAGTCCAGCAGCTCCCTGGCCTCCTCGTACACCGCGTGGACGCCGCCCCACTGCGGGTTCATCACGGTCGCCACCAGCGTGCGCCCGCCGCGCTTGGCCGCCGCGACCAGGGTGTAGCCGGCCTCGGAGGTGAAGCCGTTCTTGACACCGATCAGCCCGGGATAGGGCTCGACCCCGTCCTCGCCGCTCAGCAGCCGGTTGGTGTTGACGATGCCGCCCTCGCCGGGGAACTCGGCGTCGACGGTCGAGCTGTACCGTACGAACTCCGGTGACGCCAGGCCCGCGCGGGCGAAGACCGACAGGTCGTACGCCGACGACACCTGACCGGGCGCGTCATAGCCGTCAGGGGACACGACATGGGTGTCCAGCGCACCCAGTTGCCTGGCCTTCTTCCGCATCTGGGCGACCGTCGAATCCCAGCCGCCGTTCATCGCGGAGAGCGCGCGCACCGCGTCATTGCCGGAGCTGAGGAACACGCCCCGCCACAGATCGGCCACTTCGTACGACTCGCCGCCGACGATGCCCACCGTGCTGCTGCCGGGGCCGATGTCGTCCAGCTCCTCCTCTTTGACGGTGTGCCGGGAGTGTTCGGCCAGTCGCGGCAGCGCGGTGAGGGCGAAGAGCGTCTTCAGGGTGGAGGCCGGAGGGAGTTTGAGGTGTGCGTCGCGCGCGGCGAGGACCTCTCCCGTACGGGCGTCCGCGACGAGCCAGGACAGCGCCGACAGCTCCGGCGGAGCGGGGGCACCGGCCCTGGGCCGCGCGTGCGTACCCGGCCGGTACAGCAGCGCGCGGTCGATATCGGCTCCCGGGGCGCTCGCGGGGCCATGAGCGCCGGCGGCCGGTCCGTGCGCGGCGGAGACGGATCGGGGGGATCGATGAGATCCGGGGGAGCCGGAGGAGCCGGGGGAGCCATGAGGTCCGGGAGATCCGGCTGAGCCATGGACGCCGGGGGAGCCTGCGATCACGGGGACGCGGGGCAGGCCCGGAGCCCGTACGGCCGGATCGCTGCGGGAGTCCGCGGCGGCCGGCGGGGACGGCGGCAGAAGGACCAGCAGGCCGATGGCGGCGAGAGCCACCGTGCCGGAGAGCGCGGAGCGCGTCACGGATCTGTTGATCATTCCGCCACGGTAGGAACGGACCGCGTCCCGCGCCCCTCACGTGAGCCGACCGGATGTATCACTGTCCGGTCGGCGGTTCCGGGTTTCGGCGGGCGCGCATCCGTCACGGATAGCGGACCCGATAGCGCAAATGGGTGACGCCGATGCCCTGGGACATCGACAGCGGTCCCTCCAGTTGCACGGGTACGTTCCTCAGCTCGTCGAAGAACGGTGTCCCGGCGCCGAGCAGCACCGGTACGAGATCGATCCACACCTCGTCGAGCAGCCGCGCGTCCAGGCACTGCCGCGCGATCGTGCCGCCGTTGACGGTGACCGCCCTGCCGGGCCCCGCGAGCTCCTTGGCCCGTTCCACGGCGCTCTCGATACCGTCCGTGACGAAGGTGAAGGGCGCGTCCTCGTACGGCCAGTCCTCCGGCACGCGGTGCGTGAGCACGACCACCGGGCACCCGATCGGGTGATTTCCCTCCCAGCCGGAGGTGAGATCGAAGAGGCGCCGGCCGACGACCAGCGCGCCGGTGCGCTCGACCGTGGCTCGCCACGCCTCCACGCTCACCGGGGACATAGTGAAGGTGAGGTCGTCGCGGGCGGTCGGCACGCGCACCGTGCCGTTGCTGTACCACGTGAACAGCTTGTCGAAGCCCGTCTCCTCGGGGCCCGCGATATAGCCGTCCAGCGACATGCTGGCGCCGGTGCAGACCGTGTTTGTCCTCATCGGTCGGCGGGCTCCGGCGCGGCGGCGGGGCTGGAACCAGGACCGGGGCCGGGGCCGTGCCCGGATCCGGGCCCCGCATCAGCGGCGCGACCGGGATCGTCGACAACGGGGACCGTGGCCGGGGCGGCGGCCGTGGCGGGTCCCCGTGGCATCTCGCCCGTGTCCGTCAGCTCGGTCATCCCGGTCATCCCTGTCATCTCCGTGCCGATCACATCGAGCAGCCTGAGCTTCTCCGCCGCGTCCGTGCCCGGGGCGGCGGAGTACGCGGCGATACGGAGATCGCAGCCCGGGACGGTCAGGGTGTCGCAGTCCACGGTCACCGGTCCGACATCCGGGTGATGGATGGTCCTGGTGTCGGTGTCGTGGGAGTCGGTGATACGGGAGTTCCACAGCACCGCGAACCGGTTGCTGACCCGCCGCAGCTCCCCGATGAGGAAGCGCAGCCGTACGTCGGTGGGGTAGTGGACCGTCGCGGACCGGAGGTCGGCGACGAGAGCCGCCTCGAACCGGGCCTCCTGCTCCACGGTGTGGCTGATCCGGCCGGGCTGGCCCGTGAAGTGCAGCCAGGCGGCGTTGCGGCCCCGCCCGGGGACCGCCGCCGGATCCCCGAGCAGCGCGGCCCAGAGGGGATTCCAGGTGATCAGGTTCCAGGCGGCGTCATGGACCCCGAGCGGGGTCCCCGGAAGCCGTCCGAGCAGCCGCCGCACGCTGGGCGGGATGTGGTCCGAGACCCGTCCGAGCGCGGGCGGTGACTGCCCGGCGAGCAGGAAGAGGTGTCTGCGCTCGTCGTCGGAGAGCCGCAGGGCGCGGGCCAGCGAGGTGAGGATCTGAACGGACGGGGAGGTCGCCCGCCCCTCTTCCAGCCGGACGAGATAGTCCACGGACAGACCGGTCAGCTGGGCCAGCTCCTCATGCCGCAGCCCGGCCGCCCGGCCGGGCTCGCCCGCGGGCAGCCCGGCCTCGGCCGGTCCGATCCGGTCACGCCAGCGGTGCAGGGCTGTGCCCAGCTCTCCGTGTCGGGTCATGGGGTCAGTATCAGCGCGTACGGCGGCAACCGCCTGATATCGCCTGATATCCCCGTGGGGAGCGCCCCCGGCACCCCTTCCGGAACCGCTCGCGCGCGGGGCCTCCCACGCCCCTCCCGTGCCATCCGGCCGACCGGTCGCCTCTTCCCCGAACGTCCCCTTCGGCAACAGGGGTTGCGAGTAGTCGCCAACCGCACCCGTACCGCCGTGATCGCTATTACGGTTGATCCGGAACGTGGCGCGCGGCCTCCGCCGGCGCTTCGCCGGGCAGCGGGGACCGGGCCCGCGGACCCGGACGCGGGATCCGGGCAGGGGATCCGGGCACGGGATCGGAGAACGGGGAATGGGGGAGCGGGCATGCTGGAGCCCATGTCACTGGCGGCGATCGCCGCGGTGCTGAGCGCCGTAGGCGCGGGAATGGCCAATGAGGCCGGGAAGTGGGCCTGGGAGTCGGCCGGTGGTCTGGTGCGGCGCATCGTCGGCCGGGAGGTGACGGCGCCCGAGGGCCCGGCCGAGCTGACGGCCGTGGCCGAGCGGATCCACGAGGCGGTACGGACCGATCCCGCGCTCGCCCGCGCCTGGGAGGCGTTCGCCCGTACCGCTCCCGGCCCGGGGCCGGCCGACGCGGTGCCGGCCCTGCCCGCCTCCATACGGTTCTTCACGGACCGTCAGGGACCGATGAAGCTCCTGGAGCGTGAGGCCGCGCGCCCGGCGGACGGACGGCCACGCGTCGCGCTGATCCACGGCCCCGAAGGCATCGGCACCAGCGCCCTCGCCATCCACTGGGGGTGCCGGGAGGCGGAGCGCCTCTTCCCCGGCGGGCAGCTGTACGCCGACCTGCGCGGCGCCTCCGCGACCACCGCGCTGGACGCGTCCACGGTCCTGCGGAGCCTGCTCGTCCAGCTCGGGATGGCCCGGGACGAGATCCCGCCGGACGCGGCGGACCGGCGCGAGTGGTTCCGGCGCGCCGTCGCGAACCGGCGCCTGCTCGTCGTACTGGACCACGCCCAGTCGGCGGCGCAGGTCCGGCCCCTGCTCACGGCCGCGCCGGACGTGTTCACGGTCGTGACCGCGCCGAGGCCGCTGCGCGGTCTGGACGCGCTGCCGGTCCCCGTCGGGCCGCTCTCCGACAAGGACGCGCGCAGGCTGCTCACCGACCTCACGGACCGGGAGACGGTCGCGGCGGCCCGCGCCGTACTGCCGCGGGTGCTGGAGCGGTGCGGCGGTTCGCCGTACGCGCTGCGGGCGGCGGCGCCACAGCTGACCGGGCCGCACCGGCCGCTCGGCCAGGACCCCGGACCGGACCGGCAGGAGGAGGCGCCCACGGTGTCCGACCACGGCCCCGTCCGTACCGCGGTCGAGGGCCTGTACCGCGAGCTGGAGCCCGCCGCCGCCAAGGTCTACCGGCTGATGTCGCTGCGCGAGTGGCCCGCGTTCGGCCCGGCCGCCGTCGCGGCCACCGTCTCCCTGCCCGAGGCCGAGGCGGCGCGCGTCCTCGGCGAACTCGTCGACCACGGGCTGCTGGAGTCCGTGGACGCCGACCGCTGTCGCTACCGCCCCGTGGTCCGCGCCCACGCCGAGGAGACCGCCGTCCGCGTGGACGGCATCCCGGCGTACTCCGCGGCGGTGCAGCGAACGGTGGACTGGTATCTGCGCTTCGCCGTACGGGCCCGGCTCGCCGCCCTGCCGGGAGCCTGGGGCATCGGCCCGCTCTACGAGGAGCTGGCGCGGGTCCCGAGCCCGTACGGCAACGAGGGCGAGGCGCTCTCCGCGCTGGTGGCCGAGCTGGGCAACCTGGTCCAAGCGGTCCACGCGGCCGAGGAGTTCGGCCGGCCGGAAGCCGTCTACCAGCTGTGCCAGGCCCTCTGGCCGCTCCAGCTGAAGGCGGGATACCACGACGAGCTGCTCCCCGCGCTGCGGGCGGGCGCGCGCGTCGCCGATGCCCATGACCCCGGATCCCGGATGGCCGGGCGGACGCATCTGCTGCTGGCGCTGGACCTGATGGAGCTACGGCGGTACGAGGAGGCCGAGCCCGAACTGGCAGCCGCCGCGCGGGCCGAGGAGCGGTCAGGGCATCTGCGCGGACACGCCTCCTGCGTGGAGTCGCTGGGTCTGCTGCGGCTGCGCCAGTGGCGCTTCCAGGAGGCGTACGACCGCTTCGACGAGGCGGCGGCGATCCTCGACGGCATCGGTGCCGGGGACGAGGGCGAGCGTGATCTGCCCCGCGCCCGCGCCCTGTTGGACCGGCACCGGGGCCGGGCCCTGCGCGGTCTCGGCAGCTACGCCGAGGCCCATGAGCGGCTGGCTGCGGCGCTGGCGTTCTTCCGCGACGTCGCCAGGGAGCCGTACAACACCGCGAGGACCCTCACCGACCTCGCCGAGACCTGTCTCGCCGAAGGGGACCCGCACAGCGCGCTGCCGCTGATCGACGAGGCGGCCGCCGCGCTCGACGCCGAGAAGGCCGCCTACCATCTCGCGCATCTGCGGGCGCTGCGCGAGCGCTGTCTCACCTCAGGGGAGTGAAGGGAGATCCCGGACCCTCCTGACCGTCCGGATCGTCCGGGCCGCCCTGATCGCCCGGATCGCTCTGATCGCCTGGGCCGCTCTGACCGCCCGGATGGGCCGGGCCGTCCGGCGTGAGCGGTGTGACCGACACCTGGTGCGGGCCGCTCCTGCCGGTGCGTACGGTCATCCCGCCCGCCGCCAGCTCCTCCCACGTCTTGCCCGCGGCCAGCCACGCGTACAGCGCGGAGACATACACGGCGGGGTCGGCGGCGGCGGGCGGGCCGGAGAGCCGCAGCAGTGCGCCGCTCCGCGCGCGGACCGTACAGCCGCCGGGACCGGTGACCAGTGCCGCCAGCTCACTGTAGGGATGGCGGGCCAGTACCTCCGCCGTCCACTCCTCCGCGGTGCCGTACCGGGGATCGTCCGCCGTGCCGTACCGGAAGATCACATCGGCGAGCGCGCGTCTGTCCGGGTCCAGGGTGTCCTCGTGTACGGCCGTGTGCGCGTCCCCGTCACCCGCCGGCTCCGACCGGGGGTCCGCGTACCGGCTCACCTCGACCTCGCCCGTTCCCAGCAGCCGCGTCACGACCCGCAGGGGGGCCGTCCGCGCCACCCGCTCGTACGGGGGGAGCGGCAGCGGGTCCAGCAGAGCGGGCTCCTCGGGCTCGGGGATACCGATGAACCCGTAGAAGTGGCGGCGCAGCAGCGCCGCCGCCTCACCCGGAACCGAGGAGACCAGCTCGGCGGGACCGGGGAGCGCCCCCGGCTGCCGTTGCCGCCGCCGTTCCGCTTCGTCGAGCAGCGCGTCCAGCTGGGCCCGCAGTGGGGCGTAGGGCACGAGCCGGGGAGCCCGCCGTACGAACGCGGCCACCGGCGACCGCGCGTCGAGTCCGTCCGCCGACGCCGCGCCCATCAGCACCGGGGTGCCGAGAGCCGCCGCGTAGTAGCTGACCGAGCCGCCGTCCCCGATGACCACATCGGCCGCGATGAGCGCCTGACGCCATCCCTCCAGCGGATCCACCAGCGCCAGCCCGCCCCGCCTGGCCCGGTCCAGCCAGACGCGGATCTGGCCGGGCCCGTGACCGTGCCAGATATTGGGGTGCAGCACGGCCGCCGGCCGGTACTCGTCGGCGGGCAGTTCGGCGGTGAGCCGCGGCAGCAGCGACGGCAGTATGTCCTCGCCGCCGTCCCCGAAGAGGGAGTCCGGGTTCCAGGTCGAGTTCAGCAGGACGAGCCGCTGTCCCGGCCGTACGTCGAGGGCCCGGCGGAAGCGCTCGCGATAGGGGAGGGCCGCGAGTATCCGGTCGAAACACGGGTCGCCGGCGAGTACGGCGGTGGGCACCGCCTCAGGGCACGCGGCGCGCAGCCGCTCCAGCTGTTCGGGGTGGGAGAGGACCAGCGCGTCGGCGACGGGGGAGCCGTCGGCGAGCAGCCAGTCGGGGGAGAGTCCGAAGACGGGCGGCGACCCGGCACCGGGCGTACGGCGCTCCGCTTCGGGCGAAGGGCATCCGGTGTCCGGTGTCCGGTGTCCGGTGTCCGGTGTCCGGTGTCCGGTGTGGCCAGCCTCTTATTGTAGCCAACGCCATGTGAGAGGACGGTCAACTTCCCCGAAAGCGCGTGAAGTTGACCGCCGAAGCTGGCCGATATCGCCAGATCCACCGGGAGTTCGAGCGCCTGCTCCCATGGCAGTACCGGTACGCCGGTCTCCGCGAGCAGCTCGGCCACCCCGGCTCGGAACGGCGACGAACCGGTCCACGTGGCGAGCAGCTGCACCCGCAGATCGTCGCGGAACAGCGGCAGGACGTCCAGCAGCCGGGTCGCCGAGGTCACGTTGTGCACGACGAACAGCACGAGTTTGCAGCGCCCCCGGGTCGCCCACCGCGCCGAGTCGGCCCCCACCGGCACCCGGATCCAGTCGGCCCGCGCCTCGCCCACCGTCCGCCCTCCCCGTTCCACCGTGTCACCGCCGCCCCTTCCGACCCGCCACGATAACCACCCGGCGGACGGCGCGTGGACGCGTCGTCACTTCCCCGGGGCGACCGCCCGCGGACAGCGGACGTCACGGTGGTGTCACCCGTCAGGGTGGAAACCGTCCGGAGACGTGTGGGCCGCGGGTGCGCCGCGATCGCGCGTCGTTCACCCCCCGAGCCCTTCACCCGGAAGAGTGAAGATCGTTGGCGATTCCTCGATCGGACCGGGCGGCCGTACCGGGCCCGGTCTTCCGCACGCGCGCTCGGCATACGAGCGTGATCACCCGATAAACGCCCGATATCAGAGCCATTGTCATGCCCCGAGGTCGTTACTCTTCGTGCCCTCATGGGCGCGTAGCGTGCAAACGCGCGAGTCTATGCCCAACGGCATTGCCCCCGCATGAGGTTGAGTGAATATGCCGATGCGCCGATTTCATCGGGCTAAGCTCTCGCGGAGCGCGCCGAGTTGATACGTAATCAGGCACTTGTTCCCTTTGTGCCGTGATTGTTGGAATGATCTGATCTGAATCGACCGCCAGAGGGCTTACATGGTTCGTGTTGAAGCACCCCCGAGTGATCAAGCATCCCCCGCCGTCCGCGCGCTTCTGCTCCCCGCCGTCCTGATCGTGGCGGCCACAGCGGGCGCGGTGGTCCTCGTTCCCGACGCCGCCCGGATACCGCTCGTGGTATACGGTGCGGTCGCGACGATCGTCGTCACCTGGTGTGCGGGGGAACTGTCCCGGCGCGCCAGGACCGTCAGTACGCTGCACGAGCACTACGCGTACCGCCTCGCACAGCTGGAACGGCGTCTCGCCCAGCACGACGAGGAGACCGTACGGCTCGGCAAGGAGCTGATGCCGGCCACGATCCACCGGATGCGACAGGGCGAATCGCCCGCGGAGGTCATCCGCGCCGTGGTGGACGGCGACGAGCGCTACCGCGAACTGCCCACCGCGCAGCGGTCCTTGCTCCGGTCCGTACTACAGATCGTGGACGACGAGGAAGCCATGCGCGAGTCCGCGCAGCGCTCCTTCGTGAACATCGCACGCCGCGTCCAGTCCATCGTGCACCAGCAGGCCAGTGAACTGCGGGAGATGGAAGAGGCGCACGGCCGCAACCCCGAGGTCTTCGACGACCTGCTGCGCATCGACCACGGCACCGCGCTGATCGGCCGGCTCGCGGACAGTATCGCCGTACTGGGCAAGGCCCGTCCCGGACGCCAATGGCCCAAGCCCGTACCGCTGTTCAGCGTGTTGCGCGGCGCGATGTCCCGGATCCTGGAGTACCAGCGCGTCGATCTGCACTCCATCGCCAAGGTCGCCATCATCGGCACGGCCGTGGAGCCGCTCATCCACGCGTGCGCGGAACTCCTCGACAACGCCACCCGCTACTCGCCGCCGCAGACCCGCGTCCATGTCACCGCGGTCGAGGTGCAGACCGGGATCGCGATCGAGATCGAGGACGGCGGCGTCAGTCTCAGCGAGGAGGCACGGGCGCGGGCCGAGACCATGCTCGCGCAGGCCCAGGCCGGTATCGACCTCAACGACCTCGGCGAGACACCCCGGCTCGGTATGGCCGTGGTCGGCCGCCTCTGCCAGATGTACAACTTGCAGGTCTCGCTGCGGCAGTCGGCGTACGGCGGCGTCCGTGCCGTCCTCATCGTGCCGCGCGATGTCGTCACCACCGGACCCGCGCCCGGTATCGCCCATGGCATCGGCGCTTCGGCGCTGCCCCGCGGCAGTGGTGCGGGACTGCCGACGACGGACGTACTGCGGCCCGCGAACCGGGTGCCGCGGCCGGCCACCGGGCCACAGCCGTCGGTGCCGGTGGGGGGACCCATGGAGGACGACATTCCCGTGGTGACGGAGTGGACGGAGAACGGGCTGCCGCAGCGGCGCAGCCGTGGCCGCGCCCCGCTCGGCTCCCACAACCTCGGCCTCCAGAACAACGGCTGGAGCGAAGGCCGGAGTGACAACCGGAGCGACAGCCGAACCCAGGGCAATGGCCCGGCCAACGGCAGAAGCACCGGGTATGGAAGCACCGGGTACGGAAGCAACGGGCACGGAAGTACCGGGCACGGAAACAACGGGTACGGCGGCAACGGGTCCAACGGCGGGCGCCGCGACGCCCCGGGCGGCGCGCCGGACGGCACACAACGCGACGGCGGTGCGCCGGAGAAGAAGCCCGGCCCCGGCATCTGGCTCGAAGCGTTCACCAAGGCGGTCAACGGCACTCCGCGTGAGCCGTCGGCCGAGCCGGGGGAGGCGCCGGGCCACCCCGGTGACCAGGGCGAATCCGACGACGTGTGGGGCAAGGGAGATCTGAAGTGATCCAGCAGCGGGCGAACATGGACTGGATGCTCAAGGAACTGGCCGACGGCGTACCGCAGATCCAGCAGATCGTGGTGCTCTCCGCGGACGGGCTCCGGATCGCCCGGCACGGCGGTGACCCGGATGTCGCCGACCGGCTGGCCGCCGCCTGCGCCGGACTTCAGAGTCTGGCCGCCGCCGTCGCCGCCGAAATCCCCTCCAGCGACGGCCGGATGCGGCTGGTCGTCATCGAGGTCGGGGGCGGCTTCTTCTATCTGATGGAGGCGGGGGCGGGCGCGTATCTCGCCGTCCTCGCCGACGACACGGTGGACGCGGGGCTGGTGGGGGCCAGGATGCGGGACATGGTGGTCCGTATCGGAGCGCATCTGACGAGTCCGCCGCGCCATGACGGGCAGACCGGATGATCACGCCTCCCCGACGAGAACGCCGGCGCCCCGAGGCGGATGTGGGGGATCCGGAACGGCTGTACGTGATCACCGGTGGCCCCGACGGCGCCGAACGGGCGCCGCTCGATCTGGTCACCATGATCGTGGCCCGCGACGAACCCTCGCCGACGGTGCAGCCGGAACAGGCCGCCATCCTGCGGCTCTGCCGGGCACCCCTGTCCGTGGCCGAGATCTCCGCCTACCTCAGCCTCCCCTTCAGCGTGGTGACCGCGCTGCTGACCGAACTCCTCGCGACCGAGCTGGTCGAATCGCGCGCACCCATCGTCCGCGCCGCACTTCCCGACCGGTCCCTTCTCGAAGCGGTGATGCATGGACTTCAGAAACTCTGACACGATCACGGGTCCCAGGAGCGAGGACGTCCTGCCCACCACGGCCACCTCCGCGGTGAAGGTCGTGATCGTGGGCGGATTCGGGGTCGGAAAGACGACGATGGTGGGCTCGGTCAGCGAGATCCGTCCGCTCACCACCGAAGAGACCATGACCCAGGCCGGGGTGGGGGTGGACGACAACTCCGGTGTGGAGACCAAGACCGCCACGACCGTCGCCATGGACTTCGGCCGGATCAGCATCACCGAACAGCTGGTGCTCTATCTCTTCGGCACCCCCGGCCAGGAGCGCTTCTGGTTCCTGTGGAACGGCCTCTTCGAGGGCGCCCTGGGAGCCGTGGTGCTCGTCGACACCCGCCGCCTCGAAGTCAGCTTCGATGTGATCGGACGGCTGGAGGAGCGCGGCGTACCGTTCGTCGTCGCGGTCAACACCTTCCCGGACGCGCCGCACCACCCCGTCGAGGCGCTGCGGACGGCCCTGGACCTGCCCGACGAGGTCCCGATGGTCGACTGCGACGCACGGCTGCGGGCGTCGAGCCGCGATGTGCTGCTGACGCTGATGCACTACCTGCACTCGCTGGCGCTGCCGTCCGCCTGAGCGCCGCGTGACCGTCCGCCTGAGCGGCCCCGTGACCCGGCCCCGTGACCCGGCCGCGCGCGGTCTTCGCGTACCGGGCACCGCGCGCCATCCCCGTACGCACACACGCGTACGCCCACGTACACCTTCCGGCCTGACCCCTGGAGCGACCGTGACCACCCCTTATTCCCACCGACCCGGGCCGGACGGGCCCATGGCGCCGCCCCCCGGCTGCCCCGCCCACGGCATGACCGCCGGTGAGCTGAACTCCCCCGGCCGGAGCGGCGGTCAGGACACCATGGGGCCCACACTGGAGGGCTTCGCCGCCGGTGGGCTGCGGCGGCTGTACGGACCCGAGGCCGAGAACGACCCCATGGGTCTGTACGAGAAGCTGCGCGCCGAACACGGCTCCGTCGCGCCCGTGCTGCTGCACGGCGACGTCCCCGCCTGGCTCGTGCTCGGGCACGGTGACAATCTGCATATGACGCGTACGCCGTCGCAGTTCTCCCGGGACTCCCGGCGCTGGCGCGCGCTGCACGACGGCACCGCGCCCGCCGACCATCCCCTCGCGCCCATTTTCACCTGGCAGCCCATCTGCGTCTTCGCCGACGGCGCGGATCACGAGCGGCTGCGCGGCGCGGTCACCGACGCGATCGCGCGGATCGACCACCGGGGCGTCCGGCGCTATATCAACCGCTACAGCAACCGGCTGGTCAACGAGTTCTGCCGGGACGGCAGGGCGGATCTGGTCAGCAGGTTCGCCGAGCATCTGCCGATGATGGTGATGACGCAGATCCTCGGGATGCCCGAGGAGTACAGCGAACGCCTCGTGCAGGCCGCGCGCGACATGATCAAGGGCACCGAGACCGCCAACGAGAGCAACGCCTATGTGATGGCCACACTGACCAGGCTGGTGAAGCGGCGTCGTATCGCGCCCGAGGAGGACTTCGCGACCTGGCTCACCGAACACCCGGCCGGACTCACCGACGACGAGGTCGGCCAGCATCTGCGGCTGGTGCTCATCGCGGCGTACGAGACCACCGCGAACCTCATCGCCCATGTGCTGCGCATGGTCCTCACCGATCCGCGGTTCCGGGCCCAGCTGAGCGGCGGTCATATGACCCTGCCGGAGGCGGTCGAGCAGACGCTCTGGGACGAGCCCCCCTTCACCACGATCTTCGGCCGCTGGGCGGTCGGCGACACCGAACTCGGCGGGCAGCGCATCAGGGCCGGGGACGCGCTGGTGGTCGGGATCGCGGCGGCCAATGTGGACCCCGTGGTACGGCCCGATCTCAACGCCTCCATGCAGGGCAACCGGGCCCATCTCGCCTTCAGCGGCGGCCCGCACGAGTGTCCGGGCCAGGACATCGGGCGGGCGATCGCCGACACCGGGATCGACGCGCTGCTGCTACGGCTGCCCGACGTCCAGCTGGCCGTGGAGGAACATGAACTGCGGTACGAGGGGGCGCTGATGTCCCGTCAGCTGCTGGAGCTTCCGGTGACCTTCGCACCGCGTCCGCCGCAGGACGTCACCGGGCCGCCGAGCGCGTCGGCCGCCGTACCGCGACCGCGCTGGCGGGTGGATTCGCCCCGCCCCGACGCGGCGCGACCACCGGCCGGGGCCGCGGTCCCGTCATCCGAAGTCCCCTCATCCGAAGTCCCCTCTGCCGGGGGCCCGTCACTCGGGGTCCCGTCAGCCGGGGAGGCCGGTACCGGCGGGACGGGGACGAGGGCGATCCCGGAGGCGACGGGCCTGGTTCCGGAGCAGCGCCGGGAACAGCGCGCGGGCAGTGCCCCGAAGCGGGCCTGGCGGGCGGTGGCGCGCTGGTGGCGCGGCCACTGACGGAGCACCGGCGGGGCCTGCCGGCGCGTCGGCCGGCCGGTGCGCCGACGGCTCAGTGCGCCGGGTCGAGCTGGTCCCACCACCAGGCGATCGTCGGGATCGGAAGCGGCTCAAGGCTGGTGTCGGCCGGCTGCCGCTTCCACCATCCGCCCGGGGTCGACCGCGGCCCCGACGGTACGGAGTAACGGGGGCAGACCGACGCCCAGTCCAGATGTCCCCGGATGAACTGGCCGAGCCCCTGCACGTAGCGGCGCAGACCGTCGTCCGCCTCCTTCAGCACCTGCTGGGCCAGCCGGTCGAACAGCACCATCACGCGGTCCCGCATCGCCACCACCCGTACGAGTGCGCGACGCGGGTCGCAGTGCTGCTCCTGGCAGAGGACGTCGATCAGATTCAGATTGTCGTCGGCCCGCAGCAGTTCCTTGTTGCGGGAGTAGAGGTCGTTGTCCCAGCTGACCAGCGTCCAGGTGATCTCCGTGAGCGCACGTACCCGGGGGTCCTGCATGTCCTCGTCCGCCACCGAGAAACCGCCGACCACCTCGATCATCGCGGTGGAGGGCGCCATCCCGATGGCCCGCATCCACAGCGTGACGTAGTCGTCGAGCGAGGGAAGGCCCGCGTTGCGGCGCCAGGACGCCTCCCACACCAGCCCCGAGGTATAGACGCGCATCGCCTCCGTCAATCGGCGTACCTGACGCGGCGACGCGTACTGCTCCAGTTCCAGCCGCAGCCTGCGCAGCGCGGCGGTGTGCGGTGAGTCGCCGAGCGCCCGCGCGGCCGGTGCCTCCACGGCGCGCATGATGCGCGAGGTCTCCTGCGCCAGCAGATCGGCGGTGGCCTCGGACTCGTCGCACACGCCGTCGTCGAGCGAGAAGAGCACGGCGTGGAATTTGGCCATCAGCGTGAGCGGTTCGAGCGCCCCGTACGGCATGGTCGACGCGGCGAGGCCGCCGAAGTCGCAGACGGCCAGGCGTTTGAGCTGGTGCTCGTCGCTGTCGAGGTGCTGTTTGAGCATCCATCGCACGGTCCGGTCGTTGACGGTCTCGACCGACGGATGTCTGGCGGGCGGTACGGGGCAGTAGAACGGCACAGCAGGAAGCTGTTGGACCAAGCGCTGTTCCGAGACGCAGGTCATGGTCGGCCTCCTGATGCGGCAAGGGCGCAACACGGTGCGCGGATAAGGGGCGATGCCGTTCGGGTGGAGCGTATCTGTCCATGTCGGATCGTCAACAACGGTGTAACTGGCGTGCCGCTGGCCGAAATTGACTGATTGTGAACTGACCTGATCGGTACCGGTCGGGAGTCGAACCCATCGCGCCCCAGCCCGGGGGCTCCGAAATCGGGCCACACGCGCGCCGTGCACCGGTGGTTCATACCACTGCGCCACCGTCCGCCGTGCTCCCCGGGCCCCCGGCGCCCGCCGCCGGCCGAAGGTGTTCGTCACGGCTCGTATACGGCTCCTCCCGGATGCCGTCGCCATTCTGACCGCTGTCACTACGTCATTGAGCGGTGACGTACAGAGACGAATGTACGAGACCGGACTCCGTACGCACGCATGTCCCCATCTCTCCATCTCTCCGTTTCCCCGTCTGTTCCGAACACTCGACCGCCCCGGCGTGCCTGTGGCCCCCTCCGGAGAGGGGGCCACAGGCACGGAGTGCGCCGCTCCCGTCCCCACGGTGCGGCGCCGGTGAGCCGTCGTCATCCGCTCGGACGACGGCCCACCGGTCAGGGGCGCGAGGCGGCTCGCGCGGTGTCCCGCAGGCCGAGTGCGGGGAAGACCGCGGCCTCCAGGAAGCGGTGGAGATACGCCTCGTCGGCCTGTCGGCCCTCCACCATCGGCCGCGCGCGCATGACGCCCATCAGCTGGGCGGCCACGAACTCCGCCGCGGGGTTGTCGGCCGCGATCTCGCCGCGTGCCACGGCGCGTTCGACCATGGCGTTGATCGCCGCGACCTCCGGTTCGATGATGTTCTCGCGCAGGGCGCGCAGCAGCTCCGGATTCTGGAAGGCCGCGTGGCTGAGCGCGTGCATCAGCGCGGTGTCGCGGCCCGCGCCCGCCACCGCCGCACGGGCCGCCGCCCGCAGGTCCCCGACGAGGCTGCCCGTGTCGACGTCCACGAGCTTGACGCAGCGGGTGCCGCGCAGCGCCGCCGCGACCAGCTGCGGTTTCGTGCCCCACTGACGGTAGAGCGTGGACTTGCCGCAGCGCGAACGGGCGGCCACGCCCTCCATGGTCAGCGCCTCGTACCCGCTCTCTCTGAGCAGCTCCAGGGCGGCTTCGTAGAGTTCCCGCTCCCGTTCCGGCGTGATCTTGGAGCGGCGCTGCGACGTCATCGTCTCTCCCCGTCTCGGCCGCTCGGCCCCGGTGCGGTTCCGGCGGCGATACGTCAGTGTACCGATACGCCAGTGTACCGATACGAATCCGTATCGGTACACTGGCGTATCGATAGGGCGCGGTCCAGACCGCGCCGCCGCACCACCACGACGTCCTGTCACGCCGTGTTGCCCAGGTAAGGGGGTCGGGTGATACACACCCGCACCGGGCCCGCCGCACGGAAGCCGGACACTTCCGCCCGACCGCCCCTCGTACGTGAGCTGCTGCTCGTCGCCGGACTCTTCCTCGTCTACAAACTCGGCAGGCAGGCCGCCACCGGCCGGACCGGCGAGGCCTTCCGGAACGCCGACCGCGTCTGGGACTGGGAGCGCGCGGTCCATCTGCCGGGCGAGGGCTCCGTACAGGGCGTGCTGCTGGACAGCGGGACGCTCGTCCACCTGGCGAACACGTACTACGCGACGGTGCACTTCCCGGCGACGGTGCTCTTCCTCGGCTGGCTCTACTGGCGCCGCCCCGGCCACTACCTGTGGGCCAGGCGCGTCCTGTCCGTACTGACCGGGGCCGCGCTCGCCCTCCATCTGCTGATGCCGCTCGCGCCGCCGCGGCTGCTCGCGGCGTCCGGTCTGGTGGACACCGGCCAGGTGTACGGGCCGACGGTGTACGGCGAGAGCCCCGGCACGGACGCGCTGGCGAACCAGTTCGCGGCGATGCCGTCGCTGCACGTCGGCTGGGCCCTGATGGTGGCCGTGGGCCTCATCGCCGCCACGCGGTCACGGTGGCGGTGGCTCTGGCTGCTCCACCCGCTGCTGACGCTGCTCGTGGTCATCGGCACCGCCAACCACTACTGGCTCGACGCCCTCGTGGCCGTCGCCCTGCTCACCGGCACACTGACCGCCATCAGGGCGCCACGTCCCCGGTCCCCGCGGCGCGGCTCGCTGGTCGCACGCTCCGCCGCCGCGCAGCTCCCGCCCGTGGCACCCGTCGCTCCCGTCACCTCAGGGGCCGGCCGGTGAACGGGGCGACGGCCGTGGCCGTGGCGCTGTCGCTGGTCTCGGCCGTCGCGTATGCCTCCGCCGCGGTGGCACAGGAGCGGCTCGCGGCCCGTACGGCACCGGACGCCGGGCTGTTCACCCTGCTGACCCGCGGCGCCTGGTGGTGGGCGGTCGGGCTGAACGCGACCGGCGCGCTCCTGCATGTCGTGGCGCTCACCTACGGACCGCTCACGGTCGTCCAGCCGCTGGGCGCCCTCACCCTCGTCGCCGCCGTACCCCTGGGGGCCCGTCGGGCCGGGCGGCAGGTCAGCCGGGGCGAGTGGCGCGGCACGGCCTTCACGCTGGTCGGCCTCGCGGCCATCCTGCTCACGGCGGCCGGCAGCTCCCCCGACGAGACGCTCAGCCTGCCGCAGGCGCTCGGTGTCGCGGGCGTGGCGATGGCGCTGGTCGCCCTGCTGGCCCGGCCGGGAGCAGGGTCCGGCCTCCGGCACGCCGCGGCCTCCGGCATCACCTCGGGCGTCGCCTCGGCCCTCACCCAGACGGTCACGGTCGCCGCCACCGCGCGCGACGCGGACGCGCTGCCGATGTGGCAGGTGGCGGCCGTGGCACTGGTGGTCGCGGCCTTCGCGTCCGGCGGTCTGCTGCTGTCACAGCGCGCCTACCGCGGCGGACTCGGAGCGCCGCTCGCCGTCCTGACCCTGGCCAACCCGCTCGCGGCGGCCGTCATCGGGCTGGCCCTGCTGGGGGAGCGCCTCCAGGGCGGCGTCCCGGGCGTGACGGCGGCGCTCATCGGCGCGGTGCTCGCCGCGCGGGGCGTGGTGCTGCTGACACGTACGGCGGTGGCAGCGCCCGCGATGACGGCGCCGATGACGGTGACGCCCGTGGCGCGGGTGCCCGGACAGCGGACCACCGCCCCCGTCGCCGTACCGCCGGCGCGTCCCGAGCCCGGCGGCCGGGCCGTGGAGCCGGCCGCCGCGGACGGATGGCCCGGCACGGACGTCCCCGCGCAGGGTGGCCCGGTGCCCGGCACGCTCACCGTCCGGCGACCCTGGCGACCGCACCCTCTGAGATCGGGGCGGGCGCTCCGGGACCGCCGGCGTGCGCGTCGCCGCGGAGACTGTACGTACCGCTAGGGCCTGTCTTCAAAGGAGCGCCGTCCGCCCGGAGGGCGCGCTTCGGCGGCGTCCGGTGCGTGCGAGCGCACGGAGGAGGGTCGCCCCAGTGCCGGACATACTGGGGTGACCCCGACAACGCCGCGAGTGTCCGTGCCGAGAGCCCGCCGTCAGCACAAGGCGCCGGCCGCCCGCACTTCGGTGAGTGTCCGCCGCGCGAGTTCGGCGAAGTCGTCGCGGTTGGCCGTGTCCCTCCAGCGCTCGTAGGCGATCTTCCAGGCGAGCGCGCCCAGTTCGGCGGCTACGCGAGAGGTCAGGTCGGGAACGCCGCGGCGCTTGAGTGCGTCGATCATCGATGCGATGAGGCCGCGTTCCTTCAGTGCCTCGCGTTCACGCAATTCCGGGTTGGCGGCGATCACTGCCGACCTCCGGGCGCTGAACTCGCGACGATCGGAGGTGAAGGCTTCCCTGCCGATCGCGTCCAGAGCATGGGCTACCGCTTCGAGGGGTCCGGCCCCGGCCGGTGCCGTGTCGATCCCGTCGACGAGCAGTCCGGTCATCGTGCCCCCGCCGAAGAGCACCTCCCGCTTGTCCGGGAAGTGCCGGAAGAAGGTGCTCTTCGTCAGCCCGGCGCGCTCGGTGATCTCGATGACCGTCGTGTTCTCGTAGCCCCGTTCCTCGAACAGTTCCAGGGCGGCGACGAGCAGTCGCTCGGGTGCGTGGGGTTGCCAGCGGGCCATGGGGGACATCGTACGGGACTTGGTGCCGTCACCGATGTATGGTGATGGGACCAAGTCCCGTCACTCTGTCTGCTGGAGGTACTCATGAGCCGGGCTGTTGTCTACGAGACGTTCGGTGGTCCCGAAGTGCTGGAGCTGCGGGAGGTTCCGGAACCCCATGCCGGGCCGGGCGAGGTCCGTGTCCATGTCACGGCCGCCGGTCTGAATCCCATGGACTGGGGCATCGCCTCGCAGCCCGAGGTCGCGGCCCGGTTCGGCACCAGCGTGCCGTCCGGCTTCGGGTACGACTTTGCCGGGGTCGTCGACGAGGTCGGCCCCCACGCCACGGGTTTCGCTGTGGGCGACCGTGTCCACGGCGGCGCGCAGGGCAGGGCCGCTGCCGATTTCGTGGTGGTCAGGACGCCCACCGAGGCGCACGAGCCGCTCTGGCACACGCCGGAGGGCATCAGCGACGAGGTGGCGGCCACGCTTCCGGTGGCCGGCATGACCGCCGCCGCCGCGCTGGCCGCGATCGACCTGCGGTCCGGCGACACCGTCCTGGTCGGCGGCGCCGCGGGCGGCGTGGGCGTGTTCGCCGTACAGCTCGCGAAGCTCACCGGCGCCAGAGTGATCGGGACCGCCGCGCAGGGCACGTTCGAGTTCCTGCGCCGGTTCGGCGCCGAGCCCGTGGCCTACGGCCCCGGACTGGCAGACCGGGTACGGGCCCTGGCCCCGGAGGGCGTGACCGCGGCGACCGACCTGTTCGGCATCGAAACGGCCGAGACCGCGCTCGCGCTCGGCGTGCCGCCCGAGCGGATCTCCACGATCGCCGCGGGACCCAATCCTCCCGGCGGCGTTCGCGCGACCGGTGGTTTCGACGCGAGCCCGGACGTCATGGAGCGGATCAGCGACGCGATCCTCGCCGGCGCGATCACCGTACCGATCGCCGCGACCTTCCCGATCGGGCAGATCCACGATGCCGTGGCACTGCAAGCCGGACGTCACGTCCACGGCAAGGTCGTGATCAGCCTGCGGCCAGGTCTTCACTGACCACCGCGCCGCGCCCCACCCGCCGGGGCGAGAACCAACACGCCTATTCCACAGACAGGAGATGTTCGACATGGGCAGATACGAGGGCAAGAAGGCCGTCATCACGGGAGGCAGCAGTGGCCTGGGCCTGGCCACCGCCCGGTCACTCGTGGACGAAGGCGCGCGCGTGCTGATCACCGGGCGCGACCAGGACAAGCTGAATGCCGCCCGTGACCAGCTCGGCGAGAACGCGATCGCGGTCCGCAGCGACGCGGCGTCACTGCCAGATATCGATGCGCTGGCTGACCGGGTACAGGCCGAGTTCGGCACGGTCGACGCCCTGTTCGCCAATGCCGGTGTCACCGGCTCCGCACCGTTCGAGGCAACGAGTGAGGAGCTGTACGACCACCTGCTGACCATTAACGCCAAGGGACCGTACTTCACCGTGCAGAAGTTCGCTCCGCTGCTGGCGGAGGGCAGCGGGGTGGTGCTCACGACCTCGGCCGTCAACGTGCTGGGCCTGCCGATGCTGAGCGCGTACGCGGCCGGCAAGGCGGCACTGCGCTCGATGACCCGCAGCCTGGCCCGTGAACTTCTCCCGCGGAGAATACGTGTCAACGCGGTCAGCCCCGGCCCGATCGACACCAGGATCACGGACAAGTCACTGCCGCGGCAGTCGGCCGAGGAGACGACGGCGCTTGTCGCACAGATCCCCATGCTGCGACTGGGGACCCCGTCCGAAGTGGCCAAGGCCGCGCTCTTTCTCGCGTTCGACGCCACCTACACCACCGGCGCCGAACTCGCCGTGGACGGCGGTGGCACTCAGCTCTGACCCCCCGCACCGACGAAGACCCTGGTCGGGGACGCGGCGCAGCACCTCGGCCTGCCCGCCAGGCCGGTCGTCTTCCCGGCGCGCCGCGGCGCGTGAAGCTCCGCTGTTGGGCCGCTTAAGAAATCCTCGATGGACTGAACGATCACCACTCGGCAGATTGGTGCCCGACCACCGAACAGTGATCACCGTTCAGCGCCCTGCACCACGCACCACCACCCCCCGGGAGCCGCGCCCATGAAGGCACTTGTCAAACAGAAGGCCGAGCCGGGGCTGTGGCTCACGGATGTGCCCGAGCCGGAGTACGGGGACGGTGACGTACTGATCAAGGTGCTCCGTACCGGCATCTGCGGCACCGACCTGCACATCCGCTCCTGGGACGGCTGGGCCCAGCAGGCCGTCACCACCCCCCGCGTCCTCGGCCACGAGTTCGTCGGCGAGGTGGCCGCCGTCGGCTCGGCCGTACAGGACGTCGCCGTCGGCGATCTGGTCAGCGGCGAGGGCCATCTCGTCTGCGGCAAGTGCCGCAACTGTCTCGCCGGCCGCAGGCACCTCTGCCGCAGCACCGTCGGGCTCGGTGTGGGCCGCGACGGCGCCTTCGCGGAGTACGTCTCCCTGCCCGCCGCGAACGTCTGGGTGCACCGCGCCGAGGTGGATCTCGATGTCGCCGCGATCTTCGACCCGTTCGGCAACGCCGTCCACACCGCGCTCTCCTTCCCCCTCGTCGGTGAGGACGTGCTGATCACCGGCGCGGGCCCCATCGGCATCATGGCCGCGGCCGTCGCCCGGCACGCCGGTGCGCGCAATGTCGTGATCACCGACGTCAGCACGCACCGCCTCGAACTCGCCCGCAAGGTGGGCGCCACGCTCGCCCTCGATGTCTCGCCCGCCGATGTCGGCATCGCCGACGCTCAGCGGCAGCTCGGCCTCAAGGAAGGCTTCGATGTCGGCCTGGAGATGTCGGGACGCCCCGAGGCCATGCGCGACATGGTCGACAACATGACGCACGGCGGCCGGATCGCCATGCTCGGGCTGCCCGCCGAGGAGTTCGCCGTCGACTGGTCGAAGATCGTCACCTCGATGATCACGGTCAAGGGCATCTACGGACGCGAGATGTTCGAGACCTGGTACGCGATGACCGTCCTGCTCGAAGGCGGACTCGATCTCACGCCCGTCATCACCGGCAGCTACGGCTACGAGGACTTCGACGCGGCATTCGACGAAGCGTCCTCCGCGCGCAGCGGCAAGATCATTCTCGACTGGAGCGCCTGACCGCCTCCCGGCCCCCGCGGCGCACCGAGTCCAGAGCCCAGAGCCCAGCCCAGAGCCCCCTGAGCAGAGCCCCAGAAGAAGGAGCCCTCCATGTACGCGTCCGTCCGGGACGACCTCTCCGCCACCCTCGACGAGATCCGCGACGCGGGTCTCTTCAAGCCCGAGCGGGTGATCTCGACGCCGCAGAGCGCCTCCGTCGCCGTCACCGAGGGCGGCGCCCCCGGTGATGTCCTCAACTTCTGCGCCAACAACTACCTTGGGCTCGCCGACCACCCCGAGGTCGTCGCCGCCGCCAAGGACGCGCTCGACCGCTGGGGCTACGGCATGGCGTCCGTACGCTTCATCTGCGGCACCCAGGAGATCCACAAGGAGCTGGAGCAGCGGCTCTCCGCGTTCCTCGGCCAGGAGGACACGATCCTCTACTCCTCCTGCTTCGACGCCAACGGCGGTGTCTTCGAGACGCTCCTCGGCCCGGAGGACGCCGTCATCTCCGACGCCCTCAACCACGCCAGCATCATCGACGGCATCCGGCTCTCGAAGGCCCGCCGCCTCCGGTACGCCAACCGCGACCTCTCCGAGCTGGAGACCCGGCTGAAGGAGTCCCAGGACGCCCGTCGGCGGCTGATCGTCACGGACGGCGTGTTCTCGATGGACGGGTACGTCGCCCCGCTGGCCGAGATCTGTGATCTCGCCGACCGGTACGACGCGATGGTCATGGTCGACGACTCGCACGCCGTCGGCTTCGTGGGCCCCGGCGGCCGGGGCACCCCCGAGCTGCACGGCGTCATGGACCGAGTCGACATCATCACCGGCACGCTCGGCAAGGCGCTCGGCGGCGCCTCCGGCGGCTATGTCGCGGCCCGCGCGGAGATCGTCGCGCTGCTGCGCCAGCGCTCGCGCCCGTATCTCTTCTCCAACTCCCTCGCGCCGGTCATCGCCGCCGCGTCGATCAAGGTCCTCGACCTGCTGGAGAGCGCGGGCGAACTGCGGGACCGGCTGAACGCCAACACCACGCTCTTCCGCGCGGAGATGACGGCGGCGGGGTTCGAGATCCTGCCCGGTGACCACGCCATCGCTCCCGTCATGATCGGCGACGCCGCCGAGGCGGGCCGGATGGCCGAACTGCTGCTGGAGCGCGGGGTCTATGTGATCGGCTTCTCGTACCCCGTCGTCCCGATGGGCCGGGCGCGGATCCGGGTCCAGCTGTCCGCCGCGCACTCCACGGACGATGTGGAGCGGGCGGTCGCGGCGTTCGTCGACGCGCGCGAGGCGATGAAGCGGGAGGGCTGAGCGCCGATGCGGGTGGGGCGGCCGATGCCCGTGGGGGTGGAGTTCCGGGCAGACCTGGCAAAATGGGCCGGGTGATCGACCCCCGGCGCCTGCGCGTCCTGCGGGCCGTGGCGGACCACCGTACGGTGACCGCCGCGGCCGCCGCGCTCTATCTCACCCCCTCGGCCGTCTCCCAGCAGCTCGCCGCGCTGGAGCACGAGACCGGGCACGCGCTGCTGACCCGCAGCGGCCGGGGCGTACGGCTGACCGCCGCCGGGGAGATCCTCCTCACCCACGCGCACGCCGTCCTCGCCCAGCTGGAGCGCGCCGAGGCGGAGCTCGCGGCGTACGCGGGCGGCACGTCGGGCGAGGTCACGGTCGCCGCCTTCGCCACGGGCATCGCGGAAGTGCTGGCCCCGGCCCTTCAGCTGCTCGGCGGACCGCACCCCGACATACGCGTACGCGTACGGGACGCCGAGGGGGACGAGAGCCTGCCGATGGTGCTCGACGGCGAGGCGGATCTGGCGGTCGCGGTCGAGTACCGGGGCGCCCCGCGCGAGGACGATCTGCGGCTGTGGCGGGTGCCGCTGTACGCGGAGCCGTTCGACGCCGTCCTGCCGGCCGCGCATCCACTCGGCCTGGGCGCCGAGGTCGTGCTCGCCGAACTGGCCGACAGCGACTGGATCGGCCCGTACCCCGGCAACCCCTGCCATGACGTGATCCAGCTCGCCTGCGAGCTGGCGGGCTTCCAGCCGCGGCTGGCGCACTCCTCCGACGACTTCCGCGCGGTCGTCGCCCTCGCGGGCGCGGGCGCGGGAGTGGCGCTGGTCCCGCGCTCCGCGCTGCGCGGCATGGAGCTGAAGGGGACGGTCGTACGCCCCGTGGCGGGCCCGGCCGCGACCCGCAGGGTCTTCGCCGCCGTCCGCCGGGGCGCGGAGGCGCACCCGCTGATCCGTCCGGTGCTCGACGCGCTGGCACGGGCGGCGGGCGGCCTGACGACGGACTGACGGCGGGATACGGCCGGACTGACGGCGGCCACGACCGGGCTGACAGCCGGCCACGGCCGGGCCGACGACGACCGACGGCGGACGCTCGGCGCGGTGCGACCGGTCCGAGCGCCCGCACCGGCTCAGCTCAGCAGGCTCGGCGCCGCCCTGTCCAGGACCGATCCCACGCGCTCCCAGGTCTCCACGTCCCGTTCCACCGGGGGCAGTTCGGGCCCGTCGCCGGTCCGCCAGGAGGTCGCGATCGCCACCGGGTCCTCGCCCGTCGCCGCGCCCGCGGCCAGCGCGGCGGCGCCCAGCGCGACCAGCTCGCCGCTCGTCGGGACGATCACCCGGCGGCCGGAGAGCCGGCGGACCGTGTCCACCCACATCCGGCCCTGCGCGCCGCCGCCGACCAGGCGCAGCGGGCGGCCCGCGACCTCCGGGGCGGCGGGGTCGAGGCCGCAGGCGCGCAGCACCTCGTCCAGCGCGCGCAGTACGGTGACGGCCGCGCCCTCGTAGGCGGCGCCCAGCAGCTGCTGCGGGGTGGTGTCATGGCGCAGCCCGGTCAACAGGCCCGAGGCGGCGGGGAGATCGGGGGTGCGTTCGCCGTCCAGGTAGGGGAGCAGTACGGCTTCGCCGCCCGGCACCGCGTCCTCACGGTCGAGCCGGAGCAGCGAGGCCACCTTGTCGACGGCGAGCGTGCAGTTGAGTGTGCAGGCCAGCGGCAGATACGTACCGTCCGCCGCCGCGAACCCGGCGAGCGCGGGGGAGCCGGGGCGGGTGCGGGTGGCGGCGAAGACCGTACCCGACGTGCCGAGGCTCAGCACCGGATGGTCCAGCAGCCCGGCGCCGCCGAAGCCGAGCCCGACGGCCGCGCTCATGTTGTCGCCGGTGCCCGCGGCCACGGCGATGCCCGCGGGCAGGCCCAGTTCCGCCGCGGAGCCGGCCGTGAGCGAGCCGACGCGCGCGGCGCCGGTCGTGGCGACCGCGGGCAGCAGATCGGCGTCGAGACCGAGGAGCGCCAGCAGCTCGGGGTCGTACTCCCCGGTGGCGGTGGAGTACCAGCAGGTGCCCGAGGCGTCACCGGCGTCGGTGGCCGCGGTGCCCGAGAGCCGTTCGGTGAGAAAGTCGTGGGGGAGCCGGATGGCCGCCGTGGCTTCGGCGATGGCGGGGTCGTTCTCCCGCAGCCACTGCCATTTGGAGGCGGTCATCGAGGCCACCGGTACGGAGCCCGTGCGCGCCGTCCAGGCGTCGGGGCCGCCCAGCGCCTCGGTGAGCGCCGCCGCCTGCGGGGCGGAGCGGGTGTCGTTCCAGAGCAGTGCGGGGCGCAGCGGCCGGCCGGTGCGGTCGAGCACCACCAGACCGTGCTGCTGTCCGGCGACGGCTATGCCGGTCACGGACGAGGCGTCCACCCCGGACTCCTTGAGACCGGCGGCGACCGCCTCGCGCAGCGCGTTCCACCACACCTCGGGGTCCGTCTCCCGGGCGCCGCCCTCACCGGTCACCCGGTGCGGCGCGCGGCCCACGGCGAGCAGCCGGCCTGTGGTGGCGTCCGTGAAAGCCGCCTTCGTGGACTGGGTGGAGCTGTCCACGCCGATGACGACCGGGTTCCGGGACATGGGCGTACCTCCAGATTGAGCGACAGTGAAACAAATTACGCGATGGTGTGGCACACGGGAACCGTGCCGACGATCATCATCCTGTGTCCGTGCGCGTGCGGGGTCTTTTGCACACCCGCATCCCCGTGCATTATTAGTCATGTCAGGAAACAAATAAGGTCGGCACGTGCCGGACCTGAGGTATCGAAGGCGGCCAGAGTCATGACGGAACGCTTCACCCCCACCCCCGAGGACAAGTTCAGTTTCGGCCTCTGGACGGTGGGCTGGCAGGGCAAGGACCCGTTCGGCGACGAGACCCGCCCGGCGCTGGATCCCGTCGAATCGGTTCACCGACTCGCGGAGCTCGGCTCGTGGGGTGTGACCTTCCACGACGACGACCTCATTCCGTTCGGCTCGACGGAGGCGGAGCGCGAAGCGCACATCAAGCGGTTCAGGCAGGCGACCGAGGCCACCGGCATCACGGTCGAGATGGTCACCACCAACCTCTTCACCCACCCGGTCTTCAAGGAGGGCGGCTTCACCGCGAACGACCGCGACATCCGCCGCTACGCGCTGCGCAAGGTGCTGCGCAATGTCGACCTCGCGGCCGAACTGGGCGCCAGGACCTTCGTCGCCTGGGGCGGCCGTGAAGGCGCCGAGTCGGGCGGGGCCAAGGACATCCGTCTCGCCCTCGACCGGATGAAGGAGGCCTTCGACCTGCTCGGGGAGTATGTCGTCGAGCAGGGCTACGACCTCAAGTTCGCCATCGAGCCCAAGCCCAACGAGCCGCGCGGCGACATCCTGCTGCCCACCGTCGGCCACGCCCTGGCGTTCATCGACCGCCTGGAGCGCCCCGACCTGTTCGGTGTGAACCCCGAGGTCGGCCACGAGCAGATGGCCGGGCTCAACTTCCCGCACGCCATCGCCCAGGCGCTCTGGTCGGGCAAGCTCTTCCACATCGACCTCAACGGGCAGCACGGCACCCGCTACGACCAGGACCTGCGGTTCGGCGCCGGCGACCTGCGTGCCGCCTTCTGGCTGGTCGACCTGCTGGAGAACGCGGGCTGGGAGGGCGCGCGGCACTTCGACTTCAAGCCGCCGCGCACCGAGGACTTCGACGGGGTGTGGGCCTCCGCCGCCGGCTGCATGCGCAACTATCTGATCCTCAAGGAGCGGGCCGCGTCCTTCCGCGCCGACCCGCTCGTCCAGGAGGCGCTGCGCGCGTCCCGCGTGGACGAGCTGGCGCAGCCCACCGCCCCCGAGGGCGTGACCGCGCTGCTGGCCGACCGGGCCGCCTACGAGGAGTTCGACGTGGATGCCGCCGCCGCGCGTGGCATGGCGTTCGAGCACCTCGACCAGCTCGCCATGGACCACCTCCTCGGCGTGCGCTGACCCGCTGACCCCGGGAGCGACCAGGAGCCGCTGGGAGCCCCACGGCGAACGCGCGCGGCGGCGGGCCGGCACAGGCCCGTCCCGCGCGCGTTCCGGCGATGTCGTAGGTGTTCGTACGTGCCGTAGGTGCCGTACGTGTCGTACGTCAGCCCGTCCCGCGCGTCTCGCGGTGTACGTACGCCACCGGATCGGCCAGCACCGCCTGGACGACCAGGGCCGCCGCGCCGCGTGCCGCGTCCCCCGCCGAGGAGGACCCGCGCAGCCGCCCGCTGTCGCTCTCCCAGAGGCCCGACACCACCCGGGCGGTCAGCTCCCGGTCCGCGGCCGGTGAGAGCCAGGGCATCAGCTCGCGGTAGATCCCGCCGAGGACGACCGCGTCCGGATCGAAGAGGTTCACCGCGCCCGAGAGCACCCGGCCCAGTGTCTGCCCGGCCCGCTCCACGGCTGTGATGGCCTGGGGGTCGCCCGCGTCCGCCCGCAGCCCCAGCTCGGCCACGCCCGGCACTCCCGCGTTCTCGTCGATCCCCGCCGCGCGCAACAGCGCGGACTGGCCCGCGTACTGCTCCAGGCACCCCCGGGAGCCGCAGCGGCACAGCGGTCCCTCGGGATCGACGACCACATGGCCGATCTCCCCGGCGAACCCATGGGCCCCGCGCAGCAGTTCGCCGTTGAGCACCAGGGCGCCGCCGACGCCGATCTCGCCGGTCAGATAGAGGAAGGTACGGAGCGGGCCGAGTTCGCCGAACCACAGCTCCGCCAGCGCCGCGAGGTTGGCCTCGTTCTCCGAACTCACCGGCAGCGGGGGCAGATCGGGCCGCAGCTCGGCCAGCGCGGAGGCGAACAGCTCGTCGGAGGGCACGAGGTTCCAGCCGAGATTCGGGGCCTGCCGGACCGTACCGCCCGACACCAGCCCCGGCAGGGCGAGTTGGACCCCGACCGGCAGCAGGTCCTGCTCGGCGGCGGACTCCAGGGTGCGGGCGGCGATCCTGGCGCAGCGGGTCAGCACATCGGAGGGGCGGGAACCGCGGTTGTCGAGGTGTTCGGTCAGCCGGACCCGGTCGGTGCCGGACAGGTCGACCACACACACCGACACATAGTCGATATTGATCTCGACGCCGATCCCCGCGGGCCCCGTGCGCGTCACCTTCAGCACGGTGCCGGGGCGCCCGGCCTGGCCGCTGAACGTCTTGCCGGACTCGGAGAGGAAGCCGCTGTCCAGCAGCTGCTCGACCAGGGACGACACAGCCGCCCTGGTCAGGCCCACCCGCGCCGCGACACCGGCCCGGGTCGCCTCGCCCTCGTCCCGTACCGCTCGCAGCACAAGGCTCAGATTGTGCCGGCGCACGGTCTCTTTGTCGGCCTTCGGGCCGAGGGAAGTGTGGTTGTTGTTCATCTCGCCCACGAGCCTATGTGATCGGCCCGTGGTCGCGGGACCGGAGCGGCAAGCCGACCGGCCGGCCGGGTCCCGGCATGATCAAAGGAAGGAGAGTCCTAGCCCCGCCGTGCCGGTACGGTCCCCGCCGTGCCGTCCGGCTCCCAGGACGGGGCGGTGCCGGTCAGCTGGCAGACCATGAGGTAGAAGGGGATCGGCGGGGTGTACGGCGTGGGGTCCTCCGGCCAGTGGATCAGCCGGGGGTGCGTCGCCGGCACGTTCGTCCCCGCGACATAGCGGGCCGGGGACGGCCAGGTCAGATCGAGGTCCGAGCCCGCCGGGACGATCCACCACCACCATTCGGCGTCGGCGAAGATACAGCCCTTCCTCGGCAGCCGCGCCATCAGCCGGAAACCGTGCTCCGCCGGGATGCCCACGGCGTCACACCCCAGCGAGGCGGGCAGGGTCGGCGGGAGGGGCAGCTGTACGTGTCCGGGAGATGACTCGGTGCGCAGGCCGCGTGAAAGGCGCTGCAGCGTGGTCTTCAGCATGACTGCTCCGCTCCGTGTGACAGTTCCGCCCAGACGACCCGCCCGGGTCCGTATCCCGAGGTGTCGTGGGCTCCCCAGCCGCTGCATATGGAATCGACGAGAAACAGTCCGCGGCCGCCCTCGCCCTGGCTCTCGCCTTCCTCGGCGTGGTGCAGCTGCGGTCCCGTCGGCCCGTACCCCTGGTCCTCCACCGCGATCCGCAGCTTTCCGTTGGTCTGCCGGATCTCGCAGACGACGTGGTCGCCGGCGGCGTGCACCACCGCGTTGGTGACCAGCTCGGACACGACGAGCACCACGGTCTCGCGGGTCTCCTCGTCCACCTCCCAGGTGGCGAGCCGGTCGCGGGTCAGCTGTCTCGCGCGGCAGACCGACTCGGCGTGAGACGGCAATTGGAACCCGTAACGGCGGACAACGTTGCCAGGGCACAGGGCTATGAGCTGGGGGGTGAGCGCGTTACCAGGTGCCACGACCGATTCCTAACGGTGGGGGAGCAGCGTTCGCGCGCAAGACCTCTCCCGTGGCAGAGCGCGACAACCGCGTGAACTGGTTCACCGATCCACTCTCCACCCGCCGAGGACACTTGGCAAGTAGCACTCTGAATTTTTCAGAGTGCCGTGTTCTTCGTGGAGGAGACATGGCAGACTGCTGTCAACCGTGCGTGGGGAGGACCCAAAAGTGAGTGAGCCGCGGTCCGCCCCGACCGTGGGACAGGTCGTACTGGGCAGACGCCTACAGGATCTGCGTGAGCGCGCCGGGCTGAAGCGCGAGGAGGCCGCCAAGCTCCTCCGCGTGGCTCCGGCGACGATACGCCGCATGGAGACGGCCGAGGTCGCGCTCAAGATCCCCTATGTACAGGTGCTGCTCAGGGCCTACGGGATCCCCGAGGACGAGGCCGACGCGTTCGTCGAGCTCACCGAGGAGGCGAACAAGCCGGGCTGGTGGCAGCGGTTCCACGACATCCTGCCGGACTGGTTCAGCATGTATGTCAGCCTGGAGGGGTCCGCCGCGCTGCTCAGGGCGTACGAACCGCACTTCGTCCCCGGGCTGCTCCAGACCGAGGGCTACGCGCGCGCCGTCATGAACGCCGGCGCCGTGGGGAAGGCGCGGCCGGAGGACATCGAGCGCCATGTGGCGCTCCGGATGGAACGCCAGTCGCTCCTGACCCGGGTGGACGCGCCCAAATTCTGGGTGATCATGGATGAAACGGTGCTGCGCCGCCCGGTGGGGGACAGCCCGGAGATCATGCGGGAACAGATCGACCGGCTGCTCGAAGCCGCCACGCTGCCCAATGTGACCCTGCAGATCGCGGAATTCTCGACCGGGCACCACCCGGGTACCTACGGGCCGTTCGTGATCTTCCGTTTCGCCGTACCGGAGCTGCCGGACATGGTCTACAGCGAGTACCTCACCGGTGCCGTCTATCTCGACGCTCGTCCCGAAGTGGCCACCCACCTGGAGGTCATGGACCGGATGGCGGCCCAGGCCGCAACTGCACAACGCACGAAGGAGATCCTCAAGGATGTCCGCAAGGAGCTGTGAATGGATCCCATATACAACGGCATGCCCGCCGCCGACCTCGGCGCCGAGGGCTGGCACAAGCCGTGGAGTGGTGGCAACGGCGGCAACTGCATCGAGGCCATGAAGCTGGCCGACGGCAGAGTCGCCGTGCGGCAGTCCGCCGACCCTGACGGCCCCGCACTGATCTACACCACCAATGAGATCGCCGCCTTCATCCAGGGTGCCAAGTCGGGCCAGGCGGACTTCCTGCTCACCTGATCCCCCGCTCCATCAGCCGACCCGCTCGGCCGCTCCCGCTCAGCCCCTGCTTTGCTTTCCCCACATCTCCACATCTCCACATCTCCGCATCTCGACTCATCGACTCATTGACCTGAGACTCATGGAGCGCACATGACCGGGCATGACCCGATCGACACCACCAAGCCGCATCCGGCCCGGGTGTACGACTGGTTCCTCGGCGGCAAGGACAATTACCCGGTGGACGAGGAGATGGCGAAGCAGCTTCTCACCCTGGACGCGAGGGGTCCCGAAATGGCCCGGGTCAACCGGGCGTTCATGCACCGCGCCACTCGCTGGCTCTGCGCCGAAGGCGGGGTGCGCCAGTTCCTCGACATCGGTACGGGCATCCCCACCGAGCCCAATCTCCACCAGATAGCCCAGGAGGTCGCCCCCGACTCCCGGATCGTCTACACGGACAACGACCCGATCGTCCTCCGGCACGCCGAGGCCCTGCTGCGCAGCACTCCGGAGGGCGTCACCGAGTACGTCCAGGCCGATGTGCGCGACCCGGCGAGCATCGTCGAGGCCGCCGGCACGATCCTGGACCTCGACCGGCCGGTCGCGCTCTCCCTCATCGCGCTGCTCCACTTCGTCTCGGACGAGGACGGCGCGTACGAGCTGGTGCGCCGGCTGCTCGAACCGCTGCCCTCCGGCAGCTATCTCGTCATCTCCCACGCCACGGGCGATTTCGACCGGGAGAGCTCGGACCAGGCCCGTGCGCTGTACCGGCAGCGCGGTCTGACCCTGGCCCTCCGCTCGCGGGACGAGTTCGCCGCGTTCTTCACGGGGCTCGATCTGGTCGAGCCCGGGGTCTCGCTGGCCGCCGACTGGCGTCCCGGGCTGGGTGAGGTCGTGCCGGTTTCCGGCAACGAGCCGATCCCGGGGTACGCGGCGGTGGCACGCAAGCTGTAACCGGTAGCGGGGGCGCGGCGTCGCAGCACTATTCAGGTGTGCTGCGACGCCGCGCGTACGTTTCGACGGCTCCGTGCGCGGTGCGTGTCAGGCGCCCACCCGGCGTTTGTTCCAGACGTCGAAGCCGACCGCCGCGAGCAGCACCAGCCCCTTGATGACCTGTTGGTAGTCCGTGCCGATCCCCACCAGCGACATGCCGTTGTTGAGCACGCCGAGCACCAGCCCGCCGATGATCGCGCCGAGGACCGTGCCGACACCGCCGCTCATCGACGCGCCGCCGATGAACGCGGCCGCGATGGCCTCCAGTTCGAAGTTGATCCCGGCCTGGGGCACCCCCGCGTTGAGCCGGGCCGCGTAGACGATGCCGGCCAGCGCGGCCAGTACGCCCATGTTCACGAAGACGAGGAACGTGACGCGCTTGTCCTTGACCCCGGACAGCTTCGCCGCGGCCTGATTGCCGCCGAGCGCGTACACATGACGGCCGACGACGGCGTTGCGCATGACATAGCCGAAGCCGATCAGCAGCGCCGCGAGCAGCAGCAGGACGACCGGCACCCCGCGGTAGCTGGCCAGCGTCATCGTGAAGGCGAGCACGGCGGCGGCGAGCGCCACGCACTTGACGAGGAAGAGATTGCGGGGGAGCACCTCCAGGTCGTACGCCCGCTGCCGGCGCCGGTCCCTGAACTCCTGGAACAGCGCGAACGCCAGCAGCGCCAGCCCCATCAGCAGCGTCAGATTGTGGTAGTTGGTGGCCGGGCCGATCTCGGGGAGATAGCCGGTCGAGATCTTCTGGAAACCCTCGGGGAACGGGCCGAGCGAGCGCGACCCCAGGAAGATCTGCGTACCGCCGCGGAACAGCAGCATCCCGGCGAGCGTGACGATGAACGACGGAATGCCGACGTACGCGATCCAGAACCCCTGCCAGGCCCCGGCGACCGCCCCGATGAGCAGCCCGAGGACCAGCGCGAGCACCCACGGGATGTCGTGCTCGACCATCATCACCGCGCAGGCGGCGGAGACGAACGCGGCCAGCGAGCCGACCGAGAGATCGATATGGCCCGCGATGATGACGATCATCATGCCGATGGCGAGCACCAGGATGTAGCTGTTCTGGAGCACCAGATTGGTGACGTTGTTCGGCTTGAGGAGGACGCCGTCGGTCCAGATCTCGAACAGGACGACGATCAGGCCGAGCGCGATCAGCATCCCGTACTGCCGCATATTGCGGCGTGCGGCGTCGAGCAGCAGCGCCCCCGTTCCGCTCCGCCCGGACGGGGGCGACGGTGGGGAGTCCTTCGGTGTGTCGCCCTTCGGCGCATCGGTGGTGACCGGACCCATGTCGACTACCTCGTGTTCCTGGTCATGTGACGCATCAGGACTTCCTGGGTCGCCTCCGCCCGCGGGATCTCACCGGTGAGCCGGCCGGCCGCCATCGTGTAGACGCGGTCGCACATGCCGAGCAGTTCGGGGAGTTCGGAGGAGATGAAGATGACGGCCTTGCCCTCGGCGGCGAGCCGGTCGATGACGGTGTAGATCTCGTACTTCGCGCCGACGTCGATACCGCGCGTGGGCTCGTCGAGGATCAGCACCTCGGGTCCCGCGAAGATCCACTTGCCGAGGACGACCTTCTGCTGGTTGCCGCCCGACAGCCTGCCGGCCTGTTCGAAGACGGTCGGCGCCTTGATGTTCAGGCTCGCGCGGTACGACTCGGCGACCCGTGTCTCCTCGTGCTCGTCGACCACCCCGCGCCTGGCGACCTTCGACAGGGCGCTCAGGGTGATGTTCCGGCCGATGGTGTCGATGAGATTGAGCCCGTACCGCTTGCGGTCCTCGGTGACGTACGCGATGCCGTGCGCGACGGCCTCCGGCACCGTCCGCGTACCGATCTCGCGGCCGTCCTTGAGTACGGTCCCGCTGATGTTCCGGCCGTACGAGCGGCCGAAGACGCTCATCGCCAGTTCGGTGCGGCCCGCGCCCATCAGTCCCGCGATCCCGACGATCTCGCCCCTGCGGACCTGGACCGAGACACCGTCGACGACCTTGCGCTGCTGGTCGATCGGGTGGTGCACCGTCCAGTCGCGCACCTCCAGCGCGGGGTGGGCGCCCGGATCGCCCTCGTAGGGGGTGCGTTCGGGGAAACGCTGGTCGAGATCGCGGCCGACCATGCCCCGGATGATCCGGTCCTCGGTGGCCGACCCGGCCCGCACATCGAGGGTCTCGATGGTCCGGCCGTCCCGCAGGATCGTGACGGAGTCGGCCACCTCGGCAATCTCGTTCAGCTTGTGCGAGATGATGATCGAGGTGATGCCCTGTTCCTTCAACTCCCTGATCAGCCGCAGGAGCCGGGCGCTGTCGCCGTCGTTGAGCGCGGCGGTCGGCTCGTCCAGGATCAGCAGCTTCACCCTCTTCGCGAGCGCCTTCGCGATCTCCACGAGCTGCTGCTTGCCGACCCCGATATCGGCGACCCGGGTCTGCGGACGCTCGTCCAGGCCCACCCGTCCGAGCAGTGACGCCGCGTGTCCGAGGGTGTCGTTCCAGCTGATGAAGCCACGGGTGGCGTGCTCGTTGCCGAGGAAGATGTTCTCCGCGATCGACAAGTAGGGGATCAGGGCGAGTTCCTGATGGATGATCACAATGCCCTGGGCCTCGCTGGCCCTGATGTCCCGGAAGGCGCACGGAGCGCCCTCGAAGAGGATCTCGCCCTCGTAACTGCCGTGCGGATGCACCCCGCTGAGCACCTTCATGAGCGTGGACTTGCCCGCGCCGTTCTCCCCGCAGACGGCGTGCACCTCGCCCTGGGCGACCGTGAGGCTGACATCGGAGAGCGCCCTGACCCCCGGGAAGGTCTTCCCGATGGAGCGCATCTCCAGGATCGGGGCCGGTCCGCCGGTGTGGGCGGTCACGTCAGGTCACTCGCCTTGATGTAGCCGGAATCGACCAGCTCCGCGCGGTAGTTGGACTTGTCGACGCTGACCGGGTCCAGCAGATAGGCCGGGACGACCTTCACCTCGTTGTCGTACGTCTTCTCGTCATTGACCTCCGGCTTCTTGTCGTGGAGTACGGCGTCCGCCATCCGCACGGCCTGCTCGGCGAGCGCGCGGGTGTCCTTGTAGACGGTCTGCGTCTGCTGGCCCGCGATGATCGACTTGACCGAGGCGACCTCCGCGTCCTGCCCGGTGACCAGCGGGTACGGCTGGGCGGCGGTGCCGTAGCCGTCCGACTTGAGCGCCGACAGGATGCCGATGGAGATGCCGTCGTACGGCGAGAGCACCGCGTCCACCCGCTGTGAGCCGTACGCCCCGGTCAGCAGGTCGTCCATCCGCTTCTGCGCGGTGCCGCCGTCCCAGCGCAAGGTGGTGACCTGGTCCAGCTTCGTCTGGCCGCTCCGAACGACGAGCTGCTTCTTGTCGATGAACGGCTTGAGGGTCTTCCACGCGCCGTCGAAGAAGTAACGGGTGTTGTTGTCGTCCGGCGATCCGGCGAACAGCTCGATGGTGAACGGGCCCTTCTCGCCGCCGTCCTTCAGACCCAGCTTGTCGAGGAGATACGTGGCCTGGAGGACGCCGACCTTCTCGTTGTCGAAGGACGCGTAGTAGTCGACGTTCTCCGTGCCGAGGATCAGCCGGTCGTACGAGATCACCTCGATGTCCCGGTCGGCCGCCTGCTGGAGGACGTCGCTGAGGGCCCGGCCGTCGATGGCCGCGATCACCAGGACGTCCACCCCTTTGGTGATCATGTTCTCGATCTGGGCGACCTGTTGGGCAACGTTGTCCTCGCCGTACTGGAGATTGGTCCTGTAGCCCAGCTTCTCGAACTGGGCGACCATGTTCGCGCCGTCGGCTATCCAGCGCTCGGACGACTTGGTGGGCATCGCGATACCGATGGTGGAGCCCCCGCTGTCCTTCGTGTCGTCCTTGCTGCCGCCCTCACTGCTCTGCCCGCAGGCGGCGAGTGAGAGGACCAGCGATACGGCGGTGACGGCGAGTGCGGCTCGGCGAGTGCGCATGGAGGCATCAGTCCTTGTCTGGGGTCGGGGCCGGTCCGGGGCATGACCTGTCCGGGGTCATGACGGGTCCGGTGGCTGGGGGAAGCGGCTGAGCGGACCCGGCAGCCGGGAGCCGAGCGGCGACATCCCGCCGTCGGCGCCGTGCCGGATGAGGAGATCGAGGACGAGCCGGCCGCGGCGGACCCGTTCACGGGCGCTGCTGAGGGCGGTGTCCCGCAACTGGGCGCCGTACGGATAGATTCCGGGCGATTTCGACAGTCCGAACTTGAGATAGAGCGGGGCGCCGCGCCGGATCACCTCCGCCGTCTCGTACATCCGCACATAGCCGCCGAGATCGTCGGGCGCTTCGATGTAGAGGTCCATCGGCGCGCGGCTCGCCCGGCGGATCTCGCTGACATGCGCGAGCGCCAGATCCGAGGGGATATTGATCGAGTCGGCGCCCAGCTGCTCGAACACCGCGTACGACGCCGGGTTGACCGGGCCGATCAGCGCCGACACCTTGAACGTGGTGTCGGCGGGCAGCACGCCCCGGGCGCGCAGCCGGTGCAGGGTCCACAGCACGCCCTCGTCCGCGACGAGCAGACACCTCACGCCGAGTCCGGTCGCGCGCAGGGCGTCCTCGACACAGCCGGCCAGGGCGTCATGGCCACGGGCGCGCGGCCCCGCGCCGCCGGAGTCCGTACGGGTCGAGCCGCCGGTGTCCCATGTCCCGCGCGGCCCGGTGAACAGGCACAGCTCGATGTCGCGGGCCGCGCAGGCGTCGGCCATCTCGGTGATCTCGGCGTCGGAGAGCATCCAGACGCCGCTGCCCTGGCTGACGCGGTGGATGGGCACATCGAGACGGGTGGACTCCTTCAGGACCTCCGCCAGACTCTCGGGGCCCTCCACCGAGGGGATCTCGGTACGCCAACGGCCGCCGTCGGGGAAGGCGTGCGGGGAGGCGTCCACGGAGCGGGGCTCGGGCGCGGCCAGTCCGAGCGAGGCGAGCGCCGGGGCGCCGGGACGGCGGGGAGCGGGGGCTGATACGTCGGTCACGGACGAGTCCTCCGGTTCAGTGGTGCGCGTTGTCGTACGGATCCGGGTCAGGGGCGCAGCAGCACCTTCCCGGTGCCGGGAGCGCCGCCGCCGACCAGGGACACGGCCTCGCCGTACCGCTCCAGCGGGAATTCGTGGGTGATCAGCGGAGCCGGGGCCAGCAGCCCGGCGGTGAACGCCCGTACGGCGAAGGCCCAGGCGGCGGACGGCGCGCCGAAGACGCTCCGTACCGTCAGCTGATTCAGCGTCAGCGGTACGGGATCGATCCCGGCCGCGCCGGGAGCGAACATCCCGGTGAGCACCACCCGGCCGCCGCGCCGGGCCAGCGCACAGGACGAGGCCGCTGTGGACGGTGCCCCGGCGGTCTCCACCACCAGGTCGTACCGGCCGCGCAGTTCCTTCGCGTCCTCGGGGGTCCCGGTCAGCGTCGCCCCGAACTCCGTTGCCGGAAGCCACCGTTCGGTCCGCGGTTCGATCACCGCCAGCTCGGCGGGGGAGGAGGCGGCGAGCAGTTGTACGGCGAGCAGCCCGAGCGTGCCCGCGCCCACGACCGCGATCCGCTCACCCGGCTCCGGGCGGCCGGCCCGCACCGCGGCGGCCACGACGGCGGCCGGTTCGAGCAGGGCGGCGGCCCGCAGGTCCGCGTCATCGGCGAGCGGATGCAACAGCCGCGCGGGCACCACGACATGGTCGGCGAACGCGCCGGGAACGGTGAAGCCCGTCTCGTCGTAGCCGGCGGCGCACAGCGAGGTCTCACCGGTCCGGCACCGCGCGCAGGTCGCGCAGTACCGGAACCCCTCGGCGACCGTCGCGCGGCCGGTCAGCCGCGTGTCGATGCCCTCGCCCACCGCGTCGACCGTCCCCGACCATTCATGACCGGGCGTCACCGGATAGCGCACATAGGCCGCGTCGCGATGGCCGTCGTACACCTCGCGGTCGCTCATGCAGATTCCGGCGGCGGCGACCCGTACCCGGACCTCGCCGGGCCCGGGGACGGGCACAGGACCGCTCACCAGCCGGTGGACGCCGGGCCGGTCGACGACGATCGCCCGGCCGGTCTCCGGGGAGCCGGTCTCCGCGGGGCCGCTCACCGGGGCGCCTTCGGGTCGCGCTTCTCCCAGCCCTCGGCCCACAGGTCGAACCGCGCGTGCTGCTGCGGGAATTCGGCCGCCGCCGCCACATCGAACTCGACCCCGAGGCCCGGCGCGTGCGACACCTCGAAGCACCCCGTCCCGGGATCGACCTCCGGAGCGCCGGTGACGACCTTCTTGATCTCCGCGTCCGCGAAGTCATTGAAGTGTTCGAGGATCTTGAAGTTCGGTGTGCAGGCGGCCAGTTGAAGACTCGCGGCGGTCAGCACCGAACCGCCGACATTGTGCGGTGCGATCAGTGTGTAGTGCGTCTCGGCGGTCGCGGCCAGCTTCCGGGCCTCCAGGATGCCGCCGATGTGCCCCACGTCCGGCTGGATGATGTCGGCGGCCTGCGACGCGAACAGCTCACGGAACTCGATCCGGTCATGGATCCGTTCACCGGTCGCGATCGGCAGATCGACCTTCGCCGCGACCTTCCCCAGCGCCGTGAGATTCTCCGGCGGCACCGGCTCCTCCAGCCAGGCCGGGGCGTACGGCGCCATCTCGCGCGCCAGCCGTACGGCGGTCGACGGGCTGAACCGGCCGTGCATCTCCAGCATCAGCTCCGCGTCGGGCCCGATCGCGTCCCGTACCGCCTCGATCAGCGCCACCGCCTCGTTCGACGCCGCACGGTCCAGCTCGAAGTGGCCGGTGCCGAACGGGTCGATCTTCAGGGCCCGGTAGCCGCGCGCGATCACCGCGCCGGCCGCCTCGTGGTACGCCTCGGGGGTCCGTTCCGTGGTGTACCAGCCATTGGCGTACGCCTTGACCCGGTCGGTGACCTTGCCGCCGAGCAACTGCCACACCGGCACGCCCAGCGCCTTGCCCTTGATGTCCCAGCAGGCCATCTCCACGACCGCGATGCCCGACATCACGATCTCGCCGGCCCGCCCGTAGTCGCCGTACTTCATCCGCCGTACGAGATCCTCGACGGCGAACGGGTCCGAGCCCTGGACGTGGTTGGCCTCGGCCTCGCGCAGATAGCCGAGCAGCGCGTCCGTCCTGCCGAGCATCCGGGTCTCGCCGACCCCGGTGAGCCCTTCGTCCGTATGAACGAGGACATACGTGAGGTTACGCCAGGGCGTACCGACCACGTGTGTGCTGATTCCCGTGATGCGCACGGCAGTTGCCCCTCGTCTGTTCGGTATTTCGTCACCCGTTCGAAATCGTGGCGTGACGGTATTCAGGCACTCCGAGGGTGTCAATGGGGCGTGCGACGGTTAGCCTTTGTTCGTGATTCCGGCCGGTGGCCGACGTGCCGAACAAGAGGGGTGGGTGAGCGATCGTGGGACGTCTGGTCCCCGCGGTGACGCGGGCCCTGGACATACTCGAACTGTTCCTGGAGGGTGACGGCACGCTCTCCGCGCCCGATGTCATCAGGAGACTCCAACTGCCGCGCACCACCGTGCACGAACTGCTCACCACGCTCGCGGCCCGCTCGTATCTGGCGGCCGTCCCGGGGCAGCCCGGCCGCTACCGGCTCGGTGTGCGCTCCTACCAACTCGGCAGCCGGTACGCGGAACAGCTCGATCTCGCCGCCGAGGGCGGGCAGGTCGCCCGTGAGATCGCCGAGACGTGCGACGAGACCGTGCATGTCGCGATCCTGGAGGAGACCGACGTCATCTACATCGCGAAGGTGGACTCCACACACGCGGTCAGGATGGTCTCGGCGGCCGGCCGCCGGCTGCCCGCCCACTGTACCTCGGTCGGCAAGATGCTGCTCGCCTCACTGCCCGGCGCCGAGCTGGAGAACCGTATCGCCGGGCACGAGTTCACCGCGATGACGCCCGCCAGCATCACCGATCCGGAGGCGCTGCGGGCGGAGCTGGCGGGGATCAGGGAGCGCGGCGTCGCCGTCGAGCACCGCGAGTCCAACCCCGATGTGAGCTGTGTGGCGGCGCCGGTGCGGGACAGCGCCGGCCGGGTCGTCGCGGCCCTGTCCATCTCCGTACCGATGATCCGGTGGAGCGACGCGCGCGAGGAGGAGCTCGCCCGGCTCGCCGTGAAGGGCGCGGGCGCGCTCTCGGCACGGCTCGGACACCGCGGGCAGCGATGACCCGGCGGTGACCGGCGGAGACGGCTCCGGGGGATTCGGTTCGGGGGATTCGGCCCCGGGGGAGAGCCCCGGGGGAGACGGCCCTGTGTGAGGCGCGCGGGATCGGGCGGCGAGAATGGACGCATGGCCCGACGCCCCGCTCGCCCCAGCCGCCCCGCCCGCCCCAGCCGATCGGGCAGGTCCGCCGTCACCGCCGACTCGCCCTGCCCCTGCGGGCTGGACGCCACGTACGGCGCGTGCTGCGGACGGTTCCACGCCGGCCCCGCCACCGCGCCCACCGCCGAACTGCTGATGCGCTCCCGCTACAGCGCCTTCGCCGTCCTCGACGCGGCGTATCTGCTCCGCTCCTGGGACCCGGCGACCCGCCCGCCGGCCGTCGATCTGGATCCCGCGACGCGGTGGACCGGCCTGGAGATCCTCGACACGACCGACGGCAGCCCGTTCCACACCACGGGCACGGTCACCTTCCGGGCCCATTTCACCCGGCCGGGCGGTCCGGATGTCCTGGAGGAACGCAGCCGGTTCGCGCGCCACGACGGCGCCTGGGTGTACGTGGATCAGGTCTGAGCCGGAGCGGCGGCCACTGCCGGGCGAGATCCCGGCACGCGTCGCGCCGGTGAGTCCGAGCGCCGGTCGGGAACGCCCGAGCGCCGACCTGGGAACGGCCTAAGGGGTGTGCGCCGTGTGCGCGGCGCCATGGTCCGGACGTTGCAGTGTGACGAAGCGGCGGCCCGCCGCCGTCCACTGCTCGGCCGGGACCCAGCCCGTGGCGCGGGCGTGCCGTATGAGCGCGCGGGAGCCGACCCGGGCCCACGAGAACGCCTCGCCCGGGGCGCCGTTGCCGTTGTCGACCCGTACCCGCACGCGCTCGTCCAGCTCGGCGTCCATCCCGGCCGCGGCCGTCTCGACGATCAGCGAACCGGCCCTGCCGACCACCCCCGCGAGCCGGGAGAGCAGCGCCAACGGGTCCCCGCCGATACCGATGTTGCCGTCCATGAGCAGCGCGGTGTGCCAGCCGCCCTCGCGCGGCAGCGGATCGAACACCGACCGCACCAGCGCGCTGCCGCCCGCGCGCACGGCGTGCGCCACGGCCGCCGGACTGATGTCGATGCCCAGGGAGGGACGGCCCCGTGACGCCAGCGCCGCCACGAGCCTGCCGGGGCCGCAGCCGATGTCGAGCACGGTGCCCCGGCAGCGTTCGAGCACCGTCAGATCCGCGCTGTCGGGCTCCGCGCACCAGCGCTCCACGTCCAGCGGCAGCAGCCAGCCGTCGGCGCGGCGCAGGAAGAGCGGCCCGCGGCCGGTGCGCAGCGCGTCGGTGTACGGGTCCGCCTGCCAGGGAGCCGTACGGCGCTGCCGCAGGGCACCCGCCGCGGACGGCCGGACCGGGCCCGGGGCGTGGGCATGGCTGTGGGGCGGAGTGTGGGACTGGGCGGTGGTCTCGGCGGTGGTCATCGCGCCCCGGCCCCGGCGAGCCGGCCGAGAGCCGCCGCGAACCGGCTGTCCGGTGCCTCGGCGGCGACCAGCGTGGCGTCCCGCGCGGTGTCGACATCGCGCAGCGGCGGCAGATCCCGTACGGAGAGTCCCGCGTCCTGCAGCCGCGCGCGCTGTACGGCCCCGGTCTCGGGCACCGACATCGGTACGCCCAGCAGCAGCGCGGGATCCGGCGCGGCGAGGCCGAGCGCCCAGAACCCGCCGTCCAGAGCGGGCCCGAACCACGCGTCACAGCCCTGCCACGCGTCGGCCGCGAGCGCGGGGGCCAGCAGCTGCGGGGTGAGCTGCGGGGTGTCCATCCCGACGAGCAGGGCGGGCCCCGTACAGAGTCCGAAGGCGGCGGCCAGCCGCTCGTCCAGGCCGCCGCCCGACTGCGGTATGACCTCGATCCCGGCTGGCAGCCAGCCTCCCGGAACACCGTCCAGGACGAGCAGCCGCCGTCGTACGGGCGCGGCCAGGACCGCCGCGAGCGTGTCGCACAGCGCCGCCTCCGCGAGCAGGGCGGCCTCCTCCGGCCGGAAGGGGGGTGTGAGCCGCGTCTTGACGCGCCCGGCCACGGGCGCCTTCGCCAGCACGAGGAGAGTCGTCATCGGACACCCGCCCGGCTCGTCCCGCCGCGCCCGGCGCGCGGTCCGTCCGTCGCCCGTCCGGCCGGCGGCTCCGCCAGCACCCCGCGCATGTCGTGCACCGCCTGCCAGGTGCCGCGCCATGTGCCGGTCACCTTCGACCTGCCGGTGCGCGGCAGATACGGCACGTCACGTTCCATCACCCGCCAGCCCGCGTCGGACGCCCGTACGACCATCTGGAGCGGGTAGCCGCTGCGGCGGTCCGTGAGACCGAGTCCGAGCAGCGCCTCGCGGCGCGCCGCGCGCAGGGGGCCGAGGTCCCGCAGCCGCAGACCCGTTCTGCGGCGCAGCATCCGGGACAGCGCCAGATTCCCGGCCCGCGCGTGGGCGGGCCAGGCTCCGCCTGTCTGCGGCCGGCGGCGGCCCAGCACCAGATCGGCCCGGCCCGCCGCGATCTCCGCCACGAAGGCGGGGAGCAGGCCGGGGTCGAGGGAGGCGTCGCAGTCGCAGAAGCAGACGAACTCCGCCTCGGCCGCGAGCAGCCCGGCGTGACAGGCGGCCCCGAAGCCGCGCCGCGGTTCGTGCACCACCGTCGCGCCCAGACCGGCGGCGATCTCCGCCGAGCCGTCGGCCGAGCCGTTGTCGACGACGATCGCGCGCCAGCCGTCCGGCATGTGCTCAAGCACCCAGGGGAGGGCGAGGGCCTCGTCGAGGCAGGGGAGTACGACGTCAACCGTCGTGGGTTCGGAGGGGGTCACGTCCATCACCGTATGAATTCGGGAACCGACAAAAGGGATGTGAGGCCTTACGAAACACGGACATCCACGGGGCGGCGACCGGCCCCGGGCCGTTCGGGTCACAACGCTCCGCGCGGACCGCGCCGGGACCGCCGGGACCGCACGGGGACCGCCGGGACCGCACCGGGTCGCCAAGGGACCGGCCCGGGGCGCCGTACCGCGCCGGGCCGTGCGTACACGGCGGTCAGCGGACCGCGGCCGCCCGCTGGCCCGCCGCGGCGAACTCCGCCATGCCCTCGGCGAATCCGACCGACGGCCGCCAGCCCAGCTCCGCCCTGAGCCGCTCCGACGACGCCGTGATGTGCCGGACGTCGCCGAGCCGGTACTCCCCGGTGACCACCGGCCCGGGGCCGCCGTGCGCCGCCGCCAGTGCCCCGGCCATCTCGCCGACCGTGTGCGGCTCCCCGCTGCCCGTGTTGAATGCGCTGAGCGTGCCGGGCTCCCGGATCCGTACGGCACTCAGCGCCAGCGCGTTCGCCGCCGCCACGTCCCGTACATGGACGAAGTCCCGGCGCTGCCCGCCGTCCTCGAAGACCCGCGGCGCCTCGCCCCGCGCGAGCGAGGAGCGGAAGAACGAGGCGACCCCCGCGTACGGGGTGTCGCGCGGCATCCCCGGCCCGTACACATTGTGGTAGCGCAGCGAGACGGCCCGGCCGCCGGTGGCCCGCGCCCAGGCCGCCGCCAGGTGCTCCTGGGCCAGCTTCGTCGCCGCGTACACATTGCGCGGATCCGTGGCCGCGTCCTCGCCGATCAGCCCCGGCGTCAACTCCGCGCCGCAGGAAGGGCAGCCGGGTTCGAAGCGCCCGGCGTCCAGGTCCGCCACGTTCCGCGGACCCGGCGCGACTCGGCCGTGCCGGGGGCAGTCGTAGCGGCCCTCGCCGTAGACGACCATCGACCCGGCCAGCACCAGATCCCGGACACCCGCCTCCGCCATGGCCGCGAGCAGTACGGACGTGCCCAGATCGTTGCAGCTCACATACGCGGGGGCGTCCGCGAAGTCCTTGCCGAGCCCGACCATCGCGGCCTGGTGGCACACCGCGTCCACACCACGCAGGGCACCGGCGAGGGCCGTCCCGTCCCGTACGTCGGCCTGGATCCACTCCGCCTCCGGTGGACGCGACGGTGGGACGGGGTGCGCCGAGGGCAGCAGGGCGTCCAGGACGACGGGCTGATGGCCGAAGGAGCCGAGGGCGGAGACGATGTGCGAGCCGATGAAGCCCGCGCCTCCGGTGACGAGTACACGCATGCCGGGGACGCTATGCGCCGCCCGGCCGCCACGCGCGGTCACGCGCCGGGGCGTCACAGGTCCGTAAGATCGCGGCGCTCGTACGGCCGACCGCGCCCGTGCGCTCAGTGGCCGGGCGCCCGCAGCACCTCCGCCAGGTCGTACCGCACGGGCTCCTCCAGCTGCGCGTAGGTACAGCTCGCCGGCGTACGGTCGGGCCGCCAGCGGCGGAACTGCGCCGTGTGCCGGAACCGGTCGCCCTCCATATGGTCGTACGCGACCTCGCACACCCGCTCCGGCCGCAGCGGAAGCCAGGACAGATCCTTCGTACCGGACCAGCGGCTCGGCGCGCCCGGCAGCCGGGCGCTCTCGTGCGCGGACTCCTCCGCCCACGCGGCCCACGGATGGCCCTCCGCCGACTCCATGCGCAGCGGCGCCAGTTCCTCGACCAGCTCCGCCCGGCGCTTCATCGGGAATGCCGCGCACACCCCGACATGCTGGAGCGCGCCCGCGGAGTCGTACAGCCCCAGGAGCAGCGAGCCCACCACGGGACCGCTCTTGTGATGGCGGTATCCGGCGACGACCACGTCCGCCGTCCGCTCGTGCTTGATCTTGTACATGGACCGGGTGTCGGGCCGGTACGGCAGATCGAGGGGTTTGGCGATCACCCCGTCGAGACCGGCGCCCTCGTACCGCTCGAACCACTCCCGGGCCACCTCGATATCGCTCGTTGCGGGCGCCAGATACACCGGCGGACGCAGCGCCGCGAAGGCGGCCTCCAGCGCCTCCCTGCGCCGCGCCTGGGCGATGGCGAGCAGCGAGGTGTCCCCGAGGGCCAGCAGATCGAAGATCACGAAGCTCGCCGGGGTCCGCTCGGCGAGCAGGTCCACCCGGGACTTCGCCGGATGGATGCGTTCGGTCAGCCGGTCGAAGTCCAGCCGGTCCTCATGGACGATCACGATCTCGCCGTCCACCACACAGCGTCCGGGCAGCTCGGCGCGCAGGGCCGTGACCAGCTCGGGGAAGTACCGCGTCAGCGGCTTCCCGGTCCTGCTGCCGATCACCACCTCGTCGCCGTCCCGGTGGACGATCGCCCGGAAGCCGTCCCACTTGGCCTCGTACTGCATCCCCGGCGGGATACGCGCCACGGACTTGGCGAGCATGGGTTTCACGGGAGGCATCACCGGCAGATCCATGCCCCGATTGTGCTCGGGAACAGCGGCCTCCGCCCGATATGCGCTCCGCGCGGGCCCGGCCTACCGTGGCGCACATGGGTGCAGCGGTGGAGCTGGAAGCGGGCGGCAGGGCCGTACGGCTGTCCAGCCCTGACAAGATCTACTTTCCCGAGCGCGGTTTCACCAAGCTGGATGTCGCGCGGTACTTCCTCGCCGTCGGGCCGGGCATCCTGCGCGCCCTGCGCGACCGGCCCACCACCCTGGAACGCTTCCCCGAGGGAGTCGACGGCGAGTCCTTCTTCCAGAAGCGCGCCCCCAAGAACCTGCCCGACTGGATCCCCACCGCCCGTATCGACTTCCCCAGCGGCCGGTCGGCCGACGAGATCTGCCCGACGGAGGTCGCCGCCGTCCTCTGGGCGGCGAACCTCGGCTGTCTCACCTTCCACCCCTGGCCGGTGCGCAAGGGCCGCACCGACCACCCCGACGAGCTGCGCATCGACCTCGACCCGCAGCCCGGCACGGACTTCAAGGACGCGGTCGCGGCGGCCCACGAACTCCACGCGTTCCTGGACGAGCAGGGGCTGCACGGCTGGCCCAAGACCTCCGGCGGACGCGGCCTCCATGTGTTCGTACCGATCGAGCCGCGCTGGACCTTCACCGAGGTGCGCCGGTGCGCCATCACCATCGGTCATGAACTGGAACGGCGGATGCCGGGCCGGGTGACCACCGCGTGGTGGAAGGAGGAGCGCGGCCGGCGGATCTTCGTCGACTACAACCAGACCGCCCGCGACCGCACCATCGCGTCCGCCTACTCCGTACGCCCCAAGCCGCACGCCCCGGTCTCCGCGCCGCTGCGCTGGGCCGAGCTGGACGACGTCGCCCCGCGCGACTTCGATCTGGCGACGATGCCCGTGCGCTTCACCGAAGTGGGCGATCTGCACGCCGAGATGGCCGACCGGCCGGACAGCCTGGAAGGGCTGCTGGAGCTGGCCGACCGGTACGAACGCGACCACGGTCTCGGGGACATGCCGTACCCGCCGGACTACCCGAAGATGCCGGGGGAGCCGAAGCGGGTCCAGCCGAGCCGGGCCAGGAAAGAGGAACCGTAGACGCGGATGTGCCCCCTCTCGCCGGAGAGGGGGCACATCCATGGTGATGGTTCCGCGGCCTACAGCTCCTGGATGCGGATGTTGCGGTACGAGATCACGTCCGTGGTGCCGTGGACCTGGAGCCCGACATAACCGGTGGCGTACCGCCGGCCGTCCGTGCCGGGGTCTCCGCCACGCTCCGGGTAGAAGGTCTGCCCGCCCACGTTGTCGAACTCATTGATCACGACACCGTTGCGCAGGATCGTGAAGTGCTGGTCGACCACGCGGATCTCGTAGTCGTTCCAGGTGCCCTTCGGTGTGACTCCCGCGCCGCCCAGACCCACGCGGTCGAAGCCGTAGACCGAGCCGGTTTTGTACATGTCGCCGTCGGGCCTGTCGAGGATCTGGATCTCGTGGCCGTAGTTGATGGCGACCCACTCCGGCCGGGACTCCTCCGGGTGGTCATGGACATTCGGGAAGCGGACGAAGACACCGCCGTTGGCGTTGCCGTTGCCCGGGGCGTCGTCGCGGAACTGGAGCTTCAGCGAGAAGTCGCCGTACTTGCGCTCCGGGAACCACAGCATGCCCATGCCCTCGACCGTGGTGCTGCTGGTGATGGCACCGTCGCCGGAGAGCGCGAACTTACCGCCGCCGACCTGCTCCCACTTGGCGAGGGACGCCGCCGTGCCGTCGAAGAGATCGCGGTAGCCCTCGGTCTGTCCGGGCTTGCCGATCTTGGACTGCTTGGCGGCCTTGGTGATCTTGTTGAACTCGCGCTGGTCGATGACGTTGTCGGCCAGCAGCTTGTCCAGCACCGAGTCGACGTGCTTGAGGAAGAGCGCCTGCGAGCTCCAGTCCTTCTCGTCCTCGATCAGCTCGTTGATCGTGCACCGGCTACGGGTCAGCCGGTTCGGCACACCCGTGTCGACCGCACCGACGATGACCGTCAACCGCTCGTCGAACTCGGGGCAGTTGGGCGCCGGAACGCCGCCGCCCTGCGCGATGGTGAACGACACCTGCTGGGCCTGCGCGGTGTTGCCCGCCTTGTCGGTCGCCCGGTACGCGAGGACGTGGTAGCCGACCTGGTCGACGATCACGGGCGTCGTGTACGCGAGATACGGGCCGCCGTCGAGGGAGTACTCGACCTTGTCCACCCCGGAGTCCGCGTCGGTCGCGGTGACGGTCACCTTGGCGCTGGTGATGAACGCGCCGTTGGAGTTCTTGTCACCGGTCACGACCGCCCCGGTCACCGGCGCGGTGGTGTCCTGCGCCGGCGCCTCCACGACGGTGAAGTCGACGGACTTCTCGGCCGCCGCGTTGCCCGCCTTGTCGGTCGCGCGGTAGCGGACCTTGTGGGTACCGGTCTCGTGCACCATCACCGGCGCGGTGTACCGCTGCCAGGCGCCGTCCGCCCCGAGCGCGTACTCGATGGTGTTCACGCCCGAGCCGGTGTCCGAGGCGGTGACGGTGACCGTGGCCATCGTCAGATAGTTGCCCGCCTCGTCCTTCTCGCCGCTCACGGTCGCCGAGGTCTCCGGCGGGGCCGTGTCGTCGGTCGGCGGGACGACGACCTTGAAGGAGACGGACTTCTCCGCCGCCACGTTCCCCGACTGGTCGGTGGCCCGGTATCTGATCGTGTGGTCACCGACCTGGTCGATCACCACCGGCGCGGTGTACGGCTGCCACGGCCCGTCGGCGCCGACCGCGTACTCGGTCGTCGCCACCCCGGAGCCGGCGTCGGTCGCCGTCACCGAGACGGTCGCGGAACCGACGTACGCGCCGTCGGCGTTCTGCTGCCCCTCCACCTTGGCGGCGGTCTCGGGAGCCGTGGTGTCCCCGGGACCGACCTCGGTCACGGTGAGCACCCCGGTCATCTGACCGTGCCCCGGGATGGAGCAGTGGAAGCGGTACTTGCCCGGCGTCAGGTTGACCTCGGCGGTGTACTTGCCGCCGTTGGCGTCACCGGGGTTGGCTAGGATGTTCAGCTGGACGTCGTTGTTGTACTCGGGATCCGACACGTCGAAGGTCAGCGTGTGCGGCATCCCGGTGGTGTTGCCGGTGGCCGTGCTGTTCTCGAAGACGATCGTGGTCGGCCCGGCCAGCGCGGTGGTCGGGAAGGACAGGTACTTGTCGATGGGGTCGCCGGCCGTCCAGGTCAGCACCTGGGCCGCGGCCGCCTTCCCGCCGTCCGTGCGGTCGTCGGTACGCCCGTACGCCGCCGTCGAGGTCAGCCCGAGCACCATCAGGAACGCGCCCACCAGGGCCGTCCACAGGCGTAGAGGCCGGTGCCTCAGGAGAGATCGGTGTCTCACTGCGCCGCCTTCCTGACCAGGTTGTCGGCGGCCGGTGTCGCCGCGCCGCCCTTGTACGTCACGCGCCACAGCGCGGACTGGTTGTCCGAGGTGAAGAAGCCCCGCCCGTAGTCGAGGACATAGAGCGAGCCGTCCGGGGCGAACTTCCAGTCCATCAGGTTGCGGATACCGCCCTGACCGACCGGAATGATCTTCTTCAGCGACTCCGCGGTGACGGGCAGACCGCCCTTGCCGACGGTCTTCGGGTCCGTCACCACCGCGTGGCGCGGGCTGTCCGCGGCGTCGTAGAAGTCACCCACGAACCACTTGCCGTCCCAGTACTCCGGCCACTTCTCGGTGCTGGCGCTCTGCGCGTCGTACCGGTAGAGCGGGCCGTTCATGGTGGCCTGGCCGCCGCCCTTGAGCCACGGCAGGAGGTACTTGGCCTCGTCCGCCTTGTAGCTGGGCACGCCGTTGGCGTCGCGCGGGTAGTCCGGGGCACCGCCCTGGGGCGAGTACCAGATGGTGTTGCCCGTGACGGGAGGCAGGTTCACCAGGCCGTCGTTGTTGGGCGACTCGTTCTTCGGCGCGGCACAGTTGTACCAGCCGAGCGGCTTGGTCGGGTCGGGCAGATTACGGTCCCGGTAGGGCTGGTTGTTGCCCATGCAGAACGGCCAGCCGTGGTTGCCCGCCTTGGTGATCGCGGCGAAGGTGTCGTACTTCGCCGGGCCCCAGACGGTGGACGGCGAACCGGCGTCCGGGCCGACCCAGCCCGCGTACAGAGTGTCGGTCTTCTTGTCGATGGAGATACGCGCCGGGTTGCGCACGCCCATCACATAGATCTCGCCGCGGGTCTTGCCGCCGCCCTCGGCCTCCTCCTTGCCCGTGAAGAGGTTCCCCTCGGGCAGGGTGTACGTGCCGTCGGACTCCGGGTGGATACGGAGGATCTTGCCGTTCAGGTTGTTGGTGTTGCCCGCGGTGCGGCGCGCGTCCGCGAAGGAGACACCCTTGTAGTTCGGCTGCGGGTTGTTGCCCGAGTAACCGTCGCTGAATCCGGACGAGTTGTTGTCGCCGGTCGCGATGTAGAGGTTGCCCTTCGAGTCCCAGGCCATGCCGCCGCCGGCGTGGCAGCAGCTGTTCACCTGCACCGGCCACTTCAGCAGGACCTTCTCGGAGGCGAGGTCCAGCTTGTTGGTCGCCAGGTCCAGCTTGAAGCGGGAGACGCGGCGTTCCGCCATCCGGGTGTCACGGTTGAGCTGGGAGTGCGGGGTGTAGTGCAGATACACGAAGCCGTTGGTCTCGAAGGCGGGGTCCAGCTCGATACCGAGCAGCCCCTCCTCGACCTTGATCAGCTCGTCGCCGCCGCCCTTGTTGCCGAAGATCGTCAGCGCGCCCGCGAGCGTCACCTTCTTCGTCTTCGGGTCATAGACATGGATCTGGCCCAGACCCTTGCCGATGTTCGGGTCGGCCCAGTCGGTCACCACGGGGGCGCTGTTGTCGCCACCGCCGCGGCCGATGTACAGAACACGGCCGTCGGGCGCCACGACCATGCCGTGCGGCTCGCCGATCTGGTCCTGCTGGCCCGCCTGGTTCGGCTGAGTGACGCGCTCCGCCTTGTAGTTGGAGTCGATCGTCGCCTTGCAGTCGGCGGGGGAGATACGGGTGGTCCACTGGAGCGCGCCGCGCAGATGGGCGCGGAAGTCGGTTTCGGCGTACGAGTCGGCCGTGCCGCCCATGCCGGTGTAGAAGGACCGGCCGCCGTCGTAGTCACGGCACCAGGAGATCGGGTGGTCGGTGCCGTTGGCACCCGTGCCGGGCTTGTAGCTGGCCTCCCTGACGCGGGCGACCGTATGCACCTTGCCGGTCGGGTTGGTGGCCCAGTTGAGCCACTTGTCCGGCCGCTTCCACTCCAGCGGCAGACTCTTGGTGGCCGGGTTGACGCGGTCGCCGACCTCGACCGTCGCGCGCTGGACGGTGGTGGGGCTGGTCGCGGGACGCGCTCCGATCAGCCCGGTGAACCAGTCGGAATACGGCTCCGTACGGGCCGCGTCATGGATACCGAGGAAGCCGCCGCCGGCCTCCACATAGGCTTCGAGGCCCGCCTCCTGCTCGGGATCGAGCACATCGCCGCCGCCCGTGAGGAAGACGACCGCGTTGAACTTGCCGAGCCTCGTGGCGTTCGTGAAGACCGAACCGTCGTCCGTGGCCTCGGTCTTGAAGCGTCCGGCCGCGGGTCCGGAGAGACCGATCGCCTCGATCGCCTCGATACCGGCGTTGACGACCGGCGACTCCTCGGTGGCCGAGGCGTGGAAGACAAGGACCTTGACATTCTCGCCGCCGGGCGGCGACGGAAGGGACAACGTTGTCGACGGCGGCTCCGGGTACGGCTTGGCCGTGGCGGCGGTACCGCCGAGCAGAGACGCCGCCATGGTGCCGGCCACCAGGGCCGCGGCCATTCCGCGCCTGGATCTCGACCGGTGACGTGGTGCGCGCTGCATGTGTTCACCCACCCCTCTTTGGTCACAGCAACAGCGCCTGAAGCTAGACCTCTTTCGTCAGTTCGCCAATAGGTACGACCGCAATCCCACCAACTTTGTCCTGAGTGTGGATAAACGAAGATCCCTGGTCTACCGTGTGGCCGTCCCCGGGGCCTCATGTGCCCCGTAAATATCCGTACGGCACTGGGGAGTTCGGTATGGCCATGGACAGACGGAGCTTCAATCGACGCCTGCTGGCGGGAGGTGCGGTCGCCGCGACAGGGGTGACATCGTTGTCGGTCGCCTCGGCCCCCGCGGCCACCTCGGCCCCCGCGGCGGTGACTCCGCCCAGAACCGCACCGGCGGGCGGTCAGGTGCGCCATCTCAAGCTCTACGCCGAGACCTTGCCGAACGGTCAGATGGGCTACGGCCTGGAGAAGGGCAAGGCGAGCATCCCGGGACCGCTGATCGAGATCACGGAAGGGGACACCCTCCACATCGAGTTCGAGAACACCACGGACGTGGCGGCCAGTCTCCATGTCCACGGTGTGGACTACGACATCGCCAGCGACGGCACCAGGATGTCCAAGAGTCATGTGGAGCCCGGTGGTACGCGTACGTACACCTGGCGCACCCATACACCCGGCAAGCGCGCGGACGGCACCTACCGGCCGGGCAGCGCGGGGTACTGGCACTACCACGACCATGTCGTCGGTACGGACCATGGCACGGGCGGCATCCGGAAGGGCCTCTACGGGCCGGTGATCGTCCGCAGGAAGGGCGACATCCTCCCGGACAAGCAGTTCACGATCGTCTTCAACGACATGACGATCAACAACAAGCCCGGCGCGGAGAGCCCCAACTTCGAGGCCACGGTGGGGGATCGTGTCGAGATCATCATGATCACGCACGGCGAGTTCTACCACACGTTCCATATCCACGGTCACCGCTGGGCGGACAACAGGACGGGCCTGCTCACCGGCCCCGACGACTCCAGCCGGGTGATCGACAACAAGATCACGGGCCCGGCGGACTCCTTCGGCTTCCAGATCATCGCGGGCGAACACGTGGGCGCGGGCGCCTGGATGTACCACTGCCATGTCCAGAGCCACTCGGACATGGGAATGGCCGGCCTGCTCCTGGTGGCGAAGGCGGACGGCACGATCCCGGGGTACGAGCCGCACCATCCGGAACACCCGATGGGGGCGGGGGATGCGAAGTCCGCGAAGGGGGCGGAGGACGCGAAGGGGGCGGAGCACTCGGGGCATTAGGGAGTGCGGGGGTGTGGGGTGGGGCGGCGTGGCGGGGCGGTGTGGCGGGGCCCGAGGGGGCAACTGCCGGTCAGGGCCGAGGGGTAGTCGGGCTCACCCGGAGGGTGTGGTGTCGGGTGGGGGGCCGCCCCTGAGGTTCAGTTTCGCGGTTGCGGGGTGGGTGTCAAGGGCGCTCCTGCGTCGCGTCGGCTGCGCCGATTCCGCTGCGCTCCACCCTGGACACCCACCCCTCCACCGCAAGTGCAGCTTTGAGGGGGGCGGCCCCGGGGGGAGGGTCCCCGGGGCCGCTCCCTTGTTCCGGGGGCCGGTTGCCGACCGCAGGTCGGTGGGCCCTGCGGGGCTGCGCACCAGTCGAATGGGGCGGCCCGGCACCGGCCCAGCGTCTTACCCCCATGGAGGGCCGGGATTCATGCCCCGCTGATGACGGTGTGTGGGTGGTGGGGCGGGTGTGACGGGGGAGGCGGTGAGTGGGCCCCTGAGCGGCCGTGATGTGTCGTGGAGCCAGGTTAACTGGCCGCAGGACGCATCACCGGTCCGAGGACCCTCCAAAAGGCTCACCAAACTGGGACATAGGGGCCAGGGTGTGGGTCTCGTCCGCCTCGGTCCACAGAAGCACCCGACAACGGACCCACACCAGCGGGGCATGAAGCCCAACTCCCCACCCACACGCGCTCGCTGAGCCGGTGTGCCGGGCCGCCCCACTCCACTGCTGCGCAGACCACCCGCCGAGCAGCGGTCGGCAATGGAGCCCGTCCAACACTCTGAGGCTTGCTCGGGTAACGGGACGTTTCCGCTGGTCACAAGAGGTGTCCCATGGCAACAGCCACACCGGTCAAGGCACGCAGGGAACCTTCGGTCCCTACCAGGACCATGAAGAAGACCTCCGAACGGGGAACAGCCCCCGTCCCGGGGTGGGCACGCAACGACGAGTGACCGGGTGCCCTTTGGTGCGCTGCCCATGGGTACAGGCGTGTTGCCTATCAGGTCGCTCGCGTTGATAGACCGACCAGGGGCGCACATGCGCTGTATCGACTGCACCGAGTCCGCGACGCACTGGGGCCGCTGCGAGGGGCACCATCGGGGCTACGAACGACACGCATCGGTGCGTACTCGGGGATTCGCCAGGCGGTGCTGGCCCGGGTGTTCTCGGGAGCCGCGCGGCTCCGTAGCGCTGGTCAGTGCCCGTGGTGGCGAGGACACGGACGAAAAAGCTCAACTGCTCAGTCATTGCTGTCACTTGACCAAGACCGACGAAGACTTCAGGGTGACCAAACCCCCGTTCTAAGTAGTGGCCGTTCACTCAGCATGGGCCAGGTGGTAAACGCCTCCCGCGACACCGGCCCCCGCCGCGAAGACAGACGGGTTACTAGGGACCATGCTCCGCACCCCCTTCCTGATGTGCTCCTTCACCCAACGGCGTGCCTTCTTGGAAAGGACGTGCCAGACGAGTTCGACCGCGTGCAGAACGAGCAAGAGGGCGGAGACCGTGACGGCCGGAATCGAACCGGCTGCCTGACCCCAAGCTGAACGAACGGACCAGCAGACAGTACAGAGAGCCCGGACACCGCCGCTCTAGACCGCCGTGACCGGCTCGTCCTGGTGCAGGAGGCGCGCGGTGTGTAGGTGTGCACTCTGCCCCGAGTAGGTGTGGGCGGTTCCCGCGCTGAACCGGGTGGTAGAGGCGGTTCGATTCCGTCCACCCCGCTCTATTGGGTCGTCCACCAGGCTGCCCCGCTGCTGATGACCGTGGCCAGCAGTGCCCATAGCCATGCGGGAATGCGCTCAATGGTCAGGCGAAGTCCGCCAACGCGGATTTCAAGGTGGGGGCGCGCGTTGCGCTGGTGCTCGCACCGGCCGGGCATGAGTGTCCTCCGTGGCTTCGCTGTTGGGATGTGCTGATGAACATCCCACCCGACGAGGAGGTCGGCGGGCTAGACAGCGCACCCTGGCGCGTCCTGGCGAATTTCTCTCTACCTGCTCAGTAGTGGTTACCGGTGAGTACAAAGCTGTACTGAACTGTTCGACGTTCCCCCCCACTTCACAGTTGCGCTCCCCCTGCTTGGAGGCGATCCCCCGTGCTGCGTAAGCCCGCCCCCGGGGCCGGCCCCCCTCGAAGCTGCACTTGCGGTGGAGGGGTGGGTGTCCAGGGTGGAGCGCAGCGGAATCGGCGTAGCCGACGCGACGAAGGAGCGCCCTTGACGCCCGGCCCGGAGCCGCGAAACTGAAATCTGAGGGGCGGCCCCCACCCGACACCCACACCCCCCGGCCCACCCCGACTACCTCTTGGTCGTGACCGGCAGTCGAAAACCTTCCCTCCACCAGCGGGGCACGAGTCCCAACTACCCACCCACACCTGCCCGCTGAACCGGGGCCGGGCCGCAGCGTTGTGAAGATGATCTCGGCTGGGCAGACCTGGAGCCCCGAACGGGGCCGGTTCAGGAGAAGGACGGCGCCAGAGGAGAATGACTCAGGAGGCGGACGGCTCGATCTCCCCCGCGAAGACGATGACCTGGTCGATGAGGCTCCGCCGCAGATGGACGACGTCCGTTCCCGCCAGGCGGGGGCCTCCGTCCGGCGTCGTGAAGACCCACTGGTACCGGGCCCACTCGTCCGGCATGTCCACCGCCGAACAGCGCACCATCGTGCCGGTCCCCGCGGGGTGGCGCCGGATGTCCAGCACGAACCGCTCGACCGCCTCGATCCCCTCACTGCGGCCCAACGGTCCCCAGAAGACCACGTCCGAGGTGAGGGCCTGGGAGAGCAGCGCAGTCACATAGCTGTCGTCCGAGGCGTTGAACGCGGAGATGAACGTGTCGATCGCGGACCGCGCGGTTTCTTCCTGCATGCACCAGTAATACCAGTTGCCTCGCGGACCGCGCTCGTCCCGTGAGCCGTCTCCCGACCACGGTGAACCATCCCGGTCACAGGACTAGCCCCCGGCCCACCCCGACTACCCCTCGGTCCTCACCCGCGCCGTGTCACCGCGTCGGCCGGGGCGGTGTTCACCGCCGGGGCGGTCGGGTCACCCCTCTTCCGCCAGCCGTTGCTGCTCCTCCTCCACGATCCTGCGTGCGAGGTCGCGGTCCGAGACGTCGATCGCGTCCGGTGCGGCGTCCGCCAGGTCGCTGCGTCGTGCGTACGCGTCGAACAGGCGGCTCTTGTTCGCGAGGATGTCCAGCAGGCGCTGGTCCACGCTGTCCACCGCGAGCAGTCGGTGGACCTGCACCGGGCGGACCTGGCCCATCCGGTGGGCGCGGGCCACCGCCTGATGTTCCAGGGTCGGTTTGACCTGTGGTTCGCAGAGGATGACCACCGACGCGGCCTGTAGATTGAGCCCGATCCCGCCCGCCTGGATCTGGCTCAGCAGCACGGCGTGGCCCGGGACCGCGGTGAAGCGGTCGACCATCCCCTGGCGGCGCGCCGCCGGAACGCTGCCGGAGAGCGGCCCGAACACCCCGTCGCCCAGGGCCTCTCGGACCGTGGCCAGCACCTCCTGGAAGTACGAGAAGACGACGACCTTCAGTTCGTTCCCGGCCGCCTCGGCCACCAGCTCCCGCAGACGCCCGAGTTTCGCCGAGGTCTCCGGGCGGGCGTAAGCGGCCCGGCGCATCCGCATGAAGTGGGCGGACGTCACGGCCTCCCGATAGGCCGCCAGATCCCCGGCGCTCAGCGCCTCCCACTCGTCGACCTGGACCAGCGCGGGCAGTTCGGCGAGGACGTCCCGCTGGTTACGGCGCAGATAGGCGGGGGCGACCGCGCGCCGGAAGGCGTCGGAGCCCGCGACCGCGTCGATCCCCGCGACATCCGGCGCCAGTTCGGGCCGGAGGCGCTGGACCAGGCTGCGGAACTCCGCGACCCGGTTCTCCATCGGCGTACCCGTCATGAACAGGACGTGTTCGGCCCGCGCCGTCCAGCCGGAGAGAGCGCGTGATCTGCGGGTGTCCGGGTTCTTCACATAGTGGGCCTCGTCGACGACCAGCATCCGCGGCTCCTGGGGCAGCGGCCTCACCTCCCCGGCCCGCGGCTCCGCGTCCCCGGCCAGTGGCAGCGTATGCAGGGAGTCGAAGGTGGTGACGGCGACGCCGCCCCGCTCACGCCACTCGGTGAACGCCTCCCGCCGCTCCGGACCGTGCACCGGGACCACCCGCAGTGTGCTCCGGGCGCGGATCTCCCGGGTCCAGTTGATCAGCACACTGCTGGGGCACACCACCATGAAGTGCGTACCGCCGCACGCCGCGAGATGCGCGAGCGCGGCGATGGCCTGCACCGTCTTGCCGAGCCCCATCTCGTCGCCGATGATCACCCGCCGCTGGCTCAGCGCGAAGCGTGCCCCGAACGACTGGTAGCCGCGCAGCGACACCCGCAGCCTGGTGTCGTCCAACTCCTGTGCCCGTACGCGCCCCGCGATCTCCGACGGCATGAATCCCTCGGCCGCGGCGGCATCAGGAACGCTGCCCGTCGTCTCCGCGAGCACGCTGTAGTACTCGGCCGAGCGCAGCTCGAAATCCACCCAGCACTCGACGTCCGACGCCGGCTCCCGCAGCAGATCCACCGAGATCTGCGCGAGCAGCAGCGGTACGTCCGCTTCCACGGCCTCGTCGAGCCGCTGCCGGATCCGGCCGACCGCGCCGAGAGCCCGCGCCCGCCGCTCCCGTCCCGCGAGCGCCATCCGCAGTCGGCCGCGGGCGGGTTCGGCCTCCGGCAGCAGGGCGCGCAGCTCCGTGGTGAGCCGCTCGGCGGAGTCACGGGCGCGCCGCAGCCCCGGTCCGGCCTCGACCAGCCGGTGCAGAGCGGTCACCAGCGCGGTGGTGCGCGGCTCGGGGCGGTCCATGTCGATACGTACGGAGACGGTCTCCCCGACCGCCTCGGCGATCCGGGTGGCGGCGGCCACCGCCTGGTCGGCGGTGTGCCCGCCGATACCGGGCAGTTGGCGCAGGGCGTGCCGGCCCGCCTCGTACACCTCGCCCACGTTCGTGAGACCGGCCTGTTCGAGAGCGCCGAGCCGTAACCGGCCGGAGGTTACGTCCTTCAGCCGGGAGACCGGGATGGCGGCGAGTTCCGCGCCCGTCAGCTCCCGCTGGAGCGGACGGTGGGCGTCCCGTATGGCGGTGATGGCGCGGTCGTGGTCGTCGAGCAGCCGCTGCGCGCTGTCGAGCAGCGACACCGCCGCGTCGAGCACGGCTCCGGCCCTTCGTCCCGCCACCACCGGAGCGCGTCCCGGCGCGGCCCCCGCACCTCTCATACGCCGCTCCACTCGACACCCGACCTGGACACCTGCCCCGGACAACCGATCCCGGACACCCGATCCCGGACATCTGCCCCCGGACAACCGATCCCGGACACCTGCCCCCGGACACCCGATCCCGGACACCCGGCGGACGCCGCTCCCGGCACCGGACTGACCCGCTCTGTCCGGATCCGACCGGCTCATATGCTCCCACGCGCGTCGGCCGCACATGCGACGGCACCGCGCCGGGAGCAGACTCGGAGGGGAGAGCTATGGGATCCCATGAAGGAGCGCGCCATGGTGAGCACCCCGTTTGTCACTGGTTCCCCGGTGTGGATCGACCTCGGCACCCCTGATCTCGACGGCGCGACCGCCTTCTACCGGGGCATATTCGGGTGGGATTTCGTTTCCGCCGGCCCGGATACGGGCGGCTACGGCCTGTTCCAGCTGAACGGCAGGACGGCGGCCGGTGTCATGCCCGTGGAACCCGGTCAGGCACCGCCTTCCTGGGCCCTGTACTTCCAAACACCCAACGCCGATGCCACGGCCGAGTCCGTCCGGCGGAGCGGAGGTTCCGTCGTCTTCGAGCCGATGGACGTGATGGACCTCGGCAGGATGGCGGTCTTCACCGATCCGTCGGGCGCGGGCTTCTCGGTCTGGCAGCCGGCCAGGAACAAGGGGCTGGACGCGGTCGGTGAGCCGGGCAGCCTCTGCTGGGGCGAGCTGTACACGCCGGACGAGGAGGCCGCGTACCGCTTCTACAACTCGGTCTTCGGCTGGGAGACCAAGAGCATGCCGATGCCGGACGGAAACAGCAGCTACCGGATGGTGAACCCGGCGGGCCAGGGTCCTGAGGGGATGTTCGGCGGCTTCGTGCCGGCCGGCACCGACCCGTCGGAATCCGACACGGGGCCGCACTGGCTCCTGTACTTTGCGGTCACGGACTGCGACGCTTCTGTGACGGCCGCGCGGAAACTGGGCGGTACGGTCCGGGTGGCGCCGACCGATATCGAGGGCGTCGGCCGGTTCGCGAAGCTCGCCGATCCCTCCGGGACACGGTTCGCGCTGATGCAGGGCGTGGACCAGGCCGGCTGACGGCGGCGCGGGGAGACCCCCGGTTCCGCGCCGGTCCTTCGACGGCCGGCCGCCACGTTGACCGTTCGTCAATCACCTGTTTATCGCGACCGGGCAATCTGTCCGGCATGCCGATCAACATCACCACCAGCACGACCGACACGACCGACCGCAGCGAGCATGAACTCTCCTGGCAGGAGAGCGCGTTGTGTGCCCAGACCGGGCCGGAATTCTTCTTCCCCGCCCCCGGCTCCTCCACCCGCGAGGCCAAGCGGCTCTGCGGTGCCTGTGAGGGACGGGTGGCCTGCCTCCAGTACGCACTCGCCCATGACGAGCGATTCGGCGTCTGGGGCGGTCTCTCGGAGAAGGAGCGACAGAACCTGCGTCGCGACTCGGCCGGCCTTCAGGCCGGCTGAACCGAGCGACGTGAACGGAGCCGCGCGAGCCGCGGGCGTGAACTGAGAGACGGGGACTGAGAGACGCGGACTGAGGGCGTGGAACGACGTTGGACTGAGGGCGTGGACTGCGTGCGCGTCCACTCAGCGCATCGCACGGCGTCCCGCTGCCGCGTCCCGCCGCGTCCCGCCTCCCAGCACATCTCGGTGCTCGTGAGCGGATCGTCGCCGCCGCCGGACATCCCGGCGACGGCGACGACAAGGGCAAGGGCAAGCCGGTACGGGGGCCGGCCGGCCCCCGTACCGGGGCCGGCCGGCCGATCAGCCCGCGGCGCGCGCCGCCATCCGTGCCTTGCGCGCGGCGAGCTTCTCGTCGAACTTGCTCGCCTCGCTGTCCAGGCCGCCCATGTACATGCCCAGCTCCTCCTGCGCCTTGAGCCCCTCGGGGCCGAGCCCGTCGATGTCCAGCACCTTCAGGAAGCGCAGCACCGGCTGGAGCACATCGTCGTGGTGGATCCGCATGTTGTAGATCTCGCCTATGGCCATCTGCGCGGCGGCGCGCTCGAAGCCGGGCATGCCGTGTCCGGGCATCCGGAAGTTCACGACGACATCGCGGACGGAGCACATGGTCAGATCCGGGGCGATCTCGAAGGCCGCGCCCAGCAGATTCCGGTAGAAGACCATGTGCAGGTTCTCGTCGGTGGCGATCCGCGCCAGCATGCGGTCGCAGACCGGGTCGCCCGACTGGTGTCCGGTGTTGCGGTGCGAGACCCGGGTCGCCAGCTCCTGGAAGGCGACATAGGCGACGGAGTGCAGCATGGAGTGGCGGTTGTCGGACTCGAAGCCCTCCGACATGTGTGCCATCCGGAACTGCTCCAGCTTGTCCGGGTCGACGGCCCGCGAGGTGAGCAGGTAGTCCCGCATCACGATGCCGTGCCTGCCCTCTTCCGCGGTCCAGCGGTGCACCCAGGTGCCCCAGGCGCCGTCGCGGCCGAAGAGGCTGGCGATCTCGTGGTGGTAGCTGGGGAGGTTGTCCTCGGTCAGCAGGTTGACCACGAGCGCGATCTTTCCTATGTCGGTGACCTTGGACTGCTCGGGGTCCCAGGCTTCGCCGTTCTCGAAGATGCCCGGGAAGTTGCGGCCGTCGGACCAGGGCACATACTCGTGCGGCATCCAGTCCTTGGCGACCTTGAGATGGCGGTTGAGCTCCTTCTCCACCACCTCTTCCAGCGCGTACAGCAGTCGGGCGTCGGTCCACGCGTCCGAACTGCCGAGGTGGGGAGAGGTGATCGACACGGGTACTCCAGGGGGGACGGGAGGTTTACCTACGGGTTCGTAGGTTACGACACCGTAGGTTAAGGCCGCAGTAAGCCGAAGGCCAAGCCCGGCTGCGTCGAACGTCCCTACGCCCTGTCATGCGTGCAGGTCAGGCAGGCCAGGCAGGTCACGAAGGAGCGCGAAGAGGCAGGTCACGAAGGCGTACAGAGAGCGGCGCACATTGAGAACGCAGAGAGCGGCGCACAGAGAGACAGGTCACGCCCCCTCCGGGCCTCTCGTACCCGCCGATGCCGACCGGCACGGGCTCACGCCGCGCCCGCCGGGCCCGGGATCTCCCCGCTCAGGCCGGAGGAGTGGCCCGCTCCAGCTCCCGGCGCAGATACTCGGCCGTGAAGGATTTGGGGTGTTCGAGCAGCTGCCGCGGAGTGCCCGTGAAGACGATCTCTCCGCCGTGCTTGCCGCCGTCGGGACCGAGATCGATCACCCAGTCCGCACGTTTGACGACATCCATGTTGTGTTCGACGCAGATCACCGAGTTCCCGGCGTCGACCAGCCGGTCCAGCAGTGCCACCAGCGTGTCCACGTCAGCCATGTGCAGCCCGGTGGTCGGCTCGTCGAGTACGTACACACTGCCCGTGCGGTGCAGTTGCGTGGCCAGCTTGATGCGCTGGCGCTCGCCGCCGGAGAGCGAGCTGAGCGGCTGGCCGAGTGTGAGATAGGTCAGTCCGACGTCATTGAGCGTGCGCAGCTTCCGCAGCAGCGCTGTGTCCTCGAAGAACTCCATGGCCACCGCGGCCGTCATGTCCAGTACGTCGACGATGGAACGGCCCCGCACCGTGTGCCGCAGCACCTCGTCGTGGAAGCGCCGCCCCTCGCACGCGTGGCATGTCGTGGTCACCGGGTCCATGAAAGCGAGATCGGTGTAGATCAGCCCGCGTCCCGAGCACTCCGCGCACGCCCCCGAGGAGTTGAAGCTGAACAGCCCCGGCGCGACCCGGTTCTCCTTGGCGAAGACCCTGCGGACCGTGTCCATGACGCCGAGATACGAGGCGGGGGTGGAGCGGGACGAGGCGGTGATGGCGCCCTGGTCGATGACGATCGCCTCGGGATAGGCCGTCGTGAACACCTCGGAGACCAGGGTCGATTTCCCGGACCCCGCCACCCCGGTCACCGCCGTGAGCACCCCGGTCGGGAACCGTACGTCGATGCTCTTGAGGTTGTGCAGCGCCGCGCCGGTCACCGGAAGCCAGTCGGCTGGGGAGCGGAACGACTCCTTGACGGGGGTACGGCGGCGCAGACAGCGGCCGGTGAGCGTGTCGGCCTCCCGGAGCCGGTCCGCCGGGCCCTCGAAGACGACCTGGCCGCCGTCCGTCCCGGCCTTCGGACCCATGTCGACGATATGGTCCGCGATCGCCATCACATCCGGGTCGTGCTCCACCACCAGCACCGTATTGCCCTTGTCGCGCAGCCGTACCAGCAGATCGTTCAGCCGGCCGACATCGCGTGGATGCAGTCCCACACTCGGCTCGTCGAAGATGAAGGTGAGGCCGGTCAGTGAACTCCCCAGGTGGCGCACCATCTTGAGCCGCTGGCCCTCACCGCCGGACAGCGTGGTCGTCTCGCGGTCCAGACTGAGATAGCCGAGCCCGATCCCGACCAGCCGCTCCAGCCGTTCACGGGCGGCGGCCGCGATCGGGGTCGCCACGGGGTCGTCTATCCGGCCCAGCACCTCCACCAGATCGGCGACTTCCATCCGGGTGTGATCGGCGATGCTCAGCCCGTCGATCCGGGAGGCGAGCGCGGCCTCGTTGAGACGCGCACCGCCGCACGCCTCGCACAGCCGCTCCACCGTGAAGCGGGCCGCCGCCTCCTTGCGCTTCTCGGAGAGATTCGCGGTGTCACGCTTGAGGAAGAGCCGGGTGAAGCGGGTGACGATTCCCTCGAACCGCATATCGACCGCGCCCGACTTCATTTCGATCCGGACCTTGAAGTCGGCGCCGTGCAGCAGCAGTTCGCGCTCCTCCTCGGTGTAGTCGGCGAGCGGCTTCGCCCGGTCGAAACGGCCCGAGTCGGCGTACAGACTCCACTCCCAGCTGTTCACCGAGAGCCCCGGCAGCAGCAGCGCGCCCTCGTCGAGCGACTTGGACCAGTCGATCGCGCGGTCGATGTCGAGCGCCACGACGCGGCCCACCCCGTCGCAGACCGCGCACATCCCCGACGGATCGTTGAAGGAGTACGCGGTGGCCGCCCCCGCGCTCGGGACGCCATGGCGCGAGAACAGCACCCGGATCACCGAGTAGATGTCCGTCATCGTGCCGACCGTGGAGCGGACGTTGCCGCCGATCGGCTTCTGGTCGACGACGACCGCCACTGAGAGATCATCGATTCCGTCGACGTGCGGGCGCTCGTACTTCGGCAGGAAACTTCTGATGAACGAACTGAAGGTCTCGTTGAGTTGGCGCTGCGACTCCACCGCGACGGTGTCGAAGACGATGGAGGACTTGCCCGATCCGGATACCCCGGTGAAGACGGTGATCTTGCCCTTCGGGATGGTGAGGGACACGTCGCGAAGGTTGTTCTCACGGGCACCCGTGATGGTGATGTTCTGAGGCATGCCACGACGCTAACGGGGAATCCCGACATCTTCTGTCGAGTTTCCCGGTCGGCGTCGGCGTCGGCGTCGGCGTCCGCGTCGGCGCCAGTGTCAGCGTCCGGCGTCCCGCGTACGGCGTCCGCCTGCCGGTTCCTACGGCTTCGGCAGCGCCCCCGCCCGTACCTCCTCGGCCGAGGTGTCGCGCAGTTCCCCGTCGAGCAGCAGCCAGCGGGTGATGCCGAGCGACTCCAGGAACGGCACATCGTGGCTCGCCACGATCAGCGCGCCCTCGTACGGCTCCAGAGCGGCCGTGAGCCCGCGTATACCCGCCATGTCCAGGTTGTTCGTCGGCTCGTCCAGCATCAGCAGCCGCGGCGCCGGCTCCGCGAGGAGCAGCGCGGCGAGCGAGGCCCGGAAACGCTCACCGCCCGAGAGGGTCCCGGCCGGCTGGTCGGCGCGTGCGCCCCGGAACAGGAAGCGGGCCAGCCGCGCCCTGATCATGTTGTTCGTCGCCCCGGGCGCGAACCGCGCCACATTCTCCACCACACTCAGCGCGTCATCGAGCACATCCAGCCGCTGAGGCAGAAAGCGCAGCGGAACGTGTGCCAGCGCCTCGCCGGAGACCGGCTCCAGCTCCCCGGCGACCGTACGCAGCAGTGTGGTCTTGCCCGAGCCGTTCCGGCCGACGAGCGCGATCCGTTCGGGGCCGCGGATCTCGAAGTCCCCCTTGGCCTCGGCCCCGTACCGCAGCCGCAGGTCGCGCAGGGTGAGCACACCGAGGCCGGGATGGACCGTGGTGTGCGGCAGTTCGATACGGATCTCGTCGTCGTCCCGTACCGCGTCCGCCGCTTCGTCCAGCCGCTGCCTCGCCTCGGCCAGCCGCTCGGTGTGCATGATGCGGTGCTTGCCCGCGGACTCCTGGGCGGTGCGTTTGCGCATCCTCATGACGGCCCGGGGTTCCCGCTTGCTGTCGTACATCTTCTGGCCGTACCGCACGCGCTTGGCCAACTTCTGCTGGGCTTCGGCCAGTTCACGTTTCTGCCGCTGTACGTCGGCCTCCGCGACCCGCACCATGCGTTCGGCCGCCTCCTGTTCCTGGGCGAGGGCGTCCTCGTACGCCGTGTAGTTGCCGCCGTACCACCGCACCTCGCCGTCCCGCAGATCGGCGATCTGGTCGACGCGCTCCAGCAGTTCGCGGTCATGGCTGACCACGACCATCACACCGGACCAGGTGTCGACCGCGTCGTACAGCCGCCGCCGCGCGTGCAGATCGAGGTTGTTGGTCGGCTCGTCGAGCAGCAGGACCGCGGGCGCCGCCAGCAGCAGCGCGGCCAGCCGGAGCAGCACGCACTCACCGCCGGACATCTCGCCGATGGTCCGGTCGAGGCCGAGATGCCCGAGGCCGAGCTGGGCGAGGGTGGCGTGGGCCCGCTCCTCCACGTCCCAGTCGTCGCCCACGGCGGTGAAGTGCTCCTCGCGCGCGTCGCCCGCCTCGATGGCGTGCAGCGCGGTACGGGCCGCGGCGATCCCGAGGGCCTCGTCCACCCGCAGCGCGGTGTCGAGCACCACGGTCTGCGGCAGACAGCCGATCTCGCCGGCGACCTTGACCGTGCCCTCCGCCGGGGTGAGATCGCCCGCGATCAGCCTCAACAGCGTTGATTTGCCTGATCCGTTGAGGCCGATCAGGCCCGTTCTGCCGGGGCCCACGGCCAGTTGGAAACCGTCGAACACACCGGTCCCGTCGGGCCAGGCGAAGGAGAGGGCGGTGCAGGTGATGAAGGCGGGGGAGGCAGACATGGGGATCTCCGGTCGCTGCGAGGAAGCCGAGGCGTGCGGGGCAACGGATGGAGACACCGCGGGACGGAGGATCCCGGTCGGGGAGGACGGCTCGGGCGGCCGAGGTCACACACGAGGCGCACAACGGCCGGAAGAACCGGCGGAAGCTGTGCGGCAGCGGTGTCTCAGGACCTCAGACGAGCAACGTCCTACTCCAATCGGCGACAACAGGACCGACGCCCACGGTAGGCAGCGGCTCGGACGTCGTCAACGCGATTACGGCCGTGGGCGGCGACGGGGGCCGTGGGGCCGTGAGGGTACGGCTGGTGCGTACGGGCGGTCGGTACGGCTCCGAGTACGCGGGCGCGGGCCGGGCTCAGCAGGCGTCGCGCAGCAGCTCGGTCAGGTCGTGGTCCAGATCCAGATAGAGATGCTCGTGTCCCGTCGGCACGAGATCCTGCGAGCGCTCCAGGAAGCGCCGCAGCTCAGCGGTACGGAGATGCACCATCGCGGTGCCCTCGGGAGCGTGGAACTCCAGCACCGTACGGCCGTATCCGAAGGGCCGCACCCGTACGTCCCCGAACCCGACGGGCTCGGTCATGCCCGTTGTCAGCAGCTCACGGGAGAACTCCCAGGTCACCTCGGTGCCCTCCAGCGTCGCCAGGGGCGGGAACGCCATCCGTACGGCGAAGGGGTCCGCCCTGTCGTAGCGCAGGGTCGCGGGTACGGTCTCCAGCCGGGGGGCGGATGCGACCAGCCGGGCCTGTACGGCCTGTTCAATGACGAGCGTCATGGTCTGCTCCCCTTCGCCGGACCTGGATGAGGTCTCCTTCTAAGGGAAAGACGGTGGAGCGCCTCGATACGTGCTCCAAAACGGGAGTGAGCTGTGTCACCGTGCGGCGCCCGGTCCCCGCGGCGAGGTGATTCCGGCCCGGGGACACCCGGGCACATGCGTGCCCGGTGCGCTCTGGACGGGGTCTCCCCGGTGGGCTAGCTTCCAGCGCCATGAGATCCATGGGGAAGATGCGACGCATGTGGTGGGCGGGGCTCGCGGTCGGGGTGAGCGGGGCGGCGCTGGCCGCGGCTCTGGCCGTACCGGCACAGGCCGCGGACGGTGCGGCGGATGGTGTCGGCGGAACCCCCGGCTGGCACCTCACGGACACCGGCAGCGACGCGCGCTTCCGCGGGCTCGCCGCCGTGAGCCGCCGCGCCGCCTGGGTCGCCGGCTCCGGGGGTACGGTGCTGCGCACCGCCGACGGAGGCCGCAGCTGGCGCGATGTCTCCCCGGCCGGGGCGGGCGAGCTGGAGTTCCGCGACATCGAGGCGTTCGACGGGCGCCGGGCCGTCGCCCTGGCCATCGGCGAGGGCGAGGCGTCCAGGATCTACCGCACGGAGGACGGCGGAGCGCACTGGACGGAGTCCTTCCGCAACACCGACCCCAGGGCGTTCTACGACTGCGTGACCTTCTTCGACAGCCGTCATGGCCTCGCGATGAGCGATCCGGTCGACGGCAAGTACCGCATCCTGTCCACCGGCGACGGCGGCTCGACCTGGCGGGTGCTGCCCGGCGACGGCATGCCGGCCGCGCTGCCCGGCGAGGCGGGCTTCGCCGCCAGCGGCCAGTGCCTGGTCAGTTCGGGGCCGAGGGATGTCTGGCTGGCCACCGGCGGCGGTGCCACGGCGCGGATTCTGCACTCCGCCGACCGCGGTGTGCACTGGACCGTGACCGACGCGACGCTTCCCGGGGGCGATCCGGCACGCGGAGTGTTCGGGCTCGCCTTCCGCGACCGCCGGCACGGTCTCGCCGTCGGCGGCGACTACCGCGCCGACCAGCCGTCCCCGCGGGCCGCGGCCGTCAGCGGCGACGGCGGGCGGAGCTGGCGCCAGGCGAACACCCCGCCGTCCGCCTACCGTTCGGGCGTGGCCTGGCTGCCGCACAGCCGCTCCGCCGCCCTCGCCGTCGGCCCGACCGGGACGGACCTGACGACGGACGGCGGCCGTAACTGGCGCACCGTCGACACCGGTTCGTACGACACCGTCGACTGCACCCCGGACATCGGCTGCTGGGCGGCGGGCGAACGGGGCCGCGTCGCCCGGCTGGACTTCTAGATTCTTTCGGGCGCCGCTCTGGCTAGGGTGTGATCACCATGAAGATGATCAGAACACCCGGGGACGAGACCGAGGCCCGTGCCATCCAGGACGAGCTGCGCGGCCTGGTCGTACGGGACGAGCCGGGGCCGCCGCCCGGTACCGGGCTGGTGACGGGGGTGGACGTGGCGTACGACGACGCGCGCGATGTCGTCGCCGCCGCGGCCGTCGTGCTCGACGCCGCCACCCTCGCCGTCGTCGAGGAGGCCACCGCCGTCGGCACGGTCGCCTTCCCGTACGTGCCAGGACTGCTCGCCTTCCGGGAGATCCCCACCGTCCTGGCCGCCCTCGAAGCGCTCACCTCGGACCCCGGTCTCGTCGTCTGCGACGGCTACGGCCTGGCCCACCCGCGGCGCTTCGGGCTCGCCGCGCATCTCGGGGTGCTCACCGGCCTCCCCGTGATCGGCGTGGCCAAGAACCCGTTCACCTTCTCGTACGAGCAGCCGGGCGGCCGGCGCGGTGACTCCTCGCCGCTGCTGGCCGACGACGGCGAGGAGGTCGGGCGGGCGCTGCGCACGCAGGAGGGCGTCAAGCCGGTGTTCGTCTCGGTCGGCCACCGCGTCGGCCTCGACAACGCCTGCGCGCACACGCTGCGGCTGGCACCCGACTACCGTCTTCCCGAGTCCACCCGGCGGGCCGACGCGCTCTGCCGCCGCGCGCTGCGCGAGGCGACCGACTGACGGGGAGCACCGGGCGCCCCGCCGGTACCCGGCAGGCCGGACCTACTCGTCCAGCGTGCGCGCGTCCACGATCCTGAACCCCAGCCCCGCCGCCCGCAGCCGCCCCAGCAGCGCGTCGCCCATCGCCACCGCCGTGGTCACCTGGCCGGCGGTGGCGGGCAGTTCGTCCAGCGCGAGCGAGAGCGCCGACTCGGCCAGCATCTTCGCCGACTCGTCATAACCGGGGTCGCCGCCCGAGACCTCGGTGAAGACCCGGTGCCCGCCGCCCGTGCCCACCAGGCGCAGCGAGAAGTCGCTCGCCCGTCTGCGTTCGAGGTCAGGGCCGGTGCCCGACGCGAAGCGGCGCGTCAACCAGTCGCGGACCGGGGGCAGTTGGGCCAGGGCGACGCCCACTCCCGCCGCCGCGCTGCCGCCCAGCGCCACCGGCAGTGTCTTCACCCCGGCGAAGTACCGGTAGCGGAAATCGGGGCCGTAGCGTGGCAGCGCCGCCGCCGAGCGCGCCACCACCTGTGCGTCGAGCGTCGGCAGCGGCAGCGCCCAGTACCCGGTCTCCCGGCTGAAGTGCGGTGCGCCGAGCGATCCGCGCACGCGACGGTCGACCTGCCTCGGCTCGTACAGCCGCCGTTCCCGCGCGGCGTGCAGCAGCTGTCGGCCGCGGCTCATGGCGGTCATCGCGGAGGCGAGTGTCCCGCCGGAGAAGAGGGCGTTGGAGCGTACGAACGCGTCCACGCGCAGCGGTACGTCCTCCGGCAGCCGCTGGACGGTGAGGTACGCGCCCAGGTCGCTCGGGACCGCGTCGAAGCCGCAGGCGTGCACGAGCCGCGCCCCCGTCTCCCGGGCACGGACGTCGTGATGCAGATACATCCGATCCAGGAACTCGGCCTCGCCGCACAGATCGGCGTAGTCCGTCCCCGCCTCCGCGCACGCCGCGACGAGCCCCTCGCCGTACCAGAGATACGGCCCGACGGTCGAGGCGACGACCCGGGCGGACTCGGCGAGGGACCGCAGCGAGTCGGGGTCCGCCGAGTCGGCCCGCAGTACGGGGAGCACGGCGCACCCCGGATTGAGCGCGGTGAGCCGTTCCCGCAGCCGCTCCAGCCGGGTGAGATCACGGCCGGCGATGGCCCAGCGGCAGTTCTCGGGCGCGTGGGCCGCGAGATACTCCGCGGTCAGCGTCCCGACGAAGCCCGTCGCTCCGAACAGCACGATGTCGTACGGGCGCTCCGTCCCGTTTCTCCTGGCCATTGGCTCCTCCGCCGTTCGCCCCGCTCCATTGCCGGTGGCCGAGATTAGTGCCCCTCCCCGCGATCCCGTGCCCCTCCGGGTGATCCCGGCGCCCCTCCCGGCGATGATGTGCCCTCCGGCGTGAGATCTCACGGGTGTGGGCGGGAACGCTCATCGCGAACCGCTCCGGGTCGGCATAGGCTCGACAGTGAACTAAGCGCTTGCTCTGCCCGCAGGGTTGTGCGGAGTGGAACACGTTCTTAGCATCACTGCTGTTACATCAGTTGTGTCACATAGGGCCGGGAGTCAGATGACAGCCGCAGGAAAAGGTCCGCTGACCGGCGTACGCGTGGTCGAGCTGGCCGGGATCGGGCCCGGACCGTTCGCCGCGATGACCCTCGCCGACCTCGGCGCCGATGTCGTACGGGTCGACCGTCCCGGCGGCGCGGGCCTCGGCATCGATCCGGCCCACGACCTGACCAACCGCAACAAGCGGTCCGTACTGATCGACCTCAAGACCGAGGACGGCGTGGCCCGCGTCCTCGATCTGGCCGAGCGCGCCGACGTCCTCATCGAGGGATACCGGCCGGGTGTCGCCGAGCGCCTCGGCGTCGGCCCGCGGGAGTGCCTGGACCGCAATCCGCGGCTGGTGTACGGGCGGATGACCGGCTGGGGCCAGGACGGCCCGCTCGCCGAGCGCGCCGGGCACGACATCGGCTATATCGCCGTCACCGGCGCCCTCTCCATGATCGGCACGGCGGGGGAGCCCCCCGCGCTCCCGGCGAATCTGCTCGGCGACTACGCGGGCGGCGCGCTCTATCTGGTCATCGGGGTCCTGGCGGCGCTCCAGCACGCCCGTACGCCCGACGGCGCCGGACAGGTGGTGGACGCGGCGATCGTGGACGGCACCGCCCATCTCACCACCATGATCCACGCCATGATGGGCGCGGGCGGCTGGCAGGACCGGCGGGGCGCCAATCTGCTCGACGGCGGCAGTCCGTTCTACGGTTCGTACGAGACCGCCGACGGCGAGTACATGGCGGTCGGCGCCCTGGAACAGCGGTTCTACAACGAGTTCGTGGAGCTGCTCGGCATCGCCGAAGAGCTGCCGCCGCGCAAGGACTTCGCGCGCTGGGACGCACTGCGCGAGGCGGTCGCGGCCCGGTTCAGAACGAAGACGCGCCAGGAGTGGACGGCGGTCTTCGAGGGCTCGGACGCCTGTGTCGCGCCGGTGCTCTCCCTGCGCGAGGCCCCGGCCCACCCCCATCTGGCGGCTCGCGGCACCTTCACCGACCACGCGGGACTCACCCAGCCCGCCCCCGCGCCGCGGTTCTCCGTCACCCCCGGGTCGGTGCGCCGCCCGCCCGCACGGCCCGGCGCCGACACCGCGGAGGTGGCGCGCGACTGGGGTCTGCCCGAACGCGCCGCGGGGGACAAGGAGGACAGCTGAGGTGAACCGCCCACACGTGAAACGCCACTCCAGCACCTTCGCATTCTTCCGTTCCCTCGTCCCTCCTCCTCATCCTGAAAGGCAGTCGCCGTGAGTACCGAAGCGTTCGTCTACGACGCGATCCGCACCCCGCGCGGCCGCGGCAAGGCCAATGGCGCCCTGCACGGCACCAAGCCGATCGATCTCGTCGTCGGACTGATCCATGAGCTGCGCCGCCGCCTCCCCGGGCTCGATCCGGCGGCGGTCGACGACATCGTGCTCGGTGTGGTGAGCCCGCTCGGCGACCAGGGCTCGGACATCGCCCGGATCGCGGCCATCGCCGCGGGACTGCCCGACTCCGTCGCCGGCGTACAGGAGAACCGCTTCTGCGCCTCCGGTCTGGAGGCCGTCAACCTGGCCGCCGCCAAGATCCGCTCCGGCTGGGAGGATCTGATCCTCGCGGGCGGCGTCGAGTCGATGTCGCGCGTGCCGATGGGCTCGGACGGCGGCGCCTGGGCCATGGACCCGATGACCAGCTTCGCGACGGGCTTCGCCCCGCAGGGCATCGGTGCCGACCTGATCGCCACCCTCGGCGGTTTCAGCAGGCGCGATGTGGACGAGTTCGCCGCGCTGTCCCAGGAACGGGCGGCCACCGCGTGGAAGGAGGGCCGCTTCGACCGCTCGGTCGTGCCGGTCCTCGACCGCAACGGGCTCACCGTCCTCGACCACGACGAGCACATGCGCCCCGGCACCACCGCCGACTCGCTCGCCGCGCTGAAGCCCTCCTTCGCGGGGATCGGCGACCGGGGCGGCTTCGACGCCGTCGTCCTCCAGAAGTACCACTGGGTCGAGCAGATCGACCATGTCCACCACGCGGGCAACTCGTCCGGCATCGTGGACGGTGCGGCCCTGGTCGCCATCGGCTCCCGGGAGACCGGCGAGCGCTACGGGCTCACGCCCCGCGCCCGGATCGTCTCCGCGGCCGTCTCCGGCTCCGAGCCGACGATCATGCTCACCGGCCCCGCCCCGGCCAGCCGCAAGGCACTCGCCAAGGCCGGACTGACCATCGACGACATCGACCTCGTCGAGATCAACGAAGCCTTCGCGGCGGTCGTGCTGCGCTTCGCCGGGGAGATGGGCCTCTCGCTCGACAAGGTCAATGTCAACGGCGGCGCCATCGCGCTCGGCCATCCGCTGGGGGCCACCGGCGCGATGATCCTCGGCACGCTCGTCGACGAACTGGAGCGCCAGGACAAGCGGTTCGGCCTCGTCACGCTCTGCGTCGGCGGCGGCATGGGCGTCGCCACCATCGTGGAACGTCTCTGACGGCCCGCGCCCCCCGCCCTCCTGGAACCCCGTCAGACGGTCCGGATCCCCGCCCTCCCGGAAGCTCGCCCCTCCTGGAACCTGGCCCCTCCCGGAACCTCGCCCCTCTGGACCGACCCCGCCCTCCTGGACCCCCCGCCCGGATTCCCCGATACGGAGCAGCAGCATGAGCGAGTCCACCACCCCGGCCTCCCCGGCGATTCGCTGGGAGCAGGACGGGACCGGTGTCGTCACCCTCGTCCTCGACGACCCCGTCCAGTCCGCCAACACCATGAACCAGGCGTTCCGGCAGTCCATCGCGGCGATCGCCGACCGTGTGGAGGCCGAGAAGGACAGCATCCGCGGCATCATCGTCACCTCCGCGAAGAAGACCTTCTTCGCGGGCGGCGACCTCAAGGACATGATCAAGCTCGGCCCGGCCGACGCCGAGGGGGTCTTCGAGAGCAGCATGGCCATCAAGCGTGCCCTGCGCCGCATCGAGACCCTCGGCAAGCCCGTCGTCGCCGCCCTCAACGGCGCGGCCCTGGGCGGGGGTTACGAGATCGCCCTCGCCTGCCACCACCGGATCGCCCTGGACACACCCGGCTCCAAGATCGGGCTGCCCGAGGTGACGCTCGGGCTGCTGCCCGCGGGCGGCGGGGTCACCCGTACCGTACGGCTGATGGGCGTCGCGGACGCGCTGCTCAAGGTGCTGCTCCAGGGCACCCAGTACTCCCCGGCGCGCGCCCTGGAGAACGGGCTGGTCCACGAGATCGCCGCCGACGCGGACGACATGCTCGCGCGCGCCCGCGCCTTCATCGACGCCCACCCCGAGTCGTCCCAGCCGTGGGACGTCAAGGGCTACAAGATCCCCGGGGGCACGCCCTCCAGCCCCCGCTTCGCCGCCAGCCTGCCCGCGTTCCCCGCCAACCTGAAGAAGCAGACGGCGGGCGCCCCGTACCCGGCGCCCCGCAATATCCTCGCGGCGGCCGTCGAGGGTTCCCAGGTCGACTTCGAGACCGCGCAGACCATCGAGGCCCGCTACTTCACCGAACTGGTCACCGGCCAGACCGCCAAGAACATGATCCAGGCGTTCTTCTTCGACCTCCAGGCCGTCAACTCGGGCGCGGGCCGCCCCCAGGGCCTCGCACCGCGAGAGATCCGCAAGGTCGCGGTCCTCGGCGCCGGGATGATGGGCGCGGGCATCGCGTACTCCTGCGCGCGCGCCGGATTCGACGTCGTGCTGAAGGACGTCTCGGAGGAGGCGGCGGCCAAGGGGAAGGCGTACTCCGGGAAACTGCTCGCCAAGGCGCTCGCCCGGGGCCGTACGACCGAGGCCGAGCGGGACGCGCTGCTCGCCCGGATCACCCCGACCGCCGACCCCGCCGGCCTCGCCGGATGCGACGTGGTGATCGAGGCGGTCTTCGAGGACACCGCGCTCAAGCACAAGGTGTTCCAGGAGATCCAGGACATCGTCGAGCCCGACGCGCTGCTCTGCTCCAACACGTCCACCCTGCCCATCACGGTGCTCGCCGAGGGCGTCTCCCGGCCCGCCGACTTCATCGGGCTGCACTTCTTCTCGCCGGTCGACAAGATGCCGCTCGTGGAGATCATCAAGGGGGAACGGACCGGGGACGAGGCACTGGCGCGCGCGTTCGATCTGGTACGCGCGATCAGGAAGACCCCGATCGTGGTCAACGACTCGCGCGGCTTCTTCACCTCACGGGTGATCGGGCAGTTCATCAACGAGGGGGTGGCGCTGGTCGGCGAGGGCGTCGAGCCCGCCTCGGTCGAACAGGCCGCCGCGCAGGCGGGCTACCCCGCCAAGGTCCTCTCGCTGATGGACGAGTTGACGCTCACCCTGCCCAGGAAGATCCGGAACGAGGCGAGGCGCGCGGTCGAGGAGGCCGGAGGCACCTGGACCGCGCACCCGGCGGACGCGGTCATCGACCGGATGGTGGACGAGTTCGGCCGGCCGGGACGCAGCGGGGGCGCGGGCTTCTACGAGTACGGCGAGGACGGCAGGCGGACCCGCCTCTGGCCCGGCCTGCGCGAGCACTTCGGCACACCGGAGGGCGAGGCAGGTACGGAGGTCCCGTTCGTCGACATGACGGAACGGATGCTGTTCTCCGAGGCGCTGGACTCCGTGCGCTGTCTGGAGGAGAACGTCCTGACCTCGGTCGCGGACGCCAATATCGGCTCGGTCATGGGCATCGGCTTCCCGGCCTGGACGGGCGGGGTGCTCCAGTACATCAACGGGTACGAGGGCGGCCTGCCCGGCTTCGTGGCGCGCGCCCGAGAGCTGGCGGAGCGGTACGGCACCCGGTTCGAGCCGCCCGCGCTGCTGGTCGGGAAGGCGGAGCGGGGCGAGACGTTCGGCGACCGCGCCTGAGCGGCGGCCGGGCCCGAGCGGCGGCCGGGCCCGAGCGGTGAGAACGCCCGGGGGCGCAGGCCGCGTTCGAGGCACGGGAGGGTGGTCACTCCGCCTCGAACGCGGCCCGCAGCTCCTCCTTCAGCGACCGCTGGAAGGCCGTCACCAGCGCCTGCATCACCAGCGGCTGCATATGGGCCGAGAGCGACTTCATCGCCGCGACATGCCCGGGGTCGGACCCCTGGTCCCGGTACGGAGTCCACACCTCGTCCCGGAACAGCCGCGTCAGCTCGTACGCCGCCTCGCGCGTGTGCTCCAGCAGGACCGTACGGGCCGCGAGGATCGTCTCCTGCGGGATCGGTACGTCCAGCAGCTCGACGCCGAGCCGCAGCAGCCCGGGATCCAGCCGGTAGCCGTCCGGCCCGTCGGCGCGCGCCAGGGCGCCCATCGCGGCGAGCCGGTCGATGTCCTCCTCGGACAGCGCGCGTCCGGCCCGGCGCTCCAGCTCGGCCCGGGTCGCGTCCTCGGCGGAGTCCGGCGCCCAGGAGGCCACCAGCGCCCGGTGGATGGCCAGGTCCTGCGCGCTCAGATCGGGCGGCAGCCGCTCCAGATAGCGTTCGATCGCGGCGAGCGTCATGCCCAGCTGCTGAAGCTCCTCGATCAGGGCCAGCCGGGACAGATGGTCCCGGCCGTAGTGCCCGACCCGGCGCGGCCCGATCACCGGCGGCGGCAGCAGCCCGCGGGTGCTGTAGAAGCGGACGGTGCGTACGGTGACCCCCGCGCGGGCCGCCAGCTCGTCGACGGTGAGCGTCGGCTCCTCGCTCCCAGTGGCCATGTCCGCGCCCCGCCTTCCGCTGCTCCGGGCCGACAGATCGACAGGCCGACTCGGTGCAACAGTATTGCTGTGCCACCAGCGCGGTGAAACCACCAGCACGGAGATTCCACCAGCACGGTGAGAGCGGCGGCACGGTGAGAGCGGCGGCCACCTCGGACAGCACCTCGGGCGCCACCTCGGAGTCCGAGGTGGCGCCCGGCGGACATCGGTCAGGGCCGGACCGTACGGCCGCGGCTCAGTCCAGACCGCCCCGGCCGATGACCCCCGCGTACCAGCGCGCGCTGTCCTTCACCGTGCGGCGCTGCGTCGCGAAGTCCACATGGACGATGCCGAACCGCTTGCTGTAGCCGTACGCCCACTCGAAGTTGTCCAGCAGCGACCAGAGGAAATAGCCGCGCACCTTCGCGCCGTCCGTGATCGCGCGGTGGACGGCGTGGAGATGGGCACGCAGATAGGCCACCCGCTCGGGGTCGTGCACCGCGCCGGACGGATCCGCGTAGTCGTCGTACGCCGCGCCGTTCTCGGTGACCATCAGCGGGGTGGCCGGCAGTTCGTCCCGCAGCCGCGTCAGCAGTTCGTACAGTCCGTCCGCGTCGACCGGCCAGTCCATCGCGGTACGCGGTCCCGGCGCGGGGACGAACCGCACATGCTTCTCCGCGCCGGGCCACGGTGACGGGGTGTCGCAGGAGCCGGCCGCGACGACCGTGGGGGAGTAGTAGTTGATCCCCAGCGAGTCGATGGGCGCGGAGGCGGTCGCCAGATCGCCGTCCCGGACGAACGACCAGTCCGTCAGCGAGGCCGTGTCCTCGACCAGGTCCGCGGGCAGCCGCCCGTGGAACACCGGATCGAGGAAGATCCGGTTCCCGACGGCATCGATCCTGCGCACCGCGTCCAGGTCGGCCGCCGAGTCCGTCAGCGGCCGGGCGGCGTGCAGATTGAGGGTCAGCGAGATCTCGGACTTCCTCGGCAGCGCGTCGCGCAGCGCGCGGGTGGCCAGACCGTGGGCGAGATTGAAGTGGTGGGCGGCGCGCAGCGCGGCGACCGGATCCGTACGGCCCGGGGCGTGGACACCGGAGGCGTACCCCAGGAACGCCGCGCACCACGGCTCGTTGAGGGTGGTCCAGGTGGCCACCCGGTCGCCGAGCGCCTCGGCGACGATCTTCGCGTACTCCGCGAACCGGGGCGCCGTGTCGCGCTGCGGCCAGCCGCCCGCGTCCTCCAGCTCCTGGGGCAGATCCCAGTGGTAGAGCGTCGCGACCGGCCGGATCCCCGCCGCCAGCAGCGCGTCGACCAGCCGCCGGTAGAAGTCCAGACCGCGCTGTACGGCCGGGCCGCGGCCGGTCGGCTGGACGCGCGGCCAGGCCACCGAGAACCGGTAGTCCGTGACCCCCAGCTCCTTCAGCAGCGCGACGTCCTCGTCCATCCGGTGATAGTGGTCGGCGGCGATGTCGCCGGTGTCGCCGTTGCGGACCCGGCCGGGAGCGCGGCTGAAGGTGTCCCAGATGGACGGGGTACGGCCGTCCTCGGTGGCGGCCCCCTCGATCTGGTACGCGGCGGTGGCCGTCCCCCAGCGGAAGCCGCGGGGAAAGCGCAGCTCCGCGGTGGTCTCGGGACGTGCGTCGACAGCGGTCATATGGAAGGAACTCCCGTGAGATGAGACAGAACAGTGGGGGGAGGCGGCGGGGGACTCGTAGGGCGCGGCGGCGGGTGCGCGCGACAGGTGACGGGTGCGCGCCGGGCGGTGGGGTGCCCGGCAGTGGGGGGACGCGCGACGGGGGGACGCGCGACGGGGCGGGGCATCACCCCTTGACGGCGCCCTGCATGATGCCGCCGACGATCTGCCGGCCCAGCAGACCGAAGACCAGGAGCACGGGCAGCGTGCCGAGCAGAGTGCCCGCCATGATCACGGACTGGTCGTGGACGTAGCCGCCGCCGAGCTGGCGCAGCGCCACCTGCACGGTCGGATTCTGTGAGGAGAGCGCGATGATCGGCCAGAAGAAGTCGTTCCAGGCGGCCATGAAGGTCAGCATCCCGAGCACGGCCATCCCGGGCCGGGCGACGGGCACCACGATCGACCAGAAGATCCGCGCCGTGGAGGCGCCGTCCACCCGGGCGGCCTCGATCAGCTCGTCGGGCAGCGACTGCACCAGATACTGCCGCATGAAGAACACCCCGAAGGCGGAGACGAGTCCGGGCAGGATGACGGCCTGGAGCTGGTTCACCCACTGGAGTTCGGCGATCAGCATGAACAGCGGGATCACGCCGAGCTGCGGCGGGATCATCATCGTCCCGACGGTCACGGCGAGCAGCGCGCCCCGGCCGCGGAAGCGCAGCTTGGCGAACGCGAACCCCGCGAGGGTGCAGCACAGCACCGTGCCCACGGTGATCGAGCCGGACACGATGAAGGAGTTGAGGAGGGCCTTGCCGATATCGGCCTCCGCCAGCACCGCCTCGAAGTTGCGGATGAGGTTCGGCCCCGGCAGCAGACTCGGCGGTACCTTCGCCAGCTCGGCGTTGGAGCGGCTGGCGGCGACGATCGTCCAGTAGAACGGGAACACCGAGATGAGCAGCGCGACGGCCAGGATCGCGTACGAGAGCCTGCCCCCGTGCATCGTGCGCCCGGCCCGGCCGCCGCGTCGTACGGAGCGCCGTGGCCGGTCCTCGGTCCCCGGCGGCGGGGTGGGCGGTGCGGCGAGCGCGGTCATCGGCCGGCCTCCTTACGGGAACGGCGGCGGGCGATCAGGGCGTTGACGCCGACCAGCAGCAGGATCAGGACGAACATCACCCAGGCGATCGCGGCGGCCCGGCCCAGATGGAAGAAGCCCCAGCCCTGTTCGTACATATAGAGGCCGAGGGTCTGGTACTGGTGCGAGATACCGCCCGAGATGGACCCCTCGAAGAGCAGCGGCTCACCGAACAGCTGGGTCGCGCCGATCGTCGAGACGACGGCGGTGAAGACGATCGTGGGGCGCAGCCCCGGCAGCGTGACATGGATGAACTGCCGCCAGCGCGAGGCCCCGTCGACCTCGGCGGCCTCGTACAGCTCGCTGGGGATGGACTGCATTCCGGCCAGATAGATCAGCGCGTTGTAGCCGGTCCAGCGCCAGATGACGATCGACGAGACGGCGATCTGCGAGGCGACCGTACCGGTCTGCCAGTCCACCGGGTCGAAACCGACCAGGCCCAGTACGTAGTTGATCAGACCGAAGTCGCGGCCGAAGAGCTGGGCGAAGACCAGCGTCGCGGCGGCGACCGAGGTGGCGTACGGCAGCAGGATCGCCGTACGGATGAACGTCCGGCCGCGCAGCTTGTAGTTGAGCAGATGGGCCAGGCCGAGGGCCATCGCCAGCTGCGGGACGGTCGACAGCACCCCGATGGTGAAGGTGTTGCGCAGCGAGGTCCAGAAGAACTCGTCGGTGAAGAGCGCGGTGTAGTTGCCGAATCCGCGCCACTCCATGTCGCCGGGTGTCTGGAGCTCCACCCGGTAGAGCGAGACGAACGCGGTGTAGATCAGCGGGAACAGCCCGAAGGCCGCGAACAGCGTGAAGAACGGGGCGATATAGGCGTACGGCGAGAAGGAGCGCCAGGCGCGGCGCGTGGCGGACGCCCGCGCGGCGGGTGGTCCGGACGGCGGCGGTGACGCGGCCTTCGCGGTGGCGGTGAGGGTCATGGAACGGCCTTCGGAAGCGTGGGCTGGGGCGTGTGGCGCACGTGGGGCCGTCCGCCCGCGGGGGCGGTCGCGAGCCGGGCGGGACGTCGTGACACGCCGGGGGAAGGGACGGGACCGGGGGCGGGCGCCGTGCGGGGACGAGATGTGGAATCCGCCCGGTGCCTGCCCCCGGCGACCGTTTCGGCTGACGCGGTGATCAGCCGACGACGATGCCGACGTCAGCCGACGACGATGCCGATGTCAGCCGACGTTGTCGACGTCAGCCGATGACGTTGTCGACGCCCTTCTTCGCGGTGGACCACGCCTTGTCGGACGAGGTGCCCTTGCGCTCCACCTCGCTCAGCGCGTTGGTGATCTGCTGGTTGACATTGGCGTCATGGACCCCGAGGACCTGCACGGGGGAGGACTTGGCCGCGTCACCGAAGATCTGCCCGATCGGCGCGTCCGAGAAGTACGGGTCCTTGGCGCCCGAGACCTTGTCGATGGCGCCCGTGGCGGACGGGAAGAGCCCCTGCTTCTGGAAGAGCTTGGCCTGCTGTTCGGGTGCGGTCAGCCACTCGATCAGCTCGTACGCCTCCTTCTTGTGCTTGGCGGCGCGCGGGACGGAGAGATACGAGCCGCCCCAGTTGCCCGCGCCGCCGGGCAGCTTGGCGATGTCCCACTTGCCCGAACCGGTCTCCCCCGCCTGGCCCTTGATGTAGCTGAGCATCCAGGCGGGGCACGGAATGGTGGCGAACGAGCCGGCCGCGAACGCCTGGTTCCACTGCGGCGACCACTGGTCGAGCTTGGCGCTCAGCCCGGACTCCGCGGCCTCCACCGAGGTGTCCCAGGCGGTCTTCACGGCCGGGTTGTTCTCGTAGATCAGCTTTCCGGAGGCGTCGTAGTACCGCTCCTCCTCCTGGCCGATCATGATCGAGAAGAGGCTGCCGATGCTGTCGATCCAGGCGCCCTTCGCGGGCGACTTCTTCTTGTACTCCTCGCCGAGTGCGAGATAGCCGTCCCAGGTGGACCACTTCCGGCTCAGCTCGTCACGGTCCGTCGGCAGCCCCGCCTGCTTGAACAGATCCGTGCGGTAGCACATCGCCTCGGGCCCGACGTCCGTGCCGAGCCCCAGGATCCGGCCGTCCTCCGTCGTGGCGGCGGACCACTTGGCTTCGGCGAACTGGTCCTTCAGCTTGTCCGCGCCGTACTGCTTCAAGTCTTCGAATTTGTCGGACTGCTGCTGGGTGACCGAGGCGATCCGCCCCACCTCGACGCCCTGGACATCGCCGAGCCCGCCCCCGCCGGCCAGCCGGGTCTGGAGCGACTTCCAGTAGTCGGCCTCGTCCTCGGTGTCGCTCTGCTTGATCGTGATGTCCGGGTGGAGTTTCTGGTACTCCGCGTAGAGTCCCGCCTCCTTGTAGCCGAACGATCCGAAGAGGTCGACCGTCAGCGTGACCTTGCCACCCGCGCTGTCGGAGGTTCCCCCCGAGGAACCGGATCCGCACGCGGCGAGGAGTGCCCCGGAGAGCACGACCGCACCGAGACGGACTGCGGCCCTCCTGGCGGCTCGGGCGTTGGGCATGGGAAGCCTCCCTTGGCTTCGGAATACAACGGAGTACCCGCGAGAGGCAGTTGAGAGCGCTCTCAAGAGATGGCTGGAGCGTGCCCCGGCCCGCCACCCTTCGTCAAGACTCGAACACATAACGGCTGCCGGTCAGTTCAAGGCTCGCCGTGAACTGCCTTCCGTGCCAGACGTATTGACACTTCTGTTTCAGGAGTTTTACGTTTCGTGCCATCTGAGAGCGCTCTCGGACGCCCTTGCCCCCCATGTCTTCGAGGTGCCGTCCATGTCCGTCTCCCGTGCCAGACCCGCCTCGGCGCTGATTCTGGCCACCGCCCTGGCCGCCGTCGGCCTGGGCCCCGCCGCGTCCCCGGCGATGGCCGCCAACGTGCCTGTCGGCTCCGGCAGTTACTCGGACAGCAGGCCCGCCGGCACATCCGGCCCCACCACCAACACCGGCACTCCCGTCACCCCGAAGGTGACCGAGGCCGCGCGCGACCGGCCGCTGCCCACCAACGACTGGTGGTCCTCGCTGGCCTTCCAGCGGTACGGCGACAACCCGTACTCCACCCCCATGTACGGCCACCCCCTCACCTATCAGGCGACGGCGGGCGGTCTGGAGGTCGGCTATCCGACCACCCCGGCGATCGTCGGCGACGGCCGCCAGTACGAATACGCCCACAAGGCCGATCTCACCCTCGGCCTGACCGGGCTCAACTCGCCCGACACCAAGGCGGACGCCTGGTCGGACTGGACCGTGACACCGTACTGGTCCGACGGCGCCCGCACCCTGCGGACGACCATCGGCCACGGTCTGCCCTTCGTCTATGCCAAGGGCTCGGGCGGTGACGCGCGGATCACCACCGCCGCCGCGCCCGCCGTCTTCGCCGACGACGGCAATGTCCTCGGCATCACCGTCGCGGGCCACCACTACGCCCTGTTCGCCCCGTCCGGCAGCGACTGGGCCGTCTCCGGATCCACCGTGACGGCCGGGCTCGGCGGCGCCGACTACTTCTCGCTCGCGGTCCTGCCGTCCACCGACGCGCTCGCCACGTACAAGAAGTACGCGTACAGCTTCGTCACCGGCTCGAAGGTGAGCTGGAGCACCGAGGGCGGCACGGTCAAGGCGACCTACAGCCTCACCACCGAGCCGCAGGAGGGCACCGAGACCGGCACCCTCCAGGCCCTCTACCGGCACCAGTGGCTGAACACCACCGACGCGCTGACCCCGTACACCTATGTCTCACCGCGCGGCACGATGAAGGTCCGCGAGTCCGCCTCCTTCACCACCTCCCAGGCGTCCTCCGGGGTGCTGCCCGCCCTGCCGAAGTCGAGCGGTGTCGACCAGGCGCGGCTCAAGGGCTATCTGGACGAGGTGGCGGGCGCGGGCGATCCGTTCTCGGGCGCGACCGACACGTACTGGACCGGGAAGGCACTGGGCAAACTCGCCCAACTCGTGCCCATGGCCGACCAGATCGGTGAGAGCGCGACCCGCGACAAGCTCCTCGGACTGCTCAAGAGCCGGCTGGAGGAGTGGTTCACGGCGGGCGGCGCGAGTGAGTTCTCGTACGACAAGGACTGGAAGACGCTGATCGGCTACCCGGCGTCCTACGGCAGCGACACGGAACTCAACGACCACCACTTCCACTACAGCTACTACGTGTACGCGGCGGCGATCGTCGCCCAGTACGACCAGGGCTGGGCCGCCGACTCCGCCTGGGGCGGCATGGTGAAGACGCTGGTCCGTGACGCCGCCAACCCCAGCCGCACCGACACCGCCTTCCCCTTCCTGCGCGGCTTCGACGTGTACGCGGGCCACAGCTGGGCCTCCGGGCACCAGGGGTTCGCCGCGGGCAACAACCAGGAGTCGTCGTCGGAGTCCACCAACCTCAGCGCCGCGCTCGTGCTGTGGGGCTCCGCGACCGGCAACGCCGAACTGCGCGATCTGGGAAGCTACTTGCTGGCCACCGAGTCCGAGGCGATCGCCCAGTACTGGTTCGACGCCGACGAGGAGGTCTTCCCGTCCTCCTTCGGCCATGACACGGCCGGCATGGTGTGGGGCAGCGGCGCCGCGTACTCCACCTGGTGGACCGCCAACCCCGAGGAGATCCACGGCATCAACGTCCTCCCCGTGACCGGCGGTTCACTGCATCTGGGCCGGGAGAAGGCCGCGATCCAGCGCAATCTCGCCGAGCTGGAACGGGAGAACGGCGGCCCGGCCGTCGAATGGCGCGACATCCTCTGGGAGTTCGAGGCCCTCGCCGATCCGGCGGGCGCCAAGGCCAAGTGGGACGCGGGCAACGCGGGATACACCCCCGAGGCAGGTGAGTCCAGGGCACACACCTACCACTGGATCGGCACGCTCGACGCGCTCGGCGCCCCCGACGCGACGGTGACCGGGTCCGTCCCGACCTCGGCCGTCTTCAGCAAGGGCGGCGTACGCACCTACGCGGCGCACAACTTCGAGTCGGCGGCGCGGACCGTCACCTTCTCGGACGGTACGACGCTCGACGTACCGGCCCGCTCGACAGCGACGAAGTAGTCGCCGGACCGCCCGAGATCTCGCGGGCGGACGCGGGACGGCGGGCCCGGCCTAGGCCGAGGCCCGCCGTACCAGCGTGGTCGGGGTGATCACCGACGCCGGGGCCTCCTCGCCCTCGCGCTCGCGGTCGAGCCCGCGCAGCAGCAGCCGCGCCATCAGCCGGCCCTGCCCCTCGATGTCCTGCTGGACGGTGGTCAGCGGCGGGTCGGTGACCCCGGCGACCGAGTCCATGTCGTCGAACCCCACCAGCGCCACCGCGTCCGGCACCGCGATCCCGCGCTCCTTCAGCACCCGCAGCGCGCCCGAGGCCATCAGATCGTTGGCGGCGAACACCGCGTCCAGATCGGGACACCGCTCCAGGAGCGTGGTCATCGCCCGCGCCCCGCTCTCCTCGGTGAACGCACCCTCGGCGATCAGCGAGGGATCCTCGTCCAGCAGCACATCGCGGTAGCCGTCGAGCCGGTCGGTGGCCGAGGTCTGATCGCGCGGCCCCGCGATATGCGCGATCCGCCGCCGCCCGAGGTCCCGCAGATACCGGACGGCCTCCCGGGCCCCGCCGCGGTTGTCGGCGTCCACATACGGCACGGCCCGGTGGTCCGGTGCCTTCGTCCAGCCCGGCCGGCCGCCGTAGACCGTCGGCATTCCGGCCCGCCGGGTGATCTCCGGGATCGGATCGTCGGTGTGCAGCGAGAACGCGAGCGCGCCGTCGACATGGCCGCCCGCCAGATAGCGGGCGATCCGGTCGTAGTCACCGGGGCCTTCGAGCAGCAGCAGCACCAACTGGTAGTCGTGCACGGTCAGTTCCTTGCTGATACCGCGGATCTGCTGGGAGAAGAACGGGTCGGAGAAGATCCGGATCTCCGGCTCGGCGATGATCACGGCGACGGCGCCGGTACGCCGGGTGACCAGCGTGCGGGCCGCGTGGTTCGGTACGTAGCCCAGCTCCTCGACCGCCCGCCGCACCTTCTCGACGAGCGGCTGTCGCACCCCCGCCCCGCCGTTGACGACCCGGGAGGCCGTGGCCCGGGAGACACCGGCGAGCGCCGCGACGGCTTCCAGAGTGGGGCGGGCCCCAGGCAACGGCTCGGTCAAAACGGGCGCTCCTCGACGTACAACGGACAGGACAACCTCCAGCCTAGCCGCTCCGGGAGAATTCCTGAGAGCGCTTCCATGCCGCCCCAGCAGGCAAAGCAGCGTGCCGTGCCACCAGGGAAGGGCGGCACGGCACGGCGGTGGGGCAGGTCGGCGGCGGGCAGGTAGGCGGCGAGGCCGGAAGGCAGCCGTCAGCGCTCGTGGATCGAGTTCGTGGCGGCGATCCGCTGCCAGGACGCGGGCCGGTCCCGCGCCGCGTCGGACCGTACGAGCCCAGCTTCGGCGGCGGCCCCGTCGGCGGGCTTCGACGGCTGGAAGAGCCAGGTGTCGAAGAGTCCGGCGAGCGGTGTGTCCGAGATCCGCTCCGCGTAGGCCACGAAGTCGTTCACCGAGGCGTTCCCATAGGCGTGCTCGGCCGGCCAGCCCTTCAGGACCGCGAAGAAGTCCTCGTCCCCGATCCTGTTCCGCAGCGCCTGGAGAGCCAGCGCGCCACGGTCGTAGACCGCGCCGTGGAACTGGTTGTCCGGGCCCGGGTCGCCCGGCTTCACCGTCCAGAACGCGTCGTCGGCCGGGTACCGCGCGTACAGATAGTCGGCCAGTTCCTGCGCGGTGCCCTCGCCCTCCTTCTCCGACCACAGCCACTGGCTGTAGCGGGCGAAGCCCTCGTTGATCCAGATGTCCTTCCAGCCGCGCACCGAGACGCTGTCGCCGTACCACTGGTGCGCCAGCTCATGGACGACCACCGAGACGTTCGCGCCGTTCGCGAACTGCTTCGGGCTGTAGAAGGGCCGCGTCTGCGTCTCCAGCGCGAAGCCGCTGGTCACATTGGGCACGTAACCGCCGAGCGCGTTGAACGGGTAGGGACCGAAGACACCGGTCAGCCACTCCGCCACCTCGCCGGTCCGCTCGACGCTCGCCCGCGCCGCCCCCGCGTTGTCCCCGAGGTCCTCGCTGTACGCGTTGAGGATCGGCAGCCCGTCCGCGGTCCTGTCGGTGGTGATGTCGAACCTGCCGACCGCCAGCGTTGTGAGATACGTGGCCTGCGGCTTGTTGGAACGCCAGTTGTAGCGGGTCCAGCCGAGCTTCGAACTCCGCGACTGGAGGACGCCGTTGCTGATCGCCTGGGTGCCGTCGGGAACCGAGACCGAGATGTCGTAGGTCGCCTTGTCGAGCGGATGGTCATTGGACGGGTACCACCACACCGCCGACTCCGGCTCCTGGGCCGCGACCCCGCCGTCCGGGGTGCGCTGCCAGGCCGTATAACCGTCGATCTTCAGCTCGGACGGCTTTCCGGCGTACCGCACCACCACCGAGGCCGGCTGACCCTTCGTCAGCGGGGCGACCGGGGTGATCTCCAGCTCCTGGCCGCCGGTGGCGGCGAACGCCGCCTTCCGCCCGTTCACCCTGACCTCCTCGACCGTCAGCCCGAAGTCGAGATGGAAACGGGAGAGGTCCTGCCGGGCCGTGGCGAGGAGGGTCGCCGTGCCCTGGAGCAGATCGGTGGCGGGCTGGTAGGTGAGCCTGAGGTCGTAGTGCGACACGTCGTATCCGCCGTTGCCACTGGCCGGGTAATAGGGGTCGCCGATACCCGGTGCGCCCGGGGAGAAGTCCGCGGCGGATGCCGGGATCGCCAGCAGAAGCGAAGCCGCGAGGACGCCCGGAACGATGAATCTGCGGTGCACGGGTGCTCCAAATCCTGGGGATCAAAGATCTCCTGACCTTATTGAGTACATCGCCGGATGGTCATGTTCATGGCCCGTTATGTCACACGATTGCCATGCGGCGGACATCCCGTACGGGCCCCGCCCACCTCTCGTTTCCCACGACTGCCCTCTTTTGCGCGCGAGTTGACGGGGGTACCTTCCGCCCCATGGAGATCCGTGCGCGGGGCGCCCGCTGGTCATGCAGAACGCTGGTCGCGGCAGCCTCCGCGGCGCTGCTGGGGGTGTTGCTCACCCCGACGGGAGCGCAGGGCGCACCATCGGCGCAGGGAGCACGAGCGGTTCAGGAAGCAGGAGCGGTTCAGGAGGCAGGAGCGGTTCAGGAGGCACAGAGCGCACGGACGACGGCGACGGACGGGCCACCCCCGCGCCGGAGCGAGCCCGTCTACTCCTACGAGAACGCCATCCGGGAATCCGTCTGGGTGGACACCGGGATCGACGGCGACGCGAACGGCGGCACCGACCGGGTCGCCGTCGATGTCGTACGGCCCCGCGAGGCCGCGCGGTCGGGCCGGAAGATCCCCGTGATCATGGACGCCTCCCCGTACTACTCCTGCTGCGGACGCGGCAACGAGAGCCAGAAGAAGACCTACGACGCGAACGGCGACCCCGCCGGCTTCCCGCTGCACTACGACAACTACTTCGTGCCGCGCGGCTACGCCTTCGTCGCCGTCGACCTGACCGGCACCAACCGCTCCGACGGCTGCGCCGACGTCGGCGGACGCTCCGACGTCCTGTCGGCCAAGGCCGTCGTCGACTGGCTGAACGGCCGCGCCCGCGCGTACGGCAGCCGTACCGGCACCGACCCCGTACGGGCCTCCTGGACCACCGGCGCCACCGGCATGATCGGCAAGAGCTACGACGGCACCATCGCCAACGGCGTCGCCGCCACCGGCGTCAAGGGGCTCAGGACCATCGTCCCGATCGCCGCGATCAGCTCCTGGTACGACTACTACTTCGCCCAGGGCGCCCCCCTCTACGACTCGGGGCCCGAATGGCTCTCCGATTACGTGGAGAGCCCCGAGGCCCGCGACCGCTGCCAGGCCGTTCAGCAGCGGCTGATCGACGAAGCGCCGCGCACCGGCGACTGGACCCGGCTGTGGAGCGAGCGCGACTACGTACGGAACGCCGGCAACGTCAGGGCCAGCGTCTTCGCCGTCCACGGCATGCAGGACCTCAACGTCCGCACCAAGCACCTCGGCCAGTGGTGGGACGCGCTCGCCGAAGCGGGCGTGGAGCGCAAGATCTGGCTCTCCCAGACCGGCCATGTCGACCCGTTCGACTTCCGCCGCACCGAATGGGTCGCCACCCTGCACCGCTGGTTCGACCACTATCTGCTCGGTTACGACAACGGCGTCGACCGCGAGCCCATGGCCGACATCGAGCGCGCCCCCGACCGCTGGACCACCGACAGGGTGTGGCCGCCGCGCGCCACCGCCGCCACCACCGTGCGCCCCGCCGCGGGCGAGGTCCCCGGCGTGGGCACACTCGGCCGTACCCCCGCCCGGCCCGGTACGACCGAGACCTTCACGGACGATCCGCGCCTCGGCGAGTCCGACTGGGCCGCGGACATCGACCGGTCCACCTCCGCCAAGTCCGGCTTCGTCACCCGGCCGCTCAGCCGCGATCTACGGCTCTCCGGCTCCTCCACGGTGACCGTCACCGCCACCCCGTCCACCACGAGCGCCCATCTCTCCGCGGTCCTCGTCGACCTCGGTCCCGACACCATCCGTGACTACGGGCACACGGGCGAGGGCATCAACACCCTCACCGAACGCACCTGCTGGGGCCCGAGCACCACTGCCGACAGCTCCTGCTACCGGGAGACCGAGGCCAGGACGGCGGACGTCGACCACACCGTCTTCAGCCGCGGCTGGGCCGATCTCGGCACCTACGCCTCGGCCGGCCACGGCCGCCCGCTCACCCCCGGCAAGCCGTACACCCTCAGCCTCCAACTCGCCGCGAGCGACCATGTCGTACCCGCCGGCCACCGGCTCGCCCTGATCATCGGCGGAACGGACCAGGGCCTGATCGACCCGCCGTCCACCACCCCGACCCTCACCCTCGATCTCGCCCGCACGTCCGCGAAGCTGCCGCTCGTCGGCGGCGCCGAGGCCTTCACCCGCGCCACGACCGGCACCGTCCCGCCGCACAGCGCACCCCGAGAGTCCCGCCCGAACGGCGTGGCCGAGCCGCGCCGGACACCTCCGATCCCGGGAGACCGCACCTGATGACGCCCCGTAAGACACCCCGCCCGCGCACCCTCGTCCTGGCGGTGACCGCCGCGGCCCTCGTACTGCCGATCGCGGCGCTCCCCGCCCAGGCCACCCCCGGCCAGGCCACGTCCGGTCAGTTCGCCTCCGGTCAGGACACCTCCGGTCACGGTGCCGACACCCCGCCGCGTACGGAATTCGAGACCGGCGACGGCGCGAACTGGACCAGCCAGGCGCAGGAGCAGCGGTTCCTGTCGGACGTCGACCGCGGCAGCGACCGCGCCGCTCTGACGACCATCGGCACCACCAAGCAGGGCCGGCCGCTCCAGCTCGTCGAGCTGGGAGCCCGGCGCGCGCCCGCCACCGTGCTGCTGGTCTGCAGCCAGCACGGCGACGAACCGTCGGGCCGTGAGGCGTGTCTGACCACGGTCCGCGACCTCGCCTACGCCAAGGACCGCGCCACCCAGCGCTTCCTGGCCCGGACGAGCGTGCTCGTCCTCCCGACCGCCAACCCGGACGGCCGGGCCGCCGACACCCGCGGCAACTCCGACGGCGTCGACATCAACCGCGACCACATCGCGCTGAAGACGGCCGAGGGACGCGCGATGGCCGCCGTCATCCGGGACCGAAAGCCGGACATCATCTACGACCTGCACGAGTACGGCGCCACCCCGCCGTACTACGACGAGGATCTGTTCGACCTCTGGCCGCGCAACCTCAACACCGACACGCGGGTGCACGACGAGGCGCAGGCACTCTCGGAGCGGTACGTACGGCCCGCCGCGCGCGCGGCCGGCCACTCCATCGGCACCTACGGCATCTGGACCGACCCGGTGACCGGCGACCCCATCAGGCAGACCGCCGGCGACGGCCAGGAACGCATCCTGCGCAACGCCTCCGGCGTCAAGCACGCGATCGGCCTGCTGATCGAAAGCCGCGTCGATCCCCTCACCGACGCCGAGAAGGCCGACGAGGCGCTCAACAACCGGCGCCGCGTGACCAGCCAACTCGACTCGCTGAAGGGCCTGTTCACCTTCACCGACGAGCGAAGGGCACGGATCGTGACCGCCACGGCCACCGCCCGGCTGGCCGGACTGAAGGACCGCGGTCCGGTCTATCTCGGCGGCGCCGACAACGAACCCGCGGCCCCCGAGGAGATCCTCCAGGACCCGCCGTGCGGCTACCGTCTCGACGCGGCCCAGTACGCGGACGTCAAGGACGAACTCGCCCTGCACGGCGTGGTGTCCGTACCGCTCGGCAAGGGCGCGTTCGTACCGCTCCGCCAGTCGCAGCGGAATCTGGTGCCGCTGCTCCTCGACGAGCGGGCGGAGTACCACCTGACGGCCGCGACGCCCGCCGCCTGCTGACCGCCCGCGCTACGCGGCGGCCACCGCCAGTCCGGCGGCGGCCGCCGCGCAGCCCCAGGCCACGGTGACACCCGCGCCGCCGTGCCCGTAGTTGTGCACCACGCGCCCGCCCCCGGGCAGCCGCACGGCCTCCAGCCGCACCCGGGGACGGGCGGGCCGCAGCCCCACCCGGTGCTCCAGCACCCGCGCCCCGGCCAGTTCGGGCCGGATCCGGGCGCAGCGCGCCACGATCGCCTCGGCCTCGGCCGGGTCGGGGCTCAGATCCCAGGAATGATCGCTCGCCGTGCCGCCGAGCAGGACGCCGTACGGCTGAGGCATCAGATACGTCATCGCGGACGAGCCGGGGCCGGCCGCCACGAACCACTCGTCGATCCCCGGGTTCTCCACGATCACCACCTGACCGCGCACCGGATACAACGACGCGTCCCCCGCCAGCTCCCGGGCGCCGAGTCCGGTGCAGTCGATCACGGCGGACGTCTCGGCCGCCGGCTCGGCGAGGTCCGTGACCGACCGCCGCTCGACGGTGCCGCCCGCCCTGCGCAGCCGCTCCTTCAGGTAGCGCAGATACACCGGCATGTCGATCAGCGGGACCGCGGCCCGCAGCCCCTGGCCGAAGCCGCCGGGCAGCTCGTCCGTACGGGCCTCGCGCAGCTCGGGCACCCGGGAGGCCCAACTGCCCAGTCCCGCCAGCGGGGTGTCCGCCATCAGCCCCGCGACGATACGCACCCCGGTCCTGTCCGGGGTCCGCGCCAGCTGTACGTAGTGGCGCAGCGACTCCTCCAGCCAGGCGCCGACCTGGCGCGCGGGCTCGATGCGATAGGGCCAGACCAGCGCTCCCGCCACCGCCGAGGTGGTCCGCGCCACCGGATCGCGGGTCCACAGCCCGACACGGTGGCCGCTCTCCGCGAGGACCACCGCCGTCGTCAGGCCTATGACTCCGCCGCCCACCACGATCACATCAGTGTCACTGCCGCTCATGCCCGGACCGTACCGGAATCCGCCCCGTCAGGGTGTCCGCGAGTCCCGGCCGATCCGCGACCGGGTCCGCGACGCACGCGCGACGGCGCTTCGCGGACAGGGCCTAGAATCACCGGTCTGATGACTGCCACGCTCGTAGCCAAAGACCTCGCCGCGGGACACGGCGACCGCGCACTCTTCTCCGGGCTCGATCTGGTCGTCGCGCCCGGCGATGTGATCGGACTCGTGGGTGCCAACGGCGCCGGGAAGTCCACCCTCCTCCGGCTGCTCGCCGGGATGGACACGCCCGAGGAAGGGCAGCTGAGGCTGTCCCCGCCCACCGCCGCCGTCGGCCACCTCCCCCAGGAGCCCGAGCGGCGTCCGGGGGAGACCGTACGGGCCTTCCTGGGCCGCCGCACCGGCGTCACCGCGGCGCAGACCGCCCTGGACGAGGCGACACAGGCGCTGGTCGACGGCGCTCCCGGCGCCGATGACGCCTACGCGGTCGGCCTGGAGCGCTGGCTCGCCCTCGGCGGCGCCGACCTCGACGAACGGGCCGAGGAGGTCGCCGCCTCACTCGGTCTGACCGTCGGCCTCGACCAGCCCATGACCAGCCTCTCCGGCGGCCAGGCCGCCCGCGCGGGCCTGGCGTCGCTGCTGCTCTCGCGGTACGACGTCTTCCTGCTCGACGAGCCGACCAACGACCTCGATCTCGACGGCCTCGACCGTCTTGAGGGCTTCGTCTCGGGTCTGCGCGCCGGCACGGTCGTCGTCAGCCATGACCGCGAGTTCCTGGTACGGACGGTGACCAAGGTGCTCGAACTCGACCTCGCCCAGCAGAAGATCACGCTCTTCGGCGGTGGCTACGAGGCGTATCTGGAGGAGCGCGAGACCGCACGGCGCCATGCCCGTGAGGAGTTCGAGGAGTACGCGGACAAGAAATCCGCCCTGGAGGCGCGGGCCCACACCCAGCGCTCCTGGATGGAGAAGGGCGTCAGGAACGCCCGGCGCAAGGCGACTGACAACGACAAGATCGGCCGGAAGTTCCGTACCGAATCCAGCGAGCAGCAGGCGGCCAAGGCGCGCCAGACGCAGCGGCTGATCGAACGCCTCGATGTGGTCGAGGAGCCCCGCAAGGAGTGGGAACTGCGGATGGAGATCGCCGCCGCGGACCGGTCGGGGGCCGTGGTGGCGACGCTCCGCGAGGCCGAAGTGGCACGCGGCGACTTCCGCTTCGGACCGGTCACGCTCCAGATCGACCGGGCCGACCGGGTCGCGATCACCGGAGCCAACGGCAGCGGCAAGTCCACGCTGCTGGCCGCCCTGCTGGGCCGCCTTCCGCTGGACGCGGGCCACGCCACCCTCGGCTCGGGCGTCGTCGTCGGCGAGGTGGACCAGGCACGCGCCCTCTTCCATGGCCCCGAGACCCTGCTGGACGCCTTCCGCGCGGCGGTCCCCGACACCGAACCGGCCGACATCCGTACGCTGCTCGCGAAGTTCGGCCTCAAGTCCGGCCATCTCCTGCGCCCCGCGACCACGCTCTCGCCGGGCGAGCGCACCCGCTCCGCGCTCGCGCTCCTCCAGGGCCGGGGCGTCAATCTCCTGGTCCTGGACGAGCCGACCAACCACCTCGACCTGCCGGCCATCGAACAGCTGGAGTCGGCGCTCGACTCCTATGACGGGACGCTGCTGCTGGTGACCCATGACCGCAGAATGCTGAACGCGGTCCGTACGACCCGCCGTCTCGATGTGGCGGACGGCAAGGTCACCGAGATCTGAGGGCGGTGCGGGGGACCTGAGGGCGGAGGCGGGGGCTCCCGTCCGTCTCGGAGCCCCGCACCCTCCCTCGGAGATCCCCCGCGCCGCCGCGTCCGGAGCGCCTCAGCGTCGCTTGCCGCGGCCGTTCGGATCCGTCAGACCCGCCCGTCGCAGGGCGTCCGCCATCGCGCTGTTCGCCGGTGGCGGGGCCGTCGCCTGACGTCCTCCACCGCCCCCACCGCCACCGCGGCCACCGCGCCCGCCTTGCCGCTGCTGCGGGGGCCGCCCGCCGCCGCCCCCGGACCGCTCCCGGTCCTGCTTGGCCGGCTGCGCCTCGTCGTCCAGCCGCAGCGTCAGGGAGATCCGCTTACGGGGGATGTCGACGTCCATCACCTTCACCTTGACCACATCACCCGGCTTCACCACCTCCCGCGGGTCCTTCACGAAGTTCCTGGACATGGCGGAGACATGGACCAGACCGTCCTGGTGCACCCCGATGTCGACGAACGCGCCGAACGCGGCCACGTTCGTCACGACCCCCTCCAGCACCATCCCGGACGCCAGGTCGCCGAGCTTCTCGACGCCGTCCTTGAACGTGGCCGTCTTGAACGCCGGCCTCGGGTCCCGCCCCGGCTTCTCCAGCTCGCGCAGGATGTCGGTGACGGTCGGCAGACCGAAGGACTCGTTGACGAAATCGTCGGGCCGCAGCGTGCGCAGCACCGACGCGTTCCCGATCAGCGAAGCGACCTCACTGCCCGTCGTCTTCACCATCGACCGCACCACCGGATACGCCTCGGGGTGCACGCTCGACGCGTCCAGCGGGTCGTCGCCGCCGCGGATACGGAGGAAGCCCGCGCACTGCTCGTACGCCTTCGGACCGAGCCGCGCCACATCCTTGAGCGCGCGCCGCGAACGGAACGGCCCGTTGGCGTCGCGGTGGGCCACGATGTTCTCGGCGAGTCCCGTCCCGATGCCCGACACGCGCGAGAGCAGCGGCGCGGAAGCGGTGTTCACATCGACGCCGACGCCGTTCACACAGTCCTCGACGACCGCGTCCAGCGAGCGGGACAGCTTCACCTCGGACAGATCGTGCTGGTACTGGCCGACACCGATCGACTTGGGATCGATCTTCACCAGCTCGGCCAGCGGGTCCTGGAGCCGGCGCGCGATGGAGACCGCGCCACGGATCGACACATCCAGATCGGGCAGCTCCTGCGAGGCGAACGCGGAGGCGGAGTACACCGAGGCGCCCGCCTCCGAGACCATCACCTTCGTGAGCTTCAGCTCGGGGTGCTTGGCGATGAGATCACCGGCGAGCTTGTCGGTCTCCCGGGACGCCGTGCCATTGCCGATGGCGACCAGGTCGACGGAGTGCTCCTTCGCCAGCCGGGCCAGCTTCGCGAGCGACTCGTCCCACTTGTTCGCGGGCACATGGGGGTAGATCGTGTCGATGGCGACGACCTTGCCGGTCGCGTCGACCACGGCCACCTTCACGCCCGTACGGAACCCGGGGTCGAGCCCGAGCGTGGCGCGGGTGCCGGCCGGGGCCGCCAGCAGCAGATCGCGGAGGTTGGCGGCGAACACCCGTACCGCCTCGTCCTCGGCGGCGGTCCGCAGCCGGAGCCTGAGGTCGATCCCGAGATGCACCAGGATGCGGGTACGCCACGCCCAGCGCACCGTGTCGGTGAGCCACTTGTCGGCGGGACGGCCGCGGTCGGCCACGTCGAAGCGGCGCGCGACCATGTTCTCGTACATGCTCGGGCCCGGCTGCTCCGACGGTTCCTCGGGCTCCAGGACGAGATCGAGGACATCCTCCTTCTCGCCCCGGAGCATCGCGAGCACGCGGTGCGAGGGCAGCTGGGAGAAGCCCTCGGCGAAGTCGAAGTAGTCGGCGAACTTGGCGCCGGCCTCCTCCTTGCCGTCCCGTACCTTCGCCACGAGCCGGCCCCGGGTCCACATCCGTTCACGCAGCTCACCGATGAGATCGGCGTCCTCGGAGAATCGCTCCGCGAGGATGGAGCGGGCGCCGTCCAGCGCCGCCGCCGGGTCGGCGACCCCCTTGTCCGCGTCCACGAACGCGGTGGCCGCGGCGAGCGGTTCCACCGAGGGATCGCTCAACAGCCCCTCGGCGAGCGGCTCCAGACCGGCCTCCCGGGCGATCTGCGCCTTGGTGCGCCGCTTGGGCTTGAACGGCAGGTAGATGTCCTCCAGCCGCGCTTTGGTGTCGGCGGCCCGGATCCGCGCCTCCAGCGCGTCGTCGAGCTTGCCCTGCTCGCGTACGGACTCCAGGATCGCCCCCCGCCGCTCTTCCAGTTCGCGCAGATAGCGCAGCCGCTCCTCGAGCGTGCGCAGCTGCGCGTCGTCGAGCATCTCGGTCGCTTCCTTGCGATAGCGCGCGATGAACGGCACGGTCGACCCGCCGTCGAGCAGCTCGACGGCCGCCTTCACCTGCCGCTCCCGTACGCCGAGTTCCCCGGCGATCCTGCCTTCGATGGACGTCGTCACGATCACGCTCCGCTGTTCAGTGGTCCGCCGTCTGCATTGTGGCAGGTGGCACCGACATCAGCGGGCACGACCGGCGGTGACGAGCCGGTACAGGGGGCCGTACGGAAGCTCACGCCTCGCCGTACGGCAGCCCACGGCCCGGTCCCGAAAAGGAGAGGGACCGGGCCGTGGAACCGATCGGGCCCGTGGCGGGAGACCCTTATCCGTGCGCGGCGCCGCCGAAGAGACGGGCGAGCGCGCGGAAGGGAAGCGTCACCACGGAAGCGATCGTGGAGCCGATGGCTCGGAGGACATCGGCGATGGCACGGAACATGGGGGCCTCCTTCAGGTGGCTGTCGAGTCGGCGGCCGTGTCGGGCGCTTCGCGCATACGGCGTACGGGCCTCTGCCTGCGTACGGGGCACGCGCCACGAGCACCCTCGAACGGGGTGAACCACGGCCTACCACCTGTCTAAGCGAGTGTCCGTTCGGGGCACGGGTAAACACCGGCCGCCGGTTTCCGTCGCGGCGCGGCCCTCAGCGCTTTCCGATGAGATCCGCGGGGAACGCGCCGGCCGCCTGCGCCGCACCCGCGAGAGCCCCGCCCAGCTCGGTGAGGCGGGCCACGCCCGCCGCACCCAGATGTTCGTACGGTGCCCGGTCCAGCCGGTCGGTCTCGTCCTCCAGGGCCTTGCGCAGTTCCGTGCCCGACGCGGTCAGCTCGCCTTCCGCGTCCAGCAGGCCCCGCCCGCGCAGCCGCTCCCCGGCCGCGTCCCACTCCTCCTGGCTCCAGCCCCGGCTGGCCATGACCCACTGGGGTGACATGCCCCGGCCGCTGGCGGTATGGCTGGCGAGCGCCTCCAGCGGGTCGAGCCCGGCGCGCAGCAGAGCGGCCAGATGACCGTCACCGCGGTACTCCCGCAGCAGGGTGGCCGCGTGCCAGTACGCCAGATGCGGCGCGTCGGGCACCGGCAGGTCGGCGTTGGCGGCGTACAGCGGACGCGCGGGGCGCGTGCAGGCCTCGGTGGCCCGCAGCGCCAGCTCCGCCGCCTCGGCCAGTTCCTTCGAGGCCAGGGTCTCCTCTCCCAGCAGCCGGCGCAGCAGCGAGTCGACCGCCCGCAGCCGCGCGTCGAGCGCGTCCTCGGGCGAGACGGAGTCCCAGGCGTGCGGGATGTGCCGGGCGACGAGGTCGTGCCGGAAGTTGTAGAAGGCCGCGGTGACGGTCCCGGCGCCGACCCGCCCCAGGGGAGCGGCACGGGCCACGAAGTAGACGGCACGCGCGTCGTCCAGACCGGCGCGCGCGAACTCGCGGCCGAGGTCGGGGGAGAAGTAGAGGGTCGAGTGGAACGGATTGACGACGGCGTGACAGCGCCGCGCGGCACGCTCGGGCAGAGAGGTCATGCCCGTACGTTACCGACTGGTCGGTACGCCCGACAGAGGGGGACCGGACAGCCCGGCAGAGGGGGACCGGACAGAGGGGGACCGGACGGCGAGCGCCCGTGATGGCAGGAAGAGAGGGGCATTCGTCATTGCGGCCACCACTCACCGGGCCAAGGATGAGAACCATGACCGAGCGATCCGTACTCGTCGTCCTCTTCGACGAGGTGCAGAGCCTTGATGTGACCGGCCCCGTGGAGGTGTTCAACGGAGCCGGGCTCGCCACCGGCGACCGCGGCGCGTACCGGATCCGCACGGCCTCGCTGGACGGTGCGCCCGTACGGACCTCCAGCGGACTGACCCTCGTCCCCGACCTCGCGCTCTCCGACGCCCCCGACCCGCACACGCTCGTTGTGCCCGGCGGGAACGGCACCCGCGGTCCCGACCCGCTGCTGATCGCATGGCTGCGCGAGCACGCGCCCCGGGCCGGCCGGCTCGTCTCGATCTGCACCGGGGCCCTGCTGCTCGCCGCGGCGGGAGTGCTCGACGGTCGCCGCGCCACCACCCACTGGAGCGCGGCCCGTCTGCTCGCCACGCACTACCCCGCCGTCGAGGTCGACCCGGACCCGATCTTCGTACGGGACGGGAAGATCGCCACGTCCGCCGGTGTCACCTCGGGGATCGATCTCGCGCTCGCCCTCGTCGAGGAGGACCTCGGCCGCGAGGCGGCGCTCACGGTGGCCCGCCATCTCGTGGTCTTCCTGCGCCGCCCCGGCAATCAGGCGCAGTTCAGCGTCCAGCTCGCCGCTCAGACCGCCCAGCGTGATCCGCTGCGCGACGTGCAGAGCTGGATCAGCGACCATCCCGGCGGCGATCTCTCTGTCGAGACACTGGCGGCGCGGGCCAGCCTCTCGCCGCGTCACTTCGCGCGCGCCTTCCGCGCGGAGACCGGTATGACCCCGGGCCGCTACGTGGAGCGTGTCCGGGTCGAACACGCCAGAAGGCTGCTGGAGGACAGCGCCGACGGCATCGAGGAGATCTCCCGCGTATGCGGCTACGGCACACCCGAGGCCATGCGCCGCGCCTTCACCAGAGTCCTCGGCACGGCGCCGGCCGAGTACCGCCGCCGTTTCCGTCCGGGCCCGGTCCCCGCCCCCGCCGCCACCCACTGACCAGCTGCCCGGCCACCCGGAGAAGCAGCCTCTCAGCGACCCCAACGAAAGGCCCGTTATGAAGATCGCGATCGTCCTCTTCGAAGGCTTCACCGCGCTCGACGCCGTCGGTCCCTACCAGATGCTCAGCCACACCCCCGGCTACGAGACATGCTTCGTCGCCGAGAGGACCGGTCCCGTGGCCGACGACGCCGGCACCCTCGCGCTCGTCGCCGCGAAGACGCTCGCCGAGGTCCCCGCGCCGGACATCCTGGTGGTGCCCGGTGGGCCCGGCCAGGAGAGGCAGATGGAGAACGAGACGCTCCTCGGCTGGCTGCGCGCGGCCGACACCGCCACCACCTGGACCACCTCGGTCTGTACCGGCTCCCTGCTGCTCGCCGCCGCCGGGCTGCTGCGGGGACGCCGGGCCACGTCCCACTGGCTGGCCATGGAGGCGCTGCGTACGTACGGCGCCGAGCCCACCGGCGAACGTGTCGTCACCGACGGCAAGTACATGACGGCCGCCGGTGTCTCCGCGGGGATCGACATGGGCCTCACCCTCGCGGGACTGCTCGCGGGCGACCGGTTCGCCCAGTCCGTCCAGCTGCTGACGGAGTACGACCCGCAGCCGCCCTACGACGCGGGCTCGCCCGACAAGGCGCCCGCCGATCTGGTCGCGGAGATGCGGGACGGGAGCCGGTTCATCCTTCAGTGACGGGTTCGCCCGCGCCGACGGGTTCGTGAGACCAGCTGAAGCGCGGTTCGCGGCGCTCCAGGAAAGCGGCGACGCCCTCCGAGGTGTCGCCGCTGCCGTGCGCCTGCGCCGTCCAGTACGCCGCGCGGTCCGTGCGGCCCGAGGCGAACTCCTTGGCGGCCATCTGGGTCAGCCGCGAACGCGAGACCAGCACCCGCGCGAACTGCGCCACCCGCGTGCCCAACTCGCCCTCCGGCAGCACCTCGTCGACCAGTCCGGTCCGCAGCGCCCGGTCCGCCTCGATCAACTCGGCGGAAAACAGCAGGTATTTGGCCGTGGCGGGACCCACCAGCGAGATCAGCCGACGGGTGGACGACTCCGAGTAGACGATCCCGAGCCGCGCCGGAGTGATCCCGAACCGCGCGCCCTCCTCGGCGAACCGCAGATCGCAGGCCACGGCCAGCTGACAGCCGCCGCCCACGCAGGAGCCGCGTACGGCAGCGAGCGTCGGCTTGGGGAAGGCGGCCAGCGCTTCTTCCGCGGCCACCGCCGGCGCGCTCGGATCCCGGCCCGCCTCGCGCAGCGAGGAGATGTCGGCGCCCGCGCAGAAGCTCGTGCCCTCACCGGTCAGCACCAGCACCTGTACGGCGGGGTCGTCCGCCAGCATGCCGAGCAGCGGCGGCAGCTCACGCCACATCCGCGCGGTCATCGCGTTGCGCTTGGCCGGATGGTGGATCACCACGGTCGCGATGCCGTCGGCGACGGTGTGCAGCAGTTGGGGCTCCATGCGCCGGATGCTATCCCCGCTCTCCCGCGCCCCGGCAACCGCTCCCAGATCGCCAGCGGATGAGCAGAGGCGATCGTGTTCCTCGTCGTGTCGCTCGTATGCGGTCGCGACGCGCCAATTCCAGCTGACTTCTGTTCAGTACTCCGGTGCGGACGGTCCCGGTCCCAAGACTCGGTACCGATGGACGACGCCGTTCGAGGCAAGGGTGGGTGCCGCACGATGGAGAGCCGCGGAAGTGTTCCGGCCCGGCCGCTGTCGTACGAGGGGGTCTGGCGGTTCACCGCACCCGCCGTCGACATCTCCGTACCACAGGCCAGACACGCCGTACGTGACCTGCTGAGACGTCAGCGCGTACCGATCAGGGACGGGGTCGTCCAGGGGGTGCTGCTCATCGTCTCCGAGCTGGTCACCAACGCCGTACAGCACGCGGCCCTGCTCTCGCCGGAGATCGCCGTCGAGGTCGCCATCGGCGGGGCGTGGATCCGGGTGTCGGTCGAGGACAACCATCCGTACCGGCCCACGGCCCTGGAGACGGATCACGCCCGCACAGGCGGGCGCGGGCTGCTGCTCGTCCAGGAGACCTCGCGGGAGGCCGGCGGGAACTGCGGGGTGGAGCACACCGCCGGCGGCGGGAAGATCGTCTGGGCGGTGCTGCCCTTCCCGTCGCCGGCCGCGCCCGGGGAGCCGCCGCGGGGAAGTGTCACCAGCCCGCGGCGGGGCCGGTGAGCTCTCTGATGGCCGGACGCGCCGCGTCCAGGACGGTCATGAACCACGCGGAGAACACGGCCTCGCCATGCCGCTCCGTCAGCTGCGCCGGGGTGACGAACACCGTCTCGCCGACCTCCTCGGGGTCCGGCCGCGGCGCGGACTGCGCGAGCCCGACGAAGAGATGGTTGTACTCGTGCTCCACCAGCCCCGAAGCCGGGTCGGGGTGGTTGTAGCACACGGTCCCCGCCTCGGCGAGCAGCGAGGGCGAGATGCCCAGCTCCTCATGGGTGCGGCGGGCGGCGGCGGCGAACGGCGCCTCACCCGGGTACGGATGCCCGCAGCAGGTGTTCGACCAGACGCCGGGGGAGTGGTACTTGCCGAGCGCGCGGCGCTGGATCAGCAGCCTGCCCTGCTCGTCGAAGAGGAAGACCGAGAACGCCCGGTGCAGTGTGCCCGGCGCCTGATGGGCGGAGAGCTTCTCGGCGGTGCCGATGGTGTTGCCGTGCTCGTCGACCAGCTCCAGCATGATCGTTTCTTGTGCGTCGTTCGACGTGCTGTTCGCCGCAGTGACTGGTGTGGTCGGCATAACCATCCTTCGCATCGGGCCTCGGAGCCCAAGTCTGCCGCACAAGAGCTTTGTATCCACACTCCGGAAGTGTGGGCATGTCCGTTCGCCCGAGGGCGTCAGTGACAGGGCTTCGCGTCAGTGACAGAGCTTCGCCTCGTGCTCCGCGTGGCCGCGGGGCTCCAGCTGGAAGGTGCAGTGCTCGACGTCGAAGTGATGTCCCAGGCATCCCTGCAGGTCATGGAGCATCTTCTCGTGGCCCACCGCGTCCAGCGCGTCCTGGTCCACCACCACATGCGCGGAGAGCACCGGCATCCCGGAAGTGATCGTCCAGACATGGAGATCGTGTACGTCCGCCACCCCCGGCAAGGCGAGCATATGTGCGCGTACCTCATTCATGTCCACGTTCTTGGGCGCCGCTTCCAGCAGGACGTTCAGCGTCTCCCGCAGCAGCTTCACCGTACGCGGAACGATCATGAGCCCGATCAGCAGGCCCGCGATCGGGTCGGCCGTCTGCCAGCCCGTGGTCAGGATGACGACGGCCGAGACCAGCACCGCGAGCGAGCCCAGGGTGTCCGCGAGGACCTCCAGATACGCGCCGCGCACATTGAGGCTCTCCTTCTGCCCCCGCATCAGCAGCGAGAGGGAGACCATGTTGGCGGCCATGCCCACCAGGGCGAAGATGATCGTGAGGCCGCCCTTGGTCTCGGGCGGCACGATGAAGCGCTCGATCGCCTCGTACAGCAGGAAGCCGCCGACCCCGAGCAGCAGCAGACAGTTGGCCAGCGCGGCGAGGATCTCGGCCCGCGCGAAACCGAAGGTGCGGGTCTCGTCCGCGGGCCGGGCGGCGAAGTGGATGGCCAGCAGGGCCATCCCGAGACCCACCGCGTCCGTCGCCATGTGCGCCGCGTCCGCGAACAGGGCCAGGGAGTCGGAGGCGATACCACCGATGATCTCCACCACCATCACGGACACGGTGATCGCCAGAGCGATCCGCAGCCGGCCCCGGTACGCGGCGGTCGCGGTGCCCGCCGGCGGTCCTCCGTGCGTGTGCCCGTGGCTATGTCCTGCCCCCATGAAGACGCCTCCCAGTCGTCCGGCCAAACTCCCGACGAGGTCAGTGAACTACGGGTGGGGGGTATCCGGCAACACGGCACTGAACACCGTTGTCATATGCTCTGACCTGCGGAAATGACCGCAGGTCAGAGCGCGGAACGGTCACCCGACCGGGGCTGCGGGATGGTGCAGCCGCCAGCCCTCCCAGGCCGACTCGACCATCTCGCGGACACCGCGGCTCGCCGTCCAGCCCAGCTCCTCGGCGATCAGCCCGACCGCCGCGACGGCCCGCGCCGCGTCGCCGGGACGGCGCGCCTCGGTCACCGGCTCCGTACGGTCGCCGGTGACGTCCGCCACCAGATCGGCCAGTTCCCGGACCGAGACTCCCTCGCCGCGGCCGATGTTCACCGTGAGATCCCGGGGGCCCTCCTGGGAGGCCAGCCACCGGGCCGCCGCGAGATGCGCCTCGGCGAGATCGGCGACATGGATGTAGTCCCGGACGCAGGTGCCGTCCGGTGTCGGATAGTCCGTGCCGAAGATCCGCGGCGCCTCGCCCCGGCTGATCCGGTCGAAGAACATCGGGATGATGTTGAACACTCCGGTGTCCGCGAGCTCGGGCCGTGCGGCGCCCGCCACATTGAAGTAGCGCAGACAGCCGGTGGCGATGGAATGCGCCCGCCCGGTCGCCCGTACCAGCCACTCACCCGCGAGCTTGGTCTCCCCGTACGGATTGATCGGCACGGCGGGCGTCCGCTCCGTGATCAACTCCACATCCGGCACGCCGTACACCGCCGCCGAGGAGGAGAAGAGGAACCGCCGCACCCGCGCCGCCACCACGGCCTCCAGCAGCACCGTGAGCCCGTGCAGATTCTCCCGGTAGTACGTCAGCGGCCGCTCGACGGACTCCCCGACCTGCTTCTTCGCCGCCAGATGCACGACTCCGGTGATCGCGTGCTCCGTGAGCGTACGGTCGACGAGCCCCCGGTCCAGCACGGAGCCCCGCACGAGCGGGACCTGGGCGGGCAGCCGGTCGGCGACACCGGTCGACAGATCGTCGAGCACGACCACCCGCTCACCCGCCGCGGCCATGGACCGCGCCACGTGCGCCCCGATATAACCCGCCCCACCTGTGATCAGCCACGTCATGCCGTCACCCTAAGGGCTGTCCCGTCCTCCCCTGCGGGCGCCCGACCGCCCTGGACGAGGAGGTCCGGAGTCCCGTCCGCGCACGGTCCGCACGCCCCGATCAGGTCGTGTTCACGTCATGTCCCCGCCCCCGGCACCCGCGGTTTGTCGGGCGGGCCGTCGATCGACGATGATGATCTCCACGCGGGCTGTACCCGGCCCAGATCATGGCGTCCGGGGCGTAAACGGTCGGTGAACTAGGTCTTCCGTTCATCCGATAGCCTCTGCCGACGTGCCGCAGCCCGAATCCCGGGGCGTTCGCCGCGCACCCAGCCCTGTCAGCGCCAAGGAGTGAGTTCGTCTGTCGACCGCCATCCTCACCGGTCCCCCGGTACCCGGATCGTCGCTCGAGGGCGATCTGCGGTCGCTGGGTTTCGACGTACGTACCGCGCCGGGCGCGGAAGAGGTCCGGGGCCTGCTGGCCGCCGCCCCCGCGACCGAGCGTGTCGCCCTGGTCGACTCCCGTTTCGTCGGCCATGTCCACGCCCTGCGGCTGGCCCTGACCGACCCCCGCTTCCCGGCCGCCGCCGTGCCCGGCGCGCTCACCGCCCAGCCCGGGGCCCGTGCCGCGCTGCTGCGCGCCCTGACGTCCCTGGACGGGGACGACGACGGGGACGGGGACGGCCCCCAGCCGCTCGGCGGCACGGCGGAAGCCCAGCGGACGGCCGCCACCGCGGTGGCTCCGTGTGAACCGCTCGCCGACCGGGCCGCCACCGCGCTCGACGCCGAGGGCACCACCGTCACCCGCCCCGGACTCGGCTCGCTCGTCGCCGCCGTACCGGCCGACGCCGCCGCCCGGGAACGGGCCGAGGCCGCCGTCGCCGCCGTGGACGACGAGGCCGTACGGCTGCGCTCCGCCGTGAAGGCCCGCGACGGCTTCTTCACCACGTTCTGCATCAGCCCGTACTCCCGCTATCTCGCCCGCTGGTGCGCCCGCCGCGGCCTGACCCCCAACCAGGTCACCACGGCGTCGCTGGTCACCGCGCTGATCGCGGCGGCCTGCGCGGCCACCGGCACCCGCGGCGGCTATGTCGCCGCCGGCGTGCTGCTGATCTTCTCCTTCGTCCTGGACTGCACCGACGGACAGCTCGCCCGTTACTCGCTCCAGTACTCCACGATGGGCGCCTGGCTGGACGCGACGTTCGACCGCGCCAAGGAGTACGCCTACTACGCGGGCCTGGCGCTCGGTGCCGCGCGGGGCGGCGACGACGTATGGGCACTCGCCCTCGGCGCGATGGTCCTCCAGACCTGCCGCCATGTCGTCGACTTCTCGTTCAACGAGGCGAACGTCGACGCGACGGCCGCGAGCAGCGGGGGCAAGGCCGTCGTGGGCACCCCCACCGCCGCCCTGTCCAGCAGGCTCGACAGCGTCGGCTGGACGGTGTGGGTGCGCCGGATGATCGTGCTCCCCATCGGCGAGCGCTGGGCGATGATCGCCGTCCTGACAGCCGTCACCACGCCCCGGATCGTCTTCTACGCGCTGCTCGTCGGCTGCGCCTTCGCCGCCTGCTACACCACGGCCGGCCGTGTCCTGCGCTCGGTGACCCGCAGGGCCACCCGTACCGACCGGGCCGCCCAGGCCCTCGCGGACCTCGCCGACTCGGGACCGCTCGCCGAACTCGTCGCACGGGCGCTGCGGCGCCCGGCCCGCGCGCTGCCCGGTGTGCTGCCGTTCCTGATCGCGCTGGCCGGTGGCGTCGTGGTCGTGGCCACGGCGGCCTTCGCGCCGCTGAAGGACCCCTCCGACAGCCCGGTGCTCATCCTCGGTGCCCTGGTGTACGTCCTGACCGCGGGTCTCGCCGTCGCCCGCCGGATGGGCGGCGCCCTCGACTGGCTCATCCCGCCGGTCTTCCGGGCGGCCGAGTACACCACCGTCCTGGTGTTCGCCGCCCGCGCCGATGTGCCCGGAGCGCTGCCCGCGGCCTTCGGGCTGGTCGCGGCGGTCGCCTACCATCACTACGACACGGTGTACCGCATCCGCGGCGGCGCCGGCGCCCCGCCCCGCCGCCTCGTGCGGGCACTCGGCGGGCACGAGGGCCGCACCCTGCTGGTCACCCTCGCCGCCGCCTTCTCCACGCGCGCGTTCGACTTCCCGCTGGAACTGACGGTGCTCGCCGCCGCCGTGGCGCTGGTCGCGCTCACGGAGTCCATCCGGTTCTGGATGTCCTCCGGAGCCCCCGCCGTACATGACGAAGGAGAAGCCGCATGATCGGCCTCGTACTCGCCGCCGGTGCCGGAAGGCGTCTGCGCCCCTACACCGACACGCTGCCGAAGGCCCTCGTGCCGGTGGACCCGGCGGGGGAGGGGACCACCACGGTCCTCGACCTGACGCTCGGCAACTTCGCCGAGGTCGGCCTCACCGAGGCCGCGATCGTCGTCGGCTACCGCAAGGAGGCCGTGTACGAGCGCAAGGCCGCCCTGGAGAGGACGTACGGGCTGAAGCTCACGCTCGTCGACAACGACAAGGCCGAGGAGTGGAACAACGCCTACTCCCTCTGGTGCGCCCGCGATGTGCTGGCACAGGGAGTGATCCTCGCCAACGGCGACACCGTGCACCCGGTCTCCGTCGAGAAGACCCTCCTCGCGGCCCGCGGCGGGGACCGCAGGATCATCCTCGCCCTCGACACCGTCAAGCGGCTGGCCGACGAGGAGATGAAGGTCATCACGGACGGCGCCAAGGGCGTGCGCCGGATCACCAAGCTGATGGACCCGGCCACCGCCACCGGCGAGTACATCGGGGTCACACTGATCGAGCCCGAGGCCGCCGCGGACCTCGCCGACGCCCTCAGGACCACCTTCGAGCGCGACCCCGACCTCTACTACGAGGACGGCTACCAGGAGCTGGTGAACCGGGGCTTCACCCTCGACGTGGCGCCCATCGGCGACATCCCCTGGGTCGAGATCGACAACCACGACGACCTGGCGAAGGGCCGTGAGATCGCGTGCCAGTACTGACCCGGCTCATCCCGTCCCCGGTCGTCGTGGACATCAGGCCCGGCGCCCTGGACGATCTCGCCGGCCTCCTGGCCGACCAGCGGATCTCCAGCGCGGGCCGGCTCGCCCTGGCCATAAGCGGCGGCTCGGGACAGCTGCTGCGCGAGCGGCTCGCACCGGACCTGCCGGGCGCGGACTGGTTCTCCGTCGAGGACGGCACGATCGACTCGGCGGTCAGGCTCGCGGACGGCATCAAGGGCAAGCGGTACGACGCCGTGGTGGGCGTCGGCGGCGGCAAGATCATCGATGTGACGAAGTACGCGGCGGCCCGGGTGGGCCTGCCGATGGTGGCCGTCGCCACCAACCTCTCGCACGACGGCCTGTGTTCACCGGTCGCGACGCTCGACAACGACAACGGCCGCGGCTCGTACGGCGTCCCCACCCCCATCGCCGTCGTCATCGACCTCGACGTGATCAGGGACGCGCCGGTCCGCTTCGTCCGGTCCGGCATCGGCGACGCCGTCTCGAACCTCTCGGCCATCGCGGACTGGGAGCTGTCGCACCGTACCAACGGCGAGCCGGTGGACGGACTGGCCGCCGCGATGGCCCGTACGGCGGGTGAGGCCGTGCTGCGCCACCCCGGCGGGGCCGGCGACGACGAGTTCCTGACCGTCCTGGCGGAGGCGCTGGTACTCACCGGTATCGCCATGTCGATCAGCGGGGACACCCGTCCCTCGTCCGGCGCCTGTCACGAGATCAGCCACGCCTTCGACCTGCTCTACCCCAAGCGCGCCGCGCTCCACGGCGAACAGGTCGGCATCGGCGCCGCCTTCGCCATGCATCTGCGCGGCGCGCACGAGGAGTCACATCTGTTCACCGAGGTGCTGCACCGGCACGGGCTGCCCGTGCTGCCCGAGGAGATCGGCTTCACCGTGGAGGAGTTCGTGCGGGCCGTCGCCTACGCGCCGCAGACCCGTCCGGGCCGCTTCACCATCCTCGAACACCTCGACCTGTCCACCGACCAGATCAGGGACGCGTACGCCGACTATGCCAAGACCATCAGTAGCTGAACTCCGCCCGGTCGTACACCCGGCGGGTGTCAAGGACCGGCGCAGCGGTGAGCACTGGGCCGGGCGCCTGTACATGCGGGAGATCTCGCTGCGCGTCGACCGGTACCTGGTGAACACCCGCGTCACGCCCAACCAGCTGACGTACGTGATGACCGTCGCCGGTGCCCTCGCGGCCCCCGCCCTGCTGGTGCCGGGTATCACGGGCGCGGTGCTCGGCGTGCTGGCGGTCCAGCTCTATCTGCTGCTGGACTGCGTCGACGGTGAGATCGCCCGCTGGAAGAAGCAGTACTCGATGACCGGGGTGTATCTGGACCGGGTCGCCGCCTATCTGTGCGACGCCGCCGTGCTGCTCGGCTTCGGGCTGCGCGGCGCCGACCTGTGGGGCACCGGACGGATCGACTGGCTGTGGGCCTTCCTCGGTACGCTCGCCGCCCTCGGCGCCATCATGGTCAAGGCCGAGACCGACCTGGTCGGCGTCGCCCGTCATCAGCAGGGGCTGGCCCCGGTCAAGGAGGCGGCCTCCGAGCCGCGCTCGTCCGGTATGGCGCTGGCCCGCAGGGCCGCCGGGGCGCTGAAGTTCCACCGGCTCATCCTCGGCATCGAGGCGTCCCTGCTGATCCTTCTCCTGGCGATCCTGGACTCGGTCAGGGGCGATCTGTTCTTCAGCCGCCTCGGGATCGCGGTCCTGGCCGGGATCGCCGTCGTCCAGACCGTGCTGCACCTGGTCTCCATCCTGGCGTCCAGCAGGCTGAGGTGAGCGACATGCGGCTCGGCGCGGTGATCATCACGATGGGTGACCGCCCCGGCGAACTGCGTGCGCTGATCGACTCCGTCCTCCGCCAGAACGGCGACCCGGTCGAGATCGTCGTGGTCGGGAACGGCGCCCCCGTGGGCGCCGTCCCCGACGGCGTACGGACGGTCGAGCTGCCCAAGAACCTCGGTATCCCCGGCGGCCGCAATGTCGGGATCGAGGCGTTCGGGGCCGCCGGCTCCGACGTGGACGCCCTGCTCTTCCTGGACGACGACGGTCTGCTGCCCCACACCGACACCGCGGAGCTGATCCGCGGGGCCTTCGCGGCCGATCCCGTGCTCGGGATCGTCAGCTTCCGGATCACCGACCCGGAGACCGGTCTCACCCAGCGCCGCCACGTCCCGCGGCTGCGCGCCTCGGACCCGCTGCGGTCCTCCCGGGTGACGACCTTCCTCGGCGGTGCCAGTGCGGTGCGCACGAAGGTCCTCGCCGAGGTCGGCGCGCTGCCCGGCGGTTTCTTCTACGCCCACGAGGAGACCGATCTCGCCTGGCGGGCGCTCGACGCGGGCTGGATGATCGACTACCGCGCCGACATGGTGCTGAACCACCCGACCATGCCGCCGTCCCGGCACGCGGTCTACCACCGCATGGTGGCCCGCAACCGGGTCTGGCTGGCCCGTCGCAATCTGCCGGCCGTCGTCGTCCCGCTCTACCTGGGAGTATGGGTGCTGCTCACCCTGGTCCGGCGCCCTTCCCTGACCGCGCTGAAAGCGTGGTTCGGCGGGTTCCGGGAGGGCTGGGCGACCCCGTGCGGGCCGCGCCGTCCGATGAAGTGGCGTACGGTATGGCGGCTGACCCGGCTGGGCCGACCGCCTGTCATCTGACAAGCTCGGTTCTGAGAGCATCGGACAAGAGGCCGCCTGCCTCTTGCCCCCCGGGGCCGGGCCCGTCCGCGCCCGCGCCCGACCGGCTGCGCATCTTGAACACGAAAGTTTCAACTTGTGAGTGACACAACCCAAGAGGGTGCGATCGCTGTGAGCGCCCCCCCGTCGCCCGACGACGGTCTGTCCGCGGCGGATCTCGCCGCCAAGTACGGTCTGTCGGTGAGCGGTGCCCGGCCAGGGCTGCGCGACTACATCCGGCAGCTGTGGGGCCGGCGTCATTTCATCCTGGCCTTCTCCCAGGCGAAGCTCACGGCCCAGTACAGCCAGGCGAAGCTGGGCCAGCTCTGGCAGGTGGCGACCCCCCTGCTGAACGCCCTTGTCTACTACTTGATCTTCGGCCTCATCCTCGGGACCAAGAAGGACATCCCCCAGGATGTCTTCGTGCCCTTCCTGGTCACCGGGGTCTTCGTCTTCACCTTCACCCAGAGCTCCGTGATGGCCGGTGTCCGTGCCATCTCCGGCAATCTGGGGCTCGTCCGGGCCCTGCACTTCCCCCGGGCCTCGCTGCCGGTCTCCTTCTCCCTCCAGCAGCTCCAGCAGCTCCTCTTCTCGATGATCGTGCTGGTCGTCGTCGCGGTGGCCTTCGGCAGCTACCCGACCCTGAGCTGGCTGCTGGTCGTGCCCGCGCTGGCGCTCCAGTTCGTCTTCAACACCGGGCTCGCGCTGATCATGGCGAGGCTGGGCAGCAAGACCCCCGACCTCGCCCAGCTGATGCCGTTCGTGATGCGCACCTGGATGTACGCCTCGGGCGTGATGTTCTCGATCCCGGTGATGCTCGAGGACAAGCCCGCCTGGATCGCCGACGTACTCCAGTACAACCCGGCCGCGGTCTACATGGACCTGGTCAGGTTCGCGCTGATCGACGGCTACGGTTCGTCGAACCTGCCCGCGCACGTGTGGCTGGTCGCGCTGGTGTGGTCCGTGGTCCTGGGCGTCGTCGGCTTCGTCTACTTCTGGAAGGCTGAGGAGCGCTACGGCCGTGGCTGAGGACAACACGCAGGGGCGTATCCCCACGGTCATCGCCGACGACGTGCACATCGTGTACCGCGTCAACGGCGGTGGCGGCGGCAAGGGCAGCGCCACCGCCGCGCTCAGCCGCATACTCCGCCGCGACAAGGGGGAGTCGCGGGGCGTTCGCAAGGTCCATGCCGTCCGGGGGGTCACGTTCACCGCGTACCGGGGCGAGGCGATCGGGCTGATCGGCACCAACGGTTCCGGCAAGTCGACCCTGCTGCGCGCGATCGCCGGTCTGCTGCCGGCCGAGAGCGGCAAGGTCTACACCGACGGCCAGCCGTCGCTGCTGGGGGTCAACGCGGCTCTGATGAACGATCTGACCGGTGAGCGCAATGTCATCCTCGGCGGTCTCGCCATGGGGATGACCCGCGAGCAGATCCGGGAGCGCTACCAGGGCATCGTCGACTTCTCCGGCATCAACGAGAAGGGCGATTTCATCACCCTCCCCATGCGGACCTACTCCTCCGGCATGGCCGCCAGGCTCCGGTTCTCCATCGCCGCCGCCAAGGACCACGACGTCCTGATGATCGACGAGGCGCTGGCCACCGGCGACCGCAAGTTCCAGATCCGCTCCGAGCAGCGGATCCGCGAGCTGCGCAAGGAGGCGGGTACGGTCTTCCTGGTCAGCCACAGCAACAAGTCGATCAGGGACACCTGCGACCGGGTGCTCTGGCTGGAGAAGGGTGAGCTCCTGATGGACGGTCCGACCGACGAGGTCATCAAGGCGTACGAGAAGGAGACCGGCAAGTAGACCGGTCTTCCATGATCGAACGGGCCCCCGCCGGATCGTCCCGGCGGGGGCCTTCTGGTGGGTCAAACGTCAAGGACCGGTCAAGTCCGTTTGGCTGGGGGATGGTTGGCGTGTATTGCGGCGTTCTTGTATGCGCGCCACACCCCGGCGTGTTCCTCTTAGCTGTAGAACGTAAGCTGTGCTGGGCTGATGCGCGGCAAATGGCGGTCATTCCCGCGGAGCGCCCGGCCCGGCCTGGCACCCTTCTGTACTCGGTGGAGTGGGCGGCGTGTCCGAAATGGGATGTATTAGGTCGGCAGTGTAGAACGGAAGATGTGACGGCAATGACGGAAAATCTCCAGCTCCGCGAGGATTCCGCCGTCCCCGTACTGGGCAGCACGCGATGACGGGCCCCCCAGAGGTACGCTCCGACGCCTCCTCGCGCACCACCCTGGACAAGGCCGCGGACGAGAACTTTCCCGTGGCCCCGTTCTTTCTGCCGCGCGCGTGGCGGGACGATCTGATGGCCGTGTACGGCTTCGCCCGGCTCGTCGACGACATCGGTGACGGCGATCTCGCCCCCGGCGGCGGCGACGCCCGTCACCTGGGCGTCGCCGCCGCCCAGGCCGATGACCGGCTGGTCATGCTCGACGCCTTCGAGGCCGATCTGCGGCGCGTCTTCGACCCGCAGGGCCCGGCCCCGGCGCATCCGCTGCTGCACGCCCTCGCCCCGACCGTACGGCGCCGTTCACTCACCCCCGAACCGTTCCTCGGACTCATCGCGGCCAACCGCCAGGACCAGTTGGTACGCCGCTACGAGACCTACGACGACCTGCTCGCCTACTGCGAGCTGTCCGCCAACCCGGTCGGCCGTCTCGTCCTCCAGATCACCGGCACCGCGAGCCCCGAGCGTGTCCGCCGCTCCGACGCCGTCTGCACGGCGCTGCAGATCGTCGAACATCTCCAGGACGTCACCGAGGACCTCGGCAACGACCGTGTCTATCTGCCCGCCCAGGACATGAAGAGGTTTCATGTCACGGAGGCGGATCTGGCCGCGGGCACCGCGAACGCGTCGGTGCGCGCGCTGGTGGCCTTCGAGGCCGAACGTGCCGGGCAGCTGCTGAACGAGGGCGCCCCCCTGGTGGGCAGCGTCCACGGCCGGCTCCGGCTGCTGCTCGCCGGATTCGTCGCCGGAGGGCGTGCCGCCCTCGCTTCGATCGCGGCCGCCGGGCACGATGTGCTCCCCGGACCGCCCAAACCCACCAAGCCGCGTCTGCTGCGCGAAGTGGGAGCTGTCCTGCGAAGTGCGCACAGAAAGGGGTGAGCCGGAACATGGAGGGACAGACGCCCATGTCCGCGCCGGTACTGGCGGCCTACAGCTACTGCGAGGCCGTCACCGGGCAGCAGGCCCGTAATTTCGCCTATGGCATCAGGCTGCTGCCTGCCGAGAAGCGGCAGGCCATGTCCGCGCTGTACGCCCTCTCCCGGCGGGTGGACGACATCGGCGACGGCACACTCGCCCCGGAAGCCAAGCTGGCACGCCTCGACGACACCCGTGCCCTCCTGGACCGGGTCAGGAAGGGCGCGGTGGACGAGGACGACACCGACCCCGTCGCCGTCGCCCTCACCGACGCGGCGCGCCGCTTCCCGATCCCGCTCGGCGGCCTCGACGAGCTGATCGACGGCGTGCTGATGGACGTACGCGGCGACACGTACGAGACCTGGGACGACCTGAAGGCCTACTGCCGGTGTGTCGCGGGCGCCATCGGGCGGGTGTCGCTCGGCGTGTTCGGCACCACCCCCGGCGCGCCCGGCGCCGAGCGCGCCGCGGAGTACGCCGACACACTGGGACTCGCCCTCCAGCTGACCAACATCCTGCGCGACGTGCGGGAGGACGCGGGCAACGGCCGTACGTACCTGCCCTCCGACGACCTCGCCAAGTTCGGCTGCTCCGCGGGCTTCCACAGCGCGGCCCCGGCCGCGGGGGCCGACTTCGCGGGACTGGTGCACTTCGAGGTGCGCCGCGCCCGCGCGCTCTTCGCCGAGGGGCTGCGCCTGCTGCCCATGCTCGACCGGCGCAGCGGAGCCTGCGTCGCCGCCATGGCCGGTATCTACCGCAGGCTGCTCGACCGCATCGAACGCGACCCCGAGGCCGTGCTGCGCGGCCGGGTCTCGCTGCCGGGACATGAGAAGGCGTATGTCGCCGTGCGCGGGCTCTCGGGGCTCGACGCGCGCCAGATCTCCCGGCAGACCATCAGGAGGCGTGGCTGATGCGGCTTTCCGCCCGATTCGGCCCGATCTCCATGCTCCGCGGAATCCACCGGAACACATACGCGCACCAGCGGTTCGCAACCTCGAGTCGATGTGACACGTCCCTGACCGTGACAGAACCGGCGGTTCTGGCGAAACGTCACGGACAGACCCCAGGAGGGCATGAATGACGACGGCCGAGGGCACGTCCCGCCACGCGGTCGTGGTCGGCGCGGGACTCGCCGGCATCACGGCCGCCCTTCAGCTCGCCGACGCCGGTGTGCGGGTGACGCTCGTCGAGGGGCGGCCCCGGCTCGGCGGGCTCGCGTTCTCCTTCCAGCGCGGTGACCTCACGGTCGACAACGGCCAGCATGTGTATCTGCGCTGCTGCAGGGCGTACCGCTGGTTCCTGGACCGGGTGGACGGCGCCGCGCTCGCGCCGCTCCAGGACCGGCTGGACGTACCCGTACTCGACGTCGCCCCGGCAGGCGGGCCCAGGCTGGGACGGATCCGCCGCAACGGGCTGCCCGTACCGCTGCACCTGGCCGCCGGGCTCGCCACGTATCCGCATCTCTCGCTCGCCGAGCGCGCCTCCGTCGGGCGTGCCGCGCTCGCGCTGAAGCGGCTGGATCCCGCCGATCCGGCGCTGGACGGCATCGACTTCGCCACCTGGCTCGGCCGGCACGGCCAGTCGAAGCGCACCATCGAGGCCCTCTGGGACCTGGTGGGCGTGGCGACCCTCAACGCCACCGCGCCGCACGCGTCCATGGGGCTCGCCGCGATGGTCTTCAAGACCGGACTGCTCTCCGAGCCCGGCGCCGCCGACATCGGCTGGGCGCGGGTCCCGCTCGGTGAACTGCACGACACACTGGCCCGCAAGGCACTCGACTCCGCGGGGGTACGGACCGAGACCCGTACCCGTGTCAGCTCCGTCTCCCGTGCGGAGAACGGCGGTTGGCATGTCGACATGGACGGGGAGCGGCTCGACGCGGACGCCGTCGTCCTCGCCGTGCCCCAGCGCGAGGCCCACGCGCTGCTGCCCGGGGGCGCGCTCGCGGACCCCGACCGGCTGCTCGATATCGGCACCGCGCCGATCCTCAACCTCCATGTCGTGTATAGTCGCAAGGTGCTGCGCCGGCCATTCTTCGCCGCGCTCGGCAGCCCGGTCCAGTGGGTCTTCGACCGAACCGACGCCTCCGGACTGACGGACGGCCAGTATCTGGCCGTGTCGCAGTCAGCCGCCCAGGACGAGATCGACACGCCCGTGTCGGAGTTGCGCGCACGCTATCTGCCCGAACTGGAACGACTCCTCCCGGCCGCTCGGGGTGCCGAGGTGCGGGACTTCTTCGTGACACGCGAGCGCACCGCGACCTTCGCGCCCGCGCCGGGTGTGGGAAGGCTGCGGCCGACGGCCCACACCCGCGCCCCCCGTCTCTTCCTGGCCGGCGCATGGACCGCCACCGGTTGGCCCGCGACCATGGAGGGGGCGGTGCGCAGCGGCTTCAGCGCCGCGGGCGCGGCCCTCTCCGAACTGGGGCACCGCCATGAACACCCCTTGCGGGAGGCGGCATGAGCCCGAGTACCGCACCAACGAGTACTGGAACAAGAGGAGAGACCGTGCCGACTGTGCCCCCGGCGAATCCGGCTGTCGACACCGCGGACGTCCACGCGCTGCTGGAGCGTGGGCGGAGCCTGTCAACGCCCGTGCTGCGCGCCGCCGTTGAGCGGCTCGCCGCGCCCATGGACACCGTCGCGGCCTACCACTTCGGCTGGATCGACGCCGAGGGGCGGCCCGCCGCGGGAGACGGCGGCAAGGCGGTGCGTCCGGCGCTCGCGCTGCTCTCCGCGGAGGCCGCCGGCGCCCCCGCCGAGATGGGCGTCCCCGGCGCGGTCGCGGTGGAGCTGGTCCACAACTTCTCGCTGCTGCACGACGATCTGATGGACGGCGACGAGCAGCGCCGCCACCGCGACACCGTCTGGAAGATGCACGGTCCCGCCCAGGCGATCCTCGTCGGCGACGCTCTCTTCGCGCTCGCCAACGAGGTGCTGCTGGAGATCGGCACGGTCGAGGCGGGCCGCGCGACACGCCGCCTGACCACCGCGACGCGCAAACTGATCGACGGTCAGGCGCAGGACATCTCCTACGAGCACCGCGAGCGGGTCACCGTCGAGGAGTGCCTGGAGATGGAGGGCAACAAGACCGGCGCCCTGCTCGCCTGCGCCGTCTCCATCGGCGCGGTCCTCGGCGGCGCCGACGACCGTACGGCCGACACGCTGGAGGCGTACGGGCACCATCTCGGCCTGGCCTTCCAGGCCATCGACGATCTGCTCGGCATCTGGGGCGACCCGGAGTCCACCGGCAAGCAGACCTGGAGCGACCTGCGTCAGCGCAAGAAGTCCCTGCCGGTCGTCGCCGCGCTCGCCGCGGGCGGACCGGCGTCCGAACGACTCGGCGAACTGCTCGCCGCCGACGCCAAAAGCAACGATTTCGAGACCTTCTCGGAGGAAGAGTTCGCCACCAGGGCGGCGTTGATCGAGGAGGCGGGTGGCCGGGAGTGGACCTCCCAGGAGGCCCGCAGGCAGCACGCCGTAGCCATCGAGGCCCTGGACGGAGTCGATATGCCGGAACAGGTCAGGGCGCGACTCATCGCGCTCGCGGATTTCGTCGTCGTACGAAAGAGATGATCACTATTCCCATATGCCTTCCTTCCGGGGGCTGACCTCCATACCCCCAACAGTCGCCGTCCACAGCCCGTAGGGCGCCGGACGACGGAGACCCCAGCACAGCAGAAGCACACCACTGCACGAAGGGGAAGCCATGACAGCGACGACCGACGGGAGCACCGGGGCCGTGGGACCCCGCGCAGCCTCGGCCAGCGAACCGACCGAAACCCTCACCCCCGCGGCGGGCGGTGACCTTCGGGTCGCCGCCGAGCGGGCCACCGCACGATCCGTCGAGTATCTGCTCGGCAGGCAGGACGCCCAGGGCTGGTGGAAGGGCGACCTGGCGACCAATGTGACGATGGACGCCGAGGATCTGCTGCTCCGCCAGTTCCTCGGAATCCAGGACGCGCGCACCACGGAGGCGTCGGCCCTCTTCATCCGCGGTGAGCAGCGCGCTGACGGAACGTGGGCCACCTTCCACGGAGGCCCCGCCGACCTCTCCGCCACCATCGAGGCGTATGTCGCCCTGCGGCTGGCCGGAGACAGCCCCGAAGACCCGCACATGGCGCGCGCCTCCCAGTGGGTGCGCGAACGCGGCGGCATCGCGCGCTCCCGGGTCTTCACCCGGGTGTGGCTCGCCCTCTTCGGCTGGTGGAAGTGGGACGACCTGCCCGAACTGCCGCCCGAGCTGATCTTCTTCCCCAAGTGGTTCCCGCTCAACATCTATGACTTCGGCTGCTGGGCACGGCAGACGATCGTGCCGCTCACGATCGTCTCCGCGAAGCGTCCCGTACGGCCCGCCCCGTTCCCCCTGGACGAGCTGCACTCCGACCCCGCGCGTCCCCGCCCGGACAAGTCCTTCGCGCCCATGACCAGTTGGGACGGAGTGTTCCAGCGCCTCGACAAGGCGCTGCACGCCTACCACAAGGTCGCGCCGCGCAGGCTGCGCCGTACCGCGATGAACGCCGCCGCGCGCTGGATCATCGAACGGCAGGAGAACGACGGCTGCTGGGGCGGAATCCAGCCCCCCGCCGTCTACTCCCTGATCGCGCTGCATCTGCTCGGCTACGACCTCGACCACCCGATCATGCGGGCCGGCCTGGAGTCGCTCGACCGGTTCGCCGTCCGGCGCGCGGACGGCGCCCGGATGATCGAAGCCTGTCAGTCCCCGGTCTGGGACACCTGCCTCGCCACCATCGCGCTCGCCGACGCCGGGCTGAACCCGGAGCATCCGGCCCTGGTCAGGGCGGCCGACTGGATGATCGGCGAACAGATCGTGCGCCCCGGCGACTGGTCCGTACGCCGGCCCGGACTCGCCCCGGGCGGCTGGGCGTTCGAGTTCCACAACGACAACTACCCCGACATCGACGACACCGCCGAGGTCATCCTCGCGCTGCGCCGGGTCAGACACCCGGACGCCGAGCGGCTCGACGCGGCCATCGAGCGCGGCGCCCGGTGGAATCTGGGCATGCAGTCGAGGAACGGCGCCTGGGGCGCCTTCGACGCCGACAACACCAGCCCGTTCCCCAACCGGCTGCCCTTCTGCGACTTCGGCGAGGTCATCGACCCGCCGTCCGCCGATGTCACCGCGCATGTCGTCGAGATGCTCGCCTTCGAGGGTAAGTCCCACCACCCCGGCACGCGCCGCGGCATCGAGTGGCTCCTCGCCGAACAGGAGACCAACGGCGCCTGGTTCGGCCGCTGGGGCGTCAACTACGTATACGGGACAGGGTCCGTGGTGCCCGCGCTGACCGCGGCCGGACTGCCCGCCTCCCACCCCGCGATCCGCCGCGCCGTCGCCTGGCTCCGGTCCGTGCAGAACGAGGACGGCGGCTGGGGCGAGGATCTGCGGTCGTACAACGACGAGGCGTGGATCGGACGCGGTGCCACGACCGCCTCCCAGACCGCGTGGGCGCTGCTCGCGCTCCTCGCGGCCGGCGAGCGGGAGAGCGAGGCCGTCGAACGGGGCATCGCCTGGCTCGCCGGGGCCCAGCGGGAGGACGGCTCCTGGGACGAGCCGTACTTCACCGGTACCGGCTTCCCCTGGGACTTCTCCATCAACTACCACCTCTACCGGCAGGTCTTCCCGCTCACCGCGCTCGGCCGGTATCTCCACGGCGAGCCCAAGCCGCTCGCGGTCCGCGCGGGCGTCCGCAAGGGAAGCTGATGGAGCGGTCCTCCGGTCCGGCCTCGGCTCCGTCCTCCGGTCCGTCGTCGCGTCCGGCACCCGGTCCCGCCGTGCCGCTGCTGATCGCCTGTGCGCTCGGCATCGAGCGGTTCGCCCTGCGCGCGGGCCGGTCCGGCGCGGCGGGCCAGGTGAGTGTCCTGCGTACCGGCATGGGACCCAGGAACGCCGAGCGCGCTGTCGTACGGGCGCTCGGAGAGGCCCGGAACAGGGACGCGGCCGTGATCGCCTCCGGGTTCTGCGCCGGACTCGTCCCCGGGATGAACCCGGGGGATCTGATCGTCGCCGACGAGACCCGGGACCCGGACGGTTCCACGCCCTGTACGAGCACAGGACTGCTGGTGGACGCGCTGGCCAGGGCCGTGCCGGGCCATATGGTCCACACCGGCCCGCTGACCGGCTCCGGCCATGTGGTCCGAGGCCAGGAGAGGGCTCAACTGCGCGCCACGGGGGCGGTCGCGGTGGACATGGAGTCCGCGGCAACGCTCCGAAGTGCTCTGAGCGCCGGGTCCCGCCCGGTTGCGGCCGTCCGGGTGGTCGTGGACGCTCCAGAGCATGAGCTCGTCCGTATTGGCACAGTGCGCGGTGGAATATCAGCCTTCCGCGTTCTCCGTGCCGTCCTTCCGGCTTTCCACGAATGGCACCGTTCTTTGCTGCTCCCCAGGAGGTGAGCTAGATGGCCATGCCGCTCCGTCAGACCATCAGGGTCGGGACGTACCTCTTTGAACAGAAGCTCCGCAAGCGTGAGAAGTTTCCGCTCATCGTCGAGCTGGAACCCCTCTTCGCCTGCAATCTGAAATGTGAGGGCTGCGGCAAGATCCAGCACCCGGCCGGCGTCCTGAAGCAGCGTATGCCCGTTGCCCAGGCCGTCGGGGCGGTGCTGGAGTCCGGGGCGCCCATGGTCTCCATCGCCGGTGGCGAGCCGCTGATGCACCCGCAGATCGATGAGATCGTCCGGCAGCTGGTGGCGAAGAGGAAATACGTCTTCCTGTGCACCAACGCGATGCTGCTGCGCAAGAAGATCGAGAAATTCACCCCTTCGCCGTATTTCGCCTTCGCGGTGCACATCGACGGGCTGCGTGAGCGGCACGACGAGTCCGTGGCGAAGGAGGGGGTGTTCGACGAGGCCGTGGCGGCGATCAAGGAGGCCAAGCGCCGCGGTTTCCGGGTGACCACCAACTCCACCTTCTTCAACACCGACACCCCGCAGACCATCATCGAGGTGCTCAACTACCTCAATGACGATCTGAAGGTCGACGAGATGATGATCTCGCCCGCCTACGCCTACGAGAAGGCGCCCGACCAGGAGCACTTCCTGGGGGTCGAGCAGACCAGGGAGCTGTTCAGGAAGTCGTTCGCGGGCGGTAACCGGGCGCGCTGGCGTCTCAACCACTCACCGCTGTTCCTGGACTTCCTCGAGGGCAAGGCCGACTTCCCCTGCACGGCGTGGGCCATCCCCAACTACTCGCTCTTCGGCTGGCAGCGCCCCTGCTATCTGATGAGCGACGGGTATGTGCCGACGTACCGGCAGCTCATCGAGGAGACGGACTGGGACAAGTACGGCCGCGGCAAGGACGCGCGCTGTGCCAACTGCATGGCGCACTGCGGCTATGAGCCGACCGCCGTCCTCGCCACCATGGGCTCGCTCAAGGAGTCGCTGCGGGCGGTCCGTGAGACGGTCGCCGGGACGCGGTGACGACGACCCGGCAGTCCGACGGCGGGTTCCTCCGGGGACTCCCGCCGTCACCGTGAGCTGAAGAAGCATTCCGAGAGGGGGCCCGAGCGTGTCAGTCTTGGAGAATATCCGGGGGCCGCGCGATCTCAAGGCGCTGAGTGAAAGCGACATCGGTGAACTGGCCGAGGACATCAGACAGTTCCTGATCCAGGCGGTCGCCAGAACCGGCGGCCATCTCGGGCCCAATCTCGGGGTGGTGGAGCTGACCATCGCCCTGCACCGGGTCTTCAATTCGCCTGTCGACCGAATTCTGTGGGACACCGGCCATCAGAGCTATGTCCATAAACTCCTCACCGGCCGACAGGACTTCTCCAAACTGCGCGGCAAGGGCGGCCTGTCCGGTTATCCCTCGCGCGCGGAGTCCGCACACGATGTCATCGAGAATTCGCACGCCTCGACCGTTCTCGGCTGGGCCGACGGACTCGCCAAGGCCCGTGAGGTGCTGGGCGGCGAGGACCATGTCGTCGCGGTCATCGGGGACGGGGCGCTCACCGGCGGGATGGCCTGGGAGGCACTGAACAATATCGCCGCGGCCAAGGACCGGCCCCTGATCATCGTGGTCAACGACAATGAACGGTCCTACGGTCCGACGATAGGCGGACTCGCCGATCACCTCGCCACTCTCCGTACCACCGACGGCTACGAGAGCGTCCTGGCCTGGGGCAAGGAGGTACTCCAGCGCACCCCCGTGGTGGGCCGGCCGCTGTACGGGTCGCTGCACGGCGCGAAGAAGGGGTTCAAGGACGCCTTCGCCCCGCAGGGCATGTTCGAGGACCTCGGTCTCAAGTACGTCGGACCGGTCGACGGACATGACACCGCCGCCCTGGAATCGGCGCTGCGGCGCGCGAAACGCTTCCACGGACCCGTACTGGTGCACTGTCTGACGGAGAAGGGGCGCGGCTACGCGCCGGCGCTGGAGCATGAGGCGGACCGCTTCCACACGGTCGGCGTGATGGATCCGCTGACCTGCGAGCCGCTGGCACCGCCGGGCGGCCCGACCTGGACCTCGGTGTTCCACGACGAGATCGTCGCCATCGGCGAGGAGCGGCCCGATGTGGTGGCGATCACCGCGGCCATGCTGCACCCCGTCGGGCTGACGAAGTTCGCCGAGCGCTTCCCGGACCGGGTCTGGGACGTGGGGATCGCCGAGCAGCACGCGGCGGTCTCCGCGGCGGGGCTCGCCACGGGCGGGCTGCATCCGGTCGTCGCCGTCTACGCCACATTCCTCAACCGCGCCTTCGACCAGCTGCTGATGGATGTCGCCCTGCACCGGTGCGGCGTCACGTTCGTACTCGACCGGGCCGGGGTCACCGGGGTCGACGGGGCCTCGCACAACGGCATGTGGGACATGTCGGTCCTTCAGTGCGTACCCGGGCTGCGGATCGCGGCGCCGCGCGACGCGGGACAGCTGCGGGCGCAGCTGCGCGAGGCGGTGGCCGTGCACGACGCGCCGACGGTCGTCCGGTTCGCCAAGGAGTCGGCGGGCGCCGGGATCCCGGCCGTCGGACGCGTGGGAGGGATGGACGTCCTGCGCCCCGCGGCGGACGCGAAGGTGCTGCTCGTGTCGGTGGGGGTGCTCGCGCCCGTGTGCCTCCAGGCGGCGGAGCTGCTCGCGGAGCGCGGTATCGGCTGCACGGTGGTCGACCCGCGGTGGGTCAAGCCGGTCGACGAACAGCTCGCCCCGCTGGCGGAACGGCACCGGCTGGTCGCGGTCGTCGAGGACAACAGCCGCAGCGGCGGGGTGGGTTCGGCCGTCGGACAGTCGCTGCGTGACGCCGGGGTGGACGTACCGCTGCGGACCTTCGGTATTCCCGAGGAGTTCCTCGCCCACGCCAAACGGAGTGAGGTGCTGGCCGACATCGGTCTCACCCCGGTGGAGATCGCGGGCCGGATCGGCGCGGCCCTGGCTCGTCACGAGAGCCGGGCACGCGTGGGGAAGCCGGCGAGCGAGCGGAACCCGGCGGGCAGGGAGAACACGGCAGGCAGGACGAGCCCGGCAGGCAAGGAGAGCGCGGAATGACCGAGCCCACGGGTTTCGACCTGTCGCGGCTGCTCGCCGAGCGCGGCGCCGAGCGCTACGAGCTGTACACCAAGCACCTCAACCACCAGCTCCCGCGCATGCTGCACACCATCGGCTTCGACCGGTACTACGAGCGGGCCGAGGGAGCCTACTTCTGGGACGAGGAAGGCAACGACTATCTGGACATGCTCGCCGGCTTCGGCGTCATGGGTCTCGGCCGGCATCACCCCGTCGTACGCAAGGCGCTGCATGACGTCCTCGACGCCTCGCTCGCCGATCTCACCCGCTTCGACTGCCAGCCGCTGCCCGGACTCCTCGCAGAGAAGCTGCTCGCCCACTCCCCGCATCTGGACCGGGTGTTCTTCGGCAACAGCGGTACGGAAGCGGTGGAGACGGCGCTGAAGTTCGCGCGGTACGCGACCGGGAAGCCCAGGATCCTGTACTGCTCGCACGCCTTCCACGGGCTCACCACGGGCGCGCTGTCGGTCAACGGCGAGGACGGCTTCCGGGACGGCTTCGCACCGCTGCTGCCCGACACCGCTCTCGCGCTCGGCGATCTCGACGGTCTGGAGAGAGAGCTCGCGCGCGGCGATGTGGCCGCCTTCGTCGTCGAGCCGATCCAGGGCAAGGGCGTCCACGAGACACCGCCCGGATTCCTGCGCGCCGCCCAGGAGCTGCTGCGCAGGCACAAGGCGTTGCTCATCGTCGACGAGGTGCAGACCGGGCTCGGCAGGACCGGTGACTTCTACGCGTACCAGCACGAGGAGGGGGTGGAGCCGGATCTCGTCTGTGTGGCCAAGGCGCTCTCCGGTGGCTACGTACCCGTCGGCGCGACCCTCGGCAAGGACTGGATCTTCAAGAAGGTCTACTCCTCGATGGACCGGGTGCTGGTCCACTCGGCGAGCTTCGGATCCAACGCCCAGGCCATGGCCGCGGGTCTGGCCGTGCTCTCCGTGATGGAGGACGAGAACGTCGTGGCCAACGCGCGGGCCACCGGGGATCTGCTCCGGTCACGGCTGGCCGCGCTCGTCGACCGCTATGAGCTGCTGTACGAGGTACGCGGCCGTGGCCTGATGATCGGCATCGAGTTCGGCCGGCCGCACTCGATCAAGCTGCGCGGCCGGTGGACCATGCTCCAGGCGGCCCGCAAGGGACTCTTCGCGCAGATGGTGGTCGTACCGCTGCTCCAGAAGCACCGGATCCTCACCCAGGTCTCCGGCGACCATCTGGAAGTGATCAAGCTGATTCCGCCGCTGACCATCGGGGAGAGGGAGGTCGAGCGCTTCGTGGACGCCTTCACGGCGGTCATGGACGACGCCCACGGCGGTGGCGGACTGATGTGGGACTTCGGCCGGACCCTGGTGAAGCAGGCCGTGGCCAACCGCTAGGGCGTGTTGCGAAAGTCCCGCCTGGCCCGCGACGCCCGGCACGCACGCTCGCGGCGTTGTCGGGATCATCCCAGTACGTCCAGTACTGGGGCGACCCTCCGCCTTGCGATCGCACGCACCGGACGCCGCAGGCCCCGCCCTGCGGGCGGACGGCGCTACTTTCGCAACACGCCCTAGGGCCCGGTCCGGGATTCCGAGGGATTTGCCTCCGAGGTAAGAAATTTGCCTCGGAGGAAAGTTCCTGGCGCAATGGACGTATGAGCACCCCTCCCGCCGGAGAGGCCGGCGAAGACCTGTCCGGGCAGCTGCCCGATGTCGCACCCCGCCTGCGCGACCTGCGCCGCGGCCGGCGGCTCACCCTGGAGACCGCCGCCCGGCGGGCCGGGCTCTCCCCGGCCCATCTCTCCCGGCTGGAAACCGGTCGTAGACAACCGTCGCTCCCGATGCTGCTGAGCCTCGCCCGTATCTACGGTACGACTGTCTCCGAGCTGCTCGGGGAGATTCCGCCGGAACGGGACCCCATCGTCCGGGCCGACCGGATGGAACCGGTCGAGGCCGACGGCTGGACCTACTACCAGGCGGGCGGCTCGGGCCGGGCCATGCAGCCGCTGCGGCTCCAGGTCCCGTACGGGGCGCAGGGCGACCTCGTCCGCGTACACCCGGGTGAGGAGTGGCTCTATGTCCTCGAAGGGCGGCTGCGGCTGACCCTCGGGGACGCCGTACACGTGCTCGACCCCGGGGACAGCGCGCACTTCGACTCGCTCACCCCGCACCGGATCGCGGCGGCCGGACCCGAGGGGACCGAGCTGCTCTTCGTCCATACCCTGCTGCAGAGCCCCGCCGCCGAGCTGTGCCTCGGCGCCGGGGCCCATCGCCGCTGACCTGCTGAGAGAGGTCTGCCACCATGCCCGAGTCAGAGAACCCCGTGCCGGAGAACCCCGTGTCGGCGAATCCCGTGCCGGAGAACGCCGTGCCGGTGAATCCCGTGTCGGTGAATGCCGCGCCCGGTCATGTCATGAAGGAGGAGGGGAAGTTCCCCCGCGGGCTGGTCATCCGGCTCTTCGCCTATCTGATCGCCGGCCATCTCTTCGCGGCGTTCCTCTATCTGCTCTTCGAGATGGGCGCGCGGGGGTAGCGGCTCGGGTGGCGGCCCGAGGGGTGACGGCTCGGGGGGTGGCGCTGTCGCCGTCGCCGTCGCTCGCTCAGCTCTGGTCGAGCAGGCGGGCGCGGAGCCGCTCGCGGGTCTCGGGGGCGAGCCCGAGACCCTCGGCCAGATAGCGGTCGGTGGTGCCCCAGGTCTTCTCGATGGTCTCGAAGGCCGCAGCGAGGTACGCGGCGCGAGCGTCGAAGAGCGGACTGAGGAGCTCCATCACCTCCGAGGACATCCCGGCGGCCGAGCTGTCGCTGCGCCGGATCGGGTAGCGGCGGTGCGGGTCGTTCGACTTGAGGTAGTCGGCCTCGATCGCCTCGGGCTCCACCCCGACGGCGAGCAGGGACACCGCGATGGAGAGCCCCGCCCGGTCCTTGCCCGCCGCGCAGTGCATGAGCGCGGGGACGCTGTCCTCGGCGAGGGAGTGCAGGACGCGGCTGTGCTCGGCGGTGCGTTCCGTGATGATCGTCCGGTACGAGTCGATCATCCGGTTGGCCGCCTTGCCGTCCGAGAGGATCGAGCGCAGCTGGTCGAGATCGCCGTCCCGCACCATCAGCCAGAACTCGGCGCCGTCCGCCGGATCGGTGAGCGGCAGGTTCACATTGCGTACGCCGGGCAGCTCCACGTCCGCGCCGTCGAGCTTCAGATCGGCGCCGTTGCGGAAGTCGAAGATGGTGTGCAGGCCGAGGGAGGAGAGGAAGGCGGCGTCGGCCGGGGTGGCGTTGGCGAGATGCCCGCTGCGGAAGAGCCTGCCGTGGGCCACTCGTCGGCCGTCCGTGGTCGGCAGCCCGCCCACGTCGCGGAAGTTGCGCACGCCGGACAACTCGGGCTCTGTCGACGGGACCTGCGGCAGCTGCTGCGTCACGGCGTGCTCCTCCGTGTCTGCCGTCGGCGCGGCTCGCCGACGATGTCGATTCCCGACCCTACGACATTTGTTCCTCAGGCAACCTGTGGCAATCAGCCCAGCGCCCGAGGGGGCAGAAGCGCACTATTCGGACACTCGGCGTCGATGAATATCGCCCACATGCCCATCTGTCCGGAATGGGTGGTTCCGTATAACCTGCCCCGGTCGCAGGGGAGATGGGTTCGGGCCAGTGAGCAGGATCATATCCGTGACGTTGCGTGGTGGTATCGAGAAGAGGAATTCCTTCCCCGTAAGGAAATTGAAGACCGGAATCCACGCAGGGTGACCGGATAACCCGGGCGATATCCGGAACGGCTGCGACCGCCGGAATACGACATCTTGTTCCGGCCGTCCGACTCGCTTACCTTCAGCCTCAATCCGAGCGGATCGCCGAATCCTGCCGCCGCTTGGAATTCGCATCCACCCATCAACGCGTGGCAGGAGCGGGGGACCCAGGTAGTACGCCGGTCCGGAACCTCGGACGGCTTGGGGTGAAGTCGCGCACCACGCGCGGCCGGGCAGCTCCAGTCCGAACCCGACAGCTCACCTCGCAGGCGCCGGAGAGGAATTCGCCATGCCCGCGAAGGGTAAGCACCGCCGTCCCAAGAACAACCCCATCTCGCGCGGATTCATCGCCGCCGGCACGGGTGGCGCGGCCATCGCGCTTCCGCTCATCGGCGCCACCGGCGCGCACGCCGCGGAGAAGGCCGCTCCCGCCACCGCTCCGCAGGCCGCCGTTCCCGCCTCGGCGCACACGGCCCAGAACCTGTCCGGCGCCCAGCAGCGGGCCGAGACGAAGCAGACAGCCGCCCGAGCCGCCGCCACCAAGGTCGCGAGGACCTACACCGTGGTCGCCGGGGACTATCTCTCCAAGATCGCCGTCGAGCACCATGTCCGCGGCGGCTGGCACCGGCTGTACGAGGACAACCGGGAGGCCGTCGGCGACAACCCGTCGCTGATCCACCCCGGCCTCAAGCTGACCCTCGGCGCGAGGGCCGCGGCGAGTTCCCCGTCCGAGACCCCGGCGGAGCCCTCCAGCTCCTCGGCCGACTCCGCCTCCTCGTCCGCCGACTCCTCCTCGGCCGACTCCGCCGCCGCCTCGACCGACGACTCCGCGTCCGACGACTCCGCGTCGAGCGGCTCGACGGACGAGTCCGCCGCCTCGACCACCGAGCAGGCACCCGCCCCCGACACCGCGGAGCCGAGCACCGGTTCCGGCTTCACCGCGCCGGTCGACGGACCCACCTCCACGCCGTACCGCGCCTCCGGCGCCAGCTGGTCCAGCGGCTACCACACCGGTGTCGACTTCTCGGCGTCCTCGGGCACCCCCGTCAAGGCGGTCGGCGACGGCACGGTCGTGACGGCCGGCTGGGGCGGCTCGTACGGCAACCAGATCGTCATCCAGCACAGCGACGGCATGTACTCGCAGTACGGCCACCTGTCGTCCCTGGAGGTCTCCGCGGGCGACAGCGTCAGCGCGGGCCAGGAGATCGGACTTTCCGGTTCCACCGGCAATTCCACCGGACCGCACCTGCACTTCGAGATCCGCACCGGCCCCGAGTACGGCTCGGACGTCGACCCGGTGGCCTACCTCCGGGAGCACGGCGTCAACCTCTGATTCGTCAGATCACGTCAGCCCATTCCGCTGCCCGGCACTTTCCGTGCCGGGCAGCGGCGGTTTTCTGCTATTCCCGCTTGGTCGAATCTTGACCGATGGCATATCTCACCCGGCGTCAACCCCTCCTTACGGTCGCGTAGGTCACATCTGTCGGGGAATGATGTGGTGCTGTGGCAGACGATTCGAGATCAAGAAGAAATGGCGTACTCGGGTCGTACGCGGCGATCGGCGACAGCTTCACCGAGGGGGTGGGAGATCCGGGCCCCGACGGGATGTATGTCGGCTGGGCGGACCGGTTCGCGGTCCTGCTCGCCGACCAACTGCCGGTCTCGGGTCCGACGGACAACACCCCCCACGGCGATTTCCGGTACGCCAATCTCGCCGTACGCGGCCGGCTCCTCGACCAGATCGTCGACGAACAGATACCGCGCGCGAAGGAACTCGCCCCGGATCTGGTGACGTTCTGCGCCGGCGGCAATGACATCATCCGGCCCGGCACCGATCCCGACGATGTCGCCGAGCGTTTCGAGCGGGCCGTCGCCGATCTCTCCGGCGCCGTCGGCACGGTCATGGTGACCACCGGCTTCGACACCCGGGGCGTGCCCGTGCTGCGCCATCTGCGCGGCAAGATCGCCACGTACACCGCCCATGTACGGGCCATCGCGGACCGCTACGACTGCCCGGTGCTCGATCTCTGGTCGCTCAAGTCCGTCCAGGACAGGCGTGCCTGGGACGGCGACCGGCTGCATCTGTCACCCGAGGGGCACACGCGCGTGGCGTTGCGCGCCGCGCAGGTCCTCGGCCTCGATGTGCCCGCCGACCCGGACCAGCCGTGGCCGCCGCAGCCCCCGCGCGGAACGCTGGAGGTGCGGCGCGACGACATCCACTGGGCGCGCGAGTATCTGGTGCCGTGGATCGGGCGACGGCTGCGCGGCGAGTCGTCCGGCGACCACGTCGCGGCGAAACGCCCTGACCTTCTGCCCCTCAAGCACTGACCCGGGGAGGCTTCCCGCCCGGGGTGGGTCCGGCCGGCCGTATCCCCGCGGGGATACGCTCCAGCACCCCTCCGGCGAAGACGTCGTACAACGGCAGCGTCTCCAGATGCACATAGCCGATATGGCAGTCGCACACCGCCAGCGGGCACGCCCGCGGAGCGAGCGCCCGCCGGTAGGACCCGTCGTAGAGATTGCCCAGCTCGGCGCGGACGAAGTGGCAGCGCCGCACCGTCCCCTCGCCGTCCACCGAGATCACCGACTCGCCCGTACGGCAGGGCAGACCGGCCGAGCGATGCGGGCTGCGGCTGTAGGGGAAGAGCGGATCGAGAGCCGTCCAGCGGTCGGCCTCCTCGTCCGTATAGCCGTGCCCCTCGGCCGCGTTGATCCAGAGATACACCTGCTCGGGCAGGTCCGCGCGCAGCCGGCGGGCGTGCTCCAGATGGTCCGGCAGACCGACGACCCCCACACTGAACCGGATCGACCGGTCCGCCAGCTCATGGGTCTTCGCGAGGAAGCGGTCGTAGGGCGTCTGGCCCGGGTGGTACGTACACCACAGGGCGAGCTTCGCGGGATCGGCGTCCGCCAGCCAGTCCGTGCGGCAGCTGAGATTCGTCTGGACCGCCACGCGGCCGATGTGCGGCAGCCGCGACAGCTCGGTGAGAGCGCGCCGGTACCAGGAGCGCACCAGCCCTTCGCCCCACGGGGTGAACAGCACCGACAGCCTGTCCTCCCGCTGCTCCGACGCCCAGGCGGTGAAGCGCTCCAGGGCGGCCCGGTCCGCGCGCAGTTGATCCCGGCTGTCGCGGCGCTTGGCGAACGGGCAGTACGGGCAGTCGTAGTCGCAGGAGGCGAGCGGGCCGCGGTAGAGGATCGTCAGGTCCACGGGGCTCACTTCCTCTCGTACGCGGCCATCGCGGCCCGTACGGCGGGGGAGAAGAGCGCGGGACCCAGCGCGTCCGAGTACGCGAGCCCCTCGGGGGAGAGGCGCAGCAGTCCGGCCGGCGCGCTCTCGTCGAGCCAGCCGAGGGCTGCGAACCGGGCCAGCTCGGCGGGGAAGTCCTCGGCGGGGCCGGAGCCGAACCGCTCGCGGTAGCCGGCCTCCGCCATCCCCTCGGCCTGGAGCAGGGACTGGAGAAGATGACGGCGGCGCGTCTCGTCCTCGTCGATCCGGCGGCCGACCTCCGCGCGGGAGAAGTCCTCCGTCGCCGTGTAGGTGTCGATGATGCCGCGTATCTCGCGCATGTCGACCGCGTAGTCGAAGGAGTAGTGGAGCGCGGAGGTGTAGGAGCGGGCCCCGCAGCCCAGACCGATCATCCCGTCGGTCTGGCACGCGTAGTCGTCCGCGCCGGCGTCCTCGGACGGGACGTCCGGACGGCGGAACATACGCATCGACGTCTGCTCGTAGCCGTGGGCGAGCAGCTGGTCGCGGCCCTGCCGGTAGAGCCGCAGCCGCTGTTCGTCCCAGGCGGCGTCACCGCCGGCGCCGAGCCGGTCGAGGCCCGTGAGCGGACGTACGTACAGGGGGTAGAGATACAGCTCCTCGGGCCGCCAGGCGAGCGCGGCATCCAGGGACTGGCGCCAGCTCGCCTCCGTCTGGCCGTCGATGCCGTAGATCAGATCGATGTTCAGCACGGGGATCCCGGCGTCCCGGATGCGGCCGAGCGCGGCCTCGACCTCGGCGCGGCGCTGTGGGCGTACGGCGGCCTTCGCTTCCGCGTCGACGAAGCTCTGGACGCCGATGCTCAGCCGCGTGGCACCCCGCTCGGCGAGCACCGCCAGCCGGTCGGCGGTGGCCGTGGCGGGGGAGGTCTCCACGGAGAGCGGGACGGCCCGCAGGTCGGCCCCCATCCGTTTCTCCGCGATGTCGCACAGCCGGTCCAGCTCGTCCGCGTCCAGATAGGTGGGCGTGCCGCCGCCGAAGGCCGCCGTGGCGAACCGCGCGGTGTCCGCGCCGCCTTCCGCGTCCGCCAGGGCGTCGCGCACGGCGGTCGCCTGCCGGTCGAGCGCGTCGAGATAGCGCGTCGTCAGTTCGCCGGGGGCGCCGATCCGGGTGAAGAGATTGCAGAAGCCGCAGCGGACCTCGCAGAACGGTATGTGCAGATAGAGGGAGAGCGCGTCCTTGCGTTCACCGGCCCACAGCCCGCGCAGCGCCGGGCGGTCCTCCAGCGGGCGGTAGGCGGTCTTGTGCGGATAGGCGTAGACGTAACTCTCGTACGGACGAGGTGCGAGGGTGGTGCTCATCGGGCTGTCCCGCTCTCCAGGAAGAAATGGGCGTACGGCACGGTCCAGACCACCTCGTGGCCCAGACGGTGGCCGGTCCAGCCGTCGTCGCCGTAGGCGGTGCCATGGTCGGAACAGACGATCGTGAAGCAGCGCCGACGGCTGCTCGCGGCGGCGAAGAGCCGGCCGATATGGCGGTCGACATACTCCAGCGCGGCGGCGTGCGTGGCCCGCGAATCGCCCGCCTCGCGGGTGGCACCGGGCAGATGGAACCAGTTGGGCTGGTGCAGCGCCGCCACATTGACGAACAGGAACAGCCGCTGGTCGGGCCCCAGACCGGCGACGACCTTCTCCGCGCGGTCGACCTGGGACTCGAAGGAGGTGGGGGAGGCCACGCCGAACTCCGGCTCCCAGTGGCTCTCCTGGAACATCCCGGGCAGTACGGAACCGAGCGCGCCCCGCTGGTTGAAGAAGCCGACCCCGCCCAGGCACACCGTGCGGTAGCCGGCCGCCGCGAGACCGGAGACCAGATCCGGCGTGTCATACACAAAGGTCCGGTCGGCCGTGGTCTCGCTGCCGCCGAAGCGCGCGGCGAACAGCCGTGGATGCGGACCCGGCGTGGCGGGGGTGGGCAGAAATCCGGCGAAGATCGCCTGATGCGAGGCGTAGGTGAAGCTTCCCGGCGCGTGGCGCTTCTCCCAGCGGCCGTCCGGGAGATACCGGGCGAGGTGCGGAATGCGGCCCGCGGCGGCCAGTTCCTCCGCGACGTCGAAGCGCAGTGTGTCGAGGGTGACGAGCAGGAGATCGTCCCGCCCGACGACCTCGTTCATGTCAGGTGTCCGCACACCGGCTCCTCGGTCGTCCGTCGGGTCGTACGCGCCGGCAGGGCGGCGAGCTGCGCCGCGTACGTGTCCAGGCCCTCGGCGCCGCCGCCGGGCAGACCCGTGAGACCGGGCAGCAGATCGCCGAAGGCGTTGACCTCGCCGACGGCGTACCGCCGCCAGCTCGGGGCGGGCAGCAGATCGACACCCACGCAATGGGTCAGGGGGAAGCGGTCGGCCGCCGCCTCAGCGAGGGCGAGAGCCGTGGAGAGGCTGCCGCCGGACGACGTGATGACGGCGCGGGCCGCGTCGAGATCCCCGCGCTTCCCGCCCAGATGGAGGTTGGTCATGGGCGACCGGCTGGTCCGTACGACCACGTGCGTGGCACGGCCCGCGACGACCACCACCCGCAGATCGGCCGACCGGCCGTCCAGGACGCCCTTCGGCACCCACTGCTCGATATGCAGTCCGTCGGGCGCGAGGGTGTCGATGATCGCGGCCACGTCGCGCTCGCTGGTGTAGTCCCGGACCCGCAGGGAGTTGAAGAGGCGCCCCGCGCCGTCCCGTTCGACGGAGGTGAGGGCACGCACCCGGCCGGGACCCGCCCTCTCGACGGCGAGGACACCGGAGGCCGACGAGCCGTGGGCGATCTTGACGAAGGCGCGGCGGAGTCCTGCCCCGGCCATCAGGGCGCGCACATCGTCCCAGCCGGACACGGCCGGGCCCTCGGGGCCCGAGGTGGGGGACACGGGAACGCGCACCCCCGCCGCGTCCAGCACGCCATGGCACAGCCGCTTGTCGAAGAGGACCGCCAACTCGCCGGGATCGTCCAGCGGATCGGCTCCGGCCGCGGAGACGGCCCGGCCGAGGTCCCGGGCCGCCGCCATGAACCGCTCGTACCAGCGGGCCGTGCCTTCGACGCGGGTCGGATCGTCCACGTCGCGCAGCAGCCGGTCCACCTCCGGGTCCTCACCCGGGGAGTCGAGCCGTACCGTCTCCCCGGGCGCGAACCGCGCCCGGCCGTCCAGCACATCGCGCCAGGCCACCTCGCGGGCGGGGGCCAGCCCGGCGGCCCGGACGGCGTCCTGGAACAGGGACACGCGGCGGTTGCCGGGGACCCCGACCACGACCAGCTTCGGATCGGCGCCCGCCGGGGGCGCGTCGCTCAGGTCAGGGGCCATCCGTTACTCCGCCACCGCGGTGTAGCGGTGCTCGACGCCGTCCGACTCGCGGTCCGGCTCCGTGCTCTCGGAGAGGTCGATCTCGACACCGGCCGCGCCCAGCGTGTCGAGGAGACGCTTCCGCATCGCCTCGCCGAGGTAGTTGTGGTGCAGATCGAGCTTCTTGAGATGGCTGAGCGGCTGGCCGCCGAGGAGAGCCTCCGCGCCGTCGTCGCCGAGCGTGCCCATCGAGAGATCGAGTGTCTCCAGCCCGGCCACGACCGGGGCGCCGGCCAGTGCCCCGGCGATCTCGTCCTGTATCTCGCTGTTGCGCAGCGCCAGCGACCGCAGCCGGGGCAGCCGCGCCCCGCCCAGGATCGGCGCCAGATCGGCCGTGTTGGCGTTCGCGCCGTACCACGACGTGCCGAGCCAGAGGTCGAGGTGCTCCAGCTCGGGGAAGTCGCTCGCCGCGACGGACCGCACCACCTCGGCGTCCAGACCGCCCGTCTCGATGGTGAGAGAGCGCAGCCGCGCGTGCCGGACGGCGGGGAAACGCAGGTCCTGGCCGCCGCGGACACCGAATTCCAGCAGCTCGGGGAAGGCGTCGAGCAGCGGGGTCACCAGCCCCTGGTTGATCCAGGAGATCTCGCACTCCATGAAGGTGATGTCACCGAGGAACAGCGCGCGCAGGGCGGGCAGCCGGTCGCGGGCGGCGACGAGGGCCGAGATCACCTCGTCGGGGCCGGACTCGTAGGCATCGCTCCACGATCCGACGATCAGCGCCCGGACCTCGGTGGTGTCCACGGATGCGGTGAAGCGCGCGAACGCCGCCTCCCACTCCTCCTCGGCGTCGTACGAGTCGACCGAGATGCGCCAGGCCACGGTGGCCGGGTCGGGGAGCTCCGCCGTCGTTTCCGCTGCGGGGAAGTCGAACGCGGGCAGGCCGTAGAACTCCCGCAGATGGTTCGAAATGGCCATGACGAACGCTCCAGACACCTGTGACATGTGATCGGCTGATGTGGAGCAGTTCTACCAGCGGCCACTGACAACACCCGCCGCAGGGCCGATTGTCAGACCCTCCCCTTAGCGTCGTTCACAGGTCGGCGCACCGGCGCCGCTGGTCGAGGGGAGAGCCATGTTCCGGCAGGGAGACGTCCTGATCGTGCCCGTCGCGGAGGAGACGGTGCCGCCGCGCGTTGTGGACGCCGCGCGCACCCCGGGAGAGCCGAGGGACGCGCGGGGGCGACTGGTCCTGGCCCTCGGCGAGGTCACCGGCCACGCCCACGCGGTGGCCGGACCCGGCCGGCTGGTCCGAGAACCGGGCGACGAGCTGGGACCGATGTTCCTCCATCTCCCGGAAGGCGGACGGGTGGTGCACGAGGAGCACGCGGCGATACCGCTGCCCAAGGGGTGGTTCCGGGTGGTGCGCCAGCGCGAGTACCTGCCGGGCGCGGTGCGCATGGTCGCGGACTGAGCGCGGCGGACAGCGCCCGGCACGCCCCCCGCGGCGGGCCGCGGGGCGACGGACAACAGCGGTCCAGCGGTACGCGGACGGCGGACAGACAGGGGGACGGGCATGACAGGGGACGGGAATGACATCGGATGGGGTTTCGGGGATGAGTGACGTGAGTACGTGGCGGGCGGTCGCGGCGGCGACGGGGGAGACGGACAGGGCCGCCGCCGAGCGGGGGGTGCGGCTCGCCTACCGCCGGGCGGGCCTCGCGGAGCCCGAGCGGATCATCTGGGCCGGCTCGCCGCTGGCCGGCGCGCGGACCGCCCGGTCGCTCGGCGACGCGGGCCGGTCCGTGCGTGACGAGGTGCGCACCTTCCCGTGGGCCGAGGAACGGCGCAGGGTGCACGACGAGTTGGGACCGGCGGGCTGGGCCGCGCACTGGAACGCGACCGGCGCCCGGCTGTGGGACACCACCCGGGCGCTCGCCGAGCGGATACGCACCGGAATCGTGGAGAGCCTCGCCGACCGGCCCGCCGAGGCGGCCGAGCTCCGCGCGGTGCTGCTCGACGCGGTTCTCGGCCAGCAGGACGCGGCCTGGCTCGCCGCGTTCGACGGCCGCAGCGAACGCCTCGAAGGACTCGCCGAGGTGGCACGGCACGCCGGCTGGTGGTGGCCGTACGAGCGCGCCGTGGTGATCTGCGAGCGTCCCGTCGCGCTGTACCGCGACGAGGCGGGCCGGCTGGACCGCGGTGACGGCCCCGCGCTCGCCTACCCGGACGGCTTCGCCCTGCACGCGTGGCGCGGGATGCCCGTACCGGCCGAGTTCCTCGCCGGGCTGCCGTCCCTCACCCCCGAGCGCATCCGTACCGAGGCCAATGCGGAACTGCGCCGCGTGATGCTGGAGTACTACGGCTACGACCGCTATCTGAACGAGTCGGGAGCGAGGCCCGTCCACAGCGACGAGACCGGTGTGCTGTGGCGGATCGCGCTGGACGGCGACGAGGATGTCGCGATGGTCGAGGTCGTCAACTCGACACCGGAGCCGGACGGTACGTACCGCACCTACTGGCTGCGCGTGCCGCCCACCATGTCCACGGCGAAGGCGGGGGTCGCCTGGACCTTCGGGGTGGAGGAGGAGGCGTACGCGCCGGTGCGGCAGACCTGAACGGAGCGTCCGCCGGTGGGGGAGGCGTCGTCGTCGGGGGTGCGTGGTGACCGGGGGGCGGGGCGGCCGGACCGGTGGCTCGGGCCGCTGGACCGCGTGTTCAGGCCGCGAGCAGCGCGTCCCGTCCGATCAGCGCCTCGTTGCCCTCGCCCGTACAGGCATGGGCACCCGCCACGGCGCCGAGCCGGGCGCACTCCTCCAGATCGCGCCCGGCCAGCCGCCCGTACAGGAAGCCGCAGACGTACGCGTCCCCCGCGCCGTTGGAGTCCACCACCGGCGCGGGCGGGACGGTCGCCCTGACCGGGCGCGGCGTCCGGCTCCCCTCACGGCTCATCACATACGAGCCGCCCGCGCCCGCCGTCGCGACGACCGCCTCGGCCCGGCCCTCGCGCAGGATCTCCCGCATCACCGAGGCGATCCGCTCGCTCGCCCCGGCGGCGCTGAGGAACACCAGGTCGGACCGGAAGGCGAAGTCCCGGTGATAGTCGGAGAGACCGTCCCAGTCGTGCAGATCGGTCGAGACCGGGACACCCAGCGCCTCGATGTCGTCATAGAGGAACCGGGCGAAGTTGGTGATCGACAGATGGACATGGCGCGCGCGTTCGAGATGGGGCAGATAGAAGTCGCGCGGCATCCGCAGATCGTCCGGGTCCCTGGCGTCATGGAAGGACATCCGACGGCCGGTCTTCTCCACGAGATTGACCGCGCGCCGGGTGCCCGCCGGGGAGTGCAGGGCCTCGAAGTCCACATCACCCCGGGCGAGCCGCTCCCGGACCTGTTCGCCGGTCCAGTCGTCCCCCAGGTAGTCGAGGAACTTGACGTCCAGGCCGAGATTCCGGCAGCCGAGCGCCACATTGCCGCCGGTGTGCCCCGGCCATTCGAGGATCGGCCCCACCGAGACCGCGTCGGCGAGTGGCACCGGCAGCGAGTCGACCCGGACGACGGTATCCACCCCGCTGCCCCCGACGACCAGCACATCATGATGGAGCTGGTCGGTCCGCTGCTGCGCCACGATCTCCCTTTCCGCTGCCTGAGGTCTGTACGTGTGTCCGTGCGGCTCTACATTCCGGGGCCGGGTCTTCCGAAGGCCGTGCTGTCCAGCCCCAGTTCGCGGGCGAGGGCCTCGTCGGCCCACTCCAGCATGGTGGCGCGCGGCAGTGAACCCTCGTACGACGTCATCTGAACCGCGAGGCCGTCCAGCATGGCGGTCAGTCGCCAGGCCGCCGACACCGGGTCCGCGCAGTGGAATTCGCCCGCCGCCGAGCCCTCCGCGATGACCTCGGCGAGCGCCGCCTTCCACTGCTGGTCGAGAGCGCCCGCCACCTCACGCAGCGCGGGGTCGCGCAGCGCCGCCGCCCAGCTCTCGATCCACAGCCGCCACCCCTTGGCCTCCCCGGCAGGCGCGTACCAGCGGACCGCGCCGTGCAGCCGTGCCAGCGCGCTGTCGCGCCGGCCGAGCAGCGCGCGCAGCTGGTCGAGATCGCCCCGTGCGGCATGGGCGAAGGCCTCGGCGACCAGCTTCTCCTTCGTGGAGAAGTGATAGAGCACCAGCGCGTTGCTGACGCCGAGCACGGCGGCGACATCGGAGATCCGCACGGCGGCGACGCCCCGTGCCTCGATCTGTTCGACGGCGGCGCGCAGCAGGTCCTCGCGCCGTTCCGCCACACTCAGCCGCACTCTCGCCACGACGCCACCCTACCGAGACCGGCCCCCGCGTCTCACCCGTACCAGCCGTACCGTTGCGCGACGAACGGCAGACGGCCGCCGGCCGTCGCGACGACCACCGGGTCACGGCCGGGGTCACGGCCGGGGTGCGTGCCGGGGAGATCACCCGACTCGGGGGGCGTAGCCGGGAATCCCGGGGGCAGTGACGACGTTGGACGTGCGTACGCCGGCCCGGGTGGGGCACCCGATCGCATCCGATCGACTCGACCCGCACCGATGTACACACCCGGACATAATGGGACGACACCGAACCTCCAGGAGGTGCTGTGACAGGCGCTGGTTCCCCCCTTTCGTTGCGCTCCCGGCTGCGCTCGCTGCGACCCGCGGCCTTCGGGGCCGATTCGGCGGGCGAGCGGCTGGAGCGGATCCACCGCTCGCCGAACTTCGTCGACGGGGTGTTCCAGAACCCGGTGGGGGCCAGGACCAGACCGTCCGGCGCCTCGGGACTGGAGTTCGCGAAGATCTACTTCCAGAAGGAAGCGCGGGCCCGGCGGTCGCCGATCGGCACCATTCCCGTGCACTCCACCACCCTCGCGGACCTCGCCGCGCCCCCGGTCTCGGGCCTCCGCCTCACCTGGATGGGGCATTCGAGCGTGCTCGCCGAGATCGACGGCCGGCGCGTGCTCTTCGACCCCGTCTGGGGTGAGCGGTGTTCGCCGTTCGCCTTCGCGGGGCCGAAGCGGCTGCACCCGGCGCCCGTCCCGCTCGCCTCCCTCGGTCCCGTCGATGTCGTCGTGATCTCCCACGACCACTACGACCACCTGGACCTGCCCACCATCCGGGCCCTCGCCTCCACGGACACGGTCTTCGCCGTACCGCTCGGTGTCGGCGCCCATCTGGAGAGGTGGGGCGTGCCGGCGTCCCGGCTGCGCGAACTCGACTGGAACGAGTCCACCGAGGTCGCCGGTATCCGGCTGACCGCCACCCCCGCCCGGCACTTCTGCGGCCGCGGGCTGCGCAACCAGCAGCACACACTCTGGGCGTCCTGGGCCGTGGCCGGTCCCGAGCACCGGATCTACCACAGCGGGGACACCGGCTACTTCCCCGGATTCCGCGACATCGGCGCCGAGCACGGCCCGTTCGACGCCACCATGATCCAGATCGGCGCGTACAGCGAGTACTGGCCCGATATCCACATGACCCCGGCCGAGGGCATGCGCGCCCATCTCGATCTCCAGGGCGGCCGTCCGTCCGGCGTGATGCTGCCCATCCACTGGGGTACGTTCAACCTCGCCCCGCACCCGTGGGCCGAGCCCGGCGAGGGCACGGTCACCGCCGCCGCCGAAGCGGGTGCCGGGATCGCGCTGCCGCGCCCCGGCCAGCCCTTCGAGCCCACCGGTGACGAGGTTCCCGACGCCCCGTGGTGGCGCTCCGTGGCCGCCGTGCCGGCCGGGGGCTGGCCCTCCGTGACCGCGCGCTCCGCCGCCGGGGCTCCGGCGGCGACGGTGGGTACGGCGGGCGACACCACCGGCAAGGGTGACGGCGGGAAAACGGAGGAGACGGCCGAGACCACGTCCTCCGCGTAGGCGCGCGGGCCCCACGCGAGGGGCGGGCAAGGGCGGGGCGGCAGCGGGAGAGAATCCCCGGGGCTCGGGGGGGGGCTCGGGATCCGGGGGCCGGGATGCGGTCCCCGCCCTCATGGCTCACATGGGTCCTGGTGTCCGCTCGGACGCTCAGACCTGGACGACATGTACCCCGCGCTCCTCGAACCGGCGCGCCCACTCCGGCGCGCCGGAGTCCGTGATGAGCGTCCCGATGTCCTCCACCGGGCAGATCCGCGCGAACGCGCGGGCGCCCAGCTTGGAGCTGTCCGCCACCACGACCAGCGTCCGCGCCCGCTCGGCGAGCAGCGCGTTGATACTCGCCTCGTGCTCGCTGTGGGCACCGGCGCCCGCCTCCGTGTCGACGGAGTCCGCGCCGATGAAGGCGATGTCGAGGCTGACCTCGCCGATGATGTGCCGGGCGAGCGGCCCGACGAGTTCGTACGACTGGGGCATCGCGACCCCGCCCGTCGTCACCACCTTGATGTGCGGCCGGACCGCCAGCTCATGGGCGATGTTCAGCGCGTTGGTGACGATCGTGAGCGCGGGCTCCTCGGCCATCCGCTCCTCCGCCGTCCCCCGCAGCTCACCGCGGGTGGCGAGGGCTCTGGCCACCTCCGAGGTGGTCGTGCCGCCGTTCAGCCCGACCACCATGCCGCGTTCGGTCATCGCCGCGGCGGCGCGCGCGATGCGCTCCTTCGCCGAGGCGTGCCGTACCGCCTTGTACCGCAGTGGCAGTTCGTACGCGACGGAGTGCGCCACCGCCCCGCCCCGGGTGCGCGTCACCAACTGCTGCTCGGCGAGGTGATCGAGGTCGCGGCGGATGGTCGCCACGGACACCCCCAGCTCCGCGGCGGCGGCCTCGACCTCCAGCTGATGCCGCTCGGTCAGCAGCTCAAGCAAGGTCGTATGCCGCTCATGGCGATTCACCGTAACCCCCTCGGTCCCGTGGAGCCTCGATCCTATGTGCTCGCGACCTCGTTCCAATTGCTTGTTTGTGATTGAAAGTGTCGTCTAGCATGCAGAAACAATCATACGGTTCGAGAGTCGCAGGGCTCAGGGGAGTGGGGACGCACATGACGCATGTGGAGACGGAACTGGCCAGTCAGCCCGAGTGCTGGCGCCGGGCGGCGGCCCTGGCCGAAGGGGTACGCGACAAGCTGCCGGAGCCGGGTGAGCGCACGGCCGTCGTCGGCTGCGGCACCTCGCTGTTCATGGCCCGTGCCTACGCCGGGCTGCGGGAGGGGGCGGGGCTGGGCGAGACCGACGCGTTCGCCGCCTCCGAGTTCCCCGCCGGCCGCCGCTACGACCGGATCGTGGCGCTGACCCGGTCGGGGACGACCACCGAGGTGCTGTCGCTGCTCGCGGACGTCCGCGGCACCGCCCGTACGACCGCGATCACCGCGGACCCCGGGACGCCGGTGCGTACGGCCGCCGACGATCTGGTCGTACTGGACTTCGCGGACGAGCGGTCCGTCGTCCAGACGCGCTTCGCCACCACCGCGCTCACGCTGCTCCGCGCGCACCTCGGGCTGCACCCGGACGCGGCGGTGGCGGACGCGGAGACGGCCCTCGCGGAGCCCCTGCCCGCCGGGGTGACCGAGTGCACGCAGTTCACGTTCCTCGGCCGGGGCTGGACCGTCGGGCTCGCGGAGGAGGGCGCGCTCAAGATGCGGGAGGCGGCGCTGGCCTGGACCGAGGCGTATCCGGCGATGGAGTACCGCCACGGTCCCATCAGCATCACGACCCAGGGGACGGCCACATGGGCGCTCGGGCCGGCTCCCGAGGGGCTTGAGGAGCAGGTACGGGCGACCGGCGGGCTGTGGGTGCCGGGGACGCTGGACCCGCTGGCCGAGCTGGTACGCATCCAGCGGCTCGCCCTCGCACTGGCGGACCGGCGCGGTCTCGACCCGGACAGTCCGCGCCATCTCAGCCGCTCCGTGATTCTGTCGCCGTCCTCCTGAGGATTCCGTTGCCGTCCTCCTGAGCTTCTTTCCCCCTTCTTCCCTCTCGCGTGGAGTCGTCTCTCGCGTGGAGACGTTCGGCCCGGTGCCTCGCACCGGGCCGAACGTCGTATTTCGCGCTGATGTGCGATGCCTCATACCGGAGCGGGATGCTCTGTGGGGAACTTCGTCAACTGCCCACCGCGAGGGAACGCTTGGCGACTACCGTAAGTGCTCGGTGATCAACGGAGGGCGTACGCGGTATGCGCAGGTCCTGCCGCTGTCGCCGGAATCGCACCACCCGCACGACGCCGCTTCCTGGGGCCCGACGTACCGAGGACACTGATGTCTCAACTTCGCGCACCCGTCGCGCGGCCGGAGCGCCGCGAGGGCGGGCGGCACGGCAGGCCGGGCTCCCGCCCGTTCCCGTCCCCGGCCAGGACGGACACGCCGACACCGCCGGACGCCCGCATACGGCCTCAACTGCTGCGCACCGCCGTCCTTCCGGCGATAGTCGCGGCGCTCAGCGGCGCCGCCGCCGTCGTGCTCATCCTGCGCTCCACCGCGGCGGAACCGACCGTCGCGCTCTGGACGGCGCTGTTCGGCATGGCGCTGCTCGCCTTCGCCGCCATCGCGGCGGCCGCCCTCGGCGCGGAACGTACCGCGAAGTCCGTCCTGGACCGCTGCAACGCGATGCGTCGCTCCAGCGCGCGCGGGCAGGCCGAGCTGCTCGCGGTCGTCGAGCAGCTCCGGCGGGGCGAGCGGGTGCCCGTACGCCCCGCACCGGCCCCGCCCGCGGTTCCCGGCGGTGACGAATTCGATCTGCTGGCACAGGAATTGGGCCGCTCCCGGGATGCCGCCGTCGCCGCCGTGGTGCAGGCGTCCCGGCTCTCCAGCAGCGTCGGGGACGAACAGAAGGTGGAGGTCTTCGTCAATCTGGCCCGCCGGCTCCAGTCCCTCGTCCACCGGGAGATCCAGCTCCTCGACGAGCTGGAGAACGAGGTCGAGGACCCGGAGCTGCTGAAGGGCCTCTTCCACGTCGACCATCTGGCGACCCGTATCCGCAGGCACGCCGAGAACCTCGCCGTTCTCGGCGGGGCGATCTCCCGGCGCCAGTGGAGCAGGCCGGTCACCATGACGGAGGTCCTGCGCTCGGCCATCGCCGAGGTCGAGCAGTACCCGCGGATCAAGCTCGTACCGCCGATCGACGGCACGCTGCGTGGCCATGCCGTGGCCGATGTCATCCATCTGCTGGCCGAACTGGTCGAGAACGCCACGGTCTTCTCCTCCCCGCACACCCAAGTGCTGCTGCGGGCGCAGCATGTGACGGCGGGTCTGGCCATCGAGGTGGAGGACCGGGGCCTGGGGATGCCGTTCAACGAGCAGAAGAAGATGAACGGACTGCTCACCGACCCCGACCAGGTCAATGTCGCGCATCTGCTCCAGGACGGGCGGATCGGGCTCTTCGTGGTGTCGGCCCTGGCGCGCAGGCACGGCATCGCCGTACGTCTCCAGTCCAATATCTACGGCGGGATCCAGGCCGTACTGGTTCTGCCGCAGGCGCTGCTCGGCTCCGACGGCTCCGACCGGCCGGACGAGCGGAACGGCGAGCACCAGACGTACGGGACGCGGCCTCAGTCACCGCTGCCATCACAGCCCTCGCGGCCGCAGATGTACGAGGCGCAGCCCCAGCCCCCGTCGCAGCAGCCGCAGCCCCCGTCCCGGCCGTCGCAGTCCCCCCAGCCGCCGCCGCTGCCGCAGCAGCCACCGCCGCCCCAGCCGGGACCGACACCACCCCTGGGCGCCCCCGCCCCGCTCCCCGTACGTGACGCGGGCGCCGAACGCCCCACCCCCGCCGCCGCGCGCCCCGGCGCCGTCCACCCCGACCGGCGGCGACCGCCCGCCGCACCGGACCCGGCCCGCCCGCGGGTCGAGCCTCTCGGCGACGGCACCATCCACGCCACCGCGAGCCGGCCCCAACTGCCCAGACGCCGCGGCCAGGAGCACATGGTCCCGCAACTGCGCGAGGCCCCGCCCCCGCCGCCGTCCGCCGAGGAGGCCGTGCTCCACGACCCCGGCCTGATGGCCGCCTTCCAGCGGGGCATCGGACTCGCCGAATCCCAGCCCGTCCGCCCATCGGCCTCCGTACCCGACCCGTTGACCGATCCCTTGACAGGTCCGTCGACCGGTCCGCTGCCGGATCCGTCGACCGGTCCGCTGCCGGACCTCCTGCCCGCCCCGCTGTCCGAGTCCCTCGCGCAACCGCCGGAACCGCGGCGCCACGACACCACCCCCAAGGAGTAGATGCACCATGGCGAGCGATGTGCCGACCGGCCATGCCTCCGACCTCGACTGGCTGTTGAGCGGTCTGGTCCAGCGAGTCCCGTACACCCGAAGCGCGGTGCTGCTCTCCTCCGACGGTCTGGTGAGGTCCGTGCACGGCCTGGACCCCGACAGCGCCGATCACATGGCGGCGCTCGCCTCCGGCCTCTACTCGCTGGGCCGCAGCGCCGGGGCTCGGTTCGGTGACGGCGGGGAGGTCCGTCAGGTCGTCGTGGAACTCGACTCGACCCTGCTCTTCGTCTCCACCGCGGGCTCGGGCACCTGTCTCGCCGTGCTGGCGGGCCGTGAGGCGGACGCCGCCGTCCTCGGCTACGAGATGGCGATGCTGGTCAAGAGCGTACGGCCGTATCTGGTCACGCCGCTCAGGCACGAGGCCGGTTTCTCGCCGAGCGTCGCGGGGCACTGACGGTGCCGCTTCCGACGGACGGGCCGTGGCTCGACGACGCGGCCGGCCGGCTCATCCGCCCGTACGCCGTGAGCGGGGGCCGGACCCGGCCGACCACAGCTCTGGACCTGCTCACGCTGGTCATGTCCACGGGATCGGGACCCCAGACGCATCTCGGGCCCGAGCACGCCCATGCCGTCGGCCTCTGCCAGGGACCGACCTCCGTCGCGGAGGTCGCGGCACATCTGCGGCTTCCCGTGACGGTCACCAAGGTGCTGCTCTCCGATCTCGTGGACTGCGGGGCGATCACGGCACGGCCGCCCCACAGCTTCGACCACCCCACCGATCGATTCCTGCTGGAGGCAGTCCTCGATGGTCTACGACGACAGCTCTGACGCACTCGCCGCCCCAGTCGCCCCTGCCGCTTCCACCGCCCCCACGGCTCCCGTCGCGTCCGTCGTCCCCGCGCCCTTTCCCACCGCGCTGAAGGTCCTGGTCGCCGGCGGTTTCGGGGTCGGCAAGACGACGTTCGTGGGGGCCGTCAGCGAGATCGCGCCGCTGAGTACGGAGGAGCTGCTGACCCAGGTCAGCGCCGCGACCGACGATCTGACGGGCGTCGAGGCCAAGACATCGACGACGGTCGCCATGGACTTCGGCAGACTGACGCTCGACGAGCGCCATGTGCTGTATCTGTTCGGGACGCCGGGGCAGGAGCGCTTCTGGTTCATGTGGGACGAGCTGTCGCGCGGCGCGCTCGGTGCGATCGTGCTGGCCGACACCCGGCGGCTGGACTACTCCTTCTCCGCGGTGGACTTCTTCGAGCGGCGCGGGATCGGATTCGTCGTCGCCGTCAACGAGTTCGACGGCTCGTACCGCTATGAGCCGGAGGAGGTGCGGGCCGCGATCGATCTCAAGCCGGAGGTGCCGATCGTGCTCTGCGACGCGCGCATCGCCAGTTCCGGGATCCAGACGCTCGTCACCCTCGTCCAGCATCTGATCACCGCGACCCCGGCGCCGCCCGCGGCCCCCTCAGAGTGACGGAGCTCCGCGTATGACGTACGACCCGATCGGCCGTCTGCTGCTCACCCCCGTCGACCGTGAGGCGCCCGACCGTGTGGTCCGGCTGCGCGGGCTCGGGCTGGGGGAGCGCGCCGAACCGGCCTTCGACGCCGTCGCCCAGCAGCTGGCCCAGCTGACGGGCGCTCCGTACGCGATGGTCAACTTCATCGACGAGGAGCGGCAGTTCTTCGCCGGGCTGCACGCTCCTCCGGGCGCCGGGAGGGAGCGGTTCATGGCCCGTGACCACGGCTACTGCCCCTATGTGGTGGTACGGCACAAGGCGCTGGTCCTGGAGGACGTACGGGACTTCCCCCGGTTCGCCGGGAACGCGCTGGTCGACGAGACCGGCATCCGCTCGTATCTCGGGGCTCCGCTCATCGACCGTACGGGGATGGCGCTCGGCACCGTCTGTGTGGCCGACACCGAGCCGAGGCGGTGGGGCCGGACCGGTCTCGACACCATCAAGTCCTTCGCCGCCGAGTTGATGGCGCAGATCCACCGCAGGGAGGATGGGCTGATCTGACCGTGCTTTCCGATGCCGTGTGGTGAGGGACCGTCAGCAGGAGTCCCAGAGCGGGGTGGTGGTGGGTGACGGTGGCGCGGTGCTGGCGCGCAGGACGACTTCGCCGCCGACCCGCAGCACCCGCGAGCGCGCTCCACGCGGCTCCCGCAGCGCGAGCGAGATCACGCTCTCGCCCATGGCGGTGAGCGGCAGGGCGACGGTCGTGAGCGGAGGAGTCAGCTCCCGTACGAGCGGGATGTCGTCGAAACCGGCGAGCGACAGATCCTCCGGCACCCGTAGACCCGCCTCCCTGAAGGCGGCGAGCGCCCCCACCGCCATCACGTCCGTCACCGCGAAGACACAGGTGGGGCGGGGGCGAGCCGGGCCGTCGAGCAGTTCGCGGGCCGCCGTGTAGCCGCCGTCGCGGGTGAACGCGCCGTGGACGACGGACCCGGGCCTGAGGACGACCCCGGCCTCGCCGAGCCCTTCCCGGAACCCGGCCAGCCGGTCGGAGACCGTGGTGAGTTCGCGCGGCCCGCTGAGGACCCCGAACTCCCGGTGCCCCAGGGCCAGTAGGGCGCGGGCGAGCGCCGCGGCCCCGGCACGGTTCTCGGGAAGCACGGCGTCGGCGCGCAGACTCCGGTGCCGGCTCACCACGGCGACGCGCCCGCCCGCGCGGATGTACGGAGCCACCTCGGCGGCCAACTTCCGTTCCCAGGACGGGTCCTGGAAGCCCGAGCCGATCAGCAGGATGGCGCGGGCCCGCTGGGCGCGGAGCATCGAGACATAGGCGATCTCCCTGGCTGGCTCCCTGAACGTACTGGCGAGCATGACCAGGACGTCCTGTTCGGCCGCCGCCCGCATCACCCCGCCCGCGATCGCGGCGAAATACGGGTCGCCCACATCGTGGCAGATGAGCCCCACCGTATTGCTGGAGGCGCTGGCGAGGGCCTGGGCATGGGCGTTGGGGATGTAACCGAGCAGATCGGCCGCCGCGTGCACCCGTTGGCGCAGTTCCTCGCGGACTCTCGTCGTGCCGTTCAGCGCTCTGGAGGCCGTCGCCAGGGAGACGCCCGCGCGGCGGGCGACGGCCTCCAGTGTCACATGGGTCTGTACTTCGGTCTGTGCTTCCCGTTCACTCAACTCGACCCCCGGGTCGCGGTGGCGGCGGGGCCCGGGGCGGACCCCGAAATTTCGGGACGACCTATTGACCGTACGGACGGGCAGTCATTAGCGTGGCGATCACCCTATCAGAAAGCGCTTTCTGAAAGCGCTTGTAGGCGAACAGCGCACTTATAACTGCCCGGTTTTCCCGAGGAGTTCACAGTGAGCCAGAGCGTCGCGCCGGCATCCGCACCGCAGCCGGAACCCGCACCCGCGCCCGTACCGGACAAGGGAGTGTCCGGGGTCGCCGAACGGAACGGTCCGGGGACGGGGGAGCGGCTCGCCCGTGCCGTCGAGGCCGGCTGGCGGCCCCTCGTCCTGCTGGCGGGCTGTTTCGCCCTCTGGTGGATCATCGCGGCGGCCGAACTGGTGGAGCCGTATCTCGTCCCGTCGCCCGGTGCGACCCTCGACGTGCTCACCGGCAAGGCCGACTACCTCTGGCAGCACACCTGGGTGACGACCTATGAGACGCTGCTCGGCTTCGTGATCGCCGTGGTGGTCGGGGTGCTCGCGGCGGTCGTCATGGTCTACTCCTCGACCGTCGAGAAGACGCTCTACCCCATTCTGCTCTTCGCCCAGGTCGTGCCCAAGATCGCCATCGCACCGCTGTTCGTGGTCTGGCTCGGCTTCGGCATCACACCGAAGATCCTGATCGCCGTCCTCATCGCCTTCTTCCCGGTGGTGATCTCCATGGTCACCGGCTTGAAGGCGGTCGATCCGGAGATGCTCCAGCTCTCCGCCACCATGGGCGCGAAGCCCTGGCAGACCTTCGCCAAGATCCGCTTCCCGGCCTCGCTGCCGCATCTCTTCTCCGGTCTCAAGGTCGCCGTGACCCTGGCGGTCACCGGAGCGGTCGTCGGTGAGTTCGTCGGCGCCAACGAGGGGCTCGGTTATGTGATCCTCCAGGCGAACGGCAACCTCGACACCCCGATGCTCTTCGCGGGACTGCTCGTCATGTCACTGATCGGCGTCGTCCTCTTCGTCCTGGTCGAGATCGCCGAGAAACTGCTGCTGCCCTGGCACGCCAGCCGCCGGGACACCAACGTCACCACCTCGTACTGACCGACTCGACTCGATCCCTTTCAGGGAAGGGCCAGCCATGCATGCGCGCAGACTCCTGATCGGCCTCGTACCGCTGCTCCTGGTCGCCACGGCCTGTGGTGAGGGCGGCTCGGGGACCACCACGAGCGACTCCGGCAAGAAGCTCGACAAGGTGACGCTCACCCTCAACTGGTATCCGTACGGCGAACACGCGCCGTTCTACTACGGCAAGCAGCAGAAGATCTTCGAGAAGCACGGCATCGATCTGACGATCCGGGCGGGCCAGGGCTCGCAGAAGACCGTGCAGGCGACGGCCGCGGGCCAGACCGACTTCGGCTGGGCCGACACACCGGCCGTCCTCAGCGGGGTGGACCAGGGCGTCAAGGTCAAGAGCCTCGGTGTCTTCCTCCAGACCACGCCCTCCTCGGTGCAGTTCTTCGCGAGCGAGAACGTCTCCCACCCCGCCGATCTCAAGGGCAAGACCATCGCGGGCACGGCCGGTGACGCGCTCACCAAGACGTTCCCGATCTTCCTGGCGAAGAACGATCTGAAGGAGTCGGACGTCCGGATCCAGAACACCGACCCGGCGGGCAAGATCGCCGCGGTGATCTCCGGCAAGACGGACGCGCTGCTCGGCTACGCCAGTGACCAGGGTCCGACCATGCAGGACAAGGCCAAGAAGGACGTGTCGTATCTGCGCTTCTCGGAGCACGGACTCAACTTCTACTCCAACGGCCTGATCGCGGGTCAGAAGATCCTCTCCGGCAAGGGCGAGCTGGCCGGGCGCATGGTGCGGGCCGTCAGCGAGGCATGGGCGGCGGCGGAGAAGGCACCGGAGGCGGCCGTCGCGGAGATGGACGGCGCCTCGGAGCAACTGCCGCCCACGAATGTCCTGCTGGAGCAGTTCAAGACGACCGTCACACTGCTCCACACCGACGCGACACGAGGCAAGGCCCCGGGCGTCAACACCGAGGGCGACTGGCAGCAGACCATCGACGTCTTCGCCGAAGCCGGTCTGGTGAAGAGCCCGAAGGCCGTCGCGGAGTACTGGGACAGCGGCACGGCGCTGAAGGGATGACGATGGCCAGGGATACGACACTCCGGAAGCCGGCCGCCACGAAGGGCGGCGCCCTCGCGGCAGGGAAGACCGCGGAAGGAAGGACCGTGGGAGACGGTACGGGGGAAGGGCGGACGGCGGCGGTCGGCCTTGAGGACGTGGCCGTCCGCTTCCGTACGAAGAAGCGTGATGTCACAGCCCTGCACGACGTCTCGCTGGATGTCGCGATGGGGGAGTTCGTCGCGATCGTCGGCCCCTCGGGGTGCGGCAAGTCGACGCTCCTCAAGCTGGTCGCGGGCCTCCTGAAGGCGTCCTCGGGCGCCGTACGGCTCAAGGGCGAGCGGGTCGACGGACCGCGGCACGACATCGGATACGTCTTCCAGCGGGCGGCGTTGCTGGAGTGGCGTACCGCCCGGCGCAACATCCTCCTCCAGGCGGAGATGCGCCGGATGCCCGCGGAACCGGCGCGCCGGCGCGTGGCCGAGCTGATCGAGATGACCGGTCTCAGCGGGTTCGAGGACGCGTATCCGCATGAGTTGTCCGGTGGGATGCAGCAACGGGTCGCCCTGTGCCGGGCGTTGCTGCACGAGCCGCCCGTCCTGCTGATGGACGAGCCGTTCGGTGCGCTCGACGCCCTCACCCGCGAACAGATGAACATGGAGCTGAACCGCATCTGGCGGGAGACCGGCACCACCGTGCTGCTGGTCACCCACTCGATCTCCGAGGCGGTCTATCTGGCCGACCGGGTGGTGGTGATGAGCCCGCGCCCCGGCACGATCACCGAGATCATCGACGTGGGTCTGGAGGCCGAGCGGGACTATACGGAGACGCTCGGACGGCCCGAGTTCCGGGAGGCGGCCGGGCATATCCGGGGACTGCTGGGGGCGGCCTCGGCGCAGGAATGACATCGAGGTGAGCGACGTCCCGCATATGGGATACCGTTCCATATGTGAGAGAGAGCGATCCCGGACACACCTCCGGACACACCACCGGCCGCGCATCCGGCCCCGCATCCGGACTCGGCCCCGGGCCCGACCCCGTCGACGCACTGCTCGCCGCTCGCCTCGCCGAACTGCGGGGCGAGCGCGGCTGGTCCCTGGAGGAACTGGCGGGACGCAGCGGGGTGAGCCGCTCGACGCTGTCGCGCGCGGAGCGGGGCGAGATCAGCCCCACGGCCTCGCTGCTCGGCAGGCTGTGCGCGGTGTACGGACGCACGATGTCGCAGCTGCTCAGCGAGGTGGAGGCGGAACCGGCCCAGCTGGTCCGCGCGGCCGACCAGACCGAATGGAGGGACACCGCCTCCGGCTTCGTCCGCCGCTCGGTCTCCCCGCCGCAGCCCGGCCTGCGCGCGGAAGTGGTCGAGGGCACCTTGTCCGCCGGTGCGGACATCGCGTACGAGCGGCCTCCGGTGCCGGGTCTGGAGCAGCACATCTGGGTGCTCGAAGGCTCGGTCGAGTTCACGATGGGGCGCGAGCGGCACACCCTGGACGCGGGCGACTGCCTGCGGACGCGCCTGTGGGGACCCACGCGGTTCCACTGCCCGGGGCCCGCGCCCGTACGGTACGCGGTCGTGGTGGTCCACTCATGACCCCCGAGGTGACGCGGCTCTCCGCCGATGAACTGCTCGGCGCGCTCGACGACCTCACGGAGCTGCTGACCGACACCGTGGCCGGGGGCGCCTCGATCGGTTTTCTCGGTCCTCTCGACCCGGCGGACGCGGCGGCCTGGTGGCGGGCGCGGATCCCCGCCGTCCGGGCGGGCCGGCTCTCCGTACAGGTCTCCAGGGACGGCGGGCGCATCACGGGGACGGTCGGCGTCGTGTTCGCGGACAAGCCCAACGCCCGCCACCGCGCCGAGATAGTGAAACTGATGGTCCATCGCGACGCCCGCGGCAAGGGTCTCGGCCGGACGCTGCTCAGTGCGGGGGAGCGGGCGGCGGCCGAGTGCGGAGTGACGCTGCTGCTGCTCGACACCGAGACCGGCAGCCCCGCCGACACGCTGTACCGCTCCGCGGGGTGGACCGAGATCGGGGTGGTCCCGGGGCACGCGGCGGACCCGGCGGGGACACTCCGCCCGACCACCTTCTTCTACAAGCGGCTGAAGGACTGAATGAGTTGGATGGCTCCCGACCGTCACTGACGGCCGGGAGCCGCGTGTCGTCCGGCCGGGAGCCCTACGGACGACGAACGCCGGTGCTCAGCACATACGGCGTTGTGCTCGGTACGCGCTCAGTACGTCGAAACGCGCTCAGTACCGCAGCGACGACAGATAGCGGTAGCTGTTCAGCGCGCTCGCGAACGGATCGGCCGGCGCGTCGTGCTCCACCAGCCACTGCCGTACGCCCCCGCTGCGCGCCGTGTCGAACATCGCCGGGAAGTCCAGCACACCCGAACCGACGTCCTCGAAGCCGCCGTCCTGCGCCATGTCCTTCACATGCAGCACGGGGAACCGGCAGCGGTCCGTCACGAACAGCCGGCGCGGGTCGTCCCCGCCCTTCGCCGCCCAGTACACATCCAGCTCGAAGCCCACCAGCTCCGGATCGGTCTCCTTGAGCAGGATGCCGTACAGACTCTCGCCGTCGACCACGTCGTGATCGCCGTCGTGATTGTGGAAGAGCACCTTGAGCCCGGACTCCCTGGCGACGCGCCCGGCTATGTTGAACTGCCGGGCCGCCTCCCGGTATCCGGCCGGTGAGTGCATCTCCGGGGGCAGGCTCGGTACGACCACCCATGAGCCGCCCAGCGTGCGGACGTCCTCGATCGCCTGCGGCAGGCCGCTGCCGGTGACCGTGGTGTAGGCGACGTGTTCCAGGACCGCCTTGAGCCGGGTCTCGTCCAGCATCCGCCGGATCTCGGCGGCGCTGTGGCCGTGTCTGCCGCTGACACCGACCGTCGCGTAACCGATCTCCGCCAGACGCTCCAGCGTCCCCCGGAAATCCGTCGCGAGCGGGGTGCGCATCGTGAAGAGGTGCATACCGATCCCGGACGGCGGGATGCGCCGCCGCCGCCGACCGGGGCCGGTGGTGGGACGGGTGGTGGCAGCCGCCGCGGGGGTGCTCATGCCCAGTGCCGCCAGACCGGCCGCCGCGCCCGCCGTGCCCAGGAACGCTCTTCGGGTGCTGTTCATCGTCACTGTCTCTCCTCTCAGCGTACGTGGACCGGGACCGAGCCGGTCGTCGTGTCGCCCTTGTCGTCGGTGACGGTCAGACGCGCCGTGTACGCGCCCGGCCGTGTGTAGGTGTGGGCCGCGCTCGGCCCCTCCGTACCCGTCACCTTGGTGTTGTCACCGAAGTCCCAGTGGTACGAGGCGATGGTGCGCCCGGCCACCGGTTTCACGGTGCTGGTGAGCTGTACGGCCAGTGGCGTGCTTCCCTCGGCGGGCGTCGCCTTGAGCGACACCTTCGTGGCGGGCTTCTTCTCCACTCCGGCGCCGTTGAAGTGCAGCCAGTCGACCGCGAACAGATCCGGCTTCTCCGCCGACCAGGCCGGGTTGGTGAACACCGCGTACAGCTTCACCGTGCCGCCGGGGCTCTTCAGCGAGACCGTGGGGGAGACCACATTGCTGAAGCCTCCCGTGTTGGGGATGGTCACCTTCCCCAGCAGGGGGCCGGTCGGTGAGCCGTTGCGGAACTCGATGTCGCCGCCGAGACCGCCCGACGAGGCGCCGACCGTCACGGACTTGATGCCCTTCAGGTTCACCGGGTCGAAGGAGATCCAGTCACCGTCCTCGATCTCGGTCACCCGCTTGCCGCCCGAGGAGTCGGCGCGGTCGGCGATCACCGTGCCGTCGTGCGTGCCCCCGGTCGCGGTACGGTGCTCCGCCTCCCGGAAGGTCGTACGCAGCGTCAGCGACGTCGAGCCCGTCAGCGCGGGCACGCCCTCGGCGCCCTTGTCCTCGTACTGCGCGGTGATGCCGTAGTAGAGGTTCTGCCCCGGGCCGTGGCTGTCCCCGGCATCGGTGACGATCTCCCCTGTACAGCCGGTGTAGTTGTCGAGCGGATGCAGATGGCTGTCATGGCCGAGCTGGGACTGTACGACCACGCGCGAGCAGTCGATGCGGCCGTCCGGTCCGGTCCTGCCGTCCTCGCGGTCCGTCACCTTCACGGTGAACGGGATGGTGTCGCCGAAGCTGAACATCCCGCCGTTCGGGGGCTGTTGGAGGGTGACCACCGGTCTTGTGTTGCCGACGGTGATCTCCTGGACGGAGAGCGCGGTGAGCCCGTCGGGCCCGGTGACGGTCAGCCGGGCCGTGAACCGGCCCTTGTCGCCGTAGACATGGGTCGGGTTCGGCTCGGTGGAGTCGGTGGTCCCGTCGCCGTCGAAGTCCCACGCGTAGGTCACCGGCTTGCCTCCGGGCAGCCCCGACCCCTCGCTGGAGAACTTCACCTTCAGCGGCGCCGGGCCGCTGTCCGGGGTCGTCGTGGCCTTGGCGTCGGGCAGCCGGCCGTCCGCGACATAGTCGATGCGGTAGATGCCGGAGCCCTCGTTGCTGCCGCCCCGGCCCGTACCGCTGCCGAGCCCGAAGTCGATGACGTACAGCGCTCCGTCGGGTCCGAAGTCGGCGTCGAAGGGCTGGTTCCACTTCAGATCGCCGAAGACACCGTTGATGGAGTGGAGATCGCCGGCCTTCGCCGGAGCGAAGCGCGGGTCGGTGAACGTCTGATCCTCTCGCTGGAACGAGAAGGCCTTGAACCAGGTCCTGGTCAGCTCATAGTTGAGCCATTTGCCCTCGAAGTACTCCGGGAACTTCGACGGATAGGTGTTCGCCGGGTCGTAGTCGTAGACGGGACCACTCATCGGTCCGCCGCCGCCCGTGCCGAGTTCGGGGAAGTCGGGCGAGGCGGAGTACGCGTACCAGACCGTCGCCGGCTTGGCCGCGGGCAGCTCTCGCAGACCGGTGTTGTTCGGCGAGTCGTTGACCAGCTCGGCGCAGTCGAATTTCGCGCCCGAGGTCCCGGTCGTGAAGTCGTAGTCATTGAACGGGGTGTTGTCGCCGGTGCAGTACGGCCAGCCGTAATTGCCCGCCTCGGTGATCCTGTTGTACTCGACCGTGCCCTCGGGCCCCCGGTCGGCCACGGGCTCCCGTGCGTCCGGCCCGTAGTCCCCCACCAGCAGGGCGCCGCTCTGCGGGTCGGTGGTGATACGGAACGGATTGCGCATGCCCATCGCGTAGACCTCGGGACGCGTCTTCTCCGTTCCCGGCGCGAAGAGGTTCCCGTCCGGGATGGAATAGGTGCCGTCGTCCTCCGGCGTGATCCGCAGAACCTTGCCGCGCAGATCGTTCGTGTTCCCGGCGGTGGTCTGGGCGTCCCAGGCGCGGCGTCCGGCGCGTTCGTCGATCGGGCTGAAGCCGTCGGAGGCGAACGGATCGGTGTTGTCGCCGGTCGCGACATACAGATCGCCGTTCTTGTCGAAGGCGATCGAACCGGCCATATGGGAGTTGGCCCGGCCCTCGCCGCGCAGTGTCGGAACGGTCAGCAGCCGCTTCTCGGAGGCCGGATCGACGGTGTTTCCCGTGACCGTGAAGCGCGACAGATTGAGCCGTTTCTCGACCTTGTCGGAGTGCAGCAGATAGAGCCAGTTGTTCGCCGCGAAATCCGGGTCGAGCGCCAGTCCGAGAAGCCCGTCGGACTGGCTCGTCATCTCCGGGGTGTACGCGAAGTCCATCGCGGTCGAGACCTTGAGCGTGGTCTGGTCGATCACCTTGAGCTTGCCGGTGCGCTGGATGAAGAAGACCCTGCGGTCCGGGGCGACGGCCAGCTCGAAGGGGTCGGCGAGATCGCTGGTGGCCAGCGCGGTGCGCTGGAAGGCGCCCGTCTTGGTGGCGGTGCAGTCGCCGGGCTTGTTGCCCGCGGCCCACTGGATCCCGCCCAGCAGGTGCTTACGGAAGGCGTCCTCCTGGAAGGCGGACGAGTCATGCCCGCCCGCGGTGAACCAGGAGCGTCCGCCGTCGTAGTTCTGGCACCACGACCACGGGTGGTCGACGCCCTCGTCCAGCCCGTCGACGCCGTCGTTCACCTTGATCTGGGCGAGCGTGTGCACCTTGCCGGTGGGGTTGGTGCGCCAGTTGTACCACTCCTCCGTACGCTCCCAGAGCTGGGGAAGGCCCTGGGTGGAGGGGTGGGTCTGGTCGAGTACCTTCACCCGGCCGGTCTGGACGGCGGGGTGCTTGTCGAAGATCGCGCCGACCAGCCCCTCGTACCAGCCCCAGTCACGCTCACTGGCGGACGCGGCATGCAGACCGACCCAGCCGCCGCCCGCCCGGACGAAGCCCTGGAGGGCGGAGCGCTGGTCGGCGTCGAGCAGATCGCCGCTCTCCGGGGTGGAGTTGGTGTTGTTGAAGACGATCGCCTGGAACCGGGCGAGATTGTCCGCGGTGAAGGCCGTGGCGTCGTCGGTGGCCTCCACCTCGAACCCGTTCTCGCTGCCGAGCTGCTCAACTGCCTTGATTCCGGCGGGTATCGAGTCGTGCGAGAAATTCGTGACCTTGGAGAAGACCAGGACGCGGAACGGAGCCGCGTCGGCGCGGGGCGGCGTGGCCAACCCGAGACCGAGGACGAGCGCCAGTAACGCGAAGATGACGAGGAAGGGAGAGGAAGACCGGAACGGGGACGGGGACGGCGCTCTGACGGACGACGTCCTTGCGGGCGTTCTCAAGGGTGTTCTCATGGGCGCTCCCGGTGCTGGTGAGCCGAGCTGCGGGTTAGAAAGCGCTTTCCGAAGTACGTCGCACAGCGTAGGTTCACCTGTTACAGGGGGTCAATGGGTCGGAAGGGCCCACTGTGATAAGGGAGTTGGCGCCGTTCCTCGCCATGTTCCGCCCGGACATACGGCTGACCCGCCCCGGGCCATGGTGCCGGGGCGGGTCAGTGGCGCGTGGGGCCGGACGCGCGTGGGGTCAGACGGGTGGCCGGTTGTGTGGCCAGTAGGGCCGGTCGCACGGCCAGTCGTGTGGCCAGTCGTGTGGTCCGTGTGGTCCGTGTGGCGCGGGTGCTTCCGTGAGCGCGGGCGCCGTCAGGCCGCGTCCAGCTCCGCCACCTCGGCGGAGGTCAGTACGAGATCGGCGGCGGCGACCGAGTCGAGGATGGTCTCCGGGCGGCTGGAGCCCGGGATCGGCAGCACGGTGGGCGACTTGGCCAGCATCCAGGCCAGGCACACCCGCTGCGGGCTCACGCCGTGGGCCTCCGCGATCCGGGCGAACGGCGCGTACGAGGAACCGAGTTCGCCCGCGCGCTTGATACCGCCGAACGGACTCCACGGCAGGAACGCGATGCCCAGCTCCGCGCAGAGTTCGAGCTCGGGCTCGCTGGACCGGAAGGCCGGCGAGAACTGGTTCTGCACGGAGGCCAGCCGGCCGCCGAGGATCTCGTGGGCCGAACGGATCTGATCCGGGTCCGCGTTGGAGATGCCGGCCTGGAGGATCTTGCCCTCGTCGAGCAGCTCGCGGAGCGCGCCGACGGACTCCTCGTAGGGAACCTCCGGGTCGGGACGGTGGAACTGGTAGAGCCCGATCGCCTCCACGCCGAGCCGCCCGAGCGACGCCTCGCAGGCGCGCCTGAGGTGCTCGGGGGAGCCGTCCAGCGTCCAGGAACCGTCCCCGGGACGCAGGTGACCGCCCTTGGTGGCCACCAGCACCTCGGAGCCCCGGCCGTGGGAATCCAGCGCCTTGGCGATCAGGGATTCGTTGTGGCCGACGTCGTTGGCGTTCTGGTGGTAGGCGTCCGCCGTGTCGATCAGAGTCACCCCGGCGTCCAGCGCCGCGTGGATGGTGGCGATGGACCGGGCCTCGTCGGGCCGTCCCTCGATCGACATCGGCATACCGCCCAGACCGATCGCGCTGACCTCGACGGTTCCGATGCGGCGAGTCTTCATGGTGTGGCGCACCTTCCTGCTGCGGTGTCCGCCGGATCCGGCGGACACCTTCCAGCTTCGTCGCCGGCCCGTGAGGCGTCCAATAGAAGAAAACGAACGCATTGAGCGATGGGGTTTCTCAATCGGGCCGTCCGGCGGATCGCCTCGATCAGGCCCGTACGTCTCCGTACATCTCTGCACGTCCCTGCACGGTCCTGCGCGCCCCTGCACGTCCTTGCTCGTCCCTGCCCGTCTCCGGCTCGTACGTCTCCGCTCGTACGTCTCCGCTCGTGCGTCTAGGCTCGTACGTCGTGGAACTCCGACACCTCGAATATTTCGTCGCCGTCGCGGAAGAACGCCACTTCACCAGGGCCGCCCAGCGTCTGATGGTCTCGCAGTCGGGACTCTCGGCATCCGTCCGTGCCCTGGAACGCGAGCTGGGCGCCCGCCTCTTCGTCCGCTCCACCCGGAGGGTCGAGCTGACCGGCGCCGGCCACGCCCTGCTCGTGGAGGCCTCGCGCGCGCTGGCGAGCGTACGGGCGGGCCGGGAGGCGGTCGCTGCGGTCCAGGGGCTGCTGCGCGGCACCCTGTCCGTCGGCACCGAGCAGTGCGTCGCGGGCGTGCACGTACCCGGTCTGCTCGCGCGGTTCCGGTCGGAGCACCCCGAGGTCGAGATACGGCTGCGGCAGGCCGGTTCCGCCTCGCTCGTGGACGATGTGGCGGACGGACGGCTCGACCTGGCCTTCGTCGCCGTGTCCGGGGCCGTGCCCGAAGGGGTACGACTGGTGCCGCTGGCCAGCGAGCCGATGGTGCTGCTCTGCCATCCGGATCATCCACTGGCCGGGGCGGAACTGGCCGAGTGGGCCGAGCTGGGCGGCGAGGTCTTCGTCGACTTCCACGAGGACTGGGGCGCCCGCGGCCTCACCGACGAGGCTTTCGCCGCCGCCCGCATCGAGCGGCGGGTCGCCCTGGAGGTCAATGATGTGCACAGTCTGATCGACCTGGTGGGGCACGGCCTCGGCATCGCGGTGGTGCCCCGCCCGATCGCCCGCAAGGAGCAGGCCGCGGCGCTGAGGACCATACCGCTGGCCGGTGCGGAGGACCATCTCTGGGAGGTCTCGGCGGCCGTTCCGGAGGATCAGCGCACCGGCCCGGCCGCGCGGGAACTGCTGTCGTATCTGACGCCCGCCGGAGCACGGACCCCCGCACCGGACGTTCCCCGGAGGCCGTCGCCCCGAGCCGTCGCCGACAGGACGCGGGACCGTCCCGGGTTCGGGGCCGCTCCAGGATTCAGGGCCGCTCCAGCCACCCCCGGATGAACGCGGCCTGCCCGGCGTGCTGGAGATCGTCGGAGATCACGCTGACCAGCCGTACGCCGAGAGTGACGGCCGGGGTCCACGCGTCGTCGACGACCCGGCCGAGGTCCGTGTCCTTGAGCGTGCCGAGGTACTTCACCGTCCGTTCGTGAACGGCTTCGTGGTACTCGATGAGCAGTTCCCCGGAGATTCCGTCGAGCGAGGACACGTCCTTGGCGGAGTGGCCGTATCCGGTGGAGCGGCGCGAGAACGGCAGCTCGAACCTCTCCGACCACTCCTGCGCGATCCACACCTGTTCCGTACCGGCCGCGTCGGCGATGTGATCGTCCTGGATCCGGGTGAGATGCCAGATCAGCCAGGCGATCGAATTCGCCCCGTCGTCCAGCCGTACGGCCAGCTCATCGGGGGAGAGGCCGTCCACCGCCTCGTGGACGGTCTCGCGGATACGGCCGAAGGCGTCGATGAGCAGATCACCGCTCGCGGTCATGGCAGGCTCCACTTCTGTCCGTCATCACTTCTGTACGTCTGCCCGTCTTCCGTGGTGCCGTGCCTTCGATGCCGGCCGTTCCCGGATCGGCGGCCACGGTCCTCTCCAAGGTTGCCTCGTGCGGCCCGGCGATGCGCTCCGGGGACCGATCCGGACGAGACCGGTTCTCCGTACGTCTCTCGCACGCTTCTTGCCCGCCTGGCGCCCGCCTCGTGCCCGCCTCACGAAGCGCCGCGAACTCACCAGGGACGGTGTCAGGGGCGTGTCAGGGGCGCGTCAGGAACCCCGAGATCCGCTCCCGCAGCGACCGCGCGTCGAGGCCCTGCCCGGCCAGATGCTCCTCCAGCTGCCCGTAACGGCGCAGCTCGTGGCGGGCCACCCCGAGCCCCAGCACCCGGTGCGGGGTCTCGGCCAGCGCGTCGTTGGCCGCGGCGGTGGAGGTGCCGGCGAGATACGGCTCGACGAGCACGACGTCCGCCACGTCACCGCCCGCGACGGCCCGGCGCAGCCCCGCGCCGTCGAAGGGCCGCACGGTCGTCGCGTACAGCACCGTCGTATCCAGGCCCTCCGTCGCCGCCAGCACGTTGTCCAGCATCGGCCCGACGGCGACCACGACCCCGGCGCGCCCCTCGCGTACGGTGCTGAACCCGGCGCCCGCCACCGGCCGTGCCCGCTCGTTGCTCTGCATGGACAGCCGTACGTAATCCCGTCCGTCCCCGGCGGCGGCGCGCCGCAGCAGCGCCTCGGCCTCGTCGGGATGGCCCGGCACATGCACCGCCCAGCCGTCGAGCGTGTCCATCAGCGCCACATCACCGGGCGCCATATGGGTGAAGCCGCCCGCGGGCCAGTCGTACGAGGCCCCCGCGCTGACGAGCACGCCGCCCACGCCCTGATGGCCGAAATCCAGCTTGACCTGCTCGAAGGGCCGCTCGACCAGGAAGCTGGCGAAGGTGTGCACGATCGGCCGCAGCCCGGTGAGGGCGAGCCCGCCGCCCACCCCGACCAGCAGCTGTTCACGGATCCCGACATTGATCACGCGGTCCGGATGACGTCTCTCCGCGGCGTCGAAGCCGTCCCGGCTGATCTCGGCGAGGACGACGGCGAGCCGTGGGTCGTCGTCCAGCAGCTGGGAGGTGGTGGAGATGAAGCGGTCGCGCATGGTGTCCATGGAAATACCCCTCGGTACTGTGGCGGGCGCTCTGCCCGCGTGCTCTGCCCGGGTGTGTTGCCGGGTGCTCCGGCGGGTGCTCCGGCCGGTGGAAGGCGTGGCGCGATGGTCAGGACTTGGGCTCGACACGGGCCACGACCGCCCGGGGCCGGCCCGCGTGCGGCGTGGTGAAGGCCGCGTACAGCGCCTCGTGGTCCCTGCCGTCGACGGTCTCGGCCGACCAGCCGGCCGCCTCGAACCGCGACGCGATGCCGCCGGGCCAGCCGTAGGTCGCGGACGCGTTGTCGATCACCAGCGTGTGGAGCTGATCGAGCCCCGCCGGCCCCGCGTAGGCGAGCGCCTCGTGGTTGCTGCCCTCGTCCAGCTCGGCATCGCCGATCAGCACCCACACCCGCGGATCGGTGAGCCCCTGCGCACGGAGCCCGAGCACACTGCCCACGGCGAGCGGCAGTCCGTGCCCGAGCGAGCCGCTGCCGATCTCCACGCCCGGGATCAGGGTCCGGTCGGGGTGATGCCCGAGCGGCGAGTCGTACGAGCCGAAGCCGGGCAGCGTCTCTTCGGCGAGGAACCCCTTCGCGGCGAGAACCGCGTAGTACGCCATCGGCCCGTGCCCCTTCGAGAGCAGGAACCGGTCCCGCCCCGGCGCGTCGACGGTCCCGGGCGACACGCGCAGGACCCGGTCGTACAGCACCCACAGAGCGTCCAGCGTGGAGGTCGCCGCCGGTCCGTGCTTCTCGTCGCCCGTCATGAGGGCCAGCAGCCGGTTCAGATCCTGATATCCCGCTACGGAGGTCATCTCTGTCGTCGTCATAGGACCCAGGCTGCAACTTCAACCACGCTTGAGGTCAAGCGCCCGATCCGCCCGGAAAGGGATTCGTGACCACCGGTCCGAGTGCGGTATTGTTCTCATGCGCGTTCGGGCCGGGGAAACCCCAGGTCAGACGGGCATCGGGACGTGGCGCAGCTTGGTAGCGCACTTGACTGGGGGTCAAGGGGTCGCAGGTTCAAATCCTGTCGTCCCGACTGGAGACAGTCGCAGGTCAGGGCCGATTTCGGAGGTGTCCGAAATCGGCCCTTGATCATTCCTGGGGACCAGGTGGGGACCGGGGCCCCTGACCGCGGTCAGCGGGTCACGACGATCGGGCTCGGCAGCGAGCGCGGTGCGCGCAGCACGCTGAGGTGCGCGGAGAGCGCCGCTCCGGCGGCCGTGATCTTGTGTACGTCCGGGTGCAGGTAGCGCTGGGTGGTGGTCAGGGAGCCGTGGCCGGCGATCCGGCGGAGGACGTGGACCTGCACGCCTGCGTCGGCGAACCAGGTCAGTCCGGTGTGCCGGAGGTCGTGGCGGCGCAGGTGCTCGTAGCCGAGCTTGGTGACCACGTCGTCCCAGTGTGTCGCGTCGCGCAGGACGGCGGTGGAGATGCGTCCGCCGCGCGGGCCGGTGAACAGGCGGGCATCGGGATTCGGGCCGGCGGACGGACACACTGAGCGACGAGGGGACGGATCTCCTCGACGATGGGAACCCTGCGAGCCCGCTTGCCCTTGGTGCCCTTGTCGGTCAGCCCGCCGGGCGCGGGTGTGGTCTGGCGCCGTACGGTCCAGATCCAGTGGTTGGTGTCGATGTCCCCAACGCGGCAGCCTGAAACCTCGCCGATCCGTGCGGCAGTGCACGCGGCGAAGATGACCACGTCTCCCCAGCCGCGGTACTGGTCGGGGAGGCGGCAACGAGCGCGTCGGCCAGCGCGACGAGGGTCTCCCAGTCTGGCAGGGCCAGCGCCCGTGGGTCGTGGAGTTCGTCCTCGGCCTGCTTGTAGAGCTTCTGCCAGCCGGTCACCCGGGCGGGGTTGACCTTGATGATGCCGTCGCGGACTGCCTGCTCCATGACGCGGACCAGGACGGCGATCGTGTTCTTCACCGTGGAGCGGCTGTGCTCGTCCGCGATCCAGTTCTGCACGGTGCGGTCGACGACACCATTGGTGATCATCCGCACCGCGAGGTGGCCCAGGGCGGGGACAACGCGCATCCGCCACCCTGACAGGTAGGGGTCCAGTGTTTTCAACTCCAGGCCACGCAGGGCGAGGTCCATGTTCGCTTCGCCGTATTCGGCGAGCTTCATGGTGGCCAGCGACGGGCTCAGGCCAGCCTCTGCGGCCTCGATGATGGCCTGGAGCCATTCCTGGGCCTCTTCTTCGCTGTCCTTTCCCTCGGACAGTGACTGGCGGCGCTTGCTGGTCGGATCGGTCCACCGGACACGCGCCCGATACGGAGTGGGGCGGTCAGGACGGTACTCGATGTCGGTCGAGAGCCGGACACCGACAGGAACGTTGGTCTTATCGGCCATTGAGTCCCTTGGTCGGGACGGTACGTCGGTGGCGCAGCCATTCCTCGACGTCAAGAACGCTGTACATGACGACGCGTTCCGAGACCGTGACGAACGGTGGCCCCTGGGGTGGCTGGGTGGTGCGCCAGCGGCGCAGGGTAGAGGCGTCGACTCTCAGGCAGGCAGCGAGGTCACTGGTTGAATACCAGGCGCTGGTGAGGAGGGGCGCTCGGCTATCAGGTGATGCGGCATGATGGTGAGCAACTGCAGGGTCCGCTGTGGACTCCTTCTCGCGATGCGGTTCGGCGTTGGCAATGGTTGCTATCGGTTCATTGAGCAAGTGCGGCTATTCTCCGGGGAGTACGGAACACTAGACGGATCTGCGGAAGAGTCCAGAGACGGACAGCGCAGTTCGCGAACGGAGAACGCGCGGCGGACTTCCAGCAGGCAGCGGCGACGTGCCTTCGCCATCGCTTCGATCTGTGGTTGTGCTCGGGTATGGACGTTGGTGCATTTATCGTCTCCGGAAACGCCGGTTTGGCTAACCGGCGTTTCCGGGCTATGTTGCCGCCGCGTCGGATGGCAGTAGACGGGACTTCCGTCACACCAAAAAGCCGAGGTCACGACTTATTGCGGGCTTGACGAGTGCTGCCACCCATTTTGCGGGCCTCTCCATGATCTCCGGATGACGCTGGCTCACGGCAGGGACACCGCCACGGACGACGAGGAGGGCGGCACCGCTATCGGAAACGCCCGCCAGCCGTAGGGGGCTCCCCGCATCCCCTCGTTGTGAACCCTCGTGGGCTGATGACGGCCAGGTTCGGCTCCGGCGGCTGGGGCGGCAGGTGCTTGTTGCGAAACCTTTCGGGCTGATGACGGCGTGAGGAGGCCGTCGTGTCCGTAGACCCGTGGGCCGTGTTGCGAACTCTTACCGGTAGTTCGTTAAATCCGGCAGTAGAGGTCAATGCCGTGTCCGGTGGTGACCGCGTCGATCAGGGCCTGGAGCTCGGAGGGTGGGTTCTTGTCCGTCCAGGCTCGCCACCACCGGTTCAGGGTGACGGCGGGGGTGAGCCAGGAACGAATGGCTCGTAAGGCCATAGGCCAGCAAGGCTGTTGGGGCTGGTGGGACGGGGCTGGTCCCCCTCTCTGACCCCTCGTCGGGGCACGGGTCCGGCGCGGTGGAATCCAGGGGTCCGGGTGGGGCGAACCACTGATCCCAGCAGAAGGAGAAGGCACAGTTGACCAGGGTCTGGTGGCGACGGATGGCTCGGTCGGGGCGGACCTGGAAGTCGGCCCAGCCGAGTTCATCCTTGATCTGTTTGTAGCTCTGCTCGATCCACGGCCGCAGTCCGTAGGGACGGACGATCTCGGCGAGGTCGGCTGGCGGGTGCGGGCCGGTGGTGGCGTGGGGTGGGGCAGGTTGGTGGCCAGGTACCAGGTGGCTTTCTCCGGCAGGCTGGCTGGGTCGGTGGTGGCCACGACCAGCCGGCAGGGTGAGGTGGGGCCGTAGCCGCCCAGCCGGGCATCGGCGGCTCACCAGGTCTCGGTGTGCCCGTCGCGGAAGTGACGCTCCACGGGCGTCCAGTCGCCGGGATGCTTGGCATCGCGCCAGTTCAGAGCTGGGGCGGCTTCGATGGGGGTGTGCGGCTGGTCGGCCCGGGCCCAGTTTCCGCGGTGCGGCTTGAGTGCGACCACGTAGGCCAGGCCAGCCTCACGCAGCGCGAGATACCAGTCGTCGCTGACGGAGTAGGCGCAGTCGGCGACCACCGCCTGGCAGCCGAAACCCGCAGTCTTCCCGCGGGCCGCGAGGGCAGCGGCCAGCTGCGGTTTCGTGCGGAAGGCCGGATCGGATCAGCCGCGGGTGAAGTGATGGGCAGGGGTGTAGGGCGTCGCGTGCAGTGGGTAGTACACACGGCCGTCGGACCACACCGTGGTCACCGTGACGATGCCGTTGCCCGTCTTTCCCAGCTGGCCCAGCCACTGCCGGCCCACGTGCGCGGTCGCCGTGCCGTCCTTGCGGTCACCTGAGTCGTCGATCACGATGACCCCGCCGCCATGCGGAGCCGTCGTCGGCTCCTCGCGCAGCAGCTCAAGCCGCCGGTCGTTGACCTGCTCGGACTCCCAGGGCGACTCGGACAGGAAAAACTGCAGTCGCTGCACCCCCGGTATCCCCGCGCCGGTCACCGGCTCCGCCGAACGCCACAAGGCCGTACGTCAGGGCCGCGAGCGCACCGCGCGGGAGGAACTGCGCGAGACCGTACGCCGCGCGGTGGCCGGCGCGCAGAGCGAGACCGAGTTCTTCGACCGGCTGGCCGCCGCCGGGCTCCTGATCCGCACGCGTGCCGCCCCCTCCGGTGATCTGCTGGGCTACAAGGTGGCCCTCCCCGACGACCGCAACAAGGACGGCGAGCCCGTGTTCTACCCCGGCGCCCGCCTCGCCCCAGACCTGTCCCTGCCCAGGATCCGGGAGCGCTGGTCCGCCGGCATCCGCGGCCAGGACCCCTCGACGGATACTCCCGTCCGCGCAAAGCCAGACAGCCCGTCCGCCGCCCGCCGACGAACCGCGTCGGCCGCCTGGACCGCGATCACGATCGTCGAGCACGGTGACGACGCGGTCGCCGCCGCGCACATCGCGGCGGCCGGCGAGGTCCTGGACGCGCTCGCAAAGACATCCGCCGCCCACACCCGCCGCGAACTGCGCGACGCGGCATTCGCGTTCGAACGAGCCTCCCGCTCCCACGTCCGTGCCGAACGCGGCCACGACCGGGCCCTGCGGCAGGCCGCCCGCGACCTCGTCCACAGCGGCCCGGCCCTCGGCCGGGGCGAAGACGGCGCGACGACCGCGATGGCGATCGACATGCTGTTCTTCCTCATCACCGCCGCCGTGCACTGGCACGCGAAGAAGGGCCACGCGCAGCAGGCCGCCGCCGCCCGCCAGGCCGCCGAACACCTGCGCTCCGCCTACCAGGCAGCCGCCGCCCAACCCCTCGGCACCCTCTTCCAGCGCGGCAGGCGTCTGGGCCGCCCTCTGGTCCAGCGGCAAACGTCGGTGCTGCGTGAGGCGGTGCCGGAGCTGGCCGAACAGATCCTCGCCGAGCCCGGCTGGTACGCGCTCGCCGCCACCCTCGCCGACGTCGAAGCCGCAGGCCACGACCCGGCCGCCCTCCTGGGCGACGCCGCGGGACGACGGGAACTCGACACAGCGGACTCCGTCAGCGACGTCCTCGTGTGGCGGCTGCGGCGGACCGCGGGCCTGCCCGCCGACCCCAGCGACAAGGTGATCAGTGCTCACGCGGAAGAGCGCTCGACACACCAGACGGGACAGCGAGCGCCGGGACGGTCCGGGCGCCGGCGCGGACGGCCGTGACTGTGGACTTCGTGAATTGAAGAGGCCGGGGACATGAGACACGATCATGACGTGTGCAGGATGAGACGAGGGAGGACGCCAACGTGTTCGAACGAATACGCCGCGGCCACGCGGCGGAGCCCAGCGAGATGCAGCGCCAGCACTACGACATGTGGGCGCGGCTGGAGAGCCAGGTACCGCCGAAGGTCGAACAGATGCGGGCCGAACTGCAGCCCGCCGAGCCAGCCGCCGTTGTGGACGACTTCCTCCCGCCGGAGCTGCGCGTCCCGAGCCACGACCAGCTCGATGGCCGGATGATGCCCTGGAAACAGCCGATCGTCCTCGACGGCGAGATGGTCGCCTGCGTCGAGTGCGGCGCGTACCGGGACTGGCTCATCCTCTCCACCCGCGACCAGATCTGGCTGCGCTGCCGGACGGGCCACCAGCAGCGCGAGACGCGTCTCGACACCGCCTGGTACAACCGGCACGCCGGCCCCGCGGACGCGACGCACGCGACGTTCGAGGACTGCCTGCGCCACCTCGGCCACTGACCCCCACTCCGACGACCCCACCGGGCCCTCGGGCCCGTACTGACCACCCGTCGCCTAGCACCAAGGGGTCAGTTCCGCCATGCGCGTTCGCGTCGCCACCACCGCCCTCGGCCTCACCGCCGTCACGCTCCTCGCCGTGCCCGCCTGCTCCACCGAAACCACCGAGGCTAAGCCCGACACCGTCTCCTCCGCCCGGGCCGGGAAGCCGGCCGGTGCCGGCCAGAACGACACTCCGCTGTCGTCGGCCGCGCTGGAGGCTCGTCTGCTCGACGAGAGTGACCTCGGCAGCGGCTACCTGCGCAAGCCGGAACGTCCGTCCCGGCACGACGACGTGACCGTCATCGGCTGCCCGGCCCTGAGCGAGCTGGGCGGCGATGCGGCGACCGGCGGCTCGCTCACATTCCCGCGCAAGGCGAAGGCCACCTTCACCTACACCGGAGGCAGCAACTCGGAGGTCACCGAGGAGTTGTACAGCGACCGTGCCGCAAAGCTGTCCGACGGCATTCGCCAGATCTTCGACGCCATGACCGGGTGCCCCACCTATCAGGTCGTCACGGGCGGCACCGCAATCGACATGGCCTCGCAGAAACTGACCGCACCCCGCCAGCTCGGTGACGAGCAGTGGAGCCAGATCCTGACGTTCTCCACCGGTGGGCAGAACACCGTGGTGAAGCAGACCGCGATCCAAGACGGCGGCGTTTTGCTGATCGTCTCCCGCTCCCCGGCCCTCGTCGACCGTCACCTCGACAAGGCCCTCACCAAGGCCACAGGAGGCCGCTGGCAACAAGCCACACGGCGACACCGGCGCCCCCGCCCATCGTGGTCGGGGGCGCCGGCGCATCTGGTCCCTGCGATGCCCCACGAAAGCAAGCACGGTGTTGCTATGAGTGAAGCGGGTCTGGACAAGCGCCTCCACAGCATCGGGATTCGGCCCAAACAGGATCGGTCCACTGCCCTGTTCACCCTCGCGACCGAGCTTCCCGCCGCGATCCTCGCCCGGATGCTCGGCGTCCATATCAAGGTCGCCGTCCAGTGGCAGAAAGCATCGGCCGGGGACTGGGCCGCATACGCCGCCGACGTCAGTCGGCGTTCCAGACGGGAGATCACTGAAATGAACGAGGGATTTCAACCACCCGACTCATCACCGGCGGGAACCTCAGGCAGGGGCTGCTGATGATCGCGGTGGTATCGGCTGTGATCGCCGTTTTGGGCGCGGTGTTTACGGCAGTCCTGGGGCATCGGCTGCAGGCTCAGGCGAAGTCCCGCGACCGCAGGGACTACATGAGCCGATACCGGGATGCGCTGTTATGGGCAGCTTTCGATCTTCAGAGCAGGATCTTCAACATCCTCAGGGGTTACCAAGTCGACCTTCGGGGGAGGAGGGGTTTCACGAGTGCCTTCCTCCTGGCGGGCACTGAGGAGCAAGCTCTTTACGTGAAGAGGAGCACTGCGTTCCTGTTCGCTGAGTACCTGGGATGGGCCGAGATCTTCCGCAGGGATCTTCAGTTCCTTGACCTCGGGAGCAACCGGGCGAACCAGCGGATCATGTTCACCCTCAACAGAGTCAGCAGGTCCCTCGGAGACGCGCACACGTCGGATGCAGAGTGCTTCCGGATCTTCCGCACGGATCAAAGAGCGATTGGTGAAATCATGATCGATCCGGACAGCGAGCCAGGTGACCGCCGATGCATCGGCTACGCCACATTCTGCGCCCAGCTCACTGTTGAAGGTGCGTTCTCCGAGTGGACGCAAGAACTCCTCGATCACGTCGAGCTCGCAGCCCGTGAGCCGGACAAAGCCCGTGACCGCCTAGTCCGGATCCAGCACCAGCTCATTGACCTGATCGACCTCCTCGACGCTGAAGGGCGACGCTTCCCTTCAGCGGAACGCTCACGCTTCGTGCCAACGGAGTGAGTCAGCCGTCCCGCCTACTGAGGTTGAACGCGTGGTGTCGTGTCGTTGTTCAGGCGGGTCGGATGGTCAGGCCGGTCTGAGGCATTCGGACAGTTCCAATACCCGACTCCACCATTAGGAACATCAGCCTCCGGCTTCGCCGACGAGGTCGCAGCGGACAAGGCCGTCGCCCTCTTGGACTACGTCGAGGATCTCTACCACGACTGGAACCAGGGCGGCCGGTCAGCCGGCGGCGCCGTCAATCGGGTCGAGGCCGAGTTCGACCGGATCCGGGCCGAGCTCGGCGACCTGCCAGGGGCCGTCGCAAGCCCAGAGCGCTTGCGGACGATGCTGCGGCACCTGACCCGCACCCTCCACCCAGGCGCGCTCAACGACTGCTTCCACCACGCGGAGACCGCCGTGTGTGGGAAGCGGGCCAAGAACGTCAGGCAGCCGCTGCCGATGCTGAACATGTGCTTGAGCTGCCCGAACTCGCGCCGGTCGGCAGTCCACATTCCGCGGATACGGCTCACCCGCGACCTGGCACACGAGGAGTTCAAGGACATCCGAGGCGTGCCGCTGCTGCAGGAAGCCGCCATCCGAGAGTTCGAAACCACCCTCGATGCCATGATCGCCGAGTTGCACGCCGAGGAAGGCAGCCCCCTGTGACCGGTCCCCGCACTACCCAGACCGTCTTCGCCCGGCTCTCTCGCGAGCATGAGCTGTCCGACAAGGACCGCGCCATCATGCGGGCCTTCGAGCAGCTGCTGGATGGCCGCCCAGAGATCACCGACGGCTGCGTCAACGTGGTCAACATCGCCACCGAGGCGGGCGTCTCCCGAGCGTCCTACTACCGGTCCTCGGTCGCCGGCGCCATCAAGGAAGTCCTCGCCGCCCCCAGTACCAAGCGGCCAGAGGTCGACGAGCTCAAGGCCGAGATCATCCGGCTGCGGAAGGAGCTTCGCGATTTCCGCCGGGAGAAGGCCGCGGAGGTCCGTGATCTGAAGGCCACCGTCGCTACCTATGCGAATCAGATCCAGGTCCTGGCCCTACGCAATGCCGAGCTGGAGGCCGACGCGACCACCCTCCGCGGCCAGATCGCCGATGCGACCAGTGGCACGGTCCGGCCGCTTCGCAACCCGTGAGCCTCACCGATCCTCAGGGCCCGGCGAAGGGGTCGGTCCCAGAAGTCGCTGTCATGTCACGGCAGCTTCCACAGGGCCACGTCGCTCAAGAGTCCGGCGGTGACCATGGTTCCGTCCGGGCTGATCCGCATCGGATGCGCGGAGTGCAAGTCCGGGCTGTCCTGGTAGGCGCGCGTGTTCTCGATGTCGATGAGCTTTCGAGTGGAGACGTCCCACCGCACGATCAGGGGGTCGCCGTCGACCGAACCGATTACGGTCTCGCCGTCGGGACTGAATTGCACGGAATTCACATACCGGACGATGCGCTCTTTACGGGGGATGGCCTCTCCGGGGGTGGTGACGTAGGGCACCGTGAGGGTCGCGACTTCCTTCTGGCTGTCCGCCGACCACAGCTTGACCTGCCCGTCCCTGGTGCTCAAGCTCGCGGTGCCACCGGCCAACAAGGATCCGTCGGGGCTGTAGGCGAGTTCGAGTACCGGCAGTTCGAGGCCGTCGATCGTGCTGATGATTTTGCCGGCGGAGGCGTCCCAGACGCGTACGTTGCGCGCCTCGTGACTGGTTGCGATCGTGCTGCCGTCGCGGCTGAAGACGACCGACTCGACCGACTTCTGCTGGCTCTTCGTGTAGCCGATCGGGTCGATCAGCGTCGCGAGTTTCTCATGAGTGCCGGTGTCCCACAGATTGACCGTCGCGCGCATATTGGCACAGGCCAGGACGTCGGCGTGCGGATGGAACGCGAGTGACTGCACCTTGACGGGATCGATCTCGGTGTCGGTGAGCGTCGCGATCTCCTCGCGTGCGGCGACGTTCCACAGAGTCGTGCTCACGCCGTCGCAGCCGGCGAGCAGCGTCCCGTCTCTGCTGAAGGCCAGGTCGCGGACCCCGTAGTACCGACCCCCGTAGTACCGTTCGCTGGGCTTTCTGAGCTTGATGGTGGGGGTCAGGGTCCTCGGGTCCCAGAATTCAATCCCTCCGTCGCGCAGTCCGACAGCGAGGATCTTGCTGTCCGGGCTGAACGCCAGGGCGCGCACGCCTCTGAAGTTCGTTTTTACGATCAAGGGGCGAGGCAGTCGCTGTTGGCTGCGTGGTCCTTGGGGCCGGGAGGGCGGGGCGGGATCCGACCGCCCGGAGGACGACATGGTAAGCGCGGTGGGTACGGCGACGGCCGCAGCGGCCACGGTCCCGAGCGCGCCCAGGAGGAGGGTGCGTCGGTTCGGCCGCCGCGCCGGACGGCCGGTTCGGGGCCGGGGTGTACCGGCGGCCGCATCGGTCTGGTCCACGTCGGGTGTCATGGCCCTACCTCCGCTGTGTCGCCTTTGCAGGTGTCCGTGGCGGACGGGCATCCCTGATCTGTCATGTGCCCGCCCTGAGGGACGGGCAGAACTAACTCATATGACATGACGGCACGATATGTTGCGGGGCGGCAGGCGCGTGTCCGCGAGGAGGACCTTCACCTTCCCACACTCGGTACCGGGCAGGCGACGCGGATTCAGTATGCCTTGTGAGCAGGGGTTGGGGACACGGTAGAGGGTACGGAGCAGTACCTGGAAACGGTACGCGCGAATACCGGACCGGCCGCTACGCTCGATCTCGCCCGGGGCTCGTGGAGTAGGAGTACGCGTACGGGACGCCGGGCCGGGGCCTGGGAGCGGTGCCAGTCGGCCTGACCGTGGCAACAAGGGGATGCGTGAGTCACCGAGGGGCGGGGGACGGGTGAGGAATCGGACCACGTTACGGGTGGGTTCGCGTACGTCACGGCCCGGCACGTCAAGCGGGACACCGGATACCGCCGCCGAGCCGTGGTGGAGGAAGCACGGACGGCTGCTCTATCTCGGGGTCGGCATACCTGTGATCGGCGCGGTGCTGACCGCCCTCGCCCTCAACGGCCTGGGCCTGGGCGGCGAGTCCGAACCTGCCGCGCCCGCCGCTGCAGGCAGCCCCTCGGCGAGCCCTCCGTCCGCGCCGTTCACCGTGTCCGCCCGGCAGGACGGCGATGACGGCGGCTGCACGGCCCTGGAGGACAGGATCTCCTTGCCGCGGGATCGGGCGGAGATCGTGACCGGCGGTGACGTGGCCGGGGTCGTCCGGCGTCATCGTGGCGCACGGGCCGGTGAACTCACCACCGAACTCACGATCGAAGGCGGTACGCAGCCGCTCACCATCACCTCGATCGATATCGAGCCCGAACAGCCGGGTCCCGCACCGCCGTTCGCCGGAACGCTGCTGTGCGAGGCGAGCGCCGGAGGTGAGCCGAAGATCCAGCTGTACGCGGACCTGGACAGCAGCCGGCCGGTGTTCTTGACCGGGAAGGGCTCGGCCGATCGATACTTCGACGAGCACGTCGTCACGCTCGCGCCGGGCGAACAGGTCAACCTGTCGGCGACCTTCGTGGCCGCGAGGGGGTCCCGCGAGTTCCGGCTGGTCGTCCACTACGTGCGGAACGGGAAGCAGGGCGCGGTTCCCGTGCCTGCCCCGAGCGGGAGCCTGTATGCGGTGACCGGGTACGCCGCGGAGTACGGAGCCGTGTACTCGGGCTCGCCGAACGGAGGGTTCCGGCGCGAGGACGACTCCCGGCCCTGCCGATGGTCGCCTGCGGCACCGTGCTGACCGGCACGGTGCCCACCGCTCCGGGGAAGGCCCGCAAGAATCTGGGAAGACCCGCAAAGTTCCGGGAAGTTCTGGGAGACGGGGAGTGGGATGGCACGTCGGAGTTCGCGTACGGAGCTGCGTGCGGCGGGAGCGGGCCTGCTGGTCGTCGTCCTGCTGGTGCTGCTGATCGGCGACGGAAGGACCGTCGGCAAGCCGTCCGGGCCTCCGAACACGCTGGAGGTGGCCTGGTCGTACGTGGCCACCGGGCGGGCGCTGGACTCGCGCGACGTGCCACCAGCCCTCAGCGACGAGGCGTTGGCGGTTCCGGTGGGCCGCTCCGTCCGCGTCATCGACACCCGGAGTGGCCAACTCCTCTCCATCGTGAACGGCTTCGCGGAGGAGTCCCCCGACCTGGGGCTGTCGGGCGGTGTGCTCTTCCTCGTGGACACGCAGGACCACTTCAAGGACACCCTGCGGGCGTACGATCTCGCGACCGGGCGCGAGCTGTGGCATCGCAGGGCGACGGCACCGGGGCCGGACGGGAAGGGGGCCGGTGACTTCGTCGTCAAGGGCCTTCTCCTGGCGGAGTGGGGACCGGTAGTCATCGAAGGCGGCCGGGCGCTGGCCCTTGAGCCGCGTACCGGCACGGTCCGGTGGAACGTCCCGTTGGACACCCAGTGCGACAACCCCCGACCCTACGTGGACGTGCCCTACGAGATGGTGGCGACGCCGACCCGTCTCTTACTGCTCCGTGAGTGCCCGGGCGAGACTGCGGAACTCCAGGCGGTGGACGAGCGGGACGGCAGGTCCGTATGGCGGAAGCGGCTGGGGCGTGCGGAGAACGTCATGCTCACTGCGGCGGACGGGGCCCTCGGCGTACGCATGGTGCCCGGGGAGTTCCGGTTGCTCACGGAATCGGGTGAGGAGATCCTGAAGGCGGGGGACGGAATTCCGCTGGGGGAGGAACAGGGGGTCGTCTACGCGAGCGTCGGCCACGAACTGCGGGCCTTTCGGGCGGATACCGGGAAGCCCGCCTGGAAACGTGCCCGCCCTCTGAAGGGCTTCGCCTTCATGACGGACGGCGTGATCGTGGACGACACGACCACGGACGGCTCGTACTCCGGAGACGTGCGCTGGTCCGTTGGGGACGCCGGCGGGCAGGGGCCCGGAGCCAGCACGTTGGTGGATCTTGACGGCCGCCGTACAGCGTCGGTGCCCTGGCCGGTCGCCGGGAAGCTGCTGGGGGCGAGTGGGGAACTGCTCGTGGTCCGCAGTGAGGAAGCGAAGGGAACCCGCTACACCGGACTGCGACCGGAGCATCGCGCCAAGGATGCGGCCCGGCCCATCGCACTGGGGGGAACGGAACCACCGCACTGGCCCGACGGCTGTGGCCTGGTGGACCCCGGACTACTCTCGGAACTCGCCCCGGACTATCTCGCGCTGCCGGAGAAGCGGAGCCGCACGATGCACGGAGTCCGGCTGCCGCACCCGAGTGTGTGCCGCTTCGCCACGGAGTCCGGTGACGGCAGCGACGTCTTCTCCGTCACCGTGCGCTGGGTCGCGCCCGACGCGACGGCCGCCCGGACGTACGCCGCCAGCGCCATGCCCTGGGGCTGCGCCCCGTCACTCGGCGGGTGCGTGACTGCCGAGATCGAGAGACCGCGGAGCGGGGCCTGGCTGTACACCTACCGGACGGGCTTGGAGTCGAGACCTGTGGCCCACGCCACCGTGGTGTCCGGCCGGTACGTCCTCGGGGTTGCCGCGGGCGAGGACAAACCGGCGCACAGGGCGCTGGTCCGACGGGTCGCCCTGCACCTGTCCGATCGGGGCGATCGCTTCGAAAGACGTGCGGAAGCCTGGCTTACTTCGTGAGATCTGGCGGAGCGCGGCCACGCGATCGGCGAGCGGTGCGGAAGGCATCGCGGCCAGACCGATCAGCTCGTCGACCGCGTCCGTCGTCTCCCGCGCCAGCTGCCTCCTGTTCCCTTGCGGCCCGATCCACGCCAGGGTCCGTGGCAGGGTCTTGACGTGGGCGCCGGGAATGAGACACGAAGCTCTGGGACGCGAGTTCTGCTTGCATAACGCAGTTAGGGCAGAAGCCGTGCTTCGCCTCACCGGGGAAGGTCTCGTACCAGACTCCCCTCGATCGGCCTCTGACCTGCGGGGACGGGTCTTTCAGGGGCTTTCAGGTTCCTGCCGCGTTACGTAGACGATTCTCCCCTAGCACTCCCCGGCGCTGTCCGTACTCCCCAGATTCCCCCCAGGGGAAGCCCCCGTCGCAGGCAGATGCGACGGGGGTGTGGACGGTCGTCGGGTGAGGCGCAGTGATTACGGCGAGTGGCTGTTGGAGGTGAAGCGGTGGGGGAGTGTTCGTTACCCCGGGGCCACCCTGGCGTCATGGACGAGGAACTTGTCGCGCCAGGTCTACGGCGCCGATCACGTTTGTCGAGGGGTGCCTCTATGTCCTTCGTGAAGGCACCCCTGTCGATTTTGGGGTGATTTGGTCTTGCTGGGGTCATGCGGCGAGATCGGCGTCCGCGGGCGTGCGAGATTCGTAGAAGGTGCCGTCGCGGAGCATGGCGAACAGGACGCTGATGCGTTGGCAGGTGAGGCGGAGGAGGGCCTGGGTGTGGGTTTTGCTGCGGGCGCGTTGCTTGTCGTAGTAGCTGCGCTGTGGTTGATACTTGCTGATGGTTGGTTGCTGAGTTTGGTGGTGCCGGAATGAGGTGAGGAGGATGCGCTTGCGAAGTGGCGGGGGAGGGGCTAGGGGGTGTGCGTGAACTTGCGGAAGTCATGCGGGCTGGAGGGAAACGCCGATGAGAGGATGTCTGACTGGATCTCGCTCTGCAGTACCGCAGTCAGGTATTCGGCGAATCCTAGTTCGTGGAACTCCCAGCGGTCACCGCGTGCTTCGTTGATCAGTACGGCGAATTCGGCGGGTTCTTGTCCAGGAAGGATCCGCCAGAAGAGCCACTCTCCGTTGTCGGTGGTGCCCCATGGGACGATGCGGCTTCCGGCCGGTTCGAGCTGGGCAGGTTTGTCCTCGATGTCGAAGATATCTTCGTAAGCCTCTTCGCGCTCGGCGGACGACTTGGCGAGATCGTAGTGCTGGTTCAGAGAGGACGGCGCGAGGATGTACAGGTAGCCGTCGACCCACCCGCCGCCTACTCGCTCAATGAATTCCTTGTAGTCATCGGGGAGTCGGACCTGGAGTTCCGACTCGACGCCGGACCAGTCCTGCTGCTGTGGTGCCGTGGCATCCGTATCCAGAACTTCGATCAGACGACGTACGTGCTCGTTCACTGGCCTGCCCTTTTTGTTTCAGTTCCTGGGGTCGTTGGGTATGTAGATCCGGTTGGTGCCGGTGGTCGCTCCTTTGGGCATGAACTGGAATCCGTCGGAGCCTTGTGCCTCCAGCCAGACGCCTTCGGGGATGACGCTGTCTCCCTTGTATACGGGGGTGGCGGAGTATTCAATCACCTCGCCCTTGTCCACGGCCTTGCGTACCTGGGTCTCGTAGCGCCTCATCATGGGGCTGTTGGCGTAGGCGTGCATGGTGACGAAATTCCGCGGGTCCTTGTTGGATCCGCCGATCTGGGCGCCCAGAAGATGGGCCCGGTTGTATCCCTTGTTGCTCTCCCATCCGGCTGGGGCGACGCCGGGGTCTGTCTTTCCACCCATCATGCTGCGGGTGAGGGTGGCGGTGACTCCCTGGGCCCGTCCGCCGGGGCCGAGTTCTCGGTAGTGGACACGATCGCCCCAGGTGACGTCCTTTTCGTCGCAGGGGGTCAGGCCGTGCGGGTCGAACTGTGTGTGAGGGTTGTCAACGTAGGCGACGGGATTGGGCGCGGGGGTCAGGCCGAGCGGGTCGGGGGCGGCGTAGCGGCCGGTTTCGGGGTCGTAGTGGCGGAAGTAGTTGTAGTGCAGGCCGGTTTCGGGATCGGCGTACTGGCCGGGGAATCGTAAGGGGGTGTAGGCGGTGGCGTCGGCGTTCCAGGTGGTGGTGCCCCACACGGTGGTACGGGTTTGCCAGGCCACGTCGCCTTGTTCGTCGACGAGTTCGGTGGGCGTGCCGATGAGGTCGGTGACGATGGCGAAGAATCGGCTGTCGAATTCGTTCTGGGTGCGGGGTTTGCGTTCGCACTGGGTCAGGGGCCGGTATCCGTCGTATTCCCACGACACGAGGGTGCCGGTGGCGGTGTTGGCCTCCTCGGCCAGCCGGTCGCCGTCCCAGGTGAACTGGATTTCTTCGGTCACCTGGCCGTCGGCGGTGAAGCGGCATTTGGCGGTGCGGCGCCCCAAAGGGTCGTAGCGGTAGCGCCAGAGGGTGCCGTCGGGGGTGGTGCAGGTGGTGAGTCGGCCTTCCGGGTCCCAGGTGTAGCGCCAGATGTCCGGCTTGTGGGAGAGGCGCCTTTTGCGGCGCTCGACCAGTCGGCCGGCCTCGTCATAGTGGTAGGTGGTGCGTCCTGCGGCCAGCATCCGGGTGCCGTCCAGGGAGCGTTCCCCTGCGGAGTCCGGTGCGGCACGGCTGCTCGGCCATTCGGCGAAGCTCTGGTTGCCTGCCGGGTCGTAGCGGTATGTCTCGGGCTGTCGTGATCCAGTCCGGGCAGCCAGGGGGCGGCCTAGCGGATCCAGTTGGAACTGTGTGGCGCGGCTGGTGGCGAAGTCGTCGATGCCTGTCAGCATTCCGTCGGCGCGGTAGCTGAAGCGGCGGTCGCGCATCCGGTGGTCGCCGGCGCGGAGAGTCTGGCTGGTCAGCCGGCCCAGCTGGTCCCACTGCGAGGTGATCGCGGCCTCCGGGCTGAGGATGCGCTGGATCTCGCGGCCCAGCAGGTCATGTTCGAAGGCCAACTGGTGTGCCTGGCCCAGCCGCAGTCCACTACGGTTGCCGACGGCGTCCCAGGTCCCCTCGCTGACCGCTCCGGTAGGAGTGGTGCGTCCCGTGCGCTGGCCGAGGGCGTCGTAGCGGTAGCGCGTGGTGCGCCCGTCGACGGTCTCGGCTATGACACGTCCGGCGGCGTCGTAGGCGAGGGTGAGCTCCGAGGTGGCGGTTCTGGCGTGCTCCAGCCGCCCGGCGGCCCCGTAGGAGTAGGTGGTGCGTGCCCCGTTCACGTTCTTGGTGACGACCCGGCCGTTCCCGTCGTAGGTGAACGTCCACGTGTGACCGTCCGGCATACGGCGCGAGGCCAGTTGCCCGGCCGCATCGAAGACACTGGTGATGCCTCGGCTGTCAAAGTCCGTCTCCTCGACGAGCTCGCCGCGTTCGTTGTAGCGAAGGTTCCAGGTCAGGCCCCTCGGATCGGTGACACTGGTGAGCCGTTGTTCGGTGTCATAGTTGAGGGCGTACGCGGAGCCGTCCGGCAGCAGGCGCGAGCGCGGCAGATCGAAGGGACCGTACGTGTAGCGGGTGGATGCGCCGAGTGCGTCGGTATGTTGCAGGCAGTTGCCCTCGCCGTCCCAGCGCCAGGTCTCGCGCGTGCCGTCGGCCGCCGCGCGTTCAAGGAGGCGACCCTCCGCATTCCAGATCAGGGTGGTGGTGGCGCCGAGCGCGTCGGTCAGCGAGACGACCCGGCCGAAGGCGTCGCGACGGCACACGGTGCGAGCATCGTGAGCGTCGGTGAGGGCCAGCGGCAGTCCGGCCGGGTCAGCCTCGATTGTCAGCACCGACCCCAATGCGTCGGTCATGGTGGCGGGGGCGCCCGTTGAGTGATGGGTGTAGCGGGTGACGGTGCCGTCCGGACCGGTCAGCGAGGTGCGGTTGCCGCGTATGTCGAATTGCTGATGGATCTGTGAACCGTCCGGGCCCGTCCACCGTGTCGGCAGGTGCAGGTCGTTGTACTCGATGTGGCTGACGGCGCCGTCGGGCGCGGTGACGGCGACCAGGTCGCCGACGGCGTCCCACTCCCAATGAGTGGTTCGGCCCAGTGGGTCGGTGCGGGTGAGCAGGTGGTCGTAGCGGTCCCAGTGCTGGGTGGTGGTGTGCCCGAGAGGGTCGGTGACGGCGGTGATCTGGCCAAGCGCGTTGGCGCGGTAGAGCGTGGCATGCCCGAGGGAGTCGGTATAGGTGACGGTGCTGCTGCCGTTGTCCTGCGTGTCCCCGTACATAATCTGCGAGTTGAGGATGCCGTCGGTACCGCGGGTTTCGACCACCCGGCCGACGGCGTCGTACACGTAGGTGAACTCGGTGCCGTTGGAGTCCCGCCATCCGGTGATGCGGTGCGCGTCGTCGTAGGCGTAGTGCGTCGTGGCGTCGTCCGCGTTGCGCGCCCAGGCCATGTTCCCTGTTTCGTCGTAGCCGAAGGTTCGCAGCCGGACGGTGCTCTCATCCAGGGCTGCGGACAGGCCGGTAACACACCCTCGTTCGGCGTCGGAGTGGACATGAACGCGATAACCGCCGCTGTGACTGACCGTGAGAGGGAGGTCATCCTTGTCGCGCTCCACGGTTACGGTGTTGCCGTTGCGGTCTTCGACGCAGACGAGCCACCACAGGCCGTCGCGGGAAGCAGCGGCTTCGAAGTGGCGTACGAGTCCGGTGCGGAAGTCCTGGACGGTCAGGACATAGCTACTGCCACGGGTGACATAGGTGAGCGGCATCCGCGTGCCCGCAACCGGAGCCACCCGGTCACCGGGAACATCCGGCAGACGGGCGTAGGCCAGGGCGGAGCCGTCCTCCCGGTACCACCAGAAGCCGCCCAGCGCCGCGTCCTGCTCCAGACGTTCGTCCAGCGTGCACGCCCAGGACGGCCCGAAGGAGCGACCCGCACTGTATCCGGATAGGTGAGTCCGGCGCAGCACCAGCGGCAGCACGCCCGGGAGGTCAACATCGGTCTGATCGAGCACCATCTGGCCACTGGCCATGTCGATCGGATCGCCACAGAGCTCCTTGTCAGCCAAAGCACGTGCCCGCTGGGACAGCTTCGACGCGTTCAAGTTCAGGCGGTCCGCGGGCTTGCGGGCAGATCCGGAACCGTCCGTCGGCCTGCGGGCAGATCCCTCGCTGCCCTTCTTCCCGTCAAACCCTCCGTCGTCGCGGCGGTCGCCGCTGGTGATCTTCTTGATGCGGTCGTCGACGTCCAGGTCGGTGTTTCTGTGGTTCTTGGAGCTGAGGCCGATGGCGTCGGGCAATTCCTTCCCGACGTGCTTGCCCATGTGGTCGTGGCCCTTGGCCAGCTTCTCGACGACGCCTTCTATGGTGGAGTCGAGGACGGCGGTGAGGGAGTCCTTCCCCTTGGCCCGGCCGTGATGGCCCTTGGCCCTGCCTATCTTGCCCGCGGCACGGGTGTTCATCGACACCTGCACGCTCGCGAGTTTCCCGCCGGTGCTGCCGTGGGCGTCATGGTCGATGCCCAGGCCACCGCTCGGACCGGTACCGCCACCGGCCGAGTTCAGCTGGAGGCCGTCCTTGCCGGCCCGGACAGCCTGGCCGGCGTTGACGCCGTCCTGCTGACCTGTCACGTTCATCGCGGTCTGGATCGCCAGATCCGTCACGATGCTCTCCAACGCCGCCACCGCGGGCTGCATGAGGATCGCGGTGATCTCCGAGACCGCCGCCTCCGCCATCTCCTTGAGGATCCTCTTGAACGCGATCCGGGTCGCCGCGATCTTCGCCCCCGCGATCAGCGTCGACAACCCGGCCGTGACCGGAGCGAAAGCCAGCGTGATCCCCACCGTGGCACACAGATCAGCGAGTTCCGCCACGGCGGCGATCTTCCGGGCGACAATGATGTCCGCCACCCGGTCAAGAGCCCCCGCGATAAGGCGCGCCGCACCCGCCAGGTCCTTGTTCTTCCCCTCGACCTTCTTCCAGTGCGTGTCCAGCGCCGTCAGCGACTCACTCCGACCCGTCGACAACAACCGCTGAATGTGCCCATGCGCCGTGTGACCGTCATCGTCCACGTCCTCCGCGAACTCCCGCAGCGCATCCGCCATATCCCGGTACGCGTCCTCATCGACATTCGGCCACCCCACCCCGACCACGTCGAGCATCGTGTCGACACCCTCAGGAATCGTGTATCCCACCGGTCAGTCCCCCGCACTGCTGTCACTCACCACCGACCAGGTCTACGCTGTCATGCTTCGCTCGGCTTACCCCAGGCAGATATCCGCTATTCTCACCAGCCTTTCACCTGCCCCCGCACGATCTGGACAAGATCGAAACGGACTGAGCTTTTGAGGATGTCTCACGTGGTGCTTGGCTTGTCCGGCATCATGAGCGGTTGTGGGTGCTGATCTGTCGCAGCGGCTGGTCCCTGACGAACTCTGGGAGCTGGTCGCTCCGTTGCTACCGTCGTTCGCTGCTCGCCCGCAGGGCGGTGGGGCCGCTCCGTGTGACGAGCGTGCGGTGTTCACGGCTGTGGTGTATGTCCTGACCAGCGGTTGCGTCTGGCGGCATCTGCCGCCGACGTTCGGCACCTCTTCCGCGACGGCGCACCGCCGGTTCACGGCGTGGACCGAGGCGGGCCTGTGGCGTCGGCTGCACCGGGCGGTCCTGGATGAACTCGGGGCCAGGGGTGAGGTCGACTGGACCTCGGCGATCACCGACGCAGCGTCCGTCCGTACGAAGAGGGGGACCGCTGACCGGGCCGAACCCGGTCGATCGCGGCAAGAAGGGCAGCGAACTGCACGTCCTGTGCGACGCTCAGGGCATCCGCCGACCGTCGCGGTGTCTGGGGCGAACCTGCACGACAGCCAGACGTTCAAGCCGCTGATCCTGGCGGTACCGGACATCCGCTCCCGGCGTGGTCCGGGCCGACGGCGACCGGTCAAGATCCGTGCGGACAAGGCGTATTTCTCTGCGGACCACCTGGCCTGGCTCCGTGACCGCGGCCTGATTCCGCGGATCGCACGTCCGGGAATCGAGTCCGGCGAACGGCTCGGACGCCACCGCTGGAAGATCGAACGGTCGATCTCCTGGCTGTTCGGCTACTGCCGACTCACCGTCCGATACGAACGCAAGGGCAGTCACTTCCTCGCCTTCCTCGGCCTCGCCGCAGCCCTGACCTGCTACAAGAAGCTGGCAAAACTCACCACATGAAACATCCTCCAAGCCCTCCAAGAGAGTGAACGCGCTGTCGTCGCGCTGCGAGAACTGGACGGTAGACGCTAACCTCGCCGTTTCGGTTGGGGTGTTGAGGCGTCGCTGAGGGACAACTGCCGGATGACCGACGCGATTTCGGTGCTCGGACATGGTGGAATCCCGGCGCGGTGGTCGGGTTCTCCGGAGTCCTTCGGGTCGTGGGAGGGCAGGGTGGTTTCCGGTCAGCTGGCCGGACGGGGCAGTGCGGCGAGACGGTGGAAGGCCGCGACCAGTTCGTTTCTCCATGGCCAGGTCGCCGATATCCGCAAGCGCAGGCGTCGGCCGCCGCGGGTGAGGCGGGCAGCGACGTGCAGCAGCCGGTAGCGGAGCTTCTTCGGCTCGGCAGTGGCCAGCTCCCCGTCCAGCAGCAGGACGCGCGTCCAGGCCAGCAGATCGATCGCTGTGAGGCTGAGTTCGAGCCAGACAGCGTTGACGCCGAAGCCGCGGGAGGGGAAGCGGCCGAAGCCGGTGGTCTTGCCGCACCGGATGTGGTCCTCGACGGTGGCATGCCCGCGGTGGCGGACCTCCAGGAACTGGGCGGAGCCACCACCGGAGTACGGGGTGTCGGTGAGGAACACCTGATGTCGCAGGCCCTCGTCCTGATCGAACAGGGACATCTGGGCTCCGGGGTGCGGCCGCTCGCGGCGCACGATGATGCGGGTGCCGGCCGGGTAGCCGTCCAGATCGACCAGCCCGGTCAGCTCAGCAGCCTCTGCGCCATCACGCAGCGTCCCGTCCTGGTCCAGGGCGGGATGCCAGAGGCGGTCGGGCACCGAGCGGATCGCGCGGCGGACGGGCTCGGTGATGGCGTATCCGACTGAGAAGGAGGTACGGATTCCTCGTTTCCGCAGGTCGCGGACGTGAGTGAGGAAGGCTTTCGCGGATCCGGCACTGTCGGCGCGGACCAGGATGTCGATGCCGTGCCGGTGAGCGTCGGGGATCTGCGTGAGCGCCTGGTCGAGCATCGCAATGTGATCGGCGGCAGTGTTGGCTCCGGAGTTGCCGGGCCGCAGCCGTCCCGACACGGCCTCACCGGTGTTCGCGAGGAAACACAGCAGCGGATGGAAGCCGAAGCCGCCCTTATAGTTCGGGGCGGCCTGTTCCTTTTCCGAGTGACAGGCGACCAGCGTGGCGTCGAGGTCCAGGACCAGGCCGGGAAGTTCTTGTCCGCCGGCCCGAGCGGCAGGTATGCCCTCGCCGGTCTCGGCGGCCTGCATCCAGGCGACTTCCCGGGCCGTGGCGCGAGCCGCTCGCAGCGAAGCGAGTGCGGCCTCGTCGGTGTCGGCGAGCAACCGCCAAGCCGTGGGTGTGGAGGCGACCGGACCGAACACCTCGCCCTGGTCCCGCAGCACGGCCAGATCCGCGATCGCCTCACCGCCGTCGGCGAGCATCACCGCGAGATCGGTGGCGACCCGTCCCGGGTCGTGCCCGGTCCCGCGCGGCCGAAGCGGCCTGAGAGCGGCGGAGTACGCGGCGCTCAGACCAGTGGCATCCGCGAGATCCGCCAGCAACCGTGCCCCGGCATGCCCGACCACCCCCGAACCATCGGCACTGACATGGACCCTGGGACGCAACCCGATACCCTGCACGTAGAAAGTGCCCTCCGCCTGGACCGACAGAACCCCTCAGCAAGGTTCATCGTCCCAGGTCAGGAAGGGCACTTTCGCGTTTCCGCCCCCACGCCAGCCGTACCCAAGTGAAACGGCGAGGTTAGTCACTGGCGCGGCGCGGGACGGAGCCTGCATCGGGCACAGGCCGCCCTTGCTCACTTTCCCTGGCTTGAGGAGTGGGCGAAGCCGTCAGTGACGGTGAAGATGCGGTATCTGGAGACGCTGTGGGCGCAGGCGGCGCGGTTTGTAGACCCGGAGGAGCTTGTCGTGACTGCTGCCGCAACGGCTCTCCCCATGCCCGAGGTTCCGCACGCGGATCCGGCTTTCGCGGTGCTCGGTGGCAACAGTCGGGTGTCCAGAGCGCTGGTGGACCTGTGGCACCGGTGGCAGAGCGCGGCCGGGCGGCTCTGGGAAGGGCCGGGGACGCGTGCGTACCTGTCGTACGAGATCGTGCGAGGAATTCGCAGCAATCGGAAGGGCTATGACGAGGTCCGGGCCGAGACGGCGCGCCTGATTGCCTCTTGGGAGGAGCAGGCCCGGGCGGCAGCGGCGCCGGCGGACCGGGCACCGAGATGCCGGCTGACGGCGCAGATGCCGGAAGCATCCGAAGCTATGCCAAGTCATGGTGTCCGCGATTTCCTGGACGGGCTGGATACGTGGACGCTCGGCGTGCTGCTCACGTGGACCGTTGATGCCGACTGGGGCAGCGGAGTCCTCACCCTGGAAGTGCCTGATCTCGTCGCCGAACGGCTACTGAGCTCGGTGAGCAATCGTCCGTGCAGTCCCGCCGCTGCGGCGCGGGATCTGCCCGAACGTGACCGCGGTCCGGGAAGGCAGCAGGGCATCGTTCGGCCGGGTGTCTTCGATGACACCCCGGTCTTCGACCGTCGCCCGGTCACCCCCGATCACATCCGTGCGCTGCGCACACTTGGGCCAGGTGCCCACGAGCTTTACCTTGTCTTCTCGGCGGGCGGGGGAGCGGAAGTACTGCCTCTGGACACCATCGAGAAGCGGCTGGCCAAGGGGTGGCTGGGCGTCCTCATCGCAGGGGCCCGTGACCTGCCCGGAAGCGTGCTTGACCCGGAGGAGCCGAAACAGAGTCCCGAGCCGGAGGCGAGTGAGGCCCAGCTGTCCGGTCGCGGCGAGGGCGTCCACGATCTGCATTTCGGCGAAGGACTCGGTCTTGCCGATGGCACACGCCGGACCCTCCGCCAGACCTACGCCACCGAAGACCGGAACCTGAATCTTCGCCTGCTGGCCCTGGCGCGCAGCGCACACGACCTGAGAAGCCTGGACGCCGGACAGCCTGGAGGACTGCCGACGGCCGTATGGCACGGCCTGTTCACCGAGGACCGCCTCAGCCTCGCCCCTTTCCGGCAGCCCGGCAGTGATCGTTGGCGAAGCGGTAGCGGCCTCCCTCTGGGGCCCCTGGCTGCAGTCCAGGTCTACACCACCAATGCCAGCCCTCTGATCGAGGGCAAGGGCCACTCGCCGCTGTGTCGGCATGCCCACGAACGCGCGGTTGTGGCCGGAGATGACCTCCTCACGGTCGCCGACCTCATGGCGCGCACGGACTTGGACTGGTGCAGCAAGTGCGGGCGGCTATGCCATATGCAGGCTCAGCGACACTCAACTGTCCTACTACCGTGCGGCTCACCAACTGCACGACATCAAAAAGCGGCTCGACGGCGGGACTGGAGTGGCCGACACTGAGACCTCCACGGTGATCACCCGACTGGAGGAACTGGCGGCCTGGTCGCCGGTCGACGAGGAACAGTGGCGGGGCAGCGATTCCTGGCAATGGCGGGACACCATCCGCGAGCTCAGACGCAAGGTCACAAGGTGAGCCGCTACGGGATCGGTGGAGGCTCTATGCGTTGACTCCAACCGTGGTTTGGGGCTGGAGTTGAGTGTAGCGGGTGGTTTCGTCCTCGTGGGGCGGGACGTCTCCGATCCCGCTGTGGAGGCGCTTGTTGAACCAGTCGACCCGTTCCACGGTGCCGAGTTCTTCGACCGCAGCCCGCTGCCATCCAGAGTCGAAGTCTCCCTGGCCCCAAGCCCGTACGCCGCCTGTACGCCCTGTAGCGCCCCCGCGCGGCTCTCTGGCTGGTGCCTGGCCGAAGGGGTCGGCGCCGGAAGGGCGTTGGCAGGGGGCGTCTCGGACCGCTGTGTCCCATCGGTAGGATCTCGGGCCTACTCGGCACTTGACGGACCTGCGGGGGGAAGCAGACCGATGGCAGCTATCGTGATCGTGCACGGCGTCGGAAACCAGTACCTGGGCAAGTACACGCTGCACAGTAGCGTCGCGCCCGCGCTGCTGGACGGCGTACACCTGGCCGACGGCCCGCCGCTCAAGCCCGACGACGTGGAAGTCGCCTTCTACGGACATTGGTTCCGACCGCCCGGCACCACCTCCGCCAAGGGCGAACCGGCGTACGCCCACCGTGATGTGACGGATCCGTTCGAAACCGAACTGCTGCTGGCTCTCTGGCGGGAGGCGAACCGGCTGGAGCCGGACCGGGTGCCCGCGCCGGACCCGACGGGCACCGGCACGGCACGGAGCAAGGCCGCCGTACCGTACTCGGTGCAACGAGCGCTGTACGCGCTCAGCAGGTCGTCGTTCCTGGCGGGCGTGGCCGACCGTTTCCTGATCGGGGTCTTGAAACAGGTACACCGCTATCTCACCGACGACGTCGTCCGCGCAAGCGTCCAGCGGGAGATCGCCGACTGTGTGACCTCCGAGACCCGCGTGCTCGTCGGCCACTCCCTCGGATCCGTGATCGCGTACGAGGCGCTGTGCGCCCACCCGGAGTGGCCCGTCACGACCCTGGTCACCATCGGCTCTCCGCTCGGCATCCCCAACCTGGTCTTCGACCGGCTGCGCCCGGCACCCCGGGCGGGCCGGGGCGCGTGGCCCGGTGGGGTGCGCCGCTGGCACAACCTGTGCGACCGACGGGACGTCGTCGCCCTCGCCAAACGGCTCGCCCCTCTGTTCCCGGACCTGACGAGAACGGTCGACGACGTCCTCGTCGACAACGGCTGGCGGGCCCACGCCCTCGAACACCACCTCACGGCCGCCGAAACCGGCGCCGCCATAGCCGAGGGCCTGGCCGGGGGAGCGCGGTGACGGACACCGCCGTACCCCGGTGGGCGCTCGTCGTGGGAAACCGGGAGTACGAACACCTCGATCAACTGCCGTACGTCGACCTGGACCTCGACGTCATGGTCGGAGTGTTGTCCCGGCTCGGTTACGGTACCGCGCGCCGGGTCTCCGGCTGCACGACCGAGGGACTGCGCACGGAGCTGGCCGACTGGGCCGAGTCCGACGACGACCGAGGCGAGGGCACTCTGGTCCTCTACTACACCGGCCACGGCGACCGCAGCGCCGACGACCGCCACTACCTTCTGTGCAGGGACAGCCGCCCCGGGCGCCTCAAGGGCACGGCCCTGGCCACTGAGGACGTCGTCGGCATCGTGACGGAGACGGGCCTGCGGCGCCTCTTGCTGATCATCGACACCTGCTACGCCGGTCAGGGCTCCGTTGATGCCGTCCGCGAACTGGCCCGCAGCCTGACCGCGACGCGCGAGGCCGACCAGCACCGCCTGACGTCGTTCTCCGTCATCGCCGCCGCCCGGCCACTCGAACTCGCCGCGGACGGCGCCTTCGCCGCGGCCCTGCGCGACGCCGTCGACGACCCGACCCTCGGTGGCCCGCGCCAGCGCAAGCTGTTCGTGGAACAGGTCGTCGACCGGGTCAACGAACTGCTCGCCGAACGCAGCCCCGGCCAGCACGCGACCTTCGGCACCCTGTGCGGCGACGAGGTCTCGCTGTTCCCGAACCCCCGGTACGCACCGGACGTTCCGGCGGAGGGCGTCGACCTCTCCGAGCAACGCGTCGCGCTCAGCGCGGAAGGGCGACGGCGACGGGAGGAATTGGTCAGCCACTTCGGACCACGGGGTCGGGGAACCGAACGGGCGGCCGAGCGGGGGACGTACTTCACCGGGCGGCATGAAGCGTTGCGAGCCCTGACGGCGTGGGTGCACGGGAAGGAGGACGACGACGAGTACGTCATGCACAGAATGGTGACCGCGGACATCCGGCCACGCCGGATGGTGTTCAGTGCCCAGCGTCAAGTCGTGGTAACCGGCAGCCCAGGCGTGGGCAAGTCCGCACTGCTCGGCCGCCTTGTCGTGGAGAACTCCGAGGTCACCCGTCGGCCCGACCTGAGCGAACTGAGCGAACGGACCGGCCTGGCCGATCCACGAGACCTTGAGTGGCTTTTCGGCGTCTTCCAGGAAAAGAGGCGTATCCACGCGGCGATCCACGCCCGTCACAAACTGCTGTTCGACCTGGTCGCGGCGGTCGCGGACGCTGCCGGGCTGCCGGGCGGCACCGGTCGGGAGGAACTGCTGCATGCTCTGGCGGAGCGGTCCGAACCGCTCGTCCTCGTGATCGACGCCCTGGACGAGGCGGGCACGGCGAGCGGCGACGGCAGGGGCGGCGAGGCCGAACACATCGCCTCGGTGCTTCTCGCGCCCCTTGCGGAGATCCCGTGCGTACGGCTCCTCGTCGGCACCCAACCGAGGGTTGTCGAAACCCTGGGCCGCCGGTTCACCACCCTGGACCTGGACGACCCGCAATGGGGCAGCGTCCAAGACGTGGCCGATTACGCGCACAAGCTGCTCCGGGCCCCCGACGGTCTCGGCAGTACCGGAGCGTACGAAGGCGTCGCCGGCTCCCGGCAGGTCGCCGAGGCGATCGCCGTGCACGCCGAGGGCAACAATTACCTCGTCGCCCGCTTGATCGCCCGGGCTCTCGCCCACCGCCCCGATCCTCTCGACACCAAAACCCCTGGCTGGCGGCAGCAGATCCCGCGTCCCACGGACAGACCGTCCCTCACAGCCGGCCCCGCCTTCCGCTGGGCCCTGCGCGACCAGCTGCACGAAGACGCCGACCGAGCCCGTTCCCTGCTGCTTCCCCTCGCCCTGGCCCAGGGTGCGGGGCTGCCCAGTGCCACGGTGTGGCCGGCGGTCGCCTCGGAGCTGACGGGCGTCCCGGTGACGGCGGACGACATCCGGTGGGTGATGCGGGCCGCGGGCGCGCACATCGTCGAGGAACTGGACGCCGACGGTCGCTCGGTCTACCGCCTCTACCACGAGTCGTTCGCGGACGAGTTGCGCGCGGACGCGGCACCTGGTGCCCTGCTCGCCGTCACCCGCGCCCTGCTCTCCCTCGTCCCCACCGGCGCCGCAGCGGGCCTGCGCGACTGGTCCGGAGCGGACCCCTACATCCTGGCCCACCTCGCCACCCATGCCGCGGGCTGCGGCCTCCTCGACGACCTGGTGTGCGACCCGGGATTCCTGGTCCACGCCGAACCGACGGCCTTGCAACGAGGGCTGCCGACCGTACGATCCACTCCGGCAAGAGCCGCGCGGGCCGTCTACGAGCAGGTGGGGCCGGAGCTGTCCCGGGAACCCGATCCACGGGCACGGCTGGCCCAACTCCGGCTGTCCGCGCTCCAATCGGGCGCCCATGAGCTCACCGAAGCGGCAGGGGCCCGGGGCGGCGAGCGTCCGCCGTGGGACACCGAGTGGACCCTGCCCCTCGACGACAGGGCCGCGGGCTACCGGGCGATCGGCAGTTACGAGGGTGAGGTGACTGCTGCCGCCCTGCTGGAGTTCGACGGCCGGAAGGTGGTCGTCACGGCGGAGACCCCGAACCGGGTACGGCTGTGGGACTTCGCCACGGGAACGAGCCTGGGCGAACTGCCGGGCGCCGCCGCTCATCCCGTTCGGGCCCTCACCCCGCTGCCCGGAGCGGAGTCCTCGCGGCTCCTCGTACTGTCCGGTGCCCAGGAGGGGTTCGGTTCCCGGGCGGTGCTCGGGCTCTTCGATCTGCGTACCCTCGCCCCCTCAGGACCCTCGGTGCCGACTCGGGCGTTCGCGTGGGCGGTCACAGACGTCGAGGGCCGGCCCGTCGTGGCGCTGCTGGAACCCGGGGCGATTCTCCTGGTGGATCCGACCGACGGCAAAGGACTGACGCGTGTCCCGGTGCCCCACGTCGGACACACACCCCTGTGGTGGTACGGATCGCGCGGCGGCTGGCGGATCGGCATGGGCATGCGCGCGGGGCGACTCGTGGTGGTGATCGCTGGCAGTGACGTGGACAGCGTGGGCAACGGACGGATCTGGGAGTGGGCCGTCGACCCGGGTGCCGGGTGGCAGGTGACGAGGTCCTCCCCTCCACGCCGTGCCAAGGGCCACCTGATCCTTTCCGTGGCTGTATGGGAGGACAGGACGTGGGTGGTTTCGACGCTCGCGAATCCGCCGCTGGCGACGGATCGGCAGCGCCAGCGGATCGTGCGCAGCAACAACCTGGCCGAGTGGACGGAATACCGGCGGTTGAGCTGGGCGGAGCTCGTCTCGGCTCCCGGTGAGAAGTTCCTGCTCTGCTACGGAGAACCCGACGACGAGCTCGGTGTCGTCGGGCTCGACGGCCGCCTGCGGGCTGCCGCCACGGTCAGTGGATCCCCCGCGTTCTTCCGCCATGTCCGGACAGACACCCAGGGACATCACGTCCTGTCCTGGCAGGGCGACAGCCCCGCTCCGAGGGTGTGGACCCTGCGGTCACCGACGGGTCCGCCGAGTCGGCGTAAACACCGCAACAGGCTCCGGCCCACCCTGAGCGCTGGTCAGTACGCCGGCCGCCAGTCGTTCTTCGTCCTCGACAGGTTCCTTGACGCCGCCACGGGGGACGATGTGACTCCCCCGCGCGGGCACGCGGCCTCGAACCACCGCACAGTCGGCCACCGGGAACTGCCACCCCTGCGATACAGCTGGCAGGACATGTTCTGGGGCCCGACCCACGTGACCTTCCTCGGCAAAGACCCGCTCGACCTGCGGCTCCCGAACCGTCTGACACCAGGACTCGGCCGGCTCCAGGGCAAGGACGTGATCGTCGGCCCCCACAGCGACTGGTTCAGAGCATGGTCGTTGGACGGAGAGCTGATCGGGCAGTGGAGCACGCACGGCAACGGGGTACCGGTGCAGTACGTCGAACACGAGGGAAACCTGCTCGCCGCGGTGCCACACGCACAAGGCGGTGGGATCCAGGTCTACTCCTTCCCGGACGGCGCGCCCGGTTTCTCTCTGCTCAGGTCCTCCGTCCCTCGGCTGAGTGGCCATCACCTGGGCCTGTGGCGCGGCGAACCGGTGATCGGCGTCCTGCTCGACGGCGGAATCTCGGTGTTCCACGCCCTCTCGGGCAAGCCGCTGTGGCGCTACGAGGACATGAGCCACCGCCGGGCTTACCCGATCCTCCGGCTGCTGACCGTGCACGGCCGCCGCCTCGCACTCGTCGTCCGCCCCGACCAAAGCCTGACCTTCCTGGACGCCGACGCTGATCGAGTGGCCTTCCGTGTCCATCCCGGCGCCAGGGTGGACGCCGTTGCCCTCGCGGGCGAAGACCTCCTCGGTGTCCTCACCACGAAGGACTTCACCTGTCTCCGTCTGCCCGCCCACTGAGGCGACACTTCACCGGCCTCGCCACCTCACCCCGTTCCAACGTCCCGGATACGGCCGGATTCCGAGAGCCCGGCCGCCCCACCCTCGTCCAACAGACACGACTGTCGGATGAGTCACCGTTGCGCGGTGTCGTCCTTGCTGCTGTGGCGATCGCTGGCCAACGGAACGTGCCCCATGGGGACCAGTTGGGGACCACACGGTGTCCGCACACCTGAACGGCACGCACGTCGCCCCGCGCCATGCTCCCTAATTTCTAGCTGTATGTGCAGACAAAAGGGATGACCCCTGCTCCTGGGGGTCAAGGGGTCGCAGGTTCAAATCCTGTCGTCCCGACCAGCGTTTTCGCAGGTCGTAGGCGGTATCGGAGAAATCCGGTACCGCCTTTTCCGTTCTTCTGGGGACCAGTTGGGCGCCAGTTGGGGACCATGCGGTCCAGCGGCGGGGCCGGAGGCCGGCAGGACGGCCAGGCTGACAGGGGCGCGGCGGCGATGGCGATGACGTCGCGTCCGGCGGCGACGTCATCGAGGAAGGCTGTGGTGCGCCGGCCGCGCTCGATCGCTGCCGGTGGCGCTATTTCTGATCGGCGAGTTCCTGGTCGAGATTCGCGAGAAATCTGCGCAGCAGACTCTGCAAGGTCTCGATCTCCTGGGCGCTGAAGCCGTCGAGTGCCCGGTTATTGGTGTCCAGGAGTGCCGAGCGGGCCTGGGGCAGCTTCGCCATGCCCGCGTCGGTCAATGAAATCAGGCTCACGCGCCGGTCGTCGGGATCGGGTGCGCGTTCGATCAGTCCGTCGCGCTCCATGCGTGCCAGCAGCTGCGCCATGGACGGCTGTTCGATCCGGGCCAGTCGGACCAGCTCCTTCTGGGGGAGCGGGCCTCCCGTCGCCAGTGCGGCCAGCACCGGCACCTGTCCGAAGCTCAGCCCGAGCGGTCGCAGTCGGCGGTCGTTGAGCCGGGCCAGCACGCGGGCGGCGGTGTTGACCAGGGAAGCGGGCGGCGAACTCGGAGTTGGAAGCATCACGTGCACATTGTATAGGTGCCTATGTATGATGGATGCATAGGTGCCTATGTAATTGACCCTGACCTACGGAGACGCAGATGATCATTCGGAACGTGACTGTCGTCGACGGCACCGGCAGCGCTCCGCGGGCCGGGATGGATGTCCACATCGCGGACGGACGGTTCACGGACATCCGCCCGTCGAGCACTGAGAGTGCACCGACGCCGGCCGGCGAGCCGGTGCTCGACGGCCGTGGTGGCTATCTGCTGCCTGGCCTGTGGGAAGGTCACACCCACCTGAGGGACTACGGCGCGTCGCTCCCCCGGCCCGAGCGGACCGCCCACTTGCGGGACGTGCTTGCCGGATATCTCGCGGAGGGCGTCACGTCGGTGTGCGATCTGGGGGGTATGCCGGAGCTGAGTCCCGAATTGCGCGACGTGAGCAAGGCGGACAGCGCCATGGCGTCGCTGTTCACCACTGAAGTGGCGTTCACCGGTATCGACGGCTGGCCTGTGACCGGCCTCAAGGGTGACCGTTCGGGGGTCATGGAAGTGGGCAGTGCCGACGATGCACGCCGCTGCCTTCGGGGACTGCGGCTCAGTGAGGTCGACTACATCAAGTGCATGTTCGACGGCAAGCCCGGAGGCGGCCGACGACTGCCCCCGGAAGCGCTTGAGGTGATCATCTCCGCCGCACACACGGCAGGCAAAAAGGTATTCGTGCACATCGCGACGGGCACCGACATGCGGGAGGCGATCCAGGCGGGCGCCGACTGCATCGAGCACTCTCCGATCCCGCGAGACCCCCGCGACCTGAGCGAAGCCGAGCAACTCGCCGCCCTCATGGCCGAAGCGGGAACGCTCTACTGCCCGACGATCGCCACCTGGGAGCAGCTGGCTTTCGGCGCGTACCCCGATTACCTGGACCGGCTCGACACCGACGGCATTCTCACCCCGGACGAGGCCAAGGAGATCGCCGCACGTCCCACCTACGGTCAACCGTTTCCCAAGCACCCCGCGGACGAGTGCCGGATCCGATTCGACTACGCCATGCGTACGCTGCCGATCTTCCAGGAAGCCGACGTCAGACTCGTCGCGGGCAGTGACATCGCGAGGGTCATGCCCACACCCGCCCGCGCACTACGGCGTGAGCTGCAATTGTTCGCGAAGGCCGGCGTGCCGAACTGGGCGGTCATCGCCGCCGCCACCAGCCGGGCGGCAGAGAAGGTCGGTCAGCTTCCCACGAGGGGAACCATCACCGTGGGAAGCGTTGCCGACGCCCTCCTCCTGGACGCCGACCCCCTCGCGGACATCTCCCACCTGATCGACCAGCGACACGTCCGTGCCGTTGTCGGCTCCGGCCGCATCGCCGCTCGCTAGAAGCCGTCATTGTCCGGCGGGCGCCACGACGGCTGCCAAGTCCGCGCCCGCCCGGAGCAGCGCCACGGTCCGCATGGCGATCTGGTCCAGACGTCGCCGCAGGATGTGCTGGGCCGCTTCCAGACCGTCGAGCCGGTGCAGGGAGTCCATGATCTCGCGCACCGCCGGAATGCCGTAGCCGGCGCCGCGCAGGGCCGCGACGATTCTGGCCGCCCCGATCGCCGAGAGACCGTAGCGACGTGCCCGCAGTGACGTCACGCGCTCGGGGATGACCAGCCCTTCCTGCTCCCAGAACCGCAGAGCCGAAGGACGTACATGGAGCGCTCCGGCCAGCTCCGTGATCGTCATCGCGTCAGTCTCCCGCTCGAACGCGGATGTGTCCGCCTCGGCCTGGATCGCGCGCAGCGCATCTTGCGCCCGCAGGGCCTCGTCCCGTTCCCGCGCGAGCCGGACATGCACCGCGCTGATCCCCGCGGCAGCCTCCGCGATCGTCTTGGTTCGCAGCTCCGCGAGCAGCTGCCGGGCCTCGACGGGACCAACGGCACCGGCGAGTCCTCGATAGGCGCGAAGGGCGTGCACGTGAAGCGGCGTGTAGGAACGGTAGCCGTTGCTCGACCGAGCGGCTGGAGGAAGGACACCCAGCCGTTCCAGGTCGCGAACCTGCTGTACGGAATACCCCGACTCCCTGGCGACATCGACTGTTCGGAGCGGCCCCTGTTGTGGACCGCTCACCGGCTTCCCCATCGGCCAACCCCACATAAGCACTTGAAGGTGATGCTTGAACCATGAGTATGGAACAGATCATCGCGGCCGTGCGAAGCTTCGACGGCGCACTCGTCTTCAGCCCGGAACCGGGAGGCGACTTCCCCGAGCTCGTGTGGGGAGACGCGTTCTTCTACTACGCCCCCGACGGGCAGATGCCTCGGAACGTCCAGCCCTACGGGACGATCGTCACCAAGAACTACCCCGACGACACCGCTTCCGACCTTGATCATCCGGGCCGCCGGCGTGTGAACGTGCACGTCGACCGGACGACGTTCCGGGAGCTGACGGGGGAGGAGCCGCGCGGTCTCAGCCGCCCTCGCGACTACGCGGCGGCCGACAGTGTGGTGCCGCACCCGGTGTACGGCGCGCTCGGCTGGATCTCCGTCGTCAATCCCGGTGAGAGGACGACGGGCACGGTCGTGCGGCTTCTGCGCGGCGCCCACGACGCCGCGCGTGCCCGGTTCGAGCGGCGGCACGAACCGGGGGAAGCCGCCGGAGAATGAACCCCGCTCACACGGGGTCGTAGGACCGCAGCGCTGTGACGGATCGGTGCACGGTCTCCGCGTGTCCGAACAGCCCCGGAAGCCCCCCGGTGTGGAGGAACACGGTGCGCTCGCCCCGGCGGATGTCGCGATCCCGCACAGCGGCGATGAGTCCGGCCATGGCACGCCCGCTGTAGACGGGGTCCAGAACGATGCCCTCGGTGGCCGCGGTTGTCCTCATCGCTTCCAGGACCGGTTCATGGAGGACCCCGTATCCCGCGCCGACCTGGTCGGTACGGATGCGCAGGGAATCGGGAGCGATGCCGCGTGGGGTGAGCGGGCCGGCGAGCGCGGCCACGGTGGCGGCCGGATCCGCCACCGCCCCGCAGTGCACGCCGAGCACACGTTCCGCCCCGAGCGCACCCGTCAGGCCGGCCATGGTGCCCCCGGACCCCACCGCCACGACGACATGGTCCACATCGGGCAAGTGGGAACGGATCTCCTCGCCACCCTCGACGTAACCTCGCGCTCCGAGGGGACTTGAGCCTCCGAAGGGGATCACATACGGCCGCGCTCCGTCGCGGCTCAGCCGCCGGCAGACCTCTTCGGCCACGTCGGCCATGGTGCCGGGACCGCCGTCGCCGGCCCAGAAGACGCGGGCTCCGAAGAGGCTGTCGAGAACAAGGTTGCCGGAAGCGTCCGCCGCGCTCTCGGACGTTCCGGGAAGGACGAGTACGACATCAAGGCCCAGCCGGGCGCCCGCGGCCGCGGTGAGACGGGCATGGTTGCTCTGTTGGGCACCAGTGGTGACCAGTGTGTCCGCACGCGCCGCCACCGCGGCGCCGACGGTCCATTCCAGTTTGCGGACCTTGTTGCCGCCTCCTCCGAGGCCGATCAGGTCGTCCCGCTTGATCCAGAGGTCATCCCCGTCCAGGCCCAGGGCCGCCGCGAGGCGAGGCATCGGCTCCATCGGCGTGGGCCATGTCGACAGGGCGATCTTGTCACTCATGAAGTCTCCGTCCGGAGTGGCGAGCACGGTCGTGGGCGAACAGGGATCGCTCAGGAGCCATCCATGATCATCCGCCGTATGTGCAGATGACCCTCGCGGGGAAACGAGGGCGGCGCCGCGGGCAGGACCGTGTCGAGGTGGTACCCGCTCTTGTGCGCCACGCGGCAGGAGGCCGGGTTGTCCACCTGATGCAGGAGTTCCAGACGCTCCAACCCGTCGGCCCCCAAGGCGCGGAAGGCCCAGTCGGTGAGAGCCTCCACAGCGCGCGATGCCACCCCCCGCCCGCGGGCATGCGCCGCGGTCCAGTAGCCCACCTCGGCCGACGGCTTGCCGGAGGATGCCCCCTTCAGGACCACATGGCCCGCCAACTGCCTGTGGGGCGAGGCGGGTTGCGTGTCGAGAACCGCGAAACCGAAGCGGTCTCCCGCCGCCCAGCTCTGCTCCATGGCCCGCACCCACCGCATCGCACCGGCCTCGTCTTCCACGGCCGAGCTGGTCCAGCGGCGCAGTGTGGGATCCCGGAACACTTCGACGAGTGCGGCAGCGTCCTCCATGCGCCAGGGGCGGAGGACGAGGGCGGGAGCGGACGGCGTGGCGCCCGCATGCAGGGTGACGGTCTCGTTCACCGGCCGATCGTACGCGGCGGCGAGGGCGGCCACGCGGCTCGTGAGTGGCAGCCCGACCATGCCTCCAATTCCAGTACCGGTACAGTATGGCCGGTATAGTTATTGGTTGCACGAGAAGGACGCCGCATGATCGAGATCCTGAACTCCACCCTCCTGGCCCGAGCGAAAGACACAGGCGCCCTGGTCGCTGACATCCTTCAGACGCTGAAGAGCCGTAGCGTGATCGGCACGAACCTTCTGGACATCGACCGGTGGGCCAAGGCCATGATCGTCGAGTCGGGAGCGCTGTCCTGTTACGTCGACTACGAGCCGTCCTTCGGGCGCGGCCCGTTCGGCCATTACATCTGCACGGCCGTCAACGACGCCGTGCTCCACGGGCGGCCGTACGACTACACACTCGCCGATGGCGATCTGCTGACACTCGACCTCGCCGTCTCCAAGGGCGGAGTCGCCGCGGACTCCGCCATCAGCTTCATCGTGGGCGACGCGCGGCCCCCGGAGAGCGTCGCCATGATCGGTGCGACCGAACGCGCGCTGGCGGCGGGGATCGCCGCCGCCGGGCCCGGGGCTCGCATCGGCGACATCTCGCATGCCATCGGTACGGTCCTCGGCAAGGCGGGGTACCCGATCAACACCGAGTTCGGAGGTCATGGCATCGGATCGACGATGCACCAGGACCCGCATGTTTCGAACACCGGACGGCCCGGCCGTGGATACAAACTGCGCCCCGGGCTGCTGCTGGCACTGGAGCCCTGGGTCATGGCGGACACCGCTCAGCTCGTCACCGATGCGGACGGGTGGACGCTCCGGAGTGCGACAGGCTGCCGGACGGCCCACAGTGAGCACACCATCGCCATCACCAAAGACGGAGCCGAGATCCTCACCTTGCCGAAGCACGCGCAGCCGTGAGGCCGGAGCGCCCGGCTTCCGTGGAGAAGAACTCGTCCTGGAACCCGTTGTTTCCCTGGAGCCGGTCGGACGAGATCGTGGTCGGCGGCGCCGGCGCGGCGAACCGCAACTCTCCTCCGGCCAGGCGCTGTTCGGGAAAGAGCCGGGGCCCTCTTCCCGGATCCGGATCCGGGAAGAGGGCCCCTCATGTGCCACTGCCGTCCGGGCAGGGTTCCAGGCGGGACTTTCGCCACACGCCCTAGAAGCCGCCGCTGCGGATCCGGTCGCGGATCCAGATACCGGCCTCCTTGAGGACCGAGGTGCCGGTCCACTGGCCGCGGGCGCAGGTGCCGGTCTTGAAGACGGCGCCGGACCGGTTGTCGTCCGAGTAGTTCCAGTTGGTCCAGCTGATCTTCTTCTGGGCCATCAGGTCGATGTACTGCTGCGACTGGGCGAAGTCGTTGGCGCCCTCACCCGCGTAGTTCTGGGTGCCGAACTCCGTGACGAACATGGGGATGCGGTCCGCGGCCCGGGACAGTGTGTTCAGATACTCGGACTTGTGGGACGCGGCGTAGAAGTGGAACGTGTACATGATGTTGGCGGCGTTCACCGGGTTGTTGACGACCTCGGTCTCGTTGGCGCCGTCGGAGACGCCGAGTGAGGACCAGGCGCGGGTGCCGACGAGGACGACGCCGTCGGGGTCCTGGGCCCGGACCACCGGGATGATGGTCTCGGCATAGCTCTTGATCTGCGGCCAGGAGACGCCGTTCGGCTCGTTGGCGATCTCCCACAGGACGTTGACCTTGTCCTTGTGGCGGCGCGCCATCTCGGTGAAGAAGGTGCGGGCGCGGGCGGTGTTGGCGTTGGGGTCGCCCGGGGTGAGCTGGTGCCAGTCGACGATCACGTACAGGCCGCGGGCGGTGGCCTGGTCGACGATCCGGCTGGCGAGGTCGGTGAACCTGGTCGGGTCGGTCTCGTAGCCGCCCTCCTGCACATAGGTGGAGACGCGCAGGATGTCGCCGTTCCAGTCGTTGGCGAGGGCGTCCAGTGAACCGTCGGTCACGCACTGCGCGTACCACTGGGTGCCGTGGGTGCTCATCCCGCGCAGTTGGATCGGGGTGCCGGAGGCGTTGCAGAGCTTGGTGCCGCAGACGCGGACCTTGCCGTTGACGCTGACCGGAGTGTCCGCCGCGGGGGCGGCCTGGGAGATACGGTCCTGGCCTGTGGCCGGGGCGGATGCGCCGGCCTGTGCGGTGGCGCCGGCCTGTGCGGTAGCGCCGAGGCCCAGGAACAGGGCTCCGGCCAGGGCGAGGGCGGCGGTGGGACGCAGTCTCTTGAGGAGCGATGGGGACATGGCAAGACCCTTCATGATGCGGACATGACAAATCCGTGGTGGGGGTCCATGGATGTGGTGCGCTCCACGGGGGTGGCGGTTAAAAGTTAGGATTGTTTACAGTTAATCGTCAAGGGCCGGGTAAAGACTTGGTACAGACCCCGGCGCCCGGGGCGAACTTCCGCCCCGGGCGCCGTCGTTGTCGCTGTTGCAGGCTCTGACCTGCGGACACACAGGTGTGCGTACGGGTCCCGGTGGCGCGTGGGACGCATGGGAGATCTGGGGCGGACGGTCCCGGATGTGGTCCTGCCGGTCAGGTCGGGATGGGCTTGGTCCGCGTGCAGTTCTTCCATTCGACCCAGGGCCGGGCGCCGCCGCTCTGCGGGCCGGTGGCGTAGGTCGGGTCGCCGGTGATCGTTTGTTCCTTGGATTCGTGGGTGATGTCGATGCCGAAGAGTTTGAAGCCGAGGCTGACCTGTCCGGCGGAGATGCCGAAGCCGATGCCGAGGGAGGCGTTCCACCAGTCGGTGTTGGCGTTGTAGTCGAGCCGGGAGAGTTTGCCCTTGTCGTGCATCAGGCGCTCGATGGGTCCCGCGTCGTCGTCCAGTGCTTCGGCGGCGTCGGAGGGGGTGGGGAGCGGGTTGCTGGCGGGGGCGTCGCCGCGTCCGCGGAGCCAGTCCTCGACGGCGGTGCTGTCGGTGTCGTTGTCGAGGGTGACCTCGGCGGACTCGGTGTGGATCTTCGACTGGACGGTTCCGCCGCCGCCCCCGACGTCGATCGTCACCGGACCGGCGTTGGCTCCCGCGCCGGTCTGGATGCCGGGGCCGTCTCCGGATTCCTGGCTGGTGGTGATCGTCAGCTTCTGCGGGTGGTGCGGCTTGTCGTCCTTCTCCTCCTGGTCGTAGGCCGCCGCGTCGTAGGTGACCGCGACCTGCTGCATCCTGCTGCCCTTGGCCTGGGCGACCCCGCCCGCCGTACCGCTGACGGAGAAGGTGTAGACGAAGGTGATCTTCCCGGCGTCCGGGCCGGTCTTGGCGCGCATGACGACCACGTCCTCGGTCATCGCGCCCGAGAGCCCCTCGAAGGAGATGCTGCCGAGGTCCTTGGGGCCGTCGGCGCCCTTGCCGTCCTTACCGCCCTTGGTGTCCTTGCCGCTCTTGCCATTGCTCTTGAAGGTCTTTCCGAAGCTCACACCACCGGACGCCTCGGTCGAGGTCTTGGTGATGTCGACATCCGGCGCCAACTCGGGATCGAGATCGGGTTTCTTGGTGGCGGCGTCCTGTTGGCAGGCTCCCATCGCCGCCCCGGGGTTGTACCCGCTCTGGAATTTGCAGCCGTCATTCGCTCTGAGGTACGCGGCGAACTTCTGCGCGTCTTCGAGGTTGGCCGCCAGATCCGCCTGGGGGTCGCCGCTCTTGTTCCCGTTGAAGAGCCACTGGCCGCCGTTTCCGCTGCCCTTCAGATAGCTTCCGCTCAGCGAGGCGCTGCCGCCCCAGTCCTTCAGTCCGGGGATGCCCGCGGAGATGCTCGCCGTGACCCCGCCCGAGGTCTCGTTCACCCGTTCCAGGGTGACGGTGCCGTCCGACCACTGCTGGAGCTTGACCGTCTCCGAGCTGCTGATCTTGATGAAGGCCACCTGGATGACGACGGTGGCCTTGGTCTGGTCCTGGGACAGCAGACACTTCGCGGGCTCGAACGGGTCCCCGTTGGGCACGAAGGGGTCGTCGGGCCCGCCTCCGCCGTCGTCGCCTCCATCGCCCCCGTCACCGTCTCCGTCGCCCGCGTAGTCGCCGGAGGAGCAGGCTTCGGCGCCGCTCAGCGGGTGAAGTATGCGGCACACCGCGCTCTTCAGCCCGGTCGCCTCGTCGGCGGGCACACTCAGCCCGACGATCCCCGCCACGACCAGGGACACCACCCCCACCATCGCCGCGTACTCGGCCCCGCTCTGACCCCGGTCTCCGCGCCGGCGCAGGCCCTGGCCACTCCGCACCTCATCATGCTCATGCCATATGCGGAGCCTGTCGGAGCCCTTCATCTGCTCTCCTCGCCAGCGTCATCACCCGTTCCCCCGAGCGACAGCAGCCTAAGGATGGGTCCGGGCCCAAACGCAGGGCCCGGGGGCCCAGTCGGGGGGCCCAGCCCGCCGACGGGCGTGGCCGGACAGCCAGTTGGGGACCGCGCGGTGTGCGCGGTGGCGCGCGGCGGGACTCGGCCGCACCCCGCACCGGGGAATCAACCAGCGGTTGCGAGACGCCGGTTGAGGCCGCTCTCTCCGGCTCACCACCAGGCGGTGGGATACACCTCTCGCTGCACACGGGAGGAGACCACCTGCACCAGGACGAGCAGCGCCGCGCCCGCGGCCAGCAGGGGTACGAAGCGGGTGGCCTGCGGTTCGGTGAGCATGATCATGACGGCGGTCGCCATGGCCGGTGGATGGGCCACCTTGCAGACGAGCCCGAGACCACAGGCCACGCCGCAGGCCAGCGCGGCGGCCCAGGGGCCGTGCCAGCCGAGGGCGAGGACCGCGAAACAGACGAGACAGGACAGCAGATGTCCACCGAGGACATGGCGGGGCTGCGCGAGCGGCGAGGCGGGAGTCGCCGTGACGATCGCCGTCGTGGCCGCGAGGGGCGGTATCAGCACCGTCTGGTGCGTGAGCGTCCCGACGGCCACCAGAACGGTCAGCGCGACCGATGTGGTGACAGCCGCCGACGCGACCGTACGCCGGGGTGGCCTCGGCTCGGCGACTCTCCACCACCGGGCCCGGGGCTTCTTCGCGGAGCGGGCGTCGTCGTCGGTTTCCCGTATTCCGGACTGGCTGTGCGTCATGAACGCGACGCCCCCGAGTCGGTCCGGACGTACGTGTTCAGGGCAGGCGAAATCGACACAGGACTCCTCGGAGGCGCCCCGCACTTCCGGCCCACGGCGGCTCGTCGTCCATCAAGTCGGGGAACGCTCCGACATCCTGACGTCCTGGATCACCGAGCGTCCAAGAGCGCTTCTCGATCGGTTGATCGACGCCGCCGATCAAAGACCCCGTCCACGGCCGGGGCCGGTCAGACCACCGTGCCGCCGCAGGTCCCGTGGCCGCCGCAGGAGTAGCACGTGTACCGCATGCATCCGGTGCACACCCCGATGTTCTCCAGGCGGTATCTGTCCCCGCAGCTCTCGCAGAAGGCGCGCTCGCGCAGCATGGCCGACCAGCCGTCGCTGCCACCGATGGCGTCGTACGAGGCGGCGACGTATTCCGCCCAGGTGATGTCGTGATCGGTCCAGTGCTGGAGATGCCAGGAGTACAGCGTGAAGAACGCCTTGCCGGTCACCAGATGGTCGCGGCCACGACCCTCACGGATCCACATCTCGGCGAGCTTCCCGAGCCGCTCCTCGATGGTCGGGCCGCAATCGAAAACCACGTGGTTGCTGTTCATCGCCGCATTATGCGGTCGGACACGCCCTCTTCGTGGCTCAGGCGTGGAAGCCGTTGCACACGATGGTCGTGTACTTCGTGGGTCCGCCTTCGACGTGGTACAGCACCACGGTCCAGTCGCCCCGGTCGTCTCCGACCGGGATCGCGTCGACGGTCCGGTTGTCGAAGTGGGCCCGGAAGTCCTTGGGGTAGCTGAGCTTGATGGTTCCGCCCGACGACCACTGGGAGTAGAGGTCCACGGGTTTGCTGGTGAAACCGATGCCCTTCGCCGTCGACCGGAGGGGGCGCCCGGTGGTGCGGTCGGTTTCGTGCGGGGGCCGTATCCCCACGGACACGTAGTACGGCGCGGGACGCTTTCCCTCGCCGGCGTCCTTGGGGCGCAGCTCCACCGAGGCCGTGTCCGAACCGGTGGTGTGCGAGACGGAGGACCGCAGGTCGGCCGGCGGAAAGGACTCGGTGAGACTTGCCAGGTCGCACGAGCCGATGCCCTGGGCGGCCTGTTCCGGATCGTCCGACAGGGTCCAGCGGTCCTGCGAGACGCGGTTGTTCACGATGTGGTCCGGCGGCCCCTCCGCCGGTTTCGCGGTGGCCGGCGGACCCTCCGCCGGTTCCCTGGTGGCCGGCCCGGACGCGGCGGCATCGGTCGTGGGTGTCGCGCCGGAGTCCTCGCCGTCCTCTCCGGGGAGCAGCCAGACCGCGACCGGCACGAGGAGCGCCACCACGCATACGGCGAACAGGGCTCCACGACGTCCGCGCCGGGCGGGCGGCCGGTGTTCCGGCTCGTCGTTCGGTGTGGTGTCGGAGTACGCCCAGAACGCGGTCCCCGCCGCCGGTGCGGGAGCGGGCTGCACCGGGCCGCGATCCGCGAGCGGTGCAGATGGTGCCGACGTGACAGGTGCGACAGGTGTGACCGTCCCCGGTTCACGCTCAGACGGCACGTGCGCGCCCGCGCCGGACGAGGACGGCGGGCTTTTCACAGGCCCGGACAGGGGTACCGGGTCGGTATCGCGGGCCACCGAGCGGTAATGGGCATCGGCGGCCAGCGCCGAGTCCACCGCGCATCCGGCGATCACCGCGGCCAGTGCGGGCCGTTGCGCCGGGTCCTTGGCGACGCACCGCCGGATCAGCGCGGCCAGATCGTCCCGTACGCCCGTCAGATCGATGTCCTCGTGCACGGCCCGGTAGCTCACCGCCGCGGCGTCGCCCACCCCGTACGGAGGCCGGCCGGTCGCCGTGTAGGCGAGCGTCGCTCCCAGCGCGAAGATGTCCGCCGCCGGGCCGACGTCGTTACGCATGACGACCTCGGGCGCGGCGTATCCCGGTGTCCCGGGGGCGAATCCGTCCCGGGTGAGAATCGTCTGTTCGAGTCCTCGGGCGATGCCGAAGTCGATCAGTTGCGGTCCTTGCGGCGCCAGGATGACATTCTGCGGTTTCAGGTCCCGGTGCGTGACCCCGTGGGCATGGACCGCGGCCAGCCCCTCGGCGAGCGCGGCGAGCAGCCGCAGAGCGCTCTCGGGCGGGAACGGGCCGTTCACGCCCACGGCGTCGCGCAGTGTGGGGCCCGGTACGTACTCGGTGGCCAGCCAGTACGGAGACGTGTCGAGCGACGCCTCGATCAACTGGGCGGTGTAGGCGCTGCGTACGGTTTCCACGGTCGCGGCTTCCCGCCGGAACCGGGCCAGCGCCTCGGGGTGATCGCTGATCTCGTCACGGATCACCTTCACCGCCACCAGCCGTCCGCCGGGCGAACGGCCGAGGTACACCTGTCCCATGCCGCCCGCACCGAGCCGGGCGAGAATGCGCCACGCGCCTATGCGCTCGGGATCCTGAAGTCGCAGCTCATCCACCTGCACGACTCTGCCATACCCCGGCATCCGGCGGACCCGAAGGAGGCACAAAAGCCCGGAGCCCGGCGGGGGATGGTCCCCGCGCGGCAGCCGCGCCGGGGGAGCCCCCGCCCCGACGCGCGCCAAGGCGACCGCGCCGTCCTTCAGTTCAGTGTGATCCGGGCGGCCACCGGCAGGTGGTCGCTACCGGTGGCGGGCAGGGTGCGGATGTGGCCGACGGTCCCCGAGCGGGCCATGACCTGGTCGATCCTGGCCAGCGGGAACGCGGCCGGGAAGCTGAAGGCGAAGCCCCGTTCCGCCACGTTCATCCGTGAGGTCAGCGGGGCCAGGCCACGGTCGTCGACGGTGCTGTTGAGGTCGCCCAGCAGGACCACGGTCCTCAGTTTCTCGGCGGCGACGGCCTCGCCCAGCAGACCGGCGCTCTCGTCGCGCCAGGAGGACGCGAGACCGCTCGCCCGGACGCGGACCGAAGGCAGGTGCGCGACATACGCCGCGATCTCGCCGTGCGGCGTGTGGACCACGGTCCGCAGCCCGCGACTCCAGTTCTCCGTGATTTCCCGGGGTTTGATGTCCACCGGCCTCGTGCCGGTCAGGGGATGCTTCGACCAGAGCCCGACGGTGCCCCGGACCGCGTGGTACGGGTAGTCCGGGGCGAGGGTCTTCTCGTAGACCGCCAGCGCGGGGGGCAACAGCTCCTCCAGCGCGACGAGATCGGGTTCGGCGTCGGCCAGGGTGCGTGCCGTGCCCGCGGGATCGGTGTTCTCGTCACTGACGTTGTGCTGCACCACGACCAGCTCGCGCGCGCCGGACGTCGCCCCGGGCAGGAGCAGTCCGCCGAAGAGGTACGTCCAGGCGGCCACCGGCAGCAGCAGGGCCACCAGCGCGAGGGCCGAACGGCGCAGCAGCGCCGGACCGAGCAGCACCACACCCACCAGGCCGAGCCACGGCAGGAACGATTCCAGCGAACTGCCCAGGCGGATGGGGGAGTTGGGCACGGCCCGGTGGAACATCAGCAGACCGGCCGTCAGCACCGCGAGCGCGGCGAGTACCCGCCCCCGCGTCCAGGCCGACCGTCCCCCGGCGTCTCCCCGCGCGTCCGCACCCGGAGCCCGCCGCCCCGCACGCCGGAGCGCCGCCCTCACCGTCGACGTCGCACCGCTGTCCGCCCGCGCCCGTACCACCATGGCCTCCCGTCCAGTCGCTGCCCTTGCCCCCCAGGACGAGTCACCGGGTGAATCGGTTTCCGCTCCTCGCCCGCACCGGCGTTTCCTCGCCCGCACCGGCGTCCCGGACGGCTTCCCGCTCACACGGCCGACGGCTCGCCGGTCAGCCCCAGCAGCCGGGCCAGCCGCGTGTACGAGTCGAGCAGCGCCTCACGGTCGTAGGTGCTGGTCGTGACCAGGAACTCGTCGGCCTCGCCGCGCGCCAGCAGGTTCTTGAGACCGGCCGCCACCTCGTCCGCCGTACCGTACAACTGACCCTGCCGCGCCTCCTCGAACAGTGCGCGTTCGCGCTCCGTCATGGTGGTCGCGAGAATCCTCTCGACCGGGGCCAGCGGCGGGAATTCCCCGTGGGTGCGGGAGTACGCCGTCGACCAGGCCTCCGGGAGCAGCAGTTCGTGAGCCTCCCGCGTGGTCTCCGCCACCGCGACCGTGCCGGACAGGACGACATACGGCCGCTCGCCCCAGGCGGAGGGGCGGAAGTCCCGGCGGTACTCCTCGATGGCCCGGAGCATCGCCTCCTCACCCCGTACGGCGGCGATGACCAGCGGCAGCCCCGCCCGCGCCGCGACCCGCGCGCCCTGCCCGGTGGCCAGGACGAAGACGGGGACCCGCAGCCCCTCGGCGGGGTGGGCATGGACCTGGGGGTGCGCGGTCTGGGTGCCGGTGAAGTATCCGAGGAGTTCGGCGAGCTGCCCCGGGAAGTCGGCCGCGTCCTGTTTGTCCCGGCCGAGTGCCTTGCGTATGCCGTCGGTGAACCCCACCGACCGCCCGAGCCCCATGTCGATACGGCCGGGGAAGAGGGATTCCAGTACTCCGAACTGCTCGGCGACGACAAGCGGTTGGTGGTTCGGCAGCATCACGCCGCCGGTCCCGACGCGGATCGTCGACGTGGCGGCGGCCACGGCTGCCGCGAGTACGGTCGGCGCCGAGCCGGCGACGCCCGGCACGCTGTGGTGCTCGGAGACCCAGAAGCGGTGATAGCCGAGGGCCTCGATCCGCCGGCCGAACGCCACGGTGTCGCGCAGCGCCCGCGGACCGTCGGACCCCTCACGGATACGGGAGCGGTCCAGCACGGAGAAGGGAACAGTCGCTGCGATACTCACACCTGGTGCAACAACCGTGCGGTACGAGGATTCCCAGGACCGGGACCGGGACCGGGGCCGGACGTCGCCGCTCCCCGGGCCGCAAGGGCTCGGGGCGGGGAATCCACCGGGCGCGTTCTTGACGTATTCACGGCGCCCCCGACGGCCGGGATCGTACGAACTCCCGCACGTGGTACGGGCCGACCGCTAATGTGGGCGACCATGTTCCACATTTGGGGGCCGCCGTGAGAGCGTTCTGGACCGTCCTGGCCATCCTCTTCGCAGCCCTCGCCGTCGGGTCCCTCGCCTCACTGAACGAGCGCGCCGGCACGTCGATCGGGATCGGCGACATCGCCATCGCCGCGCTGCTCGCCACGCTGGCCTGGGCCAGTTGGAAGAGCGCCCGGCGATGAACCGCCGTCCGGTGGCGGCGGCGGTGGCGGGACGGCGGGACCGACAGCGCCGGCCGTCACCGCCGGTTCAGCGCGGGGCGAGCGTGGCGAAGGCTTCGTCCAGGAGATCGACGAGGTCCAGGTGGCCGTCGGACGCGGTCCAGTGGTCGATGGCCACGTTCAGACAGTCCAGGGCGGCCGCTGCCTTCACCGACTGAGCCAGGGGTGAGGGCCCTGAAGGGCCGGAACGCTCGGCGAGCGCCCGAGCCAGGCCGGGCAGCCAGGAGTTCTGCTTCTCCCACTGCCGCGTGCACAGGGCAGGGGTTCCCACGACAAGCTGCGTCGTGGCGAGCGCCGTGACCGGATCCCGGTGCCAGGGCCCGACAAGGGCGTCCAGCGCGCGTCGCAGAGCCGTCCAGTCCTCCTCGTCCGCGGGGCGCGCCCGCAGCGCGGACGCCACTCGTTCGCCCTGGCCGTCGACGGCGCCGAGGACGGCGTCCTCTTTGCTGCCGAAGTAGCGCAGGAACGTACTGCGGGACACTCCGCAGGCCGCGGCCAGGTCGTTGATGGTGACGTTGTCGAATCCCTCACGGCGGAACAGGTCGAAGGCCACCTGGGACAACTCCTCCCTGATGGCAGACCGTGCGATGTCTCTCGTGCTCGTACGCGGCCCTCCGTCATTCACCCCGTGATCCTACCTCTCTCCTGAGTCCCGCTCACAGCTATGAGCTACAGTTTCCAGACTGACACTCGGTTCCACAATGTACTGGGTGATTCAAGTGTGACGCGTCAGCTCAATGAGGGAGAGAGTCATGAAGGGTCCGCAATGGGACGCTGAGGCCGATGTAGTGGTGATCGGATTTGGCGGCGCGGGTGCCTCCGCGGCGATCGAGGCCGCCGACCAGGGGGCGGATGTCCTCGTGCTCGACCGGTTCTCCGGCGGTGGCGCCACGCAGGAGAGCGGCGGGGTCGTCTACGCGGGAGGCGGCACACCGCAACAGCGGCAGGCCGGCATGGCCGACTCCCCTGAAGCGATGTTCGCCTATCTCCGGAAGGAGACCGCCGGGGTGGTCAGTGACGCGGTGCTGCGGCGCTTCTGCGACGAGAGTGCTGCCCATCTGGCCTGGCTGGAGTCGCTCGGCGTGTCATTCGACGGCTCGCTCAGCCCGTTCAAGACGTCCTACCCGACCAACGACTACTTCCTCTACTACTCGGGCAACGAGCAGTTCCCGCCGTACAGCGACGCGGCCGAGCCCGCGCCGCGCGGCCACAGAGCGGTCGCCGATGGTCTCGACTCGGGCAAGAAGCTGTTCGGGGCCCTGGCACGCGCGGCCCACGACCGGGGCATCCGGCTCCGTACGCAGGCGCGGGCCCAGCGGCTGATCATCGAGGAGGGCCGCGTGATCGGTGTCGAGTACGCGGCCCTTCCCCCGGGGCGTGCGGCCCGCGTCCACAAGGTGGCCTCGGCGCGGCTCGCCAAGCTCAACAACTACTTCCCGCCGGGCGCCGCCCCGCTCAACCGCCTTGTGGAGCGTCTTGAGGCGAGGCATGCGAAGACCTATCGCGTCAGGGCGCGCAAGGGCGTGATCGTCGCGGCGGGTGGTTTCGTCTACAACGGACAGATGCTCGCGGAGCACGCCCCGGCCTACCTCGAGGGGCAGCCGCTGGGAACGATCGGCGACGACGGCTCCGGTATCCGTCTGGGCGTCGAGGCGGGCGGCGCGACCGGCCACCTCGACCGGGTCTCGGTATGGCGCTTCTATACGCCGCCGGCCTCTCTGGCACGCGGCGTCCTGGTGAACCGCGAAGGCGAACGCATCTGCAACGAGCTTCTGTACGGCGCGACGATCGGCAGCGAGATCGTCACCTCCCACAACGGACACGCCTATCTCGTCATCGACAAGGCACTCGTCGACACGGCGTGGAAGGAGATGCGCTCCCAGACCGTCTTCTTCCAGCGGGCGCAGATGAGTTACCTGTTGACGATCGGCCACAAAAAGGCGCGCACGATCGAGGCGCTGGCCCGCAAGACAGGCATCGACCCGGCGGGTCTGCGGGCGACGGTCGAGACGTACAACTCCCTTGGCACAGACCCCCTGGGCAAGCCCGATGCCTACCTTCACCAGCTCGGCCAGGGCTCCTACTACGCCTTCGACGTCTCTCTGCGGAGTCCCCTCTTCTTTCCCAGCCCAATGATCACGTTGGGCGGCCTGACGGTGCACGACGACACCGGCAACGTCCTCACCGAGGGCGGAGCGGCCATCGAGGGCCTGTACGCGGCGGGACGCAGTGCTGTGGGCGTCGCTTCCCACTCGTACGTCAGCGGGCTGTCGATCGCGGACTGCATCTTCTCCGGCCGTCGCGCGGGGGCTGCGGCCGCTGCTGCTTGAGCCCTCCCGCCACCGGCCGGCCCGTGTACGAGCGGCGCATCGGAAGGGCCGCGGGGCTGTCGTCGACTGCCCCGCGGCCCTCGCCGCCTGTCGCGGCCGGCGGCCGGGTCCCCGAGGCCGCCACCAGTCTCCGTCGCTGTCCGCGGGGGTCACGACGGGGTGACGCGCGCCTCGCAGGCACGGATCAGTTTCAGGTGCCTGGCCACGACGGGGCGTGCCGCTTTGGCCGCCGCCTTGACCTCGGCGTTGCCTCCCTTGGAGACCTCACGGTCGATCAGGGCCAGCGTCTCCTCATGGCTCTTGGCCTCCGTCTTCAGCCAGGAGGTGTTGTAGGCGCTCGTGCCCACCTGGCCCTGCAAGGCCGTCATCGTCTTCTCCTGCGCGGCGGACGGCGAGGACGGCAGTGTGACGTCCAGTTTCTTCGCCAACGCCTTGACGCCGACGTCCAGCTTCCTGTGGTCGCGCACCAGGGTGGCGCCGACCGTCTTCACGCACGTGGCCGTCGCGTTCTTGCGGGCGCTCTGTCCGGCCGCGATCTCTGCCAGGTTGCCCTGGTGAATCGCCTTCAGGAACGGCGCGTCATCGGTGGCCGCGGAGGCGGCGTATGCGGAAGGCGCGGATATGCCGGCCAGCGCCGCCAGCACCGCGGCAGCGGCTATGCGTCGCACAGCGATCATCTGCGTGGCTCCCTTCGCCCGGTCCGGACCGCACACAGGTCGGCATCGGACCGGTCGCTGGACGGGCACGCGAGTCGGTGCCCGGAGCCCATGCATTCCCAGGAGGAACGGGCCGGTCACACCATCGCTTCGGGTTCACACGAATGGCCGTCGACTCACGGGTGCGGGACGGTCAGATCTGGGCGAGGCCGCCGTCGACGAAGAGTTCCGCGCCGGTGGTGAAGGAGCTCTGATCCGAGGCGAGGAAGACGGCCATCGCGGCGACCTCGTCCGGGCGGCCGATCCGGCCCAGCGGGATCTGGGCCGAGAAGCTGTCCTTGAGCTTCTGCCTGGCCTGCGTGTTGTCGCCGGCCAGGCCCTCGATGCCGGGGGTCTCGATCGGCCCCGGGGCGATGGCGTTGACCCGGATCCCGCGGCCGGCCAGCTCCGCGGCCCAGGAGCGGGCGAGGTTGCGGATGGCGGCCTTGGTGGCGCTGTAGACGCTCATCGCCTCGATGCCGAGCGAGGCGTTGGTGGAGGAGAGCACGATCACGGACGCGCCGTCGGGCAGCAGCGGCAGGGCCTTCTGCACGGTGAAGATCAGCCCCTTGACGTTGGTGTCGAAGGTGGAGGCGTAGTGCTCCTCGGTGATCTTCCCGAGCCGTGCGAGTCCGCCGCCACCCGCGTTGGCGACGACGATGTCCAGCCGTCCGCTGCGGGTCCCGATCGTCTCGAAGAGCGTGTCGAGATCCCGGAGGTTCGACACATCGTTCTGTACGCCGACGGCCCGCTCCCCGATGGCTTCCACCGCGGCGTCGAGTTCGGGCTTGCGCCGCCCGGTCAGATAGACGGTGGCGCCTTCCTCGGCGAACCGGCGTGCGGTGGCGAACCCGATGCCCGTCGAGCCGCCGGTCACGAGGGCCACCTTGTTTTCCAGCTGTCCCATGACATCCATCCTTGAGGTAATGAGTTTTGTTACATTAAAGAGTGCGAAAAACGACATGTGCGCGCACTCGCGGTTCGACGCGCCGACAGCGCCTGTAGTGCCTGTCCTAGCGGGCGGTCAGCACGTTCTGGAGGACATCGGCCAGCGTGGTGCGGGCCAGTTCATCGCGCAGGACGACATCGATCCCGTCGTACACGTCCTGCATCGTCGGCCGGATCCCGAAGCCCACCGGACAGTCCAGGTTGGGTTCGGCGCGGTGCATGGCGAAGAGGGGGCTGGGCTCCACGGCGTCGTAGACGTCCAGCAGGGTGATGGCTTCGAGGCCGCGCGTCAGATTCCAGCCCGCGCCCGCGCCACGCCGCGATGCGACGATCCCGGCCTCGCGCAACTCTCCGAGCAGGCGCCGGATGACCACGGGGTTGGTGTTCACGCTTCCCGCGATCTGTTCCGAGGTGGCGATCTCGTGCCCCTGGCGCCGGTGGAGCTCCATCCAGGTCAGCGCGTGGGCCGCGATCGTCAGCCTGCTGTTCGCGCTCACTCGTCCGTCACCTCCCGTGTCCTCCCCTGCCCTGCCTCCCGCGCTCTTCGTGCCCCCGATAGTCGCAACGGTAAGTGTTACGACGCGTGGGGTCAATGGCCGGTCCGGTCCGGGGGAGGGCCGTCCGTCAGTGGCTCAGAACGCTCCTCAGCCGCAGGGCCAGCTGCGTCTCCAGCGCGTGCTGCGGGGTGTTCCACTGCTCGCCGAGTATCTGTCCGACACGCTCCAGCCGCTGCGTGACGGTGTTGACGTGCACGTGCAGCGCCGCACTCGTACGGGCCAGGCTCTGTCCGTGCCGGAAGTACGACTCGACGGTGTCCAGCAGGCTCGTACCCCTGCGGTCGTCGTAGTCCGTCAGAGGGCCGAGGGTGCGCCGTACGAAGCCGTACGCGTCGGCGTGCCTGCCGAGGACCAGCCCGAGGAAGCCGAGATCGCCCATGGCGGCGGCGGAGCCGGCGCGGCCCAGGGCCTGGAGGGCGCCGAGGCACTGGACCGCCTCGGCGTGGGCGTCTCGTACGGCCGTCCCGGACAGCGGACCCGCCGCGCCCACGGTCACCGGTCGCGTGAGCGCGGTACGCAGCCCCGCCTCGACCGCGCGCGCGACGGCGGAGGGATCGTCGCCCGGTACGAGCAGCACCGTACGGCCCTCGTGGCGGCCGGCCAGGCCCCGGCGGGCGCTCGCGTAGGCACCGGCGGCGGCGGACATCCGCTGCGTGGGGATGTCGTCGCCGGCGACGACCGCGACGACGTGCGGCTTGTCGAGGTCGGTGCCGAGACGGCGGGCCCGCTCCCGTACCGCGAGGGAACCGCCGTGGCGCTCGGTCAGCAGATCGGTGAGCAGGTCTCCGCGTACCCGCTCCTCGGCCTGGGCCAGTGAGGAACGGAAGAGCAGCAGCAGCGCGGTCACCAGGGCGCCCCGCTCCAGGATCAGCCGGCCGGTCTCGTCGAGCTCCTTCACACCGGATATCACCAGCGCGCCCAGCGGTTCCTGGTCGGCCGCCACGGCGGCGACCGTACAACCGCCGCAGTCGACCGCGCGGCCCTGCGCCCGGGAGCGGGCCATGGCCTCGGCCACGCTCCCCTCGCCGGGGTATCCGTCGGCCGGGCGCGTCGCCCCGGCCCGGCTGAGCGGACGGGCGTCGGGCCCGACGACGACCACGGAGCCGTCCAGCGCCTCGCCGATCGCGTGCGCGATGTCCTCCACGCCTCCGCCGCGTACGACGAGACCGGTGAACCGTTCGTACGCCGCCGCGGCCCGCTCGACGGACGCGCTGCGGCGCTCCACGAGACGGTTGGCGGCGTTGAGCTCCGCCAGGGCCGTGTGCGTCTCCTGGAGCAGCCGTGCGTTGTCGAGGGCGACGGCGGCGTGCGCGGCCAGCGAGCCGAGCAGACTGACCTCGTCGCGGGCGAAGCCGCGTTCGCTGCGGTCCGCCGCATACAGCACACCGATGACGTTCCCGCCGAGCCGCAGCGGGACGCCGAGGATGGCCACGAGGCCCTCCTCCGTCACCGCCTCGTCGATGTCGTGGGTGTGCCGGAACCGCGCGTCGCCCAGATAGCTGCTGCTGAAGTACGGCGAAGCGGTCTGCACCACGAGCCCGCCGAGCCCGGCGCCCAGCGGCATCAGCAGCTGCTGGAACTTGGCCGAGACCGAGCCGTTGGTCTCGCGCATGTACGCGCAGCCGCGCTCCGCGTCGTACAGGGCGAGATACGCGGTGTCGGTGCCGAGCAGCGTGCGCGCCCGGCGCACGATCGCCTGGAGCACGGCGTCGACATCACGCAGCGCCACCAGATCGCCCACCGTCTCGTACAGGGCCGACAGTTCGGTCTCCCGGCGACGGCTCCTGTCCAGCGCCGCCCGCACCCGCAGGGCGAGCAGCTTCGACCGCTCCAGCTCGGCGAGGGCCGCGGGGCTCTCCCCGGCCGCCCGCGCGACGGTGACCGGCTCCTCGAATTCGGCCGCGGGTGCGTCCCGCGCCAGCAGTTCGAGGAACATCCGACCACTCTTCTCCAAGGTCACGGAGCAGACGGTACTGAGGCGCACGTCCCTTCGGAAGTCGATTCACCACATGATGTGCCCGCGCGCTATGTGGATCACCTCCATTGTCTTCAGGCCAGGAGCAGCCCAAGATCCTCGGCACCGCACACCTGGACGCGCGGACCCCTGAACCCCGGAGCCATGGCCCCGGGTTCCCGGACCGTCGCGGCCAGGACGCCCGACAGGAGGACATCCGATGACCACAGCGCCCCCGCGGGAGCCGGCCCCACCGACCGGCAGGGAGCCCTGGCCGGCGCGCATGGCGCTGCGCTTCACCGCGTTCTCCGAGAGATGGCTGCCCGACGCGCTGGGCTTCGTGCTGGTCGGCACGTTCGCGGTCTTCGCACTCGGCCTCGTGACGGGCGAGGACCTGTTCGGCGCCCCGTCGGATCCCACGGCGACGACCGGGTACGGACTGGTGGACGCGTGGGGCCAGGGCTTCTGGTCCCTGATCACCTTCACGCTCCAGATGGCGATGATCATTATCGCCGGGTACGCGGTCGCGGTCTCACCACCGGTCGGCCGGCTGATCGGCCGGCTCGCGCGGGTGCCCCGTACGCCCCGTGGAGCCATCGCGTACACCGCCGCCGTCGCGATGGTGACGTCCTATCTGAACTGGGCCTTCAGCCTGATCTTCACGGCGATCCTCGCCAAGGAGATCGCGCGCAGGGTCTCCGGCGTCGACTACCGGGCGCTGGGCGCGATGGCCTTCCTCGGGCTCGGCACCGTATGGGCCCAGGGCCTGTCCGGATCCGCGGCCCTCCAGGTGGCCAGCGAGGCGTCGAGTCCGCCCGCCGTGCAGAAGGTCATCGAGGAGGGGCGCGGCAGCGGTCTCATCCCCCTCACGGACACCATCTTCCTCTGGCAGGGCATGGTGGCCACGGCGATCGTGTTCGTCGTCGCCGTCGGCATGGCCTGGTTCCTGTCGCCGTCGCCGGAGCGTGCGAAGACCGCCGGACAGATGGGTGTCGAGCTGGGTCCCAGCGTGGCGGACGAGCGTACGGAGCTGCGCCGGGGCCGGCCGGGGGAGTGGATCGAGTACAGCCCCGTCTTCGCGATCCTGCTGTTCGCGCTCGGAGTGTGGTACCTGGCACGGCACTTCGCCCGCGCGGAGGGCAGCGCGCTCAACGCCCTGGACCTGAACACCGTCAACCTCATCCTCATCCTGCTGGCGCTCATCCTGCACTGGCGTCCGGTGCGGCTCGCGCAGGCGGTCAAGGAGGGGACCCCGGCGGCGTCGGGCGTACTGCTCCAATTCCCGCTGTACGGCGGGATCTTCGGGATGATCGCCTTCACCGGCCTGAGCAAGACCATCGCCGGCTGGCTCGTGTCGGTGTCGAACGAGTTCTTCTACCCGGCCTTCATCGCCATCTACAGCTGTGTGCTCGGCGTCTTCGTCCCCAGCGGTGGCAGCAAATGGGTCATCGAGGCCCCCTACGTCCTGGACGCGGCCAATCAACTCCATGTGAACCAGGGCTGGGTGGTCGTGGTGTACGACCTCGGCGAGGCGAGTGCCAACCTGCTCCAGCCGTTCTGGATGCTGCCCACGCTGACGATCCTCGGGCTCAAGGCACGCGACATCATGGGCTACACCTTCGCCATGTTCCTGGTGTGCTTCCCGGTCGTGCTGATCCTCGTCACCCTGTTCGCCCGCACGCTGCCCTTCCCCTGAGCGGCGCCGCCCCGGGCGGACTCTCGCGGACGCGCGGCGGCGTCAGGCCGTGAACCCCACGTGCACGTGGTCGTGATGGGTGTTGTCGGTGAAGAACTGGCCCGGCTCTCCTCCGGAGAGCCGGACCGGTCCGCCGACGTTGTACGAGCCGGCCGCCGCCGCGTCCCGCATGAACGACTCGACCAGGCGGCGCGAGGTGGCCGGATCGACGACCTTGTGCCCGTCGATCTGCCAGACGTCGAACGCCCGGCCGCGCGGATGGTCACTGGGCCGGCTGGTGCCGAACACGTCCAGCGGATGGCCGGAGCGCACCACACTGACGTACATCCGGTACGTACCGGCCAGCCCCGACAGGGCGCGCAGCACGCTGGGACGGACCTTCCCGCTGCGGATGTCCGCCTCAGCCGCGGGAGGCAGCCGGATCCGTGACTCGGCCAGTACCCGCCGCGCGGCGTCCGGCAGCGAGGCGGCGGCGGCGCCGGGCCGCGCCGGGTGGAGCGCGGTCACGTCCCAGCGTGGCCGCGCCCGGCTCAGCCGTACGTCGACGGTCGTGCCGCCCGCGTGCCCCGGCGTCCACTGGCGGCACACCACCAGCACGCTGGCCGAGTCCGCCAGGATCCCGCCGTACTGCGCGTCGATCACCTGGAGGGCGGCCTGGGGCGCGTCCGGCAGCAGCGCGCCCGCCTGGTCCACCAGTGACGGCGCCGCTCCGAGCGCGGCCACCCGCTTCTTCGCCGCCGCCGCACCGCCCCGGCCGGGGGCCCAGGCGCCGATCGCCTCCACGACCTGTACGGCACGCAGTTTCACGGCCGGGTCCACATCGTTCCGGTCGGGCCGCCACGGTGTGGTCGCGGGCAACGAGGAGGACGGCGAGGGCGGCACGGACCCCGAGCCGGACGCGGAGACGGGTGCGGACGGGGGCGCCGAGCACCCCGCCGCTCCCAGCAGCAGCCCGCCCGTTCCCGCCAGCAGCGTTCGCCGGCCGAGTGGTTGTCCCATGGGGTACCTCGCTCGTCTTCCCGGCTCTCCGTCTGCCCCCAGCCTGCGGCGGCGGGCGCCACCGCGCACGTGGGCCGAGGCGAACGCGGCAGCGGCGCGGCTGGACGTTCTGTCCGATCTGGAATTACAGTCCAGGCATGGAGAGCCGGACAAGGACGAGCGACGAGGCCGACCCACGGGTGCGCGTGTGGTCGCCCGTGTGCGAGGCGGTGGCCCTGCTGCTGGGCCCGTACGCCGAGGTGGTCCTGCACGACGTGCCGGAGGACCGGGTGCTGGCCATCTGGAACCCGATGACACGCCGGGGCCCCGGCGATCCCTCGCTGCTCGGGGAGCTCGACCGGCTGGGCCCCGTCCCGCCGGGATCCGGCGGGCAGGGCCCGGATCCGTCCGCCGCCGATGTGTACGGGCCGTACGAGAAGCTGCTCGCCGACGGGCGGCGGCTGTCCTCGGTCAGCGCCGTCCTGCGCGACGCGGACGGCGAGCCGTCGGCCGTGCTGTGCGTGAACCTCGACCGCACACCGCTGGAGCAGGCGGCGGCCGTGCTGGCCGGGTTCGCCGCGCCGACGGCGCCCCGGCCCGAGCCGCTGTTCGAGCAGGACTGGACCGAGCGGGTGCACGGGACCGTCGGGGCGTTCGTCCGCGCCCGGGGCCGCCCCGTGAACCGCCTCGGGCGGCCGGACCGCCTCGCCCTCGTGGGCGAACTCGACCGGGCGGGGCTGTTCGAGATCCGCCGCGCCGTCCCGGTCGTCGCCGACGCCCTCAAGGCGTCCCGTTCCACCGTCTACGCCCTGCTCGCCGAGCACAGAGCCCAAGAGGTACGTACATGACCAGGCTGCCCGACTTCCGGCTGGAAACATACTTCTCCCGCTGGGAGTTCACCGCCCGCCACCATCTGACCGCCTCCGACGCGCAGACGATGAACATCGGCGAACTGCTCGCGCTCGCCGACGACCAGGATCGGCACGCCTGGGAGACGCTGTCCTTCGGCTACACCGAGACCTTCGGTGATCCGGCCCTGCGCCAGGCGATCGCGGACACCTACACCCACGCCGAAGCCGATGACGTGATCTGCTTCGCCGGCGCGGAAGAGGGCCTCTACCTGGCCATGCACGCCCTGCTGGGGCCCGAGGACCACGCGCTGGTCATCACCCCGAACTACCAGGCCGCCGAAACCGTCCCGCTGTCGCTGTGCCAGGTCAGCGGCGTGGCCCTGGACGCGGAGCGGGACTGGGCCCTGGACCTGGACCGGGTGGCCGCGGAGATCCGGCCCCATACGCGGGTGATCTCCGTCAACTTCCCGAACAATCCGACCGGGAAGGTCATCGACGCCGCCGACTTCTCCCGGCTGGCCCGGCTGTGCGACGAACGGGAGATCCATCTCTTCAGCGACGAGGTCTACCGCGGTCTGGAGCGCGACACCTCCCGCACCCTGCCGCAGGCCGCGGACCTCTCGGAGCGCGCCCTCTCCCTGAACGTCACCTCGAAATCCCTCGGGCTGCCCGGACTGCGGATCGGCTGGATCACCTGCCGCGACCGGAGGCTGCGCTCCCGCCTCGAACGGGCCAAGCACTACACCACCATCTGCAACTCGGCTCCCAGCGAGGTCCTCGCACGGATCGCCCTCAAGGCGCGCGAGCGGATCCTGGCCCGCAACCGGGCCGTCATCGATGCCAATCTTCCGGTCTTCGAGAGCTTCTTCGCGGAGTTCGAGGAGCTTTTCTCCTGGCGGGCACCGGACGGCGGCTGCGTGGCCTACCCCCGCTACCGGGGTGCCGACGGAGTCGAGGAGTTCTGCGCGAGGCTCGTCGAGGAAGCCGGCGTCCTGCTGCTGCCCGCGAGCATCTACCGCTCCGAGCTCACCGCCACGCCCGCCGACCGCTTCCGGATCGGCATCGGGCGCACCGATCCGGCACCGGCCCTGGACGCCTTCGCCGCGTGGCTGCGCGACCGCCGCTGACCGTCACCCGTACCGCCGGTCCCGACCGCGGTGCTGTCGCGCGCACCGACGCGGTGCCCGTTGGATCACCGGAATTGCCCGTTCGTGGCAGAACGCGTGACTGGCTGATTGTTCTGGGCCCACTCACGGCCGATTCTGGCCGTTTCCGACCAGGGGTGTAGGCCATCTACCGCAACAGGGCCAGGATATAGCCGTGGTGGGCAACCTTCCCGTCGTGACGACCAGTTTCGTTGGCCGAAACAGCGAGCTGGGCTGGATCGAACGGGCACTCGCGGAGCACCAGTTGGTCACTCTCACGGGCAGTGGCGGTGTGGGAAAGAGCCGACTGGCACTGCGTGCTGCGGAGCGAGCGGGCGACGGCCTGTTCCCGGACGGGGTGTGGTGGGCCGATCTGTCGCCGTTGTACGACGAGAGGCTGCTGCTCGGGACGGTGTGTGACGCCGTCGGGCTGTCGGACCATTCGCTGCGATCGCCGGTGGAGGCGTTGTGCGAGTGGCTGGCGGGGCGGCGGTTGCTGCTGGTGCTCGACTGCTGCGAACGGACCGTCACGGAGGTCGGGCATCTGGTCGGGGAACTGCTGACCGCCGCGCCGGGGCTGACCGTTCTCGCCACGAGCCGGCAGCCGCTCGGGGCGCGGGGCGAACACCGCCTCGACGTGCGGCCGCTGTCCCTGGAAGGCGATGACCAGGCACTACGGCTCTTCCGCGACCGGGCGGCCCATACCGCGCCCCAGGTGTCCCTGGATGACCCGTGTACGGCAGCGGCGGCGGTCCGGATCTGCCACCGCCTCGAAGGCATTCCCCTCGCCGTCGAACTGGCCTGCGCCCGGCTGACGGATCACTCCGTCGAATACGTCGCGGACCTGCTGACCACCCGGCTCGATGTCCTGGTCGACGACACGGTCTGGCCCCGCCGCCATCGTGCGCTGCGCACGGCGATCGGGTGGAGTCATGAGCTGTGCGAGCCGCTGGAGCGTCTGCTGTGGGCCAGGCTCTCGGTCTTCCGCGGTGACATCGAGGAGGAGGACGCGCGGGCCGTGTGCGCGGGCGGTCCGCTGACCCCCGACGCGGTGACCACCGCCCTGGACGGACTCGTCGCCAAATCCGTCCTGCGCCTGGACGGTGGTGGCGACGGCGGCCGGTACCGCATGCTGGACACGATCCGCGAGTACGGCGCCATGTGGCTGAGCGAGCTGGGCGAGGAGAGGGTCCTCGCCGACCGGCACGGCGCCCACTTCGCCGCCCTCGCCCGCCGGGCGCACGCCGGCTGGCTCGGCCCGGAACAGGTCGCCTGGTACCGGCGCATCGCCGACACCCACGCCGATCTGTGCGCGGCCATCGACCATCTCCTCGACCACGACCCCGAACAGGGCGTGGAGATGGCGGGCCGCACCGGACTCTTCTGGAGTTGCTGCGGCCATCTCCACCAGGCGCGCAGTTGTCTGGAACGCGCCCTGCGCCTCCACACCGGCGGCGGACAGCACCGTACCCGCGCGCTCTGGGCACTTGGCATCACCCTCGCGCTCCAGGGCGACCATGAGGCCGCCCGCCGGGTCGGTGAGGAGTGCAGCGTCTCCGCCTGGCACGACAACGACCCGGAATCCCTGCTCTCCGCGGCCCATGTCGTCGGCTTCAACTGCCTGATGATGGGCCGTCCGCTCGCCGCGTACACCGTCTGCGATCGCGCGCTGCGCAATCTGCCCGGCGACCCGCTCGACGCCCCGTCGCAGCTGCGGTGCCGGGTGATACGGCTCTTCGCGCTCACCGCGCTCGGCCGCCTCGACGACGCGCGCGAAGAGGCCGCCGGGCTGCAACGGCTCAGTCTGCGCTACGGCGAGCGCTGGGCGCGCGCGTACGCCGATCACCAACTCGCCTTCATACACCTCTTGCAGGGCAGGCCGCGCGATGCCGAGAGCCACGCGCGGGCGATGCTCGCGGGCAAGTACCAGCTGCACGACAGCCTCGGGATCGCCCTCGGGCTCGATCTGCTCGCCGGAGCGATCGCGGTCCAGGGCGACGGCGTGGAGGCGGCCCGCACGTACGGCACGGGGCACGCGTACTGGCGCATGATCGGGCACCCCCATCGCGGCACCCCCGAACTCGGCGCGCTCCGCGCGGAGTGGGAGCGGCGGGCACGCGAGGCCGCGGGCGACCCCGCCTACGAGAGGGCGTACGACCGGGGGCTGGCGGACGACGCCAGGAGCGGGCTCGTCCGCGCGCTCCAGGGCCATCCGCCGTTGTAGCGACCCGGCGGCGGCCGTCCGGAAGGACCGTCGACGCCGTGACGAATCTCAGGGCTGGAGTGTGGTGGACCAGGCGGCGGTGACGGACTCGTAGGCGGTCTGTCCCGTATCGTCCAGCGTCCGCACCGTCCCGGTCTCGCCCGCCTCCCTCGCTTCCTCGTCGGTCATGACGACCGCCAGCGTCCGTACCGCGAAGGTGTCGAACTCCAGCACCGCCACCACGCGTTCGAGCTGCGAGACCAGACATCGCGGTGAGCGCGGCGGGTCGCCCCACTCGGCACCGGCCTGTCCGACGAGGTCCAGGAGCCCTTCGGTGCCCGGTTCCTCGTCGAGGGCGCGGTGCAGCCGGGTGAGGACCTCCCACAGCGCGTCCAGGTCATCGCACTCCACCACGAGGGCGTGCACGGTGGGCTGCGGCGTTCCCGTGGGCGAGAGCAGGAGACCGAGACCGCCTCCGGCGCGTGCCGGAAGCATGGAGACGACGCGGTCGCACGCGGTCGCCGCCTCCGCGTAGGGGGCCGCGGGGAGTTCCCACGGATCGTCGTCCAGGGCGGCGGCGGCCGCCAGATGATCGAGCAGCCGGTCCCCCATGGTCCGCAGATCGCGCAGCCAGTCCTTGTCGTCGGGCAGCACACACCACCGTCGGCCCGGCCCCAGTGTCCTCGCGCTCTCGTTCATTCGTCCAGCGTTCCAGCACCGGGCCTCCGCCCGCAGGCACTTGTCCGTGCCTGGCGGAGAACGTGCGGACGCACCGGATGTACGGCACGCCCCGGACGGAGGCCCGGCGCCGGGTTCAGCGGCTCGCGCGGGGCACGATCGGATCAGAAGGCGAAGACCGTGCCGCTGCCGTTGTCTCTCGCACACGGGTTGCTGAAGGTGTGGACATACGAGTAGCGCTTGCCCTCCCAGACGCCCTCGGCCGTCACGGTCACCGGGTTCCACTCCCTGGTACAGGAGACGTGCGGGGCCGGGGTGGTGATGGCGTCCAGCAGGCCCTGGGCGGACCGGAGTTCGGCGCAGGCGCCGGCCGGGTCCGGGTGCGTGCCGCTCGCCCGGGGCGCGCAGCTGAGAGTGACCGCGCGCAGCACCGTCCCGGTCGTCGTGTCGGCGCCCTCGGTGACACTGAGCACGAGGGCGGAGGGTGCGTACAGGCTGCCGGACACGGCCTGTTCGGCGCTCGCCGTACCGGTGCCCGGCAGCGCCATGAACGCCAGTGTGGTGGCGGTGAGCGCCAGACCTGTTGCGATGGACCGCATTTCAAACACTCCCTGAGTCGAAGGTTCTGTGAAGCATGGGCAGTCTTGCCGCCTTCGACGGAGGAGGGGTGCCCCTCCCATCACTTTCGGTCGCTCCGTGTGATGGTATGAGTGCAGGTTGTGGTCATGGGATGGGGCTTGACCTGTGGGGGAGCTGTTGCCCGATTAGGCCGAAGAAAGCCGTAACCGATGGTTGATCAAGTGAATTTAAGGCTCGTAAATCCTTGAACCATTGAATGCCAGGGATGGCGCGTTTCCGCCCTGCGTTGCGCCGGTCCATGTGTACGCCGTGACACCCGCCCGTACGCGTCGGGACCCGCCCGATACGATCAACGGCCTTACGGGGACAGGGGGAAGGGCATGGCGGACGGGGACGTACAGGCCGGTCGCGGTCAGGGCCGGGCGCGCCGGCTGTCGTGGTTCGTACGGACCCGGCGCGGGGGTGTGGTCGTGGGCACCGCGGTCGTGCTGGTGGCCGCGGGGCTGGGGACATGGGCCACGGGCAGTGGGCCGTTCGGCCGCGAGGACCGGTACTGCTGGGGGGCCTGGGAGGCGAACAGCGGGCCCGGGTTCCTGAGCGACACGGTGTTCGAGGGCGACGACCAGGGCGCTCGTACGTCCGAGGAGACCGCGCCGACCCCGCGGCGGCCGGCCGGCCGGTGCGAGGTCGCGCTCCGCTCCAGCTACACGGGCGGCGACGGCGGGAAGACCTCCTGGAACACCCGGATCACGCTCACCTACGGCCCGGCGCCCAAGGACGCCGCGGAGCGCATGGAGTGGATCGGCGCGTACCTCGGCGATCGCGCCGTACCGCTGCCCGATGGGCTGCCGGGGGCCAGTGACGGACGCCGCGGTCTGCTCGTGCTGCCCGAGCGGTGCGACACGCGTGACGGCCGGCCGGCCGCGGTCACACTCGACTCCGACGCGCGGACGACATGGGGCGAAGGCGGTTCCATGCGGGCCAAAGCGGGGCTCGGCGGAATCCGTTCCGTGGCCGGATTGCTCGTCTCCGCCGCCAACCGGGGGATGGAGGCGGCGGGTTGCGCCCCCGCGAAGCCACTGCGGGTCTCCTCGCCCGTGCTCCTGCTGCCGGAGGAGGAGACCGGCCTGTTCTCGGGCGCGTGCCGGATCAAGGGCCTGGAATTCGACGAGGTGACACGCAAGTCCCTCGCCTACCAGGTCGGCGCGGTCACCCGGGATCTCCAGTCCTGTGCGGTGCGCGTGGAGCAGGGCGACAGCCGGTACTTCGACGCCCTGATGGTCGCCCAGCCGAGGCTGGCCGCGCTGTTCGACGGTACGACGGGAAGCGGAGCGCCCGCGGACGGCTGGCGCGGTTCCGGCGTCTTCGCCGACGACTACAAGGTCGTACGGGCCGACTGCGCGGGACGGCCCGTGACCCTGCTGATGGTGGACGACCTCACCGAAGAGACGACGCCGTACTTCACCGCCTTCACCAACGCCGTGACGGCGAGGCTCGGTTGCGCGCCCGTCGCGCCTGTCGCCTCCGGGGGTTCGGAACGATGAGTGACACGCACGACGACGTCCGTTCCGGCGCCGACGCCGATGTCCATGCCGATGTCCGTGCCGATACCCGCGCCGACGTCCACGCCGACGCGGTCTCCGCGCCGCGCCGGCCCTGGTGGCACTGGCGGCGGCTGACGCGCGGCCGGCTGCGGCCCGCGCTGGCCGCCGCCGTGGCCGGGGCGGTGCTCGGCGGCGCGGGAGTGGCCTGGCAGACGGGGACCGGCCCGTTCACGGACGAACGGGCCTGCTGGGGTGCGCTGGGCAAGGACGATGTGGCGGCGCTGTTCGGCGGGAAGACGGACATCAGGGCGTCCGAGGTGCAGCTCGGGCGGGACCGCGTCAATACCGGAGCGCCGTCGGGGCAGTGTCGCCTGCAGTCGCCGCGGGGCCGCCGGATCACCGTCCAGGTCCATCAACTCGACGTGCGGCAGGGCGGCTCGGGGGAGCGCTGGGCCGATGAGTTCCTGTCCGCGCGGCTGACCCCGCTGGGCGGCGGGCTGCTGGGGATGGCCTCCGACACCCGGGCCTGGCTCGCGGTGCCCGACGGCTGCACCGGCCGGCCGGAGGGGACCGACGGCCCGCTCGTGTTCGACATGGAGACGGGCTGGACCGTCTACGAGGACGAGGTCGGGACCGGGCAGCGCGATCAGCTCGCCCGCGCCGTGGTCACGCTCGTCAACGGCTTCCTGGCCGACGAGGGATGCGAGGGCGTCCTCGCCGACCCGGTGGCACGGATGGCGGAGCCCGCGCGGTTCCAGGACAGGGAGGCCGAGGACCTGTGCGGCATCGAGGGGCTGCGTCTCCCCGGGAAGGGGAGGAGCACGTTCGACCGTCCTCTCGTGACCAACGGCGAGGGGCCGGTCCGCACCTGCGACAGCGATGTGGTGTTCGACCGACCCGGGCTGCGGCTGATGACGGTGGAGGACCCGCGGCTGTCCGAGCTCTACAAGGGGTCGGCCCTCCGTGAAGGCGAACGGATCGAGGCCACCGGCGGAACCGGCGGACGCGGCTTCATCAGCGACGACCTCGGGCTCTACCAGGCCGCGTGCCAGACCGGTGACGTGACCTTCCTGGTCCGGAGCGACGAGGAGAGCAGCGCGGCCGACATCCGCGCGTTGCTCCCGCGTTACGTGGCGGCGGAGGCCGACCGTATCGGCTGCGGTCCGTTGCGTCTCACCCTGCCCGGCTGATCGGGCACGGTGACCTCGGCGCGCAGCGGCGGCGGGGGCGTCTCCGTCGGAAACGGAGACGCCCCCTCGTGAGCCGGCCGGCGGGGAACCGTCGGTGGGCACCGGTCAGCAGTACTGGGCTTCCTTGCCGATGGACCGGTACATGCAGTCCGCGTTCTCCAGCAGTTGCAGTACGGCGTCGCGGTTCCGGCTCGTCTCCCGGTTGATCACCTCGTCCGGCGGGTAGAAACCGCCGCCGCCCGAGGACGGATACATCTCGAAGGTGTACGCGAAGACCTTGTGCGTGCCCCACAGCCAGTCGTCGATCGAGCCGTCCGTGATGTAGAGATCACTGGCCTGCTCGGGCGTGTAACCGTTGCTGGCGGCCATCTTCTGGCCGATGGCGGCGAAGGCGTTGCGGTCGTCCAGGGTCATTCCGGTGGTGGTGTCGGCCGTGGTGTAACCGAACGGCCAGAGCACCAGCTCGCTGTAGGTGTGGAAGTCGATCGCGGCCTTGATCTGCTGCGTACCGCCGACGACCCGGCCGCGTACGAAGTTCGCCACGACCTTCACCTCGGGCGCGGACTCGGCGGCGCCGCCCCGGTAGGTGTCCGACGAGGGGCTGCCGGAGGAGCCGCCGCAGCAGCCCCAGCGGTAGGCCCAGTTGCGGTTGAGGTCCGTACCGACCGCGGTGGAGCCCGAGTTGGGCTGCCGGTTCTTGCGCCAGCTGCGGTAGGAGCCGGTGGCGATGTCGTACTCGCCGCCGTCCGGGTTGAGGTCCGGGATGATCCAGATCTCACGGCTGTTGACGATGTTCGTGATGCGTGTGTCGGTGTTGTGACCGGCGGTCAGCTGCTTCAGCAGATACAGCGCCATCTCGACGGTGAGGTGCTCGCGCGCGTGCTGATGGTGGGTGAAGAGGACCTCGGGCTCGTTCTCGTCGGTGCCGACGTTGTCACTGATCTTGATGGCCGTGATGTTCCGGCCCTGGTACGTGGTGCCGATGACACGCTGGCTCGCGATGCCCGGGTTCGCGGAGACGATGGAGTTGATCTCGCTCGTCATCTCGGCGTAGTTGTGGTAATTCGAGTCGGCCGAGGGGAAGTCGAACGGTGTGACGGCGCCGTTCAGGGTGCGGTCCGGGGCGGCGCCCAGCGGCGTCGGCGCGTAACCGAGCGAGCGGAGCTTCCTCACCTGCGCGGGGTCGGCGGACACGACCACGCTCTCGCTGTCGGACGCGTCGATCGTCACACCGGTCCTGGCGAGCGCGGTGCGCGTCGCGGACGTGGCGTGCGTGACGATCTCGTACTGCTGGATGTCCTCGTCCGCGGCCGTGGCGGCGGACGCGGAGGGAGTGGAATCGGCGCTGGTGGCCGTGGCCGTGGCGGTGACACCGAGGGTCAGGGTCAGCGCGACGGCCAGGGTGGCTGTCCGTCTGTGAACGCTGCCGCCGCTTCCGCGTATTCGGAGCCGCATGAAGTCTCCTGGGTGGGGAGTCGTGGGGGTGTGGGCACGCAGTACGTGCCCCCGGGGTCATCGTGAGGCTTTGGCATGATCGGGTCAATAGCGCGCATGTGACGGGCAAAGGGGGCGTCACGCCGCCGCGCGCGGCACGGCGCCTTCTGTCTTCAACTGCCTTGACGCGATGCCCAGTTGCTCCCCCGGTGGGCGCGTCCTCGCTACGGGGACATTGCGTGGCCATGTCATGGATATGACATCGCGTCGGGGCTCTTGTCGTCTGACGTTGTCTCAGCGAAGGTCTTTGGAGGGCGGCCCCAGGAATCACACGGTCCGCTCATCACGCATACGTCTCGTATGTACCCCCACGTTGCGCACGCACCCCAGCGCACCCGATGAGGAGGATCCCTCACGATGGCAGTGTTGCGTACCACCAAGACACGGATCGCCGCGGCGATCACGGCGGCAGCGGCGGCTGCGGCCATGACCGCCCTCGCCGTTCCCGCCCAGGCGGCCCCCGCCGTGGGTACGGTCGTCGGCGCCGATGCCAAGGACGCGGTGCAAGGCAGCTACATCGTCACACTCAAGGAGACCGCCGGTCTCACGTCCGCCTCGGCCGCGGGCCGGAGTGTGGTGTCCGAGTACGGCGGGACCGTCAAGCGGACGTACACGGCGGCCCTCAACGGCTACGCCGCCGAACTCTCGCCCGCGCAGGCACGCAGACTCGCGGCCGACCCGGCCGTCGACAAGGTCTTCCAGGACCGTGAGGTGCACGCGCTCGCCACCCAGACCAACCCGCCGTCCTGGGGACTCGACCGGATCGACCAGGCGGCGCTGCCGCTGAACAACAGCTACACCTACCCGGACACCGCCGGTGAGGGCACCACCGTGTACGTCATCGACACCGGCGTCCGCATCACCCACCAGGACATCGCGGGCCGGGCCTCGAACGGCTACGACGCCGTCGACAACGACAACACGGCGCAGGACGGCAACGGCCACGGCACGCATGTGGCCGCCAACGCCGCGGGCACGGCCTACGGTGTGGCCAAGAAGGCCAGGATCGTCGCCGTGCGCGTGCTCAACAACGCGGGCTCGGGCACCACGGCCCAGGTCGTGGCCGGTATCGACTGGGTCACCAACAACCACGCCGCTCGGTCGGTGGCGAACATGTCGCTGGGCGGCGGCGCCAACGCCGCGATCGACACCGCCGTGCAGAACTCCATCAACAGCGGTGTGACCTACGCGGTTGCCGCCGGTAATTCCGGAGCGAACGCCCAGAACTACTCGCCGGCCCGGGTCGCGGACGCGATCACCGTCGGCGCGACGACCAGCACCGACGCCCGCGCCAGCTACTCCAACTTCGGCGCGCGCGTGGACCTCTTCGCTCCGGGCAGCGCCATCACCAGCGCCTGGAACACCTCGGACACGGCCACCAGCAGCATCTCCGGCACCTCGATGGCCACACCGCATGTGGCCGGTGCCGCCGCGGTCTACCTCGCGGGACACCCCACCGCGACCCCGGCCCAGGTCGCCGCGGCCCTGGTGAACGGCGCCACCAACGGAGTCGTGTCCAACCCGGGCACCGGCTCGCCCAACAAGCTCCTGCGTATCGTCCCGTAACTCCTGGTCCCGTAACTCCTCGTTCCGTAACCCCTGGGACGACCCTCGGGACGACCTGCCGGACGACCGTCCGGACAATCTGAGAACGTGACGCCCGGCGCCGGTCACATGGCGCCGGGCGTTGCGCCTGCCCGCCGCCGGCTCACGCGCCCCGGGAGAAGAGCCGGTGGCCTAGAGGCAACTTCCGGACGAATCCTGTCGGCAGGCAGTCGTTTGGATCCCGCCCCTCACGATCGCCTCAATAAGTTGCATCTGCCGCTCCACGGGCCGTACGTGCGGTCCGACAGGGACGAGCGGCAGGGGTGGGGACGTGGGGACATGAGATCGGCCGATGAGAGCGGAAGATTACGGAGCGCCGCCGGGCTGCGCTGTCAGACCGACATCGACGCGGACGGGTGCTACCGATGGCGGGTGGTGGCACAGAACGGGCGGGTCGTCGCCGTCTCGGCGCTCGCCTTCACCTCGTACGAGCGGTGCCGGGCCGCGTTCGAGGAGGTGTGCCGACGGCACGCGGCCCTGACCGGAGGGGTCCAGCACACGGTGGAGGCCAACGGCTGGATGTGGATCGTCCGGGACGAGAGCGGACGCCGGACCATCGTGTCCGCCCGCTCCTATGAGCGGTACTCGACCTGCCGGGTGGCGTATCACCGCTTCCGTGAGCTGCTGCGGGAGCTGGGGGAGAGCGGCGAGGTCCCGTGGAGCGGGAGTTGACGCCCCGGAACCCCGGCGTCGGGGGCCTCCGCACGCTACGCGCACACACTCGTCATCCGAAGTTGCCCCTAGGAGGCGCGTTGTTCAGATAAAGGTGCGTGCGTGTCAACCGCGCCCCGTGAGCGTCATGGGTGTGCTGAGACGAACAGGGGAGCGAACCACCGCCGCCCAGCGGTCCGTTGGGCTCGCGACCGGGGAACCGGCCGCCGCCGAAGGGGCGCGTGGGCTCTACGCCGACCCCGGGCTGCCCGACCGGATCTTCCGGGGCGTGGCCCGCGGCGGCGGCGGACTCGTGCTCGCCGTGATGCTGCTGGTGGGCGGCTTCCTGCTGTACCGCGCGTGGCAGGCGCTCGACCGGGCCGGGTGGTCCTTCCTCACCACCGCGGCCTGGGAACCGGACGCGGGCCGCTTCGGTATCGCCGCCGTCATCGTCGGCACCGTCCTGATCGCGCTGGTGGCGATCGTGGTGGCGGTGCCGCTGGCGGTGTGCGGGGCGCTCTACATCTCCGAGTACGCGCCGCCCGGGATGCGCTCCACACTGATCAGCGTGGTCGACCTGATGGCGGCCGTGCCGAGTGTCGTCTACGGACTGTGGGGGCTCTTCTTCTTCGAGGGCGCCGTACTGCCCACCGCCCGCTGGATCGCCACCTACCTCGGCTGGTTCCCGCCCCTGGGTGTCGTCGGAGCCGATCCGCGCGATCCGCTCGCCACCGAGACCGTCTACACCTCCTCGACCCTCATCGCGGGCATCGTGGTGGCGTTGATGGTCGCGCCGATCATCTGCTCCGTGATGCGCGAGGTCTTCACCCAGGCGCCGGCCGGTGAGCGCGAGGGCGCCTACGCGCTCGGCGCCACCCGCTGGGGGATGATCCGCAGTGTCGTCCTGCCGTTCGGCAAGGGCGGCATGATCGGCGGCACCATGCTCGGACTCGGCCGCGCGCTCGGCGAGACCATCGCCGTCTACCTGATCATCTCGCCGGTCTTCCAGATCCAGTGGCATGTCCTCCAGAGCGGCACGAGTTCCGTCTCCTCGCTGATCGCGCTCCGGTACGGGGAGGCCAGTCCGTTCGGGATGTCCGCGCTCATGGCGGCCGGACTCGCGCTCTTCGTGATGACCCTCATCGTCAATTTCATCGCCTCGTCCATCGTCGCGCGCAGCCGCTCCGGCGCGGCCAGCGACGCCTAGACCCTGTCCTGCCTAGACCCTGTCCTAAGGGGACCCGCCCGTCATGACCCTCGCACCCGAGTCGCCGCCGTCCGTCGCGGAGGAACGGCGTACCGTCCTGCCCGCGAGCCGGCCGCGGCCCGTGGAGCCGGCCGGGGAGCGGCGGCGCTCCCCGGCGCTGAGGCGCGCCACGGACACCTACGCGCTGCTCGGCTCCGGCGCCGCGGCCGTCAGCCTGACAGCGCTGCTGTTCGTATGGCTGCTGCCGTTCAACGGGGTGATCGGCTTCCTGATCGTCGGATACGCGCTCTTCCTCGGGCTCTACGCGCTGCTGGTCTCCTTCGACGAGGACGGGCCCACCGTCCGGGACCGGCTCGCCGGGGTCGTCGTGCGCACGGTGGGCCTGGTCATGGTCGTCGCCCTGGCGTTCGTGATCGTCTACACACTGTGGGAGGGCCGCAGGGCGCTGCCCCATCTGAACTTCTTCACCGAGGACATGACCCTCGCGGGCCCCCTCGACCCACTGAGCGCCGGCGGCATCCTGCACGCCATCGTCGGCACCCTGGAGCAGATCCTCATCGCGCTGGTCCTCACCGTCCCCGCCGGTCTGGTCTGCGCGGTCTTCCTCAACGAGGTGCCCGGCCGGTTCGCGCGGTTCGTCCGTACCATCGTCGAGGCGATGACGGCGCTGCCGTCCATCGTGGCCGGCCTGTTCATCTACGCGACCGCGATCCTCGCCCTGGGCATCGGGAAGTCGGGCCTCGCCGCGTCCCTGGCGCTCGGTGTGATGATGCTGCCGATCATCATCCGAGCCTCCGACGTGGTGATCCGGCTGGTGCCGGGCTCGCTGCGCGAGGCGTCGTACGCGCTGGGCACCTCGCGCTGGCGCACCGCCTGGCATGTGGTGCTGCCCACCGCCCGCTCCGGGCTGACCACTTCGGTGATCCTCGGCACCGCGCGCGGGGTGGGCGAGACTTCCCCGGTACTGCTGACCGCGGGCTTCACCGCGGAGATGAACGCCGATCCGTTCAACGGGCCTCAGGTCTCGCTGCCGCTCGCCACCTTCGAGTTCGTCAAGTCGCCCGAACCCGCCATGATCGCGCGCGGGTTCGGCACCGCGGCGACCCTGATGGCGCTGGTGCTGCTGCTGTTCGTCGTCGCCCGGCTCATCGGCGGGCGCGCACCGGGCAAGCTGACACGCCGTCAGACACACCGTCGCGTGCTCGCCTCGCGCCGCGATGCCGAACGCTTCGCGGCCCGTACGAGCGGCCACGGCCGCGGCGGCACGCACACCGATACGCGGGGCGCCGCTGCCGCCGTCGTCCCGCCCGCACCGACTTCCCCCGCACCCGTCGTCAAGCCCAACAGGAGTACCCCGTGAGACCCGCGACCGTCTCCCGACTGGCCATGGGGCTGGCCGCGCTGCTCTGCGCGCTGCTCGCCGTCGGCCCGCCGCCCGCCTGGGCGGTGACCTATCCGAAGATCAACGGTGCGGGCTCCACCTGGAGTTCCAACGCACTGGACCAGTGGCGCCGCAATGTCGCCTCCAACTTCGGTATGACCGTCAACTTCGCGGCGACCGGCTCCTCCAACGGGCGTGAGCAGTTCAGGAACGGCTCCGTCGACTTCGGTGTCTCCGAGATCCCCTACGGCCTCAAGGAGGGCGGCGTCACCGACGCCCCGCCCAAGCGCGGCTACGCCTATATGCCGATCGTGGCCGGCGGTACGGCCTTCATGTACAACCTGAAGATCGGCGGCAAGCGGGTCACCAATCTGCGGCTCTCCGGCGATGTCCTCGCCAAGATCTTCACCTCCAAGATCACCATGTGGAACGCGGCCGAGATCAGGGCCGACAATCCCGGCCTCACACTCCCCGCCCGCCGGATCGTGCCGGTCGTACGCTCCGACGGCTCCGGTACGACGGCGCAGCTGACCACCTGGCTGTCCAAGCAGCACGCCGCGGCGTGGAACGACTACTGCGCCCGCGCCGGACGCGCCACCCCGTGCGGTCTCACCTCGTACTTCCCGGTGGTGCCCGGCACCTCCACGATCGCCAAGTCCGGATCGCTCGGTGTCTCCGGCTATGTGAAACAGAGCCAGGCCGAGGGCGCCATCACCTACGTCGAGTACTCGTACGCCATCTCGACCGGCTTCCCGGTGGCGAAGATGCTCAACGCGTCCCAGTTCTATGTGGAGCCCACCGCGTCCAGCGTCGCCGTGGGGCTGCTCGGCGCGCGGATCAACCCGGACAAGAACTCCACGAACTATCTGACGCAGATCCTGGACGGTGTCTACGGCTCCCGCGACCCCAGGGCCTACCCGCTCTCCAGCTACAGCTACATGATCCTGCCCACCTCGCTGGCGGGCGAGCAGAACCCGATGACCAAGGAGAAGGGCCTCTCACTGGGCACCTTCGCCAACTACTTCCTCTGCGACGGCCAGCAGATCGCCGAGGAGCTGGGATACTCCCCGCTGCCCAGGAACCTCGTCCAGGCGGGCTTCGAACAGGTACGGCGCATCCCCGGCGCGCCCACGGACAAGATCAATATCAACTCCTGCCGCAACCCCACCTTCTCCTCGGACGGGACCAACACCCTCGCCAAGAACGCCCCGCAGCCGAAAGCCTGCGACAAGAAGGGCGCGACCCAGTGCTCCGACGGCACGGCGGGCGCCAAGGGCCAGAAGACCCCGGTGAAGCCGTCGGCCCAGGGCGCCAACGGCGGCTCGGGCAACGGCGGTTCGGGAGGGCCGGGCGGGGGAGCCACGGGCGGTTCCACCGCGGGCACCGGCGGCTCGGGGGGCACCGGGGACACCGGCGGAGCCACGGGCGGCGCCCCCGGCTCCCCGGAGTCGGCCGCCGCGGCGGCCGGAGCGTCCGGCGGTGTCATCGACCCCGACACGGGCGAGCTGATCAGCGGGGACGGATCCGGCGGCGGTGACTCCGCGGTCGTCGGGAACCCGGTCACCCTCGCCTCCAACGAGGCGACGGGGCTGCGCGGCGCGCTGATGGCGCTCTCCGCGCTGCTCCTCGTCGGTGTGGTCGTCGGGCCGCCGCTCACCGCACGCGCGCTCGCCGCACGGGCCCGCCGCAGGGAGGGATCGATATGAGTGGCCGTCATTTCCGGTCACGGACCGGCGGATCCCGGGTGTCCCGGCGCGTGGGCGTCGGCGTCGGGGCGCTTCTCGCCGCTCTGCTCCTCGCGCTCGTACCGCTGCCCCCGGGCACGGACCGGGCACAGGCGGCGGAGGCGGGGAGCGGTACGGAGGCCGCGGCGGCCGAGGACTCCGCGATGACGCTGACCGGCCGCAAGGGGCCGTACGACGACTTCTCCGGCCTTGAGGTGACCGTCCACCAGACGAGGAACCTGCGGGCCCAGGGAGTCGATGTGACCTGGAAGGGCCGCGCCGCGCCGCCCGTGGACGGCTTCCGCAACTTCCTCCAGATCATGCAGTGCTGGGGAGACGACCCGGCGGGCCCGGACCGGGAGCAGTGCGAGTTCGGGGGAAACCGCGGCGGCACCCACTGGATGAGCCAGCGCACCCTGCCGAAGGGCACGGACCCGCTGGAGAAGGAGTACGCGGACGCCGGCGACGACAACCCGTTCGTTCCGTTCCGGCCGCTACAGGGCGACCCGACCGACTCGCCCTCCGACGCCACCTACTTCAGCAACAACGACACCAACGCCCAGCCCTGGCTGAGCACGCGCACCGACGGCACCGGCGAGGCGGTCTTCGAGATGAAGTCGGCGATCGAGGCGCCCTATCTGGGCTGCGGAGACGTCGGCAGCGGGGCCGGAGCGAAGCCCCGGAAGTGCTGGCTGGTCGTCGTCCCCCGCGGCGAGCACGACCCCGACGGCACCGTCAACGCCGCGGAAGGCGTACACACCTCGCCGCTCAGCCAGTCCAACTGGGACCAACGGCTGGTGTTTCCCATGGAGTTCGGCGCGGTCGGCAACACCTGCCCGGCCGACAAGGCCGAGCGGCGCGTCATCGGGTCCGAGCTGCTGACCGACGCCATCACGTCCTGGCAGGCCAGGCTGTGCGCGGGCGCCGACGCCCGGTTCACCTTCAGCCAGGCCGGCGAGGACTACGCGCGTCGCCTCATCGCGAAACCCACGGCGACCTCGCCCGGGATGGGGGTCACCGTGGCCCCGGTCGAGGGAGGCGCGGGCCTGGTCTACGCGCCGGTCGCGGTCAGCGCGCTCACGGTCGGCTTCTTCTGGGAGGACGGACAGGCAGGCCAGGTGCGCGACCTGAAACTCAGCCCACGGCTGCTCGCCAAGCTGGTGACCGGCTCCTACCCCTACGACGTCCGGCAGATCAGCTTTCAGAATCCGGTGCCCGACCATTTGAAGGGGAACGCGGAATCCATTGTCGTCGACCCGGAATTCAAGAAACTGAATCCCTATTTCGACCGCCCGACACAGCCGCAGCTGGGTCCTGGCGGAATCCTCCTCCAGGCCGGTAATTCGGATGGCGCCAACCTGCTCTGGCGCTATCTCCAGTCGAACGCGGAGTCGCGGGACTTCCTCCGGGGCGAGCCGGACCCGTGGGGGATGAAGGTGAATCCCTTCTACCGGTCGCTGGGCCTGGACGCGGACGCCCCGCTCGACTATCCGAAGGCCGACACGACCGAGACGCGCATGACGCTGCCCGACAACGGCGTCGAACGCGCGATCTCGTACGGCCAGCTGGAGAAGTCCCCGTACGCCAACGACATGCACGACGGCGCGCTGCGGGTCAGGCGCGGTGCCACCGGAGCGACGTTCCTCGCCGCACTCGACGCCAACTCCCCGCAGGGCATCAAGCTGGTGGCCTCGGACAGCCTCCCCGGGTCCCGGCAGGCGTACGGCATCGTCGACGCGGCGTCCGCCTCCCGGTACGAACTCGACATCGCCGCGCTTCCGAACGCCGACGGCGCCTACGTCCGTCCGACCGCCGACGCGATGCTGAAGGCCGTCGCCCGGATGCCCGACTCGCCGGTCGCGGGGGTGAAGGCGCCGAGCCCCGCCACCGCGAAGAACGGGGCGTATCCGCTGACGGCGGTCGCCTACGCCATGGCCCCCGTCGACCAGCCCGCGGACGCGCGCCAGGACTACGCGCGGCTGATCCGGTACGCGGCGGGCACCGGACAGAGCCAGGGCCTCACGCCCGGGGAACTGCCGCCCGGATACGCGCCGATGCCCAAGGACCTGCGCGACCAGGCGCTCTCGGCCGCCGACCAGCTGGTACGCGGCAAGGTGGCCGAACCCGTCGGCCCCCCGGCGGCCGGTGACGGTGCGGCGGGCGGTACGGCGGCCGGCGGGTCCACCGGCGGCGGGGACGGCGCCGGAGCAGGGGCCGGAGGAACGGCCGGGGACGGGTCCGGGTCCGGGGGAGCCACCGCGGGCGAGGGAGCGAACCCCTCCCCCACCGCCGCCTCGCCGGGCGCGGGGGCGGGCGCCGCGGGCCCCGCGGCCACGGGCGGACTCGCCGCCGGCGGACTGACCCCCCGCGAGGTACTGGGCGTCGTGCGCTGGGTGCTGCTCGGTGTCCTGGTCGTCGGCGGTGTGGCCGCGCTGGCCGGTCCCGTACTGCTGCGGCTCTCCGCGCGCAGGGCGGCGACGGCGGCGGGCGGTCCCGGGTGACATAGGACGAGAGGGAGAGCAGGGCACGCCCGCCGGATGAAGGGGGATGACCCGGAGCGGCTCACCGCCCTCCGGGAATTCCCCATAACCATCGGCGAGTTCTCCAGGTGTCTCCTTGGAAATGCCCCCGTAACCTTATGATCCGGCGGAGTTGGTGGTCCCGGACTGTGCATATGCGGAAATGTTCACGGCGTCGGCCGACGGGTCGACGGAACGAAATCCGGATTCTTCTTGACAGTCCATTCCTCGAAATCCGTATTCACGGAGGAGAACAGAAGTGAACGTCAAGTCCCGTGCTCGCCTCGGTGCCGTCGTCGGCGCTGCCGCACTCGGTGTGGGCCTGCTGGCCCCCGCAGCCTCCGCCGACCCGGCGGTCGGTGAGTACCGCCAGCTCGTCGGCGTGGGTTCCGACACCACGCAGGACATCGGCAACCGCCTCGGCGCGGTCATCCCGGACCCCGACGGTGTCCCGGACGGTCAGCTCATCGCGTCCTACAACGCGACGGGTTCCACCACCATCAAGACCCGCGCCGCCGGCTGCACGATCAACCGGCCCAACGGCTCCTCGGCCGGCATCGACGCGCTGCGCAACGCCGTCCTCAACAGCACCGGTTGCATCGACTTCGCCCGCTCCTCCCGGGGACCGGCGGACACGACGACCACCAAGCTGACCTGGATTCCGTTCGCCAAGGACGCGGTGACCGTCGCCGTCCGCTCGGACAGCGCGCTCAACAGCGGCCTGGACCTGACCACCGCCCAGCTGCGTGACATCTACACCTGCGTCAAGACCACGCACAACGGTGTCACCCTCACGCCGCTGCTGCCGCAGTCCGGCTCGGGCACGCGGACCTTCTTCCTGGAGAAGATCGGTGTCACCGAGGCTCAGGTCGGCACCTGCGTCAACAGCGCCGTCCAGGAGCACGACGGCACCGCGCTGGACACCGCGGGCGACATCGCCCCGTACTCCGTGGCCCAGTACATCGCCCAGACCAACGGTGTGGTGGCGGACCGCCACGGCGTCACGGTGCTCGGCAAGGTGAACGGCGTCGCGCCGCGCAACACCAACGGCACGCTCAACACCGCCTTCCCCTACAACCGTGACGTCTACAACGTCGTCCCGACCCCCAAGATCACCGGAACCACCGCCGATGCCAACATCGTCAGCGCGTTCGTCGGCACCGCCTCCAAGGTCTGCGGCCAGACGTCGCAGATCCAGGCGTACGGCTTCGGCTCGCTGGGCACCGCCTGCGGCGCCACCGCCCTGAAGGGCGAGCGCTGATCACCGTCCCTTCCCATCACGCCAAGGCCGGGCACCCTCCAGGTGCCCGGCCCCGGGGCGTATCCCGTTCCCGTCCCGTATCCCGCTGACACCGACACCGACACCGACACCGAGTCCGGCACCGACCGCGACACCACTACCGACCGCGACACCAACACCCTGTGGGGGACCCGACCATGACACGCCTCGCCCGAGCGAGATCACTCCCGGCGCTGCTGCTGTGCTGCGCCCTGCTCATGGGCGCGGCCGCCGCCGTGCTCGGTGCCGCGGCCACCGCGAGCGCGGCAGGCCGGCTCGGCGATCTGACCCTCGGCCGGACCACCGGCAGCATCACGGACAACCCGCTCGTCCCACGGGTCACCACCGACACCGCGTGCCCGGAGGGGCAGGGCGGCGCCGTACGGCTCAGTGTGATCCACCCGACGGACAGCGCGGCGACCCCGGCCCCCGTGGGCAACGCGACGACGGGATCGTACGACGCCGGTCCCATCGACACCGAGATGCCGGAGAACTTCCTCACCCTCTTCGACGCCCTCACCGGGTGGTACGGCGACGAGCCCCATGACGGCACGTACGAACTGCGGCTGAACTGCGTCAACATCCTCGACCCGAACGTGCCCCCGGCCTTCTTCACCACGAACATCGAGGTCACCGGCGACACCTGGGCGCTGGCCGCCGCCGAGACGACCAGCGTGGAGCTGACGGCGGCCCCGGAGGACCACCCTGTCGTGGGCAGCGAGGTGACGATCACGGTGAAGGTGACCCCCGAGACCGCGGCCGGTGAGGTGACACTCACCTCCGAGCGCACCGGTGAGGAGCCGGTCGCCCTCGGCGCGCAGGCGGTCGAGAACGGCACCGCCGTGTTCAGGACGACCGAGCTGCCCCAGGGCGTCCAGAACATCCACGCCCAGTTCACCCCCACGGATCCCGACGCGTACGCCGGTTCGAGCAACACCATCAACGGCTACACGGTCGACCAGGCCGGCACCCCGCCCGGCGGTTCGCCCAGCGGCTCCCAGGAGCCCACCGGCGAGCCCAGCGAGCCCGCCGACCTCGATGTGGTGGACGCGGACGGCAACCCGCTCGAAGCGAACCCGAACCTGGAAGCCGGCCAGAAGGTGACGATCACCGCACGCGGTTACGCCAAGGACGCGACCGTGAAGGTCACGCTGGCCGAGAGCGACGCGCCCTTCGAGGACGCCACGGCGGACGCGGACGGCACCGTCCAGGCGTACGCGTTCACCGTCCCGGCGGAACTCGCCGACGGCGACCATGTGCTGACGCTCGCCGAGGACACGGCGGACGGCCACAGCGTCGCCTTCGCGTTCACCACGGGCGAGATCACGGAGCCCACCCCCGAGCCCAGCGACTCCACGGGCGCGGACGGCGGCGCGGCGGCGGGCGCCTCCGGTGGCGACACGGGCGGTGACTCCGGCGCGGTGACCGGTGGCGGCGCGGCCGGAGGCAGCGGTGGCGGCTCCGGCGACGGTGGCTCCCTCGCCTCGACGGGCACCGGCGTCGCCTCGATCGCCCTCGCCTCCCTGGCGCTGTGCTGCGTGGGCGCCGCGTTCGTGGTCGGCGCGCGCCGCAGGGGCCTGCTGACCTTCGCCACGCCGTCGGGCACGCCGGGCGACTGACGCCGACGATCCCGGGCGCCACTCCACGTCCACCCATCCTCACCCGGCACCCCCACTCCCAATCCCACTTCCACTCCCTCTCTCTCCCGATCCAGCAAGCGAGGAGCGCAGCCACCGTGGCCGTTCTGACACCGCCGCCGCCCGCCCCCTCACCGCCCGCCGGATCCGGGGGGCGCGAGAAGCCCCCGGGCGGCCGGGGACCCCAACGGGCCCCCGCCCGCCCGGGGCTGGCGCTGGCCGGGGCCGCGCTGTGCGTCCTCGCCGCCGTACTGCTCGGCTTCGCCGCGAACCTCACCGTCGTCGGACATCTCCAGCACGCCCGCGACCAGCAGGTCGCCTACGACGAGCTGCGCGAGCGACTCGCCGAGGGCACCGCACCGGTGGGCCCGCTCGACAACGACGGCAGGGAACTCGCCCTGGGCGCCCCCGTCGCACTGCTGGACATCCCCGCCCTCGGTGTCCACGAGGTCGTCGGCGAGGGCACCACGTCCGGTGTGCTGATGTCCGGCCCCGGGCACCGGCGGGACACCGCGCTGCCCGGCCAGCCGGGCACCGCGGTGATCATGGGCAGGCAGTGGGGGTACGGAAGCCCGTTCTCCCGTCTCGACCGGCTCCCCGACAACGCCACGATCACCCTGATGACGGGGCAGGGCAAGGCGGAGTACCGGGTCACCGGCAGCCGGCGCGCCGGTGATGAACTGCCCACGCCCAGCGGCGGCCGGAACCAGGGCCGGCTCACCCTCATCACCGCCACCGGCGCCCCGTACACCCCCTCGGGGGTGCTGCGCGTGGACGCCGAACTGACCACGCCCGTACAGCCCAGCCCGCCACGCGAGCGCCGTGCCGGATGGATCGGTCCTGCCGAAGAGGCGCTGACGGGGGACAGCGGCGCCTGGCTCGCCGTCTTCCTGTGGACCCAGGGGCTCTTTCTCGCCGCGCTCCTCGCCGCCTGGGCACACCGGGTGTGGGGCCGCTGGCAGACCTGGATCTGCGCCGTGCCCGTCCTGGCCGTGCTCGGTCTCGCCGTCTCCGGCGCAGCCACCCGCCTTCTGCCGAATCTGCTCTGACCGAAAGGGAGTTGCCCCATCATGACGGTGACGCCGCCCCAGCTCGCCGACACCCTGGTCCAGCCCGCGGTGGTCAGCGACACCGCCGCCACACTGCGGGCCGATTCCGTCTCCGCGTGGTTCGGCGACCACAAGGTGCTCGACCGGGTCTCGCTGACCATGCCCGCGCACGAGGTCACCGCGCTGATCGGCCCCTCGGGCTGCGGCAAGTCGACCTTCCTGCGCATTCTCAACCGTATGCACGAACTGATCCCGGCCGCCGCTCTCGCCGGACGCGTGCTCCTCGACGAGGCGGACATCTACGACCGCGGACGGCGCATCACCCATGCCCGCCGCCAGATCGGCATGGTCTTCCAGAAGCCCAACCCGTTTCCCGCCATGTCGCTGTACGACAACGTCCTGGCCGGGCTGAAGCTCAACGGCATCAAGGCGGGGCGGGACAGCAAGGACGGCCTCGTCGAGGAGTGCCTCACCAAGGCCGGGCTCTGGCGCGAGGTCAAGGACAGGCTGCGCCAGCCGGGCGGCGCGCTCTCCGGCGGCCAGCAGCAGCGGTTGTGCATCGCGCGGTCACTGGCGGTGCGGCCGAGGGTGCTGCTGATGGACGAGCCGTGCTCGGCGCTCGACCCGACCTCGACGCGGCGCATCGAGGAGACGATCGCCGAACTGAAGACGGAGGTGACGATCGTCATCGTCACGCACAACATGCAGCAGGCCGCGCGCGTCTCCGACTCCTGTGCCTTCTTCCTCGCGGAGCAGGGAACACCCGGGGTGATCGTCGAACACGGCGACACGGACGCGATGTTCAACGCGCCCCGGGACCCCAGGACCGCCGACTACGTCAACGGCCGGTTCGGCTGAGCGGGACCGGAACGAAGATCGTCACCCCGACGGGGGGTGACCGGCGCACCGGTCCCCCCCCCAGGCAGTGAGCGGCGTCGCCCGGTCAGCCGCAGAACTCCGCCTCGACGACCTTCCCGGTGTCACCCGCCCAGTCCGCGTTGAAGTTGAAGGCGATCGCGTGGCGTCCGTCGCGGGTCATCGCGACCGCGGACACCGAGCCGCGCGTATCGCCGCTGTGGCCCCAGATCTCGACACCGCACGGCAGTTCCTGGCGGAGCAGGCCCAGCCCGTAGCCGTACGCGGCCGGTACGCCGGTGCCCATGCCGACGGTGTCCGTCATCGCGCCGAGCTGCTCCGCCGGGAGCAACTCGCCCCGGAGCAGCGCGCGGTAGAAGCGTTGCAGATCGGCCGAGTCGGAGATCATCGACCCTGACGCCCCCGCGACCGTCGGGTTCAGCTCGGTCACATCGTGGATCTCCGCGGCGGGATCCGGCGACAGCAGCTTCGAGTAGGCGCGGCCCGAGGGGCGGGGCATCCGTACATCGGTCCCCGGCGCGCTGGTGGCACGCAGTCCCAGCGGGCGCAGGATACGGCGCTCGATCTCGGTGCCGTACGGGCGTCCTGTCACCCTCTCCACGATCATCCCGGCGAGGATGTAGTTGGTGTTGGAGTAGTGGAAGCCCGAGCCGGGCGCGAAGTAGGGCGGATGAGTCATGGCGAGGGCGATCAACCGCTCCGGCCGCCAGGTGTCATAACGGTGTGTCAGGAAACCGTCCCCGGCGACCTTCTGGCGGAACTCCGGGTCCGAGTTGTAGTTGAAGATCCCGCTGGTGTGATTGAGCAGCCGGCGCACGCTGACGGTGCGCCCGTCGTGGCCATTGCCCCGTACCACCCCCGGCAGCCAGGACTCGACGGTGTCGTCCAGGTCGAGTCGGCCCTCGGCCTCCAGCTGGAGCAGCACGGTGGCGACGAAGGTCTTGGTGATCGAGGCGACGCGGTATCTGTCCTGGGGCAGCCGCTCGCGGCCGGTGGTACGGTCCGCGACCCCGGCGGCGCCGGTCCAGACGCCGTCGTGGTCCGTCACCCGCGCCAGCGCGCCGGGGACGCCGTCCCCGACGGCGGCGTCCAACTGCCGCTGGGTGGCCTGGTGACCTCCCGAAGCGGTCGAGGCGGTCGAGGCGGCCACGGCGGGTCCGGTGAGCGCGGTACTCACCAGGGTGACCGCGGCCAGCGCGCCCGTCCACGCACGCCGCACACCGCCGCGGTGCGCCGGTCTCGTACGTATGGCCATGTGAACTCCCGTGTCAGTGCGTACGTTCGCCGGACAGACGCGCGTGCCGCGCCGAAGGTTCTCGCATGGCCGAGAGTTGATCCACTTCCGGTCTTCCCGGGTCCGGGCTGTGCCAAGGTGTGAGCCCACCGCACTGGAGGCCGATGGTGACGTTTGAGATTGTGACCGCGAACGCCGACGACATCGAACAGCTCGCTACCTGGGCGGACGAGGAGGGCTGGAATCCAGGTGAGTCCGACAGACACTCCTTCTTCCCGACCGATCCGGGCGGCTTTATCTTCGGACGCCTGAACGGAGAGCCCGTCGCCTCTGTCTCCGCCGTGCGCTACGGCGCCGATTTCGGATTCATCGGCTTCTACATCGCCCGGCCCGCCGTGCGCGGACAGGGGTACGGAATCCAGGTCTGGCGTGCGGCCATGGCGCGGCTGGCCGGCCGGAACATCGGGCTCGACGGCGTGATCGACCAGCAGGAGAACTACCGCAGGTCCGGCTTCCGCAAAGCCTGGAACAACATCCGCTACGAAGGCGTTCCGGCGGCCACCGGAATTCCCGGCGGAATCAGGCTGACCGACGCCCGCCGGATCTCCTTCGATCAACTCGCCGCCTATGACCGGCGATTCTTTCCGGCGGAGCGCGACGCCTTTCTCGCCTCGTGGATCGGGCTGCCCGACCGTACGAGCCTCGCCGCCGTGCACGACGGCGAACTGCGCGGCTTCGCGGCCATCCGGCCCTGTAGCGGAGCCTCCCGTATCGGACCGCTCTACGCCGCTTCCCCGGAGATCGCCGCCGCGCTGCTGAGCGGGCTGGCCGCGACCGTCCCCGGGGCACCCGTGGCGATCGACATCCCGGATATCAACGCGCCGTCCGTGCATCTCGCGGAAGAACTCGGACTGACACCTTCCTTCGAGGCCGCGCGCATGTATACCGGCCCCGTCCCCGAAATGGATCTACCGGGTCTGTACGCCGTCACCAGTCTTGAGCTCGGATAATTCGCGGGCACTGGCCTCATCGCCCGACCAGGATTAGATTGGTTGAGGTCAAGCAAGTAAATCCGTCGATGGCGTGCGACGGGAGTTTCGCGCGCGACGGGAGTGATGCCCAGTGCGGTGGACAGTCGCGAAACCGGCCGGCTCGGAGGCCGGCACCGACCATGAGCCGGGACCGCACTACAAGTGGATCGCCCTGTCCAACACCACGCTCGGCGTACTGATCGCGACGATCAATATGTCGATTCTGCTGATCGCGCTGCCCGACATCTTCCGCGGAATCGGCGTGGATCCGCTCCGGCCCGGCAATACCAGTCTGCTGCTGTGGCTGATCATGAGCTATCTGGTGGTGACCGCCGTGCTGGTGGTCAGCTTCGGGCGGCTGGGCGACATGTACGGCCGGGTCCGTATGTACAACCTGGGATTCGCGGTCTTCACCGTGTTCTCCGTACTGCTCTCGGTGACCTGGCTGCACGGCACGGCGGGCGCGCTGTGGCTGATCGGGATGCGTGTGCTCCAGGGCGTCGGCGGCGCGATGCTGATGGCGAACTCCAACGCCATCCTCACCGACGCCTTCCCCACCCACCAGCGCGGGCTCGCCCTGGGGCTGAACCAGGTGGCGGGCATCGCCGGATCCTTCATCGGGCTGATCCTCGGCGGTCTGCTCGGGCCCGTCGACTGGCATCTGGTGTTCCTGGTGTCCGTACCGATCGGCCTGTTCGGCACCGTATGGGCGTACCTCAAACTGCGGGACACCGGCATCCGCGCCCCGGCCCGGCTGGACTGGTGGGGCAATCTCACCTTCGCCATCGGTCTGATCGCCGTCCTGTCCGGCATCACCTACGGAATCCAGCCCTACGGCGGTCACACCATGGGCTGGTCCAACCCTTGGGTGATCACCGCGATCGCCGGGGGACTGGCGATGCTGGCGGTGTTCTGCGTGGTGGAGACGAGGGTCGCCGAGCCGATGTTCCACCTGGCGCTGTTCCGGATCCGCGCCTTCACCGCGGGGAACGTGGCCAGCCTGCTCGCGTCGCTGGGACGCGGCGGACTGATGTTCATCCTGATCATCTGGCTCCAGGGGATCTGGCTGCCACGGCACGGCTACAGCTTCGAGCAGACCCCCCTCTGGGCCGGTATCTACATGCTTCCCCTGACCATCGGATTCCTGATCGCGGGCCCCTTCTCCGGCTGGGCCTCGGACCGGTTCGGGGCGCGGACCTTCGCCACCGGCGGCATGCTGCTGGCCGCGGGCACGTTCGTGGCGCTGAAGGAACTCCCGGTCGACTTCGGCTATCCGATGTTCGCCCTGATCCTGCTGCTGAACGGGCTGGCCATGGGGCTGTTCGCGTCGCCCAACCGGGCGGCCATCATGAACAGCCTGCCGCCCGACCAGCGCGGGGTGGGCGCCGGGATCAGCACCACCTTCCAGAACTCCGCCACGGTGCTCTCCATCGGCGTCTTCTTCTCCCTGATGATCGCGGGCCTCGCCGGGTCGCTGCCCGGGGCCCTCACCCACGGTCTGACCGCGCAGGGCGTGCCCGCGGCCGACGCGGCGAGGGTCGCCGCGCTGCCGCCGGTCGGCGTGCTGTTCGCCTCGCTCCTGGGATACAACCCGGTCCAGACGCTGCTGGGGCCCCATGTGCTCGCCCAGCTGCCGGCCGGACACGCCGACTATCTGACGGGGCGCGCCTTCTTCCCGGCGCTGATCTCCCAGCCGTTCGCCGACGGCCTCTCCGTCGCCTTCGACTTCGCGATCGCCGCCTGCCTGGTCGCGGCCGTCGCCTCGCTGCTCCGGGGCGGACGCTACGTCCACGGGGACCGGTCCCCGGCCGCGACGCCCGCCGTGGCGGGACGGCAGCGGGACACCTCGGCCTCGTCTGTCCCGTCTGCCTCGTCTGTCACGTCGGCCCCCGCGCCGCTGCCGTCCGCGCAATCGTCCGGGCAATCGTCCGGGCAATCGTCTCGGCGGCCGTACACGCGGCCATCCCCCGGACCTCCGCCACCGCCCTCGTCCGAGGGGCCGTGATGACCGGACCCGCGCCCGTCCCGGACTCCGCGCCGGTACCGGACTCCGCGCCCGTCGCGGACTCCGCTGAGGTCCCAGACACCGCTGCGGCCGCTGCGGTCGCTGAGGTTGCTGAGACCGCCGAGATCGCCGGACGGCTCCGGCTGGCGATCCAGCACCTTCTTCCCGTGCTGCGTGCCCGCAGCGCCCCCGGCGACCTCACCCCCAGCCGGCAGGCCGCCCTGGCCGCGCTCGCGGCCCATGGCCCGCTGCGCATCAGCGAACTCGCCGCCCGCATGGGCATCGCCCTGTCCACCGCCTCCCGCATGGTGGATCTGCTCGACAGCACCGGCTGGATCGCACGGCATCCCGACCCACAGGACCAGCGCGCCAGCCTCGTCGCCCTCAGCCGTGAGGGCGGCGCCGTACTGGAGGCCAGGCGCCGCGAGACCGCCGCACGCCTCGCCGAGCGGATCGCCCTGCTCACGGACGGGGAGCAGCGGGCCCTGTACGCCGCGCTGCCCGCGCTGGAGGCCCTGTCCGAGCGTGCCGCGACGTACCCCGGCGAACTGCCCCGGGGCATCTGACCAGGGAAGAACTCGGTCCGCCGGGGAGACGCAACCGCGCACAGGCCGGATCCCCTCGGACCCCGGGCCCTGATGTCACAGGGGCATCCGGCCGGTGCGCGGTGCCGTGCGGTGCCGTCGGTGGCTCAGCTCACCACATCGGCTCACGGCGTCAGGTAGCCGCATCAGGGTGCCGCCGCGGGTGACAGCGTCAGCTCACCGCCTCGGAGCAGCGGATCAGACGTTGGGCACCTTGAGCTTGTCCCAGCTCGTCTTGCCCGGCACGCCGTCGGCGTCGCTCCCCGAGTAGCCGAGCTTGCGCTGCCAGGCCGCGTAGGACTTGCGGTCGGCCTCGGTCCATTCCGGCCCCGGGCCCACCTCGTACCGTCCGCACCCCTCCGCCACCAGCCGCTTGCCCATCGCCGTGATCACGGCGCTGCGCCGGCCGACGGCGAAGAACGCGGCCCCGGGGAACGGTTCGAGCTTCGCCGGGGGTTTGGGCGGCGGAGTCGAGGGGCCGTCCGGCTTGCCGCCGAGCCGGTCTCCTATCCGCTGGCGCATCGATTCCATCGTGAAGCCGCGCGGGTCGATCTTCCCCGGCTGCCACTCCTTATGGCCGATCACCGAGCGCTGCGTCCAGCCGTGTGCCCGGCAGATGGCCGCCGCGGCCTTCTCTATCGCCTCCAACTGGGCGGCCGGCCACGGGTCCTTGCCGTCGCCCAGGTTGACGCACTCGAAGCCGTAGAAGTAGCGGTTGCCGTCGGTGTTGGCCTCGTTGTCGGCGGGCAGCCCCGACTCGTTGATCACCGCGCGCAGCACATCGTCGTCGCCGAGCCCGGCGTGGTTGGCCCGGCCGTTGCCGACCAGATAGACCGTGCCGTCCTTGGCGATCACACCGTGGCACAGCGGGCCCGGCAGGCTCGAATGGCCGTTGTAGCAGAGCTCCACGGAACTCTGCGCACCCGACGTCACGGTGTGGTGGACCATCACTCCGTGCATCGGCCCCCACGGACCCTTGTGGTTGCGGTTGTGCGTGCGCCAGCTCCGGTGCTCGACGACGCGCAGACCTTCGTTACGGAGTACTTGCAGCAGTTTGGTGGCGGACAGAGGTGTTGCCATCGTGGCGCTCCTTCGCTTCTCTGACGTTCAGTCAGTTCTCTTTCTGTTCCTCGCTGTTCTGTTCCCCGCTGGGCTGTTCCGACGCAGGCCCCGCGGTGCCGTCCGCCGCGGCCAGTTCGGCGGCGACGGCCTCTTCCTCGGCCGCGGTCTCCGCCGCCAGCTCGGCTTCGTCCGCCGCGGGGATCGCGGTGGCCAGCGGAGCGAACGCCAGCCGCAGATCGGCGGCGGACCCTTCGCCGAACACCCAGGCGAGCGGCGCGTAGTGGTACCGGACCCCGCTGGGGGCGCGGAGCAGCGGCCTGCGGGCCGCGTCCCTGGGCCACTCCACATCGCCGGTGGCGGTACGCGCGGGAACGGTCCAGAAGTCACCGGAGCGGTACGTCCTCCCCGGCTCGAAGTAGACGAGAACGCCGTCCTCCAGCGGCAGCCAGCCGCCCTCCTCGATCCGCAGCGCGCCGTCGCGCGGCTGCGCGGCGCCCCGCTTCGTACGGCCCGACCGGCCCGTGCCACCGCTCTGGTGCGATGCGGGCCGGTGGTCCCAGCGGCGCAGGAACGGGTGCAGCTCGGGCCGGCGTCCCACCGACGGGTCCGGTTCGGCGGAGAGCCGTACGCGCCGTCCCGGCAGGTCGACCTCCTCCACCCTGAGCAGCGGCAGCGGCTCGCCCCTGCTCAGATACGCGGTGTCGGCGAACTCGACCTGGTCGCCGACGTTCAGGTCGAGCTTGTCGTCACCGCCGAGCGAGGCCAGCTCCACCCACGTACCGTCGAGTCCGTCGACCGGGAAGGTCACCGAACCGTTCTCCCTGGACCACTTGAACGTCGCGTCCTTCGCCGCGCCGCCCTGATGGATCTCCACCCGGTACAGCTGGTTCTCCGGGCCCCGGTACCGCGCGTCCGGCTTCACCAGGCACGGGTCCTCGTCCGCGTGCTCGGGCCGCCGGCCGCGCGCCGCCATCCGTGCCGTCGGCGCCTGCGCCGCCGCCCATTCGGTGAACGCCGCGCGGGCCTGCTCCTGCGGCGTTCCGTCCGCCGGATCCAGCTCCAGCCGCTCGCCCGGAAGCGGCAGCACCTGCCAGACGACCTTGAGCCTGGCCGCCGTGTCGGGCATCGCCGAACCCAGCGCGACCTCCCGCAGCACCGGGTCCTCGGCCGCCGTGACCGAACGCTCCCACACCTTCAGATAGGCCAGATAGGGGAATTGGGTGGGCAGCCGGTCGCCGGGCCGCTCCGGGTCGCGATGGGCGTCGGGCTGGTCCCAGTATGTCCAGGTGGCCGGTGCCGCCGGCGCCGCCGGAGCGTCCTGGTCACCGTCCTCGGCCGGGGCCGCGTCATCCTCGACGGGCACGCCGGGCGCCGGACGTGTCGCGTCCACCAGGATGCCGTCCACGTAGTAACGGCCGCCCGCGATGGACAGATCGTCCAGCTCCCGGCCGCCGCCCACGAAACCCAGCGCGAATCCCGTGGCACCGCGCGGACCGCCGTGCGCCCCGATCAGATCGGCGGCGAGGGTACGGGCCTGGTGCAGCTGGATCGCGGCCTGCTCATTGGCGTCCGCGTCGAGCTGGACGCGGCCCTGCTGGGCGATCACCGCCGAGTAGTGCCGGTCGGGCCGGAAGGTGTTGCGGGAGATATCTGCGTGCATGGGAAGGGGTCCCCCTCGGAAGTTCGGCATTCGGTCGCGCGGGCTACGGGGTTACTGCACAGGGCACATGGACGAAGGAGGGATCAGGTCACGGTCACGATCCCCGCGTCGGTACCGGCCGGGGTGTACTCGGCGAGCCGCGCCCGCAGACTGTCCAGGCGCTGCGGCTCGTAGAGATCGTGGAAGGCGCCCATCTCGGAGCCGTCCTCGGCGCCCCGCTTGATCTCCTCCGCGCACCCGGCCGCCAACTGCCCATAGGCGGGCGTGCCGTACCGCTCACTGGTGAACAACGGCCGTACCCGCGCGGCCTCTTCGCCGCCGACCAGATCCGGCTGGCAGCGATGGCGGCGCGGAGTGCGCGAGCCGGGCGGTACATACGAGAACCGCACGCACCCGACGCCCCGCCTGGCCACCCGCAGCGCCCCGGTGAAGACGGAGTTCTCGGCGATCCGCACCGCGTGCGTGTGGACCTCCCCGATGACGGTGGTGCGGTGCGCGTGCAGCACGGCGTGGGCGTGCCGGCAGTCCGGGGCGGACAGGGCCGGCCGGTCATGGCCGGTGGCGTCCAGGACACTGTCACGGATGTGGAGGGGCAGCGGGTCGTGCCCCACCTCGTCGCCGATCACCTCGATGGTGCCGAGGACACACCGTTCGATCTCCACGCACGCGGTGGTCCTGTCCAGCACCAGACTCGGTTCCTCGGGGGAGTGCGGCGCGCAGTGCGGCTCCAGCGACCAGCCGGGTACGAGCGTGCAGTGCCGCAGCACGACCGCGCCCATGGGACCGGCGACATGGAGCCCGCGCCCGGTGATCAGCAGACCGTCCAGCACGATCCGGGGAGCCGGGCCCGCGTCCTCCCGCCCGTCGTCGTCCCGCGTCCGGGCCTCCTCCCGCGCCCGGATGTTGAGCGCGTCGGGCCGGTTGCTGTACCAGTCGAGCAGCCGGATCACCGGCCGGGTGCCCTCGGCCGCCCGCACCTCCAGCCGGTCGCCGGGGTCCAGATCGAAGTCAAGCTGCTCCTGGTAGGCGCCGCTGTGCGTGATTTCGATCAGCCCGTCGGGCCCGCCGTGTCCGGCCCGCCGGTCCGAGCGCCACTGCCCGTACGCGTCCATGATCCGCTGGTACGGCTGGCCGGGGCCCACCCGGTAGACCGCCGCGGACGCCGGTGTCTCCCGGTCGCGCGGGTACTCACCGCCGCCCGTGTCGTCCGCGAACGCGTGGTGGTACGTGACCCACACGCCCTGGCGCGGCGCGGAGCGCGAGCCGAAGGCGATCCGGCCCAGCTCCGGATCGACGGCGACCTGCCCGCGCTTGGGCCGGTAGCGCCAGTCCGTCAGATCCGCCACCACGAGATCCGCCGGCGCCACCGGCTCGTCCTGGCCGTCGCGCCACACCGTGAAGCTCCTGCCGGGACCGTAGTAGTCCGCGAGCCGGTCGGCGAGCTGTCTGCGGCGGATGAAGGCGGGGACGTTGTCGAGGGTCGCGACATGGGTGGCCGACGGCTCCGGCACCGGCTTGGTGACCAGTGGGGTGTCATTGCCCAGGATCGAGAACGTGTAGAGGTGACGGGCCCGGTCGACGCAGTACGCGGGCGCCTTGGTCAGGTGGTACGGCTTCAGCCGCCACACGAACAGGCCCACCCCCGCCGGGGAGTGGCCGCCCGGCGTACGCGCGGAACCGGCCCGCCGTACGTCCACCGACCGCGCGACCGTGCCGAACGGGCCGCCCGCGAGATCCAGCGCCGCGCCCTCCCGTACGTCCACGAGCCGGCCGCGTTCCAGCCGGCGCGCGTTCACGGCCGCCGTCCCCGATCCGTACAGCCTGACCGGCTGCTGGTACGCGAGGAGCCGGGAGAACTCCACGGCCCGCGCGGGCAGGCCCGCCACGTCCTCGGCCAGCTCCTCCAGCAGGGCCAGGGTGCCCTTGCGCCGCCGGTTGGCGACGGTCGCGGCGACATCGCCGCGCGGCGCCAGGGCCTCGGCGAGCCGGTCGCGCGCCTCCTCGGCGCTCCCGCCGCTCTCCAGCCCCTCCGCGAGCACCCGCTCGTAGCCGGGCATCGGGGTGTAGCCGACCAGATCGCCGAGATAGGGCAGCACCCAGGGCGCCGCGGTCTCCACGAACCAGTCCTCATAGCTCTGTTCGACGCCGTCGCGGACCAGGTCGACCTGCTCGGCGATCACCGCGAGCAGCGCGCGCAGCGGCTCGCCGCCCTCGGCGTCGCGCAGCCGGTGCCACTGCGGGAGCAGCTCCGCGAGCCCGTCCGGTTCCCTGCTCATGCGGTGACCTCCGTCAGAATCAGCGTGTCCGCGACATGCGGTGACAACAGAGCGAGCCGGGCCGGCCTGATGCCCCGGAAGACGGACACCGCCCGGCCCTTCGCGAGCCGTCGCGTATCGGTGATGTCCGGGTTCAGCCGCAGCAGCCCGGCCAGCGGGATGCCGTACCGGCCGGCGATCCGGGTGAGCGTCTCGCCGTCCGGCTCGGTGACCACGTGCACGTCCTCGTCGTATGTGGCGAGCCGCGCCGGGACCGTCTCGCGCGGCCGGTCCAGCCGCCCCGCGAGGGCGATCAGCTCCTCCGGGGTGACCGACGCCGGTACCCCGGTGAAGACATCGACATCCACATAGTCCACACCGGGCACCCGGTGCGCCGTCGCCAGCACGTCCGAGAGCCGGGCCGGTCGGCCCAACTCCCTCCGGCCGCTGCCGAATTCGCTCAGCAGCGCCTGGCGCAGCCGGGGTTCGACCACACTCCAGGTGTGATCACGGGCCACCTTCACCCGCGCGGCGAGCAGCAGCAGCACCAACTCGCGTACGTCCACCCGCACGGGCAGGCGCGAGTCGCCGTAGCGGGCGAGCGAGGACCGCAGGGCGCCCAGCACCTCGGAGTCCTCGGCGATCGCGATGTCATCGACCCCGGCGACCGTCATATGCAGCACCCGTCGGCGACCGTCGAAGATCTCGCGGGCGGCGGCCCGGCCGATGCCCGCCCGGGAGCGGGCGAAGTCCTCGTAGTCCCTGAGGGACACGAGCCGGTCCAGGGCGGAGACCGCGAGCGGGATCGTGCGCCGCGTCAGACCGGGACCGTCGGCGTCCGCGCCGCCCGTGGCGGGCTGCGGATTGGTGACGGCCGTGATGCCCAGGGGCCGGGTGACGGCCTGGGTGATCCGGTCCGCGGGGACGTTGGCGGCGCTGCCGGTGCCGAAGCGGTACCGGGCCCGTACGTTCTCGTGCCCGGAGGGCAGCCGGGCGCCGAACACCCCGTCGCCGAAGGTCACCGTCGTCCGCCCGTCCGCGGCTGTGCCGGTGACATACACGCGGTCGCGCGGACCGCGCCCGGCCAGGCTGTCCACCGCGTGCCAGAGCAGACCGTCGACCCGCACTTCGAGGGTGGGCGTGGCGCCCAGCGGATTGTCGGCCGGCAGCCAGGTCAGCGGCGACTGCCAGAGAGGGAACGTCTGGTTGATCCGGTCGGCGTCGCCGCTGCCGATCGGCTCGTCGCGGCTCTCGCCGTGCGACGCGGGCACCACATTGCCCTGGACGCGCACCGTGTCACGGCGGTAGCGGTGGGCCAGGTCCGTGGTGAGCGTGAGCTTCGTATGGACATGGTCACCGGGCAGCCGGGGGTCCAGCGCCTGTTCCACCGCCGCGATCACGGCCAGTTCGGTGCCCCGCACCCCGGCCGTGTGCGGGATGTCGGTGCGCTCGCCCGACACGATCAGATACCGTCCCGGCAGCAACCCGTCGTACAGCTCGGCGAGTTCGAGTTCATTGCCGTGGACATCCTCGCCCAGCGGTTCGTCGGCGAGCCGCAGCGTCTCACCGCCCGCGTGCACGGTGGTGTCACGGATCGTGGAGAGCAGGACGTCGTGCTCGTCCAGCCAGGGGTCGGCGAGCGTCAGTTCGGTGCCCCGGCCGGTGATGCCGTAGTTGGTGTACGCGGCGGTGCGTACGGCGGTCACGCGGGTGGTCAGGAACGCGAGCTTCCTGTCGCCCGGGATCCCGTCGGGCCCCTCGGCGCCCTTGCGGGGCCGCTCGACCGCGACCCAGCTGCCGACCGTGATGCCCTCCTGCACGGAATCGAGCGGCAGGATATGGCGGTTGGCCTGCTCGGGAACGGTCGCGAGACCGATCTCGACGTTCGCGGGCTCGCTGCCGACGGTGTACCGCACGGTCAGTTCGAGCCCCGCGTGGGTCACCTGCTTGTGCTCGCCGGGAGCCAGCCACCACTCCAGGGCCTCGCCGTTGTGCACGGCGACATGGACCCGGCCGTCCTCGCCCGGCCGGGAGACGAAGAGTGTCCGCTCGGGAAGACCGGGCAGCAACTGGGCGGTCACGCCCGGCTCCTGGGAGTCGGCCGGGCGCCGGGAGAGCCAGCTCAGATCACGGTCCTGGGCGGTACGCGTCACCAGCGAGACCCGGCCGGGTGCCAGATCGAAGGTGATCTCGGCGGGCAGGTTCTCCGACCGCTGAACGGACGAGCCGGTCTCCGTGTGCTGGAACTCGGCGCGTACCGGCACCCGGCCCGCGGCGTCGTACACGATCCGCATGGTGGTGAGGGACGAGCCGCCCAGCGGCCAGTCGGTCTGCCGGATGACCCGCCCGCGCTCGTCCTGGACGGGCTTGAGCGGCGCCGTCGCCCCGAACGGCGCCCCGGTCACCCGCATCGCCTGAAGCTCGCGCAGCAGCGCGGGCACGGCCGGGGCGGCATGGCGCCACGCCGTGTACATCCCGTCCGCGACGCGCGGGTCGAGAGCGGAGAGCAGCCGCGCTGCGAGGTCGGAGCCCGGCGCGAGGAGCCGCGCCGGGTCGTGCGGGAGCGCGCGTGCCCCCGACCGGGGTGTGACGACCCGGGAACGCAACGCGGGCAGCACGGCGCCGAGCGCCCGCATGGCGGGGGAGTCCGCCGCCCCGGCGTGCGCGGGCGTGTGCACGGGTGCGCTCGCCGTGGCGCGCGTGGTGGCGCCCGCGGGGGTCGGTGGCACGGGCTGCGAGGGCTCCAACTCGGCCGCCCTCTCCCTCAGTTCGCCGACCACGGCCTCCAATTGCTCGAACCAGGCCACGACCTCCTCGTACGGAGCCGCCACGGCCTGCGCCTCGGCCAGCCGCTCATGCGGATCCGCGAGCCGCCGGGCGAACGCCGCCGGGGACGCGATGCCGTCCAGATCGGCGCGCAGCGGCGCCAGCACCTGGGTGTCGAACTCCTCGATGATCAGGCTGACGGGGCGCGGATTGGGGTTTTCGGGGGTGGGATCGCCCTCCTCCGCCTCCCGCCCGTCCTCGGTGATCCACTCGCGCAGCTCCGCCACCAGCTCGGCGAGCGACGGCGGCGCCGACTGCGGCAGCCCGATCGCCGTCACCTCGTCGTCCCGGTCGATCCGGACCCGCGCGACCGGCAGCAGCAGCCGCTGCCCGGCCGTCTCGCCGTCCGTGCCGAAGACGAACAGCAGCTTGTCCCCGGTCCGGAGCGAGACGTCCGTCCCGGACACCTGGATCTCGGACCGCTCGCGCAGATCGTCCGGGGTGAGCAGGGCGGGCCGGCGCCGGCGTACCGCCAGCTCGTTCCACGCCCACCGGGCCGTCAGGTCCTCATCGGTCTCGAACGTCCGCGACTCCTCGTCCGCCGAGGCCGGCACGCTGTTGCTGCGCGCGCCGCGCGGGATCAGCACCGGCAGGTCCCCGGCGCGCGGATCGCGGTCCAGGGTGTACGCGAGATGGGTGTCGGCGGCGATACCGGGCCGTGGCCGGTGCCCGACCAGCCGCCCCAGCAGGGCCAGCGACCGGTACTCACGTGCCGTACGGAGATACCCCTCCTCGGCGATCCGCTCGGAGTGGAACGTGAGGAGATCACCGACGACCGCCCAGGAGTCGAGCAGCCCGATCGCCGGGTCGTCCGGGGTACGGACGGTCAGCCCGCGCAGCGCGGGATAGGCGGGGGAGGCCAGCCGGTCGAGCATGGCCGCGAGGAACGAGCCGTACTCACCGACCCGGTAGTCGAGGGCCGTCCGGCCCGGCGGGTTGTACAGCGGCGGGGGCGCGTGGCGCTCGTCGTGCCCACCGCAGCCGCAGCCGCGGGTGCGGGTGTCGCTCATCGTGCGCCTCCGGCCAGTTCGATGGACAGCCGGCCGTTCTCGGGCCGGTCGGGGTCGTTGTCGCAGCGCGCGATCTCCAGCGGGCCGAGCCGCAGCACGCCTTCCTCCAGTGCGGTGTCGTCGTCCGGGCTCTCGTCGAAGGGCCGGATCAGCCGAGTCACTCGTACGCTCTCCACGCCCTGAACGGCCGCCGCGACGGCCACCAGCCTGCTGAGCCGCACCGGTTCGCCGAAGGTCAGGGCATCGGGATGGAAGAAGCCGAGCCGGCCGCCCGGCAGCCGACGGCTGCCCAGCAGCCGGTACAGCTCGGCCAGGATCTGCCCGTGCTGATGGCCGGGCGCGGCACACACCGTGAGAGCGATGTCCAGCGGCACGTTCCTGGCGGGCCCGACGACCAGGTCGTGGCCGATCCGGCGGTAGCTCTCCAGGGCGTACGACACCGAGTCGAGCAGCTCGGGGGAGGGATCAGCGGTTCCCAGCGCGTCGACGGCGACCTGCGCCTCCTGGACACTGCCCGTCCAGCGGATCTCCGCCGCCGCGCGCCGCACCCCGGGGAGCCTCGTCGCCAGCGCCGCGTAGTCCTCGGCGGTGACGGCGCGCAGCCGCGAGCGCTTGAGGTCGAGCGGCGCCAACTGGCGCACCTGATCGATGGGTTCGGGCTCCGTGCCGCCGACGGCCGGCAGCGGATTGCGCACCCCCGCCACCGGCATCGGCTCCCCGGCGTCGGACGCGTCGGGATCACGGCTCAGCACCAGATGGTTGATGGCCTCCGCGCCGACGTTGCCCGCCGTGCCACCGCCGAGCCGGTAGTGCAGCTCCAGCCGGGCACCCGGTCGCGGACGCGCACCGTACCGCCCGTCGCCGAACCGCAGGGCGATCCGCCCGTCGTCCTCCAGCTCACCGACGAAGTGCCGGTCGCGCGGGCCGCTGGAGAGCAGATCCCGCCGGGGCGTCCAGGACGTGTCGCCGTCCGCGACACGCACCGCGGGCAGCGCGGCCCGCGGATCCTGGACGAGGGCCGCGGCGGGCCCGCGCAGTTCCGCCTCACCGGGATGCAGTCCGACCGCGTACGCCGGGCCCCAACTGTGCGCGATCTCCCAGGCGATGGTGCCGTCGAGCACCGCGCCCGCCCGCGCCCGCGCCCCCAGCACCTCGAGCCGCCGCAGCTTCGCGGCGAGCAGACGCTCGCCGCGGTGCAGCAACTCACGCAGCGCGCGGACCGGATGGCGCCGCAGTTCGAGACGCTCCAGCAGCCGAAGCCCGAACAGCACGGTCAGTTCGGCGATCTCACGGTCCGTCAGTCCGTCGTGGTCGCGGGCACCGCGCCACAGCTCCACCAGCCGTTCCCGCACCCGGCCCCCGATCGCCGCCAGCCTGTCGGCCTGTCCGGCCGAGACATGCCGGGGCTCCGGGAACGGTACGGACTGGACGACGGGGGAGCGGTCGAGCACCGGCCGGAAGCGCGGCCGGATGCCCGGATAGGTGACCTGCGCCAGCAGGGTCGCCAGCACCTCCGCCTGGGCGTACGCGGTGCCGGGGACGACCTTCTCCCGACGGCGCCCCGCCAGCTCCAGTGTGAGTCCCGCGCGTACCGTCGCGTCCTCACCGACGACGGTGAACAGCTCACGAACCTGTTCGGCCGTCAGTGCACGGCCACAACGCGCCTGTTCGATACGGGTGTTGATGAGCGCGGCCGTCGCGTTCCCGGCGTCCCCGTCCCAGCAGCCGAAGCCCGACGGCGTACAGGAACCGAGGACAGCGGGCGCCTGCGGGACGGTGACCGTCTGGGCCGTGCCGCCGTGGAAGGTCAGCGAACGGCCGTGGTCGACGAGCACGACGTTCCCGCGCGCCACGCTCACATCCTCGACCGGCTCGCAGCCGGGACCACCGCGTGTGGACAGACAGAAGGGGAGGACGAGCGCGTCCTCCCGCGCCCAGGTGACCTCCAGGACGGGCTGGTCCGTCAGCCGGTCCACGCCCGGGGTGACGGAGGTGAGGCGTACGGCCTGCCGGTGCGCCGGATCGGCGTCGCCGGGCGTACCGGAGCGCGGCCCCCGTACCTCCTCGATCAGCAGCAGATCGCCCGGGGACAGCTCCAGCGTCCGGGACACACACTCCTTGTCCGCCCACGCGTCGCGGAGCGTGGCGGCGGTGGCTCCCCTCGGCAGCGCGCACACCTCGTCGCCCCAGGTCCAGAAGCGGATGGTGTTGTGCTCGGGGGACAGGACCAACGGGTCCTCGGCGACGACCGGTTCGAAGACCTCCACGGAACCGCGTTCGTCCAGCACGGCCAGATCCCGGTCGTCGATGACCGTACCGATCTCGGGCCGGTCACGCGGCCCCAGCGTACGGACGTCGACGGCGGCGAAGCGGAACGTACCGGGCGGCAGTGTCAGCCGGCGCGCGGTCTCGACGGTGACGAACGCGCGGGCGTTGACCCCGTCGTGCATCGGATAGTCGATGAGCCGCACATGGCGGCGTACGGACACCCGGCGCCGCGCCGTGTCGAGATACGCCTCGGTCGCGACCGCGTCCTGCTGATGACTGATCAGGTCAGCGGTGTGTGCGAGGAGTTCGACCAGGGTGGTGCCGAGATCGGCGGCGTTGCGCTCGACCCAGCCCGGGGTGGTCAGCGCCAGCCGGTCCAGAATCAGGCGGCGGATCGTGTCGTAGTCCCGTGCGGTGTAGTCGATGACGGGTGCGGGTGCGGGTGCGGGTGCGGGTGCGGTCGTGTGCGGGGGCGCCGCCCCGTCGGCCCCCTCGTCCTTCTCGCAGTCGAAGGGGGTGGGACAGTCCGCCCGGAAGTCGAAGTCGGCCCGGAAGTACCGCTGGTCGAAGCCGGGAAACGGCTCGGTGCCCGGCCGCCCGTACGGATCCGTCCCGACCACCGAGAGCCGGTAGCGGGAGGTGTCGCCGGTGCGGTCGAGTGTGACGAACAGCCGGTCGTCCAGCTCCGGGTCCTCCTCACGCTCCACCGACACCTCGACGGCCTCGATCCCGGTGATCCGCCGTCCGCCGTCGATCCTGATGTTCTCCGGGCAGAGCCCGTGGGGCGCCTTGCCGAGGAACGTGACGGTGAGGGTCAGCCCGTCGTCACCGACCTCGACCGCGTCCACACCACCGAGCCGTGCGGCCCGTACCTTCGTACGCCTGCCGTCCGTACGGCAGACCAGCTGATCGCTCGGCTCGCTCATACCGGGCCGCTCCCCTCGAACACCTCGTCGCGGCGGCTCGCGGTGGAGCGCACCACATAGCGCAGATACACCCGCACCACGTTCTCCTCGCTCACCACGTCCAGCGCCTCCACCTCGATCAGTTCGCCCAGCCAGCGCTGGAGCGACGCCTGTACGGACAGCTCCAGGGCGGAGGCCAGTTCCGGGCTGTTGGGTGTGAAAACCAGATCGAGCAGACCGCAGCCGAAGTCGGGGCGCATCACGCGCTCGCCGGGGCTGGTGAAGAGCAACTGCTCGATCAGATCCCGCACATGGTCGTCGTAGCCGGCGTGCGCGGTGCGCCCGCGCCGGTCGGTACGGAAGGGAAAAGCGATGTCGCTCCTCATCGGCTGGACACCCCCCGGGCCGCGGGGGTGACCACCGGCGGTCCCTGCGGCACCAGCGCGGCGCTGAAGCAGAGCGCGGACGTGCTGTCGAGCAGCGCGGGCACGCCGTCGATCAGCACACCACCGCGCTCGGGCGTCCAGCGGACCGTGACACACGGATGGGGAACCCCGTCGATGTGGTGCGGGCAGCCGGTGACGGTGAAGACGTCGGTGGCGGTGGGTACCGGCAGGCCGTCGATCCGTACACCGGACGACCGGGCGGAGGCGGGTACGACACGGCCGCCGTGCGGACAGCTGATCGTGGACCCACCGTTCACAACATTCCCGGACAACAGACCTCTCCCCGTTCTGTTCGTCGTCATCGTGATCGTCGTTGTCATTGCCATCGCCATTGCTGTCGCCATTGCCGTCGCTGTCGCTATCGCTTCTTCGGGACGATCAGCCGGCCCTCATTGATGCTGACCTCGTCGCCGATCAGCACGATGGACGCCCCTTTGCCGTTGCCGATGGTCACGCCCTTCTCGTCGATCTGGACGTACGCACCGCCCTTGGCCTCCAGCAGGATCCCGTCGCCGCCGGGCACGTCCGACATCACCAGCTTGTGGGCGCCGGGAGTCTGGATCACCACCGGCTGCGAGGCGGGCAGCTCCGCGCTCGCACGCGGCGGCAGCTCGGACGCGTCCCCGTACCAACACCCCGTCCATACAGGGAAGCTGGGATCTCCCTGCTCGAACTCCACCCACACCCCGGCGCCGATCTCCGGGACGGCGTACTGGCCCGACTGGCGCCCGGTGAACGGCAGGCAGGGCAGCGCCCAGGTCGACGCCTCGTCGCCCAGCACATCCGGCACCTGGGCCGTGATCCTGCCGATTCTGAGCGGATCCTTGTTGTCGATCACGCGGCCCCGGAACTTGCCGAGGAAGCGGTTGTTCGGTGCCGCCATACGAAATTCTCCTGGTCCCTACGGGCGAACGGTCGTGCCGCGGGCGATGAGGCCCTCGCGGGAGAGCGTGAAGTTCTGCTGGTACGAGCCGGGCCTGAGGTTGTGGGTGACGCTCTTGACGTAGTAGTCGCCGTCGTAGGTCACCCCGGCCCCCCGGACCCCCACCAACTCCCTTGGCCGCAGCACATATCCATGCCGATTGACATCCAGCGACCCGGAGCCGGAGATCGCGTCCGCCGAGGTCGCGGCCCTGGCGAGGGCCTCCGCGCTCGCCTGCCCAAGGTCCTTCTTCGCCGTACCGGAGAGCGTTCTGCGCTTGAGCGCCGGGGTGGCCCGCCGGCCGAGCGGGGGCCGCAGCGGACTGATGTCGGGCTGGGCGAGCAGTGTGGAGTCGCGCGACGCGGGGTCCTGCACGCGCGCCTGCGGCTCCTCGCGGGCGGTCCCGTCGTACGCGAACGTCAGCTGGTCGACGGTCGAGTTGTTGTCCATATTCACATTGAGCGCGTGCTGACGCTGCCCGAGCCGCTGCTCGGGCCCCCAGAACGCGCTGGACCGTCCGGGCACGGGCCCCGGGTCGAGATAGAACGTGTACCCATTGGCCTTGGCCAGCTCGTTCACATACTGGAGATCGGTCCCGGTCTGGTAGTCGACGCGGTACTGCTCGCGGGCCGGCTGCTGAATCTGCTCGCGGATGATGCGCGCGTCGATCCCGTAGTCGGCGTACTTCGCGAGAATCCGCTCGACGCGCTGCGAGGGCGCGAGATTGGGATACCGGTCGGTCCGCTCCTCAAGGTCCATCAGCAGGGTGAGGTCCTCGCCGGTGACCGTGAGCGTCGTCTGCCCCGGCTGATTGCTGGCCCCGACCTCCTGACGCACGATCAGCCCGTCGAGCAGCACGGTCGTGGTCCCCTTGACGGAGGCCGCGACGATCACCCGCGTCCGCGGATCGAAGAACCCCTCGGGCAGCAGCCGTCGCGTGATCACGCCGGTCTTCGTCAGATCGAACGCGATCTGAAACCCGCTCCGTTCCCCGGACGTGGTCGTGATCTGAGCGGACAGCAGCGCCTCGGTCACCTCCGCGGGCACGGGCCGGGTGAGCTTGGGCCCCATATGGAGGGTGAGATGGACGGGCCCGGTCCCGATCGGCTCATCAGCCATGGCCGTTCCCCACGGCTCCGCCGGGCAACGGAATCCCGATCACCCGCCCCGGTTCGTCGGTCAGCTCGCGTGGATCGAGTACGGGGTTGGCGTCGGCGATCTGCCACCACTGGCTCGGATCGCCGAAATACCGCTGCCCGAGATGGTCGGGCCGCTCCCCACCGCTGACGGTGTGCGGCGCGACACCGTCCCCGGCCGTCGGGAGCGGCGGCAGCAACCGCCGCTTGGTGTACCGCACTTCGGTGCCGTCCGGCTGTACGTACACCCCGATCTCGGCGTCGTGGTACCGGCTGCCGCGCGGATACGGATGGGCACCGGGAATTCCGTCCCAGGCGTTCTCGTAGGGCTCGATCATGGTCCGCTACCTCCCCATCGCGATTCCGCCACCGAGGCCACCACTCAGCCCCAGAGCCCCGAGCTGCCCCGCCCCCAGACCCCCTGCGAGCCGCTCCTTCTGCGCGAGATGCGCGAGATACAACTCGGCCCCGCGATGCCCGGCGGGCAGATCACTGACCGTCAGCACCTTCAGCCCGATGCTGAGCGAGGCCCGTATGGGGTTCAGATTGACGTCGAACGCCGACTCGTTGATCGACAGCTCGGTCAGCCGCACGGGCATGACGCGCTTGCTTCCCCAGGTGAAGAGAGTCAGCGGCGTCTCGATCGGACTGATCTCGATGGTCCCGTTCTGCGCCAGGCGGGACGCGGCCCGTAACTGCGCGGTGGTGGGCTGCACCAGCATTTCGAGGACGGCGAGCTGCGGATGAATCCCATCGGGCGCGGCGACATCCAGCTGATCGGTCGCGTCGATCTCGGCGGTGAACTTCCACGTCTCCTGCGCGGGCCCCTTGAGCCGCAGCGCCTCATTCCGATCCCCGCTTCCACTGCCCCCTCCACCGGAGTCCCCACTACCGCCGGCGGCCTGGGGCGCGACGGAGCGTTCGAGGGTGTCGGGATTGAACTGCAACACGATGATGCGCTGGGGCGTGCCGCGCTCGGGATCGACGATGACGATCCCGGACCGAATGGGCTTGGGAATATCCGCGTGGCGAGTCATGGCCCCTCGCTGGTAGCAGTGCCGTGGCGGCGGAGTCCGTCCAGTAGGACGCCTGCGTTGGTCCGTACATAGTCGACGGGGTCGGTACGATGGATTTCCTCCACCAGGGCAATGAGTTCCGGCCAGCCGAGATAGCCGGTTGCGATGACAACGGCTTGACGAATTCCAGCGTCAGGGCTGTCCACCATTGCGCGCAATTGCTCGACTGCGGCCTCACGATCAGTGGATGCTGCGGAGAGGGCGACTGCGTAGAGCCCGATCAGCGTGTCGTCGCGATCATCTGCGTGTCGTACGAAGGACAGGGCATCCGGGAAAGTCCAGGTCGGCACGGCATTCCTCAGATCCGTGACTACGGACTCGCAGTCCGTGCCATGGATCAAGAGATATCGCATGCCGATCGGTCGATCCTGCACAAAGCGAATTTCGGTGCCCCCGTTGAACGTCTGCCAGACGTCCACCGGAGTATCCGAGCTTCGGTCTCCGGCCTCGATGGCGTTCCAATTAGAGTCCCATGCGATGTCTTGGACATCTTCCCGTGTCACCTGCGGCCGCAGTACAACTCTTTGTGATTCGTGAAGCATTTACTGTTTCCTTTATTACGTTCCGTAGAATTTTGAAAGGGCGTCCCTCAGCTTATGGCGTCCCTCCTCGAATGCGCCTTCCTCCGTGTCGCCGATAATTCCCTGGTTGTTGGTGATGGCGTTCGCCCACTGCTGCGCGAGTTGTGTCTCGCGCCGTACCAGTTCTGCGCGTTCGGCACGAGTTCCCCCCTGCGAGGTGGTGCCTGGCGCGCGCCCGGCCGCTGTCGCCTCGACCCCACGCACAGCGCGCATGGCCTTGGCCATGGACATCGGGAACCTTCCGCGCCGCCCGGTGGTCTGCGTGTCTTCGTACTCGGCGAGTGCTTCGTGCCACGACATTCCTCCCCGATTTTGCCCGCGGCGTAGCAGGTCTAGGGTCATGGCCGAGAACCCGATATTCGCCGGGTTGCGCACCGATTCCCGGACCAGCATAAGCCAGGCCGTATTGCGCAGAAGACGCCGATTTCTTCGGCTGAGTCTCTTGGGGAGTTTTCCGGTCATGACGTACGTGCGCATGTAGTCAGCGATGTCCCGGTCCGTGAGTCCGCTGCCGGCCATCTTCTCTGCGATCTGAGGGTAGGCAAACACGCCTCGGGTGAACGCGTTGAGGAATCCGGGAGAGTTCAGTTCCAAGACTCTCTCGTGCTCTCTTCCGAAGATGTAGGACTCGTCCTTCCAGAGCGGAGGCTTGTAAGGGTCCATGGTATGTAACGCGCCGCTCGGCGTGGAGGTGTTCAAGTTGGTTCCACGCTCTCGCAGATAGCGCACGGCCGCAGGAATGTCGGGACCCTCCGCGACCTCCACCGGCTGTGACAGACGGAATCTGCCGAGCAAGCCGGACTTCGAACGCCGCATCCTCAGGGCTCGCTGCTGGATGTCAGGATGGTCCAGCAGTTCCTGAGAGATCTCGTGGACCAGCGCTCGAATCTCATCCCCTGTCAACCTGAAGCCGCCGCCTGCCAGCGCCTCTGGATTGAGAACAGCCCGGACGTTGAAGGACGGAAGGCCTTGGACACGGAGGTCCGTCAGCCGATACCACAGTCGCATCGCGCTGAGCGTTGAATCCAGCACAATGCCTGTGGTCCCGCGACGGAACATGCGCCGTAGTCTTGGCTGAATGCGGGCCACGATCCTGCGGAGCCTGTCGTCCTTCGACTCCGGGGAGTTCTCGTTTCGCCGCCGCTGATCCCGCTGCCGCTGGCGTTGTTCCTGGCGCGTCCTCTGCTGCTGGCGCAGCAAATCCCGGCGGCGCGCGTACGCGTCTCGCATGCGGCGGGCGTTGTTGTCGAGGTCTCGGCGGCGGCGGTTGTCGGTGTCCCTGCGGCCCAGGGCGTCTTTGGCCCTGCGGGTGCGGTTGAGGGCGGCCCGTACCGTCTGCCTGGCGCGGTTCATGGCCCTGGCCGCCGGCGACGTGGGGCGGCGGCGCTGGGTGGGCTTTGTGGTGTTTGGTTCGCGGCGGGGGCGGGTGCGGTCCTGGGGGGTGTTCTGGTCGGTGCGGTCGGCGTCGTTCCGGCGGTCGCGGTCGCGGTCGTTCGTGCGGTCGTTCGTGCGGTCCGGTCGCGGGCGCGTGGAGGTGGCGGGGGCGCTCTGGGGGCGGCGCGTCGTGGGGCGGGAGGTGGCGCCCCGGGACGGGCGGGGGCGTCGGCCGGGGCCGGTCTGCGGGCGCTTCAGTTCGTCCGCCGTGCGGCGGGCCTGCCGCTGGGCGTCCCGCGTCTCCTGGTTCCTGCGCCGCTGGTCGTTCGGCCTCGGCCGCTCCGTCGCCTGCGGCCTGTTCGGGTTGTTCGGGCGCGTGGGGTCCTGGGGGCGGGGCGTGGCCCGGGGCCCGCCCGGGGTATTCGGGGAGTTCGGCCTGGCGGGGTCGCGTCGGAAGCCTTCCGCCACTCCCTTCAGCCGATCGCCGACCTTCTTCACGTACCTGGCGACCCCGCTGAGCAGCGCCTGGTAGGCCAGTTCCAGCAGCGCCACCACACCCGACGCCACGGCCTTGGCGAACAGCAGGCCGGCGTTGCCGCCCTTGACCGCCTTCAGGTAGTCCATGAACGCGCCGAAAGCCTGGAGGATCTCGCTCAGCGCACCCCACGCGGCCTTCAGGGCGTCGATGATCGCCAGGACCCAGCCCGCGCCGGGGATGAGCTTGGCGATGATCTTGGTGACGACGATCTCACCGATGATGAACGGCAGTTGGGGCTGTGCCTCCTGCCAGGCCTCCTCGGCCATCTGCTCCTTGCTCACACCACCGTTGAGCAGAGCGTCGAAGATCGCCTTGGGGAGGCCCAGCACCTCCTGGATCTTCTCGTTGAACCAGTTCTTGACGGCCGAGACGATTTCCTGGAAGAGGTAGTTCCTGGCACCGTCCTCCGCCGAGGCCGCGGCGCCACTGATCCAGCCCCCCGGGTCGGTGATGATGTCCGCGGCGATCAACGCCCACTCACCCAGGGCGTTGAGCAGGCCCAGCGCGAAGTCCATGATGGCCCTGAGCCCGCTCATGACGGCGTCGACCGCCATCCGGAGACCTTCGCGCAACGCGTCAAGGAGGCCGCTGAGCATCTCGCCGAGCTCGTCGAGGAGATCGTTGACCATCTGCCGAAGCTCGTCGGCGATCTGGTTGACCAGGTCGATCGCCGCGTCGCGGATCTGGATGATGAGATCGCGAATCTCGTTGGCGATCTCAAGGAGGCCGTCGAGCAGGTCCTTGCCCAGCTGGATCAGGGCCTCGGTGAACTCCTCGAACTTCTCGATGATGAACTCACGGGCCTCCTCGATCCAACCGAGAACAGTGCCCTTGAAGTCCGTGATCAGGCTGGTGATCGCCTCCCGGGCCGCCCGGAAGACCCTGATGATGGCGTCTTTCAGCTCATTGAGCTTGTCCCGGATCCAGTCGAACGCCCGGGAGATCCAGCTGCCCGAGTCGTCCTTCGCGCTGTCGCGTTCGCTCCTGGCGCCTTCCTCCGCCCTGGTCCTCTCCCGTCCGATCTCCTCCTGATCCGTCGTCCGCCGGGTCTCGACGTCCTCGTCGGTCTGCTCCTCCTTGTCCTTGACGTCCTTGCGGATCTTCTCGATCTTGTCGCTCTTCTTCGTCCCGAGGGAGTCGAGCTCTCCGTCCTGTTCCGTCCTCCACCGCGCCCGGGACTCCTCGACCTCGGCCCTGGTCCGTTCGCGTTCTGTGGTCTGGGTCCTCGTGTTGGTCTCGATCTCGCTCCGGACGTCCTGCCTGTGCCGCTCCTGTGACGTCCTGAAGTCGTCGTCCTTGGCCTGCCGCTTGTCGGACATCGTCTTCTGGCCGTCGCTGTACGCGCTCTGGAGCTGCGGTCCGCGTTCGTGTTCCGCGACCTCCGAGACCGCCTCCGGCGGGATCCGCCCTCCGACCGCGGCGCCGCCGCCCTGGCCCGCGCCGCCGCCCTGCCCCTGGGCGCCCGGCACGTCCGCGGTCAGCGTCTCCTGCGGTACGTCGGGATAGATCTGGTCCTCGCCCAGCGACCGGCCGGCGTCGTCCCGCCCCGACGAGTGGAGCTCCTGGCCCTTGGCGTCGAGTTCACCGCCCTGCTCGTCGACGCGGCCACCGGTCTCCCCGTCGAGCCCGACGCCGGGTGCCGTGCCCACCGATGCCTGCGCGAGCATCTCGTCCTCGGTCGGCAGATCGAGAATCCAGCCGACGAGGGCGTCGGTGTCGATGAGGTCGCCGCCGCCGACGAGATTGCTGACTCCGTTCACGATCCCGGCGACAGCCTGCCCCCCGGCCGCCAGGCCCAGTTCGATCTTGCTGGGCTCCTCGATCTCCATCCCCGGGATCTCGCCCTCCGGGGTCTCGTCGCCCTCGACCTCCGCCTCCTCCCGCTCGGGGGCGTCGACCTGGGCTGCCGGATCACTGGAGTACTCGCCCGGGGCGGAGGTGCTCGGCGCGCCACTCAACGTCTGTGGGGCGCCCGACGGCCGTTCCGTCGTCGGCGGTGCGGCCTGGAGGGCCTGATGTTCCTCGCCGACGGTCCTGTCGACCGCGCCGTTGACACCACCCAGCGCCTCAAGGGCGCGGTGCGGCTTGAGGTTCGCCGCGGTGCTGAGTCCGGCCTCCGGTGACACCTGCGACAGGTTCGGCGCGGCCGGTTCGCGCTTCGCCCTGGCCGGGGCGGCGGCGCGTGAGCCCCCGCGGCCTCCGCCACCGCCCGAGGCGCTGCGCGTGCCACCGCCGCCCTTGACGGTCCGTGAAGACGCGGAGCCCGACGCACGCGCGTCGGACGGTGCTGCCGCCGGATTCGGCTCCGACGGGGGAGCGGCGGCGGGCTCGGGGGCCGAAGCCGGAGCTGAAGCGGGAGCCTCGGACCGCGTGGCCTCCGTCCCGGGGGCCGACGCACCGCCACCAGTGGTGCCCGCCGCGCTTCCCGTGCCCGAGACATGGCTGTCCCGGGCCGGGGAGGCCTCGGCCGAGGTGCCTGTCCCGGAGTCCTGCCCGTCCGAACGGCCGTCGCCACTCGGACGGGATCCCTCGGACGTGTCCGCGTCAGCGGTCGGCGCCGGGGACGTCACAGGGGCAGGAGAGGATGCGGTGGGTGAGCCGGTAGCCGTACTGGAAGGCGTGCTGGAGGCCGTACCGGACTGCGCCGTCCCACCCGCCGACGCCCGCGCGTCGCCTCCCGCCGCCGACGGCCGGCCCTGGTCCGTGCCCTGGTCCGTGCTCTGACCCTGGTTCTGTTCCGCCGTCTCGGATTCCGGAGCGTCCGGTTTCTGGTCCGGCTCCGATCGCTCTGTTTCCGGTGCCGTTGATTCCCGGTCCCTGACCTCGCGTGCCGGTTCCGACCCCGTACGGTCAGCGGCCGCACCGTCGGACGAGGGCGGCGGGCCCACCTCCTGCTCGACCGGCTTCTCGGCCTGGAGGGCGCTGGCCTGCCGGCCCTCCGCTTCGGCGCGGGCGGCCGGGGAATCATGCGCGTCACCGTCGGCGCCCGCCGATGCCGAAAGCTCGTCGTCCGCTGAGGCCGCCTCCGCCGCGTCCTCCTCGTCCCGTCGCGCCTGTACCTCTTCCGCCTTGGTGCCGGGAGGCTCGGGAAAACTGGGCATCGACGGGTTGGCGGCCTGGTCCGGGGTGATCTTGTCCGCGGTCGGTACGCCGGACACGTCGAGGTCGGAGGCGGGGAGGAAGTCCTCGGGCGTGAGCTGCGTGTTCCAGGCGCTGTCCCTGTCGAACGCCTCGTCCGGATCGAGCTCCTGCGCCTCGCCGCCCGTACCGGTCTCGGGGCCCGGCGGCTCATCCTCCAACTCCCCGTCCTGGGGCCGGATCCCTTCGAGCGTGCTGCGGCTGCCCAGGTCCGCGGTCCTCAGCAGAGCGCCGGGCTCCACACCCGCCGACTCCTGACGGTCCTTGCGACGCTTGTCCGCCTCACGCAGCTGCTCCCCGGCGATCAAGGGCTCCACGGCGCCGGGCCGGTTCTTGGCCGCGGACTCCTCCTCGCTCGCCGTGGGCGCGCCGCTGCCCCCAGGGTCGCCCGCACCAACACCGGACTCGTCCCGGCCTTGCTGCTGCCGAGACCCCGAGGACGGAGTGGCACTCTCCCCCCCGGCCTTGCCCTCGGTGGTACCCGCGCCCTGGGCGCTGCTCCGGCCACCGCCCTGCCCCGGCGCCTGCGTTCCCCGGGAGGTCCGGCCGGGCGTTCCGGTCGGCTGCTGTGACCGGGACCCGGCGGTACCGACGCCGCCGTTCGACGTTGGCCCCTGCTGGTCCCGTTGCCCCTGCTGGTCCTGATGCCGCCGCTGGTCCTGTTGTTGTCCTGGAGCGGTTGACTCCCCCTCCTGCGGCGCGCGTCCCTCTCCCCGCTCCCGCTCTCGTACCTGGTCCCGTACCTGGTCCCGTTCCAGCAGTTCGACGACGTCCGGCACGGCCGCCGGGGCACTCAGGGCGTCCAGTTCGAGCGGGCCGCCGTCCTCGGCCTCCTCGACCAGATCGATCAGCCGGTCACGCTCCGAGGGGAGCAGTCGCAGCTCCAGCCGTTCGAGCACGGCGTCCTGCAACTCGGGTCCGAATCGGGTGAGTTGCGTGCGTACGCGCTTGGAGCGGTCCTCCGGGTCGCCGCGCAGCGAGCGCAGCAGACTGTTCGTCAGCCGGTCCACCAGCGTCGCCGGGTCGAGCTGCTCCTGGCGCCGCAGGTCGGCGTCGAGTGTCGCGTACCGCAGCCAGCCCGGGGTGGACTCGTCCCGCCGCACGTCAGGGGCCGGTTCTCCGTCCCGTACGAGGTCCTGCGCCGCCGACTCCGCCTCGCGCTCCATCGTCTGCTGCGGCAGGCTCACCGCACCCAGCTCGCGGCCCGCGCGCAGCGCCCCCAGGCCGTCCGGGTTCTGCACCGTGTGCAGCAGTTCGTGGGCCAGCAGGCGCTGTCCGTCCGCCGTGCCCGGACGGTAGGTGCCCTCGCGGAAGAAGATGTCCTGGCCGACCGCGACCGCGTCCGCGCCCAGCAGTTCCGTGAGCGCGCCCGCGTCGCGGTCGGTGTGCAGGCGTACGCGGCTGAAGTCGTGGCCGAGCCGCTCCTCCAGCTCGCGCCGTACGCTCAGGTCCAGGGGCTGGCCGGCGCCGCTGACGATGTTCTTCGGTTCCGGGGTACGGGACTTGGTCCGGGACTTGCGCTTGCGCCGCTTGTCGTTCGCCGACTGGTCGTTCCGCTCCCCGGAGTGCGTGGTGCTCATCGTGGCTCACCCCGCCCCGAGAGCCCCGCGTGCACCGCGCGCGCCAGCGCCTCGCCCAGTCGGCGCGGTGAGGTGGTCGCGGGCAGGGGCGGCAGGCCGGAGAGGGCGTCCAGGGCCCGGCCGCCGTCCGCCGCCAGGGGTACGCCCCGGTCCCGTACGAGTCGGGCCAACTCCGCCTGGAAGGCCGCCGACACCCGGTCGGGGTCCACCCGGTCGAAGCCGTCGAGCACCAGCTCGCCGATGTCGACCCGTACGGTGTCCACCCGTTCGCCGGACGTGCGTGGTGCCTCGTTCAGACCCATCCGTGCACCTCCGTGGGTGTCAAGGAGCGATCCAGCTTGAGGTATTCGGTGCGTGCCGCCTCCAGCATGTGGCGCATCTGGAGCCGGTCGCCCTCCTCCGCGGCGAGGAAGGCACCCGACAGCGCGATATTGCGGATCGAGCCGCCCGCCACGGTCAGCCGGGCCAGTCGCTCCGGATCGATGCCCTTCATCGGCGCCCGCGCGGGCAGCACCCGCCGCCAGATCTCCGCGCGTTCGGCCTCGCCGGGGAAGGGGAAGTCGACGACGAAGCGGATCCGGCGCATGAACGCCGTGTCCAGCGCCTGCTTCATGTTGGTGGTGAGGATCGCCAGCCCCCGGTACGCCTCCATACGCATCAGCAGATAGCTGACCTCCAGGTTGGCGTACCGGTCATGACTGTCCTTCACCTCGCTCCGCTTGCCGAAGAGAGCGTCCGCCTCGTCGAACAGCAGCAGCGCGCCGCCCTGTTCGGCCGCGTCGAACACCTTGCGCAGGTTCTTCTCGGTCTCACCGATGTACTTGCTGACCACCTGCGACAGATCGATGACGAAGAGATCCAGGCCCAGTTCCCGTGCCATCACCTCGGCCGCCAGCGTCTTTCCGGTCCCGGAGCCGCCCGCGAACAGCGCGGTGACGCCCAGGCCCCGGCGCAGTGTCGCCTCGAAGCCCCACTCCTGGTAGACGGTGGCCCGCTGCCGTACGTGCGCGACGATCTCGCGGAGGATCCTCAACTGCCGTTCCGCCAGCACCAGATCACCCCAGGCCGCCTCCGGTTCGATCCGCCGGCCCAGCTCGTCCATCCCCATCCGGGCCTCGGTGAGCCCGGCACGCCAGGCGAGGCCGACCGCGTCCAGGTCGTCCTCACCGGACAGATCCCGTACGACGGCGGCGCCCGCGGACCGGATCAGATGGGGCGGCAGCGAGAACTGCTCGACCAGTCCCCGCAAGTCGTGCTCCGACACCGCCGGTACGTCCTGAAAGGCGTTCGCCCACACGCCCAACTGCTCCTCGGCGTCCAGCGACGGCACGGTCACCCGCTCGCCGCGCGGCCGGGCGGTCTGCCGAGGATCGAGGCTGGAGACCACCAGCGGTACGCCCGCGCTCTCCACGAACGCGTCGGTGGCGGCAGCCTGTTCACGGTCCGGCTCACCGATCTCCACCAGCAGCGCGGCGGGCAGCAGGATGGCCTCGCGCTGCCAGAGCCGGGCCAGCCGGTCGCGTTCCGCCGGATCGGTGGGCAGATCGTCGGCGGCCAGCGCGTACAGGCCGAGCCCCGAACGGCGGGCGCCCGCGGCGGCGATATCGGCCCGGGAGCGCAGGTCCCCGCCGACCAGCTCGACACGTAACGGGGCGTACGGTCCGGCGCCCGCCAGCCCCGCCGCGACCCGGTCCGCCGCCCGTTCGTACGAGACGGGGAGGGAGTCCGGCGCGGTCGTACGGCGCAACAGGCCGTGCAGCCGCGCGTCCAGATACGGCGAGCCGACGAGGAAGTGCAGGACACGTTCGTCGAGACGCAGCCGGGAAGTGGTCAGCCGCGTCTCGTCGTCCAGCTCGATCAGTCGCCAGCGGCGCAGCGGGGCGACGGGCGTCAGCGCGCTCCAGTGCGGCTCCGCCAGAGCGGCGAGGGCGAGCGAGAACGTCGGGTGCGCCCGCTCGGGATCACCGCTCGCGGCGGCGCACCGGGCGCCGGCACCGGGGTCCAGCTCCGCGGCGGCGGCGAGCAGGACGACCTCGCGCTCGAACACGCTGAGCCCGAAGCACCTGACGAGCGCGTCCAGGGTCGCCGGACCGGTGCCCCCGCGTGTTTCGGTGTCCGTGCCCGTGTCCGCGCCTGGGGCCTCGTCGCCCTCCCTCGGTCGCGTACGGTCCTCGGCGCGTCGCGCGTGGGCGTCGACACGCGCGAGCACGGACCGTACGGCCGCGGCCAGCGTGCGACCGTCCGTACCGGCGCCTTCCGCCGCGCCCCGGTCCGCCCCCTCGTACGTACCCATGTCCTCACCCGCCCCCGTCTCGCGCACCGTGCCTCAGCTCTCCGTGCCGTCGTCGCCCGTGCCGGGCTTTCCGCGGGTGTGGGTACGCGTACGAGAGGCGGACGCGGCCCGCTTGGCCGGTGTCTTGGCGGTGGCGGTCCTGCTCGCCGCGCGCTTCTTCGCGGGCGCGCCGGCCTTCGGCTTCGTCCCCGTGTCCGACTCCGGCTTCGTTTCCTTCGCCGTGACGGTGACGGTGTCGCCCACGTCGGCGTCCGACAACTCCTCCGCAACCGACGGATCCCCCGCAACCGGCGGCACCGGCGCGCCCGGCGCCCCGAACGGCAGCGCCCGCACCGTCCGCCGCTCCACCGGCTTCGCCGGTACGGGCCTCTCGCGGCCCTCGATCAGCACCAGCGACGCCTGGTAGGCCACCGACAGTGTGTACGGCGTGTGGTGGAGCATCCCCCACAGCTTCGACGTCTCGTCGATGTCCATCACCGTCGGTGTGAAGCGCACCCGCTGCGCGGACGCGGCCAGATCGCTGCCCGCCAGATACGGACGCTCGGCCGCCAGCTCGATCAACTCCTGCGGCAGGACCGGGATTTCGTGCAGGGTCCGGACCACACATCCGATCAGCCGCTGGCTGACCAGCTCCGCCTCCTCGCCGTACGCGCTGATCAGATAGTGCAGATCGAGCGGCGCGGCGGGACGCTTGATGAGTGTGCCGTCCGACGCGCGTGTCGGCAGGTCGGTGTGGCGCATCGAGGCGTTCGGAGTGACCTGGTACAGAAAGACATTGATGGTCGGCTCGGCCGGTGGCTCGGCCGGCGGTTTACGGGTCTCCACCTTGACCGCGATATCGATCTCGGGCCCCAGATTGCTCGCGATCAGCAGCGCCAGGGCCTGGGTGACCGTCGCGACGGCAAGTGCGTTGCTCATGGCCTCAGTTCCTCTTCTTCTCGCCGCGCGACAGATAGTCGTCCAGGGTCAGCGCGGGCCCGCGCCGTCCGGTGTGATCGGGGCGGTCGGCGGCGCTGGGGCGATTCCCGCCGGGCGGTGGCGCCGCGCTCACTTCGAGCCGGCCGATCTGTACGTGGACGACGCGTTCGGCCTGCTTGGGCGCGCGCCGTCCCACCCCGTTCGGCGCGGTGCCCCGGGCGGCGGCGGGGCCGGCGTCGCGCGGCCTGAGTGACGCGGCGGTGGCCGGGGGAGTGGTGGCGGCGGCGCGCGGCATGGTGGCGGGCGCCGCCCGCTCCGTACCGGATGCCGAGGGCGCCCCGGGCCGCCGCGGTGTGCGGGGGCTGTCGCCCGACACCGGTCGCGGCCCCGGAGCCGGCTGCGACAGTGGCGGGAACAGCGGTCCCGTGCTCGGCGTGGCGGCGGAACCGGCGGGCCGCTCGTGCTCGCCGTCCGGACGCACCGCCTCGGTCCGTACGACCGTATGCCGGTCCGTCCGCACCTCGTGTCGCTCGTACGTCAACTCGGCCGGACCGGAAGGCGGTGGGGAAACGGACGGGATCAGCGCGGCCGGCTCGTCGGGCTCCTGCGGGCCGGACCGCAGCGCCTCGACCCGCTCGTACGGGCCGGGCAGCCGTGGCCGGACACGCGTCCTGGTCCCGGCACCCTCGGCGCCCCCGATCCCCGCCGCGTCCCCGGCGCCGCCCGCCCCGGGCACCGGCGTGTACCGGGCGAGCAGCCGGTCGAAGTAGTCAGGCATCGGCACACAGCTCCAGGTAGTAACGACGCCGCAGCGGGCTGAGCGCCAGGATCTCCGGCTCGCTCCACCCGTAGGCGCTCGCGAGCAGATGGACATCGAGCAGCAAGTCCCGGGCCCAGGTGTCCAGTTCGGTCCACAGATACGAGGTGATGTCCAGTTCGGCGGGGGTGATCCCACCGCACTCGGGGCAGCTGACGTTGAGCGTCACGTCGGCCGCCGGGTCCGCCTCCGCCGCCGTCTCGGCGAGGCGCCGTTGCAGGTCCGCGGGCAGCAGCTCGGCCAGCCGCTCCGGCGGCACCGTCTCCCCGCCCCGTACGGCCGAGACCGCGCAGCGCGCGACCAGCAGCCGACGGGCCTCCGCGGCGTCCGGTGCGGAGCCGGCCGCCGCGAGGTCGGCGACGGTGGGCAGCCGGAACTCCACCACCCAGTCGTCCTCCGCCACCCGCAGCGGCCCGTCCGGAGTCCGCCCCCGGACGCCCAGCACCGTGGCGTCGAGATCGAACTCCATCGCCTCCCCGCACGACGCGCACTCGACACGTACCTGCATGCGTTCGCCGAACAGGGCCCGGCGCAGCGCGAAGAGATCCGCCTCCCGCGCGCCGACCGGCATCGACAGCAATTCGTCGGTGCCGGCCCCCGGGCGGGCCGCCCGGTGCAGCAGCAGGGACCGTCCCGCGTCGTGCTGCGCCAGCCCGGATTCCCAGGTGGCGAGCAGCTCGGCCGGCCCCGTCGGCGTCATCGCTCATTCCTCCGTTGTGCAGGTGCTACGGGTGGTACGGGTGGTACGTCGTACGAGCGATACGGGTCGTACGAGCGATACGGGTCGTACGAGAGGTGCGAGTGGTACGCGTGGTACGCGTGGTACGGCTCGCGCGGATCAGGCCGGATAGGTGAACGAGGGCTCGACCGGCTCCTCCACCTCGTAGTCCCGTTCCCAGCCCTCGCATTCGAGCTTGACGCTCTGGATGGCGACGGCGTTCGCGTTGGCGTCCAGCTCGCCGAGCACCTGGTACTCGCTCACCCAGGCCCGGTAGAGCTTGTGCGAGACGGCCACCTGCCCGGCCTCGTTGAGGACCTGGATGATGATGTCCTTACGGAAGTCCCGCAGGGAGACCTCCGAGCCGAGCCCCGCCCCGACCTGCCAGACCTTGTTGGCCCAGCGGTCGAACTCCGGGTCGTGGGTGACGCCGCGCTCGAGCGTGACCCCCTCGAACTCGGAGCGGCCCGGCGACTTCCGCGGTGAGCTGGGGTCGCCGCCGTGGCGGTGTTTGACCACTTCGGTGGTGCGCTTCAGCGGACTGATCTTGCTGACGCCCGCGACCGTTCGACCGTCCCACAGGACCAGGAACTTGAAATTCTTGTAGGGGTCGAAGCGATGGGCGTTGATCTGGAACTCAGCCATCGGTTTCCTTCGTGTTCCTTTTCCTCGGTTACGACAGGTCGAACTGCCCGGCCACCTGCTGGATCTTCACGATCACGAACTCCGCGGGCTTGACCGGCGCGATACCGATCACGACATTCACCACTCCGCGCTCGACATCGGCTTCGGTGGTGGTGTCCTTGTCGCACTTGACGAAGTACGCCTCGCGCGGTGTGCCGCCCTGGAAAGCGCCCTGCCGGAACAGATCGTTGAGATAGGCCGAGGCCTTCAGCCGGATCTGCTGCCACAACTGCTCGGTGTTGGGCTCGAAGACGACCCATTGCAGACCGCGGTAGAGACTCTCCTCGACATGCAGCGCGAGCCGGCGCACCGGTACGTACTTCCACTCGCTGTCGAGCGCGTCCGCGCCCTGGAGCGTACGGGCGCCCCAGACGAGCGGACCGACCACCGGGAAGGTGCGCAGGGAGTTCACGCCCAGCGGATTGAGCAGTCCGTTCTCCCGGTCGGTGAGCTTGACCGTCAGCGACCGCACCCCGGCGAGCCGCGCCTCGGTCCCGGCCGGCGCCTTCCAGACCCCGCGCTCTCCGTCGGTACGGGCGATGACCCCGGCGAGGGCACCCGACGGCGGGAAGGAGCGCAGCCGTCCCGTGAGCGGGTCCGTCAGCTGGAGGTGCGGGAAGTACAGCGCGGCGTGATCGCTGCGCACGGGTTCGAACGCGCCGATCCCGGCGCGTGCGGCGTCCACGCTGCCCCAGGTGGACGGCGAGTCCACGAGCAGGAAGATCCGCCGCTCCCGGCAGAGCTGCTCGGCCGCGGAGAGCACGGTGACCATGTCCTCGGTGGACTCGTACGCCGAAAGCTCGGGCAGGGCCAGCAGGTTGACGTCGTCCACATCGCGCAGCGCCTGTACACCGGTCTTGCTCGCCTCGCTGCCGATGAGGTCGCGTGGTCCGGGCGGATCGCCGTCCTTGCCGCCCTGGAGCGGGAACACGGGCGGGTTGACCGAGGCCTCCAGACCCAGGTCATTGGCGCACTCGCCGACGAACCGCACCACGTCGTCGGGGTCGACGGACCCGGCGACGACCTGGATCCGCCGGCCGAACGGCGTGACCTCGGCGCCGGCGAAGGTGTGCTTCCCCGGGGCGTCCGGGAGTGAGCGCAGCTTGCGTTCCAGCAGGAGGGCCAGCTCCGTGACGCTGCCCGGCGCCTCGCCGTCGTGGTCGGGGTCGTGGAGGGTGAACTCACGCTCCACATCGCCGATCTTGACCTTCAACTCGACGTTCAGATTCGGCAGTTCCGCCGAGAAGGGCTTGGAGACAGTGCCGGAGGGGTCGGGCCTGTCCTCGTCCAGGGCCTTCACACGGACGAGGGAGGAACCGGCGTTGACGACCGTCTCCACGAACCGTCCGTGGCCGGCGTCCATCGACAGCCCGGTGAAGGTCTCACGGGCGCCGCCGCGCGCGTCGAGGATCCGGAGGTTGAACGTCTTGTCCGGGGCCGGTGTGTCGTGGTCGACGGCCACCCGCAGCCCCGAGCCCCAGACGCCGGGTTCCTTGGCGCGTACCTCGAGTACCGGGCACTGGCTGTGCCCCTCGGTGGATTCGAGCGTGACGCAGGCTTCTTCGCCGGTGCCGGCCTTGGCCACGCGCACGATCACCGCGACGGAGCCGCCGTTGCCGAAGAACTGGTGGACGGCGTAGCCGACCGCGCTCTGGGAGGTGAGCCCGCCGAAGCGGCGCTCGAAGTCCGCGAAGCTGGTGATCCGCACGGGTTGGTTGAGCGGACCCCGGCGGGTGTGCCCCACGAACGCGGTCACCGAGGTGGTGACCGAGGCGATGGTACGGGTGCTGCTGGGAAGCTCTTCGATGTATACGCCGGGATAGCCCATGTGCGTCGGCATTCCCCCTCCATTCCCTTCGCGCACCAAGAGATGAGGAGAGGAAGTGCAGGGAACACGCGTACGCACCGAACTGACCGGCCTACGCGCCCTCCGTTTTTTCCCCCGTCACACACCCCGTGCGATATCGGTCTCGCAGGGCCATCCGCATGCGTATGCGAAGGCCGCATGCGTATGCGTCAGTGGCTCCTGATGCATGAGTGCCGCTTGCGAGTCTGGATTGTGTGTCAAGGGATGGTCAAGAGAGTGATTCAGTCATCGACTGATCATTTTCCGCGATGCCGTTCGGAGGCAATAGGGCGTGGTCAGAGGGGCGCCGCCGGAAGGGTATGAAGATGAATTCACGACCGCTTCACAGGACCACTCGATCCCTGTGCGAGAAACAAGCCGAATTGAAATCCGTCCGGCGCGCCGCCTTGTGTCCTGTTGGTGAGGAATATGTGGCTTGGGCATCTTATGTCAGCGGGTCAGATACATGACCGCGCCGCAGGCACCGCTCGCCACCCCGACGGCCACCACCGACGCCGCCATTACGCGCGTTCTGAGCTGCCGGTAGCGCGCGGTGTATTCGCGGCGCAGTTCGGTTGCGCGATCGGAGATCCGTACGAGCATCGCCCGGGAGGCAGCCGCCCGGTCCGCGGTGTAGACCCGCTCCACGTCCTCACGCTGAGCCGTGGTCAGCCAGGGCAACTGCGCGGTGAAACGGGCGGCCTGCCGGCGCACGTCCTCGATCTCCGCGCTCCAGAGCAGATAGCCCTCGATCTGATAGAGACCACGGGCGCTCTCCTTGTCGGGCTCCACGCCATTCTCCTCGCTCTCCCCGTACGCCGTGACTCCGGACAGGGCCCGTCATTTCTGCCGGTCACCCGGCGCCACGGTGGTGGAGGCCGCGGGGTTGTTGAGCGCCTCGTCCAGCAGCCGGATGGACGGATAGTGCAGATCGAACGCGGGGGATTCGGAACGGATCCGCGGCAGGGTGATGAAGTTGTGCCGCGGCGGGGGGCAGGAAGTGGCCCATTCCAGCGAACGCCCGTATCCCCAGGGATCGTCGACCTCGATCTTCTTGCCGTACTTCTCGGTCTTCCAGACGTTGTAGAAGAACGGCAGCATCGACAGGCCGAGGACGAACGAGCTGATCGTGGAGACCATGTTCAGCGCGGTGAAACCGTCGGCGGCGAGATAGTCCGCGTAACGGCGCGGCATCCCCTCGGCGCCCAGCCAGTGCTGCACGAGGAAGGTGCCGTGGAAACCGGCGAAGAGCGTCCAGAAGGTGATCTTCCCCAGTCGCTCGTCCAGCATCTTGCCGGTGAACTTCGGCCACCAGAAGTGGAATCCGGCGAACATCGCGAACACCACCGTGCCGAACACCACGTAGTGGAAGTGCGCCACCACGAAGTACGAGTCGGACACATGGAAGTCCATCGGCGGGGACGCCAGGATGATGCCCGTCAGACCACCGAACAGGAACGTGACCAGGAAGCCGATCGACCAGAGCATCGGCGTTTCGAAGGACAGCGAGCCTTTCCACATCGTGCCGATCCAGTTGAAGAACTTCACCCCGGTCGGCACCGCGATCAGGAAGGTCATGAACGAGAAGAACGGCAGCAGCACACCGCCGGTCACGAACATGTGGTGCGCCCATACCGTGATCGACAGCCCCGCGATCGCGATCGTCGCCGCCACCAGACCGATATAGCCGAAGACCGGCTTACGGCTGAAGACCGGGAGGATTTCCGTGACGATGCCGAAGAACGGAAGGGCGATGATGTAGACCTCGGGATGGCCGAAGAACCAGAAGAGGTGCTGCCACAACAGGGCCCCGCCATTGGCCGCTTCGAAGACATGCGCGCCGAATTTACGGTCAGCCTCCAGCGCGAGCAGCGCGGCGGCCAGAATGGGGAAGGCGAACAGGACCAGTACGGCGGTCAGCAGCACGTTCCAGGTGAAGATCGGCATCCGGAACATCGTCATGCCAGGCGCGCGCATACAGATGATCGTGGTGATGAAGTTGACCGAGCCGAGGATCGTCCCGAATCCGGAGAAGGCCAGACCCATGATCCACAGATCGCCGCCGACCCCCGGCGAGCGGACCCCGTCCGTCAGCGGTGAGTACGCGAACCAGCCGAAGTCCGCCGCGCCGTTGGGGGTGATGAAACCTGCCACGACGATGAGCGACCCGAAAAGATAGAGCCAGTACGCGAAGATGTTCAGCCGGGGGAACGCCACATCGGGTGCGCCGATCTGTAGCGGCATGATCCAGTTGGTGAATCCGGCGAACAGGGGTGTGGCGAACATCAGCAGCATGATCGTGCCGTGCATCGTGAACGCCTGATTGAACTGTTCGTGCGAGATGATCTGAATACCGGGACGGGCCAGTTCGGCGCGCATGAAGAGCGCCAGCACCCCGCCCATGATGAAGAACGCGAACGATGTCAGGAGATAGAGCGTGCCGATCGTCTTATGATCGGTGGTGGTCAGCCACCCCACGATGACTTTGCCCGGCTCTCTGCGCCGTACCGGCAGCTCATTCTCGTAGCTGTCGTCGGCCTCCGCCGATTCTTCCGTGCCCGTCGTGGTCACCGTAACGCTCCTCCGGTCAGCAGTCCCGTGTGAACTCGGCAGCAGCATGGCGTTGCTTTCACCGGGCCGGTGCGACCTTCTCCCCTCCGGCGCGTCGTGAGAATCGGAACCGGATCCGGCGGAACTCCCGGGAGGCGTGCTGTGACTGGGCCGATGGGCGGCCATGCCGCCCATCGGGGCCTCTGTGCCGGGAAATCGCCGCCGGGTCACATTCACCCGATCGTGGGGTCCCTGTTCGCCGCTCAGAGCCGGGGACGCGACGGGGACGCGGCGGCGGAGAGAAGGAGGGGGCGGAGAGAAGAGGGAGACGGAGAGAAGAGGGAGACGGGCAGAAGGATGGGGCGGGGAGGGGCGGGGACACGACGGGAAGGGAGTACGGGGAGAATTCGTTGAGGGCATCGACAGATGAGGAGAAGAGTGGTTGATTACTCACATGTCATCCTCGGGAAGACGCCGGTTGTCGACCGCGGACGAGCGTCGCGAGACGGTGCTGCGCACGGCCATGCACGCCTTCGCCGCGCGTGGGTACTACGGGACGAGCACCACGGAGGTCGCCGAGGCCGCCGGGATCTCGCAGGCCTATCTCTACCGGCTCTTCCCGCACAAGGAAGCCCTGTTCGTCGCGCTGATCAACCACTGCGCATGGCTCGTGCGCGAGCGGATGTCACGCTGTCTGGCCGCGGCGGAGAGCACCGATCCGGCGGAGGTGCTCGCCACCGTGACGTCGTCCATCCGCCGGCTGGCCACGGAGGAGCGGGACTTGGTCATGGTGCTGCTCCAGGCCAACTGCGCCGCGAGTGAGCCGGCGATCCGCGCGGCCATGCGCGACTGCTACGCGAAGCAGGTGGAGTACGTACGGGCGGCGTCCCTCGCCTCCGACGCATGCATCCGCGGGTTCTTCGCGGACGGCATGCTCGGCAACGTACTCGCCGCCCTCGACGTGGCGGCCGTGGACGCTCCGTGGGCGCGCACCCTCTCCGGGCCCGGGAACGGGCATCGGGATGAGCAGGGGCACGAGCACGAGGGGCACGGGCCAGGCCCCGGACCAGGCCCCGGCCCCGGGCCCGGCGATGGTCGCCTCTCCCCACCCGACTGAGCTTCCAGAAGCGGGAATACGCTCCCGCCCCATCTCGTTGAGCGCGGGGAGTGATTGACCACTCTCACAGCTATCCGAGGGAGAACACCCGTGACATCGACGGCACCGGCGGCATCAGCGACACCGGCGGCATCAGCGACACCGAACGAGCGGGCGAACAGGGCGGGACAGATCCTCTCCCGCCCCTTCAGCATCGGGGACCTGGTCCTGCCGAACCGGATCGCCATGGCGCCCATGACGCGCAACTTCTCGCCCGGTGGTGTCCCGGGCGCCGATGTCGTGGACTACTACGCGCGCCGGGCGGCCGGCGGCGTGGGGCTGATCATCACGGAGGGGACTCATGTCGACCACCCCTACTCCGGGCGCGAGCAGCAGATCCCGCGGTTCCACGGGGAGGACGCGCTCGCCGGCTGGGCCCGGGTCGTCGACGCCGTACACCGCGCCGGCGGCCGGATCGTCCCGCAGCTCTGGGCGGAGGGCAGCGGCCGGGTGATCGACGACGAGTCGGTGGCGAAGTCGGTCAGCCCGTCCGGGCTGGGGCTGGACGGCACCCCGGAGGGCCGGGCGATGAGCCTCGCCGAAATCGACGAGGCGGTCGCGGCTTTCGCCGCCGCGGCGGCCGATGCCGAGCGCCTCGGCTTCGACGGCATCGAGCTGCACGGCGCGCACGGCTACCTCATCGACCAGTTCCTCTGGTCCCGTACGAACCGGCGCGCCGACGCCTACGGCGGCGACGACGCGGCCAGGATCCGCTTCGCCACCGAGATCGTCGCCGCCGCGCGCGCGGCCGTGTCGGCGTCCTTCCCGATCATCTTCCGGCTGTCCCAGTGGAAGGCGCACCACTACACCGCCAGGCTGACCGAAACCCCCGAAGACCTGGAGCGTCTGCTCACCCCGCTGGCCGAGGCGGGCGTCGATGTCTTCCACGCGTCGACACGCCGGTACTGGGAGCCGGAGTTCGACGGCTCGGAGCTGAACCTCGCCGGCTGGGCGAAGAAGCTGACGGGCCGGCCCACCATCACCGTCGGCTCCGTCGGACTGGACAGCGTGTTCCTGGAGGCTGTCGAGCAGGGCAAGGTGAAGGGGATAGCGGGTATCGACCCGCTGCTCGACCGGCTGGAGCGGGACGAGTTCGACCTGGTGGCCGTCGGGCGCGCGCTGCTGGCCGATCCCGAGTGGGCGGTGAAGACGATCGAGGGGCGGGCCGACGAACTGGTGCCCTTCGACAACGGCGCGATGACGGAACTGCGCTGACCGGAGGACGGACACGACGACGGGACGAGCCGGCCCCTCCGACACGTCGGAGGAGGCCCGGCCGTTCCCGTAGTCCCGTGCCCGTGCCCGCGCCCCCGTGCCGATTCCGGTCTCCGGCCCGTCAGGGCCCGTCCCAGGCGCGGCGTTCGTCGTCCCGGGGAGCGTGGACGACCTCGGGGGCGCCGCGCCCGTACGTCATCACCGGGCGCGAGGCGTCCCAGGCGGGCCAGCCCGGATCCCCGGTGGCCGCGAAGCGCACCCAGTCGGCGTGCATGGTGTCCGCCAGGGACTGCGGCGCCCCGGTGCCGGTGAGCGAGCGCGTGGCCGGCTCCCGCAGGGTGTCGAAGACGAAGCCGATCTCCAGGGCGTGGCACGCGCCGAGCCGCTGGACCGGCGAGGGCCAGGCGAACTCGTAGAAGTAGGTGGCGGCCGGGGCGTTCCGGCGCGCGTCGGCGAGCCGGGTGAGCGGGATACGCAGCAGCCGGTCGGTGGCGAGCGCGCCGAGCAGCTCCCCGGGCGACGCGTCCGGCCGGTTGGCCCGGTACACCGCAGCCGTCCTGCCCCGCACCCCGAACCGGGCCATGGCGAGCCGCAGCGTGACCGGACCGATCCGGTCCAGCGCACCGCCGGGTATGAACCACAGCCGGTACTCCTCCGAGGTGGTGCCCATCAGCAGACCGATCTCCGCACCCTGCCCCGCCGCCAGCGCGGCGGCCGGGTCGCGCGGCAGCACCTCGCCGTCGACCACGAGATCGAAGCTCGCGCCGCCGCCCAGCGGGCCTCCCGCGGTCACCTGGCGCTGCGCCCGCAGCAGCCGGTCGCGGTCCACCCCGGCGAGGGCCGCCGCCGTCGCCGGGACCCGCAGCCGCCGGGCGATGCGCCGGGTGGTGCGCCGGCCCCTGGCCGGGGTGACGGCGGACGGGACGCCGCTTTGCAGCACGGCGCGCCGCAGCAGACCGGCGGAGAGCGGGGAGGCCAGGATCCCGGCGACGGAGAACGCCCCGGCGGATTCGCCGAAGACGGTGACGAGTTCGGGATCGCCGCCGAAGGCCGCCACATTCCGCCGTACCCACGCGAGCGCCGCGAGCTGGTCCCGCAGCCCCAGGTTGGCGGGCGCGTCGGGGAACACCCCGAACCCCTCGATGCCGAGCCGGTAGTTCAGCGACACGAGGACCACGCCGTCCCGGGCGAACGCGGCGCCGTCGTACGTGGGAACGGCCGACGAGCCGTTCCGCAGCGAACCGCCGTGGATCCAGACCATCACGGGCAGCCCGGCGCCGCCCGGATCGGGGGTCCACACATTGAGGTTCAGACAGTCGTCCCCCGGCACCGACGGATCGGACAGCAGCCGGTCCAGCGGCGGGGCGTACGGCGGCTTCGGGGCGGTCGGCCCGAAGGCGGAGGCGTCGCGGACACCGTCCCACGGCGCGGGCGCGGCCGGCGGGCGGAAGCGGTACGGGCCGACGGGCGCCGCCGCGTACGGGACACCGCGGAACACGGCGACCCCGCGCTCGATACGGCCGCGCACCCGGCCGTACTGGGTGCGGACGACGGGTTGTTCGCCACCGGAGAGGGGCCCCACGCCCACAACGGGCTCGACGCCCACGCCAGGTTCCACGCCCACGACGGGTTCCGTGCCCACGAGGGGTTCCGTGCCCACGACGGGGTCCGTGCCCAGGTCGGGCTGGACGCCCATGGCGGGGTCCGGGTCGGGTCCACTCTTCATCCGGCTGTCCTCCCTTCCCTCGTGCACGCCTCGCACGACATCGCCCCTTATACGTCCCCCGTGCGCCCCTCATACATCCTTACGCGCATAGTGATCCCGTTGCCCGTGCACCGATCCTCGCAGTCCGCCGAGCAAGGAGTAGGACCATGACCACCGTCACCGCGACCCCCGCCGCCACCGTCGCGCGGCTGCGTGCCACCTTCGCCACCGGCCGGAGCAAACCGCTCTCCTGGCGGCTGGGGCAGCTCGACGCCCTGCGCCGGCTGCTCACCGAACGGACCGACGAACTCCAGGCGGCCCTGCTCGCGGACCTGGGCAAGAATCCGGCCGAGGCGTACCGCGCCGAGATCGGCTTCACCCTCAACGAACTGGACCATACGGTCGCGCATCTGGAGGAATGGCTGCGCCCCAGGCCGGCCGCCGTCCCCGACGTCTTCCTCCCCGCCGGGGCCCGGGTCGTCCGTGACCCGCTCGGGGTGGTGCTGATCATCGGCCCGTGGAACTACCCCGTACAGCTCGTGCTCGCACCGCTGGTGGGGGCGCTGGCCTCGGGCAACACCGTGGTCATCAAGCCCAGCGAGCTGGCGCCCGCGAGCTCGGCCGCCCTCGCCGAGCTGGTGCCCCGGTATCTCGACAACGAGGCCGTCGCCGTGGTCGAGGGCGCGGTCCCGGAGACCACCGCCCTGCTGGAACAGCGCTTCGACCACATCTTCTACACCGGCAGCGGGCAGGTCGGGCGTATCGTCATGACCGCCGCCGCCCGCCATCTCACCCCCGTCACCCTGGAACTGGGCGGCAAGAGCCCCGCCGTGGTCGAGCCGGGCGCCGATCTGGAGGTCACCGCGCAGCGGATCGCGCGCGGCAAGTTCGCCAACGCGGGGCAGACCTGTGTGGCGCCCGACTACATCCTCGCCATCGGCGAGACGGCGACGGAGCTGGAACCACGGCTGACCGCCGCCGTCCGGTCCATGTACGGGGACGATCCTGCGGGCAACCCGAAGTACGGGAAGATCGTCAACGAGCGGAACTTCGACCGGCTGATCCCGTTCCTGGGCGACGGCCGCCTCGTCCTCGGCGGTGGCAGCGACCGCGCGGCCCGGCATATCGACCCGACCGTCCTGGCCGACGTCCCGCCGGACGCTCCGGTGATGCGTGAGGAGATCTTCGGCCCGGTGCTGCCGATCATCCCCGTACCGGACCTGGACGCGGCGATCGCCTTCATCAACAACCGCGACAAGCCACTGGCGCTCTACGGGTTCACCGAGTCCGAGGAGACCAAGCGGCGGCTGACCGAGGAGACCTCCTCCGGCGCGCTCACGTTCGGGCTGCCCGTCTCCCATCTGGCGATGCCGGAGCTGCCCTTCGGCGGAGTCGGCGCGAGCGGCATGGGGCGCTACCACGGCGAGTACTCGATCGACACCTTCAGCCACGCGAAGGCGGTCGTCGACAAGCCGCTGAGCTGAGCTGAGCTGACCGCCCCGCCCTCCCTCGCCTCCTGCCCTCCGACCCTCCGTCAGTTCGGCTGCGCCGACGGGGCCGGCCGCGCCGGGAGCACAGCCGGCCGGTCTCGGTGCGCGAGATCACGTTGACCCCGGGTGAGGTTCCTCGGGAGGGTTGGCTGCATGGACCACGCATCTGCACCGCCCCCGAGGGCTGCCCACTCCACCGACGGGGGCGTGCGGTGCGCGGCGTACTGACCGGATTCGGCGTCATCGCGGTCGTCATCGGTGTCGGCTATCTGATAGGGCGGCGCAGATATCTCGGGGACAACGGGCGCGAGGTGCTCACCAAGCTCGCGTTCCACGTGGCCACACCGGCACTGCTGTTCACGACGCTGGCCCAGGCCGATCTGTCGGTGGTCCTCTCCAGCAGGCTGCTGATCACCGCGCTCAGTACGGTGGCCGCCGCCGGGGCGTTCGTGGCGGTCGCGCTCGTACGACGCTGGGACGTGGGGACCACCACGATCGGCGCGCTCTGCTCCAGCTATGTCAACGCCGGGAATCTCGGCATCCCGATCGCCGTGTACGTCCTCGGCGACGCCTCACTGGTGGCGCCCGTCCTGCTCTTCCAGCAGATCGTGGTCACACCGATCGCGCTGACGGTGCTCGATCTCTCGGGCTCCGGCGAGAAGCGACCGGTGTGGCAGCGGGTGACGACACCGCTGCGCAACCCGGTCGCGGCCAGTTCGCTGTGCGGGGTCGCGGTGGCGGCGACGGGGGTGACGGTGCCGGGTCCGGTGCTGGACCCGCTGATCCTGATCGGCAACATGTCCGTTCCCGCGGTGCTGCTCGCCTTCGGCATCTCGCTGTACGGCGGCGCATTGCCGGGCCGTGGCCCCGACCGCCGGCCCGTGCTGCTGTCCGCGGTCCTGAAGTCCGTGGGCCAGCCGCTGGCGGCCTGGGCGCTCGGGGCCCTGGTCTTCGGGCTGCACGGCGCGGCCCTGCTCGATGTCGTGGTGACCTCGGCCCTGCCGGCCGCGCAGAACCTCTATACGTACGCGTCCCGTTATCGCGTCGCCGAACGGCTGGCCCGCGAATCGATTCTGCTGTCCACGATGCTGTCGGTGCCGGGGCTGGTGGTCGTGGCGACCTTCCTCAGCTGACGTCTGTCATGCCATGCGGTCGCGCTCTCAGTCGAAGGCGCCGCTGTAGGCGTTGAGCGCGGGCTGCCCGCCCAGGTGCGCGTACAGCACCGTCGAGTCCTTGCCGATCTCGCCCGTACGCACCAGATCGATCAGCCCGGCCATGGACTTGCCCTCGTACACCGGGTCGATGATCATCCCCTCCAGCCGGCCGGTGAGCCGGATCGCCTCCAGCGTCGACGCCACCGGGATGCCGTACTGATCGCCCGCCCACCCTTCGAGCACGCTGATCTCGTCGTCACGCAGCTCGCGCCGGAGGCCGATCAGATCGGCGGTGTGCCGCGCGATCCGTCCGACCTGCTCGCGGGTCTCGTCGATCCTGGCGGAGGCGTCGATGCCGATCACCCGCCGCGGGCGGTCCTGGCCCGCGAATCCGGCGATCATCCCGGCCTGCGTGGAGCCCGTGACGCTACAGACGACGATCGTGTCGAAGAAGACGCCGTGCTCGGCCTCCTGGCGCTCCACCTCGTACGCCCAGTTCGCGAACCCCAGCCCGCCGAGCGGGTGTTCGGAGGCGCCGGCCGGGATCGGGTACGGTGCGCCGCCCTCGGCCCGTACCTCGTCCAGCGCCCGCTGCCAGGAGTCCTTGATCCCGATACCGAACCCCGCCGAGCCCAGCCGGACATCGGCGCCCATGATCCGGGACAGCAGGATGTTGCCGGCCTTGTCGTGCACCGGGTCGGGCCAGTCCACCCACTTCTCCTGGATGAGCCGGGCCTTGAGACCGAGGTGAGCGGCGACGGCGGCCACCTGCCGGGTGTGGTTCGACTGATACCCCCCGATCGAGACGAGCGTGTCCGCGCCCTGGGCCAGCACGTCGGGAACGATGTACTCCAGCTTTCGGGTCTTGTTCCCGCCGTACGCGAGACCGGAGTTGCAGTCCTCGCGTTTGGCCCAGAGGCGGGCGCCGCCGAGGAACCCGGTCAGCCGCTCCAGGCTGTGTATCGGGCTCGGTCCGAAGAGCAGGGGATAGCGCGGGAAATCCTCGACGGCCACGGGGGAGGTCCTCTCTGGGGGGGGAAGGTGTCTCCCGGTACGGCCTTCCCCGCGGCGTGCCACGTGAAGAGTCCGGCACGATCCGAAAGACCCGGCCCCGGCGGGTGACCCGCGGCCTGCGGGGCGCGCCGCAAGCGTGGTAGACGCCGTACGTGCGTACAGGCCGTACGTGCGTACAGGCCGTACGTGCCGCGAGGACCGTACGTGCCGTACACGCTGTAGACGCCGTACGTGCCGTAGGGGCCGTACGTGCGGTAGAGGCCGTGAGCGGAGCCGGGCCGGACGGTGTTCAGTCCGGCAGGCTCCCGAGCCTGCCCTCCAGCAGGACCAGCAACTCGCCCAGCGAGCCCGCCAGCCGCTCCCGATTGCGGGTGCCGAGTCCGTCCAGCAGGGCCGCCTCATAGCCCAGTTGCTCGGGCAGCAGCCGGTCCAGCAGCTCACGCCCCTCGGTGGTGAGGAACAGATGCGTGACACGGCGGTCCCGGTCGTCCGGCCGCCGGGCGACCAGTCCCCGCTTCTCCAGCCGGCGCAGCCGCTTGGTCACCGCCGCCCCGGAGGCGAAGGTCTCCCGGGCGATGCGGCCCGGAGTCAGCTCCCGGTCCGTACGGCGCAGGGTTCCCAGGATGTCGAACTCGGGCCGGGTCAGTCGCTCCCGCCTGAGGGGCGCGTCGGCGGCCTGCTGGAGGAGCGCGGAGCAACGGTTGAGCCGCCCGATGACCGCCATGGGGGCGGTGTCCAGTTCGGGCAGTACCTGCTGCCACTGCCGCATCACACCTGCGAGGAGGTCCTCGGCCACGGTACGGCTCCTTTGCTCCGGTTCGGGCGGCCCGGACCGGCAGTGGACGGCCCGTGTGCTGTGTATGCGCCAGGAAAGAGATCAGCAGGTGTTTTATACATAAAGGATATCTCGCTCTTCTTATCCCACCGCTACACAAAAGTGGCTGAAGCGCGCAGAATGGGTCTGACGCGACTCGATGTCGCGCATCGCGGTCTGACTTGCGCAAGCGAAGGAGGCGAGTCGTATGGCCGACGTCTCACACACGAGGCACACGAGGCAGGACGTCTCACAGGGACAGGACGTCTCACATACGAGGCAGGACCTGGCCGGTCATCCCGATGTCCCGGAGATGCGGGAGCGTTACGCCCGCATGCTCGGCGGACGCGATGTGGCGCTCCTCGACGGACCGGTGTTTCTCGTCGGCCTGTTCTGCGCCCTGTCGCCCTGGATCATCCACTTCACGGCCACCCAGCCCGCTCTGGCGGTGCACAACCTCATCATGGGAATCGCGCTTGTGGTGATGGCTGTCGGCTTCACCGTCATGCCTCAGCGCATGTACGGCCTCAGCTGGGCCATGTGCGCCATGGGTGTGTGGCTGATCATCGCACCATGGATCGTCGGTACCGGTCCGGACAAGGGCATCATCTGGACCAACGCGATCATCGGCGCGCTGACCATCCTGCTCGGTCTGGTGTGCGCGGCAGCCGCGATGAAGAGCGGCCGCAACCGCCGAAGGGCCTGAGCCGCCCGGCCGGCCCGTCCCGGGAGACCGGGCGGGCCGGCCGTCCTCCCCGGCGGCGGGTGACCCACCGGCCCCCCTGTGCCGCCGTTGAAGGCCGCTGAAATGCGCGCGCGGCCCCTGCACGGCGGGCAGCCCCTGCCCGGCGAGCAGCTCCTGCCCGGCGAGCAGCCCCTTTTCCGGAGTCTGGGAAAGTGGGGCCATGCAGGCCATGACGCGCACCGAACTCACCGATCTCGTCGACTCCCTTCTCGACGGACCCTCCCCGCTCCCCATCGTCTCCGCGGGTGACCCCGTACTACGGCGCCCCGCGCTTTCGTACGAGGGGCAGTTGGGAGACGCCCGGCTGGAGCGTCTGGTGCGCGTCATGCGCGAGACGATGCATGCCGCCCCCGGCGTCGGACTGGCGGCGCCGCAGGTGGGAATCCCCCTGCGGCTCGCGGTCGTCGAGGATCCCGCCGAGGTGGGCGACGAGGTGCGGGACGCGCGCGGCCGGGTTCCGCAGCCTTTCCGGGTGCTGGTCAACCCGTCGTACGAGCCGGTCGGCGACGGCCGGGCCGCGTTCTTCGAGGGCTGCCTGAGCGTCCCCGGCTGGCAGGCCGTGGTCGCGCGGCACGCACGGGTCCGGCTGCGCGGGCAGGACGAGCGGGGACGGGAACTCGACGAGGAGTTCGCGGGGTGGCCGGCCCGTATCGTCCAGCACGAGACGGACCATCTCGGCGGAACGCTCTACCTCGACCTGGCCGAGACGCGCTCGCTGTCCAGCACCGAGCACGCCGTCGCGCGCTGGTCGCAGCCCACCCCCGCCCTGGCCGCGGCGGAACTGGGCTTCACGCTCCCCACTTCCTGATCCTTCCTGATCCTTCCTGACCCTTCCCGGCCGGCGTACCCCGCGGCGAAACCGCTGAGGAACCAGCCGGGTTCCCGCTCGGGACACCGCGCGGGACACCGGCCGGGAAGGCGCTCGGGCACCACTTCCGGGAGTTCCGGACGAGGCGTCAGATTCCCATGTTCATGCCCGGGTCGCTGTGGCAGACTGCCCGACGTAACGGTGGCGCTCGGGGGGTGCTGTGGTGCGTAGAGGTGGGACGTGAGCGAACCGCGCTCCGCGCCGACGATCGGCCAACTCGTCCTCAGCAAGCAGTTGCAGACCCTGCGCGAGGGCGCGGGCCTGAGCCGGGAGCAGGCGGGCAAGCTGCTGCGCGTCACCGCCGCCACCGTCCGCCGGATGGAGACGGCCGAGGTCTCACTCAAGATCCCTTACGTGCAGATCCTGCTGCCCGCCTACGGCGTGCCCGCCGACGAGGCCGAGATGTTCCTGCGGCTGGCGGACGAGGCGAACGAACCGGGCTGGTGGCAGCGGTTCTACGACATACTCCCGGACTGGTTCAGCGGATACGTGAGCCTCGAAGAGGCCGCCACGACCATCCGCTCCTACGAACCGCACTTCGTGCCCGGACTGCTCCAGACGGAGGACTACGCCCGTGAGGTCCTGACCGCGGGCGCCCTGGGCCGGATGACCGACCCCGGCAGGATCGAACGCCATGTCGCGCTGCGCAAACGGCGCCAGGCGCTGCTGACCCGCGCCGACGCGCCGGCGCTCTGGGTCGTCCTGGACGAAACGGTACTGCGCAGACCCGTCGGCTCGTCGGCGGTGATGCGGGCACAGATCGACCGGCTGTTGGAGGCGACGGAACTGCCCAATGTGACGATCCAGATAGCCGAGTTCGCCGCGGGCCATCACCCCGGCACCTACAGTCCGTTCGTACTGTTCCGCTTTGATATGGCTGAAGTGCCCGACATGGTGTACATCGAATATCTGACCGGCGCTCTCTATCTCGATCAGGACGCCGAGGTCACCGAACATATGCAGGTCATGGACCGGATGGTGGCCCACGCGGAGTCCGCGGGCCGGACGAGGGACCTCCTCGCCGCGTTCCGCCGGGCGATCTGAGGTACGGTGCCTGCCATGGGTACGTACTCGAACTTCCGTGCAGAGGAGCCGCGCCACAGCGGCCCCCACGGTGAGTGCACGCCCCGCGGCCACAGCTTTCTGCGTCGCCGCGGCCGGGTGGGATCTCCCCCGGCCCGTTCCTGTCGCTGATCCGCGACACCACCCGTAGCCCCACCGGCCCGTTGTCGACGGGCCCGTCCGCTCCGGGGTCCCGCCTCCGCCGAACCGCCCCGCGTGATGCCTGCCGCCGTTCCCCCAGAGGAGACCCGTGACCATCACCGTCCCTACCGCCGCGTCCGCCGAGTCCGGTCCTTCCGCCGAGTCCGGTCCGTCCGTGTCACCCGTACTGCGTGATCACCGCATACCCGCCGACGGCCTGTACGAAGGCCCCCGTACGCTGCGCCGCCTCCCGGAGGGGTGGGAGGACCGGCCGTACGAACTCTTCGACGTCGTCCCGCGGGGACGGATCATCGGTGCCGAGATCCGCGGGCTCGACCTGTCCCTCCCGCCGACGCCCGCCGTACGCGAGGAGCTCAACCGGGCGTTGCTGGAGTGGAAGGTGCTCTTCTTCCGCGGACAGCGTCTGTCGTCCGACGCGCAGCGCGCCTTCGCCCGCAACTGGGGCGAGTTGGAGACCAATCCGCTGCTGGCCACCGGAGACGACCCGGAGGTGGTCCGGTTCGACCGGAGTGCGGTGCCCTCCTTCGAGAACGTCTGGCACGCGGATGTGACGTTCCGCGAGCGGCCCGCGCTGGGCGCGGTGCTGCAACTGCGCGAGGTGCCGCCGGTCGGCGGTGACACGATGTGGGCCGACATGGCGGCGGCGTACGACAACCTGCCCCAGGGCGTGAAGGACCGTATCGACGGCGCCCGCGCCGTGCACGACTTCGTCCCGGGCTTCGCGCGCTTCTCCTCGCCCGCCCAACTCGCCCCGTTCCAGGAGCTGTTCCCGCCCGTCGAGCACCCCGTCGTCCGGCGCCATCCCGAGACCGGGCGGCGGATGCTGTTCGTCAACATCTCCTTCACCACCCGGATCGTGGGGCTGGAGCGCGCGGAGAGCGACCGGTTGCTGCGCCTGCTGTTCCAGCAGGCCCATGTGCCCGAGTACCAGGTGCGGTTCCGCTGGCAGGCGGGGGACATCGCCTTCTGGGACAACCGCGCCACCCAGCACTACGCGGTCAACGACTACGCCCCGCACCGCCGGGTGGCCGAGCGCGTCGCCATCGCGGGCGACCGGCCCTTCTGACGGCTGCCGCACCGGTCAGCCGCACCGGTCAGCCGTGCCGGCCCGCCCGTTCGCTCAGCGACCGCAGGATCAGGGAGAGGCCGTAGTCGAAGCGCTCGTCGAAGGAGGTGTCCTCGAAGTGCGCCACGACCCGGCTCAATGAGGGGTGGTGTCCGGGGACGAGCGCGCGGCCGAGGCCGTGGCCGACCGACTCCGGAGCCGCCTGTTCCTCCTGGGACAGTCCCAGGACGAAGTAGACCAGCGTCCAGCACGCCCAGGCCGCCTCGCGCTCGGGCAGACCCGTGCCGAGCAGTGCCTCGACCATGGTCTCGGCGAAGCGGAGGGTGGCGGGTTCCGCGCTGTAGGTGCCGGACACGACGGCGGCGCCGTCGCGGTGTGCCAGCAGACCACGACGGTAGCGGTGGCAGAGTTCGCGGACCCGCTCCTCCCAGGGCTCGGGCAGATCGTCCAGAGGCACCCCGCCGACGATCGCGTCCGCCATCAGTTCCAGCAGCCGGGCCTTGGTCTTGGCGTGCCAGAGGACGGTGTTCATCCTGACGCCGAGCCGCTCCGCGATGCCACGGATCGACACCGCCTCCGCGCCCTTGTCGTCCAGCAGTTCCAGTGCCGCCCGTACCACCGTTTCCGGATCGAGCCGGGGCCGTGAGGGCTGATCCGATTGCCTTTTGGTCACTGACCTAGTCTACTGTCCTGTGTCATTGGTCAGTGACCAAGGTGGACGGCACGGAGGCATCGGCATGGACGTGGGCATGCGCAGGGACGTGGGCATGAGTGAGGACGCGGACTCGGGCGGGAACGCGGACGCGGGTGGGGGTGTGGACTCGGGCGGGGAACAGGTCGTCGTGGTCGGAGCCGGTCCGGTCGGGCTCTGGCTGGCGGCGGAGCTGCGCCTCGGCGGGGCGTCCGTCACCGTCCTGGAGACCAGGGAAGAGCGGAACCCGCACTCGAAGGCGCTCACGGTCCATCCGCGCACCCTCGAGATCCTGGCCTCCCGCGGTGTGGCGGAGGCGTTCCTCGCGGAAGGGGGACGCATTCCCAGCGGCCACTTCGGCGGACTGACCGACCGGATGGACTTCGGCGCGCTGGACACGCCGTACCCGTTCACGCTGGCGCTGCCCCAGGCCCGTACCGAAGAACTGCTGGAGGAGTACGCGCTGTCGGCCGGCGCGCGGATCCGGCGCGGGCACCGGGTCACGGGTCTCCTGCGGCAGCGGGACTCGGTGTCCGTCCGGGCCGAGGGGCCCGAGGGGCCGTACGAGCTGCGGGCGGCCTACGTCGTCGGCTGCGACGGAACGCGGAGCGTCGTACGCGACGCGGCGGGCATCGGCTTCCCCGGCACCGACGTCACGACCTGGGGCTGGCTCGGCGATGTCGTCCTGGACAGCCCGCCGGAGGGGCCGGGGCTGAATGTGTCCACGATCGAGGGCGGGCTGATGGCCGTGCCGCTGCCGGGCGGGATCCACCGCTTCGTCGGCATCGCCCGCGACGACGTCCGGGCCGAACCGCCCGGTGCGCTCACCCTGGAGGAACTGCGCGCCAAGGTCGTACGGATCGCGGGCGACGATTTCGGGATGCGCGATCCGGTGTGGCTCTCCCGGTTCGGCAACGCCACCCGGCAGGCGGCGCGGTACCGCTCGGGGCGGGTGCTGCTGGCGGGGGACGCCGCGCACATGCACTTCCCGACCGGGGGAGTGGGCCTCAACGTCGGTGTCCAGGACGCCACCAACCTCGGCTGGAAGCTGGCCGCCGTGGTCGCGGGCGGGGCGCCCGGCAGTCTTCTGGACAGTTACCACGACGAACGGCATCCGGTCGGCGCGGATCTGCTGGAGAGCACACGGGCGCAGACCGCGCTCATGACCGCCTTCACCCCGGAGGGGCAGGCGCTGCGCGCGGTCCTCAGCACGCTGATCGCCACCCGGCCCGAGTTCTCCAGGGACCTCGCCGAACGCGTCTCCGGGCTCGCCGTCGCGTATCCGCCCGCGCCGTCCGTTCCGGGGCATGCGCTCACCGGCCGCCGGGCCCCGGATCTGGCACTCGCCGGGGGAGACGGCGGTCCGGGGACGGGGCTGTTCGCCCTGCTCCGGAACGGCCGTCACGTCCTGCTCGACCTCACCGGCGATCTCACCGGCGACCTCACCGGCGGTTTCACCGGCGGTTCCACCGGCGAATGTGATCGACTCGCCGCCGCCCCCGTCCGCCGGCTCACCGTCCACAGCGCGCCCCTCTCCGCGCCGCACCCCGACTGGTCCGGTGTGCGCGCCGCACTCATCCGCCCCGACGGTCATGTGGCCTGGGCGAGTGCCGAGCCGGACGACGAGGCGCTGCTCGGCGCCGTACGGGAGGCCCTGGCCGCCGTCCCGCACTGAGGGCGCGGTGGATCGGTGATCACCCGGCCCCTCGCCGCGGGACGGGTGGTTCACCCGCGTGTCCGGCCTTCGTTCCCTGTCCCTTCCCTGTCCCTTCCCTGTCCCTTCCCTGTCCCTTCCCTGTCCCTTTCGCCGTCCGTTCGGCGTCCCCTTCGCCGTTCCCTTTGGTGAATGGCGTTCTTGACAGCGATCTCCCCGGGGGTTCAGGATGCGCGGGTGAACCTGTCAGACAGCCAGACAGCTGGTGAGGCGCCCAAGCGGATCAGCGCCCTGGAAGCGGTGCTCGGTCATCTGCGCGGTGCCATCGAGCGTGGTGAGTACGCCGTGGGGGACAAGCTCCCCTCCGAGGCGGAGCTCTGCCGCCGCCTGGAAGTGAGCAGACCGGTGCTCCGGGAGGCGCTGCGCGCGCTCCAGACCATGGGGCTCACGGTCTCGCGCACCGGCAAGGGCACCTTCGTCGTGTCCCACGGCCCGGTCGAGGACCCGACCTTCGGTGACTACTCGGCGAGCGACCTCCTCGAAGTGCGCCGCCATGTGGAGATCCCGGTGGCCGGGTACGCGGCGCTCCGCCGCACCCCCGAGGACCTCGACCATCTCGCGCATCTACAGGAGCGGATGGAACGGGAGACCGACACCACAGCGTGGGTGGCGATGGACACCCTCTTCCATCTCGCAGTCGCGCGGGCCGCCCAGAACCCCGTCTTCCGGAGAGTCATCGAGGAGATCCGTGACGCGCTGGCCCGCCAGTCGGCGTTCCTCAACGATCTGGGCGGGCGGCGCGAGCAGTCGAATCGGGAACACCAGGCGATCGTCGACGCGCTCGTCGACCGTTCCGAGCGCGACGCCGTGGAAGCCATGACCCACCATCTGGCCCGCGTCGAGTCGACGCTGACCACCATCGTGCGCTCGCCGCGGCGTGCGGTTCCCCCCACAGAAGGCGAAGACCCGGCGTGAGTGAACCGTCCCTCCAGAAGCCGCTGCCAGCGGGCGACGAACGCGCGCCGGACCGTGCCGCGCACATCGACGCCGGTGACGCCGGATACAGCAAGTCCCTGAAGTCGCGCCACATCAACATGATCGCCATCGGCGGGGCCATCGGCACCGGGCTGTTCCTCGGCGCGGGCGGCAGGCTCGCCGACGCCGGGCCCTCGCTGGCCGTGGCCTACGCCGTCTGCGGCGTCTTCGCCTTCCTCGTGGTGCGTGCCCTCGGAGAGCTGGTGCTGCACCGGCCGTCCTCCGGGGCGTTCGTCTCGTACGCCCGTGAATTCCTCGGCGAGAAAGGGGCGTTCGTCGCGGGCTGGATGTACTTCCTGAACTGGGCGACCACCGGAATCGCCGACATCACGGCGGTGGCGACCTACACCCACTACTGGGGCATGTTCACCGATGTCCCGCAGTGGGTGATCGCCCTGATCGCGCTCGCGGTCGTACTGACCGTGAACCTCATCTCCGTGAAGATCTTCGGCGAACTGGAGTTCTGGTTCGCGATCATCAAGGTCGGTGCGCTGGTCCTCTTCATGCTGATCGGCATCTTCCTGCTGGTCACCCAGCAACCGGTCGACGGCCACACCCCCGGTCCCTCGCTGATCACCGACAACGGCGGCCTCTTCCCGGCCGGGATGCTCCCGATGCTGCTGGTCATCCAGGGCGTTGTCTTCGCCTACGCCTCCGTCGAACTCGTGGGTGTCACGGCGGGCGAGACCGCGCACCCGGAGAAGATCATGCCCAAGGCGATCAACTCCATCATGTGGCGCGTGGCCCTCTTCTACGTCGGCTCGGTCGTGCTGCTCACGATGCTGCTGCCCTGGGATGCGTACTCCGCCCGCGAGAGCCCGTTCGTGACCGTGCTGTCCAATATCGGCGTGCCGGCGGCCGGCGGGGTGATGAACCTCGTCGTCCTCACCGCCGCGATGTCGAGCCTCAACTCCGGGCTCTACTCCACCGGCCGCATCCTGCGTTCGATGGCGATGTCGGGGTCGGCGCCGAAGTTCACCGGCGTGATGAGCCGCAGTCAGGTGCCGTACGGGGGCATTCTGCTGACCTCCTCGATCTGTGTGCTGGGCGTCGGCCTCAACTACGTCGTACCGAGCGAGGCGTTCGAGATCGTGCTGAACTTCGCCGCGCTCGGCATCCTCAGCACCTGGGCCATGATCATGGTCTGTCATCTCCTCTTCTGGCGGAAGACGCGGGCCGGGCTGCTCGTACGCCCCGGCTACCGGCTCCCCGGCTCGCCGTGGACCGAGATCGTCACGCTGGTCTTCCTCGCGTCGGTGCTGGTCCTGATGTACGCCGACGGCGGCGCGGGACGTACGACCGTCCTGTCCCTGCCCGCGATCGGGGCGGCGCTGGTCGTGGGCTGGTTCCTGGTACGGGGCCGGGTCGGGACCGTACGGGAAACCGCGGCCGGGACCGCTGCCGGGACCTCGGCCGGGACCGGGACTCCCTCTGACACCGGGACTTCCCCCGGCACCAAGAACGACAACGAGAGCTGATCATGAGCGACTCCACACCGGCGGGGGCCACCCCGTCACGCCCCGCGCGCCCCGCGCAGCCCCTCCTACCGGGAGAGCCCGCCGTACCGGGAGCGCCCCCCGCCGTCCGTGAGCCGGCCCATGTCCCCGTCGCGCATGTCGTACGGGGAGGCGTCATCGAGGGCGTCCACCACGGCTCGGTCGTCGTCCTCGCGGCAGACGGCAGTGTGGAGTTCCGCGCGGGCGACATCGAGGCCGCGTTCTACCCGCGCTCGGCGCTCAAGCCTGTCCAGGCGGTCGGACTGCTGCGCGCCGGACTGCCGGCGCTCGACAGCGAGTCGCTGGCCCTCACCGCGGCCAGCCACTCCGGCGAGGAACTCCATCTCGCCACGGCCCGGCGCATCCTGGACGGCGCGGGCCTGACCGAGGACGACCTGCGCAACGTGCCCGATCTGCCGTACGACCCGGCGGTGCGGGACGAGTGGATCCGCGCCGGACGCGGCCCCAGCCGGCTCGCCCAGAACTGCTCGGGCAAGCACGCCGCCATGCTGATGACGGCCAAGGCCAGGGGCTGGCCGCTGGAGAACTATCTCGACCCCGGGCATCCGCTCCAGCGGGAGATCGCCTCGACGGTCGAGGAGCTGACCGGGCAGGCCATCGCACGGGTGACGGTCGACGGGTGCGGCGCGCCGCTCTTCGCCGTCTCCCTGCGCGGTCTCACCCGGGCCGCAGCCCGGATCGCGACGGCCGCGCCCGGCACGGACGAGGGCCGGGTCGCGCACGCCATGCGCGAGCACCCGGAGATGGTCTCCGGCAGCGGCCGGGATGTCGCCCGGCTGATGCGCGCGGTCCCGGGACTGCTCGCCAAGGACGGGTTCGAGGGCGTACAGATCGTGGCGCTGCCGGACGGGCGGGCCGTCGGTGTGAAGATCGCCGACGGCGCCGACCGCGCCAGGATGCCGGTGACCGCCGCGGCCCTCGTCAGGTGCGGGATCGACCCGGAGATCCTCGCCGGATTCGACCGTGCGCCGGTCATCGGGGGCGGACAGGAGGTCGGAACCCTGCGTGCGGCAGGTGCCCTGGCCCCCTTCTTCGCCCCGTCGGCCGGTGTGGTCCCGCCCGCGCCGTCCGCCGCGTAACACCGTTCCGCCGCTTCCCCGTTCCGCCTTCCTACGATTTCGCTTCCCCGCCGTCTCTCCTTCCGCCGTCCCGCCGCCACGGGACACCCACCCTCAGCTCTCACGAAGGACCCGCGACATGACTGCCGGCCACCGCCGCGAACACGATCTGCTGGGCGACCGCGACATACCCGCCGACGCGTACTGGGGAGTTCACACCCTGCGCGCCTCGGAGAACTTCCCCATCACCGGTACGCCGATCGCCGCCTACCCCCATCTGATCAACGCGCTCGCCGCCGTCAAGGAAGCCGCGGCCCGCGCCAACCAGGACCTCGGGCTGCTCACCGCCGAGAAGGCCGACGCCATCGCCGCCGCCTGCCGGGAGATCAGGAACGAGGGCCTGCTGCACGACCAGTTCGTCGTGGACGTGATCCAGGGCGGCGCCGGTACGTCGACCAATATGAACGCCAACGAGGTCATCGCCAACCGGGCGCTGGAGATCCTCGGCCACACCAAGGGCGACTACCAGGAACTGCACCCGAACGAGGACGTCAACCTCAGCCAGTCGACGAACGACGTCTATCCGACCGCCGTCAATGTCGCCACGATCATCGCCGTACGGGAACTGCTCGACGCGATGACCGTCCTGCGCGAGGCGTTCGCGGCCAAGGCCGAGGAGTTCCGCGAGATCCTCAAGATGGGCCGGACCCAGCTCCAGGACGCGGTGCCGATGACCCTCGGCCAGGAGTTCTCCGCGTACGCGGTGATGCTGGAGGAGGACGAATGCCGGCTCGCCGAGGCCGTCTGCCTCGTCCATGAGATCAACCTCGGCGCGACCGCCATCGGCACCGGGCTCAACGCCCCGGCAGGCTACGCGGAGGCCGCCCGCCGCCATCTCGCCGCCATCACCGGGCTGCCCCTGGTCACCGCGGCCAATCTCGTCGAGGCCACCCAGGACTGCGGCGCCTTCGTCCATCTCTCCGGTGTGCTCAAGCGCATCGCGGTCAAGCTCTCCAAGAGCTGCAACGATCTGCGACTGCTCTCCTCGGGACCACGGGCGGGCTTCGCGGAGATCAATCTGCCGCCGGTACAGGCGGGTTCCAGCATCATGCCGGGCAAGGTCAACCCGGTGATCCCCGAGGTCGTCAACCAGGTGGCCTTCGAGGTGATCGGCAACGACGTGACCATCACCATGGCGGCGGAGGCGGGGCAGCTCCAGCTCAACGCCTTCGAACCGATCATCCTGCACTCCCTCTCGGAGAGCATCACCCATCTGCGGGCCGCCTGTGTCACGCTCGCGGAGCGCTGCGTGTCCGGTATCACCGCCAATACCGAGACCCTGCGCGCGAGTGTGGAGAACTCCATCGGGCTCGTCACCGCACTCAACCCGCATATCGGCTACCTCGCCGCGACCGAGATCGCCAAGGAGGCCCTCGCCTCCGGGCGCGGTGTCGCCGAACTGGTCCTGGAACGCGGGCTGTTGCCTGCCGACCGGCTGATGGCCCTGCTGCGCCCGGAGGTGCTCGCGGGGACGGGGACGCCTACGGGTACGGAGGCGGGGGCGGCCTGACGAGGGGCCGCGTCCACGGCCACCACGCCCCGGCCGTACCCACGGCCACCCACGCCCCGGCCGTACCCCGCGTCCCGGCCCTGGCATGCCCCCGCCGGTGGAGGGGCGCGTGTCCTCTACCGCCGCCACGCGTTACACCGATCATGAACGCGTATCGATTTCTCACCGCCGCCGCGGCAGGCTCCGCGCTGCTCGCCGCCGTCGCCCCCGCCGCCCAGGCGGTCGAATTCGGCTCCACCCTCAGCAGCACGGCGCAGACCGCGGCGGCCGTGGGCACCAAGGCCCAGCCCGTTGTGGAAGGCGTCCTCGGGAACAAGGTCGACAAGAAGGTGGGCGCTGTGAAGGGCGCGGTGAAGGCCGGGGCCGACGCGGTGAAGGCCGGGAACGATCTGATCAACTGAAGGGAATGACGGTGGGGGCGGTGCCGGGTCGGCGCCGCCCCCACCGTCATGTCAGGGGCCGGAATCCCCGGGGTCCACGAGAGCCTCGTCCAGGCATGGTTGCCCGCTGCCACACATGCGTCAACAATGCCCATGACAAAACCGAAGGAACTTCGGTCACAGAGGGGACCCCACATGAGAAAGCCTCTCCTCGGCGCGCTGCTCGCCGTTCTGCTCCTCGGAGCGGGAGCGGCACCCGCCATGGCCACAAGCCATGACGCGGGCGCGCCCACGAAGGCCGCCGGGACCACGGCAACCGCCCAAGCCAAGGTCCAGGCGGTCGACTTCGCCGGAACGGTCGCACTCAGCAACTGTTCCGGCTCCGTTGTCCGTACGCCCGCCTCGCAACCGAGCGACCCCGCACTCGTGCTGTCCAACGGCCACTGCCTGGAGAGCGGTATGCCCGCCGCCGGCCAGGTCATCGTGGACCGCGCGTCCACCCGTACCTTCAGCCTGCTGAACTCCGCGGGCACCGGCGTCGCGACCCTGCGCGCCAGCAAGATCGCGTACGCGACGATGACCGACACGGATATGTCGCTGTACCAACTCACCAGCACCTACGCGCAGATACAGAGCTCCTACGGGATATCGGCCCTGGAACTCAACGCCACCCGCCCGGTCCAGGGCACCGCGATCAAGGTCGTCTCCGGCTACTGGAAGCGGATCTACAGCTGCAACATCGATGGATTCGCCTACCAGCTGAAGGAAGGGAGCTGGACCTGGAAGGACTCGGTCCGCTACACCTCCGCGTGCAACACGATCGGCGGCACCTCGGGCTCGCCCGTCATCGACAACACCACGGGCAAGGTCGTCGCCGTCAACAACACCGGCAATGAGAGCGGCGGCCGCTGCACCGTCAACAACCCGTGCGAGGTCGACCAGAACGGCACGGTGACCGTGCGTCAGGGCATCAACTACGCCCAGGAGACCTACGGGATCGTCGCGTGCGTCGGCACCGGCAGCAAGATCGACCTGACCCGTCCGGGCTGCACCCTGCCCAAGCCGTAGCAACCGGACACCGCACACACCGCGTGGCGCCGCCGGGAGACCGGCGGCGCTGCCGTCGGCACCGGACGTGGATCCGTCGGCACCGGACGTGGATCCGTGGTGCGCTTGAGCCAGGCGCCGCCGCGTCAGTCCAGCAGGGCGGTCAGGAATCTCTCGTGGTGGGCCACCAGCCAGCTCCGCATGCGGTCCCACCGTTGCCAGCCACCGCGCTCGGACAGCGCCTGTGTGTAGACCGGGTCGCCTTCGGCCACACGGTCGGCGACGAAGGTCCGGCAGGATGTGGTGGCCTGTTCGATGACGCCGGGCAGCTCAGCGCGTTCTCGCGGGGAGAGGCCGTAGCTGTCGGCGAGGATCCGCAGCCGCGTCGGGGCGTCCAGCCCGGTGGGATAGAGGGCCGCCGCGGACGCGGGGTCGAGCATGGGCACCCAGTAGCGGGCGGTCATGGCGACATCCCACAGGGGCCGACCGGGGGCCGCCAGGTCGAAATCGATCAGGGCCGCGGCGCGGCCGTCGCGAAAGACGACATTGTCCGGGCAGATGTCGTTGTGGCACAGCATCGTTCCTCCCTCCGGGTCGGCCAGGTCCCGAGGCCACGCGGCGCCTGCGTCGACCCCGATGGCCGTGCAGGCGTCGTGCAGGCGCCGCAGCAGGCTGCCCACCGATCTCAGCGCGGTCTCTGTCATCACCCAGCGCGGAAACGGCGGGAGGGCGACGTCGCCGGGGATGAAGGTCAGCTGCTCGCGGCCGTCCTCGGTGAGACGGACCGGGGTCGGAGCCGCGTCGAAGCCGTGCTCTTGGAGCGCGCGGAGGTGGGTGTGAAGGGCGCGCGCTGTGCGCGGCGCCGGCCGTTCCACCAGGGCACCACGGCGGAAGACCGCCCCCGCGTTCACCATGCCGCCGACCAGCGCTTCGCTGTCCCTGTCTGTCGCCTCGTTCCCAGCTGTCATGAAGCAAGGGTCTCAGCGAGACGGTCGTAAGAGCCGTAGAGTCCACCGCCCCACAGACACGGGATAACCGGATGCGGCCCGGACTCGCTGATCACTACGCTGAAACCATGGACCCTGTACAGGTCAGGCTGATGTGTGCGGACGATCTCGCCTCGGCGGAACGGGCATCGGCGTTGACGTTCCTCGACGCGGAACGGAGCACCAGGCGGGTCAGCGATCCGGAAGTCGAGCCGCGCTCCGCGGTCGCCTCGAAGCACTGGATCGACCGGATGCGCTTCTTCCTGAGCGTCGACCCGGGAGGGTGCTGGGTCGCGGTGAAGGAGGACACCGGTGCCGGGGAAGTCGTCGGATTCGCCATGTCCCAGAACCGCGGCCCTCTGTGGTTCCTGGCGACCTACGGCGTACTGCCGGGCCATCAGGCCCAGGGCCTCGGGAAGCGCCTGATGGACGCCGCCCTCGACCATGCCGACGGGCGCCCCGGCATCTTCTCCTCCAGTGTCCACGCGGGAGCCACCCGCCGGTACAGGCTGGCGGGATTCTCCCTCCACCCGCAGATGCGGATGGTCGGCACCGTCGACCGGTCCACACTCCCCCCGGTGGACGGCCTGCGGGAGGGCCGGGCCGACGACTTCGAGTGGATGGACCGGCTGGACCGGAACCTGCGTGGGGCGGGCCACGGCCCCGACCACGGCTACATGCTCGGCACCATGCGGCTGGTCGTGTCCCGGGACACGACGAAGCCGGGATACGTCTACCTCGACGACCGCGGGCAGGCCGCGCTGCTCGCCGCCGCGCAGCCGGAGACCGCACAGAAGCTGCTGTGGGAAGCCCTGGCCTCGTCGCGAGGCGAAACCCTGGTCAACTGCATCACCACACCGAACGAGTGGGCGATCGATGTCGGCCTGGCCGCCCGTCTCGACATCGGGCAGGAAGGCTATATCGCCGTCCGTGGGATGCCCGTCCCGGCGCCTTACCTCGCCAGCGGCCATTTCCTCTGACCGGCCACCGCTGCCGTCCCGAGAGGGCGGACGCCGGTACGTCGCGGACACGCCCGTAGCATGCGTGCGAGCGTGAGCGGAGCCGCCGGGGGCGCCCCGGGCCTCCGGAAGGCTGAGACGAGAGGGGCCGCCATGCGCGCCGAGCAGTGGACCGGGGTCGTCACCCATCACGGCGAGGGGCCCGGCTGGGACCCCGGCGCCGGCCGGCTGAGGATCGTCGACCTGCTGGCCGGCGACCTGCTCACCTTCGACACCGAAGCCGACGGCGGCGGTGCGTACGAACGGTGGCACCTCGGCGCAATCGCGGCGGCCTGGCGGCCCCGGAGCTCCGGCGGTGTGGTCGCGGCCGTCGAGCGGGGCTTCGTCCTGGTGGCCGAGGACGGCACGGTCACCGCCGGCGACGAGCTGTGGACCGACCCCACGGTCCGGATGAACGACGGTGCCTGCGATCCGGCCGGAAACTTCTACTGCGGTTCCATGGCGTACGACGCCCGCCCCGGTGCCGGTTCCGTCCACCGCCTCACCCCCGACGGTGCCACCTCTCTCGTCCACACCGGGGTCACCATCTCCAACGGCCTCGCGTGGGCCCCGGACGGTGACTTCGCCTACTACGTCGACACCCCCACGCAGACCATCGCCCGGATCACGACCGATCCGTCGACCGGACAGTTCTCCACCCCCGAGCCCTGGGTCGCCGTCGACCCGGGCGACGGCTCCCCCGACGGTCTGACCGTGGACGCCGAAGGGGGAGTGTGGGTCGCGCTGTGGGGCGGCTCCGCCGTCCGCCGCTACGCCGCCGACGGCACCCTGGACGAGGTGGTCGAGGTCAACGCGCGCCAGGTCAGCGCCTGTTCGTTCGGCGGCGGTGACTATCGCCGGCTGTTCGTCACCACCTCGCGGCAGGGCCTCGTGGACGGCGACGACCCGGCCGCGGGCGCCGTGTTCACCGTCGACCCGGGGATCGCCGGACTCGCCCCGCTGCCGTACGCCGGATAGCGGGGCGTGCGGCCGTCAGGCGTCTTCGAGCAGACCGGCCACCAGCTCGGCGAACTCCTCGGGCGTGGCGATACGTATCCCCAGCGCCTCCGCCTTGGTCCGCTTGGAACCGGCCTTCTCGCCGGCGACCAGGAGCGTGGTGCGCTTGGAGACGCCGGACGAGGACGTGCCACCGGCCCGCTCTATCAGCTCGTTCATCTCGTTGCGGGAGAGCTTGGCCAGCGGCCCGGTCATGGCGCCGGTCACCACGACGGTCATGGAGTCCAGCGGACCGGCGCCGGAAGCGGCGTCGCCGCCCGTTCGCTCGGGCCCTGCGCCGTCCTCCTCCGACGACGCCAAGGGCGGCTCGGTGGCGCCCGGTTCGGTCATGTTGACGCCCGCGGCGACGAGTTTGTCGATCAGCGGAGCCAGCTCGGTGAGTTCCGCGACGATCACGGGGGCCTTCTCCGTACCGATGCCGTCGACCCGCTGGATCTCCTCGGCGTCGGCCGATCTGACGCGGTCCATGGTGGCGAAGTGCCGGGCGATCCGACGGGACATGGAGCGGCCGGTGCCCCGCACCCCGAGCGCGGCGAGCACCCGGGCCAGCGGCTGCCGCTTCGCCCCCTCGATGGCCGCGAGCAGATTGTCGGTGCTGGTCTCGCCCATCCGCTCCAGAGCGAGGAGCTGCTCGCGCCGCAGCGCGAACAGATCGGCGAAGTCCCGTACCAGACCGGCGTCGACGAGCTGGACGACACGCGTGGCGCCCAGGCCCTCGATATCGAGCTGGTCGCGCCCGACCGCGTACGAGAGGGACGCGACCACATGGCAGTCGCGGCCCCGGACACAGCGCCAGCGCTGCTCGCCGGTGTCGATCTCCGATCCGCACTGCGGGCAGCTCTCGGGAAAGACGATCGGACGCTCCTCGCCGGTCCGCAGATGGGCGACGGGTGCCTCGATTCGCGGAATGATGTCCCCTGCCTTGTAGACCATCACCTGGTCACCGATCCGCAGATCGCGCCGGGTGATGTCCGCCGGATTGTGCAGCGTGGCGTAGGTGACGGTGGAGCCGTCGATCTCCACCGGCTCCAGCACGGCCCGGGGCGCGACGATCCCCGTCCGCCCGACGTTCCACTCCACGTCCAGCAGCCGGGTGATCTTCTCGACGGCCGCCAGCTTGTACGCGATCGCCCAGCGCGGGGCCCGCGAGCCCGAGCCCGCCTCGCGCTGGTCCTCGGCCAGATCGGCCTTGACGACGATGCCGTCTATGCCGAACGGCAGCTCGGCCCGCAGCGCGGCGATCTCGGCGATCCCGGTCCGCACCTCGTCCACCGTGGACACCGCGCGCGGCGGCACCGCCGTGCCCGCCGCGGTGGTGACGCCCAGACCGGCCACGTACTCCAGCACCTCGCTGTGCGGCCACCGCGTGAGGTCCTCGCTCAGCGGGCCTGGGGTGGCGGGCAGCGGCAGCGCCCCGTAGCAGAAGAAGGCCGTCTCCACCTGGTACGGACGGTCCTTGGCCCGCAGGGTCCCGGCCGCACCGCTGCGGGGGTTGGCGAAGGGGGTCGCGCCGTGCGCCGTACGGACCGTGTTCGCCCGCTCGAACTGCTCGCTGGTCATCAGGACCTCGCCGCGCACCTCCAGGGTGACCGGCTCGGAGAGCCGCCCCGGCAGGCCCGTGACCGTCCCGATGGCATGCGAGACGTCCTCGCCCGCGGTGCCGTCGCCCCGGGTGATCAACCGCGCCAGCTCGCCGTTCTCGTACCGCGCGGCCACCGCCAGCCCGTCGAGCTTCGGCTCCACGCTCCAGGCTTCCACCGGTCTGCCGAGACGGCGCTCCAGCGACGCGGCCCACGCCGTGAACTGCTCGGCCGAGAAGACATTGTCCAGCGACAGCATCGGTATCGTGTGCGGAACGTCGCCGCTCGCGGCGCCGCCCGCCACCTTCCCGGTCGGCGAATGCGCCAGCACCTCATCGGGATGCACCTGCTCGTACGCCGCGATTCCGCGCACCAGCCGGTCGTACGCGTCGTCGTCCAGGGAGCTCTCGCCGCTCGCGTAGTACGCGGCGGCGGCCTTGGCCGCGTGGTCGACCGCCTGCGCGTACGCGGCGGCGTCGAAGACGGGGGTGGAAGTCGTCGTCATGTCCTTCATCCTGCCGTCCACCACTGACAACGGGTCCGGTCGCGGCCCCGCGACGAGTCGGTCAGAGCCCCGGCGCACCCCAGACGGGGAACCAGCGCGCGAGATCGGGCTCGATCCGCAGATCGTCCCCGAGCACCGCTCTGACCTGGAGTTCCCGCTGATTGTCGCGTTTCTCGGCGGTGCCGGGCAGAGGCGCGAAGGGGTAGAAGCTGCCGCGCTTGTAGAGATAGACGAGCGCGAGGGGCCGGTGCTCGGTATCCCGGAAACTGAGCAGTGAGCAGAGCAGCTGAGGGCCGAATCCGCCCTCCTCCAGCAGCGTGTTCACCGCGTGCAGATCGTTCACCAGGGTGGCCGTGTCGTCCGGCGCCCGCCGCGCGAGCAGCCAGGTGTAGCCGTACGAGTCCTGGCTGAACTCCACCGGGCGGCTGTCCTGGCCGGTGTCCGCGTCGAGCAGTTCGCGCACGTCCTGCCGGATCCGGGCGAAACCACCGCCCTCGACGCCCGCGAAACAGACCGAGCCGAGGCCGGTGGGGGTGTATCCGGCCCCGGCCTGGAGGGTGAGCGCGGCGGACGGGAGGGCGAAAAGCTGGTCGAGATCGGGGCGGACCGGTTTGCTCCGGCCGAGGATGGCGTCGAGAAGGCCCACAGGACCAGCTCCTCACAGTGACGAGGGGGAGGGGACGGTGTCGACAGAGATGTACGGGACAGCGGCGAGATGGCTGCGATGGCGGACGCTCATCGTCCCTACGGCCGCGCTTGCGGCCGTAAGGCGTGACGGCCGGACTTACGGGCGGGCTTACCGGCGGACTTACGGGCGGGCGAGTTCGGCGGAGATACGGGCGAGCTGGTCCAGCCGCTGCTCCAGCGTCGGGTGCGAGGCGAGCAGCCGCCCCAGGCTCTCCTTCGAGGAGAACGCGGGCACGAAGTAGAACGCGTTGTACGGCTCCGCCTTCCGCAGGTCCTCCGTGGGGATCCGCGCCATCTGGCCGCTCACCTTGGTCAGCGCGGAGGCGAGCGCCGAGGGCCGGCCGGTGAGCAGCGCGGCCGTACGGTCGGCGGAGAGCTCGCGGTAACGGGACAGCAGCCGGGTCAGCAGGAAGCCGATCGCGTACACCACCGCGCTGACCAGCGGAATCAGCAGAATCGCGATCCCCGCGGGGCCGGCGTTCCTGGCGCTCCTGGACAGCCCGCTGTAGAGCGCGATCCGGGTGATCAGACCCGCGAGCACGCCCAGGAACGAGGCGATGGTCATCACGGCGACATCGCGGTGCGCGACATGCGACATCTCATGGGCGAGGACACCCTCCAGCTCCTCCGGCTCCAGCCTGCGGAGCAGGCCGGTGGTGGCACAGACCAGTGCGCTGCGTTCGCTCCGGCCGGTGGCGAAGGCGTTCGGTATGTCACTCCGCGCGATCGCCACCTTGGGTTTGGGCATATCGGCCAGCGCGCAGATCCGGTCGACGGCTCCGTGCAGCTCGGGTGCCTGCTCGGGGGTGACCTCGCGCGCGCCCATGCCGAAGGCCGCGATCTTGTCGCTGAACCAGAACTGCGCGATGAACAGACCTCCGACGAGGATCAGGATGACCGGCCAGAACTTCCCCAGCACGGCCAGCAGCACACCGACCAGGACCACGTACAGCAGGCCGATCAGGAACATGGTGGTCACCATGCGGGTGGTCAGACCGCGGTCCTGGGTGTAGCGGGTCTGTGTCATCGTTCGCCTCCATGAGTTGTTCTCCTGTTATTTTCCTCCTTTCCTGGCGAAACGGTATAAGGGGGCTATATGGGCGGTGTGGGACCGGCTCCCCGTAGGGATTCCCCGCCGGTCCCACACCTGGCCCCCACTGCCGGCCACGGCCGCTCGGAGCGGCTGCCGCGCCTATGGCGGCCGGCACCGGCGACACGCTCTACAGCGCCGGGTTCGCGTTCTTCAGCAGCTCCTGGAACTGCGCGGAGAACCAGTCACCGGACAGTGGCGCGTTCGGCAGCGCACCGGACATGTTGTTGTTGTTCCGGGGATTGCCGGTGTACGTCGGGTCGCACATCCGGTCGAAGCCCTTGCCCTGGTTGTTCGGGATCTCCTTGCTCGCGCCGTCCGACTCGCCCGGGGGCTTCATCCACACGTACGCGTCGATCCCGGCGGCGGGCGCCGCCTTCGGCCGCTCGCCCAGTCCGGCACCGGACTGGTTGCACCAGTTGCCCAGGTGGATCCGGCGGTCGTAGCGCCCGCCGTCCACATAGGTGTCCACGCTGGTCTGCGGGCCGGGACCGCCGGGCCGCGCCGAACCGCCCCAGCCGTTGCGCGAGGTGTCGATCAGCATCCCGATGCCCGACGGGAAGCCGACGCCCACCAGCTCCTGCCGGAACGCCTGGGCGAACGACTGCTCATCGACGTAGCGGTTCCAGTCCACCCACTTCGACTCGCGGACCGACTTGCCGGCGATGTTGTCGTTGATGGTGAAGTTGTTCTCCTTGAGCGCGCCGTAGTTGGCGGTGTTGACGATGAAGCCGTGCACCTTGTCGAGCGTGCTGCCCTCGGCGGTCGCGGCCTGCTTGAAGACCTGCGCCGAGGCGTTGAAGTTGTCGTCCCAGCCGATCCAGCCGTGGTGGCCCGCGTCGACGTAGTTGTAGACGTTGGGGATGGCGCCGAGGTGGTTGAGCGCGTAACCGACGCCCTTGATGTAGTTGCCGTTCGCCTTCATCACGTCACACTGCGGGGTGACGGTCGGCCGCGGCGTGACATTGGTGACCAGATTGGGCAGCGAGTCGATCTCGACGGTCGTCACGATCCGCAGGCCGGCGTACTTGCTGTCGGCGAGAATGGCGGCGATCGGATCGATGTACTCGCTCTGATAACGGCCGATCTCCGTCGGGCCCAGCTCCCCGTTGGAGGCGAGCGCGGCGCAGTCACGGCCCGGCAGGTTGTAGATCACGAGCTGGACGACGAACGGCCTGCCCGCGGCCTGCCGCAGCGCCTCGTCGAGGTGGTCGCGCAGCCCCATGCCCGCGCCGACACCCTCGATGGCCGCGATCCGGTCCAGCCACACACCGGTCGGCTGGTTGGAGACCTTGCTGCCGCCGGGTTCGGCCGCTGCCTTCGCGGACCACTCCGGGTTCACGTACACCCCGGCGTTCGCGTACGGGTTGTCGACCTTGGCGCCGGCGGGCGGGTCGGTCGGCGGGTCGGTCGGCGGATCCGTCGGACCGCCGCCACCGGGGGCGTTGCAGGTGACACCGTTGAGCTTGAAGACGGCGGGGACCGCGTTGGACCCGGTGGCCGAGGCGTTGAAACCGAAGGACGCCGAGGCGCCGCTCGCCAGCGCGCCGTTCCACGCCACATTGGCGGCGGCGACGGCCGTACCGCTCTGGGTGATCGTGGAGTTCCAGCCCTGTGTCACCTTCTGGTCACCGGCGAAGCTCCACTCCAGCTTCCAGGAGCTGATCGCCTCGCCGGTGTTGGTCACATTGACATTGGCCGAGAAGCCGCCGTTCCAGGCGGTCTGGATCCGGTAGTCGACGGTGCAGCCGGCCGCGGCGGCACCGGCGGGCGCGTCCAGCGCGGTCGCGGTACCGGCGGCGGCGGCGACGAGCGCGAACGCGGCGAGCGCCGCGCCTCGTGTACGTCGCGGAGGAGTGGTGGTGCGGCTCATGAGAGTCCCTTCAGATGGTCACGGAGTCCTGCGCCGAAACTGGTGGGCGTGCCGTTGTAGTCGCTGATCAGAGCGGGTCCCGAGGAGCAGTCCCAGGTGTTCCAGGTCCACCCGAGATACGAGGCGCCATGGCTGTCGAGCCAGGCCATGACCCGGTCGATATAGCCGTGCGAGCAGGTGTTCTCGCCGATCTCGCCCGCCACGAAGGGCACTTCGGCGGCCACCGGCGCGAGCTGTTCGTTCCAGCAGCTCTCGCTCGCGCAGACGTTGAAGTTGTACGTGTGCCAGGCGGCGGCCAGATTGCCCGCCGGGTCGGCGGGCCGGTACGTCAGCCACTGCCGCATGTCGTTGGAGTAGGCGATGCCGGGGATCAGCACCAGGTTCTGGGCGCCGGTGGCCCGTACCGCGTTCACCAGCGACTGCATCCCGGCCACCTCGAAATCGATCCCCGGGCAGTTGCCGCCGTCGCGCCAGCAGGTCCAGGCCGCGTCGGTATCACCGGTGGCCCGGTCCGGGAACGGCTCGTTGAAGAGGTCGAAGACCACCGCCGGGTCGTCCTTGAAGGTCTGCGCGACCGAGGTCCAGAAGGCCGGTGTGTACCGTGCGTTCGGCATCGGCTTCTGGCAGGTCGCGTACTCGGTGTCCGGGCAGTGGCTGTCACCGCCCGTGTATCTGCCGTGGGTCCAGTGCAGTTCGACGACCGGAGTGATCCCGTGCGCCTCCAGCCTGGTTACGAACTGCCTGACCGCGGCGATGTAGTTCGCGCCGGCGTACTCCGGCTTCACATGTGCGAGGCCGAGCCAGCACTCCTCGTTGAGCGGTATCCGTACGGTGTTGACCTTCCAGTCGGCGATGGCCCGCACCGACGCGTCGTCCACCGGACCGTCGAAGATGCCGTAGCCCTGGATACACGCGAACTCGCCGCCGGAGCGGTTCACGCCGAGCATGCGGCGGGTCGTGCCGTTCTCGTCGACCAGTTTGTTGCCCGAGGCGCGCAGCTTCGGTGGAATGCCACCCGGTCCCGGCGGATCGGTCGGCGGATCCGTCGGCGGGTCGGTCGGCGGATCGGAGGGGTCACCCGGTCCCGGACCGCCGTCGCACGCCACGCCGTTGAGCCTGAACGCGGTGGGCGCCGGATTGGACCCGGACCAGGAGGCGATGAACCCGGCGCTGAGCGAGCCGCCGGTGGCGATCTTCCCGTTCCAGCTCTCGTTGACGGCGGTCACGGTCTTCCCGGACTGCGACCACTTCCCGTTCCAGCCCTGGACCACCTTCTGACTTCCGGGGAAGTCGAAGGTGAGTGTCCAGTTCTCGACGGGTGACCCGTTGTTGGTGACCGTGACAGCGCCCTGGAAGCCACTGTCCCACTGACCGGTGGTGCTGTAGGCGACGGTGCAGCCGGCCGCGGTTCCCGACGCGGTCGGCTGCGGTGCGAGAGCGGTGCCCGCCACGGCCAGGGCCGCGGCGGCCAGCAGTGCGGTGAGGCGCGGTGGTGCTCGCATGGAGCGACTCCTCGATGGCCGATACGCCGCCTGACACGGCGTATGACTGATGGAAGCGCTCCCACTGGTTGGCTTCCGACGGTAGCGCCGAAGTCGCCTGAGTCAACAGCCCAGTTGAATTCTTTTATCTGACAACTCGCCCGGACATGCGTCGCGTTCAAACTCTTGACAGGTCCACGGTCCCGCTCAACGCTTGGGAGCGCTCCCACTGGTTCGCACCCCCACACCACCCGCACCGGACCGCGAGGAGGACCACCCCATGCCCGGCTTACGAGGTTCACCGCCAGGGGCACCACCGCCACCCGGAAGATCCGGCACACCACGTGGAGTCCTGCCGGGTGAAGGCCGGCCGTGTGAAACGCGACCGCGCCGGGTCAGGCGGCGCGGAGTCCGGCGCCTGCTCACCGCGCTGGCCGCCGCCCTCTCCCTGCCGCTGGGTCTCACCGCGGTCAACGGCACCCCCGCGCACGCCGCGGCCGTCCAGTGCGGTGTCGACTACAAGACCAATGACTGGGGCACCGGCTTCACGGCCGACCTCACGATCACCAATCGCGGTACGGATCCCATCGACGGCTGGACACTCGGCTACGACCACTCCGGGGACCAGAAGCTCACCAACGGCTGGAACGGCGGCTGGAGCCAGTCCGGCAAGACCGTCACCGTCACGAACGCCGCGCACAACGCGCGGATCGCCCCGGGAGCCGCGGCGACCGCCGGTGCCAACTTCACCTACAGCGGCGCCAACACCGCGCCCACCGTCTTCACCGTCAACGGCGTGCGCTGCACGGGCGCGCATCAGCCGCCCCTCACCGTGCTGACCAGTCCGGCGCCCGGCGCGGTGTTCACCGCGGGCGGCACCATCCCGATGGCCGCCACCGCCGTAGCCGCCGACGGAGCCGGGATCTCCAAGGTCGAGTTCTACAGCGACACCCGGCTGCTCGGCACGGACACCTCCTCCCCGTACACCTTCGACTACGCGGATGTCCCCGCGGGCGATCTCTCGCTCTACGCGAAGGCATACGACGGCCAGGGCGCCGCGGCGGAGTCCACCCCGGTCGGCGTACGGGTCGCCGCGGGCCCGTCACTGGTCGCGAGCCCCGCCCAACTCGGCGTACAGCAGGGCAGGACCGGCACCTTCGGGGTGAAGCTCTCCACCCGGCCCGCCGCCGATGTGACGGTCACCGTGGCCCGTACCGCGGGCAACACCGGCCTCACCCTCACCTCCGGCTCCACCCTCACCTTCACCGGCGCCAACTGGAACACCGCCCAGCAGGTGACCGTCTCCGCCGCGGCCACCGGCACCGGCGCCGCCACCTTCACCGCGACCGCGCCCGGCCAGACCAAGGCCGAGGTGACCGTCACCCAGCTGGCCGCGGCCGGCACCTACAACGCGCGGTTCCTCGATCTGTACGGCAAGATCACCGACCCGGCGGCCGGCTACTTCTCGCCCGAGGGCATCCCGTACCACTCGGTGGAGACCCTGATCGTCGAGGCGCCCGACCAGGGCCACGAGACGACCTCCGAGGCGTACAGCTATCTGATCTGGCTCCAGGCCATGTACGGCAAGGTCACCGGCGACTGGAGCAAGTTCAACGGCGCGTGGGCCACCATGGAGAAGTACATGATCCCCACCCACGCCGATCAGCCCACGAACAGCTTCTACAACGCGTCGAAACCGGCCACCTACGCCCCCGAGTGGGATCTGCCCTCGCAGTACCCCTCGCAGCTCAACGGCAATGTCGCGGTCGGCAACGACCCCCTGGCCGGCGAGCTGAAGAGCGCCTACGGCACCGATGACATCTATGGCATGCACTGGATCCAGGACGTCGACAACGTCTACGGCTTCGGCAACTCGCCGGGGAAGTGCGAGGCGGGACCGGCCGATCAGGGCCCCTCGTACATCAACACCTTCCAGCGCGGACCGCAGGAGTCCGTCTGGGAGACCGTGACCCAGCCGACCTGCGACGCCTTCAAGTACGGCGGCAGGAACGGCTATCTGGACCTGTTCACCGGGGACGCCTCCTACGCGAAGCAGTGGAAGTTCACCAACGCGCCGGACGCCGACGCCCGCGCCATCCAGGCCGCCTACTGGGCGTCGGAGTGGGCCAAGGAGCAGGGCAAGGGCGGCGAGGTCGCGGCCAATGTCGCCAAGGCGGCCAAGATGGGGGACTACCTCCGCTACGCGATGTACGACAAGTACTTCAAGAAGGTCGGCGGCTGTGTGGGCGAGACGGCCTGCCCGGCGGGCAGCGGCAAGAACAGCTCGCACTACCTGCTCTCCTGGTACTACGCCTGGGGCGGTGCCACCGATGCCTCGGCCGGCTGGGCCTGGCGCATCGGCTCCAGTTTCAGCCACAGCGGGTACCAGAACCCGATGGCGGCCTGGGCGCTGAGTTCGTACGCCGATCTCAAGCCCGCGTCCGCCACCGGACAGCAGGACTGGAACACCAGCCTCAAACGGCAGGTGGAGTTCTACCGCTGGCTCCAGTCCGCCGAGGGCGGCATCGCGGGCGGCGCCACCAACAGCTGGCAGGGCCGGTACGCGCAGCCCCCGGCCGGCACCCCGACCTTCTACGGCATGTACTACGACGAGGCGCCCGTCTACCACGACCCGCCGTCCAACCAGTGGTTCGGCTTCCAGGCGTGGTCCATGGAGCGGGTCGCGGAGTACTACCACCAGACCGGCGACAGCGCCGCCAAGGCCGTGCTGGACAAGTGGGTCGCCTGGGCCCTGTCCAAGACCACCGTCAACCCCGACGGTACGTACCGGATCCCGTCGACCCTCCAGTGGTCCGGCAAGCCCGACACCTGGAACGCCACCACGCCCGGCGCCAACACCGGTCTGCATGTGACCGTCGCCGACTACACCAATGACGTCGGGGTGGCCGCCGCGTACGCCAAGACCCTCTCCTACTACGCCGCGAAGTCCGGCAACGCGGCGGCCAGGACCACCGCGAAGGCGCTCCTCGACGGGATGTGGGACCACCACAGGGACGCGCTGGGGATCGCGGTCCCGGAGACCCGCGCCGACTACAGCCGCTTCGACGACCCGGTCCACGTACCGAGCGGCTGGACCGGCACCATGCCCAACGGCGACACGATCGACGGGAGTTCCACCTTCGCGTCGATCCGGTCCTTCTACGAGGACGACCCGGCCTGGTCGAAGGTCGAGGCGTATCTGAACGGCGGGGCCGCGCCGACCTTCACGTACCACCGCTTCTGGGCGCAGGCCGACATCGCGCTGGCCCTCGGCTCGTACGCCGATCTCTTCGAATAGCGGCGGCTTTTCGGGGCGTACGACCGATTGCTCACGGAGGGTCCCGCGCCTCCCCGGCGCGGGGCCCTCCCGCTGTCAACTCCACCGTCCATGCGACCGATTGATGTCTGTATGCCGCACTGAATTGACAACACAAGGTCAAATCCTGGTATCTGATCTGTTCCTACGAGTCCGATCGATGTCACTCTCTGGACGGCTCAGCGCGGGTGGATCACGCGGTGAGCCTGTTCACGGCACGCGCACAGCTCAGCACCATCGGGCGACGGTCCATCCATGGCCGCCGCTTCCCCACACAGGGCCGTTACCGACGGCCCGGCACTCTTGGAGACTGAGTGAGACTCGTAGCTTCCACCCCCCGCACGCACACCTCCCGCACGAACGTCGTCCGTGTCGCCGCCCTGGTCGCCTCCGCCGCCATGGTGGTCGTCGGCGTCCAGTCGGGACCGGCCGCCGCCCAGCCCGACCCCACCCGGGAGAGCGGCGCCACAGCTCTGGAGCTCAGCCCGGCCCAGCGCGTCGACGCCATCAAGTCCGCCCAGGCGGACGCCGCGAGCGAGGCCGGTGTCCTCGGCCTCGGCGCCCAGGAGAAGCTCGTCGTCCGGGACGTCATCAAGGACGCCGACGGAACCGTCCACACCCGTTACGAGCGGACCTACGCGGGCCTGCCCGTCCTCGGCGGCGACCTCGTCGTCCACGCGGCCCCGGCCGGCGCGCGCAGCGTGACCAAGGCGACCACGGCCCGAATAGCCGTGCCCTCCACCGCCGCCGAACTCCCCGCGGCCACCGCGAAGTCGAGCGCGCTGAAGGCCGCTTCGGCGGAGAAGACCGCCAAGGCCGCGGCGGACACCGCGCCCCGCAAGGTGATCTGGGCCGCGACCGGCAAGCCCGTGCTGGCCTGGGAGACCGTCGTCAAGGGCGTCCAGCCCGACGGCACCCCGAGCGAGCTGCACGTCGTCACCGACGCGGCCACCGGCAAGCAGCTCTTCACCGACGAGGCCATCGAGGCCGGCACCGGCACCGGCAAGTACAACGGCTCGGTGACGCTCGGCACCACCAAGAGCGGCACCACCTACAACCTCACCGACGGCGCTCGCGGCGGCCACAAGACGTACGACCTGAACCAGGGCACCTCGGGCACCGGCACGCTCTTCACCGACGCCGACGACGTCTGGTCCGGCGGCCGGCAGACCGCCGCCGTGGACGCGCACTACGGCGCGGCCGAGACCTGGGACTTCTTCAAGAACGTGCTGGGCCGCAACGGCATCAAGAACAACGGGGTCGGCTCCTACTCCCGCGTCCACTACGGCAACAACTATGTGAACGCGTTCTGGAGCGACAGCTGCTTCTGCATGACCTACGGCGACGGCTCGGGCAACGCCAACCCGCTCACCTCGCTGGACGTGGCCGCGCACGAGATGAGCCACGGCGTCACCGCCGCCACCGCCAACCTCACCTACAGCGGTGAGTCCGGCGGTCTCAACGAGGCGACCTCCGACATCTTCGCCACCGCGGTCGAGTTCTACTCGAACACCGCGAGCGACCCGGGCGACTACCTCATCGGCGAGAAGATCAACATCAACGGTGACGGCACGCCGCTGCGCTACCAGGACAAGCCGAGCAAGGACGGCGCGTCGAAGGACTACTGGTCGTCCACCCTGGGCAACATCGACGTCCACTACTCCTCGGGCCCGGCCAACCACTTCTTCTACCTGCTGTCCGAGGGCAGCGGCGCGAAGACGGTCAACGGCGTGAGCTACAACAGCCCCACGTACGACGGCTCCACCGTCACCGGCATCGGCCGCGACAAGGCCACGCAGATCTGGTACAAGGCGCTGACCACGTACATGACGTCCTCCACCAACTACGCGAAGGCGCGCACCGCGACGCTGAGCGCCGCGGGCGCCCTGTACGGCACGACCAGCGCCGAGTACAAGGCGGTCGGCGCCGCCTGGACCGCCATCAACGTGAAGTGACCCCCACGGTCCGGCACGGGATCTGAGGGAAGCGACCGACTCGACGGGGTACGGGCCCGCGCGCTCCACGCGCGGCCCCGTACCCCGTCCGCGCGGCCCCGTACCCCGTCCGCGCGGCCCCGTCCACCGGTCGGCGCGCTCCGGGTGAGGGATCGGGACCCGCGAACTAGGGTGCGATTCATGGCCGGAGATACAGGGCGGGGGAGCGGGCAGGACGCCGCCGCGGCGCCGGACCCCCGGCGCTGGAAGGCCCTGGCCGTATGTCTGGTCGCGGGCTTCATGACGCTCCTGGACGTCTCCATCGTCAATGTGGCCCTGCCGTCGATCCGCGAAGGGCTGCACACCCCGGTCTCCGACCTCCAGTGGGTGCTGTCCGGCTACGCGCTCGCCTTCGGCCTCTTCCTGATCCCCGCCGGGCGGCTCGGCGACGCCCGGGGCCGGCGCCCGGTCTTCATGATCGGGCTCACGCTCTTCACCCTGGCCTCCGCGGCCTGCGGAGCCGCCCAGTCCAGTCTCTGGCTGGTGATCGCCCGGCTGGTGCAGGGCTTCGCCGGAGGCATCGTCACCCCTCAGATCTCCGCACTGATCCAGCAGATGTTCACCGGCCGCGAGCGGGGCCGCGCCTTCGGCATGTTCGGCATGGTGGTCGGCATCTCGACGGCCGTGGGACCGCTGCTGGGTGGTCTGATCATCCAGGCGGCGGGCGCGCGGGACGGCTGGCGCTGGGTCTTCTACGTCAATCTGCCACTGGGCGTCATCTGTCTGCTGCTGGCCAGGCGCCTGCTGCCGGACACCCCGTCGGCGGCCCCTGTACGGCCACGCGATCTCGACCCCCTCGGGGTACTGCTGCTCGGCACGGGTGTGCTGGCACTGCTGCTCCCCTTCGTCCAGTCGCAGCAGTGGCACGGCGGCGAGAAGTGGCTGCTGCTGATCGTCGCCGCCGCGCTGCTGGCGGGCTTCGTGAAATGGGAGTCCCGGTGCCGGCCCGGCGGCACCCAGCCGGTGCTGGACCTGCACCTCTTCCGCGTCCGCTCCTACTCGCTGGGGTGTCTGCTGATCCTGCTGTACTTCGCCGGGTTCACCACGATCTTCTTCATCAGCACCCTCTATCTCCAGAGCGGACTGCACTATTCCGCCCTGGAGGCCGGACTGGCCATCACCCCTTTCGCGGTGGGCTCCGCCGTGGCGGCGGGCATCGGAGGACGGCTGGTCAACCGCTTCGGGAGGCCGCTGGTCGTGGTCGGGCTGATCATGGTGACGGTCGGTCTGGCGGCCACCGTGTTCGCCGTGCACCTGGTGCCGGGACACAGCGCGGGCTGGGCGATGGCGGCGCCGCTGCTGGTGGCGGGCCTCGGCAGCGGGCTCGTCATCACACCGAACCAGACGCTGACGCTCTCCGAGGTCCCGGTGCCCATGGCGGGCAGCGCCGGAGGCACGCTCCAGACCGGTCAGCGGGTGGGCTCCGCGATCGGTATCGCCGCCGTGGGAGCGGTCTTCTTCGCCCAGGTGGAACCGGACGGCTGGGCGAGGGCGTTCGACCACGGGCTGATCGTCTCGCTGGCGTTCGTGATCGCGGCGCTGCTGGTCGCCGGCGCCGACGTGGCCACGGCGCACCGGGACAGAAAGAGGGGTACGGGGCCGACGCGGCCCTTCACCCACCGGGCGTCGCCACCGCCGAAAGGAGACCAGCGATGAACCGCACTCCCTCAGAGAGTCCGGAGAGCCCGGAGAGCCGGGAAAATATGGAGAGCACGGAGAGTACGGAGAACACGGAGCGCAACGCGGAGTACGGCAGGAAGCCCTTCACACGTTCGAGGAGCCATTTCGCCGACCGGATCACGGCCGACGGCCGGGACGGCTGGCCCGTCGAGTCCGGCCGCTACCGGCTCGTGGTCAGCCGCGCCTGCCCCTGGGCGAGCCGCGCCCTGGTCTCCCGTCGGCTCCTCGGCCTGGAGGACGCGATCTCCCTCGCCATCGCCGACCCGGTCCAGGACGACCGCAGCTGGCGCTTCACCCTGGACCCGGACGACCGGGACCCCGTCCTCGGCATCCGCTTCCTCGGCGAGGCGTACGACGCGCGGGAGACGGACTATCCCGGCGGGGTCAGCGTGCCCGCCATCGTGGACGTACCGAGCGGGAGACTCGTGACCAACGACTTCCAGCGGATCACCCTGGACCTCGCCACCGAATGGACGGCGCTGCACCGGCCCGGCGCGCCCGATCTCTACCCCGAGCCGCTGCGCGACGAGATCGACGAGGTCATGGCGGGGATCTACCGGGATATCAACAACGGGGTGTACCGCGCCGGGTTCGCGAACGGGCAGAGCGCCTACGAGGACGCCTACCGCGCGTTGTTCCGCCGGCTCGACCAGGTGTCGCGGCGGCTGGCGGACCGCCGCTATCTGGTGGGGGACACCCTCACCGAGGCGGACATCCGGCTGTTCACCACCCTGGTGCGCTTCGACGCCGTCTACCACGGACACTTCAAGTGCAACCGCTCCAAGCTCACCGAGGACCCGGTGCTGTGGGCCTATGCCAGGGACCTGTACCAGACCCCGGGGTTCGGCGACACGGTGGACTTCGACCACATCAAGCGGCACTACTACCAGGTGCACACGGGTATCAACCCGACCGGCATCGTGCCCCTCGGCCCCGATCTGTCCGGCTGGCTGACCGCACACCACCGGGAGGAGCTGGGCGGACGGCCGTTCGGCGACGGAACACCACCCGGTCCGGTGCCGAGGGACGAGGAGGTTCCACCGACGGGACGCCCCTGAGAGACCCGCTCCGCTCCCGGCCTCCTTCGGCTCTCCGCCGGCCCTCGTCAGACCTCCGGCAGGGGCCGGCGCAGCAGATACAGCCCGACGAGCGCCACCAGCACCACCACACACGCCGTGAACGTCAGCCCGGCGCCCTTCAGTCCCAGCCCGAGCGTCAGCGCGCCGACACCGACGACGGGCAGCGAGATTCCCGTGTAGGCGACGACGAACAGGGCGGAGACCGTGCCGCCCCGGTTCGCGGGCGGCGCCGCGCCGCTGACGGCGGTCATCGCCGCACGGAAGGCGAGCCCCTGGCCCAGACCGCCCAGGACCGCGCCCGTGACGAGCAGCGCCAGGGACTCCACCGCCAGCGACGCTCCCACCAGCACCAGACCGGCCACCAGCACCAGACAACCGCCCGGCAGCGCCCGGCGTACCCCCAGACGCCCCATCAGCGACTGGCCGATGGTGGAGGCGAGGAAGAGGGAGAAGACGACCGATCCCGAGACGGCCAAGTTCTCGACGTTCAGGGTCTGGGACACGAAGGACGGCGCCACCGCGGTGAACAGACCCAGCAGGGCGAAGCCCGCGAACGCGGCGAGCGCCGAGGGCGCGAACACCCCACGCACCTGGGGCGGCACCACCAGCCCCTGTGGCCTCAGCCGGGGCCGCCGCGTCGGACGCGCGACGGTCTCCGGCAGAAACCAGGTGAGTACGCATGCCACGGCCAGCAGTCCGAGATGGACGATGAAGGGCAGCCGCAGCGGCCACGGCGCGTACTGCGCGAGCAGCCCGGAGAGCAGCGGGCCGCAGCCCAGACCGCCCATGTTCGCGGCGGTGGCGGCGAGCCCCGCCCGCGCTTTCTCCTCGGGCGGGGCCAGCTCCAGCACGGTGACGGTGGCCGCACCGCTGAGCAGCCCGGCGGAGAAGCCCGACAGCAGCCGGCCCGCGAACAGCAGCGGAAGCCCGCCCTCGAACAGGAAGCAGAAGGCGCTCCCGGCGGCCAGCCCCAGCGCGGCCAGCAGCACCGGCCGCCGGCCCACCTGGTCGGAGAGGTCGCCGGCCAGCAGCAGTACGGCGATCACCCCGAGGGCGTAGACGGCGAACACGATCGTCACCATCAGCTCGGAGAAGCCGAGCTGCCGGCGGTAGAGCCCGTACAGCGGGGTGGGCAGCGTCGTCCCGGCCATTCCGATGGCGAACACCGCGGCGGCCACCGGATATCCGAGGCGGCGGCCTCCGTGCGCGCGATCCGTCATACCAGCCCCGTCCTACGAGCCCCGTCCTTCGAGCGTCCTCCGAGCCCTGTTCTCCGAGTCCTGTCCTTCGAGTCCTGTCCTTCGAGCCCCGTACGTCCGGCACGGACACCGCGCCCGGACCGCCGCGACGATGCGCGGCCGGCCGCGGGCGTGGCGTCACGGCGTCACGGAGGGCGGAGGGGATCAGCCGTCGTTGGCCGTACCGGCCGCTCGCTGCCGGCGCATCAGGACCGAACCCCCGACGAGCGCGGCGAGCACGGCGCAGGCCATCGCCGTCACCTTCGCCCAGACGAACGACTCGCCCAGACTGCTCCGGAGCAGGTCGACACCGCCCGCGCCCGACATCGAGTGGGCGGCGATGATCCCGACCGCCGTCGCCGCGCTCGCCGCCCAGATCCGGGTCGTGTCCTGTACGGCCAGCCAGAGGCCGAGCACGAGACACAGGGCGGTGATGGCGAGGGAGAGCACATCCGCGAAGCCCCCGGAACGCAGCTGGGCGAAGTCCGTCGGCAGATGGATCAGGCCGCATCCGAACAGCACGGCCGCCGCGGGCCAGCGCAGCGCCGACCGCAGGGCGGGGGAGGCGCCGTGGGGGCCGGACCTGGTACCGGCCAGGGCCGCGAGACCCGCGGCGATCCCGGGGCCCTCGATCCTCGGCCTCGCCGCGATCGAGTCGGCGAGCGGACCGGCCGGCGCGGCCGGACCGACCGGGGTGGCCGCACCGACCGGCGCGGCCGGACCTGTCGGCGCGAGCGGGGCGAAGGGCGCGGCCGGGGTGGCCCGCACGGCGGCGTCTTCGGCGTCCGGCGCGAACATGTCGAGCTGTTCCGGCTCGCGGCGCGCCTCGGCGAGACCGGCCGGGGCGGCAACGACGCGCTCCTCGGTGCCGAGGATGGACACGAGCAGCGCCACATCCTCGATCGACCTCCCGACGGCCGCGGCCCGCAGTGCCGTGTCGGCCTCGTCGACCTCGTGCGGGGGCTCGTTCAGCAGGGCGACCAGGTGCCGTACCTCGTCGAGAGGACGGGTGACGGCCGCGGCGCGCAGCGCTTCGTCCCCGGGGTTGGGGACCTCTCCGGTCCGCTTCAACAGGCTCACCAGCGCGGCGACCTCGTCCAGGGGCCGGGCGGTCGCCGCTGTCCAGAGCAGGGTCCGTATCGGCGCGTCGTCGGAGGGCGTGGGATCAAGAGGCATGGCACTGCTCCCTCTACCGAACTCCACGGGCGGCACTCTCACCGTGGAGGGCCACCGTGCGCCAGATCGGCGCACGCTTGGGTACATCAAATGCCCCTGTCGGACTTTTGTGCCATCCGGGACCGGCATAAGAGGTCGCGTGCCATGTCGCCCGGCCTCCGCGGCTATCCGGCGGGACGGCCGCCGGTGCCCCTGGTGAGGTCGTCGGTCAGGGAGGGGGCGGGCTGGGGGACCTCGCCGAAGTCCTCGTCCGCGCTGTCGACCCGGAGCCGGTTGATCACGGCCTCCAGCGCGGCCGGCAGCGTGGGGTGACGGCCGTGGTGGCACTGGCTGAGCAGATCGTGCCGGACCGTCTCGGGGAGCAGCGAGGAGAGCGCGGGCGGTGCCACGGGCCGCCCCGACCCGGGCAGATGCCGGGACTGATGGCGCCAGTACGCCGCGTCCTTGAACTCGGCCCGCTGCTGATGGGCGAGGAAGAGGCAGAAGGCCGCGGTGCGATTGCCGCCGCCGGCGGCGAACTGCCACCAGAATTGGGCCGCGTCACGGTGCCCGGTCAGATGCAGCAGCGCGGCGAAGACGACCGCGCCCTCGGGATCGATACGGTCATGGTCCACCAGCCGGCCCAGACTGGCCGCCGCCTCGGGCGCGTTCAGGACGAGGGCGACGGCGAGGCTGAGGTCGTGGGCGGCCTGTTCGTGGGCCGAGGGGTAACGAAGCGGCGCCGCGCCCGGGTCCGTACGGCACGCCGCCGCCCGCACCGTCCGCCGCGCCCCGGCCCGGCTCCGCGCCGCCGCGGTGTCGTAGCCGTCATAGGTGTCGCCGAGGACTTCCGCGTCCTCCAGCAGCGCGTCGATGGGTCCGGGGTCGGGTTCGGGGGTGTGGCGCACGGCCTACTCCTCCCTCTCGGGCGCTCGTACGTCGAGGTCCCTGGCCAGGCGCCTGCGGGCGTGCCGTACATGGGACCGTACGGTGGCGACCTCGATGCCCATGTACTCGGCGACCTCCTCGTCCGGGACCTGGAGGGCGTAGCGCAGCACGACCACGTCGTACTGCCGCTCGGGAAGCCGGGAGATGGCCCTGTAGAGCCCGATCTCCCTTTGCAGCACGTCGAATTGATCACGCTTCTCGTGGTCGAGGAGCTTGCGGACCGCCGCGTGGAAGGCGGCGGTGTCGACCAGCGCCGGTTCCCTGTCGTGGTCGTCCAGCCACCACGCCACCTCCTCCTTGAGGAGTGCCCACGCGTACCGCGCCACCGATTCCTGCGTCAGCACATGCGGCCAGTGCTCCAGGAGCCGGGCGCAGGTGGCGTCGACCACTGTCTCGGCGGCGTCCCGACCGCCCACCTGGGTATGGGCGTAGCGCAGCCACAGGGTGTGGTGGCGCGCGTCGAACGCGTCGAAGGTGAGCGCCAGCCGGTGGATCGTCCCGTCGGGGGAGACCGCAGGGCCGTGGTCCTCCAGGTCCCGGGCGCCCTGGGAGACGCGGACCACCGGACGTTCCGGATCGACCTGCACGCGTGCCCCGTCCACTGGACACCGCGCCGCTCCACGGCGGAGGGCGTCGGTGCGAGAGGTGTGCCTCTCTCATCTGTCGGCCAGCCGGACGAGCACCCTCGATGTGCGGGAGACTCCGGCGTTTCCTCACGGACAGCCATCATATGATTACTGGGCCGAAGGGTGGGCGGTGTTTCCGGATCATTCCGGCGCGCCGTGCGCCGAATCCCTCGCCATCTGGCCTGCCCGCGAGGAGAGTTGGGCCATCTCGTACGGTTGTCCGCATACGGCGGTGGGAAGTCACCGACTGTTATCCGGCGATGAGGACGGGGGTCGCGCGATGGGCGACAACGGTGCGGTGGATCTTGAACTGGACCGGGCGCATTCCGCCCGTATGTACGACTACTATCTGGGCGGGACGACCAACTTCCCCGCGGACCGTGAGGCCGCCGCGAGGGCCATCGCCGCCTTCCCCTCCATTCTCTCCACCGCCCGGATCAACCGGCGCTTCATGCACCGCTCCGTCCGCTTCCTCGCGCGGCGGGGCATGCGGCAGTTCCTCGACATCGGCACCGGAATCCCCACTTCTCCGAACCTTCACGAGGTCGCGCAGCGGGAGGTCCCGGAGGCACACGTCGTCTACACGGACAACGATCCGATCGTGCTCGCCCACGCCCGCGCGCTGCTGCACAGCCACCCCGCCGGGCGCACCGCGTACGCGGAGGCCGATGTCACCGCCCCCGAGGCCCTGTTGGCCGCCGAGGAGATACGCGCGACGCTCGACTTCACCCGCCCCATAGCGCTCAGCCTCAACGCGCTGCTCCACTTCGTCACCGACGAGCACGACGCCCATGACATCGTCGAACGGCTCAAGTCCGCGCTGCCGTCCGGCTCCACGCTCGCCATCGCCCATGTCACCACCGAGTTCGACCCGGAGGGCATCGCGCGGCTCACCACCGCCTACCGCGCCTCGGGCACGCCGGGACAGGCGCGCACCCGCGAGGAGATCGCCCGGTTCTTCGCCGGCTGGCAGCTCCTGGAGCCGGGGATCACGCCCTCGCACGAGTGGCGCCCCGACCCCGAGGAGCAGAGCGGGAGCGTCAGCAACAAGGAAGCCGCCTGCTACGTCGGAGTGGCACGCAAACCCTGACCGCCCCCACCGCAAGCCCCCACCGCCCCCACCGCACGTCCCGACCGCCGGAATGAAGAAGCGGCCGGTGCCCGGGGCGGGGCACCGGCCGCTCTTCCGCCGCGCGGCTACGCGGCGGTCGGTGAGCCGGCCGCGGGGCCGACAAGTTCCTCCAGGACGTCTTCCATGGTGACGAAGCCGATGACGGTCCCCTTGTCGCCACTGACGGCGGCGAGGTGCGTACCGGCGGCGCGCATGGCCGTCATGGTGTCGTCGAGCGGGGTGTCGATCTCGACCCTGATCACCGTGTGCAGCGCGGAGCGCGGGAACGGCCGGGTCCGCTCCCCGGCACCGAGGGCGTCCTTGATGTGCAGATAGCCGAGGATCGTGTTGTCGGGTCCCGTGACCGGCAGTCGCGAGAAGCCGGAGGACGCCGCGGTGCGCTCCAACTGCTGCGGGGTGACCTGGTGGTCGACGGTGACCACCCGGTTGAGCGGGACCATCACCTCACCCACCGGACGCGTGCCCAGCTCCAGGGCGTCGCGCAGCCGCTCGCCGTCCGCGGGGTCCAGCAGTCCCGCCTCGCTGGAGTCCTTGACCAGACGGGCGAGTTCGTCGTCGGTGAAGACCGACGCGACCTCGTCCTTGGGCTCGACCTTCAGCAGCCGCAGGATGGCGTTGGCGAGCGCGTTGATCCCGAAGATCACCGGACGCAGCGCCCGGGTCAGCCCGACCAGGGCGGGCCCCAGCGCGAGCGCGGTCGGAGCCGGTGCGGCCAGCGCGATGTTCTTGGGCACCATCTCGCCGATCAGCATGTGCAGATACGTCGCCAGGGTCAGCGCGATCACGAACGCGATCGGGTGGATCAGCGCCCCCGGCACACCGATCGCCTCGAACGGCGGCTCCAGCAGATGGGCGATCGCCGGTTCGGCGACGGCGCCCAGCACCAACGAGGAGATGGTGATGCCCAGTTGGGCCGTGGCCATGGCCGCGGACAGATGCTCCAGACCCCACAGGGTGGTCTTGGCCCGGAGGCTGCCCTTGATCGCCAGGGGCTCGATCTGGCTGCGCCGTACGGAGATCAGGGCGAACTCGGCGCCGACGAAGAACGCGTTGGTGAACAGGGTGAACACGCCGATGGCGAGTTGCAGGCCGGTCATCGGTTGTCCTCCGCGAGCTGGGTGGCCAGTGCGGGCGCGGTGATCCCGACCCGGTCGGCCCGGTGGTGCTCGATCCGCAGGACCGCGAACCGCCAGCCCTCGATCTCCAGTGTGTCGGTCAGGACGGGCAGCCGCCCCAGCCGGGTCGCGAGCAGCCCGGCGAGCGTCTCGTACGGCCCCTCCGGTGCGTCGAAGCCGATCTCCGCGAGCTGGTCGAGACGGACACTGCCGTCCGCTTCCCATACGCGGCGGCCGTCGGCGGCCGGCCGGCCCGGTGCCAGGTCGGGGGTCTCGTCCGGGTCGTGCTCGTCACGTACCTCGCCGATGACCTCTTCGACGATGTCCTCGACGGTGGCGACGCCCGCGGTGCCGCCGTACTCGTCTATGACCACGGCCATCGTCCGCGACTCGCGCAGGCGCCGCAGCAGCCGGTCCACCGGAAGGGAGTCCGGGACGAGCAGCGGGCTGGTGGCCAGCTCGGTCACGAGGGTGTCGCCGCGCCTGTTCTCGTCCAGCGCGAGGACATCGCGGATATGGATGGTGCCGATCACCTCGTCGAGGCTGTCGCGGTAGACCGGGAACCGGGACAGGCCGGTCGCCAGCGTCAGATTCGCCGCGTCCGTGGCGGTGGCGTGGGCCTCCAGGGCCCGTACGTCCACGCGCGGCGTCATCACGTTCTCCGCGGTCAGGTCCGCCAGATGCAGGGTCCGTACGAACAGCTCGGCGGAGTCCGCCTCTATGGCGCCCTCCCGGGCCGAGTGCCGCGCCAGGGCGACCAGCTCCTCGGGGGTACGGGCGGAGGCCAGCTCTTCGGCGGGCTCCAGCCCGAAGCGACGCACCAGACGGTTCGCGGTGTTGTTGAGATGCCTGATCAGCGGGGTGAAGGCGGCGGTGAAGCCGCGCTGCGGCCCCGCCACGACCTTGGCGACCGCGAGCGGGTTGGAGATCGCCCAGTTCTTGGGGACCAGCTCGCCGATCACCATCAGTACGACGGTGGACAGGGCGACGCCCAGCAGGGTGGCGACGGTGGACACCGCGCCCGTCGGCAGGCCGAGCGCCTCCAGCGGCCCGCGCAGGAGCAGGGCCAGGGACGGTTCCGCGAGCATGCCGATGACCAGCGAGGTCACCGTGATGCCCAGCTGGGCGCCGGAGAGCTGGAAGGTCAGCCGCTTGACCGCCGCCAGCGCGCTGGCGGCGCCGCGCTCACCAGCGGCGGCGGCACGCTCCAGCTCGCCGCGCTCGATGGTCGTCAGGGAGAACTCGGCCGCTACGAACACCGCACAAGCGAGCGTGAGCGCGAGAGCGAGGAGCAGCAGAAGCAGCTCGGTCACCGTGCCACCTCCGTTCCATCGCTCGACGGGACGGGGACGGCACGGCTCGTACTGGGAGGCTCACCCATTGCGGGACCGCAGCTCCTTCTTGGTCAGGTAGGTGGTGAAGGGCGGAGTGGACACCCCGCCCAGCAATAGTAAAGGATTCGCAAAGAAGCGCAATGCCGTGTCCGGCTCACGCCATCGCCCGGATCACCGGACGGCGCCGAAGTCCTTGCCGACGGTGAGTGTCACCACGCCCGGGGCGGCCGTCGCGTCCTCCCGGGCGACGCTGCCCGGCAGCCGTGAGGCCAGTACCTCGGCCGGTCCCGCCTGGTCCTGCGGATAACCGACCGTGGTCTTCTTCGTGTCCTCCGGCGCGTTGCCGACACCGACGACCGTGAATCCCACCGACCGCAGTGCCTCCGCGACCGTCGCGGCCCGCCCTGTGGTGCCGGAGCCGTTGAGGACCTGGACCCGCACCGTATGGGCGTAGACCGGGTTCTTCGCGTCGGCTTCCAGTTTCTCCTTGTCGACTTCGTCGTCCTTCGCCAGGGAGGCGAACAACTCCGCCGCCTGCGGGTACTGCCAGACGACGTTCGCCTTGTCGGTCGGCGCGTCCGCCTCCCGCGCGTAGTTCGGCACCGTGAGGAACGTCAGCCGGTCGGTGGGGATTCCCTTGACCTCGGACGCGAGGCCGGAGAGGGGCTTGATGCCCGCCAGCGCCTTGTCCGTGGTCAGCGACTTGGTCGCCGAGTCCAGGAAACCGTACAGCGCGTTCGGGCTGGTCAGTTTCTCCTGGGCCTTGGCCGCCAGGGCCTCCATGAACTCCTGCTGCCGGCCGATACGCCCCAGATCCGAGCCGTCCCCGACGCTGTAGCGCGTACGGACGTACCCGAGGGCGGCCTCGTCCCTGACCGTCTGGCATCCGGCGTCCAGGTCGAGATGGGCCTTCTTGTCATGGATGGCGGTCTCGGGGCAGACCTCGATGCCGTCCAGCGCGTTGACCATGCCCTTGAAGCCCTGGAAGTCGACGGACATGAAGTGGTCCATGCGCAGGCCGGTGTTCTGTTCCACCGTCCTGATGGTGCAGGCGGCGGCGCCGGACACCTCGCCGGTCGTACCGCCGATGGCGAACGCCTCATTGATCTTGAACTTGTGCGGCGCGGACTTGCTGCCGTCCCCCTTGTCGCACGCCGGTATGTCCACCCATGAGTCGCGGGGGAGCGACACGACCGTGGCCCACTTACGGTCGGCGGACACATGCAGGACCATCAGCGTGTCCGACTGCATGGTGGTCAGGCCCTCGCCGTACTTCGCGTTGTCGCCGCCCCGTGAGTCGGACCCCACCACGAGGATGTTCTTGGACCCCGGGCTCAGATTGACCGGCCGGTCGCCGCCGATCCTGTTGTCCACGTCGGCGGAGTGGATATTGCCGTTGAGGTCCTGGTAGATCCAGGCCGCCGCTCCCGAGACGCCGATGAGTGCCACGGCGAGTGCGCCGCCCGACCACACGGCTATTCGGCCCCGCCGGGTCAGCCTGGTCCTGCCCGCCCGCCGGCTGCCGCGATGACCCCTGCCCGCCGAGTGACCCCGCCGCCCGCTGGATTCCCTGCCCACGCTGATCCTCCGTGCCCGTCGCCGGCCGCCGTTCGTCCGGAACAGGCCGGTCATCGCCCCGTGCGACAGATGCACTCTACTTTCTCTACATGCTTGTAGAACGAACTGGGGCTTCCTCGCCGGCCCTTCACGGCACACCTTCGCGGCCGGCAAACTTCTACAGTGTTGTAGATTTGCGATCGTGCCATACGGCACCGCGTGGCACCGGAACGTCCGGCGTGCCCGGCGCCCGGGACGGAAGACGTGCCCGGTTCCGGGACGGAAGAAAGGAAGCAATATGGGTGTGAGCCTCGCCAAGGGCGGCAACGTCTCGCTGAGCAAGGAGGCTCCCGGTCTGACCGCCGTTCTGGTCGGCCTCGGCTGGGACGTACGGACCACCACCGGCGCCGATCACGATCTGGATGCCAGTGCCCTGCTGGTCGACGGCTCCGGCAAGGTCGGCTCCGACCGCCACTTCGTCTTCTACAACAACCTGACCAGCCCGGACGGTTCGGTCGAGCACACCGGGGACAACCTCACCGGTGAGGGCGAGGGCGACGACGAGACGGTCAAGGTCGATCTGGCCGCCGTGCCGGCCGATATCACCAAGATCGTCTTCCCGGTGTCGATCCATGACGCGGAGTCCCGTGGCCAGTCCTTCGGTCAGGTCCGCAACGCGTACATCCGGGTGATCAACCAGGCGGGCGGGGCCGAGCTGGCACGCTACGACCTCAGCGAGGACGCCTCGACCGAGACCGCGATGATCTTCGGCGAGCTGTACCGCAACGGCGCCGAGTGGAAGTTCCGCGCCATCGGCCAGGGGTACGCCTCCGGTCTCGCCGGTATCGCCTCCGACTACGGCGTCAACGTCTGACGTCCGTCCCCGTACCCGCGTGCGTCCGCGTACCGACCCGCGCGTCCGACCCCACGCCCCCAGGAGCGAACGATGAGCGTCAACCTTGCCAAGGGCCAGCAGATCAGCCTGACCAAGTCCGGCGGAGGTGAACTCACCGTCGTCCGCATGGGCCTGGGCTGGCAGGCGGCCCGCAAGGGCTTCCTCGCCCGGCTGACCGCCCGCGAGATCGACCTGGACGCCTCGGCGCTGCTCTTCGCCGGGAAGGAGGCCGTGGATGTCGTCTTCTTCCAGCATCTGACCAGCGACGACGGATCGGTGCGGCACACCGGCGACAACCGGGTCGGCGGCGCGGGACAGGGCGGTGACGACGAGTCGATCGTCGTGGACCTCCAGCGCGTCCCCGTCCATGTCGACCAGATCGTCTTCACCGTCAACTCCTTCACCGGCCAGACCTTCGAAGAGGTCGACAACGCCTTCTGCCGGCTGGTCGACGAGACCAACGGCCAGGAACTGGCCCGCTACACACTCACCGGCGGTGGCAAGCACACCGCGCAGGTCATGGCCAAGGTGTACCGCTCCGGCGGTGCCTGGCAGATGTCCGCCATCGGCACCCCCGCCGAGGGACGTACGTTCCAGGACCTCATGCCGGCCGTCGTCCCCCACCTCTAGGGCGTGTTGCGAAAGTAGCGCCGTCCGCCCGCAGGGCGGGGCCTGCGGCGTCCGGTGCGTGCGATCGCAAGGCGGAGGGTCGCCCCAGTACTGGACGTACTGGGGTGATCCCGACAACGCCGCGAGCGTGCGTGCCGGGCGTCGCGGGCCAGGCGGGACTTTCGCAACACGCCCTAGGCCCCCGCGGACGGGCGGCGCTGCTTCCGCAACGCCCTGGCGTCCGCACCCCTCACCCCCGCCGCCCTCACTTTCCAGGAGACACACGTGGCCCTGTGGGACCGCATCAAGGATTCCGCCGCGTCGATGCAGACGCAGCTGAACGCGAAGAAGAACGACCTCAAGAGCGGCGCCTTCCGTGACGCCAGCATGGCGATGTGCGCGCTGGTCGCGGCGGCCGACGGCTCCATCGACCCGTCCGAGCGCCAGCGCGTCGCCTCGCTGATCATGACCAACGACGTACTGCAGAACTTCCCCGCGGACGATCTGCAGACGCGCTTCAACGACTACTGCCAGAAGCTGACCGCCGACTTCGACTTCGGCAAGGTCGGTGTCCTCCAGACCATCGGCAAGGTCGCCAAGAAGCCCACCGAGGCCCGCGCGGTCATCCAGATCGGCATCGTCATCGGCGGCGCGGACGGCGACTTCGACGAGAGCGAGCGCGCGGTCGTCCGCGAGGCCTGTTTCGCGGTCGGCATCGCGCCGGGCGAGTTCGACCTCTGACGGGTCCGACGGTCATGAGCCGGGGCGTGCCGTCTCCCGTACGGCGCGCCCCCCGGGCGTTCTCGGGGCCGGGTCGGCGTACCGCCGTGGTCCCGGCCGCAGTGCACGCTGTTCCGTCGGTGCACCCTGGCCCGCCGGTTCAGTCCGTCCCCTCGGTTCGGTCTGTCCCCTCGGGGGGATCCGTCTCGTCGTAGGCGTCGATACAGCGCTGGATCCGCCGGTGCATGCGGTGCTCGTGGAAGAGACGGCCCACCAGCGCGCCGCCGTAGACGACGAAGCCGACGCCGACCAGCCAGGACTGGATGACCAGGACCGTCCCGAACGGGCCGTAGGTCACCGCGTTCGCGGCGATCAGCGGAGAGAAGACGACGCGCGAGAACACCCGGAGTCCGAGCAGCCCCAGCGCGGTCGCGATGGCACCCGGCAGGAGCGCCGGCCAGCGGACGCGGCCGGCCAGGAGCACCCGCTGCGACCACCAGAAGAAGAGGCACGTCCCGATCAGATCGCCGAACGTCGCGAACACGATCGCGACGACGGACTCGGAGGTGACGGGCGTGTTGACGAAGAGCAGGAGAAAGAAGACGAGCACCGCCAGCCACAGCACATGGCGCCACATGGTGTGCCAGCGCGCCGTCGGCAGCTCCCAGACCCGCTCGTAACCGGTCTGTACGGCGGACCCGAACGTCAGCCCGAACACCGCGAGCGCGGCGAGGCCGAACGCCGTCGTCCGCTGCAACGCCTGGCCCGGTCTGCCGAACAGCTGCTGGATCTCCGCCTGCGCGGAGGACGACACCCCCAGCCCCTGCCCCAGCCAGCGGGCGAACCCCTGACCGCTCGCCGGGTCGGCCGCCGCGACGAGGATCAGCAGGGGCACGAGAGTGAGAAAGCCGAGCGCGGCGAAGCTCATCGCCCGGTGCATCAGCTCCATCTCACGGCCGCGGTTCCAGGCGAGCACGGCGGCAGACGCGGCGATGGAGCGATAGAGGCTCCGGAACCGGTGTCTGTGCTCCGTCGCACCGAAACGCTTGCGGGTCATGGTCGTCTACTACCCGCCGGGGACGCCGCACCTGTGCAGGGCCCCCGGATGGGTGCCGCGCCGCCCGCCCGGCCCCACCCGCGCGGACAGGTCGCGGGCGGGGCGCGGCGTGGCGCCTGTCAGCCGGACTCTCCCGGGGATCCGGCCTCCTCCAGCGCCCAGACCCGCTCGGCGCGCAGCGGTCCGCCCCGGGCCATCACGCGACCGTGGTCGATGGCGAGCGGCGCCAGCTGCGACGCGTAACAGAGCACCGCCGCGCGCTTGGCCGCCCACTGCTGGTCGGACAGCGTCAGATCATGGACGGTCCGCGTCCGGTAGCGGCTCGCGATGTCCTGATAGGCGCGCCCGTAGTCCTCGTTCTCGGCGAGGGCCGTGTCGGTCTCCGCGCCGCCCCACTCCTTGAGATGCCCCGTATAGGGAAGGTCGGCGTAGACGAGGGGGAGCGGCCTGCCGAGTTCGCCGAGGACGCGCAGCGCACGTTCGCGGACCTTCGTGTGATCGGCCTGGTTGGTGCCCAGGGGAATCAGCAGCCGCGTGTCGGGGGCGAGATCGGCGAGATACGTGTCGATCTCGTGGAGCGGGCCGCCGTCCCCGTACGGGCCGTCGGGATGCCCGAGCACGACCCGCTCGACGCCCAGCAGCGCACAGGCCCGGGTGTCTTCCGCCACCCGGGCGAGATGCGCCTCGCCGCCGGACGAGAAGCCGCAGGTGGTGTCCCACCAGGAGACCTCCTGTCCTGGACACGGCGCGCCGCCGTACACGGTCACGACGGTGACGGGCGAGTCGAGCGCGGGGATCAGCCCCGCGAGCGACAGCGCGGCGTCGTCGAAGTGCGGGGAGAGGATCACGGTGGCGGGCGGGGGCGGTGTCATACGGACGTGCTCCTGTCGGTGGCGGATGATGCGGGTGTCGCGGATACCGCGGATACCGCGGATACCCCACGCGGTACGGAGACTCCACGCGGTACGGATGGTGGCGGCGTTGGCGAGGGGGCTGGCGAGGGCGCCGCGGCGAACCGCACCTCGCGGAAGGCGGCGTCCCACTCGGCGTCGTCGCCCTCCCACCGGCCGGGGGCTGCCGCGACCGTGCCCCAGCCGATTCCGGGGCCGAGGGCGCCGCCGTCCGGCGGCGGGGTACGGCGCAGCCAGAGCAGATCGAACCGGTGGCGCGGGTACGCCGTCGCGATGACCAGCCGCAGCCGGCGCAGATCGGCGGCGGTGAGTTCGTCGAAGGCGTCGTGGTGGACATACAGCACATACGCGGACGATCGCGCGAGCGTACGCCAGCGGTCGGCCAGCGCCCGGAACTTGGCGCGTACGCGGTCGAGCTGCCGGTCGATGTCGGACCGGCTGAGCGTGCTGCCCGGCGCCGGGTGGAAGTCGTGGAAGAAACGGATGTCGGTGCCCCGGTCGAGCGCGCAGTGACCGTCGCCGAACGGTTCGACCATCCCGGGCCGCAGCACGTCGGAGAAGTCCCCGGCGATCGTCTCCACCACGGACTCGAATTCGAGATCCAGCCAGTCGAAGAAATGGGCGCGGTCGTCGCCGGTGATCCGGCGGATCTGATGGGTGGACTCGCAGTGGTAGCCCAGCCCGACACAACGGTCGTACGCGTCGTCCATGTCGTACCTCTCCGGTCTCCCCGGGCGGTCAGCCGTTCGTACGCCGCAGGAGCAGGCCCACGCTGCCGCGCTTGCTCAGATAGGCGCGTCCCGCGCAGACGGTTTCCAGCTGCGGGGGTACGAGAACGGTCTCCTCGTCCGCCCGCCAGCTGGTGGACCGCTCCAGCCAGGGGCGTACGCGCGAGGCGAGCGCCGCGGGTTCGAGCGCGACGAAGACGAGATCCGTGGCCAGATCGTCGAGGAGCGCCAGATCCTGGCCGTAGTAGAGCATCTCGATCAGCAGGTGCGCGGTGGCGCGAGGACCGTCTTCCTTGGCCAGTTCGGCGAGGTCGGCACCGTCCACGGTGACCCCGTCGGTACCGGCGAGCGCGGCGGTGAGCCGGGGCCGGAAGACCGCGTTGGGCTCGGTCGCCCGTACGGTGAAGCCCGCGGCGGCGAGCCGGTGGGTCAGCGCTCCCTCACAGGCCCCCACCTCCACCAGCGCGCCGCCGGAGCCGGAGCTGTCGCCGTTGCCGGCGCACCGCTCCCGTACCCAGGCCGCGGTGGCGTCGAGCCGTCGTGCCTCGTACGGCGAGCTGTCGAACTCCCAGGGATCCACCACGGACGCCGCCTCGTCGTCCAGGCTGGCGAGCAGCGCGAAGAGCCGCTCACGCTGGTCGGGGTCGGTGTCGAAGAAGCGCTCGACGGCGGGGACATGGGGTGTCTGGACGACGAACTCGGGGTCCGGCTCGGCCAGCAGATGCCCGCACGAGCCGTTGACGAAGTCCAGCTTGGCCGCGATGTGTTCCGGCCCCAGCGAGCGGTCGAGATCGCTGAGGATCTGGAGGTACGGCGAGAACCCGACGGCGTGCCGCAGCCCGGCCCCCGCGAGGCGGGCGTCGGCGGCGCGGGCGAGGGCGGTGTCACGGCCGAGGCGCCCGCGACTGCGCCGGGTGTCGGCGGGGGAGTGTGTCCAGATCCGGCAGGGCTGTCCGGCGGCGGCCTGACGCAGGAGCGCGGCGAGTACCTCGGGCCCCGGCGAGGCGATGCCCTCCGTCACGGGCCTGACATGGGACGCGATCAGGGCGAGGCGTTCCGCCGCATTCATGTCCGCACCGAGGACCAGCGTCTCGGCGCGATCGTGATCGGCGAGGATCACCCGGGTCTCGCCACCGCCGTCGTCGGTGAGCACGGACAGGAAGTCGAGGACGGCGTCCTCGGCCCGGAGTACGACAACGATATCGATCACGGTACTTCGGTCCTTGGTACGGAGCCGACCGGGGGAGCGGGGCGGGGTGGGGCCGTCGGAGGGTGCTCGGTACGGGAGTGTCGGCTGGCAGGGACCCTAGCGGTCACCGCGCATGTGGTCCAGACCAATCGGAAGGGTGATCGTCGATTTTCGGCCACCCCGGCCGGTCCCACGAGAACGCCGAACTCGCCGAACGCGCCGCCGAACCCGCCAACGACGTGAAGGCGCGAAGGCGCGAGGCCGGGCGAGGTGCGACGCGGGTACGCCGGGGCAGGGGCCCGTGCGCTCCGAGCGCTCCCGCACGCCGCCCGTACGGGTGAACGCGGTGATGTGGCGGGTCCGGGGAATCGCCGATCATCGGACGCGTCACTTCCACGCCCGTGTCCGTGTCCGCGTACGTCCCGGAGGTTCGCCGTGCCCGTCGCCCCGCTCGACCATCAGACGACCGGCTATCAACTGGCCCACGCCTACTGGCTGGCGAAGGCCGCGGAGCTGGCCTACCGCGACGAGGACGAGGCGCGGACCGTCCTCGCCGACTGGGGGTTCGACCGGTTCCGGCACTTCGAGGCCCGCCATGAACTGCCGTTCCCCCTGGAGGACACCCAGGCGTACGTCGCCGCCAGCGACCGGATGATCGTCATCGCGTTCCGCGGCACCCAGCCGCTGGAGATCCGTGACTGGCTGACCGACGCCAACACCCCGCCCGTACCGGGACCGGGTAACAAGGGCTTCGTCCACTTCGGCTTCCACCGGGCGCTCGCCTCGGTGTATCCGGACGTACGGTCCGCCGTCGAGGCGTTCCGCACCGGCGGCCAGACCGTGTGGTTCACCGGGCACAGCCTGGGCGGCGCCCTCGCCATGCTCGCCGGAGGCCGGCTGTACTTCGAGGAGCCGCGGATCCTCGCCGACGGCATCTACACCTACGGACAGCCCCGCACCTGCGACCGGCTGCTCGCCGTCGCGCACAACACCGCGCTGAAGGGCCGTACCTACCGCTTCGTCAACAACAACGACATCGTTCCGCAGGTCCCGCCGGCGCCGGTGTTCACCCATGTGGACCACGTCAGGTATTTCGACGCCGATGGCGTACTCCACGACCGGATGCCGCTGATCGACGGGCTCGTGGACCGTATCAAGGGGCGTACCGCCGATCTGTTCGCGCCCGCGTCCGTCGGAATTCGCGACCACTTCATGCCCGCGTATCTGGCGAATATCGAGAAAAACCTCGTCTGATCTCCGCGCGGCCACGGCGCGGGGCGCGGCTCTCCCGCCGCGCCCCGCGCCCGCGTCGCTTTTTCAGCGGCGGCCGAGCCGGCGCTCACCCTGCGTTCCGGTCGCGTAGGGCAGCCCGTAGTGCGAGAAGATCCGCGGTTCGTCCTCGGAGAGAAGTTCTCCGTCGGTATCGATCGACGGGGCGTCCTTGGCGAGTTTCCTGTCCCACGGGACCTTCAGATAATCCGGTCCGACAGTGGCGTCGGCCAGCGGGACGAAGACCAGCCGCCGTTTCATGGGCAGTCCGACCGTGACCGTGGCGAACGACGGGGCGTCCGTCGCGGTGTCGACATAGATGGCCTCCAGCGAGCCGATCTTCCGCTTTTCGACATCGACCACGTCGTGGCCGCGCCACTCCCGGATGTCCTCGGCTTCGAACATGAGCGCCTCACCTCTCCTCGGCTTATTCTCTTCTTATCCGTTTTTCCAGGACAGTACCCGGACTGGGTATCGGACCGATGCCGGCCGCGCCCGTATCCGCCGTTCGGGGGTGGTGGACGGCTACACTCGAAAACACATTCCCGGTCGGTGTACACAATCAACAGCCGGCTCAAGACGGTCGAGACCGACCCGAAAGGCGTGGCTGAATGGCGATCCATCCCTCAGGTGAACCCGCGGTGCTCGAAAATCGACGGGAAGCCGGCAGTGATTTCGCCTGCCTGGCGAGGAAAATCACCGCGGCCGGCCTGATGCGCCGACGGCCCGGGTATTACGTGGCGCGGATGTCGCTCATCGCCGTGCTCTACGCGGTCGGCTGGGCGGCCTTCGCCCTTCTCGGCGACAGCTGGTGGACGCTCGCCGTCGCCGCTTTCCTCGCCGTCGTCTTCGGACAGGTCGCCCTCGTCGCACATGACGTGGGACATCGCCAGGTGTTCCGGCTGCGCCGGGCCAGTGCCTGGGCCGGCCGGCTCGCCGGGAATCTCGGTATCGGCATGGGATACGGCTGGTGGCAGGACAAGCACTCCCGGCACCACGCCAATCCGAACCACGTGGAACTGGATCCGGACGTCGAACCCGACGTACTGGTGTGGACCCGCGGCCAGGCGCGCGCGGCCAAGGGGCTGCCCCGGCTGATCGGCGGCTCGCAGGCCTATCTGTTCTTCCCGCTCCTCGCGCTGGAGGGCATCAACCTCCATGTGGCCGGGGTACGGGCACTGGCCGACCGTTCGCTGAAACAGCGTCGCCTGGAGGGCCTGCTGCTCTTCACCCACTTCGCGCTCTATCTCGGCGCGCTGTTCGTGGTCCTGCCGCCCGGCAAGGCGGTGGCCTTCCTCGCCGTCCACCAGTGCCTGTTCGGTCTGTATCTCGGCTCGATCTTCGCCCCCAACCACAAGGGCATGCCGACCCTGACCGGTGACGACCGCCCCGACTTCCTCCGGCGCCAGGTCCTCACCTCGCGCAATGTGCGCGGCGGCTGGTTCACCGATCTCGCGCTGGGCGGGCTCAACTACCAGATCGAGCACCACCTCTTCCCGAGCATGCCCACCCCGCATCTGCGCCGGGCCCAGCCCCTCGTCCGGCGTTACTGCCAGGAGCTGGGGATCGACTATCTGGAGACGGGCCTTCTCACCTCCTACCGCCAGGCGCTCAGAAGCCTGCACGACGCGGGCGCCCCGCTCAGGTCGGCCGTGGCCGCCACCGAGGCGTGAGAGGGAAAAGCACTGGTGGGCCCGTGGTGTGTCCGGGCATTCTGGCCGCATGCTGATCAGGGAAGCCACCCCCGAGGACTGGCCCGCCATCTGGCCGTTCTTCCACCGGATCGTCGCCGAGGGCGAGACCTTCACCTACCCCCTCGGGCTCGGCGAGGCCGACGGCCGTGACATGTGGCTGGTCGCGCCGCCGAACCGCACCGTCGTCGCCGTCGACGACGCGGGTACGGTCCTGGGCACGGCGAAGATGAACCGGAACCACATGGGCAACGGCTCGCACATCGCGAGCGCGAGTTACATGGTCGACCCGGCGCACGCGGGCCGCGGGCTGGGCAGGGCGCTCTGTACGTACTCGATCGACTGGGCCCGCGCGGCGGGATACCGCGCGATGCAGTTCAACGCGGTCGTCGAGACCAATGTGCACGCGGTGAAGCTGTACCGGTCGCTCGGCTTCGAGGTACTGGGCACGCTCCCGGAGGGCTTCCTGCACCCGGCGCGCGGCTATGTCGGGCTGCACATCATGCACCGCGCGCTCTGAGGGCGGACGGGACTTCCGTAACACGCCCTAGCGGTCCTGGAGCACGGACAGGACGTTCCCCGCCGGGTCCGTGAACCACGCGATGTACGGGCCGCCGCCCCGGAAGACAGCCTTCTCGTCCGCTTCCATTCCGGGGTAGCGCTCGAAGGTCACGCCGCGGCGGCCCAGTTCGTCGACCGCCGCGTCGATGTCGTCCACCGGGAAGTTGAGGATCGTGAACGACGCGGGTGTGTGATCGGGCTTCGGGTAGATGAGCACGCTGGTTCCGCCCGCGAGACGCAGATGCAGCAGGCCGTGCTCCTCCTCCACCGTCAGTCCCAGTGTCTCGCCGTAGAAGTGCCTGGCCTTCTCGATGTCGTTCACGGCGAATCCGCTGAACGCCGGGGTGTTGCCGAACATGGCGGCCGTCCTTTCTCGATCGGGGTTGATCAGGGGGGATCAGGGTCTAAGAGGTAGACGCCCGCGAGGTCCGGGACTCATCGGTCGTCCGGCGGCGGATGCGGCGAGTGCTCGTGGTGCGACCGTCCGGCCGGGAGGTGCGATCGGGCCGGGACGAAGGACGCGCCCAGCCCGAGCCAGGTGGCGGCGTAGAGCCATCCGCCCACGACATCCGTCGCCCAGTGCACCCCGAGATAGATCCGGCTCAGCCCCACGGCGACGGCCCAGCAGACGAGGAGCGCGATGAGCGCCCCTCTCAGCCGTCCGGGTATCGCCTCGGATACGCGGGCGAAGCGGAGGAGGCCCCAGATCAGCAGACCCGCCGCGAGCGCCGACGTGGTGGTGTGCCCGGAGGGGAACGCGAAGCCGGAGGCGTGGGTCAGCCAGTCCGCCATCGGCGGCCGGGGACGGGCCACGGCCGCCAGCAGGCCGTAGCGGGCGGCCTGTCCCGCGAGGAGGAACACCAGCGCGCCGGCCGCCGCCACCAGCCGGTGCCGCGCGTCGCGGCCGGCGAGCAGCCCCGCCACGACCGCGCACAGATAGGGATACGGCCCGGTGCCGCTCGCCGTCACGGCCCGCGCCGCCGTGACGGCCGCGGGGGACGAGCGGTGCCCGACCGACCAGTCGAGCGCGTCCGTGTCCAGCGGGAACGGGGCGCCGCCGCGGCTCGTGATGAGCACGGCCAGCAGGGCGAAGGCCCCGGCGCACAGCGCGGTGACGATCAGCGGCGCCGTGCGGACGGCTCTGCGGGCCGGCGGTCCCGTCAGGCTCACCGACGGGCCACCAGCGGGCGCAGCGGGGTGTCATGGAGCCGTTCGGCCAGCGGAGCGGTGCGTCGCGCGAGGCTCATCAGCGCCCAGGCCACCACGGAACCGACCAGCAGCCCGAGGACGACGTCGTGCGGGTAGTGCGCCCCGACCCAGACCCGTGATCCGGCCATCAGCAGCGCCGCCGGGACCGCGACCGCCGCGAGCGAGCGGTCGACGAACAGCAGCGCGACGGCCGCCGCCGCCGCGATCGCGGCGTGGTTGCTCGGCAGCGACCAGTCGCCCAGCGGAGGGCAGGCCTCGATGGTGATCGTGTGCAGCGTCTGACAGGGCCGCTGCTCCCGCATCACCGACTTGAGGGCCAGACCGGCGACGTACGCCAGCACCAGCGCGAGCGGCGCGGCGAGTGCCATGACGGCACGCGCCGAGGACCGCGGAGCGCCGGCCGCGGGCCGGGCGCGCCACCACGCCGCCAGCAGGAGCGCGCCGAACAGGGCCAGACCGTAGGTGGACCAGAGGGAGACGGCGGTGTCCAGCGGGCCGGGTGAGCGGTCCGCCAGGCCGGTCACGGACCGGTACAGACCCTCGTCGAACCATCGCTCATCGGACGCGCCCGGCGCCCACGCGTTCACGGTCAACGTGCCTCCTCGGGGGACTCGGGCAGGGATCCGGCGGCTCCGGTCCCGGCCGGGGACGCGGCGGCGCGGCGCGAGCGCAGCACCTCCAGGGCGAGCGGAACGAGCGAGATGACCACGATGACCGCGACGATGGGCAGCAGATAACGGTCGACATTGGGCACGGTCGAGCCGAGCGCGTATCCGGCGAGTACGAGCCCGACGGTCCAGAGCACGCCGCCGAGGACCTGCCAGAGGGTGAAGAGACGGGCGGGCACGTTCAGGGCTCCGGCCAGCGGGTTCAGCACGGTGCGCACGACCGGGACGAAGCGGGCGAGCACGATGGCCTTCGCGTGGCCGTAGCGTTCGAGCAGTTCCTCCGCGCGGGCCGCTCCCTCGCGCAGCTTGCGGGCGCGGCTGCGCGCCAGCAGCGCCCGGCCGCCGCGCAGACCGATCCAGTAGCCGGTCTGCGCGCCCAGCAGAGCGCCGAGGACCGACGCGGTCAGGACCTGCGGGAGCGAGAGATGCGCGGTTCCGTTCGCGCCGGAGACACAGAGCAGCCCGGCGGTGAAGAGCAGTGAGTCACCGGGGAGGAAGAAACCGACGAGGAGGCCGGTCTCGGCGAAGAGCACGACGGCGATGCCGAGGGCGCCGAACGCGGAGAGCAATGAGCCCGCGTCGAGAAGGTTCACGGCCTGTGGCGTCGTCGCGAGGGCGGATACGTCCATTGAAGGGCTGCTCCCATAATGGTGGACGGAGGGGCGGACAGGGGTGTCCCGCATGACGACCCGATTGACTACAGTTCTGTAGACGGTCTACTTCACTGTAGACGAAGAGAGCGGGAGGAGCGTTCCCATGGGTGACGACGGCGCGGAACGGCGGCCGGCTGGGGAGCTGGAAGCCGGTGTGCTCGCGGCGCTGTGGGCGGCCGAGGAGCCGCTCACACCCGGACGTGTCCAGGAGGCGCTCGGTGGATCGCTCGCCCGCACCACCGTCACCACGATTCTGTCGCGGCTGTACGAGAAGGGCAGTGTCACGCGCATCCGTTCGGGGCGCGGCTACGCGTACTCCCCGACCGAGGACGCCCCCGGGCTGACCGCCCGCCGTATGCACTCCGAGCTGGCGAAGGACGAGGACCGGAGCGCGGTGCTCGCCCGCTTCGTCTCCCAGCTCAACGACGAGGACGAGCGGCTGCTGCGCTCGCTGCTGGACGACGGCGGGGCCGGATGACCTACCTCGTACTGATCCCGCTCCTGATGCCCTTCCTCGCGGCGCCCGCCGCCCGCCGGGTCGCCGCGGCCCTCCCGCCGCGCCGCGCGGCCCTGCTGCTCACCGCCGCCGCGCTGGTCCTGGCCGTCAGCGCTTCCGCGGCCCTGGCGCTGCTGGTCGTACCGGGCGCGTCGTATCTCCCCGCCGTCGCCGTCCTCGGTGAACTCGCCGAGCCGCTGGCGGCCGGACCACCCCCGGTGACCATCGCGCTCGCGCTCGTCGCCGGGGCTCTGCTGGTCCGGCGTGCGGCGGCGCTCACCGCCGCCGCGCGGCGCGACCGGGCGGAGCTGCGCCGGGCCAGGGCCCTCACGGGCGGTACGGACGGCGAACTGGCGGTGGTACGGGACGACCGCCCCGACGCGTACGCGCTGCCCGGCCGCCCCGGCCGGATCGTCGTCACCACCGGCATGCTGCGCGCCCTGGAACCGGCCGAGCGCGAGGCGCTGTTCGCCCATGAACGCGCCCATCTGCGCGGCCGTCACCATGTCCTGCTCGCGGCGGCGGAACTGGCCGCGCTCTGCCACCCCGCCCTGCGCTCACTGCGCGAACCGCTCGGCTACGCGCTGGAGCGCGCCGCGGACGAGGCCGCCGCCGCGGCCGTCGGTGACCGGCGTCTCGCCGCCCGCGCGATCGGGCGCGCCGCGCTGGCCGCCCGCGGTGCGCCGGGCCGGCCGGGGTCGGTCAGGCCCAGGACCGTGCTCGCGGCGACCGCGGGCCCGGTGCCGCGCCGTGTCGCCGCGCTGCTGGGTACCGGGCCGAGCGGCCGGCCCGCGCTCGGGCCCCGGACCCGCCGTCTCGTCGCGGGCGCGCTGCTGATGTGCCTGACGCTGTCCGGCGTCTCGGCCGTGGCGGCGGCGAACGACCTGCACACCCATATCGAGATCGCGCAGGGAGAGGGTCCCGGGCGCTGACCGGCGGCGCCGTGCCGATAACCCGGGATTCCCCGTTCCCCCCGTCGCCCGTTCTCCGTTCCCCGTTCCCCGTTCCTCTGTCATTCGTTCGTCATTCGGCCGTCATTCATCGTTCACCGGTATATCCGGCCGAACTCCAAGGTGTCCCCGAAGGAATCATCACCCCCGGTCCTCCGGCCCTGACCGCCGCCGTGTCTTCGGTACTCGTGGGCGGATCCGGGTGCCGAAGCGACCAGTGGACGGTCCCGGTGAAGCGGCTCCGGCAGTACTTCCGGTGTGATCAGAGGCGGCAGCGCGCGGTCCATCCGCAGCGCGTCCACCGATTCCGCCAGTAACTCGTATTCCGTGGTGTCGTCGCGGGTGGCGACACGGATGAGACGCCCGGCCGCCAAGTGCTCGGCGACCATGTCCTGATGGGCCGTATCGTCCCGCCAGGTCCGGAGCGTCGTCGGTACGTCCGGCACGCCACGCCCCACCGGAGTGAGTGCGGCGGCCGGAAAATGGTCGTTTTCGGGGCTGGGATCGAGCCGTTCCGCGATCCAGGTCGCACGATCCCGCAACCACCACAGTGCAAGTGCCAGAGTGGGGGCGCGATATGTTCCCAGCGGAACGCCGATACGCTGTCCACCGCAGATTCCGTACGCGGTGACATGGCACAGGAATTCGTCATGCACGGCCGCTCTCCTTGCGCCGTTCTGTGCAGCCTGATGGCCTGGGCCGCAGTGCTTTGCGGTGACGTTGCGCGGGTACTTTCGGGTGCCGTGGCGGAGCGATTTCCCGGGGGAGTGGAAAGCGGCTCCGGAATGCCCGAACTTCCAACTATGAAGCCTTTACTGACGTCCTGTCACGACGCGGATCCGGCCAGATCCGGAGCGTAATCGCCGCCCTGTATAGCGGAAATTTCATGACACCGCGCCGCGCTGGAGCGTCCCTTGCCATGGGGTCGTATGCCAGCATCTGCGGGTACTGCGCGACGCCGGTCTCGTCGGGGGCCGGCAGGTCTCGACGCGATGGAGGACGACCCCTCATGAACACGAACCCGCACGACGGCACCCCCTACGACCACACCTGGCACGACATCTCGCAGGACGACACGCTGACGACCGCCGCCGACGGCCGGACCGCCCTGCGGATGGAGCGCAGGCTTCCGCACCCTCCCGGGAAGGTCTGGGCCGCGCTCACCGAACCCGCCGCTCTCGCCCAGTGGTTCCCCTCCGAGGTGACCGTCGACCTCACCCCCGGTGGCGCGATGGGTTTCCACTTCCCCGGCGTCAGCGGACCGGGCATGACCGGCACCGTCACGGATGTCGACGAGCCCCGCCTCTTCGCGTTCACCTGGGGTACCGACCATCTGAGCTGGTCCGTCGCGCCCGACGGAGAGGGCTCGCTGCTCACGCTCGTGCACACCTTCGATGATCTCGCGGGCGCGGCGAGCTTCGCCTCCGGCTGGCACCTCTGTATCGCCGCGCTCGCCCAGCTGCTCGCCGGGGGTCCGGTCACCGTGGGCCGTGACACGGGTGAGCTGCACGAGACGTACGTACGGCGGTTCGGTCTCGGCCGTGGCACCGCCGAGCCGGCCGGGGGCGACGCCGCCGGCCCGCGGATCCGGCTGGAACGTCAGCTGGTACGGCCGGCCGCGACCGTCTGGGACGTCCTGTCGGCGGGCATCGAGCCGGTGGCGGGCCTGCCCGTCCCCGTCGGGTTCACCGCCGAGAACGTTCCGGCGGGCCATGTCACGGAGGTCAGGGCGCCGAAGTCGCTCACCTATACCTGGCAGCCCGAGGGGTCGGTCACCTGGGAACTGGGACAGGGGACCGGTCACGGGGCCCGGCTGGTGCTGACCCAGACCGGCCCCGAGGGAGCCGACGCGGACGCGGTCCTGGCCGCCTGGCGGACACGGATCGACCAGCTCGCGGCGGACCTCCTCAAGGCCCAGTGAGTCCGGCCCGGAGGTGGGCCCTCACGCCGTCCGGGGGGATGTGGCCGGAAGGAGGCCGTGTGGCGAGTGTGTGACGGCTCGGTAGGGGCCTCCGGATCCGCGCCACCCAGGTGGAGAGCCGGCGGGAGCCCTGGTTAGGGTGCCTTGAATGTTCGCCCCACGTTTTCCCCTCACATTTTCTGTAAGAGGTGTGTTCACCGATCCGGGTTCCCTCTGGGAGGCTCTGTGACGCAGCTCACCGATCAGTCGGTACGGGCCACGGCGACCGCGAAACCGGCGGAAGCCGCGGCGGCCGGGCCGGCCGCGCCACCGGCCAAGAAGCGGGACGCGTTCTTCGACAACGCCAAGTTCCTGGCGATCGTGCTGGTCGCGATGGGACACGCGTGGGAGCCGCTGCGGGACGGCAGCCGGGCGGTCTCGGCGCTCTACATCGTCGTCTACGCCTTCCATATGCCGGCATTCATCATTATCTCGGGCTATTTCTCCCGGAATTTCGACTTCCGGCCCGACCGGGTGCGCCGGCTGATCACCGGCATCGCCGTGCCGTACATCGTGTTCGAGGTCGCCTACAGCCTCTTCCACCGGTGGGCCGCGGACGATCCGGCCATGGAGATCACCCTGCTCGACCCCTGGTATCTGACCTGGTTCCTGCTCGCCCTCTTCGTCTGGCGGATGACGGCGCCGATCTGGCGTCTGGTGCGGTGGCCCGTCCCGGTCGCGCTGGGGATCGCCATGCTCGCCTCGCTCTCCCCGGACATCGGCGACGACCTCGATCTCCAGCGGGTGCTCCAGTTCCTGCCGTTCTTCGTGCTCGGCCTGCGGCTCAAGCCCGAGCACTTCCAGCTGGTCCGCCGCAAGGAAGTACGCCTTCTGGCCGTTCCGGTCTTCGCCGCCACGGTGGTCTTCGCGTACTGGGCCGTCACCCGCATGAACATGGCGTGGTTCTTCCACCGCGACAGCGCGCAGGAACTGGGCGCGCCCTGGTGGAGCGGCATCCTGATGACGCTCGCCCTCTTCGGCTGCTCCCTCGTACTGACCGCGTGCTTCTTCGCCTGGGTCCCCGGCCGCCGCATGTGGTTCACGCTGCTGGGAGCCGGCACGCTCTGCGGCTATCTGCTGCACGGATTCCTCGCCCAGAGCGCGAGCACCTGGGACTGGTACGACGCCGACTGGCTGCACCGGCCCATCGGCCCGGTCTTCGTCACCGTCCTCGCGGGCGTGGTCGTCACGCTGCTCTGCACGCCCCCGGTCCAGCGGCTCTTCCGCTTCGCGCTGGAGCCTGACATGGCCTGGGCGTTCAGAACCGATCCGGCTTCCAGAACCGATCCGGCTTCCACGACCGATCCGGCTCCCAGGACCGGCTCAGCCGCCAGGACCGGTTCCGCCGAGCGGCGCTGAACGAACTGAGTCCAGGAGAAGGAGAGACGACGCGGGCGGTGGCCGACGGCCACCGCCCCGTGCGTATCCGGCCGGACGGTCCGCTCAGAGGTCGAACTCGTGCGGCGGCAGGTCGAGCGCGAAGCAGGCTTCGCGGACCACGGCCTGTTCCGTCTTGTCGAAGTCGCCGTCGGCGCCGCCGATGACGATGCCGATCTGGATGACGGCCCGTGCCTCGTCGGGCTTCTTCCTGGCCTTGCCCACCTCCTGGAGGACGCCCACCTTCCCGAACGCGAAGTCGGCGGTCAGCTGGTTGAGATAGCCGTCGAAGCGGCGCTGGAGGTCGTCCGCGGGGAAGTTCCGCAGTACCTCATTGGTGGCGATCAACGAGGCGACCCGCTGGCGTTCGGCGGGGTCGACGGAGCCGTCGGCCGCGGCGACCAGAGCGCACATCGCCATGCTCGCGTCGCGGAACGAGCCGCTCTTGAGGTCGTTCTTCTTCGCCATGAGCTGCGTCTGCATCGTCGCGGCGGATTCCTTGAACCGGTCCCACAGGGCCATTTCCGTCATCTCTCCTCAGGTGTCACACAGAGCCACTCCGACAACGCGCGAGACCGGCGCAGCGTGCCCGTCGTGTGTACCCGGGTGCGGCCCGGAGAGGCGCGCGCCCTCCGCGCTCCCGCGTTTCATACGATCTCGATGTCGTTCCGTCACCGCACTCCAGAGCTGGGAGCACCTGCCATGGCCACCGAGCCGACCGACTCCAACGACTCCACCGCGCCCACCGAATCCACCCTTCAGAACGTCTCGTTCCCGAGCGCGGGAACGACCGCGTACGGATATCTCGCCGTACCGCCCGCCGGACACGGCCCCGGCGTCATCGTCATCCAGGAATGGTGGGGCCTGACCGCCCACATCAAGGACATCGCCGACCGCCTCGCACGGGCGGGCTTCGTCGCCCTCGCCCCGGATCTGTACGGCGGCCGGGTCGCCCATGACTCCGGCGAGGCGCTGCGCATGATGGGCGACCTGCCCACCGAGCGGGGTGTCGACCTGCTCTCCGGAGCCGTCGACTACCTGCTCGCGCGGCCCGAGACGGACGGCGAGACGATCGGCACGGTCGGCTTCTGCATGGGCGGCGGATTCGTGCTCAGTCTCGCCGCGAAGGACCAGCGGGTCTCCGCGGCCGTGCCGTTCTACGGTGTCAATCGGGACGGTGTCCCCGACTTCTCGAACCTCAAGGCCGAGATCCTCGGCCACTACGGCGGGGACGACGACACCGTTCCGCCGTCGAGCCTCGAGGAACTGCGTACCGCGATCGAGTCCCAGTCCGGGATCGTTCCGGTCATCCATCTCTACCCGGGGGCGGGCCACGCCTTCTTCAACGACGGCCGTCCCGAGGCGTATCACGCCACCTCCGCCGCGCTCGCCTGGGAGCGCACGATCACCTTCCTCCGCGAGCGGCTCGGCGTCTCCGGCTGACGCCGTACCCCGGCGGGCCCCGGGTCAGCCGAGCGCGGCCCCCCGCCACAGCAGCAGCGCGACATCGACACCCGCGACCACGATCGCCGCGAGGAACGGCACCTTGGGGCGGCGGCGGCCCAGCAGCGAGCCGCCGACCGCCGTGATCAGCGCCACGGCGACGGCGACCGCACCGACCACGCCCGCTCCGCCGAGCGCGAGAAGGACCGTCGCCGCCACCAGCGGGGCCGGCAGGAGCAGCCGCACGGCGGCCGGCCCCAGCCGCTGCGGCCAGCCCCGTACCCCCAGCGCGAGATCCGCCTCGATGTCCGGCAGCACATTGCCCAGATGCGCCCCGACCCCCACCAGCGCCGCGGCGGTGACGATCCACCAGGCCGGCCGGGGCTGCCCCGGCAGACCGAGCGTCACGAAGGCGGGCAGGGAAGCGAACCCGATCGCGTACGGCAGCCACGACAGCACCGTCGACTTCAGCCGGACGTTGTACAGCCAGGCCGCGGCCACCCCCACGAGATGCACCACGCCCGCGAGCGCGCCGTACGCCAGCGACAGCGGAACGCACAGAACCAGCGCCGTCACGGCCGCGGCCCGTACGGTACGCGCGCCGACGGCCCCGTCCACCACGGGCTTCGCGCGGCGTCCGGCCGCGGTGTCCCGCGCCGCGTCGACGGCGTCATTGCTCCAGCCGACCGACAACTGCCCCGTCAGAACGGCGGCGGTCACCAGCAGACAGCCGGGCACGTCCTGCCCGGCGGCCACCGCGAGCCCCGCGACCAGCAGCGTCACCGCGGCCGTGGGACCCGGATGGCACGCGCCCAGCAACGCGCCCAGCAGCCGCGCCACCCGGCGCGGCCACCCGGCCGGAGCCTCGCCGAGTGGTGTACGGACGATGCTCCCCGGCTGGTCGATGGCGTCCACGAGTCCATCGTAAGCAGCACCGCCGACAGCGGTCGGTCCGTCACGCCCGCGCCTCGTCCCGGCCGGACCGCCCGTCACGGCGCGGTCGTACAACCGGTCCTGAGGGGCCGTACAGGCGACTTCGTGTGTGGCACGACCGGTCGGGGGCAGGGATGGCACATCAGCCGCCCCTCCGACCCCGGACCGCAGATGACTCGCATCGCAGCCGTCCACGGAGCCCTGGCTCCGCATCGGTATCACCAGCACGAGATCACGGACATGGTCGCCAAGACCTGTCTGCCCGCGGGTGCCGACCGGCAGGTACTCGACCGGCTGCACCGCGGCGCGCGCGTGGACACGCGCCACACGGCCCTCCCCCTCGACCAGTACGACGGCCTCAAGGACTTCGGGGCGGTGAACGACGCCTTCATCGCCGGAGCCGTGCCGCTGGGGGTCGAGACGGTCGGCCGGGCGCTGGACGAGGCGGGGCTCTCCCCCCGCGATGTCGATCTGCTGATGTTCACCTCGGTGACGGGCATCGCCGCGCCGTCCGTGGACGCGCGCCTCGTCGGACGGCTCGGACTGCGCTCCGACGTGAAGAGGGTGCCGGTCTTCGGGCTCGGCTGTGTGGCGGGAGCGGCCGGCATCGCCCGGCTCCACGACTATCTGCTCGGACGTCCCGACGAGGTGGCCGTCCTCCTCTCGGTCGAGCTGTGCTCGCTCACCTTCCAGCGTGACGACGTCTCGTCCGCCAATCTCGTCGCGACCGCGCTCTTCGGGGACGGCGCCGCGGCCGTCGTCGCCTGCGGCCCCGGGCGCCGGGCCGGCGGCCCCGTCGTCGTCGACACGCGCAGCCGGCTCTACCCGGACACCGAGCAGGCGATGGGCTGGGACATCACGGGCTCCGGGTTCCGTATCGTCCTGGACGCGAGCGTTCCGGATCTGGTCCGCAAGAACCTCGCCGCGGATGTCGACGGATTCCTCGCCGCCAACGGACTGGCGCGCGAGGACATCACCGCGTGGGTGTGCCACCCCGGCGGGCCGAAGGTGCTGGAAGCCGTCGAAGAGGTCCTGCGACTGCCCGCCGACGCCCTCGACATGACCTGGCGTTCGCTGGCGGCGGTCGGGAATCTGTCGTCCTCCTCCGTACTGCATGTGCTGCGCGACACGCTCGCCGAGCGCCCGCCACCGCCCGGTACCCACGGGCTGCTGCTGGCGATGGGGCCCGGGTTCTGCTCCGAGCTCGTGCTGCTCCGCTGGTAGGGCGGCGGCGTCGGCGGCGAGACACAGAGGAGAGGAGACAGAGGAACAGAGAAGAAGAGACAGCGGTACAGGGGAGAAGAGACAGAGGGACGGGGAGACATGATCTGGTACACCGCGCTGGTACTGGCCGTGGGCGCGGAGCGCGTCGCCGAACTCGTCGTCGCCCGGCGCAACACCCGCTGGAGTCTGGCGCGCGGGGCCGTCGAGCGGGGGCGGGGGCACTACCCGCCGATGGTCGCGCTGCACACCCTGCTGCTGCTCGGCTGTCTCGCGGAAGTGTGGCTGGCCGACCGGCCGTTCGACCCGGCGCTCGGCTGGCCGATGGCCGCCGTCGTGCTGGCCGCGCAGGCGCTGCGCTGGTGGTGCATCCGTACGCTCGGCCCGCGCTGGAACACCCGGGTACTGGTCGTGCCGGGACTTCCGCTGGTGACCGGCGGCCCGTACCGGCTGCTGCGGCACCCCAACTATGTGGCGGTGGCGGCGGAAGGCATCGCGCTGCCGCTCGTCCATGGCGCCTGGATCACCGCGCTGCTGTTCACCGTGTTCAACGCGGTGCTGCTGACGATCCGGATACGGTGCGAGAACCGCGCGCTGGATTCGGCCGCCGCCGGCGCCCGGCCATGATCGATCTGCTGGTGGTGGGCGGCGGACCCGCCGGTCTCGCCACCGCCGTGCACGCCGCGCTGGCCGGGCTGGAGACGGTCGTGATCGAACCCCGTTCCACCCCCGTCGACAAGGCGTGCGGCGAAGGCGTGATGCCGAGCGGCGTACGCGCGCTGTCCGCCCTCGGCCTCGGCCCGCTCCCGGGCCATCCGCTGCGCGGCATCCGCTACGTCCGCGGCGCCCACCGGGCCGAGGCCCCGTTCGACGACGGACCCGGGCTCGGGGTGCGGCGTACGGAACTCCACGCCGCGCTGGCACGACGGGCCGCGGAGGCCGGTGTCAGGACCGTGACCGGCCGGGTCGGCGCGGTGGAGCAGACCGCGGACTCCGTGACCGCGGGCGGACTGCGGGCGCGCTGGCTGGTCGCCGCCGACGGGCTGCGCTCACCCGTACGCCGCCGCCTCGGTCTGGACGTCCCCGACCGGCGGCCCCGGCGGTACGGGCAGCGGCGGCACTACCGCATGAAGCCCTGGACGGACTTCGTCGAGGTCCACTGGTCGTCGTCGGGGCGGGCGGGAGAGGCGTATGTGACACCCGTGGCGGACGACCTGGTCGGGGTGGCCGTACTGACCACGGTGAAGGGCGGTTACGACGACCATCTGGCCCGCTTCCCCCGGCTGCTCCCGCTGCTGGACGGTGAGCCGGTCGGCGCCGTGCGCGGCGCGGGCCCTCTGCGCCAGCGGGTACGCCGCCGCAGCGCGGGCCGGGTGCTGCTCGTCGGCGACGCGGCCGGGTATGTCGACGCCCTCACCGGCGAGGGCATCGCGCTCGCGCTGGCCTCGGCGGAGGCGGCCGTCCGGTGTCTGCGGGCGGGCCGGCCGCAGGAGTACGAGCGGCGGTGGCGCGCGCTGTCCCGGCGCCACCGGATGCTGACGGAGGGGCTGCTGAGGGTCAGCGGCCACGCGGCGGGAGCCCGGCTGATCGTCCCGGCGGCGGCCCGGATGCCGTCGGTCTTCGCGGCGGCGGTACGCGCCCTCCAGTGAGCGGGCACACGGCACCCGGGTCCGGAGCGCCGTCGGGAGGCCGGCTCCCGAGGGCCGCGTCCCGGGGTCAGGGCGAGAGACCGCCCGTCGTCTCCGCCCCCGGAGGCGTCATCGCGTTCACCGAGTGCGGCAGTACGTTCACGAGGTAGTCCGCGATCGTCGCCTCCAGACCGACATCGCGCCCCGCCGCCTCCGACAGATACCAGCGGTGCTCCAGCACCTCGTGGTAGATCTGCGCCGCGTCCATCTCGCCGCGCGCCTCCAGCGGTACGGCCCGTACGGTCGGCCGGAAGACATCGCGGACCCAGCGGTGCGCGAGGACCTCGGGCCGCGCCCCCAGGGGATCGCCGGGCGCGTAGTCCTCCTCGCCGGCCATCCAGCTCTCCAGGTCGTTCAGCAGCCGGCGCGCCTGGTTCTCCTCGGCGTCCAGGCCGGTCAGACGCAGCAGCTGCCGCTGATGATGGCCCGCGTCCACGACCTTCGGCAGGAAGGTGACGGTGTCGCCCACCGGGGAGCGCTCGATCTGCATCTCCGCGACATCGAAGCCCAGATCGTTGAGCCGGCGGATCCGGCGGTCGATGTAGTGCCGCTTGTCCACCGGATACACGGACTCGCGCGTCACCTCGTGCCAGAGATCCTCGTACCGCTGGACGATCGCCGCGCCGAAGGGCACCGGGTCGACGGAAGGGTGCAGCGCCCCCGACGCCTCCAGGTCCATCAGTTCCCCGGCGATGTTCACCCGCGCCAGCTCGATGTCGTAATCGCGCTGTCCCCGGCTCAGGTTCTGCTGGATCTGTCCTGTCTCCGCGTCCACCAGATACGCGGCGTACGCGCCCGCGTCCCGCCGGAAGAGCGCGTTGGACAGCGAGCAGTCGCCCCAGGCGAACCCGGCGAGATGCAGTCGTACGAGCAGCACGGCCAGCGCGTCCATCAGCCGCTTCACGGTGGTCGGCCGCATCGTCGACTCGAACATCGAGCGATAGGGCAGCGATCCCTTGAGATGGCGTGTGATCAGCGCCGGTTCCAGGGGTGCCCCGTCCGCGTCCACACGCCCGGTCACCACCGCGACCGGGTCCACGGCCGGGATCCCGAGGCGGTGCAGATCGCGGAGCAGACCGAACTCGCGGACCGCCCCGCGCTCCGATATCTCCTTGACCGCCACGACCTCGGGCCCCGCCGAGGCGAAGCGCACCACATGGCGCGAGATACCGCGCGGGAGCGCGACCAGGCACTCGTCGGGCCACTGGTCGAGCGGAGTGGTCCACGGCAGATCCAGCAGCACGGCCGGCTGCTCCGGATTGGTCGCGCTGATCTGCAGCGGCATCGTGCCTCCCACGGCGGTCGTCGGGCGGGCACCGGATCCGGAACCGCCCCGGACAGTGTGCCGGGTCCGGTGGCCGCGGTCGGAGGCAGGACCGGGGTGGATGGCTGTGCGTCCCTTCCTGGGCGGTGTCGTCCCCCGGGCGGCGTCAGCGGCCGGGGCTGTCGGCGGAGGTGCCGAAGGTGCTGTCGGCGGGGGTGTCAGCGGCTCAGCAGCAGCTCGGTGTTGCGGTCCGTGGACTTGCCCGACGGGGCGGTGGTCGACCCCGGGGCGTTGTGCGACAGCTCGCGGTACAGGGCGGCGAGACCGGTCTGCGAGAGGTCCTCGAAGTCGGTCCTGTGCGGCGCCGCCGACTCGATCAGCGTGGTGAACAGCGAGAGCGTGCCGTCCCCGTTGTCGGTGATCTCGATGACCCGGGCGAGCTGCGGGAAGTCGATGTGCGAGGCGGTGGAGATCTCCCAGAAGCTGCCGTGCGGAAGGATCGAGTTGCGGTGGCTGTGGCCATTGACCCAGGCCAGCACATTGCGGTTCCGCTTGAGCAGCGCCAGGACCTCGTCGCCGTTGTGCCGGGCCTCGCCGGGGTGGGCGGGGTCGGGGTGGGTGTTGGTCATCGTCCAGCTGTTGTGATGGCTGAAGATGACGACGTATCCGTCCCGGTGCTCCGCGAGCTTGCGCTTCAGCCAGGTGAGCTGGGCGGTGTTGAGCGAACCGGTGTAGTGGCCGCCCCGGTCGGTGGTGTCGAGGCTGATCCCGGTGACGTTCTCGCCCATCGGGAACGTGTAGTAGAGCGTGTCGTCGTCCAGATTGGCCGCGGTGTAGCCATGGCCGGCCGGACCGGCGCCCGCCCGCTCCGGGTCGAGGTGCGCGGTCAGATGCTCACGGGGACCGAACGGCGCCCGGCGCGGATCCGCGGTGATGGACCGCATCGCGCGCTTCGAGCGGCGCAGCAGGTCGATCAGCTTCTCGCCGTGGGGGTCCCCGCCCTTCGAGAGGAGCTTCAGCAGCTGCTTGGCCTCGGCGTCGGGGATGCCGTACAGCTTCTTCGCACCGACGGCGAACTCGGCGAGGAAGCCGGACGGGTCGGCCATCGCCCCGCTGGCCAGACCGTCGTGATTGCCGACGGTCGAGTACCACGGGATACGCAGCCCCGGGCTGTTCACGGACCGGATCGCGGCGTCGAGGAACCCGTCGATACGGGGGTAGCCGAGCCGCTTGTCGGTGTCGCGACGGGAGTCCTCCGGGTGCCAGAACAGCCGCTCGTCGGAGTTCTGCACCCCTTCGTAACGCTGGAGGTCACCGGTGTTGGGGGAGATACGGCCACCGCTCATCACCGTGAGGAACCAGTCCAGTTCCGCCCGGGAGTTGTTGTCGGTGTTGTCGCCCGTCGTCACGGCGAAGGAGAGCGGCGCCCCGGTCGCGGGGCCGGCCTTCAGCGCGTTGATCTGCTCGATCAGGGCCACCGCCCCGGGGACGGTGAGCGCCTCCTGGGGCCGCCATCCCGAGAGCTGCTGCGAGCGCAGATACTCGGTGCGCACCGGGTGCTGGACATCCACCAGATGCAGATCGGTGAGCTGGACGAAGGAGCTGAGTACGGTGCGCCGCTGGGCGCGGCCGGGCCGCGGGGCCGCGAGCGTCTCGCGGACGACCCTGCGCCAGCCGGGACCGTCGCCGAGCCGCCGGAAGGCCGCGGCGCTGTCACGGGGAGCGGCCACCGTCTCCAGCGTCGTACGGGCGGGGACGGTACGGATGGGCGTGGCCGGGGCGGCGGGGCCGCGGGGGGCGGGGACGGAGGGTGCGGCGGTCACTCCGGGCGCGGCGGCCGCTTCCCCGGGACCGCCGCCCGCGCCGAGCGCCAGCCCGATCCCGGCGGAGACGCCGACCGCTCCGGTGGCGGTGAGAAAGGAGCGGCGGTCGACGGCGGTGACTGCGGAGCGTATGCGTGTCATTCTGCGGTCTCCCGAGTGCGAGCGCATCAACAAGCGCGCCGGGGACGGCCCCCTGGCTACTCCTTTATGGTTGACACCGGGCGTGGCCTGCGCGTGAACGACGTTCCAACGGCCAACACCGATCACCACACAGGGATCACCGCGTCGGGGAACCGTCGCCGCGCCCACAGTCGCAGGACCGGAGCCGGTCACTCAGCGTTCACTCTGCGGGGAAGGGTGGTCCGTGTTTCCCGTGGCCGTGCCTCCGGGCCCGCTCCCCGGCCCCGCTTCCGGTGGCCCCGCGCGAGCGGGCCGGTTGTCAGACCCCCGTGGGAGGGTGTTTCCCGGGCCGGTGATCCACCCCTGGACACCTGGATTTCCCGACGCCCAGCCCTGGTTGTCGCCGTGCGCTGGTTCCTGAGCCGACCTCTGAGGAGCTGTCATCATGACGGATCGTCCCGCCTCCGCCTCCGCCTCCGCCTCCGCACCCGCCGCGCAGGCGCTCGCCGAGTTGGCCGAGCTCCTCGCGCCCGGCCGCGCGGTCGTCGCCGAAGAGGCCCTGTTCGCGTACGACGACCCGGACGCCTATGTCCGTACGCACGCCGCGCGGCTTGATCGCCGCGGCATCGACGCGCCCATCGAGAACCTCGCGTGGATCGCGCTCGTCGACGCCCTCACCGCCCAGGGGCTGCTGGCCGAGGTCGACTGGAAGGAGGGCGGCGACGAGATCAGACGTCAGCTCCGGGGTCTCGAATCCCGTCCGACCGTCGACCCGTGGTCCCTCGCGGGCCCGGAGGACTCGGACGGTACGGACGGCACGGACGCGGAGCCGCTGGACACCGCCGCCTTCCTCAATGAGGCCGGCCGGCTTCATCTGGAACTCGGCGTGGCGCTCGCCGTCCTCGACATAGAGTCCGACTGCTACCCGCTGGTCTGCTTCCCGGCCCGGCGGGCGGGTGAGCTGACGCCGCTCGCCGGGCGCGCCGGTTTCTACGCGGCGGTCCTGGGGTCCGACGATCTCTGAGCCCGTACACGCGACGGGGCGGCGCCGCGGCCGGGCTCAGCCTGTGCTGATCACGACCGGGCCGCCGCCGGGATCGGCGCGGTCGATCCAGTCGGCGGAGGCGTACAGCGGGCGGTTCGGCACCGCGCCACGCCGTAGCCGTTCCCGGTGCAGCACCCGCCCGTCCTGGCTGACCAGGAGGAACGACAGCCGGTCGGCCGGGCGTGCCGTACGGAGCGTGAAGCGGCCCAGCGGCGGGCGCGGACCGCGTGGATCGATACGGTTCGGCGCGACCCACCGCAGGGGCGCGTCCACCTCCACCGGCAGCTGTCCGCCCGGCCAGGCGCCGTCCGCCAGATACCGCAGCACGGGCCCCGCGACGAGCCGGCCCTCCCGGGCGGCGGTGCTCGCGGGCTCGATGGCGTGCAGCAGATTACCGACGGCGAAGACGCCGGGCGCGGCCGTGCGGAACGCGGTGTCGACCGCCGGGCCCCGGGTGCCCCGGTCGAGGGTGATCCCGCCACGGCGGGCCAGCTCATGGTCGGGGATCCAGTCCCCGGTGAAGACGACGGTGTCGCAGCCGACGGTGGTCGTCCTGCCGTCGTCGTGCCGCAGCGCGACCCCGGTGAGCCGGCCCCGGCCGAGCAGTTCGGTGACGGTCGTGCCGGTGAGCAGCGGTACGCGGTGGCGCAGCCGGGATCCGAGCCCCGAGGCCCAGGAGGACTGGTGGTGCGGCTGTTCGGTGACCATCGCCGCGATCTCCACGCCCGCGCTCCGCAGGGTGCGCGCCGCGGAGTAGCCGACGGGCTCGGCCCCGATGACGACGGCCCGCAGCCCGATCCGCTGATGGTGCAGATGGACGGCCTGTTGCAGCTCGCCGGTGGTGAACACACCGGCCGGCCGTGTCCCCGGCACCAGCCGTGCGCCGCGCGGCCGTTCGCGCGCGCCGGTGGCGAGGACGACCGCCCCGGCCGAGAGGCTTTCCAGGCCCTCGGGTCCGGTGGTCTCCACGGTGAGCGGCCCGGGGCCGCCGGGGGAGACCTCGCGCCCGTGATGTCCCGCCCAGCCGGTGACGGAGACACCGGTGCGCAGCGTCGCTCCCGCGCCGGTCGCCAGATCGCGCCAGTGGCGGGCGTACGCGGGGCCGCTCATCGGACGGTGCAGATCACGCAGGCCGAACCCGGTGTGGAAGCAGTGGCGGGGGACGCCGCCGGCCTCCTCCTCGCGGTCGACGACCTCGACCGTACCGGCGCCCGAGGCGGCCAGCCGCTCGGCCGCGGCCAGACCCGCCGGGCCCGCGCCGACCACCAGCACATCGACCGAGCGCCGCTGCCGGCCGGGGCCGGGGCCCGAGGACATGGCATCCCGGTCCGATGTCGCGCTCATGGTCCGACCTCCGGCCGCTGGGATGGTTCGCCGTCATCGGACGGTCCTGGCGTGCCGGACGGTCCGGGCGTGCCGTACGTGCCGACCGCGCCCGGGGCTTCGGGGGCTTCGGCGGCCTCTGGAAGTTCGGCGTCGAGCAGGGCGCGTACGGTGGCGCCGCAGTAGAAGCCCTGGCACCGGCCGCCCCGGGCGCGGGTGCGCCGCCGCAGCCCCTCGGGCGAGCGGGGCGGGACGGTACTGGCGAGGGCGTCGCGGATCTCCCCGCGCGAGACCCGTTCGCAGTGGCAGACGATCCTGCCGTACTCCGGGTCCGCCGCGATCAGCTCGGCGCGCTCGTACGGTCGTGGCGACGCCTCGCCGATATTCGGCATCCGTACCGGTTCGAGCTCCCGTGCCGCGCCCAGGTCCCGGCCGGAGCCGGCGAGCAGCTCCACGACATGGGCGGCGATCGCCATGGACGCGGTCAGCCCGGTGGAGCGGATACCGCCCACCGTGATGTAGCGCTGCCCGGGATGGGAGCGGATGCGGTAGTCGTCCTCCTCGGTGGCGGCGCGCAGTCCCGCGTAGACGGCCGTCACCTCCTCGTCGAGCAGCTCCGGCATGATCCGTCCGCCCTTCTCCCGCAGGAAGTCCAGCCCCTCGGCCGTCGATCCGGTCGCCGTCTTGTCGTCCAGGTCCTCGGCGGTCGGGCCGAGCATCACATTGCCGTACACCGTGGGCGCCACCAGCACCCCCTTGCCGAGCGCGGTGGGCACCGGCAGCAGGATGTGCCGGACCAGATCGCGGGCGAACTTGTCGAAGACCATGAGCTGACCGCGCCGGGGGGTCACGGTGAAGTCCGTGTGGCCGAGCAGCCGGTCGACCTCGTCGGCGTACAGTCCGGCGGCGTTGATCAGCGTATGCGTCCGCAATACGCCGCGGCCGGTGGCCAGTTCATGCGCGGACTCGTCGCCCGGCAGCTCGGCGACGCCCTCCACCCGGCAGTTGAGGTGCAGATCCGCCCCGGCCCGTACGGCCTGGGTGGCGTACGCGAGCGTCGTCGTCCAGGGGCAGATGACGCTCTCGCCGGGGACTTCGAGCGCCCCGAGCGCGCCGGGGCCGAGACGCGGTTCACGGGAGTACAGCTCGTCCGCGTCCAGGATCCGTGTCTCGTGGTACTCATTGCGCCCGGCCTTCTCCGCCAGCCCGGGGAGCACGGCCAGTTGTTCCTCGTCCCACGCGACGAGCAGGGCGCCGAGCGGTTCGACGGGGATCCCCGTCAGCGCGGCGTACTCCGCGAGCCGCCGCTGTCCCTCGCGTACGAGCCGGGACTCCAGCGAACCGGGCACGGCGTCGAAACCGGTGTGCAGAATGGCCGTGTTGGCCTTCGACGTCCCGTCGCCGACATCGTCGGACGCCTCCACCAGCGCGATCCGCAGCGGATAGCGGGTCAGTTCACGGGCGATGGCCGTGCCGACCACTCCGGCGCCGATGACAGCGACGTCGTACACCTCGTCCGGCAGCGTGCCCGAGGTCGTGACAGTCATGGTGCTCCAGGTCCAGGCCGGGACGGAGGTCCGGGCCGCGGTTCGGTGGGCGTCGGTGCGCGGCGGTTCGGTTCGGATTCTCTTCGGTACGCGGCGATTGTCCCCGGTTCCCCTCGGTTCTCCCGCGGCCGGGGCCGTTCGTTCCGGACCGCCCTGCTTCAGGGCGGGGGAGTACGGTCGAGCAGCGCCGCCACCTCCGCGCGGAAGGCGCCCAGCCGCTCCGCCGCCTCGTCCCCGCCGATCCTCGGCTCGTAGACCGCGGCGGGCTTCCACTCCGGGATCACCTGCCGCAACGACTGCGCCGGGTCGAGGCCGAGGCGCGCGAGGGCGCCCACCCCCAGCGCCGTGACATCGGGCAGCGCCGACACCTCGACGGGCCGTTGCAGCAGATCGGCCTGGGTCTGCATCAGCAGTGCCGACCGGGTCAGACCGCCGTCCACCCGCAGGCTCGTCAGCGGTGTGCCGAGATCGGTGGCCACCGCGTCCGCCAGCTCCACGACCTGGGCGGCGATGCCCTCGCACAGCGCGCGTACGAGCTGCCCCGGACCGGTGTCCAGGCCGAGGCCGGTCATGGAGCCGCGCAGATCGCCGCGCCACCACGGCGCGGCGAGCCCCGCGAGCGCGGGTACGAAGGTCACGCCGCCGCTGTCCGGTACGGAGGAGCCGACCGTGTCGAGATCGGCGGCCCCCGAGATCACGCCGAGATCCGTCAGCCAGCGCACGGCGGACGCGGCCGTGTAGACCTGTCCGTCGAGGCAGTAGCTGGTCCGTCCGTCCAGCCGCCAGGCGACACAGCTGACCAGGCCCGACGTTCCCCGGCGCGGCAGGCCGCCGGTCTGCGCGAGCAGGAACGCGCCGGTGCCGTAGGTGCACTTGGCGGATCCCGGTTCGGTCACGTCCTGGGCGAGCAGCGCGGCCTGCTGGTCGACGAGCAGCCCGGTCAGCGGGATCTCGGCGCCGAACGCACCGGTGGTGCCGACCGGTCCCGCCGCGTCGACGACCCGGGGCAGCGCCTCGTCGGAGAGCCCGAAGATCTCCAGGGCCTCCGGAGACCAGTCGACCCGGTCGAGGTCGAGCAGCTGCGTGCGCCCGGCGGTGGCGGCGTCCGTCACGAACGCGCCGGTCAGCTGGTGGATCAGCCAGGAGTCGCTGGTGGTGACGGTGCCCTCGCGGGTCAGCTCGCGCCGGATCCAGGCCATCTTGGGGGCGGCGAAGTACGGGTCCAGCGGAAGTCCCGTCAGCTGCCTCAAGCGGTCGTCGTACGGCGTGAGTTCCCCGCAGAGCGGCTCGGCGCGGCGGTCCTGCCAGACGATCGCGTCGGTGAGCGGCGTACCCGTACCCGGATCCCAGGCGAGCACCGTCTCGCCCTGGTTGGCCAGACCGACGGCCGCGACCGGCTCCGCCGCGTCCGCCAGCGCCTGCCGCCCGGCGTCGAGTACGGAGCGGAGGAGGACGGCGGGATCGACCTCCACCAGTCCGCCGGAGCCGTAGCGGGGCGGCGCCGGGGCGGAACCCGTACCGATCACGCCTCGTTCGGGGCAGATGACCAGCGCCTTGGTGGACGAGGTCCCCTGGTCGACGGCGAGTACCGGCCGGGTGGTCGATCCGGCGCGAGGGCGGGGCGAGTGCTGGGCTGGCGGCATATCCCGTTCTTCGGTCGCGGAGGGGTACGAGGCCGCGTCGATCGCGGCGCGTCGTGATCGCTGAGCGAAAGCGTGATGCAGGTCAGAGCGGGCGTCAAGGGTTCTCTGGACCGTCCGTGCGCGGGTGCGGCGGCGCCTGGGCCCGGCGCTCCGGGAAATCGTCCGGGCACCGCGGCCGGGCGGGGTCCAACCTGCTTTGATCAACAGAGAGTTGCGAAAGATCAGCAAAGTGTTCGAGCCACGTCACTCTGCCCCCTACACTGATCGCCGCAGCGGCAGGTGGTGCTCTTCGGCTCTTCCTGACCTGCGGCACGTCAGGTCTGTGCCTTCTGCGACGACGCCGGATCGCTCCACCCCCCACCGTCCTAGAGGATCAATGACGAACATACTTTCAGCCAGGTGCCCCTTCGGCCGCGCCCGGCTCAGTACGTCCTGTAGGCAGCCCGCGACGGCCGGCGTCTCCCGGCCGCCGCGGTACGGGAGTTCCGGAATACCGGAACGGGGGAACGTCCGCCATCCCCAGGTCCCCGGTCCACCGGGGCCGGGAAGGGAGGGGCGATGCTAGTGCACCCCGCTCCGTGCGCCCTCCTCCGACGGCCGTCACCGTGGCTCGCCCGGCGGCCGTCCACGCGCGTGCGGACGGGGCCGAGTTGATGGCGAGCGACAACATGCGCCCCGTGTACCACCCGGCGGGCCACGACAACGAACTGCGCGCCGCGGTCCAGGATCTGCGTACCGGCCGCTGGGTCTCGATGCGCAACGTCCTTGCCGCGACGCCCGACTGGTCCCTGTGGACCCAGCGCACCCAGGTGCTCGCCGCCGTGGCCGCCGGTTCCGACGCCGTACGGGCATGGCTGTCCGAAGAGCCCAGGAGCGTCGCCGCGCACGTGATGCACACCCGGGTGCTCGTGGAGCGTGCCGTACGGGCCCATCGCGAGGGACACGCCCGCACGCAGGAGCTGTGGCAGCAGGCATGGGAGGCGTGCGGCAGCGCCGCGCGTCACGCTCCCGACGACCCGGTGCCCTGGGTGTGTCTGCTCGCCCTGTCCCAACTCGACGGCAGACAGCGGCTGGAGGAACACCGGCTGGCGCCGCCGGGGCCGATGCTCTTCCCCGGTCCCTGGGCCCTGCTCGCGGAGGCCGACAAGCGCGATCCGTACAACCGCGAGGCGTACCACCGCATGCTCCAGTTCGTCTACGCGCGGCGGGCCGACGGATCGCTCTCGGAGGCGGTCAACTTCGTCCAGTGGGCGGCCTCTTCGGCACCCGAGGGCTCGGCGCTGCACGTCATGCCGCTGTTCGTACGGGTGGAGCGCTACCGCCGGGAGAACGGGCACGAGAAGGCGCTCGACCTCCACTGGGTCACGGAGGACGCGACCCGTGACGCGCTGCGGGCGCTGGACCTGTGGTTCGACCACGCCGTGCTCGCCGAAGCCTCGCTGCTCGACCTCAACCATCTGGCGCACGGCCTGTGGGGATCGCTCCAATTCGAGCGAGGGGCCCGGGTGTTCGAGGCCCTGGGGCCTTACTACGCCTCCGTGCCGTGGGCGTATCGTACGCGCAGCCCCGGTGACGCCGGGCAGGCCGAGGACGTGTTCCTGCGCGCCCGCGGCCGGTGTCTCGCGGCGGCCCGCGACCAGCGGGACGGGCCGGGCGGCTGAGCGGCACCCGCCGCGGTGCCGCTCGTGTCCCGCTGTCCTCGGCAGCACATCCCCCAGCCGTCCCCCGATTCGTTGTTTCTCACCGGAGGTTCTTTCCATGTCCACTTCGCCACCGGCCTGGACGAAGGCCGGCCCCATGCCCCAGAAGGACGAAGAACAGCGGCTGCGCGAGCTCGGCTACCAGCCCGTCCTCGCCCGCCGCATGGGCGGGTTCGGCAACTTCGCCATCAGCTTCTCGGTCATCTCCATCCTGTCCGGCTGCATGACCCTGTACGGCTTCGGCATGGGCACCGGCGGCCCTTCGGTGATGCTCTGGGGCTGGGCGGGCGTCGGTCTGTTCGTGCTCTGCGTCGGCATGGCGCTGGCCGAGGTCACGAGCGCGTATCCGACCTCGGGCGCCCTTTACTACATGGCGGACCGGCTCGGCGGCCGTAAGTGGGGCTGGTACACGGGCTGGCTCAACCTGCTCGGACTGCTCGGCGCGATCGCGGGAATCGACTACGGAGCCGCGCTGTTCACCGGAGCCTTCCTCAACCTCCAGTTCGGCTTCAGCCCCACTCCTGGCTGGACCTTCGTCATCTTCCTGTGCATCCTTCTGCTGCACGCCGTGCTGAACCTGTTCGGGGTCAAGCTGGTCAGCGTGCTCAACTCGATCAGTGTGTGGTGGCATCTGGCCGGTGTCGCCATCATCGTCGGGGCCCTGGCGATCGTCCCCGACCACCACCAGTCGCCGTCGTTCGTCTTCACCGAGTTCGTCAATGACACCGGCTGGCAGAACCCGCTGTACGTGGCCGCGATCGGGCTGCTGCTCGCGCAGTACACCTTCTGCGGCTACGACGCCTCGGCCCATCTCTCGGAGGAGACCTCGAACGCGTCCGTCACCGCCGCGCGCGGGATCGTCCGGGCCATCTGGGTCTCCTGGATCGCCGGCTTCGCCCTGCTGGCCGGCCTCACCTTCGCCATCCAGGACTACGCGGGCGCCCAGAACAGCGACACCGGCGTGCCGCCCGCGCAGATCCTGATCGACGCGCTCGGTACGAGCGGTGCCACGGCGCTGCTGCTGCTCGTGATCGTGGCGCAGCTGTTCTGCGGCAACGCGGAGGTCGCGGCGGCCAGCCGGATGGTCTTCGCCTTCAGCCGTGACAACGCCCTGCCGGGCTCGGCGCTGTGGCGGCGCGTCAGCAGCCGTACCCAGACCCCGGTCCCCGCCGTCTGGCTGTCGGTCATCGTGGCGGGTGTGCTCGCGCTGCCGTCGCTGTACTCCACGACGGCGTACGGCGCGGTGACGGCCATCAACGTCATCGGTATCACCCCGGCGTACGCCATCCCCATCTTCCTGAAGCTGCGCGCCAAGGACCGCTTCGAGCCCGGACCGTGGACGCTCGGGCGCTGGAGCAAGCCGATCGGCTGGATAGCCGTGGTGTGGGTGGCCCTGGTCACCGTGCTCTTCTGCCTGCCCCAGTCGAACCCGGTGACGGTCGACTCGATGAACTACGCCGTGATCGCCCTGGCCGTGGTGCTGATCCTGGCGACCGCCTGGTGGTACATAGCCCGTGGTTCGTACAGCACGCCGCAGGCGTACGGCAACGCGCGCGAGCAGTCGGAGATCTCGGAAGGCATCGTCTGAGCCTTCTCCCGTCCGGCGGGACGCGGTGTGTGCGGCGGGGGTCCGGCCCGGGAGGGCGGGCCCCCGCCGCACGTGTGCGTGGTGCCCACGGGCAGGCCCGCGCCGTGAGCCGGGGTCCTGAAGCGGCCGCCGGCCCTTCAGTTGTCCCTGAGGAATTGTTTCGCCAGCTCGTCGCCGCGCCGCGCGATGGTCTCCTGGTCGTCCAGCCGGGAGAGCTCGGAGTCCTTGAAGACGATGTACGTCACTCCCGACGGGACCCCGCCGCCCGAGGGGTCGGGTGCGATTCCCAGCGCGCGTGCCGTCGCGTACGACGCCTCCCCGATGATTCCCGGCGGTCCGGTGTCGCCGACGACGGCGTACTCCACCTTGTCGCGGTGGATGACCGCCGCGACGGATCCGCCGCGGATGCCCGACGAGCGGAAGTTCCAGATGGAGCTGGAGAGGGGCACGACGATATACGGCAGCTCCTCCGGATTGAGCGCCCTGCCGTCGGACTGAAGGTACGCGGTGCTGTCCTGGTAGTAGGGGTCCGCCGCGGAGTTGCAGTGGGCCGTCGTCTGGCCGTCGCAGTCGATGTCCATGTCGGCCTTCCAGAAGACGGCGCCCTTGGCATCGCAGACGGGGATGGTGGGCGCAGTGCTCTCGCGGGTGCGGTACTGCCCGTTGGAGATCTGGTCGCAGCCGCCGGCCCTGGCCAGCAGAGCGGACGCCGTGACGGGTCCGTCCTCGGGGGATCCGTCGTGGCTGAACGATTCTCTGCCGGCGGGCGGCCCTGCCGCGGGCTTCGGCGCGCCGTGGCGATCGGGCGGTGCGGCGGCGGAGGGAGGGGCGGAGGACGGCGCCGAGGCGGAGGGGGCGGAGGCGGCCGGCGCGGAGAAGGACGGCGCGGAAGTGGACGGCGCGGAGGGCGACGGCGCGGAGGAGGCCGCTACGGAGAGGGACGATCGGAGGGCGCGGTACGCGGGGTCGACGGACGCGGAGTCGGGCGACGCGCGGGCGGGTGACGCGGGGGCGTGCGGCGCCTCGGCGGGCACGGCCAGGGCGGGGAGCACGGTCGCGGGGATGACCGCGGCGGCGAGCAGCGCCGTACTGGCGGCGGCGAAGACATGGGGGCGAGCGGGCACGGAGAAGATCCCTTTCCTGAATGAACCGGACCGGACGGCGCGCCTGGGCGGCACCCGGATGGCGGGGTCAGCGGCTGGACGGGGACGGCCTGTGGCCGCCGCCTATGCACTCGCTCAGCCGGTCGAGGAAGACCCGCTGCCCCGTCACCAGTGGCTCCACGGCGTTCTCCAGCGAGAACCAGGCGACACGGTCCAGCTCGGGGAATTCGCGCAGGACACCCGATCCTCTCGGCCACTCCATGGTGAAAGTGCCGGGCACGGCGAGGGCGGGGTCGAGATCCCCCTCTACGGCCCAGACCGTGACCGTCTTGCCACTCCGTTGCCGCGTCTCGCCGAGCGGGATCCACGGACCGTCGGGCGCCGGCAGGCCGAGTTCCTCCTGGAACTCACGGCGGGCGGCGTCCTCCGGCCGCTCGTCCGGTCCGTGCTCACCCTTGGGGACCGACCAGGCGGCGGCATCGCGGCCGGACCAGAACGGTCCGCCCATGTGCCCGAGGAGCACTTCGGTACCGGTGTCCGTCACCCGGTACACGAGGAGGCCCGCGCTCTGTTTGCCCGACATGCCGTCAGTCTGGGCACGGGTGCGTAACGGTGCATTCCGGGCATCAGCTGTCTGTGCGGGTTTCGCTCGCGTCTTCGATGCCGGCGTTCCGTGCCCGGCTTCGCGGACAGCCCGTGGGCAGCGGGGTCTTCGGCGCATCATCGAGCGCGTCACGGGGAGCCGCAGCTTTACGGTGTGCCGCCCGGCCGATCGTATGAATGGTTGCGCCGTACGAGGGCGGCGCACCCGGTCGGTGCACGGCACCGGCCCGCCGGTCGGGTAACGGAAGGGCCCGGCCCCGGCGCACACCGCGCACCGGAGCCGGGCCCCGTCATGCGGGACGCCGTACCGTCGAATCTCCTACGGGAACGAGGTCACCGTCGACGGAACCGTCGAGGTTCCCGAGGTGGGTGACCCGATGCTGTTGATCACATGGTTGTACTGGCCCATACCGCCGAGCGAGACGACCAGGAGATCGTGGAACCTCACTCCGGGTTTGACCGGCGCCTGGAAGCCGTGATCCTGCTGGATGGTCGAGTCCGAGGTGTAGTTGCAGTAGCTGCCCATACCCCAGCCCTCGTGGTTGTTGACGGTATCGGCGACCTTGTAGGCGGCGTAGCCCTTGATGGCGCCGTTCTGGATGGCGGCCTGGTTGGGGGCGTCGTACGCCTTCTCGTTCTGGAAGAAGATCGTCCTGCCGTTCTCGCCGTACCACTCCACGTCGTACTTGTTGAAGTGCTCGACGAAGAGCCCCGTGGCCAGCACGTCGTCGCCGTTGACCCGGATACCGTAATCCGCGCGGTTGGTCTCCCAGCCGACACCGGCGCCGTGATCGGCACGCCAGACCCAGGTGTGGTCGATGATCGTGTCGTCGCTGTTGACCACCATGCTGGTGGTGGCCTTGCCGGGGCCGGCGCCGCCGATCCTGATGAACACGTCCTGCACGGTGGTCGGATTGGCGGAGTGGTCCGCGGACGCGCCCTGCGGGCCGACCTCCAGAAGCGTCGGGGAGTTCACCGGACCCGCGTCGATCAGGAACCCGGCCAGCTTCACCCCGTCCACATCGGCGACCTTCATCGCGGTCACCCCGTTGTCCGGGACGATCGTGGCGAGCCCGAGTCCCAGCACGACGGTGTTGGCGCGGTTCACGTTGATCGGCTGGTCGACGTGGTAGATGCCGGGCGTGAACAGCAGGTTGAGCCCCTGCGCGAGCGCCTGATTGATCGTCGCGGCGGTCGCGCCCGGCTTGACGACATAGAACTGGTCGAGCGGCAGCGACTGGCCCTGCGGCGCGCCATTGCCCCAGGTGGTGCCGCGCGCGTTGGTGCGCTTGGCGGGCACGAACACCTTGTAGGCGTTCCCGTCGAGGTAGAGGAAGGGCTTCTCGCGGGAGACGGGGGTGTTGTTGAGGGTGGTGTAGGGCGGGTTGGGGAAGCTCTGGGCGGGGGCGCCCTCGACACCGGAGAAGGTCATGTTCCAGACGCCGTTGGTCCAGCCGCCGACGGAGCTGTCGCGGGTGTACCACTGCTGCTGGGAGTAGGGGCCGACGGTGCCGTCGATACGGCTGTCGGCGATGTAGCCGCCGCTGGCCCAGCCGTAGCCGTTGGGCGCGAGGTTGAGGCCGCCCTTGACGTGCATACGGCGGAAGGGCGCGGCCTGGGCGACGGCCCAGCGGTTGGTGCCGTTGACGGGGTTGAGGGCGAGGTTCTCGGCGGAGCGCCAGAAGTTCTGGGTGGCGTTGCCGTTGAACCAGCCGGCGTCCACGGTCACATCACCGTTGAAGGTGGTGTCGTCGGGCGAGAGCCCGAGGCCGGAGATCGAGGTGTAGAAGCCGAGCTGGGCGTTGATGTTGTTGTACGTGCCGGGCTTGAACAGCAGCTGGTAGCGGCCCGAGCCGAACTGCGCCGATTCCTGCCGGCGGAAGATCTCGTCCAGCCTGCCCTGGATATTGGGCGTCGACGGATCGAAGACCACCACGTTCGGCCCCAGATCACCACCGCCCGGGAGCGGGTCCCCGCCGCCGGAGGTGCCGCCGAAGACCTGGAACTCCCAGAGCGAGTAGCCCCACTGGGTGGCGCGCGCGGTGCCGTACACCCGCACGTAGCGGGCGTTGCCCGAGACATTGAGCGTCTCCGTGCCGCCGGGCCCGGTGGTGGTGGAGTACGCGGTGGTCCAGTTCGTGCCGTTGGCCGAGAACTCGATCCGGTACGCCGTGGCGTACGCGGTCTCCCAGCGCAGAACGATCTGGCTGACGGCGGCGGTGGCGCCGAGGTCGACCTGGATCCACTGCGGATCGGACGCGGCGCTCGACCAGCGGGTCCCGTTGTCGCCGTCGACGGCTCCGGTGGCGGGGGTGCCGCCGTTCTCCTGGCTGGAGGCGGTCACGGGCTTGCCCTGGGAGAGCAGGGTGGGCGCGGCCTGGGCGGAGGTGTCGGGGATGAGGAGTAACAGGGAGGCGATCAGGGTGGCCGCGAGCGAGGCGGCGAGCCCTCGTCTGCTCGCGGGGCGCCGGCGTGCGGGCGAGGGTCTGCGGAACACCGGTGAAGCGAGCGGAGGAGCGTGCATGGGCAGGTCTCCTGAATCATCGGCAATGCGGGAGGTGCGAGGGGAGAGAGCCTGGAGAGCGCTCTCTGAGTACCGGAGATGCTTCTCCCGCGCCTCGTACACGTCAAGAGCCGTGCGCGATCCCGGCGCGCGCGGCCGTGTCGGGATCCTGTCAGAGCAGCTTCCACAGATGGTCGTCCGTGCCGTTGTCGTCGAACTGGACCACCTGGGCGCTGTTGGCGGTCGACATCCCGTCGACGCCCAGCACCTTGCCGCTGTGCTTGTTGCGGATGCGGTACCAGCCGTCGCCGTTGTCCAGCAACTGCCAGAGGTGGTCGTCGGTCCCGTTGTCCGCGAACTGCACCACCGGCGCGCTGTCGGCGGTGGACATGCCGTCGACGCCGAGCACCTTGCCGCTGTTCCCGTTCCGGATCAGGGACCAGCCGCCGCCCGCGTCGGTCAGCTGCCAGGCGTGGTCCGCCGTACCGGAGTTGTCGAACTGCACCACCCGCGCGCTGTCGGCCAGCGACATCCTGTCCACGGCCAGGACCTTCCCGCTGTGCTTGTTCTGGACACGGTGGAAGGCGGGTTCGGGGGTCCAGGGCCGGCCTTCGGGGTGCGCGGTCGGGAAGGCGGTGATACGGAGCCTGGCCGCGCCCATCGGGATCAGCGTCACCCGCTCCACGGCCGACGTGCTGCGGGCCGGGCCGTCCTGGAGGGGAGCGACGACCCGCTCGTCGTCCGCGACCCACTCGGCGATCCGGCGGGCGGGGGCGGTGATCCGGACCGGGGTGCCCTCCTGGGTGAAGGGATCGCCCGTCAGCGGGCCGCTGTCGGCGGAGAACCGCAGATCCGCCGGAGGATCCGCGGGGCCGTCGGTGGCGAGGCCGTAGTTCCACGGTCCGCTCGCGTGCACGGCGAGTTCCGGGAAGTCGTCCGTCCCGGCGTAGCGCTCGTACCGCTCGGCGATCCGCAGGGAGTAGGTCAGCGGGCCGTGGTCGACGCTGACGGCGCCGTGGTTGTCGTCCCAGCGGCGTACGGTGGTGCGCTGCGGCAGCCGCAGCGTGACCCGGTCACCGTCGCTCCACGCGCGGTCGACCTTGACGAAGGAGGGGCCCGCCGTGGCGGCTGTGCGCCGCCCGTTGACGGACAGTCCGGGGTGTTCGCACCAGCCGGGAATCCGCAGATACAACGGGAAGCGGAGGCGGCGCGGGGTGGACACGGTGAGCGTGACCGTCTCCTTGAAGGGATAGTCGGTGTCCTCGGTGACGGTGATCTCCGTGCCGTCGGCGACCTTCGCGCGGACACGGCTCGCCGCGTACATCGAGGCGGCCAGCCCCCGGTCGGGGGTCGCGAGCCACAGCTCCTCGGTGAAGTAGGTCCAGCCCATGCCGTAGTTGTGCGGGCAGCAGCGGTACTGGTCGACGCCCGGCTGGAACGACTGCATCGCGAAGCCGTTCTGGAACTGCCCCTGCGTCTTACGGGAGTTGTCGAGGCCGATGCCGTTGGCGGAGGTGATGTAGTGCACGCCCCTGCCCCATGGGTCCGTGGCGGCCGGGAGCATGTTGAAGGCCAGCTCCTCGCAGCGGTCGGCCCACACCGGGTCGCCGGTGATACGGGTGAGCAGTTCATGGCTGGCCATGAACTCGACGATTCCGCAGGTCTCGAAGCCCTGCCGGGGGTCACCGAAGCCGGGCCGGGCGTTCTCGTCCCCCGCGAATCCGCCACCGGGGAACTGACCGTAAGTGCCCATGATGGCCGCGTAGTTGCGATAGGTGGACCGGGTGAGGCCGGCGGACCCCGAGCGCAGGGCGTACTGCGCGGGCTCGCGGAAACCCTGGGCGATATTGACATTGTGCAGATCGGGGAAGTGGTCGACCCAGTTCGCGCCGTGGGTGTGCATGGTGTCGGCCAGGCCGAGCAGGAAGGGCTCGCGGGTGCGGTTGTAGACCCACATCGCGATGTCGAGGCCGTCGCCCCAACGCTTCGAGACCCAGCTGGAGTTGAACGCCCCGGGGCCCTGCGCGTCCATATAGCGGAGGAAGCGCACGATGAACGGCAGGATCCGCTCGTCGCCGGTGAACTCCTCGTGCGAACGCAGCGCCTGGAGCAGCGGGAGGTACGGCCAGAAGTCGGGGCCGCCGTTGAGCGCGGTACGCAGCCGGGTCGGGCCGAAGAAACCGTCCGGCCGCTGTGTGGCGAGGATCGCGTCGATCCAGCGGCGGCTCGTGGCGAGGGCGTCCCGGTCGCCGGTGAGCGCGGCGAGGCCGACGTACCCGCGCAGCCAGTAGGTGACTTCCTCCCAGCCGTCCTTCTCCGGGTGGACCCAGCCGGACTCGTCGAACCGCAGGAAGTGGGAGACCTCGGCATAGCGGCCGAAGAGGCCGTCGAGGAGGAGGCGCAGCTGCCCCGAGAGCCAGCCCCGGGCCGTGACGCTGCCGAGAGGGAGTTTCTGGAAGGCGGTGGGGGCGAGCGGCGCGGCGTTCGGCGCGTACCAGCCGCCGGGTGCCGGGGCCACGGAGGAGGCGGAGGCGGAGGCGGGTATGGAGGCCGGGGCCACGGCGGAGGCGGGGGTGGAGGCGGAGGCGGCGGACGCGAAGGGGCCGAGCAGGCCCCCGCTGCCGATCGCGAGGGCGCCGGTGTGCAGAAAACGTCGTCGGTCGAGCATGATCAGGGACTCCCATCCATGTCAGTGCCGAGCTGTACAACGTTGAAAACAGGGGGAGTTGGCATCACAGCACGCGGCTGTCGCTCTGTCCAGGCGTGGGGCGGGGCGGACCGGAAGGCGGGCCGATCCCGCGGCCCGGCGGCCCACCGCGGGGCCTGGCCGACGGGCGGGCCGGGCGGTGGTCTCGATCCGGGCCAGGCGGTGGTCTCGATCCGGCCCATAATGCGACGTTTTGCCGGGAAAGTTACGCTACATGTTCGAGCGCCACGAAACTCAGTGAGGAGCCCCGGCGGCTGACCGGGCTCCCCAGCCCACCTCCGGAGCGGGCGCATGGCAGGACGCGATCGGGACCGGGACCGGCCGGTGATCGGTGCGGACGAGAGACTCGCACTGAACCGCATGGGCAGCTTCGACTGGGACCTCGAAAGCGGGGCCTTCGAGCTCGATGCGGCGGGCCTCGCTGTGTTCGATATGCGTCCCGACGAGTACGACGGCGTGGCCGAGACCCTGGCCTCGCGCGTACCCCGCGAGGAGGGCCTGCGCCTCCAGGCCGTGGTGGACGCGGCGATCCGGAGCGGCCGGTCCTCGTACGGCTCGTACTTCCAGCTGACGCGCCGCACCGGAATGCGGCAGTGGACCCATACGAGAGCCCGCATCCTGCGCGACGAACAGGGCCATCCGTACCGCATCATCGGCATCGTGCGGAACGCCACGGCGGACCTCTCCGAATTCACCGTGGTCAACCCGGCGGAGACGGGTGATACCGGCGGTACGGCCAGCGCGGGCGGTGCGGGTGCGGGCATGGCAGGCGCGGTCCACAGCGCCTCGGACGCCCTCTCCCGGGCGATCACCGTGGACGATGTCGCCGCCGCGCTGACGGGCGCGGGCGGTCTTGAGCACTTCGGTGCCGACGGACTCGCTCTCGGCGTGGTGGAGGGCGGCGCCCTGAAGCTCATCGCGCTGGCGGGCGAGTCCATCGACGTGCTCGACGACCTGCGGCTCCACCGCCTCGACGGCTCCCTGCCGCTCGCCGAGGCCGTCCTGAACCAGCGGCCGAGGTTCGTCAGCTCGCTGCGTGACCTGGTGATCGACCGCTTCCCCCGGCTCCGGCCGTACGTCCGGGGGCTCGGGGCCAACGCGGCGGCCTTCCTGCCGCTGGTCGCCCAGTCGCGCTCCATCGGCTGCCTGGCGCTCTTCTACCGGCACCGCACGCACTTCGCGGCCGAGGACCGCACCACGCTGATGGGCCTGGCGGGCATCGTGGCCCAGTCCCTCCAGCGCGCCGTCCTCTTCGACCAGGAGCGCGAGTTCGCGACCGGCCTCCAGGCGTCCATGCTGCCCCGCGACATCCCGGAGTTCCCCGGCGCCGAGATCGCGGTCCGCTATCACGCGGCCTGGAGCGGCCGGGAGGTGGGCGGTGACTGGTACGACGTGATCACCCTGCCCGAGGGCCGGGTCGGCATCGTGATCGGCGACGTCCAGGGGCACGACACACACGCCGCCGCCATCATGGGCCAGCTGCGTATCGCCCTGCGCGCCTTCGCGGGCGAGGGCCACGCGCCCGCGACCGTCCTGGCACGCGCCTCGCGCTTTCTCTCCGAACTCGACACAGAGCGCTTCGCGACCTGCGTATACGCCCAGGTGGACCTGGTCACCGGCGGGATACGCGCCGTACGGGCGGGCCATCTCGGCCCTCTCATCCGGCACACCGACGGCAGAATCGGCTGGCCCCATCTGCGCGGCGGACTGCCGCTGGGGTACGCCACGGCCTTCGGACAGGAGGAGTTCCCGGAGACCCGGCTCGACCTCGTACCGGGCGAGACCCTGGTGCTGTGCACCGACGGGCTGGTCGAGGAGCCCGGCAGCGACATCTCGGTCGGGATGGACGCCCTCGCCGCGATGGTACGGGCCGGTCCCGGGCAGGCGGGCGCGCTGGCCGACCACCTCTCGGAGCGGCTGTGGGAGCGCTGGGGGACGGGCGACGACATCGCGCTGCTCGTGCTGCGCCGCCGCCCCGATCCCGGTACCGACCAGGCGCCCCGTATCCATCTGTACGTCCACCAGGCGGACCCGGAGGGCCTGGTGGAGAGCCGCGCCGTGCTGCGCCAGGCGCTGGCGGACTGGGGGCTGGCCGCGCTCATCGACGATGTGGAGCTGGCCGCCGGCGAGCTGCTGGTGAATGTGCTGCTCCACACGGAGGGTGGCGCCGTACTCACCCTGGAGGTCCTGCCGGAGCCGGTGCGCCGGGTCCGCCTGTGGGTCAAGGACCGCTCCAGCGTCTGGCCCCGCCGCCGGGAGCCCGGCGAGGCGGCCACCTCCGGAAGAGGGCTCCTGCTGGTGGACGCGGTGGCCGCGCGCTGGGGGGTCGAGCCGCGCGGGGACGGCAAGGCGGTCTGGTGCGAGTTCCAGCCGGACGGCGGACCGCGCTGAGCGTCCCCGGTCAGGGGCGCCGCTCCCGCGAAGCGGCTGCCCGCCGCCCACGAAGCGGAGCGGATGCCGGGGGACGGGTCCGGGACGGGGGCCCCGGATCGGGGCGGCGGGGACGACAGTGCGCCTGCGCCGACGATCTAGGCCCCGGCCGCGTCCACGGCGTCGGCGACCGTGTGGAGGAACCGGGCGTGCGCGCGGTGGCTGACCGGCGCTTCCGGGTTCCACGGCACGATCCGCGCGCGCTCCTCCAGGGCACGCCAGTGCGCGTTGCCCCGGAGTCCTTCGCGCGGCGCCGCGTTCACCCGTACGTCGGCGAGCACGATGTCCGCTTCCAGCGCTGCCGCCTCGGCCCACTCGGCCGTACGCCAGTTGGCCCCGCCGCCCTCCGCGGGTTCGATCAGCGCCACTCCCAGCTCGCCGACGGCCCGTAGATCGGGCCAGGTCAGCGGCCGGGCCAGATACGCCGTCTCCGGTCCCGCCGCCGAGAGAGCCAGCACCCGGGGCGCGCCGGGGCGGGCCGCCACGGTACGCAGCCGGGACTCCGCGCGCTCCAGATCGGCCTCCGCGGGCCGGAGCGGCGTCCGCAGCGAGCGGGCCAGCGCGGTGAACCGGTCCCTGGTCCCGTCGAGCGAGCGGTCCTTCCCCACGTCGAGGACGACGACGGGCACCCGCTCCTCCAGACGCTTGGCCGCCTCCGGGTCGATGCCGTACACCTGCCCGCCGCCATAGCCGACGGCGACGACGAGATCCGGCTCGGCCGCGACCAGGGCGTCCAGATCGAGGGCGCTGCCCGCGCCGAAGGAGCGCAGCTCGGCGAGGGGCAGTTCGCCCGCCTTCGCCGGGTCGGGGGTGTCCCCGTCATGGTGGGATCCGAAGATCCCCAGGGGACGCAGACCGTGGTCCCAGAGGGTCGCGCCCGCCTGTATGTAGGCCACCACCCGCGTCGGGTGGGTTCGTGCCACGGTGAGATGGCCGCGGTCGTCAGTGAACTCCCAGCTGTTGCCCGGGTTCATGCCTCGCCTCGTTCCGCTCGTGTTGGTGCGGTGTCCTGGGCGCCGAATCCGTACGCGGGTTCGTACGGGCGCCACCCACTCTCTGCCCAGCACGGGGCGCGCGGACTCCCGCCGCGTGCCGGGCGTTCCCCGGCGGGCGGGACTCCGAGGACCGGCCCTACGGCTCGATCAGACCGGCCCGGATCGCGTAGCGCGTGAGCTCCAGCCGGTCCCGCAGCCCGAGTTTCTGGAGGATGTTGGCGCGATGCCGCTCGACGGTCTTGGCGCTGATGACCAGGATCCCGGCGATCTCCTTGGACGTGTGTCCCTCGGCCACCAGCTTGAGGATCTCCTCCTCGCGGGGCGTGATGGCGCTGTCGGGGATGCCGTCGCCCTGTCGTACCCGGTCGAGGTAGTTACGGATCAGCGCGGTCACGGCCCCGGGGTAGAGGAACGGTTCGTCGCGCATCGCGGCCCGGCACGCCTCCACCAGGTCCCGGTCGGCGACGGACTTGAGGACGTAGCCGCTCGCCCCGGACTTCAACGCCTCGAAGAAGTACTGCTCGTTGTCATACATCGTCAGCATCAGGATGCGGGTCTCCGGCTGGAGCCCCGCGAGTTCGCGCGCCGCCTGGAGGCCGGTCAGCCGGGGCATCGCGATGTCGAGGATGGCCAGGTCGGGCCGGTGGGAGCGGGCCATCTCCACGGCTTCCGCGCCGTCGCCCGCCTCGGCGACGACCGTCAGATCCGGTTCGTTGTCGAGGATCAGCCGGACGCCCCGGCGGACCAGGGCGTGATCGTCCGCCAGGAGAATGCGGGTCCGGGTCGTCTCGGGCATGGTCAGTCGCTCCCTTTGATCTCGTCGCTCGTGGAGCTCCGGCGGCTGATGCCGCTGTCGCCGCCGCTTCCGCTGTCGCCGCTGTTTCCGCCGCCCCCGGCGTTTCCCCTGCCTTCGGCGTTCCGGCTGTCGTCGGCGTCTTCGCCGATCGGCACGCGCAGCCGTACGTCCGTTCCGCCGCCGGGGGCACCGCTCCGCCCGCCGCCGCGCCCCACCGACAGCTCGGCGCCGATGAGCAGGGCCCGTTCGCGCATCCCGCGGATCCCCGCGCCCTCGGCCGCCGTACCGATCCCGTGTCCGTCGTCCCTGAGACGCAGCTCCACCACTCCGCTGGTGCGCCGGAGCGTGAGATCCACGTGCCGCGCGTCGGCATGGCGCACGACATTGGTGAGGCCCTCCTGCGCGACCCGGTAGAGCACCAGCTCGACATCCTCGCCCAGCCGGGGCAGGGCGCTGTCGAAGCCGCTCCGGACGGAGAGGCCGGAGTGCGTGGTGATCTCGCTGGTCAGTGCCTTCAGCGCGCTGATGAGACCCAGTTCCTCCAGGACACCGGGGCGGAGCCGACGGGCTATCCGGCGGATCTCGTCCAGGCTGCCCCGGGTCGTCTCCTGCACATGGCGCAGTTCGTCCCGCAGCGGAGCGGGCGCCCGGTCGGCGACGCGCTTCAACTCGAGCAGCACCGCCGTGAGGGTCTGGCCGATCTCGTCGTGCAACTCCTGGGCGACCCTTCGGCGTTCGGCCTCCTGGGCGGAGAGCGCGAGCCCGCTGCTGGCGGCGCGTTCGGCCTCCAGCCGGTCGAGCATGGTGTTGAACGTCCTGATCAGCCCGGCGATCTCGCCATGCCCCGAGACCGCGGGCCTGCGTCCGGGGCGCAGCAGATCGGTCGTGGTCATGGCCCGGGTGAGCCGTTGCAGCGGAGCGAGCCCGATCCGCAGCAGCGCGGCGTTGGCGACGAGCATGGCCACCAGCCCCAGCGCCATGATCAGCGCTTCCGTGAGCAGTACGGGGGCGGACACGGTGACGGGGCCGAGCAGGAGCAGGGCGGTGGCCGCGAACAGGACCGCGGCGTTGAGCAGAAAGATCCGCCAGAACAGGGACACGGAGCACGGCCTCCTCGCAGTAGACGCCCTCCACTATCGCCCGCCCGGGGAGCGCGGTCCGCCGCCCGCCCCGGGCGGGCGCCCTCCATGGGGGTGTACGCCCGCGCGTCTACATGTCGGCCACCCCCGGATATGGGTGTCGGCTCCGATGGCGCCCTGCTGCCCCGACAGGTGATCGTGTGAAGGACCCGATGGGAAGGGAACCCGTGGCAGCCTTCGAAGAAGACCGGCGACTCGGCGATCTCGCCACACGGCTGCGTCAGGACGACCCCCGGTTCGCACGCGGCCTGGAGGCCGGCTCCCCCTGCCGTCCGCGTGAGTACCGGCACGGCGTCGCCTGGCTGCTGCTGGCCGTCGCACTGGGCGGATTCGTCCTGGGTGTCGTCGTCGGTCATGGACTTCTCATCGCCGGCGGGCTGGTGCTGGCCGGAGCGTCCGCCCATCTCTTCGACCCCGACCGGGGCCGCGTCCGGCAGGGCATCGCCCGTACATCGGAATAGCCCTTTCCGGAACAGACTGCCTTTTCCTTCTCATAAGGACCAATCAGCACATTTTATTTTACGTTAAAATGGCAAGCGGGTGACCGACGCTTCCTTGAGTGTTGGTGCGCCCATGGCAGTGATTCTGGGCGGACGGCCGGTCACGCGGGGCTCGAGGGGGCGGTTTCCACATGCGCGCTCCCCTGCCCGTTCGCCGCGCCGGATCGACTGACGACGCGTCGGTCCCGTCGCCGGTGCCCTTACCGGCGTTTCCCGCACCGTCGCCTTCCGTGACGGTGCTTCCGCACGGCGCATGACGCATGGCGCGTGATGCATGACGCGGAATCCCTGTCCGGTGGTGGGCGACACACCGTCACGCCCGGCCGCCAGGTGGGCCCGTCCACGGGACCGCCGTGCCCGCACCCCCTCACGTCACGCCCGTATGGAGCGTTCTCATGGAGCCCACAGCTCACGTCAGCAAAACCGCCCTGCCCGGGGTCGGTACCCGCTACGACCTCAGCACCGACGCGGGCAAGCATCTGTCCGTCGTCGTGCACCAGGACGGCCGGCGCATCCTCGCCTTCCACGATCCCGAGGACGACGACAACTGCCGGGACGCCGCGACGCTCGCCCCGCACGAGGCGACCGCGCTCTCCAAACTCCTGACGCCCGATCCCGTCGCGCATCTGCACCAGCACCTCGAAATCGATCTGCTCACCGAGCACATCCAGCTCACCAAACGGTCCCCGTACGTGGGCCGGACGCTCGGCGCCACCCAGGTGCGGACCCGCACGGGCGCCTCGATCGTCGCCGTCCTGCGCCGCACCGACGCCTTTCCGTCACCCACCCCGGACTTCCGCTTCGCCCTGGGGGACACGCTCGTCGTCGTCGGCACCCGGGAAGGCGTGGACGCCGTCGCCGAACTGATCACCGGAGGATAAGCGCCCGTGCACGACACCACCGCTCTGCTCATCGAACTCGGGGCCATCATCCTGGGCCTCGGGATACTCGGCCGGCTCGCGGGCCGGGTGGGCTTCTCCGCCATTCCGCTCTATCTGCTCGCCGGGCTCGCCTTCGGCCAGGGCGGGCTGCTCCCGCTCAACGCGAGCGAGGAGTTCGTCGCCACCGGCGCGGAGATCGGCGTCATCCTGCTGCTGCTCCTGCTGGGGCTGGAGTACAGCGCGTCCGAACTCGTCTCCAACCTCAAGACCCAATACCCCTCCGGCATCGTCGACTTCGTACTGAACGCCGTGCCGGGCGCCGCCGCCGCGCTGATCCTGGGCTGGGGTCCCGTCGCCGCGGTGGCCCTGGCCGGTGTCACCTGGATCTCCTCGTCCGGCGTGATCGCGAAGGTCCTCGGCGACCTCGGCCGGCTCGGCAACCGTGAAACACCCGTGATCCTCGGTGTCCTGGTCATCGAAGACCTCGCCATGGCCGTCTATCTGCCGCTTCTCACGGCGCTGCTCGCCGGACTCAGCCTCGCCGGCGGGAGCCTGACGCTGCTGATCTCGCTCGGCACGGTCGGCGCCGTCCTCTATCTGGCCCTGCGGCACGGCCGGCTGATCAGCCGTGCGGTCTCCTCCGACAACCCGGAGATGCTGCTCCTGGTCGTCCTCGGTCTCACGGTCCTGGTCGCCGGAGTCGCCCAGGAACTCCAAGTCTCCGCCGCCGTCGGCGCGTTCCTCGTCGGTATCGCGCTCTCCGGCGAGGTCGCCGAGGGCGCGCACAACCTGCTCGCCCCGCTGCGCGATCTGTTCGCCGCCGTCTTCTTCGTCTTCTTCGGCCTGAACACCGACCCGGCCGCCATTCCGCCGGTCCTCGTACCGGCCCTGATCCTGGCGACCGTCACCACCCTGACGAAGATCGGCACCGGCTGGTACGCGGCCAAGCGGGCCGGGGTACGGACCGCAGGCCGCTGGCGCACCGGCGGCACGCTCGTGGCGCGCGGTGAGTTCTCCATCGTCATCGCCGGACTGGCGGTCGGCGTCGAGCCGCGGATCGGGCCGCTGGCCACCGCGTACGTACTCATCCTGGTGATCCTCGGCCCGCTGGCGGCCCGCTGGACGGAACCCCTGGCCCGGCGCCTGACGCGCAAGCCCGCCCCGGCCCCGGCCGGGCCCGTGCCGCCCGTCGCCGCTGCCGCGGCACCGTCGGAGGCGTCCGCCTCGCCCGTGGTGGAACCGCCCGCGACGGAAGCGAACGACACGGAAGCCAGCGACACGGCGCCCAGCCACCCCTGAGCCCCGGCCGGTCCGCCTCCGGAACAACGAGAACGGGGGCGGGGCGGCGCATTCCACCAGCGGCGCGCGAGCGACGAGTACGGGGCACAGGACGCGCGCCCTGCGCCCTGTGCCCCTGCGCTGCCGGATGTCCGGCGTGCTGTCGGACCCCGGCGCCGGAATCCCGCCGAGGCGCCGGCGGGCCCTGACCGGTGGCCCGAGCTGAAATCTACAGGACTGTAGAAGATTCCGGGAGTGGGAGTGCCCCTCGTGTGAGCGCGGGGCACTCCGGGCTCAGTAGCATGGACGGCCTGCCCCCGTGCTGTGACGGCGCGGCAGGAGGGAGACATCGTGAGGGTGCACGGCAGTCCGGACGAGCGTCCCCGCCGACGCGGCCAGGGCGAGCTGGAGGCCCAGGTACTCGCCGCGCTGCGGCAGGCGCCGGGGCCCGTCACGGCCGCCTGGGTGCAGGACCGGATCGGCGGACAACTCGCGTACACGACGGTCATGACGATCCTGACCCGGCTCCAGGCCAAGCGGGCGGTGACACGGGAGCGCGCGGGCCGGTCCTTCGAGTGGTGCGCGGCCTCGGACGAGGCGGGACTCGCCGCCCTCCGGATGCGCAAGGTGCTGGACGGGGAAGCGGACCGCGAGGCCGTGCTGGCGCGATTCGTCACCGCGCTCTCCCCGGACGACGAACGGCTGCTGCGCGACCTGCTCGTCCTCCCCGAGGACGGCCCGGAATCCGGGGACGCCCCGGAAGCCGAGGACGCCCCGGAAGCCGGGGACGGCCGGTCATCCGGATCCGGACCCGAGGGCGGTTCCGGCGACGCGCCCGGAAACGGGGCGGGGGCCTGACGGAATGGGGCTGTTCGTCTTTCTGCCGCTCGTCCTGCCGCTGACCGCACTGCCCATCGCGCGCCTGGCCGAGATCCATCTCCATCCCCGTGTCGCCACCCGGCTGCTGTCGGCGCTGGCCGGAGTCCTGGCGCTGTGCAGCACCGTCTGTCTGGGGCTGCTGGTCGTGGTCGGTACGGCGCAGCTGCCGGGCAACCCGCTGCCCGACGGCTGGTCGGACCCGGAGGTCAGGGCGGCGGTCCCGTACGACGAGATAGCGGGCAAGGCGGCCATCGTCGCCCTGGCCGGGGTCGCCGTCGGCTGCACGGCCGCCACCTGGCGCCATCACCGGGTGCGCCGCCGCGCGCAGCACGCGCTGGCCGGGCTGCCGGACGGTGAACTCGCCGTACTGAGCGACGACGCGCCGTACGCCTACGCGCTGCCCGGCCCCCGGGCCGCCGCAGGGCCCGGCGGCGCCGCGCCGGGGCGGATCGTGGTCTCCACGGCGATGCTCGCGTGCCTGGACGACCAGGAACGTACCGCCCTGATCGCACATGAGCACGCGCATCTCAGCGCCCGGCACCACCGGTTCCTGCTGGCGGTACGGCTCGCCGCGCGGGCCAATCCGCTGCTGCGGCCCCTCAGGGCGGCGGTGGCGTACACCACCGAACGCTGGGCGGACGAGGAGGCGGCCCGCGCCACCGGCGAGCGCACGGTCGTGGCCCGCGCCATCGGCAAGGCCGCGCTGGTCTCCCGGGGCACCCCGACGCCGACTCTGGCCGGTTTCGCGGCGTCGGGTCCGGGGCCAGGACCGGTACCGCGCAGGGTGGCCGCGCTGCTGGGGCCCGAGCCCTCGGCCGTCCGCTGGCCGCCGATGTTCACCGCGGTGGGGCTGGCGGTCTGGGCGGCGGCTGCCGGAACGCTCGGCTCCGCCCTCTCCTCGGCGAACGCGACCGTCACGCTCTTCCTCGTCCTGAAAGCCGCCACGCCCCTCTGACGGAGCGCTCGCCGCCACGCCCCTCCGACGTGACGGAGCGCCGCCACGCGCCTGACGGTCTCAGGTCCGCGCGGGCTCCTCGGATCCGGCTGCCGCCGTGACCCCGGCCGCCTCATGGGCCTCGGCCGCCCGCGCGATATTGCGGGCCATCCCGCCGAACACCAGCGCGTGGAACGGCGAGACGCTCCACCAGTACGCGTGGCCCAGCAGCCCCTGCGGATGGAACACCGCCCGCTGCCGGAAGACCGTACGGTCCCGGTCGTCACGGTCCGCGCGCAGCTCCAGCCAGGCGAGCCCCGGCAGCCGCATCTCCGCGCGCAGCCGCAGCAGCCGGCCCGGCTCGATCTCCTCCACCCGCCAGAAGTCCAGCGAGTCACCGACCCGCAGCCGCGTGGCGTCGCGTCTGCCCCGGCGCAGTCCGACCCCGCCGACGAACCGGTCGAGCCACCCTCGTACCGCCCAGGCGAGCGGGAACGAGTACCAGCCGTTGTCGCCGCCGATGCCTTCGATGACGCGCCACAGCGACGCGGCCGACGCGCGCACCGTCAGTTCGCGGCGGTCGGTGTAGAGGCTGCCGCCCGCCCAGTCGGGGTCGGTGGGCAGCGGATCGCTCGGCGCGCCCGGTACGGACGCGGACGACCAGCGGGTGGTCACCTGGGCGTCCTGGATACGCCGCAGGGCCAGTTCGACCGCGCGGTCGAAGGGGACGGGACCGCCCGGCGGATCGGGGAGGTACCGCGTGATGTCCCGTTCATGGCAGACGACCTCATGGCGCAGGGACTCCGTCAGCGGCCGGGCGATCGAACGGGGCACCGGCGTCACCAGACCGATCCAGTGGCTGGACAGCCTCGGTGTCAGGACGGGCACCGGAAGGATGATCCGCCGGGGAAGCCCGGCCACGGCCGCGTACCGCCGCATCATGTCCCGGTACGTCAGCACGTCGGGGCCGCCGACGTCGAAGGCCCGGCACACCTCGGCGGGCAGCAGGGCACAGCCCACGAGAAGCCGCAGCACATCACGGACCGCGATCGGCTGGATGGATGTACGCACCCAGCTGGGCGTCACCATCACCGGCAGCCGTTCCGTCAGATAGCGCAGCATCTCGAAGGAGGCGGACCCCGAGCCGATGACGACCGCGGCGCGCAGCACCACGGTCGGTACTCCTGAGCCGAGAAGGATCCGGCCGACCTCGGCGCGCGACCGCAGATGCGGGGAGAGTTCACGCTCCGGGACCCCGGCCGGGGTGAGCCCGCCGAGATAGACGATGCGCCGTACTCCGGCGGCCTTGGCCCGCTCCGCGAAGATCCGGGCGGCCCTGCGGTCCGTGGCCGCGAAGTCCCGTCCCGTACCCAGCGCGTGCACCAGGTAGTACGCCACGTCGATGCCGTCCATGGCCGCCCGGACGGACTCGGGGTCGGTCACATCGCCGCGTACCACGTCGGTACGGCCGGCCCAGGGGTGATCACGCAGCTTGTCCGGCGACCGGGCCAGGCAGCGGACCGTATGCCCCGCGTCCAGCAGCTCGGGCACCAGCCGGCCGCCGAGGTATCCCGTCGCGCCGGTGACCAGACAGCGCGCCCGTTCGCCGGGCTCCGTTCCCGGCTCCGCCTGCTCCGAAGCGGCCGGGAGGTCCGGCCCGTCCGATGCCATGTGCCACACACCCCACTTCCAGGGTTTCCGTTCCAGGCCCTGTCCGGGTTCTGGTTCCTCAGAAGTGAGCCTGTGCCCGGAACGGACCGTCGGCAAGGCGACGGCACCTCGTGTGCTCATGCTCCTTCCGGTGCTCCTTCCGGCCGCACCGGCGGATCCGCCGGTGCCGGCAGGGGAGGCCCGAACAGCACCGCGCGCGCCACCCTCGGCGCGAAGAGCCCGCTGACCGGCGCGGTCAGCGCGCACGCCGCGCGGAACGCCGCTCCGACCACCGGATCGCCGGGGGCGCGGTCCACCACCCGTCGGACGTACCAGGCACCGGCACGGTCCGCCGGCCGCGTCCGCGCCGCGTTGCCGGTCGCCCCCGGCAGCTCCCTGTCCGCGCCGGACGCGATGTCCCAGGCCTGCCGCGCGGCCCCGAGCACCGCCCGCTGTACGCGCCGGGTCGTCGGCGTACGGCGGGGATCGGCCAGCGCGTCGCGCAGCGCGAGCGCGCCGAGCGCGGCGACCGCCATCCCCTGCCCGTACACCGGATTGAAGGCGCACAGCGCGTCGCCCACGGCCAGGAACCCGGCCGGCCGGCGGCCGTGGAGGTCGTAGCGCCGCCGGACATTGGCCGTCGAGCGGAACGCGTGGACCGCCGAGTCCGGCCGGGCCTTCACCAGCCATTCGTGCAGCGCCGGATGGGGGAGCAGGGCCGCGAACTCGGTGAACGCGGCACCGTCCGAGGGCGGTTCGCTGCCGCGCAGCCCGGAGAGCGTGACGAGATAGCGGCCGTTCTCGATGGGCAGGGCGACCGCCCCGCGCGGCTCGCCACGGCCCGGGACGAAGTAGTAACCCGGACAGTCCGTCCTCAGGCCGGTGGCTTCCGGCGCGTGGTAGACCCTGGTCGCGTAGGCGAGTCCGGTGTCGAGCGTCTCCTCGTGAGCGGGCTCGGCGCCGATCCCGGCCAGCCAGTCCGGCGCGTGGGTGGCACGTCCCGAGGCGTCCACGACCAGATCGGCGGCCAGCGACCGTACGTCGAGACGGCCGCCGGCCCCCCGCTCGCGCAGCCGGACGCCCCGGACGCGGGCCGCGTCGCCGATCAGCCCCACGACCTCCGTGCCCTCATGGAGCGTGATCCGCGGATCCGCCAGGACCCGGCGCCTGACGAGCCACTCCAGCACGGCCCGGGTGCCGGTGAGGAGATGGACGGTGGAGGGCGTACGCCGGTAGAAGCGTCCGTTCTGCCACTGCGCCAGGTCGCGCGGCATCCCGATCCGGGGCGCGCCGTGCTCCTGGAGTTCGGCCACGATCCCCGGAAGCAGCTCCTCCAGCGCCCGCTGTCCGCCTTCCAGCAGGCCATGGATATGCCGGCTCTGCGGGACGCCGGCCCGGGGCTCCGGTCCGCCGGGCAGGCGGTCGCGTTCGACGAGGGTCACCCGGTCCGCGTGGGCGCTGAGCGTCCGGGCCGTCAGCAGGGCCGCGATGCTTCCGCCGACGACCACGGCGTGGCGGGCCGGGCGGTCCGTCGGGCCGGTCGGTCCTTGCCCCTCGGCCCGGTCCGTCTCCACGTCCGCCGCGTTCACCATGCTGGTCCCTCCGGGGTCAGGCCGACGGGGCATGCCGACGCCGACGAGGCGGTCGCCGCCGCCGATCCGTGAGGGTTCAGTATTCCTGTGAGGTGATGCGCCGATCACGACGACTATGCGCCTTTTTCCACGCTTTCTCCGCCATGTGTCACCTCGGCGGGGGCGTCCCGATACGCCGGCCCGCCCGCCGCCGGTCCTTCCGTGCGGGAGCGGGCCGTTCCCCGCGGGGGCGGGTCATTCCTTGTGGTACTGGTACGCCTCCGCCGCCGCGGCGGCCACCGCGTCCAGGTCGCCGCCGGCCGAGGCGGTGACCATCGCGGCCACCGCGCCCTCCACGAAGGGCGCGTCCACCAGCCGGGCACCCTCCGGCAGTTCGTCCCCCTCGGCGAGCAGTGACTTCACCGTCAGCACGGCGCTGCCGAGATCCACCAGGATCGCGATACCCGCCCCCCGGTCCACCTCCCCGGCAGCCGCCACGATCAGCTCGGAGCTGGTGCCGAGCCCGCCGTCGGGGGTGCCGCCCGCCGCCGCCACCGGGGCGGTCGCACCGCCGCCCGCCAGCCCCCGCGCCAGCGCGGCGACGGCCACGGCGACCGGTCCGCTGTGCGACACCAGCACGATGCCCACCGGCGCCTCGATGCTCATTCCGTCGCCCCCGTCGCCCCCGCCGTTTCCGCGAGCGCGCCGATCAGCAGCGCGGACGAAGTGGCCCCCGGATCCTGGTGCCCGACGCTCCGCTCGCCCAGATAGCTCGCCCTGCCCTTGCGCGCCTGGAGCGGGACGGTCGCCAGCGCTCCGTTGTCCGCCGCTTCCGCCGCCGCCGCGAACGAGGTGCCGAGCGCCTCGACCGCGGGCTCCAGCGCGTCCAGCATCGTCTTGTCACCGGCCTTCGCCCCGCCCAGCTGGGCCACCGCCGCCACCCCCGTACGCAGTGCCTCGGTCAGCTGCGCGGACGTCACCTCGGTGGCGTCGCCGAGTGCCTTGCCCGTGCGCCGCAGCAGCGTCCCGTACAGCGGCCCGGACGCGCCGCCCACCGTGGAGATGAGCAGACGTCCCGCCAGCATCAGCACGGCGCCGGGCCCGGCCGGCTCCTCCTTCTCCAGAGCGGCCACGACCGCCCGGAAACCACGCTGCATATTGCTGCCGTGGTCCGCGTCGCCGATGGCCGAGTCCAGCTCGGTGAGCCGGTCCGCCTCACGCTCCACCGCGGCCGCCGCCGCGGTCAGCCAGCCGCGGAAGAAGCCGGTGTCGAGCATCCGGCCGGGATTCTGATCGGTCACGTGTGATCTCCTCGCCCCGTGGGTCGTGCCCTGCCGACCCTGCTGTCCGTCCCTGCCGTGCCGGGTTCCCCTCGGTGCTCAGCGGCCCCAGCGGAGCGCGGCGGTCTCGACCGGCGCGTCCCACAGCCGCAGCAGTTCCTCGTCCACCTGGCAGAGAGTCACCGAGCAGCCTGCCATGTCGAGCGAGGTCACATAGTTGCCGACGAGGGTACGGGCCACCGCCACACCCCGCTCGCCCAGCACCCGTTGGACCTCGGCGTTGAATCCGTACAGCTCCAGCAGCGGTGTGCCGCCCATGCCGTTGACCAGAACGATCACCGGGCCCGACGGCCGCAGATCCTCCAGCACCGCGTTCACGGCGAAGTCCGCGATCTCGTGCGACGTCATCATCGCGCGCCGCTCACGGCCGGGCTCGCCATGGATCCCGATCCCCAGCTCCAGCTCGCCCTCGGGCAGGTCGAAGGTCGGACTGCCCTTGGCGGGCGTGCTGACGGCGGTCAGGGCGACACCGAAGCTCCGCGCGCTCTCGTTCACCCGCCGGCCGATCGCCTCGACCCGCTCCAGCGGCTGCCCCTCCTCGGCCGCGGCCCCCGCCAGCTTCTCGACGAACAACGTCGCGCCCGTACCGCGCCGCCCCGCCGTGAAGAGACTGTCGGTCACCGCCACATCATCGTTGACCAGCACCTTCGCGATCTGTACGCCCTCGTCCTCGGCCAGCTCGGCGGCCATGTCGAAGTTCAGGACGTCCCCGGTGTAGTTCTTGACGATGAACAGCACCCCGGCCCCGCTGTCGACCGCCGCGGCGGCCCGCACCATCTGATCGGGCACCGGGGACGTGAAGACCTCACCGGGGCAGGCGGCGGAGAGCATCCCGGGCCCCACGAACCCGGCGTGCAGCGGCTCATGCCCCGACCCGCCCCCGGATACGAGCCCCACCCTCCCCGCCACGGGCGCGTCGCTCCGTACCACCACACGGTTGTCCACATCGACGGAGAGCTTGGGGTGCGCGGCGGCCAAACCCCGCAGGGCATCCGCGACAACCGTCTCCGGCACATTGATGAGCATCTTCATGGGTGACTCCTAGGTCGGCTGGCAGAACGGTGCGGCACGCCTCCGGATTCAGTATCGATCCAACGAGCCCGCGCGGCACGGTCTGTGGAATGACCCCTCGTCCCCGGGCACACGGCGGTAGGCTCGCGCGCGGGCCCGCCGCTCCGTGCCGAACAGCGGCACTCCCGAGGTCAGTTCGGCTGCCGGCGGACCCGCTTCACCTCCCGGTCGACGGCCCAGGCGTCGGCGACCGGCCCGATGTGGCCGATCTTGTCGGGATTGATCACCGCCCGGACGGTCTGAATCTGTCCGTCGAGGACATCGAGGACCAGGACATGGAGCACCTTGCCGTCCCGGTCGCGGAAGATCGCACCGGGCTGGCCGTTGATCTCGCGCGGCTCGAACGACACGTCGATCCGGATCAGCCAGGGGAAGACCGTGCCCAGCACCCGGGCCACGTTCTCCGCGCCCATGACGGCCTTGGCCAGCTGCGGGGCCTTCCCGCCGCCGTCCCCGACCATCCGCACATCGGCGGCCAGCAGCTCCCGCAGCCCGCCCACATCGCCGTCCTTGAGCGCGTCGAAGAACCGCGTCGCCAGCTCCCGCCGCTCCTGGCGGTCCGCCGCGAACCTCGGCCGCCCGGCCTCCATGTGCCGCCGCGCCCGCACCAGCAGCTGCCTGCACGCCGCCTCGGAACGCCCCACCGACACGGCGATCTCGTCGAACCCGAAGGCGAACACCTCCCGCAGGACGAACACCGCCCGCTCCAGCGGGCTGAGCCGCTCCAGGAGCAGCAGCGCCGCCATCGACACCGAGTCGGCCAGCTCCACCGCACGCGCCGGATCCTCGTACGGATCACTCAGCAGCGGCTCGGGAAACCACGGCCCGACATACTCCTCCCGCCGCACCCGCGCGGAACGCAGTACATCGATCGAGATCCGCGTCACCGCGGCCGACAGAAAGGCCTTGGCCGACGTGGGCCGGGTCGCCGAGCCGTCGAAGCGCAGCCAGGTCTCCTGTACCGCGTCCTCGGCCTCACCCACACTGCCCAGAATCCGGTACGCGATCGAGAACAGCAGCGGCCGCAGCTCCGCGAACTCCTCGACCTTGCTCACGTCGTGTCCCCTTTCCCCGAAGCGCCGATGCCGTTCAGTGGAGCTGTCCCGGCCGGTAGTCGCCGGCCGGCTGCCGCGTGATGATGTTCAGCCGGTTCACCGTGTTCATGAAGGAGACCAGGATCACCAGGGCGGTGAGCTGCTCCTCGTCGTAGTGCTCGGCGGCGGACGCCCACACCTCGTCGCCGACCCCGCCGGCCGCGTCCGCGACCCTGGTCCCCTCCTCCGCCAGCTCCAGCGCGGCACGCTCGGCGCCGGTGAAGACCGTGGCCTCCCGCCAGGCCGCGACCAGGTTCAGCCGCAGCGAGGTCTCGCCGGCGGCCGCGGCGTCCTTGGTGTGCATGTCGACGCAGACGGCGCAGCCGTTGATCTGACTCACGCGAAGCGCCACCAGTTCCTGTGTGGCGGCGGGCAGCGACGAGTCCTTGAGCGCCTTGCCGATCGACATGAAGTGCTTGACGGTCCTGCCGGCGGTCGGGTCGGCGAGGTAGTTCAGTCGCGCGTCCATGGTGTGTTCCTCCGTGGTTGTGTGTTGCTACACCCCTGAGACGAGGCAGCCCGATCCCCTGTGACACGGCCGTGTGTGACCTGCGTCTCCCTGCCCGGCCGGGCCGTGTCCCGCGGCTCCGGCGCGTGGCCGTAGCCTGGTGACCGGATTGAGCAGGGGCACGACAAGCCCCTCGCGGGGCCGGGGAACGGGGACTGGTGTGGGGTCGGGCGTGGCGCGTACGGCATGGGTTCGGTGGACGGCGTGGACGGCGGGGGTGCTGGCCCTTGTACTGCTGGCGGCCTGGATCTGGTGGCGGGAGAGCGACACCGGGGACCGCCGGCGGTTCGAGGAGACCATGAAGACCTTCTGCGGGGGCCTCCTGGCCCATGAGAAAAGCTCTCTGTTCGAGGGCCTTCAGCCCCACACGTCCCTGGCGAACGACCGTGCCGTCGCGCGCGACGCCCAGTACTGCCAGGTGAACCGGACGGAGGTGACCGTGGCGCTGCTCAGGGCCGAGGACAACGAGTTCCGGGACTGGGAGGAGGTCCTGCCGTCCTTCGGCGGCAGCCTGCTGCCCGTGCCGTTGACCGGTGGCTGGCGCGGGGCGGCCGACGGCGGTTCGGTCCGGGTCCTGCTCCCTTGCCGGGGGACCGACGACGTCGTCGCCGTCACGACCGGCTCGTACCTCTCCATGACCTCCTCCGAGGAGGACACGGAGCGCCGGGCGCGGAAGGACGGATGGCTCGACGGTGACCTGTACTGGGCGCGGTTCGCCACCGCGACGGCCGTCAAGGCTTCGGCGCGATGGGGCTGCGACGCCGAGAAGGGCGACGCCGTCCGGTCGCTGCCCGCGGTCCGGGGCGATTCCACGTCGACGACGTCGGCGAAGGGCACCTGCGCGGGTCTGCCGTTCGGCCGCGACGAGCGGCTGGACACGGTGTGGGAGACCGGGACCAGCGCCGCCGCCGTGTACGAGAGGTGCGAGGTCGGGGCCTACCACTACTTCGACGAGCGTTATCAGTTCACCGCCCGCTTCGGCCCGTACGCGTGGAAGGCGCGGGGCGATTCCCGTGACGGGAGCCTGGGCGAGTCGCGCGAGGCGGCCGGAGCGGACTCGCGCGGACAGTGGGCCAGTGCTCGCTGTCCCGGTCATTCCGGGCGGGCCCTGTTCACGGGACACGTGCCGGTCGAGGCGGCCACCGTGTGGCTGCCCGGCGAGAAGGGCGAGGAGACCTTCGGGCTGCCCGCGTTCCGGGAGTTCGCGGAGCGGTCGGCGAAGCGGCACGGCTGCACGGATCTGCGCCTGCCACCGGCCGGCTGAAGCGCTGTCGCGTGCCACCGCGGGCTGAAGCGCCGTAACCATCCACGCACGGTCCGGGGCGCGTTCGTCGCGCCCCGGACCGGCAGGCATCAGACGTGGGCATCCGGAGCCGGGGGACGGGGCTCTACCCGTGTCGGCGCGGCATACCGCACATGATCGCCGGGACGGGCCTCAGCGAACCTGGACGAAGACGGGGTTCGAGTAGAACCACAGGTCGTCCCAGGGGCTCTCCTTCCCGTCGGCGAGCGGCTCGGCCTCGTCCGTGCTCGTGCCGCGCACACGGGCGTAGAGGTCGCCCTCCACGTTCCGCAGGGTGTGCCGGATGACGTAGTCCCTCCCCTGCTTGTGCCAGTCGCGGGGGCCGAAGCGGGCGACGACCTTCGTGGTCGGGTTGGTGTCGGTGTCGAGGGTGGGGCTCGGACCGGTGATCTGACCCACGATCAGGTCGACGCGCCGGACCTCCGGCCGGTCGCCGTTGGCGTTCTTGCCCTCCTGCGGCCGGAACGTGATCTCGATCTCGACGTCGGTGCGGTTGCGGCTGCTCACGGTGAGGGTCTCGCCGACACCGGCGTCGCGACCGCGGTTGCTCGCGCTGACGTCGAGACTGGTGATCAGATCCCCGGTCCCGACCCAGATCCGCCCGTTGCGCAGTCCGTCCATGATGTCGGCGTAGTCCTGCCGGGCCAGCACATGGGTCTTGCTGTACTCGCCCGGCCAGAAGTCCGAGCCGCCGCGCGTCCAGTGCACGTGCGAGTCCGACGTCGCGGTGATCCACCAGCGCCGGCCCTCGCCGAGCAGCGCGTCCCAGAGGCCGCCGACGCGCGCCGTCATCTGGTCGAAGCCGCCGTGGGTGGGGTAGCTCCCGTAACCGCCGCGCGCGCCGCCGTTGAGCGGGCCGGCCTGGTGGCCGGGAGCGCCCTCGAAGCCGACGTAGATCTCCGGTGCGGCGTTGTTGCCGTTGCGGAACTCCCGCGGGGTGTCCTGCCCGTAGACGCCGAGACCGGTCGCCGAGCGCGAGGCGTGGTGGGCGATGACCAGCGGCTTGCGCCGCATGTCCTTCGCGGCCTTCAGGAACTCGATCATCTTGGGCTCGGTGTCACGGCCGCTGTCGGTGGGGAACGCGTCGAACTTGGCGAAGCGGCTCTCCAGCTCGAACAGCTGCTGTGCCTCGTCACTGTGGTGAGGGATCATCAGCGTGTGGTGGTCCAGAGCCGGTGCGTCGAACTCCATCCCCCAGAACTGCAGGACCCCGGGCACGAGTACGCGTGAGCGCAGCAGGTCGGGATAGGCCTGCTCCAGGTTCACCTTCGAGTGCGTCGGCCCGCCGTGGTCGGTGCACATCACCCAGCTCAGGCCGAAGTGCTTGGCCATGATGGCGTTGGTGACGATCGGGTAGACGGCGTCGGCGCCCTTGTGGAACGTAGGCGGGTTCGTCGTGGTGTCGAACTCGCCGCTGTACTCCGAGTGCACATGGTGATCGCCGGCCCGCCACGCGCGGCGGGAGTCGCCCGGCTTCCCGTGCTCGCGGTCGTCGTCGTCATGTGCCCACGCCTGGCCGGCGCCCACCAGCGGGCTCGCGGCCGCCAGTGTCGCCCCGACACCGGCGAACTTGACCAGTCGTCGCCGCGAGAGCGCCGCGGACTCGGGATCTTCGCTGTTTCTGTCCTTCACGATGGAGCCTCTCTTCAACAGCTCTGCGGGGGGCGATCACTGAGTCTCGGAGAGCAAACCGAACGCTGCATGAACAAAGGCGGGGAGTACGGCTAACAACGAACTCGTCTGGTACTAAACCTTTAAGTGGATTAGTGTTCGGGTCTGGCCTTCGTACGGTCGATCACCCGCAGGGGGTGGCGGCGGAGGCGCCGCCGGATCCGCCATGCCCGGGTGGAGCCGGAGGACAGCTGCGTTTGTTCCTCCGGTGGCGGGCTGTGGAAGAAGGAGCTCGCCTCTCGTGGCGTCCCACCGTCGTCCCAAGCAGTCGAACCACACCTACGCGACCGTTCTCTCGGTGACAGCCGCGGCCGCCGTCGCGGTGTCGACGCAGTCGGCCTCCGCCGACCCGCTGCCGGACCCGAACAAGAAGGGGGTACAGGCGCAGATCGACCGCCTGTACGAGGAGGCGACCCAGGCCACCGAGAAGTACAACGGGGCGAAGGAGAAGGCCGACGGACTCCAGAAGCAGGTCGACGATCTCCAGGACGCCGCCGCCCGCAAGCAGGCGGACCTCAACGAGTTCCGCGACCACCTCGGCTCGGTGGCCACCGCGCAGTACCGCAGCGGTGGCCTCGACCCGTCGCTCCAGCTCTTCCTCTCGGCCGATCCTGACGCCTACCTGGACAAGGTGTCCGACCTCGACCGGCTCAGCGCACAACAGGCGGGCACGCTGGAGCGGTTCCTGGGACAGCAGCGTGAACTGAGCCAGCAGCGCAGCCAGGCCGCGACCAAGCTCCAGGACCTCAAGGACACCCGCAAGGAACTCGGCAGCAAGAAGAAGACGATCCAGGGCAAGCTGGCGGAGGCGCAGCGGCTCCTCAACACGCTGTCGGCCGAGGAACGGGACAAGCGGGAAGCCGAGCAGGAACGGGCCAACCGGTCGAGCGACCGGGTCGACCTCGGCAACGAGGCCAGCGCGTCCCAGCGGACCGCCTCCGCGTTCAGCGCGGCCAAGAGCCGTGTCGGTCTGCCGTACGTCTGGGGAGCGGCCGGGCCGAACTCCTTCGACTGTTCGGGGCTGACGTCATGGGCGTTCCGCCAGGCGGGGGTGTCCATACCCCGCACCTCCCAGGCCCAGGCCAACGTTGGCACGCGCATCAATTCGCTGAGCGCCCTCAAGCCGGGCGATCTCATCATCATGCGCACCGACCTGAGCCATGTGGGCTTCTACGCGGGCAACGGCCAGATCCTGCATTCGCCCAAGCCGGGGGCCCAGGTGCGGTACGAGTCGATCGCGCGGAGCGGTATGCCGTTCATGTGGGGCGTACGCATCAGCTGAGAGCCCCGCCGCGAGGGGCCCGGCCGTGGGCGAGGCCCGCCGCACGACGGCGGACCGTACGAGAACCGGGCCCGCGTGTTCTCGGCCCATGCCGTCTCGTGCCCGCGTCGTCTCGGGCCGCGTGTCTCAGCCCAGTCCGGGAGGACACGCGACGAGAAGGGGCAGCAGCGGTGTCATGACGGCGGTCACGGCCATGACACCGCGGAGTGCCGGGTGAGCGCACCGCTTCCGCGCCAGGATCCGCCGGAGCCGGACGAGTGCCGTGGGGCCGCCCGCGGACAGTGCGCCCCGAGGGGCGGCGCTTCCCGACGCCATCTCGAACATGGCGGTCGCAAGCACCCCGTGCGGGTACCTGCGCAGAGCCCGGTCGTCGGCGGCCATCTCCAGCAGGAGTGGTATCTGCTCACGGAGATGCCGGGCCAGCGGCAGTCCGCGAAAGACCGTGGCGAAGGACTGGGCGGCGACCAGCACCAGGTGGTGGCGGCAGGCGATATGAGCCCGTTCGTGTTCCACCACAGCGCCCAGTTGCGCCGTGGAGAGCAGCTCGACGGCCCTCGTGCTCAGAACGATCCTGGGGCGGCGGCCCGGCAGACAGTAAGCGGCCGGTACGCCGTGCTCGATCACCGTGGCGCGCAGCCCCGCCGACGGGCGGCCGACCTTGTCCAGGATCCTGCGATGACCGTTGCGTGCCCGGCGTGCGCGCAGCGCGTGGAAGGCGAAACTCGCCGCGAGGGCGGTCACCACCGCCGCCGAGGCCGCGATGCCGAGACGCTCCACCGTGCCCCCGCCGGGCGAATCGATCCCCAGGGCCACCCGGCACGAGTAGAGAATGCCGTGCAGATGCGCCTTCGGGGTGGCGAGATGGAGCGCGACGAGGGCGACGCACAGGGAGAAGGAGACCGCGAACGCGGTCCACACCGTCGCGGCGAGCGCGGGGGACCGGTGTGTCCAACCGCTCCGCAGCATCACACGCGGGGCGACCCAGCCGACCGCGGCCGCGTAACCGATGAGGGCGAAAGCGGCGTTCATTCGGCGGGACGGCCGACGGTCCTGAGCGCCTCGCGCAACGCGGCCACTTCCTCGTCCGTCATCCGCTCGACGAAGTACGCGAGCGCGGCCGGCCGGTCCTGGCTGGCTCCCAACGCGTCCTCCATGAGGGCCGCGGAGTACGCCTCCCGGCTGCGCACCGGCGTGTAGAGCCAGGCGCGGCCCTGCTTCTCGCGGGTCAGCCACCCCTTGTTGTAGAGGATCGTGGCCACGGTCATCACGGTCGAATAGGCGGCCGGGCGGCGGGTGTTGATGTCGTCGACGACTTCACGGACCGTGGCGGGTCTGTCCCACTTCCACAGGCAGTCCAAGATCTCGGCTTCCAGCTCCCCCAGCCACCGCATGCCCCGCGTCCTCTCCGTCACCGCGTCCGTGCCACCGCGCCAACGGACATGGTAGACGTCACCGATCGGCGTCGGAGACGTACGGGAACCGGCACCGGCCGCCTCGACAGCCGCCACGGCGGTGTGTTCAGGAGAGGATCGGGACGAGCCCGGCGGCGAAGACGAGGTAGAAGCCCGCGGTGACGGAGAGGCGGGCGGGTGTGAGTCTGCGGGCGCGCATGGTCAGCAGCAGGTAGACGATCGCCGCCATGGTGATCAGCCCGGACCACAACAGCGCACCGTCGAACATCCAGGTGGTGAAGAGCAGGCCCAGACCGCTCGGCACCGTCGCCTGGATCATCATGGCGCCGGAGATATTGGCCAGTGCGAGCTGGGTCTTGCCCTGCCGCACCCAGATGACCGCGTTCATGATCTCCGGGAGCTCCGTCGCGATGGGCGAGAGCAGGAGCGCCGTCACCGCCGACGACAGCCCGAGCATCGGGCCGATGGCGTCCAGCTGCTTCACGAACAGCTGCGACGCGAAGAAGATCACGGCGAGTGTGGCCAGGGTCTGGGCCAGCACCGCCCAGGTGGCCGGGGAGGCGGCCCCGGGCCGGAACTTCAGCGGCTCCAGCTCCTCGTCCTGCCCGCCGCCCGCCTCCCGTCCGCCGCGCAGCTCCCGCCAGAAGTACACGGCGTACGCGGCGAAGAACAGAAACCCCAGGGCGGGCTTGAAGGTGAAGGCGACCAGACCGAGCGCGACCTTCACGGCGAAGATCGGCAGAAACCACTTCTGGTCCTTGGCCAGCCGCTTCATGTCCTTCGCGTCGCCCAGCGCCTCGCCGTCCGGGCCGCTCGGCGGCATACCGGTGTCGGCCAGGGCCTGCCGGCGTTCCCCGCGGCGCTTGAGGAGCAGCATCGTGCCGGTGACGCCGTAGGCGACGGTGGCCAGCGCGAGAGGGCCGCCCATCGCCGCCCCGACACCGATGTCCTTGGCCTCCTCGGTGGCGCCGGTGGTCACCGCCACCAGGGTGACCACCGACTCGGGCAGGGCGGTGCCGAACGCGGCCAGGATCGTGCCGACCGCCATCTTCCCGACGTTCAGGCGTGCGCCCAGCCACTCCACCGCGTTGACGAACCACTCACACGAGAGATAGATCGCCACCGCGCACACGATGAGCAGTACGAAATGGATCACGGGTATCGTCCGGCTTTCCCGCACCGGCGGGGCTTCGAGTCGATCGGCACGAGGAGCGGCGGAACGGCTTCGACCCCGCCGGCGCGCTGTTGTACGTCGTCGGCATCGGGCCGAAGGTCTCGCCCGCCCGCATCCTCACCAGAGACGGGCCCGGCCACCGGGAACCCGGGCGCTCCCGTGTGTCGACCCGTGTGCCGACGACCGGTGGTGCCGTGTCACGCGGGGTGCTCGGAGCAGAGGCAGCCCACGCCCTTCTCGATCCACTCCCGGCCCTCCCAGTCCGGATGGCGCTCGATCATCAGCGCCGCGATCTCGGCGGCGATCGTCTCCTCACCGGCCGCGGAGTCGCGCCGGAGCCACGTCTCGTCACGCAGGAGCCGCAGGTAGTCGCGTACGTCCGTGAGCAGTTGGGGGCCGCCGACATCGCCGTGGCCGGGCACCACGATCCCCGCGCCCTCGGCCGCCAGCCGTCCCATCACACTCAGCCAGCGGGTGCCCGAGACGTCGGTGTCATACGGCGGGAACCACGGGAAGATGGCGAACTGACCGGCCTCCACGAGGTCCCCCGTGAACAGGACATCCGCGTCCGGCACCCTGACCACCTGGTCGCCCCTGCTGTGCGCCCGGCCCGTGGCGCGCAGCTGTACCACCCGGCCCCCCAGGTCCAGATCGTACGACTCGTCGTAGACGACGTCCGGCTGTGCCAGTGCCACTCCCTCCAGCCGGCGCGCGACCGACTCGCCGAGCCCCCTGAACATGTCGAGATAGCCGGGGCCTTTCACCTTCAGATCCTCGGCCTGGGCCCGGTTGATCAGGAACGTCGCCTCACCGGCGAAAACCTGCGCACCGAACGCGTGCTCGGGATGAAAGTGCGTCGTGGTGAGGAAGAGCCGACGCCCTCCGGCGTAGTCGGCGGCGAACTCCAGCACCTTCTCCGCATTGCCCGGCCCCATCCCCGTCTCGACGACCAGCACGGCGTCCCGGCCGCCGATGACGCCGATGTTCGGCACGAGCTGGACTCGCCGATTCGGGATGACCACCAGGTCATCGGCCAGTTCCCGCACGTCCGTGAGGTGGACGGCAGGGTCCGGAATGGTGTGTTCGGCCATCGTTGGCTCCTTGGGCTCGCTGACGGTCACGCGAGGTCCCAGTCCAGCGCGGAGCTGCCGGAGGCGTCCAACACCGGTTCCGGCCCCCCGATACCGCACGGGTATCGTCGCCGCTGATGGACTTGCGGACGCTGCGCTACTTCGTGACGGTCGCCGAAGAGCTGCACTTCGGCCGGGCCGCCGCGCGCCTTCACATGACCCAGCCACCGCTGAGCCGCGCCATCCAGCGGCTGGAGACCGACCTCGGCTGCGCCCTGCTGGTCCGTTCGCCCACCGGTGTCGCGCTCACCACCGCCGGGGCCGTGCTCCATGACGAGGCACGCACCCTGCTGGACCGGGCCGAACGCGTACGTGCGCGCGTGACGGCCGCCGCGGGCGCCGCCACCCTCACCGTCGGGACCCTCGCCGACAGCGCCGAGCAGGCCGGCACACGACTGGCCGCGGCGTACCGGCAACGCCACCCCGCCGTCCGCGTCCGGATCCGCGAGACCGATCTGACCGACCCGACCGCCGGACTGCGCGCCGGCCTCGTGGACGTGGCCCTGACCCGGGCACCCTTCGACGACACCGGCATCGCCGTCCGCGTCCTGCGCTCCGACCCCGTCGGTGTGGTCCTGCGCGCCGACGATCCGCTCGCCGGCCGCGAGAGCCTGCGCCGGGACGAGCTGGCGGACCGGCGCTGGTTCCGGCTGCCCGAAGGGACCGATCCCGCCTGGCGGGCCTTCTGGAGCGGCCCCCCGGCCGCCGCGCGAGGCGACGGCCCGGTCGTGCGGACCGCGCAGGAATGCCTCCAGTCCATCCTGTGGGACGGCACCGTCGGCCTGGCACCGCTCGGCCACACCTTTCCCGAGGGCCTCACCTCCGTCCCGCTGACCGACATGCCGTCCAGCGACCTCGTCATCGCCTGGAACAGCACCGGCACCAGCCCGCTCATCCGCTCCTTCGTCCGTATCGCGGCGGCCGTCTACGGGCCGGCCACGACCTGAGAGGATGGCGCGGACCGCAACTGAAGGAGGGGGATGAACATGCTCGTGCTCGTCCTGTCGGGTGTCCTCGTACTCGCCGTCGGAGGGTGCGTCTGCGTCGTGTGGGCGGCCCGGGGCGGCCCGCGCTGGGTGCGCGTGGTGGCCGCCGCGACCCGGGCGGCGGGCGAACTCGTGAGCCGGGCGGGGCAGAGGAAGCGTTCCATCGGGAGTTCGAGCGCGGACGAATAGCCTCTGTCCCACCGGAGTTCGGCGGTTCCGATGACACGTCGTACCCGGCGTTCACGCGGACGAACGGGGCGCGGCCGCCTGCTGGGGCGAGGGTTCGAGGCGGATGACGATCCCTTTGGACGTGGGGGTGTTGCTGATCTCCGCCACGCTGTCCAGGGGCACCAGGACATTCGTCTCCGGGTAGTACGCGGCGGCGCATCCCCGCGCCGTCGGGTACGCGACGAGGCGGAAACCGTCCGCGCGCCGGTCGACGCTGTCGTGCCACACGCCGACGAGATCGACCTGAGCGCCGTCGGTGAGCCCGAGCGCCCGGATGTCGGCCGGGTTGACGAGCACGACGCGTCTGGATCCGTGGATTCCGCGATAGCGGTCGTTCAGCGTGTACGGGATGGTGTTCCACTGGTCGTGGGAGCGCAGCGTCTGGAGGAGCAGATGCCCGTCGGGGACGTGCGGCATCCGGAACTCGTTCGCGGTGAAGATCGCCTTGCCGCTCGGGGTCGGGAACACCCCTTCGTTCACCGGGTTGGGGAGGACGAACCCGCCGGGCTTGACCACGCGCTCGTTGAAGTTCTCGAACCCCGGGACGACACGGGCGATCCGCTGCCGGATGAGGTGGTAGTCGGCCTCGAACCTGTCCCAGGGCACGTCCACCGTGTCGCCGAGGGTACGCCGGGCGAGCTGGCACAGGATGGCCACCTCGCTGAGCAGCGTGCTGGAGGCGGGTTCGAGGTGCCCGTACGAGGCGTGCACCTGACTCATCGAGTCCTCGACGGTGACGAACTGCTCGCCGCCCGCCTGCCTGTCCTTCTCGCTCCGGCCCAACGTCGGGAGAATGAGCGCGATCTCCCCGCAGACGGTGTGTGAGCGGTTCAGCTTGGTCGAGATGTGCGCCGTGAGCCGGCACCGGCGCATCGCGCGCTCCGTGACCCCGCTGTCGGGCGTCGCCCGTACGAAGTTGCCGGCCAGACCGAGGAAGAGCCTGGCGCGGCCGTCGAGCATGGCCCGGATGGAATTCACCGTGTCCCAGCCGTGCTTGGCCGGCGGGGTGAACGAGAATTCGCGGCCCAGCGCGTCCATGAACTCCTTCGGCATCTGCTCCCAGATGCCCATGGTGCGGTCTCCCTGGACATTGCTGTGCCCGCGCACCGGGCACACGCCCGCGCGGGGGGTGCCGATGTTCCCGCGCAGCATCAGGAAATTGACGATCTCCCGGATCGTGGGGACGCCGTACTTCTGCTGGGTCAGGCCCATCGCCCAGCAGACGACGATCCGTTCGCTGCCCAGTACCAGGTCGCGCAACTGCTCGATCTCCGCGCGCGCCAGTCCGGTGGCCGTGTGGACGTCCTTCCACGACAACTGCCGCAGATGGGCGGCGAACTCGGTGAAGCCGCTGGTGTGGTTCTCGATGAACTCGTGGTCGAGCACCGTACCCGGACGGGCGTCCTCGGCTTCGAGCAGCAGCAGATTCAGCGCCTGGAAGAGGGCGAGATCGCCACCGACCCGGATATGGAGGAACTGATCGGCGATCTGGGTGCCCCGGCCGATCACCCCGCGCGGCCGCTGCGGGTACTTGAACCGGATCAGACCGGCCTCGTACAGCGGATTCACCGCGACGATACGCCCGCCGTTGCGCTTGGTCTCCTCCAGCGCGGTGAGCATGCGCGGGTGATTGCTGCCCGGGTTCTGGCCCACCAGGAACACCAGGTCCGAGTGGTGGATGTCCCGGAGGCTCACATCCCCCTTGCCGATGCCCAGAGTCTCCTTCAGCGCGGCACCGCTCGACTCGTGGCACATGTTGGAACAGTCGGGCAGATTGTTGGTCCCGAAGGCCCGCGCGAACAGCTGGAGCACGAACGCCGCCTCGTTGCCGGCCCTCCCCGAGGTGTAGAACACGGCCTCGTCCGGGGAGTTCAGCTGCCGCAGCTCATCGGCGAGCAGATCCAGCGCCTCGCTCCAGGTCACCGGTTCGTAGTGGTCGGAGCCGGCGCGCTTCACCATGGGCTCGGTGAGCCGGCCCTGCTGGTTGAGCCACTGATCCGACTTCCCGGCCAGCTCACTGATCGCATACCGCTCGAAGAACGGGGCGGTGATCCGGCGCGACGTGGCCTCGTCGTTGACGTGTTTGGCGCCGTTCTCGCAGTACTCGTTCCGCTTACGGTGCCCCGGCGCGGGATCCGGCCACGCGCAGCCCGGACAGTCGAAACCCTGGCTCTGGTTGATGTTCAGCAGGGTCAGGGCGGTGCGCCGCGGCGAGGTCTGCTCCAGCGAGTACTCCATCGCGTGCACGACCGCGGGCACACCCGTCGCCCAGGTCTTCGGCGGCGTGATGCGCGGCTTGTCGCCGCCGGGGTCGTCGACCGGTGGTTTCCTCGACACAAGTCTCAGCCTTTCGTTCGGTACGCACATCAGGTCCACGCCCACATCGGGTCCACGCCCACATCGGGTCCACGCCCACATCGGGTCCACGCGCACATCGGGTGCGCACGCACATCACACGCATGCGCACATCAGACGCACGCGCACATCAGGTCCGCGCACATTCAGCCCGTGGGCCAGGTGGGAACCCGCGGCGCTTCCTCGGCGGGATCCGGCCGCACCCGTCCGGACCGGATCTCGCCCCGCCAGCTGCCGGTCTCCCGTCCGTGAGCCTCGATGAACTCCTTGAAGGACTCCATCCCCCGGTGGACCCGGCCCCGCGCGAGGTGGAGGGCGCTTCCGGTCTTCTCGATCACTCCGCACGCTTCGAGGTCCAGCCGCAGGTTGACCCGCGTGCGCTCGGGGCCGAGGGACTCGAAGGTGACCGTGCCCTCGTGCCGGGGCTCGGTCAGCGTGCGCCAGGTCAGACACTCGTCGAGCCGCTGCTCCACGATCTCCACATCGAACTCATGGGTGACCGCACCGGCCCGGGTGACCCAGTGCGCCAGTGTGCGCTGGGGCTGATCGATGCGCTCCACCCCTTCCAGGAAGCGGGGGAAGCTCTCGAACTGTGTCCACTGGTTGTAGGCGATCCGGACGGGAACATCGACGTCGATCGACTTCTCGATCATGTTCATACTGACCTTCTCCGTAAGGTTTTTCCATTAGATAACGGTATATAACGGCACGCATGTTGTCGGCGGCACCCGGTCAGGCCGCGATCTCCCCGCGGTCCCCCGCGGTCCCCCGCGGTCCCCCGCGGTCCCTCCGTGATCCCTCCGTGGTTCTTCCATGGCCCCGCCGCTCCGTCCGGCGCGGCGGGCTTGCGCTGAGCGGCTCGGGCGAATAGACCCTTGTTCCTCAGGGGGAACGAGGGGGCCCGTTCATGACCGCAGGGGATCCGCACAGCCGTATTCCGGCGTATCCGGGCGTTGAACGTTTTGTCGACGCGTTCGACAAACTGGTGGTGCAGCCGCGGCGCAGCCGCAGCAGAGTGCCGGTCGTCCTGCTCAGCGAGCCGGGCGGCGGCGACGCGGGACGCCGGATCGTGGCGGGGCTCCGCTCACGGATGCGCGGCCGCAGCGAGGTGCTGGCCCCGCACGCGTACATCCCGCGGATCCCGGACGGAGCCGACCGGCCGCCGCTCGAACTCTTCGAGCATCTGACCCTCCAGCTCGCCGAGACCATGCCGCCCGGCACCGGTGAACTCCGGCCGCACAGCTACCGATTACTGCGCTCCGTCGTCACCGCGCCGGCCATCGAGGGGCTCATGGAGCGCCGCCACGCCGAGCTGCGCAACCACTGCTACGCGGAGCACCGCAACTGGTCCCGTACCGCACAGAGCCTGTGGTGGCTCGGCGGCCGTGACCAGGCCAGCGGCGGCACCCTGCTCGAACTGCTGTGGAACTTCATCGCGGGCCCGCTCTTCCAGCGGCTGCCGCGCGCCGTCTTCGGCTGGCGCGCCAACCGCCGCATGCTCGGGCGGGCCCGCAGCCGCAGCTGGTACGCGGAGTGGGTGCGCCGCCAGCACGGCAGTCCGCCCACCGACTTCTTCCGCTCCGCGCTCGACCTCGTACACGGCGAGCCCGCCCAGGAGCCGGAGCGCATGGACCGGGTGCTCATGCACGCCCTGCTCGCCGACCTCGACCAGGCGTGCCGGGCCCGTCTCCTCAACCCCTGGCGGCGGCGCCGCACCTCCCGGTTCGTGCTGCTCTTCGACGAGGCCGGGCCGGCCGACTCGCGTGCCCAGCGGTTTCTGCGTGAACTCCGCTCCGCCATGGAGGACTTGCGCTGCACCTCGGTCTTCGCGGTGGCGGGCGGCGTACGCTCGCTGGCCTCGCGCATCCCCGACATCGACGCGACGGGGCTCGCCCACGCCGGTGCCGAGCTGATCAACATCGAGCGGCGCGGGATGACACCGGGGCAGCCGACCGGCATCGTCGTGCCGGTGGACGAGGGGCCCGAGGACGACCAGGCCGCGGTGTACTGGCTCGGCCGCTGGCCCACACTGGTCACACCGTCCCCGCGCTGGGGTCCCGGCGCCGAGGTGGCGGGAGTGCTGAGCATCGGAGCGCTCGCGCTGACACTGGCGGCCGGTCTCGTCCTCGTACCGGACTTCGCGAGCCGCGAGCCGGACGACCCCTGCCAGGGCTCCACCTTCCTCGGCACGGACGGACAGTGCGTCGGCGTCGCGGACGGCGCCTCAGGCTTCGGCGGGGCCCCCGGTGAGCAGGCCGTACAGGCCGTCCTCCAGCAGATCGAGCGGCAGAACGAGGAGGTCGACTCGGCGCTCGAAGGCCGGGCCGCCGACGACCCGCGCCCCGGTCGCCGTACCGTCGTCTACTTCGGCCCGCTCACCGGCGGCGAGGACGCCGAGGACCCGGTGCGCGGCGGCACCCTGGCGGAGCTGCGCGGCATCGCGCTGGCACAGCGGCACATCAACGCCCAGGCGCTGCGGTCCGGCGAGCGTGTCCCGCTGCGGGTGCTCGCCGCCAACGCGGGCGACCGTTTCAAGGACGCCCCCGCCGTCGCCGACCGGATCGCCCAGCTCGCCGCGCGTGATCCGTCCATCGCGGGTGTGGTGGGCTTCGGGCAGAGCCGCCGCAACACGTACGACGCGATCCGTACCCTCGACGCGGCCGGCATCCCGATGGTCGGCACCTCGGGCACCGCCGACGAACTGCTCCGCCAGGGCGAGCACTACTACCAGATGGCGCCCACCGACGCGCGGGCCGCCGAGCTGATGGCGGCGTTCGCCTCGAACGCCGGGATGACCGCGGGCGGACGCACCGCACGCCGGGTGGCGCTCGTCGCCGACGCGACCGACGCCTACAGCAACAGTCTCGCCGCGTCCTTCCGCACCTCGTACGGGCCGGGGCGCACCGATGTACTCCTCTACACCCCCACCGACGCGCCGGAGCCGGGAGCGGTGCCCGGCGCGCTGGGCGGTCGGTCCGTACCGACCGTGGAGGATCTGGCCCGCGAGGTCTGCCGGTCCCTGCGGGAGGAGCCGAGGACCGCGGTGGTGTGGTCCGCGCGGGGCAGCCAGTTACAGCTGTTCCTCACCGAGATCGCCCGGCTCTCCGGCGACTGCCCGGAGATCAGTGTGCTCGGCGGCGACGATGTCACCACCGCGCTGACGGAGGACCGGCGCCTCTTGGACGACTTCAAGGGCCTCACCCTCTTCTACGCCTCGCACGGCTACGCCCCCGCGCAGGCGGAACGGAGCCCGGAGGCCGCCGCCTTCCTCACCGCGTACGACCGTGTGTACGGCCGCGACCACAGCGCCGCGACGCGAGCCATGCGCGGGGACGGCCATGTCGCCCTCGCCTGGGACGCGTTGCGCTATCTCGCCGAAGGCGTCGACCAGGCCTGGCGGACCACCGGCGGACGTGACGGCCGGCTGGACCGCACACTGCTGCAAGGTGTGCTCTACCAGGGTCTGGGCGACGGCGGTTTCGACGGGGCCACCGGCAGGATCGACGCCCATGGCGCGGCGGGCGGGGGACGGCTGACGGACGACAAACTGCTCGCGGTGCTGCGCGGCACCGACGACGAGCCGGTGACCGAGCTGCTGTGCGGCACGGTGGCGCGCGGCGACCGGCGCACGACCTGGGGGCCGGAGGGCAAGGAGCACCCCTGCCCGTAACCGGCCCCCGGCCCATATCCGGCCCCTGCCTGTGACCGGACCCCTGCCTGTGACCGGTCCCCTGCCCGCATCCGGTCCCCGGCTCGTGGCCCAGGCCCCCCGCGGTCAACGGCTCGCGGCTCAGCGAGCGCAGTGCAGAGCGGACAGATCGACGGCGTCGGCCATCGCCTGCATCCCCTTGTCGTTCGGATGGAGATGGTCGCCGCCGTCGAAGAACGGCATGATCCGCTGCTGGTCGTAGGGGTTGCGCGTGATCCTGTCGAAGTCCGTCACGGCGTCGAACGCGCCGCTGTTCCTGATCCAGTCGTTGACACCCCGGCGTACGGCCTCGCTCTCGGCGTCGTACTCGTACCAGCCCTTGAACGGCATGACGGTCGCCCCGACGACACACTTCCCCGCGGCGTGCGCGCGGTCGATGATCTGCCGGTATCCGGCGGTCAGATCGTCCACCGTGACACCGGAGTGCGCCTTGATGTCATTGATGCCCTCGAACAGGAAGACCGTACTGACCCCGGGGAGGGAGAGCACATCACGCTCCAGCCTGTTCAGCGCGGACTCCCCGGCCCCGTCCGCGAGTACCTTGTTGCCGGAGATGCCCTCGTTCGCGACCCCCTTCACCCGGCTGCCGGGAGTGGCCCGGAGCCGCTGGGACAGATAGTCGGGCCAACGGCGGTTCCGGTCCGTGGAGGAGGCCCATCCGTCGGTGATGGAGTCCCCGAGGGTCACCACCGCGCCGGTCCGCGCGGACGTCTCCACACTGACGGCGTCCAGCCAGTACCAGGAGCCCGTCGGATCCGTCCAGTTGGCCGCGCTCTCCTCCGCGGCGTGATCACCGGCGGCGGCGTAGTTGGTCTGCATGGCCATGCCGTGACCGGTCGTCGGCCCCCGCGCACCCGTCACATACAGACTCACGACCAGATCGCTTCCGGCGGCCAGTCCCCCCGGCAGGGCATCACTGAACACGGTCTCACCGGCCGGTACGGTGACGGACGCGGCGCCGCCGAACGTCAGCCGCCGGTTGGAGCCGCGGACCAGCTCGGCCCCCTGCTTCCGCAGCCCCGCGTAGGCGCTCGCGAAGGTGACCGGGTGGTCGCCGAAGGCGTTGGAGAGCCGGATACGCGGGTCCGTACCGCCGACGCTGGTGCGGACGATCAGCCGGTAGCTGCGGTCGGCGGGGCCGGCGCCCTGCCGCTCCGCACTGGCGCCCCAGGTGACCACGGTGTGCGTGCTCCGTCCGGCGGCGTGTGCCGCTCGCGCGGCTTGCGCCGACGACCCCGACCCTGACCCCGCAGACCCCGACCCCGCCGCCTGAGCCGGCCCCGACCCCTGAGCCGATCCCGCCGTCTGGGCCGCCCGCGCCGCCGGGACGGCGGTCGGCGCGCCGCAGACCGCCATGACCAGCGCGCACACGACACCCACCGCGCGGCGCCCGGCAGCGGACCGTACCCACCGGCCCCCCGGGCGCGCCGCGGCGGCCCTCATCCGAGGTTCCGCAGGGTGATGGACTCACCGGGTTCGAGGTTGATCTCGCGCGTCGTGCCTCCGGCGACGACGGTCGTGCGACGGCCGCCCACGCTCTTCAGCGTCGCCCGCGTGACCCGGCCGTTCTTCCAGCTGACGTCGGCGACGAAGCCGCCCCGTACGCCCACGCCGGACACCGAGCCGGAGGCCGCCCAGGCGGCGGGCAGCGCGGGCAGCAGCTCGATGTGCCCCGGCCGCGAGTAGACGAGCATCTCGATGATCGAGGCGGCCGTGCCGAAGTTCGCGTCGATCTGGAAGATGCCACGCCCCTGCTCGACCTCGTAGATGTCGAAGAGGTTCATCGCGCTGCCGTTGCTGCCGTTGGCCGACGGCTTCAGATTGGTGACGACGAGCCGGTACGCCTTCTCGGCGTCCTTCAGCCGGGCCCAGCACAGGCCGCGCCAGGCGTTGGCCCAGCCGAAGCTGTTCATCCCGCGCGCGTCGAGCAGGGCCGTCGCGCCGTCGACGATGTCCTTCGGCGTCGATCCGTCGGGACGGATCCTGTCGCCGGGGAAGAGCCCGATGAGCGGGGAGAGATGGCGGTGAGTGGTCTCGCCGAGGTTGTCGGGCGACATCCACTCCTCCAGCCAGCCCGTCTTCGGGCTGACCACGGGCAGATACAGCCGCTCCCGCAGCCCGTCGACGGTCCTGCCGTAGCCGGTGTCCCGGCCGAGGATCTCGGTCGCCGCACGGTAGTTGGCGAACAGGGTCCACACCACTTCCTGCGCGTAGGTGATGCCCTTGGCATCCTGCGGACCGTGCTCGGGCGACCAGTCGCTGTCGGCTATCAGGACCTCGCGTGCGACTCCGGACGCGTCGGTGACGGTGGTGGTGAGCAGGCGCGCCTCCCAGAACTCCACCGCGCCCTTGAGGAGGGGGTAGATCTTGCCGAGATACGCGCGGTCCTGGGTGTACTCGTAGTGCTCGAACAGGTTCTGGCAGAGCCAGGCGTTGCCGGCCGGATGCCACCACCAGCCGCTGCCGCCATAGGGGTTGGTGGAGAAGGCGACCGTCCAGCCGGCGATCTTGCCACTGGAGTTGCGGAACCTGTTGGCCGGGTCGTTGAACAGCCGCTGGGTGACATCGGTCCAGGAGGGCACCTGCGCGAGGCAGTAGTCGGCGAAGGCGTCGAAGCAGTCGGACAGACCCGCCCGGTCGGCCAGCCAGTAGTTCATCTGGACGTTGATGTCGGTGTGGTAGTCGCCCATCCAGTCCGGGTCGTTGCCGTCCAGCCACAGGCCCTGGAGGTTGAGCGGCAGGCTGCCCCGTGATCCGGAGATCATCAGATAGCGGCCGAACTGGAGGTAGGCGGCTTCGAGTTCCGGGTCGGGGACATTGTCCCGGTCGCGGGCCCGCACCCGCTCCCAGGTGTCGAGTGCACGCTGTGCGGCGGACGACGCGCCGAGGTCGATGCCGAGCTGTCCGAACACCGCGCGGAAGTCGGCGACATGGGTACGCAGCAGACTGGTCGCCGAGTGGCCGGCCGCGTCGAGGACCTTGGTCCTGGCCAGCCGCTCCGGTTCCAGGGACGGGTCGCGGAATCCCGCGGCGGCGTCGGGCGCGTAGTTGGTGCCGCCGCTGACGACGACGGTGAGGTCCCGGCAGCCGCTGAAGGTGATCGACGTACCGCGCACCCGGACCGTACCGGTGCTGCTGTGGGCGGTGACGGCCGCGCCGTACTTCAGGCCATTGGCGAAGGAGGCGCCGAACGACGCGTAGCGCCGGGCACTGTCGGCGGTGGTGGACTCGCCGTGTGTGCCGGCGAGGGAGAGGGTGCCGGTGTACGCGCCGCCGCCCTGCTGGGAGAAGTGCAGGACGATGGCGTCGTCGGGACGGCTGGCGAAGATCTGCCGCCGGTAGGTGACACCGGAGAGTTCGTACGAGGTGGTCACCAGGCCCTGGGCCAGGTCGAGGGTGCGGTGGTAGTCGTGTACGCGGCCCAGGTCGTGGTCCGGGAGGGCGACGGTGAGTTCGGCGAGCAGGGTGAACGAGCCGAAGTCGTCCCGGCCGTAGGGGAATTGGCCGTCGCTCTGGAGTGTGTCGTTGAGACCGCCGGTCCACAGGGTGGCGTCGGTGATCAGCAGGAGTTCGGCGGCCGGGTCGTTGCTCGCGAGCGCCCCGAGGCGTCCGTTCCCGACCGGCAGCCCCTGCTCGATCATCGAGCCGGCCGAGCCGGGAGCCTGCCACCACAGCTGGTTCCTCGCGGCGTCGGCCGGGGACAGCAGGGGCGATTCGGTGGGACGGAGCGGGGCCGCCGACGCGGAGAAGGCGGGCAGGGCACCGAGCGCGGTGGCCGCGCCGGCGGCGGTGAGCGCGAGGAAGCCCCTGCGGCTGGGGCGGTTGTCGGGGGAGGGGGTGTGCGGGATGTCCACGGGGTGCACTCCATATCCGGGGAGACGCGCAGGCGGGAACGGCGGCTGCGGACCGCCGGTGTGACGTCGGGGGGCGGGGGCGGGGATCACTCGATGGGTGTGCGGGGGCCGGTCAGGGCACCGCCGGGAGCCCGGCACGGGGCCCGGGTCGTGTCACCGGGCCCCGCGGGGGTACGTCAGGAACGCGGTACGTCGATCCTGTCGAGGTCGGGCGCGTATCCGCCGCCGCTGTCGAACGTGATGGTGTTGGAGCCCGCCTTCAGGGCCAGCTGGACGCTGACGGTCTTCGCGGTGCCCCAGTCGCCGGTGGAGGGGAACTTCAGACTGCTTCCGTTACCGCTGTTGGAGGAGACGGTCACCGAGCGCGCGTCGCCGCTGACGTAGCCGACCCGGACGGTGTAGATCCCGTCCTTCTGCACGGTGATGTCGTTGAACGTCAGCGTGCCGCCGGAGTAGAGGTTGCCGACCTTCTGGCCACCGGAGCACGCGTCGCATCCGGCGAGGGAGGCGTTGCCCGTCAGGGTGTTCGCCGCGGACTCCGCCTCGTACCCGGTGGTGGGCAGCGCCTCGCCGTTGGGCTTGACGGTGAACAGACGCGAGCCGTGCGCGGGCAGGGCCGCGGTGATCTTGTTCGCGTGGCGCCCGAGGTTCTCCTTGTTCCACAGGTCGCGTACGGAGGCGTTGCCGGTGAAGCCGAAGGATGCCCAGTGGGCGGTGACGGAGGCCGGCGAGTCGCCGAGGTTGAACAGGGCGACGGTGTAACTGCCGTCGGGGTTCTCGGTGCCCCAGACCTGCTGGTCGCCCATCGGGGTGACCGGACGCGCCACGGGCGCGTCGCTCTGGTCGACGGCGATGACCTCGCGGTTGGTCAGCAGCGAGACACCGTAACTGTCCAGCCTGGTGAGGTCGTCACCGGTGTACAGGGGCGACTTGCTGATGGCCCACAGAGTCATATAGCTCTGCCGTTCGGCCTTGGTGAGGCCGTCCATCTCCCCGTTGCCGACATCGATGGCGTCGAAGTCGTTCCAGCCTCCGGGGCCCGCCTTGTCGCTCCACGCGGGGGCGTCGTCCCACCGGTCGTTGACCGAGTTCTCCCAGGTGACGAGGGTGTTGCAGTAGCACTCGATGTCGGTGTCGATGCGCCAGCCGTTGGAGTGGCGCTTCCAGTCGGCGGCGTGGCCGATGTCGAGCGACCAGGAGAGCTGGAGATGGATCGGGCGGCCGGTGGCGGCGATGGCCTTCTGCCAGGCGGCGACATCGGCGACGTTGTCGTAGTTGTCACCGGACTTGAACGAGCCGGGGCCCACGCCGTCCAGCTTGAGGAAGTCGTAGCCCCAGTCGGCGAACAGCCGGGCCTGCGAGTCGATGTACTTCTGCGCGCACGGATCGGCGAAGTCGATCTTGTAGGAGCTGTCCCAGCCGTTGGTGGTCCGCAGGTCCGGGTGGACGATATCGGCGGTGGTGCAGCCGGGGGCGTTCCAGATCGGCACCTCGCCGTCGCCGTACGCCTCCTTCTCCAGGCCGACGGGCAGATAGATGCCCGCCTTGAGGCCCTTGGCATGGATGTGGTCCGCGACCGGCTTCATGCCGCGGGGGAACCGGACCGGGTCGTGCGTCTGCCGCCCGTACGCGTCGAACCCGGGCTTCCAGTCGTTGTCGCGCCACCAGCCGGCGTCGATGTTGACGCGGTCGTAGCCGTACTTCTTGAGCTTGGAGGCGAGGGCGTCCGTCTGCTTCAGGACGTTGGCCTCGGTGAGATAGCTGTAATCGCCGTCCGGGTTCAGCCCCGGGTACTTGGACGACTGCATGCTCCAACTGGACCAGCCCATATAGGGCTTGGCGGCGATGCCGGCGGCCTCGGCGGAGGCGGCGGCGCCCGCCGTGGCCGCGGCGCCCGCCGTGGCCGCGGCGGCGGACGAGGCCGCCGCGACCGGGGCCGGAGACGTGGCCTCGGCGGCGGGAACGGCCGTGGCGAGGCCGGCGGTGACGGCCAGGACCAGCATGGCTCTCATGGTCCGGCGCGCGGAGCCGGTCCGGGCGGCCGGCGGGGCGGGGTACGAGGATGACCGCATGGGTCGCACCTCCTGTTGTCGGGTCACGGGGATCGCGCGGGTGGAACCGGGCGGGGGACGTGCGTTCCTGACGGTGGGGGCCGGCCGGCCGCTCGCGGTGACGCTCGTACGAGCGGGGTGTCGGTACGTGGACCGGCGGTACGCGGGGCGGCGGCTCAGCCCTTGCCCGAGCCGATGGTGAGCCCGCTGATGAACTGGCGCTGGAGCGCGAAGTAGACCAGCAGCGTCGGGATCGCGGTCAGCAGGGCGCCCGCCGCGATGAGGTTCGGATTGGTGAAGTACTGGCCCTGAAGATTGGCGAGGGCCGAGGTGATCGGACGCTTGTCACCGGTCTCGATCAGCGCGAGGGACCAGAAGAAGTCGTTGTAGATCCAGATGGATTCCAGCGTGGCCAGCGCCGCGAACGCCGGGCGGCACAGCGGCAGCACGATCTGGAAGAACTGGCGCCACACCGGAGCGCCGTCGACGAGAGCGGCTTCGAAGATCTCCTTCGGGATCGTCTTCATGTAGTTGCTGAGCACGAAGGTGCAGAAGCCGCACTGGTAGGCGATGTGGATGAAGATGATGCCCCAGAGCGAGTTGTAGACGAGCAGGGAGTCACTCATCCACCCCGGCAGCGGTACCAGCAGGTACAGCCGGTACAGCGGCGTGATCAGCACCTGGGCGGGGATGAGGTTCCCCGCGGTGAAGAGGATCAGCAGCGCGATGTTCCAGCGGAAGTCGAACCGCGACACGAAGAAGGCCACCGCCGCGGCGAACAACAGGGTGCCGAGGACCGCCGGAATGGTGATGAGCACCGAGTTCCAGAAGAAGCGCGGCATCCCGGACTGGCTCCAGGCGTCCGCGAAGTTCCCCAGACCGATGCTGCGCGGCCAGGACAGATAGCCGTGCTTCGTGGTGTCGGAGTAGGGCCGCAGGGAGGTGTAGACGGCCCACAGCAGCGGCACGAGCCACAGCAGCGCGATGCCGCTGAGCATGAGGTGCCGTCCGGTCTGCCGCTTCGGCCCCCGGGGAGCCTCGGTGGCACGGCGGAGCGGGGTGCGCGACCGGGGGGCCGGCGGCGTGACGGTCGCGGTCACTGGTCCTCCTTGCGGAAGGTCTGGAAGAGGAACGCCCCGATCGCCGCGAGGGAGACGAGGAGCAGGATGACCGCGAGGGCGGAACCGTATCCGATATGGCTGGACTCACCGATGATGTTGTCGGTGATGAGCAGGGACAGCAGCTCCATGCCGGGCTTGCTGCCGGTGCCGCCGCCGAGTACGTAGACGATGTCGAAGGCGCGCAGGGACTCCATGACGGTGACGACCAGGACGATGATGTTGACCGGCTTCATGGCCGGCAGCACCACCCGCAGGAAGGTCTGGCGTCCATTGGCTCCGTCGAGCGCGGCGGCCTCCTTCAGGGCGGGGTCGAAGCCCTTGAGCCCCGCCAGGTAGAGAATCATGATGTAGCCGGCGTGCCGCCAGCCGGAAGCGACCAGTACGGCCCAGAGATTGAGGTTCGGGTCGCCCAGCCAGTCGATGTGGTGGCCGGGCGATACGGCGCCGATCACCCCGTTCAGCAGCCCGTTGTCCGGGTTGTAGATGATCTCCCACATGAAGCCGACGACCGCCAGGGACAGCACCATCGGCATGAAGATGGCCGTCTGGTAGATCCGGGTGAAGCGGATCTTCCGGTCCAGCTGGTAGGCGAGGAAGACACCGAACGGCGCGGGCAGCAGCACGGTGAACAGCAGCCAGATCACGTTGTGCCGCACGGCCGGCCAGAACGGCGGGTAATTGGTGAAGATCTGGAGGTAGTTGTCCAGACCGACCCAGTGGACGTCGGCCAGGTAGAGGCCGTCCCAGCTGGTGAAGGACAGACCGATGGAGGCCAGCGCCGGCAGCCACACGAAGACCAGCAGGGCGATCAGCGGGATGCCGACGACCACCGTCAGGAAGAGGCGGTCACCAGGACCGAGCCGGCGAGGACGGGGGTGTGCGCGCGACGGGGACCGGCGCGCGGTACGCACGGAGGACATGGTGGAACCTCTCCGGTGGGATCAGGCCGTGAAGAAGCGCGAGCGCTGCGACTCGATCTTCTTCAGCAGGGCCGAACCGTCGTCCGGGTGGTTGAGCCACTCGGTGAAGCCGGGCTGGACCACGGTGGAGATGAAGCCCGGGTCGCTGTCGCGGTCCCCGAACTGGGTGATGTGCTTGGCGTCCGCGATGAGTTGGGCGGACTTCTTCTGGAGCGCGTTGTACGAGCCGGTGTCGGCGCCGGAGTTGACGGCGACATTGCTCGGGTCGACGCCCATGTAGAGGTTCTCGGCCTTGGCCCCGCCGAGGAATTCGAGGAACTTCCGCGCGGCGTCCGGGTTCTTCGGCCTGCGGCTGAGCATGAAGCCGTCGGTGGGCGCCTCGACGGTGTCCTGACCGTACGCCGGGTCGATCTCCGGGAACGGGAAGAAGTCGATGTCGGAGCGCAGGGATTCGTCGGTGATCTGCTGGCCGAGGAAGAGACCGATGATCGCCATGCCGGACTTCTTGTCGAGCAGCGACTGCGCGGCGTCCTGCCACGAACGGCCGCCCGCGCCCTTCTGGTAGTGCGGGGTGAGCTCGCGCCACAGGTCGATGGTCCTGGCGGTGCGCTTGTCGGTCCAGGCGACCTGGCCCCGCATCAGGGACATGTGGAAGTCATAGCCGTTGGCACGCAGGTTGAGATAGTCGAAGGCGCCGAGGATGCTCCAGGTGTCGCCGCCGCCGTAGCCGGAGGCGATGGGGGAGAGGCCGTCCTTCTTCATCCGCTTCGCCAGCGCGGTGAACTGACTCCACGTCACGGGGATCTCGTAGCCGTACCGCTGGAAGACGCTCTTACGGTAGAAGACGGCCCACGGGTAGTTGTAGAGCGGGACGAAGTAGTACTTCCCGTCCTCCCCCTTGGACAGCTGCTTGGCGGCGTCGCTGTAACCGGCGCCTATCGTCTCCCACACGTCGTCGATGGGGCTGGCGAGGCGCTTCTTGGCGAAGTACTGCATGCGGTAGCCGGCGAACCAGGTGAAGACATCGTCCGGGGTGCCCTGGAGATAGGTGGAGATGCTCTTCTGGAACGTGTCGTGGTCGACGGTGTTCGTCTTGACCGTGAGCGTGCTGTCCTTCGCGAAGGCGTCCGTCACCGCGGCGTACGCCTTCTTCGGTGTGGCGTCCGCGCCGTTCGAGCCGAAGGTCACCGTCTTCGGGTCGGACGCGGCCCCTCCGCCGCAGGCGGCGAGGGCGGGCATGGCCAGGGCTGCGGCCCCGGCACCGAACAGCCCCTGGACCACCCTTCTGCGGTGTGGACCCACGGGGGTCCGGGGGGTGCGGCTGTGCAGCGTCATCGCTACTCCTATTGCGTGTCTGATCCGATGAAGGACTGGATCGCGGTGGCCGCGGCCCCGCGCGCCCACTCCTCGAAGGGCAGCGGACGTGTCATCACGTCGCACTGCGCGGCGGTGCCGAACGCGGACGCGGTGAACGCGTCGCGGATGCCCTCGGCGAACAGGTCGTACGCGGCCAGGCCCTCGCCGGAGATGATCACGCGTTCCGGACCGAGGACATTGACCACCGAGCCGATGGCCCTGCCGATGGCCTCGCCGGCCCGCGCGTAGACCCCACGGACCCCGGGGTCGCCGCCGCGGGCCAGTTCCAGCGCCTCGGCCGCGGTGCTCACGGGCCTGCCCGTGGCCTCCCGGACTCCGCGCAGGATCGCCGGGTCCGCGGCGATGGCCTCGACGCATCCGTTGTTGCCGCAGTGGCACGGCGGGCCGAGCGGGTCGATGGACAGATGCCCGATCTCGCCGGCCACCCCGTGCGCGCCCGACACCACCCGTCCATGCACCACCAGACCACAGCCGATACCGGCGCCCACGGTCACCAGGGCGAAGTCGGAGAGCCCGACCCCGGCCCCGAACCACTGCTCGGCGACGGTCAGCGCCCGTACGTCGTTGTCGACCGTGACCGGCAGACCGGTCGCGGTGCCGACGATCTCGGCGAGCGGGATGTCCCGCCAGTCCAGGAAGGGCGAGTAGCGCACCACACCGTCCGCGCGGTCCACATCACCCGAGACGGCGACGCCCAGCCCCCGCACCCGCACACCGAAACCGTCGGCCTCCAGGAGCAGTTCCCGCACCAGCGCGGTGAGGGCGGGGAGCACCGCCCCCGGCTCACGGTCCGTGAGCCGTACGTGCCGGGCGACCCGGATACGGCAGCACAGGTCGGCCAGGACGGCGATGATCTCGTCGCCCGTCACCTTGATCCCGATGAACAGCGCCCTGCCCGCGTCGACCCGTACCAGGTTCGCCGGACGGCCGAGCGCCGGCGGCGCGCCTTCGTCCACCCCTTCGACCAGATACCCGACCTCCATCAGCGGGCGCACCGCCTTGGTGACCGCGGCCGGGGACAGCCGGGCCCGCCGCGCGATCTCGGTCCGGGTGAGCGGGCCGTGGGACAGCACGGTCGTGAAGACCAGGGAAGCGGCCGGCGTCGTCGCCGGGACCGCCTCATGGGGAGTGGTTGAGCGCATGGCCGGAAAGCTAGGGTGATTCTTTTCTGCTGTCAATGAAAGAAGCAGACATCGTATGAAGAACCTTCTACGGGGGTCTTCAACCTGTAAAAGAGAGATCTGATGCAGGTGTTGACAGTCGATCGAAGGAGAGGTTGGCTGCTCACCTCTCCTGTGGCGCTATTTGAACGCGAGGATCAATGTCTCTGATCTCCTTCGCCCCGGCCTCCGGGGTCTGGCTGCTCTCCACCGCGCGCACGTCGTACGCGCTGCGGATCGACGACACGGGAGCGCCCTGCCACCTCGCCTGGGGACCACGGCTGACCCTCGCGGCGGCCGCGGAACTCGTCCCTCCGCCGGCCGTGGAGATCAGCAGCTTCGAGGGCCGCCCGGCGGCCGGCGAGGAGCTGCCCGTCGACGGAGGGGCGCGCTACGGAGCACCCTCCCTGCGGGTACGGTTCGCCGACGGCACCCGCGCCTTCGAGTGGCGGTACGTGTGCCACCGCAGCAGCGAACCGGCCCCGGGAACCGCCGAGTTGGCGCTGGAGTTCCGCGACCGCCACTACCCGCTCGCGGTCACCCTGCACTACCGCGTCCACGAGGACGCCGATGTCGTCGAGCGCTGGACCGTGCTGCGCAACACCGGCGAGGAGCCGCTCACGCTGGCCCGCGCCGACTCCGCGGCCTGGACGCTGCCGCCGCGCGACGACTACCGGATCAGCCATGTCACCGGACAGTGGTCGGCGGAGGGCGTGCTCCACCGGGAGCCCGTACCGCACGGCGAGACCGTGCTCACCAGCCGGCGCGGCATCACCAGCCACCACGCCAACCCCTGGCTGATGCTGGACGCCGGTGACGCCACCGAGGACCGGGGCGAGGTGTGGAGCGCGGCCCTGGCCTGGAGCGGAAGCTGGCACGTCACCGTGCAGCGCACCCCCGACGGACGTACGGCCTTCACCGGCGGAGCCGGACACGACGGGGTGTCACTCCCGCTCGGGCCCGGCGAGGAGTACGTGACCCCGCGCTACGCGGCCCTGTACACGGACGGCGGCTTCGGCGCGGCCAGCCGCGCCTGGCACGCGTACATCCTGGCCCATGTGCTGCCGCACCCCGAGGAGTCGCGCCCCGTACTGTTCAACTCCTGGGAGGCCACCGGCTTCGCGGTCGACGAGGCGGGACAGAAGGCGCTGGCGGCGCGGGCCGCGGAGCTCGGAGTGGAGCTCTACGTCGTCGACGACGGCTGGTACGGCGGACGCCGCGACGACACGGCCGGACTCGGCGACTGGGTCCCGGCGGCCCGGGGCTTCCCCGACGGGCTCACCCCGCTGATCGAGGAGGTCCACCGGCTCGGTATGCGCTTCGGCCTGTGGGTCGAGCCCGAAATGGTCAACCCGGACAGCGACCTGTACCGCGCCCACCCGGACTGGGTACTGCACTTCCCGCACCGCACCCGCACCCGGCTGCGCAACCAGCTGGTGCTGAACTTCGCCCGGGACGACGTCGCCGAGTGGGCGTACGGCTGGCTGACGCGGCTGGTCGCGGAGAACGGGATCGACTTCCTCAAGTGGGACATGAACCGCGCCTTCAGCGAGGCCGGCTGGCCCGGCCGCGAGGGCGGCGAGGACGTGTTGTGGACGCGGTACACCCACCACCTGTACGAGGTCGTCGACCGGCTGCGCGCGGACCACCCGGGGCTGCGGATCGAGACGTGCAGTGGCGGCGGGGGCCGTGTCGACCTGGCCATCCTCTCCCGTACGGACCAGGCGTGGCCGTCCGACAACACCGACGCGGCGGACCGCGTCCTGATCCAGCACGGTTTCGGCCAGATCTACCCGGCACGGACGATGGCGGCCTGGGTGACGGACGTGCCCAACCAGCTCACCGGCCGCTCGGTGCCGCTGCGTTACCGCTTCCATGTCGCGATGGCGGGGGTGCTGGCGGTGGGCGGCGATCTCGCGCGCTGGACGGCGGCGGAGCGCGCCGAGGGCGCCGAGTGGGTGGCGGAGTACAAGAAGGTCCGCCATATCGTGCAGCACGGCACCCTGCACCGGCTGCGCGGTCCCGTCGACGACGCGCCGTCCGCCGTGCAGTACACCACCACGGACCGGCGGGAGGCGTTCGTGCTGGTCTGGCAGCGGGCACCGCGCCACGGCACCCCGCGCCCCGCCCTCAGGCTCGCGGGACTGGACCCCGCCGCACGCTACCGGGACGCCCGTACCGGCGCCGTCCATCACGCGTCGGTCCTCACCGGGTACGGGATCGTGCCCGAACTGCCGGCCGGGGACTGGGCGAGCACGTCCCTGCATCTGATCAGGGTGGACGAGGAGGCGTAGGCGAGAGGCGGGGAGGGGCCTCGGGCGGCGCCGCGTCAGGCGCTCTCCGAGGCGGCCTTCGGGTGGTCCGCGGCCCATGAGGCCAGGATGCGCAGCCCGTCGTGGGAGGGGCTGCCCACCTCGGCGGTCCAGATGACGAGCTGCTGGTCGGGGTCGGTGCTCGCGGTCAGGGTGTCCCAGTCGAGGGTGAGGTCGCCGGCGACGGGGTGATGGAGCTTCTTGGTGCCCACACTCAGCGTGGCGACGTGGTGGGCGGCCCACCACTCACGGAACCGCGGGTCCTGGACCGACAGTTCGCCGACCAGCTCCGTGAGGCGCGGGTCGTCGGGATACGTGGCGGCTTCCATGCGCAATTGGGCGGCGCAGGTGCGCGCGACGGTCTCCCAGTCGCTGTACAGCGTCCTCATGGCGGGATCGGTGAAGACCAGCCGCACGTAATTGCGGTGCCTTTCCGGAATCCGGCCGAAATCGGTGACCAGGGCGGCGGCGAGCGCGTTCCACGCGAGCACGTCCATACGGCGGCCCAGGACAATCGCGGGCGTCGCGGTGAGGTCGTCGAGAAGCCGCTGCAATTGCGGCTGGACTTTCTGGAGTGCGCGCCGCCGGGGCTGCTTCTGGTCCTTTCCCGCCAGCCCGAAGAGATAGTCGCGCTGGTCGTCGTCGAGATGCAGCACACGGGCGAGCGCGGCCAGTACGGGCGCGGACGCCTGGATGCGTCCCTGCTCCAGACGGGTGTAGAAGTCGGTGCTGATCGCGGCGAGCTGGGCCACCTCTTCCCGGCGCAGGCCGGGCACCCGCCGGAGTGAGCCGCTGTCGGGCAGCCCCACTGAGCGGGGGCTGAGCCCGGCGCGCCGGGCCCGGAGGAACTCCCCCAGCTCATTAAGGTGTGCGTCGCGGTTCATGCGCACCAGTGTCCCACCGGCCGGCCCTCCTGTGAGGGGGACGGTTTCCTCCCAGGATGAATGCGTCCCGGGGAGGGAATTCTCCCCTTCGCGGGTGGGGTGCGGGAATGCCACTCTGCATGAGGTGGCCGGTGCGCGAAGAAGAACGCACGACCGCGTGGAACCGCCGATCAGCCGACCGCGGCGGCCTTTCCCTCTTTCTCATCCGCGGTGGCACAGCACGACGCAAGGAGCGACCGGCATGGAGAAGCTGCCGCAGAAGCCCTCGGCCAAGGGGCCGGACGAGATGTTCACCGGTGACGTGTGGTTCGACGTCATCTACGCCGGCCAGGAGCCGTCCCGTATGCGGGCGAACACGGTACGTTTCGCCCCCTGCGCCCGTACCGCCTGGCACACGCACGCCGTGGGGCAGACGCTGCACGTCACCGACGGGATCGGGCTGGTGCGGTCCCGCGGCGGTGAGGTCATCGTGATGCGGCCGGGAGACACCGTTCACACCCCGCCCGGCGAATGGCACTGGCACGGCGCCGCTCCGGACCACTTCATGACACACATCGCGCTGTGGGAGGGCCTCGGCGACGACAGCCCGGAAACCCGGTGGGGCGAGCACGTCACCGATGACGAATACCGCGGCGCGACCGGCTGACCACCGGAACCGCCCCACCGGAACCGCCCCACCGGAACCGCCCGACCGAAACCGCCCCACCGGAACCAACGAACCGCCATCCCCCCCATCACCAGGAAAGGTGCCTCATGCGAGCCACGTTCATGTACGGTCCCGGCGATGTGCGCGTCGAGAACGCGCCCGACCCCGTTCTGCGGCAGCCCACCGACGCGGTCGTGCGTATCGTGCGCGCCTGTATCTGCGGCAGTGACCTGCACCCGTACCACAACATCCCGGCCTCCGAGCAGGGAACGCCGATGGGCCACGAGTTCCTCGGCGTCATCGAGGAACTCGGTTCCGACGTCGCGGGGCTGAGGCGGGGCGATCTCGTCGTGGCCCCCTTCGCGTTCGCCGACAACACCTGTGACTTCTGCCGTGAGGGCCTCCAGACCTCCTGCCGCCACGGCGGGTTCTGGGCCGCGGGCGGTGTGGGCGGCGGCCAGGCGGAGGCGATCCGCGTCCCGCAGGCCCAGGGCACGCTGGTGAAGCTCCCCGTGGGCGAGGACTCCGCCCTGCTGCCGTCCCTGCTGACCCTGTCCGACGTGTACGGCACCGGATACCACGCGGCGAAGATGGCCCGTGTGAACCCGCGCACCACGGTGACCGTGATCGGCGACGGCGCTGTCGGGCTGATGGCCGTGCTGTCCGCCAGGCGTCTGGGCGCCGAGCGGATCATCCTCATGGGCCGGCACAAGGACCGCACCGACCTGGGACGCGACTTCGGCGCCACCGACGTGGTCACCGAGCGCGGTGAGGAGGGCATCGCGAAGGTACGGGAGCTCACCGGCGGCGACGGCACCCACACGGTGCTGGAGGCCGTCGGATACATGAGCGCGTACGAGATGGCCGTCGGCGTGGTGCGTCCAGGAGGCGTGATCAGCCGCGTCGGTGTGCCGCAGTACGAGGACGCCCCGGTCGGCTTCGGCAGCCTGTTCGGGCCCAACATCACGCTCACCGGCGGCCCCGCTCCGGTGCGCGCCTACATCGACGAACTGCTGCCCGGCGTCCTCGACGGCGAGGTCGAGCCGGGCCGTGTCTTCGACCGCACCATCGGCCTGGAGGAGGTGCCCGACGGTTACCGCGCCATGGACGACCGCGAGGCGCTGAAGGTACTCGTCCGCCCCTGACCGCATCCGGCATCCCTGACCGCATCCGGCTTCCCTGGCCGTATCCGGCGCGCGGGACGGCGCCCGACGTGTGTGACGCACGACGGGGGCCGCCCGGCGCGCGGCCGGACAGCCCCCTGGATCCTCATCGTGCCACGAGACCCTGTCCCGGTGGTCAGCAGTAGAGGTTGCCGCCCGGCGTGGTCCCGAGGATCGAGACGAAGCGCTGGTAGGCGTCGACGCGGCTCTGGACCTGGGCGGGGTTGCGCCCGTCGCACTCCAGGGAGCCGTTGATGCTGCGGATCGTCTGGCCGAACCCGCGCTGGTTGACCATCGCGTTGTGCGGGGTCATCGTGCCGGGGCCGGTCTGGGTGTTCCAGTACCAGAGGGCGGTCTTCCAGGCCACGGCCGCGTCGTTCTGCACGAGCCAGGGGTTGTTGAGCAGGTCGATGCCCAGCGCGTCCCCGGCCGCCTTGTAGTTGAAGTTCCAGCTCAGCTGGATCGGTCCGCGGCCGTAGTACGCCGCCTGGCCCGCCGGGCAGCCGTAGGGCTGGCCCCAGTCGCAGTAGTGCGGGTAGTTGGCGGTGTTCTGCTCCACGACATGGACCAGGCCGCCGGTCTCATGGTTGACGTTCGCGAGGAAGGCGGCCGCCTCCTGGCGCTGGACCGTCTCGCCGCCGGTCTTCGCGAAGGCCGGGTAGGCGCCGAGGGCGGCGGTCAGACCGCTGTACGTATAGAAGGGGTTCCGGCCGGGGAACATCTGGTTGAACTGGGCCTCGGAGACCACGAATCCGCCCGGACTCGGGTTGCCGCCGCCGGTGGCCGGAGCGGACCACTTCTGGTTCGCGGCGCCGGTGCAGGTCCAGATCTGCAAGCGGGTCCCGTTGGCCGCGTTGTTGCCGGTGACGTCGAGGCACTTGTCGGCCGCGATGCTGACGATGTCCCGCGCGGCGGACACGCCCCACCGCTGATTGGCGGCGCCGGTGCAGTCCCACAGCTGGAGCACGGCCCCATTGGCGGTCGAATTGCCGGTGACGTCCAGACACTTGCCGAGGGCCCGGATGGTGCCGTCCGAACCGACGTTCCACTGCTGGGCGCCGGAGCCGTTGCAGTCGTAGAGCTGCACGGGGGTGCCATTGGCACTCGACGCGCCCGCCACGTCGACACACTTGCCCGCCAGCCCGCTGATCTGGCCGGTGGCGGCCGCGGCGGGAGAGGCGGGGAGCACGCTCAGCAGTCCCACGACGAGGGAGCCGACGGCCGCGTACGCCGCCCTGCGGGTCATGGAGGCGTACCGCCGGGCGGCCACGCGTCTCCACTGAATCCTCATGCCCATGTCATACCTTTCGCGAGACTCACACCAGTGGGGGAGTTGACAAGGGAGTTCAGTACTTGATTCAAGGTGTGAGTGAAGCCCGCGTCAAGGGTTTGGTATGGACCAATCGGGGGTCGCGCGGGCGGCGCACGGGACACGCGGCGAAGTCCCGCCCACCGGAGGCGGACGGGACTCCTCGTACCTGCCGGGAACTCTAGAAGCCGGTGCCGAGGCTCTCGACCACGTAGGCACACTCCGTGTACGTGTAGCCCGGTTCGATCTTGGTCGTGTCCGTACCGGTCGAGGCGGAGCCGCCCGTGGACTTGTGCAGGAAGTACGTGGTGCCCGCGGGCAGGCTGATCGTCTTGCTGGGGTAGTTCTCGCCGCCCTGACAGGCGGCGGCCGACGCGGCCACGGAGCTCTGGTACCGCCTGCACCCGTCGCACGCCTTGAGTTTGACGCTGCCGGTGACCGGGCCCGTGTAGAGGATCTCGACCTCTTCGGGGCTGTCGTTGCTGATGGTGACGGTGATGCTGCCGCCGGAGGCCGTCGTGGGCAGACGCTTACCCGCGGCGGGCTCGTCCTGGGCTATCTCCGCGGCGATGGCGATCTTCTGCGCGCGCGCCCGGTTCTTGTCCTTCTTGTACGTGCCGGCGAAGTCGTCCATCGTCTTCCGCGCCTCGTCGAACTTGCCGTCCTTGTACTGGTCCACGCCGCACGCGTACGTACCGGCCTGGACATGCCGCTTCGCCTTCGCCGCGTCCTTGTCGAGGGCGGCGGACACGCCCGCCGCGTCGCCCGGCAGGTCCTTGGCCTGGTCGGCGAGGGTGCGCATCGTCTCGTTGGCCGTGCACGGTTCGCCGCCCCTCAGGTCCTTGGCGACCTTGTCGATCGCGGAGCTGACGGCCGGTTCGACCCGCGCGGCCTGCGGGGAGCGGGGGAAGGTGGTCAGCAGCTCGTAGAGGTGACCGCCGGTCTCCGCACCGCCCACGACGCTGCCGAGGCCGGGCAGCCCGCACTCGTAGAGCGAGGTGGCGAGCCGGTCGTCGGGCCAGTTGACCAGCGAGCCCAGCTCCTTCTCGCCGATGCTGTCCGGCACCGACCGCAGATAGTTCAGCGGCGCGATCGCCTCGCAGTACTTCCGCTCGTCGTACGGAGCGCCGATCGTCGTGTAGTACGCGTTCAGCCGCTCGGGAACGCGTTGGGCGGCCCGGGAGTCCGCGTGGTCCTCGCGGAGGCCGCGGTAGACGGCCAGCGCCTCGGTGTAGTCGGGTTCGGCCGCCTTGAACGGCTTGCTCGTGGCGGTCCGCACGAGCTGGTCGGCCCGGCCGAGGCGGTCGAGGAGCATCTGCTGCGTGGCCTCCTCGCGCGCCCCGTCGTAGAGGACCACCCCTCCGACCGGTGCGGCGAGCAGTACGAGACCGAGCAGCACGGCGACGGGCGACCGCGGCGGCCAGGCCAGTGGGGTACGCAGCCCGCGGGCCGCGCCGTGAGCGGCCGCGAGGGCCAGGAAGACGAGGTAGGCGGTGAGCACCCCACCGGAGACACCGTCCGGCTCCGCGGGAAGGGCGATCACCAGCAGGACGCCGGTCACGATCACGCACACGGCCGTCGCGAGCCACTGGCGCACGAGGGCGTAACCGAGCCCGAGGCCCGTGAGGTTGAGCAGGGCCACCGCGACGGCCCGCACCGGGTCCGCGGGACCGGGCGGCGGAGGCGGTGCGGCCGGCGGCTGGGCGGGCGGCGGAGGCACCATGAACCCCCCGGATCCCCCGAACCCCCCGGTTCCGCTTCCGGGTTCCCCGAACCCCCCGGTCCCTTTTCCGGTCCCACCGAACCCTCCGGCCCCGGTGTTACCTCTGTCCCCGCCTTGTTGATCCCAAGACATCTGGCCCCCCAATCGGTCGGACGCGACAAACGCGCCCGTTACCGAATTCTAGTGGCCAACTGCCCTGCCACACCTACCGATTGAGGCGCTCACGGCCGATCGCCCGGACCACGGCCCGGGGGCCGCGGGCCTGCCTTCGCCGACGGAGCCGGTCCTTCTTCAGGCCGGCGCGGTGACGGCGCGGTTCTCCAGCCCTTCGCGCGTACGGACCTCCCGCGTGCGGAGTTCCTGCGTACAGCATTTCACCCCGCCACCGGCCTTCCGGAATTCCGAGAGATCCACCGGGACCGGACGGTATCCGCGGTCCGCCACCGTCGCGATGAGACCGGCGGCGTCCTGGGCGATGACCACATGGTGCCCGTCCGACACGGAATTGAGCCCGAAACACTTGGCGTCCTGCGCTGTCGCGATCACCGCGTCGGGAAAGAGCGTTTCCAGCACACGCCGGCTCCCCGGTGAGAACGCGCCCGGATAGTAGGCCACGTTGTCGTCGTCGAGCGCGAACAACGCCGTATCCAGGTGATAGAAGAGCGGGTCGACAAGGCGCAGGCTGACCGTGGGCACACCGAAGAACTCCTGGGCCTCCTGGTGTGCCTGCGGCAGCGTACGGAATCCCGTCCCGGCGAGGAGTAGCCCTCCCACCGGTGTGAAGTCGCCCTCTCCCTCGCAGATATGGACAGCGCCGCCCACCTCGAATCCGGCGTTTTCGAACCATGCCCGGTAGTGTCCGGATTCCGGCTGCCGCTCCGGAGCGAGAAAGCGCGCCCCGAACGCCCTGCCGTCGAGCACCAGAGCCGAATTGGCGGCGAACACCATGTCCGGCAGACCGGCGACGGGCGTTACTGTCTCCACATCATGGCCCAGATCCCGGTACACGGAGACGAGGGATTCCCATTGCCGGAGAGCCAGCGCGGTATCCACCGGTTCCTCCGATGTCATCCAGGGGTTGATGGCATAGCGGACCTCGAAATACTCCGGCGGGCACACCAGAAAATGGCGTTTCCTCGCTGTCCGTCGCTCTCTCATGAACGGCCCTTTCCTGGAACCGGCGACATGAGCACCAGAATATGGAGCCCCGGGACACGCGAACAAGAGAGGAATGTTGCGCGGGACCGCAACTCTGTTGCGTGTGACGGCGCGAGAGCGGCTACTCGTTAATCCGCGATCCGGGAGAAGCGCCCCGAGCCCGCCTCGGGACTGCTCGGCAGCAGATGGGACAGCACGACGAAGCTGTGCGTCTCCTTCACGAACGATTCCGCGCGGATCCGTTCGAGGACATCCTCGAAGTGCTCGACATCGAGCGCCCTGATATGGAGGATCGCGTCGGCGCGACCGGTCACGGTGACGGCCGACTGGATCTCGGGGTGGTTCCGTACGACCTCCGCCAGCCGCTTGGGCGGCGCGGCCCCCTCGCAGAACACCTCCACATACGCCTCGGTGTGCCAGCCCAGCGCCGCCGGTGTGACCACCGTGGTGAAACCGGTGATCACCTCTTCCTGCCGCAGCCGGTCCACCCGGCGCTTCACCGCGGGCGCCGACAACCCGATGGACAGACCGATCTCCTTGAAACTCGCCCTGGCGTCGGCGATCAGCGCTGTGAGGATCTTGCGATCGAGGTCATCCAGGACAGTTCCGTGACGGCGCATCAGGAATCCCCTCCACTCGGGCGCACGCGCTGTCGCGCGGCCGTAGGACGATCTTCACGCATCACCACGACGGCGTCAGCGGTGCACCCGGCCGCGCCGGAGCCCACCGTACGATCCGGGCCACTTCGCGCCCTGTGGGCCCATTCGTGCGGCGGAGGGCGGCCACCGTTCAGCTCCCTGCCACCGGAAGGACACGGCCGATCAGCACAGTGCAGCGGACACGGACATCCAGTACATGGAGTGCGCATGAGTACGGCAGAAAGCAAGAAGAATCTGGACAGACGGGCGCTGCTTCAGGCCGCGCTCGTCGTACCCGCCGCGGGCGCCGCGGTCACGGCGCTCGACACCGTACCGGCGCGGGCGGCGACAGCGACGGCGGCGGCCACGGCAGGGGGCGGCGGCCGGTTCGACGCCGACACCCCCCGGTTCACGCTGGCCGTCCTTCCGGACACCCAGTACCTCTTCGACGCCGACAGCTCCGACCCGGCGCCGCTGCGCGAGACGTTCCGGTATCTCGTCTCCGAGCGCGGCGAATCCAATATCGCGTTCATGACGCACCTCGGTGACGTCACGGAACACGGCACCGGCGAAGAGATCGAACTCGCCGCCGACACCTTCCGTACCCTCCACGGCAAGGTGCCCTACAGCGTCCTCGCGGGCAATCACGACATCGACGGGTCGAAGGACGACCAGCGTGGCGACAGCGCGTACCTCAAGTCCTTCGGACCGAAGCGCTACTCCTCCATGCCGACCTTCGGCGGTGCCTCGCCCGACGGCTACAACAGCTACCACGTGCTGCGCGCGGCGGGCCGCGAGTGGCTGATCCTTGCGCTGGACTGGCGAGTGTCGGACAGCGGATTGCGCTGGGCACAGGGCGTGCTCGACAAGCACCCGTCCCTGCCCGCCGTACTGACCACCCACGACCTCGCCTGGGCGGACGACGACGGCGCGGCCCAGCTGTCGGACAACGGCAAGCGGCTGTGGGACGGCATCGTCCGGGGCAACGACCAGATCTTCCTGGCCCTGGGCGGTCACTACTGGCCGCCGGGCCGCACCGTACTGACCAACGACGCCGGTCATGAGGTACACGTCCAGATCACCAACTACCAGGACCGCTACTACGGCGGCGCCGGGATGATCCGGCTGTACGGCTTCGATCTGGCCCGTGGAGTCATCGACGTCGAGACGTTCTCCCCGTGGTTCCTCTCCCGCGATCCGGCGAAGCGGACACCCCTGGAGGCCGAGACCATCGAACTGACCGGCCCGGTCGACCGGTTCAGCCTGGACATCGACTTCACCGAACGGTTCGCGGGCTTCGCCCCGGCCACACCGCCCGCCCCGCGGCCCGCGTCCGCCGTGATGCCGCGCGGCACCGTCGCGTACTGGCGGTTCGACTCCTCCGGCCTGCCGGACGCCGGCCGGGCGGGCAAGCCCGTGACGGACGGCAGGGTCGCCCGTGACCTGACCGGCAACGGCAACGATCTGACGGTACGCAGGCTCCACGCGAGCGGCGCCGACGCGCTGACCTGGTCGGCCGAGCACCACCTCGGCCAGCCGGCCCACGCGAGCCTGCGCTTCGACGGAGGCAAGGCCCCGGACCGGGGCGCGGTCCTCACCACCGCGGCGGGCGCCCCGCTCAACAGCGCCACCTTCACCTCGGGTTACACCATCGAGACCTTCATCAAGCTCCCTGAGCCGTTCGACGGTGATCACGCCTGGATGGGGATCCTGAGCTGGGAGGGGCGCAACGGCGACGCGGGCAAGACGACCGGCTGGTCGCCCGACGAGCCGACGTGCAGCCTCAATCTCTCCCCGGAGCGATTCCTCCAGTTCGTGGTCTACCCGCAGCGCCAGGACGCCGACCCCACCTCCTGGAGCCACGCCGTCCCGGTGGGCCGCTGGATGCATATCGCCCTCGTCAACGACGGCCGCCGTACGGTGATGTACGTCGACGGCTCGAAGATCGCGCGGAACCCGGCCCAGAAGTCGACCGGTATCGCCACGCTGGGCAAGCCCTTCGTCATCGGGGCCACCCAGTTCGACGAGCTGTTCGGCCAGGGCTTCTACGGCTGGATCGGTGACACCCGCATCGTCAGCCGGGCACTCGCGCCCAAGGACTTCCTGACACCGTTCGCGTGACGCGCGGGCCGGGTGGCGGCGGGCTCACGTCCGCCGCCACCCGGCCGCAGGCGATCCGGTGGCCCTCGCCGAAGGGAACGTCGGGCACGCTCGCTCCTCGCGGGGCGGTCAGCGTCGGCAGAACGGCACCGGCGACTGGTTCTCGACGTAACGCGCCGCGACATAGCCGGGCCGTGCGTCCCCGAGCAGGTACCAGAGGCTGTTGCCGTCCACGTTCTCGCCCCTGACCTTGCAGAAGAGGGGGATGACCGTACCGGGCCGCAGACCGCCCAGATAGCCGGAGCGGGAGGCCGGCTCCTCACGGATGCTCAGGGTGATCCGCGAGACGACCTTGCCCCTGGGCTCACCCGCGGGCACCTTCGCGGCCCGCGGGACCGGGGCACCGTCCGCCGCGGACGAGACGGCGGGGGACGAGACGGCGGGGGACCAGGCGGCGCCGGCGGGGGTCGCGGCCAGCGGCCCGGCGCAGGCGATCACGAGTACGGCGAGAGCCGAGGCGACGCGGCGCCCCCTGCGGATTCTGGACACGGTGTTCTCTTTCCCCTGTGGGATGTCGGCCCCTCCTTATGGCACGGGGGACGGGACGGCCGCCAGACCGGCCGGGATTCCTCACCCGAACGGGGCGGTGTGCTCGTTGTGTTCGGTGGCGCGGCCGGCAACGGCCTCCGACCGCGCGCGTGGTGGAACCGCGGCCGGATCAGCCGTTGACCAGAGCGAGGTACCGGTCCCAGTCCCAGAGCGGGCCGGGGTCGGTGTGCGTGGCGCCGGGCACCTCGCTGTGGGCGATGATGTGTTCCCGTGTCCTGGGGATGCCGTATCTGGCGCAGACGGCGGCGGTCAGCGCCGCGGACGACGCGTACATCGCGTCCGTGAAGTACTCCGGCCTGTCCACCCAGCCCTCGTGCTCGATGCCGATACTGCGGGTGTTGTAGTCCCAGTTGCCCGCGTGCCAGGCGACATCCTTCTCGCGTACGAACTGCCCGATGTAGCCGTCGGCGGAGGCGACCATGTAGTGCGCGGAGACCTTCTTGGCCGGGTCCTGGAAGATCTTCATCGCGTCGGGGAAGCTCTCCTGCGTCACATGGATGACCACGAAGCCGACCTGATACGTGGCCGGACGGGCGGCCACCGTGTAGTTGGAGGCGCTGGCCGGGATCCAGTGGGTGGGCGGATAGGCGCCGGAGGCGCGCGGTCCGGCGCCGGGAGCGCTCCGTTCGCCCGGGGCAGGGCGTTCGCCGGCGGCCCGTGCGGTGGAGGCGGAGATCGTGGCGAGTCCCAGCGCGGCGGCGCCGAGACCGGCCCCGGAGCGCAGTAAGGCGCGGCGGGACTGGGTGGGGACGTGGGCTTCCATGGTGTCTCCCGAAGTGCGTGGCCCGGAAGGGGTGACGCGCGTAGTACCGGTTCCATGCTGAAGCTTCCACATGGTCATGCCAATAACCGCCCGGCAAAGAAAGAAGACGGCTCCCGGTCTGGACCTCTGGCATACGCGACGCCCCCCTGGGGGCGGTTCGTCGCACCGGCCCCGTCCCTCATCCTGTCCGGCGGCCCGGGTTCACGCAAAGGGCGCCCCGCGTCGGCTGTGACGCGGGTGTAATACTCACCCTATGGTTTCGCGAGTTACGCGTGTGGGTGACGGTGTGGCCGGTGCGACGGTCTCGGTCAGGCGGGCGACCGCGCGGGACGCCCGGCGGCTCACCCGGCTCGTCCGGGGCTCCCGCGCCTACGAGGGCCCGTACGCCCCGATGATCGCGGGGTACCGGGTCGGGCCCGACTACATCGAGACCCACCGGGTCTTCGTGGCCGTGGCGACCGGAGCCGTGACGACCGGAGCCGTGACGACCGGAGCCGTGGCGACCGGGGCCGTGACGACCGGACAGGCCGCGGGCAACGCCGAGGCCGACGCGGCGCGTACCGATGAACGGCTGCTCGGTTTCTACGCGCTCGTCCTCGATCCGCCGGAGCTCGATCTGATGTTCGTCGCGGACGCGGCTCAGGGGCTCGGTATCGGCCGCCGGCTCGTGGAGCACATGACGGACGAGGCACGTGGCGCCGGACTCGACGCCGTCCGTGTCGTCTCCCATCCGCCCGCCGAGGGTTTCTACCGCAGTGTGGGCGCCCGTCGCACCGGCACCGTCGCCGCGAACCCGCCGGCCGTGATGTGGGACCGGCCCGAACTGGAGATCCCGATTCCGGTCGTCGCGGTCGCGGTGGCGGTCACGGATCGTGGGGGGAGTGGCGGAGCGCCGCTCTCTTAGCGGAGCACCGCTTTCGCGACGGAGCACCTCGTGACGGAGAACCGCTCTCGTGACGGAGCGGCGGCCTCCTGACGGAGCGGCGCTCCCGGGGTGGAGCGCCGCCCACGACCGACCGGGGACCGGGCGTTCGGCGCGGTCCCCGGTCGCCAAGGCCCCCGGGCCCCGGTGCTACGTGTCGAGCAGGTTGTTCATCCGCGTGATCTCGGCGCTCTGGGACGTGATGATGGCGTCGGCCATGTCCTTGGCGCTCCGGTCGGCCCCGGCCGACTTCTCGGTCCTGGCCATCTCGACCGCGCCTTCGTGATGCTTGACCATCAGCTTCAGGAACGCGGTGTCGAACGCCGGGCCCGACGCCTTCTCCAGCGTGGACATGTCGCCCTCGGCCATCATCCCGGGCATCGAGTGCCCCGCGGCCGAGTGATCCGCGCTGCCCTGTGTGGGCACCTGCGCGCCCCAGGACGTGAGCCAGCCGGACAGGGTCCTGATCTCCGGGCCCTGAGCCTTCTTGATCTCGGCGGCGAGCTTCCTCACCTCCGGCGAGGAGGCCCGGGTGGCGGCGAGGTCGGCCATCTCCACCGCCTGCTGGTGATGCGGGATCATGTCCATCGCGAAGGACACGTCCGCGGCGTTGTGCGCCGGGCCCGCCGCCGCCGAAGCCGAAGCCGAGGCGGACGCGGACGTCGAGGCGCTGGAGGACGGGCTTCCGTTGTCCCCGCCGCAGGCGGCGAGGGTGAGCGCGGCGGCGGTCACGGCCGCGGCGGTGGCGGCCGTACGGGCCGTGTGACGGTACGAGGTCATGGTGGAACGACTCCTGTGCGTGAGGGGAGGATGAGGGCATACCGGAGGCGGCCACCGGCCCGGCGAACCGATCGACGCGGTCGACATGAATCGACGCGCATCCAACGTGATCGGCTCGGCAGCGGGCGACGGCCGCGGGAGCGGCGCCTATATACGCAGGAGTTGGAGTTCGCTCAACGAGGGAGGGGCCCGGTCGCCCGTCGCCGTTCCGGGCGCCTGTCGAAGCGCGACGGGCACGTCGAGCGGGCCGGCGGGCAGAGCGGCGGCGAGCGAGGTCGGCAGCGCGGGGCCGGCACCGACACCGGCGGCGGCGCAGGTTGCATCCGCATGGTCCAGATGCCCGCCGCCCCCGTGCTCCTGATGCGCGCAGTCCCCGTCCACCGCGCCGGCGGCCATGACATGACTGGACGGCGCGGGTACGGAGGACGGGGGCACGGAAGCCGATCGCGGGCCCATGGCGGACGCCGGAGCGGACGAGGCCGGAGCGGACGTGGCGTGCGCGTCCGCCGTGGGAACGGGCGACAGCCCGTGCATCGCCAGCAGACCGGTCATCACCGCGGTCACCAGCAGCAGAAGAAGAACCCGCGGCCCAGTGGGGCGGGTCCTGCCACGTGGCGACCATCGCTTCATACGATCATCGTAGACAATGCGTGGCGTCCACCATGGCGCGGCCCGGCCGTGAGGAAGCGACCTCTTCCGTCCGCCGGTCGGTGACCGACCGGCGGCGCCCGCGCGGCCGACCGCCGGCACCTGTGCGGCCGACCGCCGGCTACGGGGTCACCGGGGCCGCGCGTTCCTCTTCTCCCTGGACAGCAGCCACAGCAGATAGAGACCGCCGAGGGCGCCGGTGACCAGCCCCACCGGGATCTGGAAGGGGGACAGGAGCCGTTGGGCGAGCAGATCGGCGGTGGCGAGGATCAGCGCGCCCGTGAGCATGGCCGAGCCGATCGGGGCGCCCGGGGCCCGGGTGATTCTGCGGGCCAGTTGAGGGGCCGCCAGCGCCAGGAAGCCGATCGGGCCCGCGACGGCGATGGCCGCGCCCGCCAGGGCGACCCCCAGCAGCAGGCCGAGCGCCCGGACGCGCGCGATGTCCACCCCGAGGGCGCCCGCCGTGTCGTCCCCCATCTCCATGAGCCGCAGCGGACGGCCCACGGCCAGGGTCGCCACCGCGAGTACGGGCAGCGCGAGCGCCAGCGGAGTGACCTGTGGCCAGGAGACGGCGTTGAGGCTGCCGAACGTCCAGGCCTTGGCGCTCTCCGCGGATTCCAGATCGGCGCGGGTGATGAGGAAGTCGTTGACCGACGCCAGCATCGCGCCGACGGCGATACCGGCGAGCACCAGCCGGTTGCCCGAGACACCGCGCGACGCGGTGAACGCGTACACGACCACCGCCGTCACCAGCCCGCCGAGCACCGAGCCCGCGCCGACGCCGAGCCCGGCCGTACCCCCGCCGACCAGGATGACGACGAGCGCGCCACTGGTGGAGCCGGTGGTGAACCCGATGACGTCCGGGCTGCCGAGGGGGTTGCGCGACAGGCTCTGGAACAGCGCCCCGGACAGCCCGAGGGCCGCGCCCACCAGCAGCGCGGCACAGACGCGCGGCAGCCGCTGGCCGACGATGATGAACCGGTCCGTCCCCGATCCGCCGCCGGCGAGTACGTCCAGGATCCGGCCCGTGTCGATCCGGTACGTACCGGTGAACACGCTGAGCGCCCACACCACCGCGCATCCCAGCAGCAGAACGGCCGCCACGACGGCGGTACGGCCCGAGTAGCGCAGGGTGAGTGCGCCGGGAAGCCGCAGCACGCGCGTCGGGGCGGCGGGACGGTACGAGGTGTTCACGCCGCGACCCCCTTGCGCCTGACGACGAGCCAGAGCAGCGCGGGGGCCCCGACGAACGCGGTGACGATGCCGACCTCGATCTCGCCCGGCGGGGCGATCACCCGTCCCGCGATATCACTGACGAGCAGCAGGATGGCGCCGCCGGGCAGCGCGAAGAGGAGCAGCGGACGCAGGTCGGGGCCGAGGACCAGCCGCAGCACATGCGGAACGACGAGACCGACGAACGCGATCGGCCCCGCGGCGGCGGTCGCCGCGCCGCAGAGCAGCATGATCGAGAGGAAACCGGCCGCGCGTACCCAGGGGACCCTGAGGCCGAGAGCCGCCCCGGTCTCGTCCCCCAGCGCGAGCGCGTTCAGGGACGGGCCGAGCGCCAGCGCGATCAGCGTGCCGGCCAGGATGAAGGGGGCCGCGGCGGTGAGTGCTTCCGTACCCCGGTTCTCCAGCGCCCCCACCACCCAGAAGCGGTAGGAGTCGAAGGCCGTGGTGTTGAACATGGTGATGATGCCCGTACCGGCGCCGAGACTCGCGGACAGCGCCGCCCCCGCCAGGACGAGCCGGGTGTGGTGGTGGCCGCGGGTGGCGCCCGAGGTGAGCGTGTAGACGATCAGCGCGGCCAGGACCGCTCCGGCGAAGGCGAACCAGATGTATCCGGAGACGCCGGTGACATGGAACGCGGCGATGGCGATCACGACCGCGAAGGAGGCGCCCGCGTTGACGCCGACGATGCCCGGCTCGGCGAGCGGGTTGCGGGTGATGGCCTGCATGACGACCCCGGCCAGCGCCAGCGCGGCACCGACGACCACCGCGAGAGCGGTACGGGGCATCCTCAACTGCCGGACGATGATGGCCTCCGGGCTTCCGTCGTCATGGAGCAGCACACGCCCCACGGTTCCCAGGGGGATGCCCCGCGCGCCGACGCCCAGGCTGATCAGTACGAGCAGGATGACGAGTGCGAGACAGACGATCAGGGCGGCGAGGTGTTTTCCGCGCCGGAGCCCGCCGGCCCGTGGGCGCGTGCCCGGCGGGCCGACGGTTCGCCGCCGGTCGGGGCGCCGCCCGTCGTCGGCCGGGGCCGTCTGCTCCGCTTTCCGGGGAACCGCTTCCACGGACCCCGCCTTTCCGGAACGCGCCTCTCCGGAACGTACTTCTCCGGAACCAGCACCTCCGGATATGTGATCCATCGCATGACCGTCATACCTACTCATCCGCACTTAGGGAAGCCTAAGCTAATGCCTCGTGTACCGCTTCCGTGATCTTCCTCTCACCCGTCTCGTCAGTGGCGCGGCCGTAGCAGGCGCCCTGCTGCTCAGCGGCTGTTCCACCCACTCGACCGACGCGTCGGCCGACAGCGCGACGTCCGCCGCGCCGACCACACCGGCCGGGTCGACCCACACGGCGCCCCGCTCCGTGCCCAAGGGCATGGGAAGCGGAAAACCCGACGGGCAATTCCCGCGCACCGTCAGCCACTTCGAAGGCAGGACCACTCTTGAGGCCGCGCCGAAGAAGGTCGTGGTGATCTCCACCGGGCAGGCCGACGCGCTGCTCACGCTCGGCACGGTGCCGGCGGGTTCGACCCGCGGGGACGGGGCGGAGCTCGTACCCCGTTATCTGAAGGACGACTTCCCGAAGGACGCCGGGCAGCTGGCGAAGGTCGTGGACGTGGGCTCGCGGGTCGACCCGAACCTGGAGACCATCGCGAACATCAAGCCGGATCTGATCCTGATGAACATCGCGGGCAAGAACGCCAAGACCCTCTACACCGCGCTGACCGAGCTGGCGCCCACCATCGCCACCCAGGGCACGGGGCTGTACTGGAAGCAGGACTTCCTGCTCGTCGCCGACGGGCTCGGCAAGACCGAGCAGGCGCGGACGTACCTCGACGACTTCCACGCCGACGCGGCAAAGCTCGGCAAGCGCCTCGACAAGCCGGTGACCGTGTCCTTCCTGCGGCTGAACGGCGACCGGCTGCGGGTCTTCGGCGTGCCCTCGTTCACCGGGAGCATCGCCGAGGACACCGGGCTCGGCCGTCCCAAGAGCCAGCAGTTCGACAAGACCTCCCAGAACATCAGCAACGAGCAGCTGGACCGGGCCGACGCCGACTGGCTGTTCTACGGAGTCCAGGGCCCCGCGTCCAAGGTGTCCGCGCTGACGAAGGCACCGCTCTGGCCGACCCTGACCGCCGTCGCGGGCAAGACGGCGATCCCGGTCGACGACGACGTCTTCTATCTCAACACCGGGCCCGCGGCGGCCCGCGATGTCCTCGCCGTGCTCGACAAGCACCTGGCCCCGGCCGCCTGAGCGCCGCTGTCCCGTCCGGAGAATCGTCCTGTCCGAAAAGAAGCCCTGCCCGCCGGTCTTCACCGGCGGGCAGGGCTTCCTGGCGTTCGCCGCCCGCTCGGAGCGGGCCGGTCGTCAGCCCACGAAGATCTCGGTCACGGACCAGATCGCGAGGCCGAGCATGCACAGACCGCCGATGCGCTGGACGGTCTTGAGGGGGACGCGCGTGGCGATGAACCGGCCGGCGAGCAGAGCCAGCGCGGAGACGGACATCAGCGCGGCGGCAGAACCGATGGCGGTGGACCAAGTGCCGTTGCTGGCCGCGAGGTTGGCGGTGGTGATCTGCGTGAGGTCGCCCCACTCGCTGATGAAGACGGCCATGAAGGCGGTGGAGTAGACGGGCCAGAAGCCGGTGACGGTCTTCGTCTCGCCGTCCTCGTCCTCGTCGTCGCCTCCGCCGCGCAGCAGCATGAAGGCGCCGAACGCGAAGAGCGCCGCGGAGACGAGCTTGACGATCCAGCCGGGCAGGAGCCCGATCAGACTGCCCGCGCCGACGGCGATGGCGACATGCACGAGGAACGCCGTCGAGGTGCCGAACCATACGTAGAGCGGGCGCATGCGCGTCCCCATGGCAAGGGACGCGAACATGGTCTTGTCGGGGAGCTCCGCAAGGAAGATCAGCCCGAAGGCGGTGACGATCGCCAGGGGGTCGAGATGCATTCCGGGTGGCTTTCTCTGAGGGCCGGGCCCGGATCTTCGCGAAGCCCCGTACGGAGCCAGGAGGACACTCGGCCCGGCACGACGGTGGTGCCCACACAGCGTGGACACCGTCAATGCCTGACCGAAGGTCTCGCCCGCCCACTGGATCAGTGGGCCCGGCCACCGGGAACCCGGGGGTTCCAGTGTGTCGACGACCGGTTCGCGGGGCTACTCCCCTTCGCAGCCCCCCACACTACCTCACCCGTACGGAGGAGCCCACGCCGCCACAGGCCAGGGCCCGCAAGGGCTGTGCCGGGGGCCCGGTGCCGGCTGTACGTACGCCCGGTCAGGGGTCGTGTACTCCGTACGGCTCTGTCCGGTGGCCCGCTTTCGGAGCCTGTCGTGTAGTGGGAGCTGCGACCGCGATCGGGCGGACGCTGAGCTGCCCCTGGGGCGGCCCTGAGCTGGAGGAGACTTGTATGAGGATCAACACCAGGACAGCAGCCGCGCTGGCCGCGGCCGCACTGTGCGCCGGGGTGGTCGCCGGTTGCTCCGACAGCGGGAGCGGATCGGCCTCCAGGGAAGAGCCCGCGGACTTCGCGGCGGCCTCGGCCTCCACCTCCCCGTCCTCGTCCGTGACGAGCTCCCCGTCGGTCAACCCGTCCGAGGAACTGGGCAAGGTATCCGTCAAGACCGGACCCTTCGGAAAGATCCTGGTCAACGGCAAGGGCCATACGCTCTACCTCTTCGAGGCGGACAAGGCGAAGAAGTCCACGTGCACCGGCGACTGCGTGGCGGACTGGCCGCCCGCGCTCGTCACGGGAACCCCGCAGGCAGGCGCCGGCGTCAAGGCGAATCTGCTGACCACCACCACGCGCAGTGACGGGACCAAGCAGGCCATGTACAACGGCCACCCGCTCTACACGTTCAGGGAAGACACCAAGCCCGGCGAGACCAAGGGCCAGGACCTGACCGAGTTCGGCGCCAAGTGGTTCGTCGTCAGCCCCGAGGGCAAGGCCATCACCACCCCGCCGCAGAGCGCGAGCCCCAGCGCGAGCACCAGCCCGAGCACGAGCGCGAGCGCCAGCGTCAGCCCGAGCGCGAGCTGACGCTCGGTCCCACCGCTCGGTCCCACGTTCCCGCACCGGCGGTTCCACGTCCCCGCACCGGCCCGAACGCTCGGAGAGGCCATGCCGCCCACCCACCGTACGCGCCGGGTGCAGCAAGTCGCCGGGCGCCCTCGACCCCGGGAAGCCGGCCGCCGAGGGCGCGTACGGCCCGCCCCCGCCGGCCACGCGGACGTGGCGGGCGGGGGCGTTCGTGTACGGCGGATCCCGGCCAGGTCAGCGGCCGGAGCCGCGCCTGCCGCCCAGGCCCGTGTCGGTCTGATCGGTGTCGTACTCGATCTGTTCCTTGCGGACCTCGGTGGAGACCTCCTTCTGCTCGGTCACCTTCTCCGTCTCCATGCGCACGCGCTCGACCGGGACGGACTCCTTGCGGATGACAGGCTGTTCGGCGTGCAGGGTCACCTCGGTCTGAGCCTCCCCGATACGGGAGCTGCGGACGCCGGACCGGTCCTCGGGCGCGATCGCCTCGTGGATGACCCGGACCTCCTCGTGGCTGAGCGGCACGGAGGTGGTCACGTTCTCGGTCACCACGACCTTGCGCAGCCGGGCGTGGCCCACCTCGTGTTCCTCGGTGCTGACGTGCAGCTGCTCCTCGGACCGGATCAGTTCCTCGCCGTACCGTTCCTTGTCCTCGTCGGGCATCGAGCCGCGCACCCCGGCCATGGGCCGTGCCGCGCCGGCGGTGCCGGCACCCGGCCGCGCGCCGGCGGCCGTCCCGGCCCCCGTCCGCCCCGTGCCGGAGGCCGCGCCCGCGGCCGTGCCGGAGCTCGTGCCGGAGGTCGTGCCCGTACCCGCGGCGGTGCCCGAGGCCATGCCCAGACCGGCGCCCGTGGCGGTCAGACCGTAGTGCTTGTAGAGCTGCTTCTCCTGACTGGGGTCCAGATGCTCGTCCGCGTCCAGCCTCGGAGCCTCCTTGACGGTCTCCTTCGCGTACGGGACGTGGATGTCCTCACCCGCGCGGCGGGCGCCGGACAGCGGGACGAGGCTTTCCTTCATGCCGAACAGACCGGTCTTCACGGTGACCCACTCCGGGCGGCCCGAACGGTCGCCCACATAGACCTGGCCGACGTTGCCGATCTTGTCGCCGTCCTTGTCGTATATGGCCAAACCGTTGAGCCTGCTGGGGTTGTCGAACACGCCATCGGCTGACATCAGCGATCACTCCTCGCGTGGGGGAAGCGCGTCTGCGGGATTGGCCCCTCACGGTCAGGCGCGCACGACTCCATCGCGCATCCGTCCGGGACCCGTGGCAACCGGGGCGGCATGACGGCGTGGCCGGGACCTGGCTCCGGGTGCCTGTCGGACCAGCGTTCACGGTGGTCGGTGCCGTGGCGGGGGCATCCGGCGCTATCCGCCATTCGGGTGAATCCGATAAGGGGCCGACCGGCCCCGGCCGTTCCGCCGGGTCATCGGCGACCCTGGAAGGTGCGCGGCGGTGCCCCGACCGCCGGAGCGGACGCATTCCGAGGGACCGGACGTACGGAGAGCGCGAGCATGTCTGTCGAACGCATCGGCCTCGTGGTTCACCGGGGCCGCGCCGCGGCCGTCGAGGCGGCGAGCGCCGTCCACGCCTGGTGCCGGGCGCAGGGGATCCCGTGCACGGAGATCGATGTCTGGAAGGTCCATGAACCGCGCCACGGAGGCCAGGAGGAGGCCACCGCGGCCGGCCATCCCGACCTCGTACTGACCCTCGGCGGCGACGGCACGTTCCTGCGCGGAGCCCGGATCGCCGCCAAGAACGACGCGGCGGTGCTCGGGGTCGATCTGGGCCGGGTCGGATTCCTGACCGAGGTCCCGGCGGAGAAGGTCACGACGGCACTGGACGCCGTCCACGCGGGGCGTGCCGAGATCGAGGACCGGATGACGCTCACGATGCGGACGTCGCGCGTTCCGCAGATGCCGACCGTCATGGAAGCGCTGCTGCGCTCCAGCCAGGTGCCGTCGCTGCCGCCACCCCATGTCCGGCCGGACACCGCGGAGGGCGACGGCTGGGGGGTGGCGCTGGACATCGTCGCCGTCAACGACGTCGTACTGGAGAAGCTCGTCCGGGACCGGCAGGTCAGCCTCGGGGTCTATATCGCGGGCCGTCTTCTCGCCGCGTACTCCGCGGACGCGCTCATCGTGGCCTCCCCGACCGGCTCGACGGCCTACAGCTTCGCGGCCGGAGGCCCGGTGCTCTCCCCGCACATGGACGCCGTGGTCTTCACGCCCGTGGCCGCGCACATGACGTTCGACCGCACGGTCGTGGCGGCTCCCGACGAATCGGTGGCCCTGCGGGTACTGCCCCACTCCGGTGAGGTGGCGCTGAGCATCGACGGCCAGTTGCGCGGGGTGCTCGGGCCGGGCGACTGGGTCGGTGTGTACGGCGCCAAGTACCGGCTGCGGCTGGTCCGGTTGGGCCCGACCGACTTCTACACCCGGCTGCGCTCCCGCTTCCGGCTCACCGACGCGCCCGCGACGGCCGCGGACGGCGAGTCGGCCCCACTGTTCCGCCCCAACGCCCCGGTCCCGGACGACCTGGCCCATCTGCGCCTGCCGCCACCGCCCTCGGACTGACGGTGCACGCGGTGACGGTTCACGGGGTGCGGAACGGGTACGTCACGCGGCGTGCGAAGGCCGGTGGTTCACCCGTACGGCCCCGCTCAACCCCTTCCGGGCCGGGAGAAGACGGCATGATCAAGACGTTGCTCCAGGCATCCGGGGCGCCGGGGCGTGGTCCCGGGGCCCGACCCGAACGGGAACGGGACACATATGGCGACGCGCGCGGCACTGTTCGACATCGACGGCACACTCGTCGACACCAACCACCTTCACGTGACCGCCTGGTGGGAGGCGTTCCGCCAGGCCGGGCACACGGTGCCGATGTCGGCGATCCACCGGGCGATCGGCCTCGGCTCCGGCGATCTGATCGCGCATCTGCTCGGCGACGAGCGCGACCGTGGCCAGGACGCGCGGATCAGCGCCGCGCACACCACGCTGTACGGGACCCGCCTGGACCGGCTGCCCGCCTTCGAGGGGGCGGGCGATCTGCTGCGGTCGCTCGCCGACCGGGGCTGGCGGATCGTACTCGCGACCTCGGCGGGCGAGGCCGAGATCACCGCGCTGCGCGGGGCGATCGACGCCGACGACGTCATCCTCGGGACGGCGGGCGCGGACGACGTACCGGCGGGCGGGCCGGCCCCCGACCCGGTCGGCCCGGCACTGGAGCTGGCCGGGGTGCCGGCGGAACGGGCGGTGTTCGTCGGCGACTCGGTGTGGGACATGGAGGCGGCGACACGAGCCGGTGTCCGCCCCGTCGCCCTGCTGTCGGGCGGCATTCCGCGCGCGGCCCTGGAGTCCGGCGGCGCGGTGGAGGTGTACGAGGATCCGACCGATCTGCTGGCTCGCCTCGACACCAGTCTGTTCGCCGCGCTGGACGACGGCTGAGCCGGGCTCACCGGCAGACCGCCGGGCCCGGCTCGCACGCAGGGCGCTGAGCCCGGCCGCCGCGGTCCGGCTCTCCCGTACATACAGCGGGCGCCGTTCAGCCCGGGTCCGGGGCCCGGCGGGTCCGCGTCCACTCCCGCAGCCCCTCGGCCGGCCAGGTGTTGACGACCCGGTCGACCGGCACGTCGCACTCCTCCGCCCGCGCGCAGCCCAGGAGTTGCCAGTCGAGCTGCCCCGGCGCGTGCGCGTCCGTGTCGATGGCGAAGAAGACCCCGGCCGCCACCGCCCGGCGCAGCAGCCGGCGGGGCGGGTCGAGCCGCTCGGGCCTGCTGTTGATCTCCACCGCGGTGCCCGATTCGGCGCACGCCTCGAACACCGCGTCCGCGTCGAACGCCGACTCCGGGCGGCTGCCGCCCGATCCGCCGCGATCCCGCCGGCTCCGGCCGATGACCAGCCGCCCCGTGCAGTGACCCAGCACATCGGTCAGCGGATTGCGTACGGCGGCGATCATGCGCCGGGTCATCGGAGCGGCGTCCATGCGCAGCTTCGAATGGACGGACGCCACCACCAGATCGAGCCGGTCGAGCAGTTCCGGCTCCTGGTCGAGCGAGCCGTCCGGCAGGATGTCGCACTCGATGCCGGTCAGCAGCCGGAACGGCGCCCACCGCTCGTTCAGCTCCGCGATCACATCGAGCTGTTCGCGCAGCCGCCCGGCCGTCAGCCCCCGGGCCACGGTCAGGGTGGGGGAGTGGTCCGTGAGCACGGCCCATTCATGACCGAGCGCGGCCGCCGTCCGCCCCATCTCCTCGATGGGACTGCCGCCGTCCGACCAGTCGGAGTGCAGATGGCAGTCACCGCGCAGCGCCGCGCGCAGTGTGTGTCCACGCTCCGCGAGCGGCCCTGCGGCCTCCCGCTCCAGCCGCGCCAGATACTCCGGAACGGAGCCCTTCACCACGGCCTCCACGACCTGCGACGTCTTGGGACCGATGCCGCGCACCCCGCCGAGCGTGCCCGCCTCGGCGCGTCGCGCGACCTCCTCGGCGGGCATGCCGGCCACCACCGCCGAGGCGGTACGGAACGCGCGCACCCGATAGGTCTCGGCCCGCGAGCGCTCCAGCAGAAAGGCGATCCTGTCGAGAGCCTCCACCGGATCCATGGCGCCCCCAGCGTGTCGGTGGCCTGTCGGCGGGCTTTTCCGGTCCGGCGGCGAGGTCTCGCCGCCGGGTTCGCGCCGCCGGGGATTCGCTCCGCAGGCGGGTGTCCGGTCCATTGTCCGCGCGCGGGCCGCGCCACGCATGGCGAGGCCCCGCGGACGGGGGATGCCGCGGGGCCTCACACTGCGCGAGGAGTACGTCGGGGTGGCGCCCCACCGGGGCGGCCCGCCCGCTCCGTATCTCCTCGACTCCTCACACCGCCTGTGCCGCGGGGAGTCCGGCCGACGCGCCCCTGGCGGGCGAGCAGTCGTCCGGTCCATGCCTCATGGCCGGGTCACCGACGTCCGGGCCGCCGAGTGTTGGCGGTGAAGTCCGGACGGCGTCCGACGTGGCGGCGGGGCGGTGTGCGGGGAGCGGTCGGTCAGTTTCCAGCGGTACGACGCTTGCGCGCGGCCCACATGATGCCCGCTCCGGCGACCAGTACGACGGCGGCCGCACCGGCGATGAGCGGGGTGGAGCTGGAGGAACCCGTCTCGGCGAGGTCGTCCCCGGCCGGGCTCGGCTGCGACGACGGCACCGCGGGCGCCGAGCTGTCGGCCTCGTCCGTGGGCGTGACCGTCGCCGAAGGCGTCGGCGTGGGCGCCTCGGTGGTGGGCGTGGCCTCCGAAGGCGTCGGCGTCGGCTTCGGGGTCCCCGAGGACGGCGGCTGGCTGGGCTCCTCGCAGACCGGAGCGGTCTTCGTCTCGTCCTTCGAGAACTGGTCGCCGTCGGCGGCCACCACGATGAGACGAACGCTCAGCTCGCTCTTGTGCTCGGGAAGGTCGAGCTTCTTGTGGAAGTCGTTCTTGAAATTCTCCGTGGGCAGCAGGTCCTTGCCGTCCACGGTGACCGTCACCGTGTTCTTGTCGCTGTTGCCGTAGGCGGTCAGGTCGAGGCTGACCTCGGAGCAGGTCACCGACCACGTCGGCGTGTGCGCGGACGCGGGAACGGCCGACAGGCCGACACCGAGCGCACTTGCCGTGGCGACGGTTATGAGGGCGCTTCTGCGCCGCCATGATCCGCTGAATAGAGTCACAAAATCCTCCGCGATAACCGCGCCGCCCACGATGACGGCGCGCGCGCACAGTACCGCCATCCGCGCCGGTCCCCTCAACCGCCCCAGCCAACTCTCGCTCTCCGCGCACCCCATGGACCTGCTGAGACGCCGGAAAGTGGTCCGCCGGGCGGGCTCGGGCGGCGCGGGCGTGGCCACTGATCACATCCGGCCGGGCGGCCGGATCTCGCCGTCCTCGCTGATGACGCCCATGATTGCGGGGCCGGGAGGGAGCGGAGGGCGGTGTCCGTGCCCGAATACACCTCGGCTCATTGCGGTCCGGGCAAAAACTCCGTCAATATTCCGGCGGCAGTTTCCCGTTGCTCCGCGAACGAGCGATTCACGCCAGAACGGTGGCCGGGAGAGACCCGGCACCGCCCCGCCCTTTCCCTGTTCGGTATATCGGCCGCCCGGCCGGCCTTTAGCCCCGGCGCGGCAGCGCTTCCCGTACCCATTGGCACGCGTCCCGTCCCCATTGCCATGTGGCGGCCAGCCGGGGGTATCGCTCACGCGTTTCCCGAGAGGCGCGGTCCAGCTCCTCCATCAGCCGCTTGGAACGGTTCTCCATGTCCAGCTCGTCCAGGATCCGGTCGATCTCCGCGAGCAGCGCGCCATGGAGCTGCCACTGACGAGGGTGCCGCTGGACGCCCTCCAGCAGCAGCCCCGCCAGCCGTTCCCGGCTCGCGTTCGCCGCCTCCAGATCCTCCGCGAGCCGTGCCTCGGCGGTCTCCGCGCTCCGGCTGACCTCCGTGGTGACCAGTACGGCGAAGCTCACGACGGCGTCGGCGACCCGGGCCAGCAGCTCCTGGAGCGCGATCCCCACCTCCTGCGGGAACAGCGGCTCCTCCGTACGCTCCTTGGCGAGGTCGGTCAGTGTCCTGGCCAGTACGCGCAGCACCACCGTGCAGATCTCCAGGGTGTCGAGACCGGTACGCAGCACCACACGGCGCAGCAGCCCCTCCTTGACCCGGGGGTTGAGCCGGACGCTGTCCTCGGCCTGCCGGAGATCCGCGTCCACCTCGCTGATGTCGTGGTCGAGACGGCGTGCCTCGTGCAGCCGGTCGGCGGCGCGCTCCACCGGAGTGGTCTCCGTCAGCCCCTCCCCGATGCGCAGCAGCAACTGGCGCATACGGCGGGAGAGATCCTCGATGGACTGGCCGGCGGTACGGACCCACACCGGCGGCACGAACAGGAAGTTGAACAGCAGCCCCACCACCGCGCCGATCAGTGTCTCCAGCACCCGGTCCCAGGCGGTCGACGCCACCCGTGTCACCCCGAGGACGAGCATGGCGCTGATCGCGACCTCCGGCACGAACTCGTCCACCCGGACCAGCCGTCCGACGATCAGCGAGGCCACGATGATCAGCCCCAGGCTCCACCACGTCAGCCCGACCAGCACACTGAAGCCACTGGCCACCAGCACCCCGGCGACGACGGAGTTCACCCTGCGGATGCCGGTGGTGAGGGTCGAGTAGAGCGTGACCTGCACGACGAGCAGCGCCGTCAGGGGAGCGGTCAGCGGCGCCGGTTCGTCGCTCAGCCACAGGGCGACCACGTAGGCGATCGTCGCGGCGGCGGCCGACCGCATCGTCTGTACCAGGATCGGCTGCGGGCGCCGTCCCTTCACCAGCTCGGCCACCGGCTCTCCCACGGCGTTTCGGACAAGACGCACGACCTCACCCTTCCCCCGCCGGGCCCGCTCGGCTCGCCCAACTCGTCCGGACCGCCCGGTCGGGACACCCGCCGACGTCCCGGACACGCCCTGGGAGCCGACGCCGGGACCGCCCCGGGCGCGCGCGGCGGTGCCCACGGCAGCCCGCGCTTCATTCATCCGTCCGAGTGCCCCCGCACGCGTTATCCGGCTACGGCCCTCGGTGCGCGGCCGGCCGAGCGGTTCGGGGGCTTCCTGATGCAGACCCCGCGGTCGCTCTCGCGTACCCTGAATCAGCTCCGTACGAGCATGCTCACCGACCGGTGGGCGGTGCGCGGACGGGCACTCTCACCACCCCGGCCCGCACCCGGTGGAACCGGCCGACGCGGTACGCCGGAGGAGCAGCCGGGACCGGCGGCGCCACGCTCCGGCCACCTGCGGTGATGCGGGACGGGGAATGATGAGGTAGACACCTTCCCAGCGGGTCGATCGGCATTCGGGCCGCGCGGCCGCTCGACTCTCCGAACGGTTGTGCATGCCTTCTTCACCGTCCCGTCAGGATCCGTCGCAGGAACCGAGCACGGGGGCCGCGCCGAACGCGCGTCCGCAGCATCACGACATCTTCCTCGAACCGCGCTACACCGTGGAACTGCCACCGCTGCCCGACGGCGAGGGGGAGGACGAGCCGTCCATGGACAGCGTGTTCGACCGGCCGGCGGCCCGCCGCCGTACGCCCACCCCGCGCCGCGGATAGCCGGGGACGAGGCGCGGCGGACCGCCCCGACGGGCCGGGTGACACCGGATCATCACCCGGCCTGCCGGCCGTCCGCCCAGACGATCCCGTAGTACTTCAGCTGCTCGTCCTCCGAGACGAGCCGCATCCCGACCGCCGTCATGACGCGCTGGGACGCGGTGTTCTCATGGTCGGTGTCGCCCTGGACACGGGTGATACCGCTCGTCCGCGCGAACCGCAGCAGCTCGCGCAGGGCCTCGGAGGCGTATCCCCTGCCGTGCTCCGACGGGATCAGGCCGTAGCCGATCGTGACGGTGAGGTTCTCGTCCGGGGCGCCGTGGAAACCGAGCCCGCCTATGGCGTACCCGTCCTCGCGACGGCGGATCTCGTACGGGCCGAAGGGGTGGGGATCACCGGTGATCGCACACGTCGTCAGATAGCGTCTGGCCCCCACCATGTCGCCGTCGGCGGGATACCCGGGCGCCCAGCGGTCCCCGTCCGCCGGCTCGGCCGCGGCCACCCGCTCGGCCTCCAGAACACTCAACGGATGAAGCACGAGCCGCTCAGTCACAAGATCGTCCATGACACGGAGACGTATCACGCGCCGCGGTGGCACCACACGTGTTTCATCCGATGTGCATGCCCCGTCCGCCGCCCCGTCGGGCGCCCGCCCCTCCGTACGGCCCTGATGGCCGGTCCCGGGGCGTCAGGATCGCGTCAAGGTCCGCGCGGCCGGCAGCAGGGCCGCGTCAAGACCCCCGGCGGTCCGGGTTCCCGGCGGCCGCCGAGGGAAGATCACAGGTCGAGGGCCGTTCGGCGGTCCTGAATCCGGCGGCCGGACCGGATGGGTCCGGCGTCCGAGGCACGACGGCGAGGTGGACCATGAGATTCCCGCTTCGCGACCGCATCGCACTGGGCGCGGCGCTGATCGCCCCCCTCGCGGTCGCCCTGGTGCTGCTGCCGCTCCGTTCGGGCATGGCGAGCGCCGATCTGGCGCTGATCCTCGTCGTGGTCGTCGTGTCGGTCGCCGCCATGGGCAACCGTGTCGCCGGCGCGGTGGCCGCGCTGTCGGCGGCCCTGTGGTTCGACTTCTTCCTGGCCCGGCCGTTCGAACGGTTCAGCATCACCGGCGCGAACGACATCGAGACCGCGGTGCTGCTGCTGGCGGTGGGGCTCGCCGTGTCGCAGCTGGCCGCCCACGCGAGACGGCTGCATGTGATGACGGTGGTGGACGCCGGGCTGCTCGGCAGGATCCATGACACCGCACGGCTCGCGCAGTCCACCGGCTCCCCCGACGCCGTGGTCGACCAGGTGAGCCGGCATCTCGTGGAGATCCTGCGGCTGCGCGGCTGCCGGTTCGAGTACGGCAGTCTCCTCGGCCACCCGGCGCGGCTGGAGCAGGACGGCACGCTGACCGTGGACCGCAAGCCGTGGGACATCGAACACCTCGGCTGGCCCGAGGGCGACATCGAGCTGCGGGCCTCGGGCGGCGGGCACTACGTGGGGCGGTTCATGCTCCGGCCCAACCCCGGCCTCGTACCGTCCAAGCAGGTGCGGCTGGTGGCGGTGACGCTCGCCGATGACGCCGGGGCCGCTCTCGACACCGTGGGTCCGGCCCTGAACGCGGGCTGAGGGGCGGGACCGGCCCACACCGCGTGAGGCTTCACGCGGCGACTCAGCGCAGGGGGAAGGACTCGCCGCGTTCCGCGTCGGGCCGCGGGCCGAAGATCCGGCGCTCGCTCTCCGGGATGGGTACGTCGTTGATGCTGGCCTCCCGGCGGGACATCAGGCCGTTCGCGTCGAACTCCCACAGCTCGTTGCCGTACGAGCGCCACCACTGGCCGTCCGCGTCATGGCTCTCGTACTGGAAGCGCACCGCGATGCGATCGCCCTCGAAGGCCCACAGGTCCTTGCGCAGCGCGTACTCCAGCTCGCGTTCCCACTTGCGCGTGAGCAGTTCGACGATGGCGTCCCGGCCGGTGACGAACGTGTCCCGGTTACGCCACCGCGAGTCCTCGGTGTAGGCGAGCGAGACCTTGTGCGGATCGCGGGTGTTCCACGCGTCCTCGGCGGCCTGGACCTTCTGCTTCGCCGTATCGAGGGTGAACGGCGGCAGGGGCGGACGGGTGCTCATCACGGGCTCCTTCTGGCGCGGGGTGCTGCGGACCGGTGCGGACCGGTATCGGCGCGGACCTGGTACCGGTGCGGACCACGAGGGAGAACCAGCGTTCTCCGCTCTCGTTGCTACGCTAGAGAACGATGGTTCTCCGGTCAAGGAGGCCGGTCGGGGAACGACGGGGCGAGGAACGGGTGGGAAGCGTGGCGAGGACGGACGGTGCGGTCGCCAGGGAACAGGCGCTGGACGCGGCGGAGCGGCTGTTCTACGCCCGCGGTGTCCAGAGCGTCGGCATGGACGACATCCGCGGGGCGTCCGGGGTCTCGCTCAAGCGGCTCTACCAGCTCTTCCCCGCCAAGGACCAGCTGGTCGAGGCGTACCTCGCGCGGCGCGACCTCGTGTGGCGCCGGCGACTGGCCGACCGGGTGGACCGCCACCGGGATCCCGAGGAACGGATCCTGGCGGTCTTCGATCATCTGCACGCGTGGTTCGGCGAGCCGGACTTCCGTGGCTGCGCCTGGATCAACGCGTACGGCGAACTCGGCGCCACCTCACCCCGGGTCGCGGCGCAGGCGCGGGCGCACAAGCTCGCCTTCAAGCGGTATCTGGCCGGTCTGGTGGCCGACGCGAGGCTTCCCCCGGACACGGCCGATCAGCTCCAGCTCCTGGCCGAGGGCGCCATGGTGACCGCCGCGATACTCGACACCGCGGAACCGGCGCTGCGGGCGCGGGAGGCCGCCGTCCTGCTGGTGCGGACCGCGCGCTGACGAGCCCTCCACCGAGGAGACACTCCGGGGCGCGGACGGGCTGGTCATTCCTCCGCGTCGCGGACCAGGAGTGCGATCTGCACCCGGTTCTCGACCGCCAGCTTGGCGAACAGGCCGCCGATGTGTGCTTTGACGGTCGCGACGCTGATGTGCAGCCTCCGGGCGATCTCCGGGTTGCCCAGCCCGTCCGCGACGGCCCGAGCGGTTTCGAGTTCGCGTTCGGTCAGTGCGGACAGCTGTTCACGCGCGGCTTCGCGGGATGAGTCGCGGACGTGAGAGGACCGCGGGCCGGTGGCCGCGGCGATCACCCGCGCCGCGGCCGCTGGAGACAGCGCCGGGTCGCCGTCCGCGACGGCCCGCACCGCGTCGAGAATCCGCTGCGGCTGGCTGTCCTTGAGGACGAACCCGACTGCCCCGGCGCGCAGCGCGCCGAGCACCAGATCGTCGGAGTCGAAGGTGGTCAGCATGAGCACCCGGGGCGGCGCCGGTCGGGTGAGAAGCTCCCGGGTCGCGCTGAGGCCGTCGCGGCCGGGCATCCGGACGTCCATCAGCACGACGTCCGGCCGCTGCTCGGCCACCACCGTGAGAGCGGCGTCCCCGTCGGCCGCCTCCCCGACGACGGTCAGATCCGGTTCGCCGCCGATGACGAGCCGCAGCGCCATCCGTACCAACTGGTCGTCGTCGACGATGACGACACGCACCGGTGCCCGTTCGCTGTCCACTCATACTCTCTTTTCGTGGGTGGGGTTCGGCCAGGGCAGTCGTGCGGTGAGGACGTAGCCGTCCTCGGGTGTGGGGTGATGGCTGAGTTCTCCGCCGGCGAGGCCGACTCGCTCGGTGAGGCCGAGCAGGCCGAATCCCGACGCCGGTGGTCGTGCGGTTTCCGTGGCGGCCGGGGAATTGCGGACGCTGACGTGGAGTGTGTCGCCGGGCGTTCCTTCGAGGGTGATGTGGACAGGTGCGCCCGGAGCGTGTTTGGCGGCGTTGGTCAGTCCTTCTTGGACGATCCGGTAGCAGGTCCGTCCGACGACGTCGGACGGTGTTCCCGTCACGGTGGTGGTGAGCGCGACGTCCAGTCCGGATGTGCGGGCGTCGGACACCAGATCGGGGATGCGATCGAGGGAGGGCTGCGGTGGTTCCGGGCAGCCCGGGTCGGCCCGGAGCACACCGAGGACGTCCCGTAGTTCTTCCAGTGCTTGGCGGGAGCCCTCGGCGATACCGCGGACCAGCACGCGGCTCTCCTCGGCCCCGAGGTCGCCGCGGTGATCCAGCACGCCGGCCTGCATGGCGACCAGGGAGATCCGGTGCGCGAGCACGTCATGCATCTCGCGGGCGATCCGGTTGCGTTCCAGGGCCCGTGCCTGCGCTGCTCGCGCGGCCTGTTCCCGTTCCGCGCTCTCCGCCCGGTCCCGCAGGGACCGCACTTCGACACGCCGCGCGCCGATGGCCATGCCCGCCGCCGCCGCGATGCCCGCGGTCAGTGTCGGCAACGTGAGCTGGAGCCACCACGAGCCGGGCGTGCTCTGGACCGGATAGAACTCGACGGTGAACTGTGACGCGGTCACGTAGGCCAGCCCGACGACCCCGATCTCCACCGGTCGGCGACGCGTGGAGATCGAGCCCAGCGCCACCAGCGCGGTGCCGGTGGCGAGTGCCGACGCGGTGGAGGCGATCGCGATCGTCACGGCGACGGTGAGAGGGAACCGCCGCCGCCACAGAAGCGCCGTCAGGCAGCCGAAGGCCACCAGCGGATCACCGATGAGGAACCAGGAGCCCGTCTCCGCCGCCTGCCACCGCAGCAGCACACCGGTGGAGAGCCAGAGCGGTATGCCCACGGCCGCGGCGGCCGCCAGCCGCCAGGTCTGCTGCCACCACCCGAGCCGTGGCGCGACGTCGATGTTCACCCGGTCATTATCGCGAAACCACGCGGCCGCTGAATCGGACCGAGGGCCAACTCCCCCTGGACCAGAGTCGAATCACCGCCTCGCCCGGGGTCGAGGACGGTACGAGCCGCCGGGCCGATGTGCCGGCCGCGCCGCACGAACAGACTCCTTCATGTGCCGGGACAACCGGAACAGGACGCCGAACGGGCCGGTGGTTCCGGCGGAATCCGCGGCCGGCGAACGGCCTGGCCCGATCCGGCGCCCCCGTGCGCCCTTCAGGAGGACACCAGATGCACACGACCCTGTCCCTCGCTCTCGCCGCCACCACACTGGCGGCGACCATGATGCCGGGAACACCGGCGGCGGCGACCCCGTCCACACCGCGGTGGGGCCCGTGCCCGGAGAAGACCGCCTCGCTTCCTCTGGAGTGCTCGACGCTCGAAGTCCCCCTGGACTACCGGGATCCGGACGGCGGGAAGACGGAGATCGCGATCTCCCGGCTGGCGAGCGCGAAACCGGCCCAGCGCCGCGGCGTGCTGCTGACGAATCCGGGCGGCCCCGGCGCCGCGGGACTCGGCTACCCGGCCGTTCTCGCCGCCTCCGGACTGCCACAGGAGGTGCTGGACTCCTACGACGTGATCGGCTTCGACCCGCGTGGCGTCGGCCGCAGCGCGCCGGTGACCTGCGATCTGACGGCGGATCAGCTGGCACGTGGCAACTTCCCGCCGTACGCGCACACCGCGGCCGATGTCGCGCGGTCGGCCGCGAACGCGCGGACCATCGCCGAGCAGTGCGCCACCTCACGGACGGCGGGGACGCTGCCGCACATCACCACCGCGAACACCGCGCGCGACATGGACCGGATCCGGGCGGCGCTGGGCGAGCCGAAGCTGTCGTACCTCGGTGCCTCCTACGGCAGCTACCTCGGTGCGGTCTACACGACGATGTTCCCGGAGCGCGGCGACCGGATCGTGCTCGACAGCAACCTGGGCCCCGGCGGTTACGACGTCACGGCCCTGCGGATGTTCGCCCGGGGGCTGGAGGACCGGTTCCCGGACTTCGCGGCGTTCGCCGTCGCGCACCCCGAGTACGGTCTGGGCACCACACCGCGGCAGGTGACCGCGAGGTTCTTCGATCTCGCGGAGCGGCTGGAGGCGAACCCGGTCCAGGGCGTCGACGGGACGCTGTTCCGCGGGGTCACGCTCGACCATCTCTTCAGCGACGTGACCATGCCCCGGCTGGCCGGGATCTGGCAGGCACTCGACACGGGCGGGCCGCTGCCGCCCGGCCCGCCGCTGACCCCGCCGGACAACCTCTCCTCCAGCCGTTATCACGTCATCTGCGGTGATTCGCAGTGGCCGGAGACGGTCCGGGAGTATCAGAAGGACGTCGCCGTCGACCGGCTCAACCACCCGATGCTGGGCGGGTCCACGGCCAATATCGGACCGTGCGCGTTCTGGCCGGACGAGCGGGTCGAGCCGCCGGTGCGCATCGGTGACCGGGGCCCGTCGAACGTCCTCATGGTGCAGAACGAGCGTGACCCGGGAACGCCGCTGGCCGGCGCCCGGAAGCTGCGGAGGGCCCTCGGGGAACGGGCCGTGATGGTGACCGCCGACCAGGGCGGGCACGGTGTCTATCTCTTCGGCCGCAACGTGTGCGCGAACGACGCGGTGACGGCCTTCCTGACCGCCGGACAGCGCCCGCCCCAGGACCTCGCCTGCGCGGCCGAGCCGAACGGATAACGGGAACGGGAGCGGAGACGACAGCCGGCTGTCCGACCGCGAAACCCGCCCATGGGGATGACCTGTCAGCGGCGCCCCACCGGCCCGGGGCGCTCCTCCGGCAGCCGGCCCGCCGCGAGGGCCGCGGCGAGCGTGGCATGGTCGGCCGCGTTCCGGTCGGCGTAACGCAGCGCGAAGTCGGCCATGGCGCGGTCGAAGGCGTCGGAGCCGCCGAGGTAGTGCGCGATGGCGATCCGGTCGCCGGACCGGGCGTGCGCGCGGGCCAGCGCCGCGCCGCACAGCCGCGCGTAGTCGTGCAGCAGCGGCGGCGACATGTCCTCGACGACGAGGGAGCCCTTCATGTCACGCAGCTGACGCCAGTAGAAGTGCCGGCCCTCGGGCCCGGTCACCCACCCGAGGAAGATGTCGCTCGCCGCCTGGAGCAGCCGCTGTCCCGCCACCACCCGGTGGCCCTGGTGCGCGTAGGTGCTCTGCTGGAGATGGGGTTCGAGCACGGACCGCTCGGCCTCCCTGATCTGGAGGAACAGCGGATCCCCGGCGTGCCGGCCCTCCAGCAGCACGATGTAGCAGCGGGTCCCGACGCTGCTGACGCCCACGACCTTGCGGGCCGCGTCGATGAAGCGGAACCGGTCGAGGAGTGTGCGCCGCTCCTCCGGGAGCGTGCTCCGGTAGCCGATGAAGATCCGGCGGAGCACGGCCATGTCGAGCCGGCTCACCGGTTCGAGCAGGGGCGGGTCGGGGGTGATCCTGCGCTGCCCGTCCGGCGCGTCGGTGAGCATGTCCAGCGTCCGCAGCCCGATGCGCTCCCCGGCGCGCGCCAGCTGCGACTCGACCCGCTTGCGATGTTCCGCGCGCATGAGCGGAAGGATGTCCTCGGCGTCGAGACGCTCGTACCAGACGTCGAGTTCACCGCGGGCGGACAGCCGCCGCATCGACGTCCGGTAGGCGGCGGACGCGGTGTGCACGGCCTGCCGGGTGTGGGCCTCGGAGTGACCGTTCTCGCCCGCGGCGACCGCGATGCTCGCGGCGAGCCGCTTCACATCCCACTCGAAGGGGCCGGGAAGCGTCTCGTCGAAGTCATTGAGGTCGAAGAGCAGCGCGCGCTCGGGCGAGGCGAACACACCGAAGTTCAGCAGATGGGCGTCCCCGCAGAGCTGGACGGTGAGTCCCGTGCGGGGCTGGGTGGCCAGATCCGCGGCCATCACGGCGGCGGCGCCGCGCAGAAAGGCGAACGGGGAGGCGGCCATGCGCTCGTAGCGCAGCGGCAGCAGTTCGGGGACGCGGTTGGCGGTCTGGCGTGCCAGTACGGTGAGCGGATCGAGCCGGTCGGCGGCGGGTATCCACAGACCGTGCGAGGAGCGGGACGCCTCTTTGCGTGCGGCCCGGCCGCGCTCCGCCCGGTCCGCGGGAGTGGTCATCACGGCCCCGCTCCCTCCGCTCGTCGGTGACGCCGAATCGCCGTGAGCACGAGCATCGCGTTCCGGGGCCGGGGGAGCCCGGCGTGACGGCCATTCGGGTGGTTTTCACACGGGAATGCACCGTGACGGCGGACAGCGGAGCATTCTCGGATTACGGCGTGTCGGCCGACGACGCGTGCCATGCTCGATAAGCGCCCTCACCCCACGCGACAACGCAACACAGCACGTTCACAGGGCGATTCGGGGAGGTCGGATGGATCCGGTCCGGAAATCCACAGACACGTCGCCGGCCGGTACGGGCCGGTCGCCCGCGCGAACGGGACCACCACCCGCCGACGCGCGACCCTCGCCCCCGGAGACGGGTCCGCCGTCCGCCGGGACGGGCCGGTCCCCCGGGGACACACCACCGGCGCAGGACCGCACGGGCCAGACGCGCAGGGCACGGCGCCGCGAGCGGCTGCTCACGACCGCCACCGAACTGTTCACCACGCGCGGTTACCCGGCCACGTCCATCGAGCGGATCTGTGTCACCGCGCGGGTCTCCATCCGCGCGTTCTACGAGGAGTTCGAGGGGCGCGAGGCGCTGCTGATCGCGCTGCACAACGATGTCGCCCGTTCGGGCATGGAAGCCGCCCTGACCGTCCTCAGCGATCCCGCGGCGGAGTCCGCCGACACCCGTGACCGGATCACGGCCCTGACCCGCGCCTACGTGGACGCCGTCACCGCCGATCCCGCGGCCACCCGGATCGCCTTCATCGAGGTCATCGGCGCCGGACGCGCGGTGGAGGAGCACCGGCTGCTCTGGCGCGGCCTGTGGACCGATTTCCTGATCGGGGAAGCCGAGCGCGCCGTGGAGCGCGGCGAGGCCGTACGGCGCGATTACGCGCTCGCCATGGTCGCCCTCATCGGGGCGGTCAACGAACTGGTCGGGCACTGGGCCCGTAACGCCGACGCGTTCTCGCCGCCGCTGCTGGCCGACGAACTGGTCCACCACGCTCTCGCCGTCCTCGGTCTCTCCGTCCGCCCCGGCGGATCCGGTTGTCCCACGGACGGTGCGGACGGTGCGGTCGGCGAGGACGGCGAGGACCGTGTGAACGGTGCGGACGGCGTGGGCAGTGCGGACGGCGTCGGCAGTGTGGACGGCACGCGCAGCGGCCTCGCGGACGAAGGGAAATGACGCGATGACCGGACTCTGGCACCAGGTCCTGCGCACCATGTCCCAGCCGGGCGCGTCTCCCGACGACGATCTGCTCGCACGGGCGGCGGCGGACATCGCGCTGCGTGAACACCCTCATCCGCCCGCCGACGCCCAGGTGGTGCTGGAGATCGCCCGCAACGAGTTCGCCGCCGTCCTCACGGTCGGGCAGGCGCGGACGGCCCTGGACCGCGCGCGCCGGACGGCGAAGGACGGACCGGACCGGTGAGCGTACGGAGCGGCGGTGGGCCGGCGGCGGGCGAGGCGGCCACGCGGCGCGCCGAACCCGTACTGAACAGGCACCGCGTGAGCCTCGGGGCGTACGCCGTGCTCCCAGACGGATAGCCTGTGACCACGATGAACCGTTTGACGACACCCTGGGGCGAGTTCGGCCTCACCCGATTCCCCGAGCATCCCCGCGACACGCTGCGCGCGTGGGACGCCGCCGACGAGTATCTGCTGCGGCACCTCGCGGGAGCCGGCACGGGGCAGGGGGACACGGGCCGGGCGGACACGGGCCCGACCGACACGGGCCCGGCGGGCGACGCGCGGGAAGCCACCGAACCGACGGACCTGTCGGGCACGGTGGTCGTCGTCGGGGACCGCTGGGGCGCCCTGACCACGGTGCTCGCCGCGCGCCGGCTCGAACAGCTCGTCGCGGACCCGCTCGTCCAGATCACCGACTCGTATCTCACCCAGCAGGCGACCCGCGCCAATCTGCGCCGGGCCGGTGTCGGCGATGATTCCGTACGGCTGCTCTCGGCCAGGGACACCCCGCCGGAGCGCGTCGACGTGCTGCTGATCCGCATCCCCAAGAGCCTCGCGCTGCTGGAGGACCAACTGCACCGTCTCGCCCCGGCGGTGCATCCGGGGACCGTGGTCATCGGTACGGGACGGGTCACCGAGATCCACACCTCCACACTGAAGCTGTTCGACCAGATCCTCGGCCCGACCAGGACCTCGCTCGCGGTCAGAAAGGCACGGCTGATCTTCGGCACGGCCGCGCCGGGGCGCACACGCACGGCCGGCCCCTGGCCGCACAGCTACGCGCTGCCGGAAGGGCTCGGATCCGTATCGGGCCGTACGGTCGTCAACCACGCGGGGATCTTCTGCGCCGAGCGGCTCGACATCGGTACGCGCTTCCTGCTGCGCCATCTGCCCCGGCGCCACGGCCCCGAGCACGTGGTCGACCTCGGCTGCGGCAACGGTGTCGTGGGCACGGCCATGGCGCTGGAGAACCCGGCGGCCCGGGTGACATTCATCGACGAGTCCTTCTCGGCGGTGGCCTCGGCCGAGGCCACCTTCCGCAAGAACGTCGACGCCGGGACCGCGGCCGAGTTCGTCCTCGGCGACAGCATGACGGACGTACCGGCGGGGACGGTCGATCTCGTACTGAACAACCCGCCGTTCCACACGCATCAGGCGACCACCGACGCGACGGCATGGCGGATGTTCACCGGCTCGCGCGCCGCGCTGCGGCCCGGGGGCGAGCTGTGGGTCGTCGGCAACCGCCACCTCGGCTACCACATCAAGCTGCGGCGGCTCTTCGGCAACTGCGAGACCGTGACCAGCGATCCGAAGTTCGTCATCCTGCGGGCCGTCAAGCGCTGAGCCGGCTGTCCGGCGCCAGGCCGGCCACCGGGGCTTTCGGCGCTTCCTCCAGGCACCTCGCAAACGCGCTGGATGATTGACGTGAGAATTGTATGTGCGAGCGAATACGGCCTATCTTGTCGCACATGCAGTCCTACACCATCGGTCAGGCGGCCAGGCTTCTCGGGGTGAGCCCCGACACCGCGCGCCGCTGGGCCGACGCGGGCCGGGTCGCGACCCATCGCGACGAGGGCGGGCGCCGTCTCATCGACGGCCGCGCGCTCGCGGCGTTCTCCATCGAGCTCGCGCAGAACGACACGGGCGAGGAGGACGTCTCGTACACCTCGGCCCGTAACGCGTTTCCCGGCATCGTCACCGCCGTGAAGCTCGGTGATGTCGCCGCCCAGGTGGAGATCCAGGCCGGTCCGCACCGGCTGGTCTCCCTGCTGACCCGGGAAGCCGTCGAGGAACTGGGTCTCGAGGTCGGCGTACAGGCCACCGCCCGCGTGAAGTCCACCAGCGTGCACATCGACCGCACGTGACCCGCGCGGTTCCCGAGGCGTCGTGGTGTTCGTGGTGTGCGCCGCGCCGCCGCCGTTCCCCGGGCCCTCGCGGCCCGCTGGCCTTCCGTGTCGCGTTCCGTACCGTTTTTCGCGCCGATTCTTATGCCGCTTTTCGTACCGCCCCGAGGCGTCGCCCGTCCCCGGCGCTCCTGTCACTGTCCGCTCGCGTGCCCATACCGGGCCCGTACCGCCAAGGAGTCCCCCCTCATGTCTCTCGCCCTCACCCGGCGCCGTGCCGCGACCGTGCTCATGACCGCCGCCCTGCTCGTGCCGCTGGCCGCCTGCGGCGGTGAAAGCGACAGCGAGAAGGACTCCGACGCGGGCTCCACCGCCGAGGCCTCGGCGAGCGGCGCCCACGCGGCGGATCTGACCGTACTGGCCGCCTCTTCGCTGACCGATGTGTTCAAGACGGCGGGCGCCGCCTACGAGAAGGCGCACCCGGGCACGAAGGTGACGTTCTCCTTCGCCGGTTCGCAGGAGCTGGCCGCCCAGGTCAAGCAGGGCGCTCCGGCCGACGCGCTGGTCACCGCCGACACGAAGACGATGGACGGTCTCCGGGGCGACACCGGCTCCCCGGAGATCATCGCCAAGAACCGGCTGGTGATCGCCACCGGCGAGGGCAACCCGGACCGGATCGAGAGCCTGAAGGACCTCGCCGACCCCAAGCTGAAGGTCGTCCTGGCCGCGCCCGAGGTGCCCGTCGGCCGCTACAGCAAGCAGGTCCTGGACGCGCAGAAGATCGTGGTCAAGCCGGTCTCGCAGGAGCCGAACGTGCGTGCCGTGCTGAGCAAGGTCGAGCTGGGCGAGGCCGACGCGGGCATCGTCTACAAGACCGACGCCGAGTCCGCGACCGGCAAGGTCGACGCCGTCGCCATCCCCGACGCGCAGAACGCCATCGCCGAGTACCCCGCCGCCACCCTCAAGACCTCCCAGCACACCGAGGCCGCCGCCGCGTTCGTCAGCTGGCTCGGCGGGCCCGAGGCGCAGAAGATCCTCCAGGACGCCGGGTTCCAGAAGCCGTAGCCCCCTCCCAGCGACTCCACCTCCCAGGACCCCCGATGAGACGCATGCGCGCCCGAGGCACCGGCGCTCCCGTGGCGCTGGCGCTTCCCGCGCTGCTCGCGATCGCGTTTCTGCTGCTGCCCCTGCTCGGCATTCTCGTCCGTACCCCCTGGGGCGATCTGGGGACGCATCTCACCGCTCCTGGTGTGGTGGAGGCGCTGCGGCTGTCGCTGCTGGTCTCCTTCTGGGCGCTCGGTCTCTCCCTGCTTCTCGGGGTGCCGCTGGCATGGCTGCTGGCCCGGGTGAGGTTCCCGGGCAGGACGCTGGTACGCGCGCTGGTCCTGCTGCCGATGGTGCTGCCGCCCACGGTCGGCGGGGTCGCGCTGCTGCTCGGCTTCGGCCGGCGGGGGCTGCTCGGACCGTGGCTGGAGGACTCCTTCGGCATCACCCTGCCGTTCCACACCTCGGGCGCGGTGATCGCCGCGACGTTCGTGGCGATGCCGTTCCTCATCATCAGCCTCGAAGGCACCCTCGCCGGAATGCGGCCCGCCTACGAGGAGACCGCCGCGTCCCTGGGCGCCTCGCCGGTACGGGTGTTCCTCACCGTCACCCTGCCCATGGTCGCCCCGGGGCTCGCCGCGGGCGCCGCGCTGACCTGGGCGCGCGCTCTCGGCGAGTTCGGCGCCACGATCACCTTCGCGGGCAACCTCCCCGGCACCACCCAGACCCTTCCGCTCCAGGTCTATCTGCTGCTCCAGGACTCGCCCGAGGCCGCGACCTCGGTCTCCCTGCTGCTGCTCGCCATCGCGATGGGCGTACTGATCGCCCTGCGGGGACGCTGGACGGGCGTGACGGCCGACCGCGTACCGGGCCGTGCCCCGCTGCCGGACGACACCGACACGCCGTCCGCACCGCCCGGATCCGCCGGACCGGACGACACCGCCCTCACGCCGGGCACGGCCCCGGCCCCGGCCGGACAGTGGCCGCTGCACGCGGAGGTCACCGGCTTCAACCAGCTCGTCCTGGACGCCGAGCCCGGCACGACCATCGCCGTCGTCGGCCCCAACGGCGCCGGCAAGACGACACTGCTGCGCGCCCTCCTCGGCCTCACCCCGCGCGCCCACGCCGCACTCCGTCTCGGCGACCGCGATGTCACCGCCCTCCCGCCGCACCGCCGCGGTGTCGCCTGGGTCCCGCAGGACGGCGCGCTCTTCCCCCATCTCACCGCGCTCGCCAACACCGCGTACGGCCTGCGCGCCCATGGCGTCCCGCGCGCCGAGGCCCGCCGCAGCGCGGGGGAGTGGCTCGACCGGCTCGGCGTCGGACAACTCGCCCACCGCAAGCCGCATCAGCTCTCCGGCGGACAGGCGCAGCGGGTCGCGCTGGCCCGCGCGCTCGCCGCCCGGCCCCGGCTGCTGCTTCTCGACGAACCGCTCGCCGCGCTCGACCAGACCACCCGCGCACGGGTGCGGCACACCCTGCGCGGCCATCTCGACGGCTTCGGCGGGGTCTGTCTGATCGTCACCCATGACCCGGTCGAGGCGGTCTCGCTGGCCGACCGGGTCCTCGTACTCGACGACGGCAGGGTCCTCCAGGACGCCCCGCCCGCCGAGGTGACCCGCAACCCGCGTTCGCCGTGGGTCGCCCGGATGCTCGGGCGCAACGCCTGGGCGGGCAGGTCGGGGCCCGCCGGGTTCGAACTCGCCGCCGGCGGGCGGCTGATCGTCGCCGAGCCGCCCGCCGAGGGCGTGGCGGCCCTCGCGATCATCGCCCCCGAGGCCGTCTCCGTACACCGTGAGCGCCCTGCCGGCAGCCCGCGCAACGTCTGGCGCGGGACGGTCCGCGAGATCACCGCGCTCGGCAGCAGGCTGCGCGTACTGATCACCTCGGACGAGGCCCCCGATCTGGTCGCCGAGATCACGCCGCAGTCCGCCGCCGAGCTCGGCCTGGCCGACGGCGTATCCGTATGGACCAGTGTCAAGGCCACCGAGGTCACCCTCGTCGCCCTGTGAGACCGGGCCCGCCGGGGAGGTCCCGCCGGCGGCGCGGGCCTGACAGGGTGAGTACGCGGACCGAGCAGGGGAGCGAGCGATGTTGCTGCGTCAGCTGGAGTATCTGGTCGCACTCGCCAGGGAACGGCACTTCGCCCGTGCCGCGGCGGCCTGTTTCGTGTCGCAGCCCTCGCTGTCCGCGGCGATCCGCAAACTGGAGCACGAACTGGACGTGCCCATCGTCCAGCGAGGACGCCGCTTCGAGGGGCTGACCCCCGAGGGCGAACGGGTGCTGCTCTGGGCACACCGCATCCTCGCCGAGCGCGACGCCCTGCGCCATGAACTCTCCGCGATGCGCGACGGTCTGGCCGGTACCCTGCGGCTGGGCGCCATCCCCACCGCCCTGACCGCCGCCAGCCTGCTCACCACCCCCTTCGTGGAACGGCATCCCCGCGCCCGGGTCTCGCTCGACTCCCTCTCCTCCCGCGAGATCGCCCAGCGGCTGGCCGAGTTCGAACTGGACATCGCCCTCACCTATCTCGACGACGACAGCCTCGGTCACGTCCGCAGGAGTCCGCTGTACGAGGAGCGCTATCTGCTGCTCACCCCACACGACGGATCGATGACGGGCCGCCCCGCCGCCCGCTGGGCGGAGATCGCCGGGCTGCCGCTCTGCCTGCTCTCCCCGCAGATGCGCAACCGCCGGATCATGGACGAGTACTTCGCCGCCGAGGGCGTGACCGCCGTGACCCCCGCCATCGAGACGGACTCCGTCGCCGGTCTGTACGCGCATCTCACGGCCGGTCACTGGTCGAGCGTCATCTCCCACGCCTGGCTGCACATGTTCGGAGTTCCCGACGGGATGCGGGTGATCCCGCTGGAACACCCGGCGCGCGGACCGCGTGTGGGCCTGGTCATCGCCGACCGCAGTCCCGAACCCGTGCTGGCCAGAGCCCTGTTGGAGATAGCCAGGGAGGCGGGCGTACGGGAGGCGCTCGACCGGCTCCTGGACACCTATCTGAGTCCGGCGACCCCGCAGGGAGATCCGGGATAGCCGCTTCCTATCCCGACATAGAAGCATTCATTTTGACCATGACCCGGCGGTGCAGGAGTGTGGAAGACACCTTCCCGCAGCGATGAATGAGGAGCCGCAGTCATGGCAAAGGTGCTGTGTGTGCTGTACGACGACCCGGTCGACGGATACCCCAAGACGTACGCGCGCGACGACCTCCCGCGCATCGACCACTACCCGGGCGGCCAGACCACCCCCACTCCGCAGGGCATCGACTTCACCCCCGGGCAGCTCCTCGGCAGTGTCTCCGGTGAGCTGGGGCTGCGTACGTTCCTGGAGTCCCGCGGCCACACCCTCGTCGTCACCTCGGACAAGGACCGGGAGGGCTCGGTCTTCGACCAGGAGCTGGTCGACGCCGATGTGGTCATCTCGCAGCCGTTCTGGCCCGCGTACCTGACGGCGGAGCGCATCGCCAAGGCCGAGAACCTGAAGCTCGCCATCACGGCGGGCATCGGTTCCGACCATGTCGACCTCGACGCCGCCATCGCCAAGGGCATCACCGTCGCCGAGGTCACGTACTGCAACAGCATCAGCGTCGCCGAGCATGTCGTGATGATGACGCTGTCGCTCGTACGGAACTACCTGCCCTCGCACCAGTGGGTCCTGGACGGCGGCTGGAACATCGCGGACTGCGTCGCCCGGTCGTACGACCTGGAGGGCATGCAGGTCGGCACCGTCGCCGCGGGCCGGATCGGGCTCGCCGTCCTGCGCAGGCTGGCACCCTTCGACGTCGGGCTGCACTACACCGACCGTCACCGGCTGCCCGAGTCCGTCGAGCAGGAGCTGGGGCTCACCTGGCACGAGAGCGCGGCCGACATGGTCCCGCACTGCGACGTGGTGACGATCAACGCGCCCCTCCACCCCGAGACGGAGGGACTCTTCGGCGACGAGCTGCTCGCCACCATGAAGCGCGGCGCCTACCTCATCAACACCGCCCGCGCGAAGATCGCCGACCGCGACGCCATCGACCGCGCGCTGCGCAGCGGTCAGCTCGCCGGTTACGCGGGCGACGTGTGGTACCCGCAGCCCGCGCCGGCCGACCACCCGTGGCGGACCATGCCGCACCACGGCATGACCCCGCACATCTCCGGCTCCTCGCTCTCCGCCCAGGCCCGCTACGCCGCGGGTACCCGGGAGATCCTGGAGTCCTTCTTCGCGGACACCCCGCTGCGCGACGAGTACCTGATCGTCGACAAGGGGGCGCTGGCCGGTGTCGGTGCCCACTCGTACTCCGTGAAGAACACCTGATCGGGACGTTGGCCGGGAGTCCGACCGAGACACCCGATCAGGCGCTTGATCGGGATTTCTGATCTCGTGTCATAGTTCCCCGGCACAAAGCGTTCTGACATCGATTCAGCCGCTCTCGGCCCCACGCTCCCGGCCGGGGCGGCTGTGTCGCGTCCGCTCACCCGTTCGGCACACTGGTGCCGTGTCCACACTTCCTCACCAGGTACAACAGGGCCTTCCGACCGGCCATATGGTCGTCTGCGGCGACGACACCCTGGCCCACCGGCTGGCGAGCGAGCTGCGCGACGTCTATGGCGAACGGGTGACGCTCGTCGTCCCGCCGGTACGCCCCTCCCGGCTCCCGCCCGCTCCGCTGGCCGGTCCGGGCCGGGCCTCGGCCTTCTTCGGACGGATGTCAGCGGCCATGGCCCGAACGGCCGCGACGCTCCCCGAACCGGCGGGGGAGGGGACCAGGAGACCGGACGGTCCCCGCCTCCTCGAAGCGGCGGAACTCGACGAGGACGTCCTCGTCGACGCCGGAGTGGACGAGGCGGCGGCGCTCGCCCTCGTCCATGACGACGACGACATCAACATCCGGGTCGCGCTCGCCGCCCGCCGGCTCAATCCCCAGCTGCGGCTGGTCATCCGGCTCTACAACCGCAAGCTCGGCCAGCATCTGGAGGAGCTGCTCGACCAGGCCGCGGCCGTCGCCCTCCCCGGTCTCGACCGGGCGGCCCTGGACGCCACCACCACCGTCCTCTCGGACGCCGACACCGCCGCCCCCGCACTGGCCGCCACCGCCGTCGCGGGGACCAGCAAGGTGGTACGGGCCGACGGCCTGCTGCTGCGGGCCGTGGAGCGCAACCCGCCGGGGCCGGGCGAGGTCGCCGACCCGGGGCTGTGCACCCTCGCCCTGCTCTCCGCCACCACCAACGACCCGGCCGGGGCGGAGGGTTCGGACAACAGCGGTCAGGACGGCCCGCGACTGCTGCCCGACGACGCGAGCGCCGCCGCCGCCACCGGACGCGGCACGGTCGTGCTGGAAGCGGTCTCGCACGCCGCGCCCGACCTGCCGCCGCGCAGGCTCACGGGCCGCGGCGCCCCGCTCGCCTCACTGTTCTCCCGTCGGCTGCGGTGGTCCTTCGCCGGGATCATCGCCGCCGTGCTCGCCCTCGCGGTCGTGTCGTCGCTGGTCACCGGGGCGCATCCGCTGGGCGCGATGTACCTCACGCTGCTCGATCTCTTCGCCATCGGCGATCCCGCCGTGGGCGAGCCCGCGCCCCGGCAGGTCATGCAGCTGCTCGCCATGGTCACCGGAGTCCTGCTGCTGCCCGTGGTGCTCGCGGCGGTCCTGGAGGCGCTCGGCACGTTCCGTACGGCATCGGCGCTGCGCCGCCCGCCGCGCGGCATCTCCGGTCATGTCGTACTCCTCGGACTCGGCAAGATCGGCAGCCGGGTGCTCGTACGCCTGCGTGAGCTGGGCATCCCCGTGGTGTGCGTGGAGGAGGACCCCGACGCGCGGGGGATCGCGCTCGCCCGCGCCCTGCGCGTGCCGACCGTCCTGGGGGACGTGACCCAGGAGGGGGTACTGGAGGCGGCCAAGATCGAGCGGGCGCACGCCCTGCTCGCCCTCACCAGCGTCGACACCACCAACCTTGAGGCCGCGCTCTACGCGCGCTCCGTCGCCCCCGATCTGCGGGTGGCGCTGCGGCTGTACGACGACGACTTCGCGACCGCCGTCTACCGCACCCTGCGCGCCGCGCACCCCGGGGCGCTCACCCGCAGCCGCAGCGTCTCCACCCTGGCGGCCCCCGCCTTCGCCATCGCCATGATGGGGCGCCAGATCCTCGGGGCGATCCCGGTGGAACGCAAGGTGCTGCTGATGGCCGCCATCGATGTGGCGGGTCATCCTCGGCTGGAGGGCCGTACGGTCGCGGAGGTGTTCCGGCCGGGCGCCTGGCGGGTCATCGCGCTGGACACCGCCGCGCCCGGGGACCGGGTGCCCGATCTCGCCGACACCCGGCTCGATCACGAGGAGCGGCGGCCGGCCGGGCTGGTCTGGGATCTGCACCCCGGCTATGTGCTGCACCCCCGGGACCGGGTGGTGCTGGCCGCGACCCGCAGGGGCCTGGCGGAACTGCTCGGGCGGCGGTCCGCCTCCCGGACCCGCCCGGCGGGGTGATCCCCGGCCGCCCAGGCCGTGGCGCGGCCTTCCACCGGGGCCTACCGGGGATGCGGCGGGGCCCGGCGGGCACGAGAATGGCGAACACCGGATGAACGAGGAGGCGGCATGAACGCAGAGTCCACGGCGCAACCGGAGCCCGAGAGCGTGACCCCCGACCGGCTGCTGCACACCGGCGCGTGCGACCAGGTCACGGCCGAAGATCTCGCGCTCGCCTCCGGCCGCGATCTCACCCCGGAGAACATCGAATGGGCCAGGCGCCGACTGGCCGAGAAGGGCCGCGCGGCCATCGAGGAGCAGCTGCCGTAGCCGTACCGCGGGGGCGCGACCGTGACGGCCGCCGCGCCCCCGACCACGCGCCTCGCGCACCGAGCGCGCCCCGCCGAGCGGCGGGGCGCTTCTCCGTGCGGCGGGCCGGGCGTCATCTCCGTCGCGGCAGCCTCGCGGAACCACCGTGCACGACAGGGGAGTTGAGCGGTCAGCGTGGTTGGCGCAGTCCCGCGACGAGGAGCGCGACCAGTCCGCGTGCGTCGTAGTCGGGATCGCTGTCGGCGCCGACGCAGAGATTTCCGATGCCGTGCATGAGCTGGAGGGCGTCGAGGCCGGAGCGGATCTCACCGGCGGCGACAGCGGCGTCGAGCAGCTCGGCGCACACCGGCACGAGGCGGTCGAGGAAGTAGGCGTGCAGCGTCTCGAAGCGGGCGTTGTCGGTCCGCAGCGCGGCGGCGAGACCGTGCTTGGTGACCAGGAAGTCGACGAAGAGATCGACCCACCGTCCGAGTGCGGCGTGAGGTGTCGGGCCGGCCGCCAGCAGGACCGGCCCGGCCTCGGCGCAGGCGTCGACCTGATGGCGGTAGACGGCGATGACGAGGTCCGCCCGGGTGGGGAAGTGGCGGTAGATCGTGCCCATCCCGACGCCGGCCTTGGCCGCGATATCGCGTACCGGGGCTTCCACACCCGAGGTGACGAAGACCGTGGCCGCCGCCTCCAGCAGGGTCTGGCGGTTGCGCCGGGCGTCCTTGCGCTGGGATCCGGCCGCGCTTCCCGTGCTCCGGCTCCGGCCGCTGTCGTTCACCGCGACGCTCCTTCCGTGAGGTACAAAGCGGAACGATGATCCGTCTCGCGAATGGAGCAGGGTTCCGTTTCGCCCATGATGGCAGACCCGGAGGGCCGGGCGTCCGGCGCCGGCGACCGCGTCGATGATCCCCGGGCCCGTTTCCCCGCTGATCGCATCCGTAAGCTCGCGTCCTCCCGCGCGTCACCGAACTCGCCTACGCTCCCTCTCGGTTGACATGCCCAAGACATGCGCAACGGGAGGAACAAGGGATATGGCAAAGCTCCTTCGCACGATGGTGGCGGCCGGTGCCGTCGCCGTGCTCGCCTTCGCCACCACGTCGGCCGCCGCCGACGACACGAGCACGCTGCCGTACCCCTCCACCACCGGGGTCGGTGTCCACAACGCGTACGAGAAGGCCACCTTCCCGTACTTCGCGGACGCGCTGGACTCCGGTGCCGGGATGCTCGAACTCGACGTATGGACCAATGTGTTCGGCGCCTCCTGGCGCGTGTCGCACAGCAATCCGCTGGGCAACGACAACAACTGCGCCAACGCCACCACGGTGAGCCAGCTGCGTACCAACGCGAAGGACCGCGATCTGGCCGGCTGTCTGACCGACCTCAAGACCTGGCACGACGCCCACCAGGGCCACCGTCCCATCGTCATCAAGATCGAGATGAAGGACGGCTTCCAGGGCCAGGCCGGCCGTGGCCCCGGCGCCCTCGACGCGCTGCTCAACAGCAAGCTCGGCGACGCGCTCTACCGCCCCGCCGACCTGGCGGGCGACCGCGGCGACCTCGACCAGGCGGCCCAGGCCGGCGCCTGGCCCACGCGCGCGCAGATGGCCGGCAAGTTCATCGTCGAGCTGATCCCCGGCACGGTGGAGGAGCAGAATCCGCTCGACACCCTGTGGACCGACCGTGAGTACGCCACCTATCTGCGTGACCTCAAGGCGGCGGGCCGGCTGGGCGAGGCCGCAGCCTTCCCCGCCGTCCACAAGGCCACCGCCGGTGATCCGCGCACCCGCTACACGGACGCGACGATCAGGCCCTGGTTCGTGTTCTTCGACGGCGACGCCTCCGCCTACGCGGCCGGCACCATCGACACCGCCTGGTACGCGCAGCGGAACTACTTCCTGCTGATGACGGACGCCCACAACGTGCCGCCGGCCATCGACGGCTCCAACCCCACCGAGCAGCAGGCCCGCGACCGGCTGACGCTGCTGGCCCAGCGGAACGCCAGCCTGATCTCGGCCGACTGGCGCTCACTGCCGACGGTGCTCGCGACCGTCGTCCCGCGCGGCTGAGGAGCCCAGCCGGGCCGAGGAGCCGAGCCGGGCCGAGGAGCCCAGCCGGGCCGAGAAGCCCGGCGCGCCCGAGGAGCCCGGCGGGGCATAGGCACCCGGCGCGGAGCATCCCGCGGGGGACCGCACACGTCCCGGGGCCGGTACCGCTCACCGGCCCCGGGGCTCGCCGCCCTGCCGGGCGGCCCGGTCACACCGTCGCGTCCGTCCCGCGCTGTCGGCCGTGGTCCGGCACGTCGTGCGCCGCGAGGACCGTCTCGACCGTGTCCGCCTCGGTCGCGGGCTTGTCCTCGCGGTAGCGGACCACCCGGGCGAAGCGCAGCGTCACGCCCGCCGGGTAGCGGGACGAGCGCTGGAGACCGTCGTACGCGATCTCGACCACCAGCTCAGGACGTACGGTCACGGTGAAGCCGTCGTCACGGACCGCCAGTTCCCGCAGACGTTCCGTCTGCCACTCCAGCATCTGGTCCGTCAGCCCCTTGAACGTCTTGCCGAGCATCGCGAACGAGCCGTCCGGCCGGCGCGCGCCCAGATGCAGATTGGAGAGTCTGCCGGTGCGCCTGCCGTGTCCCCACTCCGCGGCGAGCACCACGAGATCCAGGGTGTGCACCGGTTTCACCTTCAGCCAGCCCGCCCCGCGCCGGCCCGCGCTGTAGGGGGTGTCGAGCGCCTTGATCACCACACCCTCGTGGCCCCGGGCCAGGGTGTCGCGCAGAAACGCCTCGGCGGCCCGCGCCTCCTCCCGGGCCGCGCCGGTGACCACGAGCCGCCGTACCCGCATCGGCTCGGGGACCAGCCGCGCCAGCGCCTCGTGCCGCTCCGCGCACGGCAGTTCCAGCACGTCCTCGCCCCCGGCGGCGAGGATGTCGAAGAAGACCGGTGACAGCGGCACGGCCGCGGCGGCGGACCGTACGTCCATCCGCGAGCCGACCCGGCTCGCGATCTCCTGGAACGGCCTCGGCCTGCCCTCCGCGTCCAGCGCGATGACCTCCCCGTCCAGGACGAAGCGGTCGCCCGGCAGCTCCAGGGCGATCGCGGTCACCTCGGGCAGCCGGTCCGTGATGTCGTCGAGCGTGCGCGTGAAGATCCGTACCGTCGGCCCGTCGCGGTGCACCTGCACCCGGATGCCGTCCAGTTTCTCCTCGATGGCGCACTCCCCGAGCCGGTCGATCGCCTCCGCGACGCTCGCCGCGCTCTGCGCGAGCATCGGCAGAACGGGCCGTCCCACCGTGAGCAGGAACTCCTCGAGCACCCGCGGCCCCTCCGCCAGCAGCCGCTCCGCCACCTTCTGGAGGGAACCCGCCAGCATCACCGCCCGGCGCACCGCGGCGGGCCGCGCGCCCGAGGTCTCCGCCAGCGCCTCGACGGCGACGGCGTCCAGCGCGCCCTGGCGCACCTCGCCGGAGACCAGCCCCACCAGGAAGCGCTGCTCCTCCTCGGTGGCCGCGCCCAGCAGTTCCTGGACCAGCCGCCGTCGCTCGCCCTGCGCCCCGCGGCCCGCCACGGCGGCGAGGGCGGTGAAGGTGGCATCGACCCGGTGCACGGTCAGCAGCGCGCGGTCCGCCGGCGGGGGCGGGTCCTTCAGCGCGTTCCAGCCGACTCCGATCCTGCCCTGCGGCAGCCGCCCGGCCAGATACGGAATGACGATGGGCACGTCCTCGGGTCCCGCCGTACGGAAGAGTCCGGCCAGCAGGGAGATCTTCCGGGAGCGCGCCGACGTCTCGGCGACCTCCCGGGAGACATGCGCGAGCGGTGCCAACAGCATGCTGCCATCGTGCTACGCCGCGCGCGAGTCCGCCCGTCCTGGCCGGATACCCGTTCGCATACCCGTCCGCGCGCGAGCCCGGCAGGGCCGGGTCGAACGGCCATTCCCGCCCGGGTGCGGTGGTGGCCGCCGCCGCGGCACATTCTCCGGGCAATGGCCGGGCTCGGCCCCCGACACCCGTCCCGCCCCGTACACACTCCAGGACGGTGCGGCCATACTGGACGGGCCGGGGAGGGCGCAGCGAGGCGACGGGGGCGACAGCACGCGATGGCGGACACCAGGCTGATCCAAGGCCGCTACCGGCTGCTCGACCGGATCGGGCGCGGGGGGATGGGCGAGGTGTGGCGGGCCCGCGACGAATCGCTCGGCAGGCACGTCGCGGTCAAGTGCCTCAAGCCGCTGGGCCCGCAGCAGGACCAGTCCTTCACCCGGATCATGCGGGAGCGGTTCCGCAGGGAGGCGCGGGTCGCCGCCGCCCTCCAGCACCGGGGTGTCACCGTCGTCCACGACTTCGGCGAGGACGACGGCGTGCTCTATCTCGTGATGGAGCTGCTCGACGGACGCAACCTCAGCCAGCTGCTGGAGGACAACCAGCAGCATCCGCTGCCGGTGCCCCATGTCGTCGACATCGCCGAGCAGGTCGCGGACGCCCTCGCGTACACCCATGGCCAGGGCATCGTCCACCGGGACCTGAAGCCCGCCAACATCATGCGGCTCTCCGACGGCACGGTGAAGATCTGCGACTTCGGCATCGCGCGGCTCGGCCATGACATCGGCTTCACCTCGCGGCTGACCGGCACGGGCATCGCGATGGGCACCCCGCACTACATGTCGCCCGAGCAGATCGGCGCCGGCCAGATCGACCACCGCAGCGACCTCTACTCGCTGGGCTGTGTGCTGTACGAGATCGCCACCGGCGCCCCGCCGTTCGACCTGGGCGACACCTGGGCGGTACTGGTCGGCCACCGCGACACGATCCCGGAGCCGCCGCGCAAGCACCGGTCCGAGCTGCCGGAGTTCTTCGACCGGCTCGTCCTCGATCTGCTGGCCAAGACACCGGAGGAGCGGCCCGCCGACGCGGGGGACCTGCGGCGCAGGATCGGCGCCGCGCGTACGGCCCCGGGCGCGGCGGGCACGGTTCCGGGGAGCACGGCGCCCGGGTACCCGGGCCCGGTCAGTACGGGCCCGGTGAGCACCGGGCCGCACACACCCCCGGCGTTCCCCGCGCGGGACGAGGCGGAGCCGCTGTCGGGCGGTTCCCGGCTGCCGTCCTGGGCCCGCTCCATGACCACCGGTCACAAGGCGACCGGTGTGTCCGTGCTGCGGCCCACCCCGCCCGACCACTCCGCGGGGCTCACCGGCGAGTGGACCCGGCCCGCCGATCCGCGCGCCACCACCGGCACGTACCCGGCCGCGGCGCGGCCCACCCCGTCACCCGAGCAGCTCGCGGTCCTCGTCAGCCGGCACAACGCCGGTCTGAGCCTCGGCCGGCTCGGCCGCTGGGAGGAGGCGGGCGAGGTGCACCGCGCGGTCGCCGCGGAACGCGAGCACGCCCTCGGCCCCGACCATCCCGACACCCTCGCCAGCCGGTACGAGGTCGGGTTCACGCTCAGCAGGACCGGGCGCGCGGCGGACGCGCTGCGCGAGTTCACCCGCGTCGCGGAGGGACGGGCCCGCGCGCTCGGCCAGGACCATCCGGAGACGCTGGCCGCCCGCCAGGAGACGGCGTTCGCGCTGGGGCAGCTCGGCCGGCATTTCGAGGCCCATGACGTGTTCGCCGCGGTGCTCGCCTCGCGCGAGCGCACGATGGGCCCCGACCATCCGGACACCCTGCGCTGCCGCCACAACCTGGCGTACAACCTCAGCCGTCTCGGCCGGCTGGAGGACGCGTACCGGCTGGCCCACTCGGTCGCCGTGGCGCGCGCCCGGGTGCTCGGCGCCGACCATCCCGACACGCTGGTCAGCCAGTACGAGGTGGGTTACGCGCTGGGGCGGCTCGGCCGCTGGCCGGAGGCGCTGGGCGCCTACCGTGAGGTGGCCGCCGTCCGCGCCCGCGCGCTGGGCCCCGACCACCCCGACACGCTCTCCGCGCGCTACGAGATCGGCATCAGCCTGGGACGGCTGGGCCGCAGCGAGGAGGCGCTCGATCTGTACCGCGGGCTCGTCGCCGACCGGCGCCGTGTCCAGGGGCCGCTGCATCCGGAGACCCTCCGGGCCCGGCACGGCTTCGGGGTCAACCTGGGCCGGCTCGCGCGCTGGGACGAGGCGCTCGCGGAGGCCCGTGAGGTGTGCGCGGCCCGGGAACAGGTCCTCGGCCCCGATCACCCCGACACCCTCGTCAGCCGCCGGGAGATCGCCGTCGGCCTGGGCTGGCTGGAGCGCTGGCCCGAGGCCCTGACCGTCTACCGCAGGGTCGCGGAGGCCCGGGACCGGGTCCTGGGCCCCGTCCACCCGGAGACCCTGGCGGCCAGGAACGACGAGGCGCACTGCCTGGAACAGCTGGGACGGGGAGCCGAGGCGGTGGAGCTGTACCGGCAGGTCGCCGCGTTGCGCCAGCAGCACGGCACCAGGGGCCGCTGAGCGCACCTCCCCGCTGCCGGCCCCCGTCGCCGGCCCCGGACCCCTGACGCGTACGTACCGCCAGACCCGCGCGTGTCTCGTACCACGCGGTCGTCGTCCGGGGCGGCCACAACCGTCAGTCCTCCGACGCCACCCAGCCGGCCGCCTCGATGCGCGCCGCGTCCTTCCGCCGCGCCTCGTCGAAGACCGGGCGCCCGCCGTCCTCGATCCGCAGCCCGTCCACGTACGCGCCGCGTCCCACGTACAGCCGGTCCGTCGTGTACCGCCAGCGCAGCCGTACCGCCGTGTCGCGCCAGGCCGCCAGGTCCGCGGTCAGCCGGTGCCAGACGCGGTCCGACCAGCCCGTGGCCGAACCCGCCGGGTGCGCCAGCGGCTCCCGCCCGGCGCGTACGGTCGTGAAGGGCACCGGCCGCCAGCTCGTCCCGGCGTCGGCCGACGCCTCCAGGAACAGCCCGTCCGTGTCCGGCTCGGTGTCCCACCACAGCGAACAGCGCAGCACCCCGGCGCGGGCCGTGACCGGGGGCAGGGTCAGCGTGGCCGTCGAGGCGCCCGCCATGCCGGAGAACCACGCGGTACGGCCGTGCGCGGGCCGCACCGCGACGGCGCGTGCCATCCGGTCGGCCGTCGCGACGCGCGGCGCGCTGCCGGACCGCCAGCTCCGCACGGGGTGCACCGAGTTGCCGAGCACGATCAGGAAGGAGTCGGTCGTCGGGTCGAGGACGAGACTGGTGCCGGTGAACCCGGTGTGGCCCGCCGTGCCCGGGGTCGCCATGGCGCCCATGTACCAGTGCTGGTAGAGCTCGAAGCCCAGTCCGTGGGCGTCGCCGGGGAAGCCGGTGTTGAAGTCGGTGAACATCAGCTCCACGGACTCGGGCCGCAGGATCCGGGCCCGGCCGTACGCGCCGCCGTTCAGCAGCGTACGGGCGAGGATCGCCAGGTCCCAGGCGGTGGAGAAGACCCCGGCGTGGCCCGCGACCCCGCCGAGGCTGTAGGCGTTCTCGTCGTGCACCTCGCCCCACACCAGCCCCCGGTCGAGCCCGGACCACGGCGGGCGCGCGTCCTCGGTGGCGGCGATCCTCGGTCTCCAGGAGGCGGGCGGGTTGTAGCGCGTGCGGTGCATCGAGAGCGGAGCGGTGATCTCGTCGTGGAGCAGTGTGTCCAGTGTGTGACCGGTGATCCGCTCCAGGATCAGCTGGAGCGAGATCAGATTGAGGTCCGAATACAGATAGGCCGTACCGGGCGGGCTCACCGGAGCCTCGTTCCACAGCAGCTGGAGCTTGCCCTCGTACGTCGGCGCCGTATAGAGCGGGACCCAGGCGCGGAAGCCGGACGTGTGCGTCAGCAGCTGGCGCACGGTCACGTCCTGCTTGCCCGCCCGCCCGAACTCCGGGAGGTACGTGGTGACGCGGGCCGTCAGCTCCAGTGCTCCGCGCTCGATCTGCTGGACGGCGAGGATCGAGGTGAACAGCTTGGAGAGGGAGGCGAGATCGAAGACCGTGTCCTCGGCCATCGCGATCCGCCGCTCCGGCGGCAGCTCCACTCCGGTGTCGGTCTTCTCGTCGTAGGCCGCGTAGCGCACGGCCGCACCGAGCGGCCGGTGCAGGGCGACCGTCCCGCCGCGCCCGGCGAGCAGCACCGCGCCCGCGTACCAGGGGTGCGCGGGGGAGGGGCCGAGGAAGGCCGTCGCCTCGTCGACCAGCCGGTCCAGCTGGCCGGGGAGGAGCCCGGCCCGCTCGGCGGAGCCGTGCCGCAGCGTCGTCCGCCCCCGGCCACCGGACCCGCCACGCGGTCCCGCCGCGGCGGCGCGGGCCGCGCCGTCGGCGAACGGGATCGGTGCCACGGCGAGGGCCCCGCCCAGGGCCAGCATCCCGCCGCCCAGCCTGCGCCGGCTCAGAGGCCGCGCGCCGCCCCGTCCGCCGCCCGCCGCGCCGCCCCCCGCGCCGGCCTCCGTACCGCTCGCTCCCTGTCCGTGCGCCCGGTCCTCCGCCATGCGGCAGCCCTCCCCTGAACGTCGTCTCCTGGGATCTCACCGTCAGGACCTCTTACCACAGCGGAACTGACACCGCATCACGGGCCACGGCACGGGGCCGCCGTACGGCGGCGTCACCGAGCGCACCACCAGCACCTCTGGCAGCGTGAGGCGCATGAGGATGAGCATCGGCATCAGGTCACTGGTGTCCCAGTGGACCGTGGTGGTGCCGCTGGTCGCGGTGGTCGCGCTGGTCCTCAGCTGGGGGCGCAGCCTGCCGGGCTTCGCGGTCGCGCTCGTCGCCCTCTGTCTCGCGGGCGCCGTGCTCGCGGCCGTGCACCACGCCGAGGTCGTGGCCCACCGGGTGGGGGAGCCCTTCGGCTCACTCGTCCTCGCCGTCGCGGTCACGGTCATCGAGGTGGCGCTCATCGTCACGCTGATGATCGACGGCGGCGACAAGACCGCCTCCCTCGCCCGTGACACGGTCTTCGCCGCCGTCATGATCACCTGCAACGGCATTCTCGGGCTCTGCCTGCTGGTCGGCGCCGTGCGCAGCAGGGTCGCCGTGTTCAACGCGGAGGGCACGGGCACCGCGCTGGCCACCGTCGCCACCCTGGCCACTCTGACGCTGGTGATCCCGACGTTCACCACCAGCAAGCCGGGCCCCGAGTTCTCGCCCGCGCAACTGGGCTTCGCCGCGGTCGCCTCGCTCGTCCTGTACGGGCTCTTCGTCGCCGTACAGACCGTCCGTCACCGCGACTACTTTCTGCCCGTCACCCAGGCGGGGGATGTGCGGGAGGAGGACTCGCACGCCCCGCTGCCCACCCGCTCCGCGACCGTCCTCAGCCTGGTGATGCTGGTCGTGGCACTGATCGCCGTCGTCGGGGACGCGAAGGCGGTGTCCCCCACCATCGAGTCGGGTGTGGAGTCGGCCGGACTGCCACAGGCCGTGGTCGGTGTGGTCATCGCGTTGCTGGTACTGCTGCCCGAGACGCTCGCCGCCGTACGCGCCGCCCGCCGCGAGCGGGTGCAGACCAGCCTCAATCTGGCGCTCGGCTCCGCCATAGCGAGCATCGGTCTGACGATCCCGGCCATCGCGCTCGCCACGATCTGGCTGAGCGGGCCGCTGGTGCTCGGGCTGGGCGCCATCCATATGGTGCTGCTCGCGCTGACCGTGGTGGTGGGCGCCCTGACCGTCGCTCCGGGCCGGGCCACGCTGCTCCAGGGCGGCGTGCATCTGGGGATCTTCGCCGCGTTCGTCTTCCTCGCCCTCAGCCCATGACCCGGACACGACCCGGCGGGTCCCGTGGCGGTCGGGAGGCGGTCCGGGGGATTGACCCGCGCCGCGGCGGCCCGGAGGATCGCGCCATGAACGCCGAGGACCACACCGCGCCGGAACCCGACGATCCCCTGCGGGAGTTGCTCGACAGCACCGTCGACGGCGTGGTGCGCCGTACCGCGGCCCGGGTGCCCGGCCGTGTGGCCGTACGGTACGCGGACCGCGCCTGGACCTACGCGGAGCTGGACGCCGCCGTTTCCACCGCCGCCGCCGAGCTGCGCGGGCACGGTCTCGCGGACGGCGACCGGGTGGCGTCCTACGGCCACAACTCGGACGTCTATCTGATCGCCTACCTCGCCTGCGCGCGGGCCGGGCTCGTCCACGTACCGGTCAATCAGCACCTCACCGGCGACGACCTCGGCTATCTCGTACGGCAGTCGGGCAGCGCGCTCGTCCTCGCGGATCCGGGACTCGCCGGGCGGATCCCCGGAGACGTTCCGGTACGCGCGCTGCGGGACACCGACGACTCGCTGCTCGCCGCACTGGCCGCGCCGAGGCCGTACGAACGCGCCGGCGACCCGGGCGAGCTGTCCCAGCTGCTCTACACCTCGGGCACCACCGCGCTGCCCAAGGGCGCCATGATGACGCACCGCGCCCAGGTGCACGCGTACGCCAGCTCCATCGCCGCCCTGGACCTGCGGGAGAGCGACCGGCCGGTCCACTCGCTGCCGCTCTACCACTCCGCCCAGATGCATGTCTTCCTGCTGCCGTATCTCGCGGTCGGCGCGGAGAACACGATCCTGGACGCGCCGGACGCGGAGGCGATCTTCGCACTCGTCGGCGCGGGCCGTGCGGACAGCCTCTTCGCGCCGCCCACCGTATGGATCGGCCTCTCGCGGCACCCCGAGTTCACGACGCGCGACCTGACCGCGCTGCGCAAGGCGTACTACGGCGCCTCGGTCATGCCGGTGCCCGTACTGGAACGGCTGCGCGCCCGGCTGCCCTCGCTCGCCTTCTACAACTGCTTCGGACAGAGCGAGATCGGCCCCCTCGCCACGGTCCTCGGACCCGACGAGCACGAGGGCCGGATGGACTCCTGCGGCAGGCCCGTCCGGCATGTCGAGGCACGGATCGTCGACGAGAGCGGCGAGGACGTTCCGGACGGTACGGCGGGCGAGGTCGTCTACCGGTCGCCGCAGCTCTGCGCGGGGTACTGGGACAAGCCGGAGGAGACGGCGGAGGCGTTCCGCGACGGCTGGTTCCACTCCGGGGACCTCGCCGTGCGGGACGCGGAGGGTTACTACACGGTCGTGGACCGGGTGAAGGACGTCATCAACTCCGGCGGGGTGCTGGTCGCGTCCCGGCAGGTCGAGGACGCGCTCTACACCCATCCCGGCGTCGCCGAGGCCGCGGTCGTCGGACTGCCCGACGACCGCTGGATCGAGGCCGTCACCGCCGTCGTCGTCCCGCGCGGCGAGGTCACCGAGGCCGAACTCCTCGCCCACGCGCGCGAGAAGCTCGCCCACTTCAAGGCGCCGAAGCGGATCGTGTTCGTGGCGGCGCTGCCGCGCAACGCCAGCGGGAAGATCCTCAAGCGTGAGCTGCGGGACCGTCTCGGCCGGTCCTGAGGCACTTGCGCGGCACCGGACGCCGGGGACCGGGCGTCGGGCCCGGTGGCCGGGCCGGGTGGCCGGGCCCCGGAGGGCAGGACCGGAGGGCAGGACCGGAGGGCAGGACCGGAGGGCAGGACCGGAGGGCAGGACCGGAGGGCAGGACCGGCGCCCGGGACCCGAGGGCGGGACCGGCCGGGGTCCGGGACCCCGGGCTCAGTGGGGCCGGAGGTCCACGATCCGCTTGATCTTGCCCACCGAACGTTCCAGCGTCTCCGGATCGACGACCTCCACCGCCACCGAGACCCCCACCCCGTCCTTGACCGCCGTGGCGATCGCCCGCACCGCGTCCGCGCGCTGCGCGGAGGTCGCGTCCGCACGGGCCTCGGCCCGTACCGTCAGCGCGTCCATCCGGCCCTCGCGGGTCAGCCGGAGCTGGAAGTGCGGGGCCACCCCCGGCGTACGCAGCACGATCTCCTCGATCTGGGTGGGGAAGAGGTTCACCCCGCGCAGGATCACCATGTCGTCGGACCGGCCCGTGATCTTCTCCATCCGGCGGAAGACCCGGGCCGTACCGGGCAGCAGCCGGGTGAGATCCCGGGTCCGGTAGCGGATCACCGGCATCGCCTCCTTGGTGAGCGAGGTGAAGACCAACTCGCCCTCCGCGCCGTCCGGCAGCACCTCCCCGGTGAACGGATCGACCACTTCCGGATAGAAGTGGTCCTCCCAGATGTGCAGGCCGTCCTTCGTCTCCACGCACTCCTGGGCGACCCCCGGGCCCATCACCTCCGACAGCCCGTAGATGTCGACGGCGTCGATCGCGAACCGCTCCTCGATCTCGCGCCGCATCTCCTCCGTCCAGGGCTCCGCGCCGAAGATGCCCACCTGGAGGGAGGTCGTACGAGGGTCCACACCCTGGCGCTCGAACTCGTCGAGCAGCGTCAGCATGTACGACGGCGTCACCATGATGATCTCGGGGCGGAAGTCCTGGATCAGCTGGACCTGCCGGGCGGTCATGCCCCCGGACGCCGGGATCACCGTGCAGCCGAGCCGCTCGGCGCCGTAGTGCGCGCCGAGTCCGCCGGTGAAGAGGCCGTAGCCGTAGGCCACATGGACCTTGTGCCCGGGGCGGCCACCCGCCGCCCGGATCGAGCGGGCCACCACATCGGCCCAGGTGTCCAGATCCCGCTGGGTGTATCCGACGACGGTCGGCCGGCCCGTGGTGCCGCTGGAGGCGTGGACGCGCCGCACCTCCGACTGGTCCACGGCGAACATCCCGAACGGATAGTTGTCCCGCAGATCGGCCTTGACGGTGAACGGGAAGCGCGCCAGATCGGCGAGCGAGCGGCAGTCCTCGGGACGCAGCCCGGCCCGGTCGAAGGCCAGCCGGTAGTGGCCGACGTTCTCGTAGGCGTGCCGCAGTGTGGCGCGCAGCCGCTCCAGTTGCAGCACGGCCAGCTCGTCGCGGCTGAGCTGTTCCGCCGCGTCCAGCAGAGATGTCATGGGCGCTCTCCCGGTCCCTCGGACAGTGCGGTCCGATCGACCGATCATTCGGTTGATCGTCCCGGGATCAGTAATTCAGGAGTGCCGGTGAGCGTCAAGAGCCGCGACACGGCCCGCGCGGTGATTCCCCGCCCCCAGGCCCGCCCGCCAGGCCCGCCCGCCAGGCCCGCCCGCCAGGCCCGCCCCCCGGCATCCCCGGCAACGATCCCGTTCGTGAGCGGCAGGTCGTGGAGACGGTCGCGCGGGCGGCCGGGCAGCGCGCCGCGCCGTACCGGGGCGGTGCGCGCCGCGCCGTACCCCGGCGGTGTGCTGCCCGCCCCGGCGGTCCCGGCGGGCGCCGAACTGCCGCTGGACACACCGCATATAACGGCACCGCGCCGCGCCCTCGGCTCCGTCCGCCGGCCATGACCCGTCCCGCACGGACCCTGCGGCGCGGCCTGTCCGGGACCGGCGCCGGTCGATAGGGTGGCCCCGGGACGACGCAGTGGGAGGAGCAGGACGTGGCTGAGAGCACCACCACCCATAAGCCGCTTTCGGGCTGGGACAAGCCGGAACTCGATCTGAGCAACGCGGACTGGCAGTCGAGCAGCCGGGGCACCGGCGACGTCCAGATCGCCTTCGTCGAGGGGTTCATCGCCATGCGCAACAGCGGCCGGCCGGAGAGCCCGTCGCTGATCTTCAGCCCGGCCGAGTGGCGGGCCTTCGTGATCAACGCGCGCGACGGGGAGTTCGACCTCACCTGACGGAGCGGAGCCGGCGCGGGCGGCGCCGCCGGCGGAGCGCGTCCCGGCTGACAGAGCGTGGGCGGCCGGCTCCGGTGGAGTGGTACGACCCCGTACCATGGTGGGATGTCCTTTCTCCGCCGCCGCAGCGCCGCCACACCCGCGGGCCCGGACTTCGATGTCCTGGCCATGGACCCGGGTGACTGGCCCGGCAATCTGGGGGCGGGGCTGCTGCCCGCGCCCGATGGCAGCTGCCAGGGTGTCTTCCTCCGGTACGACCTGTTCGGTGGCCGTGGCCCCGCGATGATCATCGGCAATCTGCCCGCGGGGTCGCCCGCCCGCGAGCTGGCCGACGGGCAGATCCCGTTCGAGGTGGCGCAGCTGCTGCTGGCGCTGGAGAACGAGGAGCCGGTCGAGGTGACCGGGGCCGAGGACATTCCGGTGATGCAGGGGGACAACCTCCTGATCGTGCGCCGGCTCAAGCTCTCGGAAAGCCGGATCTCCTGCGTGCAGTTCGACCGCAGCGACGATGTGCTGGTCACCATCGCCAGCTGGGACCGGCCCATCACGGACGATCTCTACGCGCTGCTGAAGCCGCTGCCCGCGGAGCTGTTCCAGCAGGGCTGAGCCAGGGGCGGAGCGGAGCCGGGCCAGGAGCCGATCGCTCCCGCGCGGTGTGGATCACGGGTCGGAACCGGCCGTGATCGCACCGCCCGGGAGCGAATTTGTCATGTCCCTTGCCCTTTCAGTCATCGGACTTTTACCGTGCCTGCCATGACCCCTGGGATGAGCCGCAGAACCACGATCAAGTCCGCGCTCGGGGTAACGGGCGCGCTGACGCTGGGTATTCCGGCAATGTCCGGATCCGCAGCCGCCGTTAACCCCTCCGATGAATTGACGCTCAGGTACCACACACCCGCCGCCGACTGGGAGCGCGAGTCGCTGCCCATCGGCAGCGGCGCGCTCGGCGCGAGCGTGTTCGGCACCCTCGCCACCGAGCGCCTCACCCTCAATGAGAAGACCCTGTGGACCGGCGGCCCCGGTGCCGCCGGATACGACCACGGCAACTGGACCCAGCCCCGGCCCGGAGTCCTCGCCTCCGTACAGCGGCGCCTGGACACCGAGGGCAAGCTCACGCCGGAAGCCGTCGCCGCCGAACTCGGCCAGCCGAAGCACGGCTTCGGCGCGTACCAGGTGCTCGGCGATCTGGAGCTGGCCGTACCGGGCGCCCCGTCGGCCCCCGACGGCTCCTACCGCCGCACCCTCGATCTCGCGTCCGCGCTCGCCGCCGTCACGTACACCCACCAAGGCGTCGCGTACACACGGGAGTTCTTCGCCTCCTACCCCGGCAAGGTCATCGTCGGCCGGTTCTCCGCCAACCAGCCGGGAAAGATCGGCTTCACCCTCCGGTACACCTCGCCGCGCACCGACTTCACCGCCACGGCGAGCGGTGACCGGCTCACCGTCAAGGGCGCGCTCCAGGACAACGGAATGCGGTTCGAGACCCAGATCCGGGTACGGACCGACGGCGGCCGGGTCACCGCCGGGGCGAACGGCACCCTCACCGTCACCGGTGCCAACAGCGCCTGGTTCGTCCTCGCCGCCGGTACCGACTACGCCGACACCTATCCGCGCTACCGGGGCGCCGACCCGCACGGCGCGGTCACCGGCGCGGTCGACACGGCCGCCCGCCGCTCGTACGACGCCCTGCGCACCGCCCATGTGAACGACCACGGCGCGCTCTTCGGCCGGGTCTCCCTCGCCATCGGCCAGCAACTCCCCGACCTGCCCACCAACCAGCTGCTGGCGCAGTACACGGGGGGCGGCAGCGCCGCCGACCGGGCGCTCGAAGCGCTGTTCTTCCAGTACGGCCGCTACCTGCTGATCGCCTCCTCGCGGGCCGGCTCCCTGCCCGCGAACCTCCAGGGCGTATGGAACAACGTCACCAACCCGCCCTGGTCGGCGGACTATCACGTCAACATCAACCTCCAGATGAACTACTGGCTCGCCGAGGTCACCAACCTCGCCGAGACCACGGCTCCCTACGACCGCTATGTCGAGGCGATGCGCGCGCCCGGCCGCGTGAGCGCGCGGGAGATCTTCGGCTCGGCCGGCTGGGTCGTACAGAACGAGACCAACCCGTTCGGCTTCACGGGCGTGCACGACTGGGCCACCTCGTTCTGGTTCCCGGAGGCCGCGGCCTGGCTCACCCAGCAGCTCTACGACCACTACCGGTTCAACGGCTCCACCGACTATCTGCGCTCCACCGCCTACCCGGTGATGAAGGAGGCCGCGGAGTTCTGGCTCGTCAATCTCCGCACCGACCCGCGCGACGGGAAGCTCGTCGTCACACCCAGCTACTCACCGGAGCACGGGGACTTCACGGCGGGGGCGGCGATGTCCCAGCAGATCGTGTACGACCTGTTCACCAACACCCTGGAGGCCGCCAGGACCCTGGGGGACGCGCCCGGCTTTCGTACCCGGCTGGAGACCGCACTCCGCGACCTCGACCCCGGGCTCCGTGTCGGCTCCTGGGGTCAGCTCCAGGAGTGGAAGACCGATGTCGACGGCCGGACCGACGACCACCGCCATGTCTCGCATCTCTTCGCTCTCCACCCGGGCCGGCAGATTGTCGCGGGCAGTACGTGGGCCGAGGCGGCCAAGGTCTCGCTGACCGCGCGCGGCGACGGCGGGACCGGCTGGAGCAAGGCATGGAAGATCAACTTCTGGGCGCGGCTGCGCGACGGCGACCACGCCCACAAGATGCTCTCGGAGCAGCTCAAGAGCTCCACCCTGCCCAATCTCTGGGACACCCACCCGCCCTTCCAGATCGACGGTAACTTCGGCGCCACCTCGGGGGTCGCCGAGATGCTGGTCCAGAGCCAGCACGGCCCGATCGAGATCCTGCCCGCCCTGCCGGGCTCCTGGCCGGACGGCCGGGTGACGGGACTGCGGGCGCGCGGCGGCGTCACGCTCGACATCAGCTGGAGCGGCGGCAGGGCGAGCCGGATCACGCTGCGCGCGAGCCGTACGACGGACCTGACCCTGCGCAGCACCCTGCTGCCCGGCGGTGAACGGACCTTCCGGGCGACCGCGGGACAGACGTACGAGTTCACCCCGTAGGTCTCGGACGGTCTCGGACCGGGGCCCCACCGGCCGTACGGCCGGTGGGGCCCTCCCGGCCGGGCGGACCGCCCCTCCTGCGGAACCGGGCGGAATCGCGCAAGATGGATGCACGAGTGGGGGCCGGCGCGCCTGTCCGCCCGCCGCCGGACCTTCATCGAGCGAAGGGACAGCATGGACAGCAATGGTCTGAACCCCGACGTCCTGCGGGAACTGCGTGCGCCACGCACCTATCCGGCCGTGTCCCTGACGATGCCCACGCACCGCCGCGAACCCCACCACGAGCAGGACGCGGTACGGCTGCGCAATCTGCTGGCCGAGGCGGGACGCCGGCTGGAGGCCGAACCCGGTCTGGACAAGCGGACCCGCGCCGCCGTCAGAGGCCGGCTCGACAAGGCCGTCGCCGAGGTCGATCTGCGCCATCTGCTCGACGGGCTGCTGCTGCTCGCCGACGCCGGGGAGTTCCGGGTCTGGTACCTGCCGCGCGAGGTGCCCGAGCGCGTCGTCCTCTCCGACACCTATCTGACCCGCAACCTCGTGGCGGCCACCGCGCAGTCACGGCCGTTCTGGGTGCTGGCGATCGCCGCCGACCGCGCGACGCTCTGGAGCGGGTCCGGGGAGTCCCTGCGCGAGCACCGCGAGGACGGATTTCCCCTGACGCCTCCCGAGGACACCTGGGACGTCGAACGCGAGGAACGGATCGGTGACACCCCGAGCACCTTCACCGACGAGGAGACCCGCCGTTTCCTGCGGTCCGTCGACGAGACCATGGGCGCGGTGCTGGCGCGCCGCCCCCGGCCGCTTTATCTGGTCGGCCTCGCCCCCGCGCTCGCCCTGCTGGAGGAGACGGGCAGCGCCACCCGTACGGCCGTCGGACGGCTGGTCAAGGGCGGTCTGACGGACGGCCCCGCCCCCGTCCTGCTGAAGGAACTCCGGCCCGTGGTCGAGGAGTACGCGCGCCGGGAGAAGGCCGAGGTACTGACCCGGCTGGACGACGCCAAGGGCAGGCGCACCTTCGCCGCAGGACTCGACGAGGTCTGGGAGTCCGTACGCGAGAAGCGGGCCGAGCTGGTCGCGCTCGAAGAGCACTACCGCCGTACGGTCCGCGTCAGCGACGGGCATCTGATCCCGGTCGACGACGAGTCCGCCACGGGCCCCGACGTACGCGAGGACATCGTCGACGAACTCGTCGAAACGGCCCTGGACGGCGGCGCCGAGGTGGTCTTCCTCCCGGACGACGCGCTCGCCGTCCACGACCGGATCGCCGCCGTCCTGCGCTACTGACTCCGACTCCCCGGCACCACACCGCCGTGCCACCACACCGCCGTACGCAGCCGGACGGATCACCTCCCCGGACCGACCACGTACCCGGACAGACAGAGGCCGGGCGTCACCGGCTCCCCCGCGGCCGGCGACGCCCGGCATCCCCCTGCCGGTTCGGTATCAGCGTGCCGGGCGTACCTCCACGTCGGCCGCCTTCACATAGGCGACCCGGTGCCCGAACTGGATCTCGTAGTACGTGTCCTCGCCCCGCACCACCCGGTGTCCGGCGGTGTCGAAGGTCGGCGCGAAGAAGTACTCACTCGGTGCCTGGGCGCCCACCACATAGCGCTGGCCGGCGAGCAGCTTGTAGGGGAACGCCGAGACCGTCTGGACCGGAACCCCCTCGGGGTAGGCCCCGGCCTCCGGATAGGCCCTTCCGTACACCGGGATCTCCGCCAGCCCGGCCTTCGGCGTCAGCACCTGCGCCGTGGCGCCCACGGCGACCGGCTTCGTACGCGGGTTGTGGAACCACGCCTTCTGGCCGAGATACCAGATCGCCGTCCAGTCGCCCTGGCGGCCGGCGACCGCGTACTGCTGGCCGGTCGAGGCGCGGGCGCCCAGGTCGTTGACGTCGGTCGTGGAGTCCTCGCCGCCGGGCCGCAGCCCGATGTCCTTCACGAGCGGCGCGTCCGCGGCCGGGGCGGTGTGCAGCCGTACGGCGCCCGAGCCGTGCGGGGCGCAGGCCTGGCCCGCCTTCTCGCAGCCGGTGTAGGACGGCTGGTTGGCCGCGTAGTCCGGACGGATCGTGACCACGGACGCCGCCGGCCCCGCGGTCGCCCTGAACGGCTTTCCGAGCAGCTGGAAGTAGTGCGCCCAGTCCCAGTAGGGGCCGGGGTCGGTGTGCATTCCGGGGATCGTCGAGGTGGTCGTGCCGGGCACATTGTCATGGCCCAGGATGTGCTGACGGTCCAGCGGGATGTCGTACTTCTTCGCCAGGTACCCGACCAGCCGCGCCGAGGTGCGGTACATCGCCTCCGTGTACCAGGCGTCCGGCGCGGTGAGGAAGCCCTCGTGCTCCAGACCCACCGACTTGGAGTTGATGTACCAGTTGCCGGCGTGCCAGGCGACATCCTTGGTCGCCACATGCTGGGCGACATGCCCGTCGGACGAGCGCAACGTGTAGTTCCACGACACATACTTCGGGTCCTGGATCAGCTTGATGGTGGTGTCCCAGGAGCCCTCGGTGTCATGAATGACGATGTAGTCGACCGACTGGGACCTCGGCCGGTCCGCCTTGTCGTGGTTCCCGTAGTCGCCCTCGCCGAACTCCGCGTACGGCGCCGGGATCCACTCGCAGGCGACCGTACCGGGACACTCGGCCCGTCCCGCGTCGGCCTTCCGCAGACCGAGCCGCGCGGTCTGCGCGGTGTCGGGGGAGACCCGGGGGGCCGCGCGCAGCGCCACTCGCTGGCCGCTGTCCGTCGTACGGTGCTCGCCGTTCCTGATCACGTCGTACACGTCATCGGCGTAGGTCGCGGCCGTCGCGGAGTCGTCCGCCCCGGAGAACCGGGCCACCGCTCCGTACCAGTCGGCCGGATCGCCGCTCAGCGGCTGTCCCAGCTCCCGCTGGGCCGCGGCCAGCAGCGCCGCGCCACCCCGGACATTGGCCGCGGGGCTGCGCCGCAGCTCCTTGGCGGGCAGCCCGGTCAGCTCGGCGGCGCGGTCCAGGGTGCGCAGCCGGGCGGGCAGTTCGGAGGTCTTCGGCAGCGCGGCCCCGGTGACGGTCTTCGCCGCGCGCGAGGTGTCCCCGCGCGGGTCCTCCGTACCCTCCGAGTGGTGCGGCGCGTCGGCGAGCGCGGTCCTGGCGTCGGTCAGATGCATCGGGCCGTAGCCGCCGGTGACGCTCGGGGCGCCGCTGTGCGTGTCCCAGCGGGACTGGAGATACGAGACACCGAGCAGCACGCTCTGCGGCACCTGGTACCGCGCGGCGGCGGCCGCGAACTCACGCTGCAACGCGCCGGATCCCGGCTGTTCCGCGGTGACGGACGGAGTGGCGGAGACCAGGGGCAGCAGCAGCGCGGCGGACGCCACGACACCCCCCGCTCGCAGCGCGCGACCACGCGGGAATCTCGGTCGTGGGGGGACGGAACCTTGCAATGCAGCCTCCAGTGACGGGTGATGCGCGAAGGGGCCTGCCGGGCCGACTGGACTACAGGGGTATCGGCTTCCGGAGGATCCGTCAATCATCAGGCATGGAGGGGATTTCGCACGTCAGCGTGGGTGTCACGGAGTTTCGCGGCGGTGGGGTCCGGGCCTGCGGCGCGTCAGTGGAATGGACCAATGATCAGACATGCGCCCCTGGGAGCGGCCCGAAGCCGCCCGGGGAGGCCGGATAGGCCCGGGAGTCGCGCGGTACCGGGGCCGGCCCGGAGATACGCCGGACGCGCCGCGCGCCCCGTGGTCCGCGCGGGGCGTGCGGCACTGTTCGTTCTCGCCCGGTGCGGCCGGCCGGCCGGATCAGCGGGTCCCCACCGCCGCGCGCACGGCCCGCCGCGCCATCGCGCAGTCGTCGTGCAACCGCCGCAGCAGCAGCCGCTGCTCCTCGGCCGGCGTCAGCCCGCTCTGGTGCACGGACGGCGACGGGTGGGCGGACGGCCCGGTACCGGATGACGGCGTCTCACGCAGCGCGCGCTGCACCGCCGTCTCGTACATCCGGATCTCCCGGGTCAGTACGAGCATCAGATTGACCAGGAACGCGTCCCGCGCCACCGGTCCACTGGCCTGCGCGAGCTGACTGATCCGGCGGCGCGCCAGCGGGGCATCCCCGAGCACCGCCCAGAGCGTCGCCAGGTCGTAGCCCGGCAGATACCAGCCCGCGTGCTCCCAGTCGACGAGCACAGGACCGGCCGGGGACAGCAGGACATTGGAGAGCAGGGCGTCGCCGTGACAGAACTCCATGCCCTGTCTGGCGCCGGCCAGACCGTGCAGCAGCTTCTGCAGATCGCCCAGGTCCCGGTCGGTGAACAGCCCCAGCTCGTGGTAACGGGCGATCCGCGACGCGTAGTCGAGCGGCTTGTCGAACAGGCCGGCCGGGGGCCGCCAGGTGTTCAGCCTGGTGATCGCGCCGAGCGCGGCCCGCAGATCGGCGCGCGGCGGCGCCTCCACCGGATGGCGCGTCAGCGCGGCGGCCCGCCCCGGCATCCGCTCGATCACCAGCGCGCAGTTCTCCGGGTCCGCGGCGATCAGCCGGGGGACCCGTACCGGCGGCCGGTGCCGGACGAAGGAGCGATAAGCAGCTATTTCGTGCCTGAACCGTTCGGTCCAGACGGGGGAGTGGTCCAGCAGGCACTTGGCGACCGCGTTGGCGCGCCCCGTGGTGCCGACGAGCAGAACGGAGCGCCCGCTGCGCCGCAGTACCTGCACCGGGTTGAACTCCGGGCAGACCCGGTGCACCGCCGTGATCGCCATGCGCAGCTGCGCGCCCTGGGGGCCGGACAAGTCGATTCTCCCGCTGAGCGGTTGGGTGACCGTCCCCGCCCTGAGCCGCGGCCGCCCCGCATGCGTGGGGTCGAGATACGGCCCGCCGCCGGGGGCGACCGTACGCTGCGACCGGGGCGGAGCGGACACGGAGGACGATGCTGTGTACATGGGCGATACAGATCCCTTCGTGTGCCGACGAATTACTCGCGCCTCCCGCCCGGCAGCCATGGGGCACCCTGGGGAGTACGTCCGGCTGCCGGGCCGGGATGGCGCGTTCCTACCTGACACCGTCGACCCCCTGGCACACGAGCTGGCGAAGCCTGGCGAACCGTGGCGAATAGTCGCCACGCCTCTGACAGGCGGTTACTGTCAACTCAGCCGAGAACCTGGGGGCTTGACGTGAGCGGAGAACCCAACACCCGTCTGTCGGATCTGTTCGGCCTGGCCGGCTGGTCCAAGGGCGAACTCGCACGGCTGGTGAACCGGCAGGCGGCGGCCATGGGCCACCCCCAGCTGGCCACCGACACCTCGCGGGTGAGGCGTTGGATCGACATGGGGGAGACCCCGCGCGATCCCGTGCCGAGAGTGCTGGTAGCCCTGTTCACCGAGCGGCTCGGTCGTGTCGTGACCATCGAGGACCTCGGGTTCGTACGGAGCGGGCGCGCGGGGAAACGACGGGACGCCGGGAACGCGGACAACCCCGACGCCCTCCCCTGGGCGCCCGACCGGACGGCTGCGGTCCTCACCGAATTCACGGGAATGGACCTCATGCTCAACCGTCGCGGCTTGGTGGGCGCGGGTGCCGCGCTCACCGCAGGCTCAGCACTCACCAGCGCCATGCATGACTGGCTGCACTCCGACCCCGCACTCTCGTCCGACGCCCCCCGGATCGACGATCCCCTGCACGCGGAACCCGCCGGGTTCGACCGTTACGAGGCCGCCCCCATCGGGTCGCAGGAGATCGAGGCCCTGGAGCGATCCGTCGAGGTGTTCCGCGCCTGGGACGCCGCCCGGGGCGGCGGGCTCCAGCGCAAGGCCGTGGTGGGCCAGCTCAACGAGGTGGGCGGCATGCTCGCCTACCGTCACCCCGACCATCTCCAGCGGCGCCTCTGGGGCGTCGCCGCCAACCTCGCCGTACTCGCCGGCTGGATGTCCCACGACATCGGTCTCGAACCCACGGCCCAGAAGTACTTCGTCATCGCCACTCACGCGGCGCGCGAGGGCGGCGACCGGCCCCGCGCGGGCGAGGCCCTGTCCAGGGCCGCTCGTCAGATGGTCCACCTCGGCAGGCCCGACGAGGCACTCGATCTGATGAAGCTCGCGGATTCGGGTTCGGGCGAGGAGGCGCTGCCCCGCACCCGGGCCATGCTGCGCACCATCGAGGCATGGGCGCACGCGTCCATGGGCCGCGGCAAGGCCATGCGCCGCACCCTGGGCGAGGCGGAGGAACTCTTCGTCGCGGACAAGCAGGATGTCCCGTCGCCCTGCTGGATGCAGATGTTCGACGAGGCCGATCTGCACGGCATGGAGGCCCTGGCCTTCCGTACCCTCGCCGACCACGAGCCCGCGGCGGCGATCACCGCGCAGCAGCACGCCAAGCGCGCGCTGGAACTGCGCGGCAACGACCGGCAGCGCTCCAAGATCTTCGACTACATCTCGCTGGCGTCCGCCTGCTTCATCGCCGACGATCCCGAACAGGCCGACCGCTACGCGCGGCTGGCGCTGGTGTCGATGGGGGAGACCTCCTCGCACCGCACCTGGGACCGGCTGCGGGAGATGTACCGGCTCACCGGCCAGTACGCGGGGTCCGAGAAGATCGACGATCTGCGCGAGGAACTGAAGCTGGCCATGCCGAGGGGGCCGGTGAAGCGGACGGGGAAGGCGGATGTCTGACGTCCCTCCGCTGTACGGAGCCGCTTTCGGGGGAGCCGTGCTTCCGGGAGCCGCCCTTCGGGGAGCCGCCCTTCGGGGAGTCGCTCCTCGGGGTCGCCCGGGGATTCTCCGTCAGTCGGGACTTCTCCGTCAGTCGGGACTTGTCTGTCAGCCGGGGATCCTGACGACCATCAGACAGGCGGCGTCCGCGCGTTCGGCGCTGTCGCACTCCTCGGCGATCAACTGAGCCCACTCCCGCGCGGAGCGGGTCCCGGCCGCCCGGGGCGCCAGTCCGATCAGGCGCTCGCGCGTCGGCCCGTCGCCGTCGGTGTGCAGCACCAGGAGATCCCCGGGCAGGAGCTGGACTTCGGCCTGCTCGTACGCGGCCCCCGAGGTCGCCCCGAGCAGTACGCCGTCCGGCGGCGTGAGCGCGCGCCCCGTCCCGTCGCGGAACAGCAGCGGGGCGGGGTGGCCCGCCTGCGCCCAGGAGAAGGTCCGGGTCTCCGGGGCGTAGCGGGAGCAGAGCGCGCTGCCCAGCGCCGGCTGTTCCGAGGACTCCAGCAGCTGGTTGAGATGGCCGAGCAGGGCTCCGGGCGCGATACCCGCCACGGCCATTCCGCGCAGCGCGCCCAGCAGCATGGCCATCGAGGACGCCCCGGCCACCCCGCGTCCGGTCAGCTCGCCGATGGTCAACAGCGACTCCCCGGAGGGGAGTTCGAGGGCGTCGAACCAGTGACCACCGGTCGCCGGGTGCGCCGTGGCGGGGAGCCTGCGGGCGGCCAGGTCCAGCGCGTCGGGCCCGCTGCTCGGCAGATACGAGGAGCCGTGCCAGGCGGGGAGCACCGCCTCGTGCAACTCGGCCACCAGCCGGTGTTCGGTCTGCGCGAGATGGTGCTCGCGCCGGAGGGAGTCACGGGAGTCGCGTAAGGACCGCTCGCCGTCGCGCAGCACGCTGATGTCGCGCATCACGGCCCACATGGAGGCGGTGCAGCCGTCGGTGTCGAGGACGGGCTCGCCCATCATGTGCAGCGTACGGACCTCGCTGTCGGCACCGACGATCCTGAACTCGCCGTCGATGGGCTTCCCGTCGATCAGACAGTCCGTCACCATCACGGTGAGCAGCGCCTGGTCCTCGGGGAGCACCAGGGACGGGAGTTCGTCGAGTGTCAGCGGTCCGCTCCGCGGATCGCGTCCGAGGATCCGGAACAGTTCCTCCGACCAACTGACCTCGTCGGTCAGGAGGTTCCACTCCCCGCTGCCCACCCGGCCGGGCCGTGTTCCGGGGCCGTCCTGAGCGGAGTCCTGGTTCGGGGAAGCGTCCTGTGCCGGACGGCCGGACGCGCCTTCCGTCTCCGGCCTGCCCGCCCTGAGCTGGTCCAAGTGGGATCCCAGCTGGTCCAGTTGACGTACCGCCAGATCGCAGAGCGCCCGCTGCCAGCGCCAGAGCGTGTTGCCGTCGTCGACCTCGGTGTCCCGGCGTACGGCGTCCACGTCACCGCGCAGCCGGCGGGTCCGGGTGATGAGCGCGTCCACCGTCCCCGGCTCGGCGGGTTGCGGCGCGGGGCGGTCCGCGAACAGAGGGGACGGCATCTCGTACTCCGATACGGGGTGGCGCGGCCTGTCGGTGGGGGGACCATGACGACTGTCGCACAGGCGCCCCGGGCACGTAAGGCGTTTGGCAACACTCGGGTCGATCGTGCCTTTGGCATATGCCGCAGGCTGTACGTCTCGCATGCACGCACCGCCGTTCTCGCCCTCGCCGTGGTCACGCACCGCCGGCCGGACCGGCCTCGCGCCGTACTCCTCCGCCGGGGCGCTCAGGCGACCGGCATACGGTGCAGCGCCACCAGCAGCCGCCAGACGCGTGCCGCGATGTCCTCCGGCGTGTCCTCGATCAGCCCGTGCAGCCAGTCCGCCAGCACCCCGGCGAAGGCGGCGGCCACCGCCGACGCGATCAGCTCGGGCGCGGGCGCCCCGGCCAGGGTCCGCTCGACGCGGCTGCGCTCCCGCAGTTCACGGTGGAGCAGTTCGCCGAGCGGGCCGCTCCCACCCGGGCGCAGCAGCGTCCGGTAGAGCGCGGCATGCGGAGTGAGGCCGGTGAAGAACGAGGTCAGCGCGGGCGGTGGGACACGTGGATCGGGGGTGCCGCGCCAGGCGTGCAAGGCGTCCACGGCGTCCCGGACCACCTCCGCGCAGGCGTCGACCGCCAGCGCCTGAAGGTCGGGGTAGTGCAGATAGAACGTGGCCCTGCCCATCCCGGCGCGGCGCACCAGGGCGGCGACACCGACCTCCTCGAACGGGTGCTCCGCGCAGGCGTCGAGCAGGGCCTGCCGGAGCCTGGCCCGGGTCCTGGCCGTACGGGGATCGCCCGTAGGCCCGCTCGCGGGCGGTCCCGCCGGTGCGCCGGTCATCCCGCCGCCAGCACCGCGGCCAGGGTGACCGCGCCCGGCAGCGCCTGCACGAACAGGATGCGCCTGTTCGCGGTGGCCCCGCCGTACACACCGGCCACGACCACGCAGATGAGGAAGAAGAGCTGGACGCGGTGCCCCGTCGGGTCCGCGGCGATCAGTCCCCATATCAGCCCCGCGGCCAGGAAGCCGTTGTAGAGACCCTGGTTGGCGGCGAGGGGCGCGGTCGCGCGGGCCATGTCGGCGTCGAATCCGGACAGTTCACGGCCGGGCTTGCGCTCCCACAGGAACATCTCCAGCACCATCACATAGACGTGGAACGCGGCCACCAGGCCGACCAGGACATTCGCGGCGGTCTGCATGATCGGGTCTCCTGGGGTTCGGGCACTGCTGGACAGGTGTCCATGAATCATAGACACCTGTCCAGTAACTGCCCCGGGCGGGGTGCGGTGGCGGCCTCCGGGCGGTGCGCCGGTGGCTACGGCAGCCGGAAGGCGTCGGCCAGCGTGTCCATCTGGGCCGTCAGCAGGGTGCTCGACCGGTGCCCCATCCCCCCGTACAGGCCGGAGACCTCCAGGCTCACCGTGCCGTGCAGTTGGGACCAGGCCAGCACGGTCCCGGCGAGCGCCGCGCCGGCTCCCGCCGCCGGTGCGGCCGTGCCGGTGTACTCCGTCAGCCAGTCGCCCACCGTGCCGTCGTCCCCGGCCCACGCGTCCATCTCGGCGACGACCGGCCGAACCGCGTCGGTGGGTTCGGCGCCCGCGAACACCTTCAGGAACGGGCCGAGCGCGGCCCGCGCGCGCAGCAGGGTGTCGGGCGGGGCCGCGTAGCCGGGGACCGGCGTCCCCTGGATCAGCAGATAGCGGTGCGGCTGGGCGACGGCCCAGTCGCGGTACGTCCCGGCCAGTACATGCAGGGTGGCGCGGGCGCTCCCGGGCGGCGCGCCGGCCGCCGCGCGTTCCATGGTCCGCGCCACCTCGTCGTAGGCGTCCCGGATCAGCGCGCTGAGCAGATCGTCACGGCCGGCGAAGTACCGGTACAGCGCGGGCCCCGAGAGGCCCATCTCCTTGGCGATCCGGGTCAGCGCCACGGCCTGCACGCCGCCCTCGGCGAGCTGCTGGAGCGCCGCCGACTTGATCTCCGCGCGGGTCTGTTCGCGGTAGCGCGCCCGGGGGGTCCGTGCCGCGTCGGCCATGACGTCCTCCTGTGTGCGTGATGGTGCCTCGTGAAGATTACAGGCCATAGCTCCTCAGGGCGGGGTACGGAACGGGCCGCTTGTGATTCACCATCGCGAGAGTTATGGTCAATAACAGAAGTGAGCGACAGTAGCTCTACGGGGGCTCACAACACCCCTCGGACTCCGAACGAAAGGGACTCGTCATGTCCGCTGCCGACCGCGACCTCCACACCGTGCTGGGGGCGGGCCCCGCCGGCACCACCCTCGCCGTCGAACTCGCCCGCCGCGGCCGTCCCGTACGACTCGTGGACCGCGCGGGGGCGGGAGATCCCCTCGAAGGCGTGGAGCGGTTCGCCGCCGATGTGTCCACTCCCGAAGGGGCTCTGGCCGCGGTGGACGGCGCCGCCGTCGTATACCACTGCGTGAACGTCGCCTATCACCTCCAGGTCGAGGCGATGCCCCGGATCCAGCGGGCGGTACTGGGCGCGGTGGAGGCCACCGGCGCGCGCCTGGTGGTGCTGGACACCCTCTATCCGTACGGCGAGACGCACGGCGAGGTCATGACCGAGGACACGCCCTGGCGGGCGACGTCACGCAAGGGCCGGATGCGGGCGCGGCTCGACGAGGACTATCTCGCCGCGCACCGCGACGGGCGGGTTCGCGCGGTGCTCGCCCGGTCGGCCGACTTCGTCGGTCCCGGCGTGCTCAACTCGTCGCTGGGCGGGGCCACCTTCCCGGCCGCGCTGACGGGTGGTGAGGTACTCGCCCTGGGCGACATCGACCTGCCGCACAGCTATACGAACATCGGTGACGTGGCGACGGGACTGGCCACGCTCGGCGAGCGGCCTGAGGGTGACGGGCGGGTCTGGCATCTGCCCACCGCGCCCGCCGTCACCACCCGCGAGATCCACGCGATGATCGAGCGGCGGGTGGGCGGCGCGCTCAAGACGTTCGTGCTCGACGCGCCGCGCCCCGTCGGGCCGTTCGACGAGGTCTTCATGCGGGAGTACGAGGAGATGTTCTACCAGCACACCGAGGCGCAGATCATGGACTCGTCGGCCTTCGAGCGGACGTTCGATATCCGGCCCACCCCGCTGTCCGAGACCATCGACGCCACGCTGGACTGGTACCGCGGCCTGCCGGCCCGGTAACCGGTAACGGCACCGGTCGCGGGCCGGACGCCGGGCCACGTACCGGGGTACGCGCCAGGGCAAGCCGAAGCCCCCGGGCGAAGCGTGTCCCGGGGGCTCGGCCAGCATTCCCCGCTGGGGGCGCTTGGAGTTAACGCGGCACAGTCTGGCACCGCGGGCGATCAGGCGCGGGCAGGCCGCGCCGTGATCACCGGACGGCCCGCACGATCACCAGATGGACTCCACCCATTCCGGGTGGTCGATGAACGGGTTGCGGTTGTGCTGGAACTGGTCGTATATGACCTGGTTGCGGCGCTGCTCGAAGGCGTCCGGCGGGTCCTCGTCGTTCCACTGCTTGAGTACGGACAGCTTCCCTATCGCGGGGCTCGATCCGTTGTTGACCCGCTCGTTGGGTTCGAGGTCGGGCCAGGAGTCGTCGCCCTCGTACCGTACGGCCATGTACAGGATCATCCGGGCGACATCGCCCTTCACCGCGTCGCGCGGCTCGAAGGAGTCGGAGTCCGTGTAGTTGCCGGGCGCGCCGGAGACCGCGCTGCCGCCGTTGTCGAAGTCCTTGTTCCCGCGAATGGAGTTGACGCCGACGTCCTCCGGGCGCAGATGGTGGACATCGGTGCCGGGGCCGGTCGCCTCGCCGAAGTCGCCGTGGGACTTGGCCCAGACGTGTTCGCGGTTCCACTGGCCCGAGTTGCCGCCGTTGCTCGACTTGGAGATGGACCGGCCGGTGTACAGCTCGATCACGTTCGACGAGTTCTTGGGGTCCTGGTCCGTGGCCTTGAGCGCGGTCCAGACCTGGGCATAGGTGATCTTCGTCTGGTTCTTGATGATCGAGTGCAGCGACGACTTGAGCGCGGCGCCGGTCTTGCCGATGGCGCCCTGGTAGTACGTGTCGTCGAGCGCGGCGGTGGCCGCGGCGGCGGGTGCGCTCTCCTGGGAGGCGACGGCGGGTGCGGCGGCCGCGGTGGTGGCGAGCACCGCGGTGGCGGCGCAGAGAGCCAACAGCGTGCGTCGGGTGGGACGTTGGCGACGGGACATGGGGGAGCTGTCCTCTCCGGCGGGACCACCGCGGCGCACGGCCACAGGGTGGGGGGCAGCGCGGCGCGTGGTCGTGAAGTAACGGTTCAGCGGGAGCCTTCCACAGGGCATGTGTCCTCGTGTGAACGCCCGGTGTCGGTCATGTGCAGGTCAAGTTTTGGCTTCACTGTCCGACGTCATCCCGGCGTCATCCGGCCTGGTTGTGGCGGGTCTGCGTTCATATGTATGGGCGCTGGACGTAAATCTGGTCAACTTTGGTCCATACCAGCTTCTTGACGGCCCCTCGCACCCTCCCTTAAATCAAGTATTGAAATAAGCGCCCGAGGCGGCTCTCCCCGAAGCTCCCGGGCGTGTGCGATGTCATGCGCATGACCCCCCACTCGAAGTGATGTGATGACCTGTGCGAATCCCCATGGGACGCCGAATTGCGCTCTACGCGCTCGCTCTTCTCTGCTGTTCCAGCCTGGCGGCGGCGGTCCCCGCCGCCGCGGCCCCCGCACCCGAGCCGTCGGCCGGCGGGGTCGGGGCGGCGGCGGTCACGTTCTCCGACGACTTCAACGGCGCCGCGGGATCGGCCGTCGACGGCGGCAAGTGGCAGATCGAGACCGGCGACAACGTCAACAACCACGAACGGCAGTACTACACGGCGGGCAACAACAACGCCGCGCTCGACGGCCAGGGCAACCTGGTCATCACCGCGCGCAAGGACAACCCCGGCAACTACCAGTGCTGGTACGGCCGGTGCGAGTACACCTCGGCCCGGCTCAACACGTCCGGCAAGTTCACCTCGACCTACGGACGGGTCGAGGCCCGGCTGAAGGTCCCGCGCGGCCAGGGCATGTGGCCCGCGTTCTGGATGCTCGGGAACGACATCGGCAACGTCGGCTGGCCCAACAGCGGTGAGATCGACATCATGGAGAACGTCGGCTTCGAGCCCGGCACGGTCCATGGCACCCTGCACGGCCCCGGCTACTCCGGCTCGGGCGGCATCGGCGCCGGCTACACCCTGCCGAACGGCCAGGCGTTCGCCGACGCCTTCCACACCTTCGCCATCGACTGGTCGCCCAACGCCATCACCTGGAGCGTCGACGGCAACGTCTACCAGACACGCACCCCGGCGGATCTCGGCGGCCGTTCCTGGGTGTTCAACAAGCCCTTCTTCATCATCCTGAACCTCGCGGTCGGCGGCTACTGGCCCGGCGACCCCAACGGCAGCACGCCGTTCCCGTCCCAGCTCGTCGTCGACTACGTGCGCGTGAGCACGATCGACGGCGGCTCCGGCGGCACCGGGGGCACGATCACCGGACTCGGCGGCAAGTGCATGGACGTGGCGTCCGCCAGCTCCGCCAACGGCACGCCCGTACAGCTCTACGACTGCAACGGCTCCGCCGCCCAGAAGTGGACCGTCGCCTCCGACGGCTCGCTCCGCGCGCTCGGCAAGTGCCTGGACGTGAAGGACAACAGCACGGCGGACGGCGCGCAGCTCCAGCTGTGGGACTGCACCGGCGGCCCCAATCAGCGCTGGGCCGTCCCGGACGCCCGCGACATCGTGAACATCCAGGCCAACAAATGCGTCGACGTGGCCGGCAACAGCTCCGCCAACGGCACCCGGCTCCAGATCTGGACCTGCACGGGCGCCGCGAACCAGAAGTGGACGGTGAACCGCGCATGACGACGGTACGCACCCTCCGCACGCCCCTCAGATCCTTCGCCCTGCTGGCGGCGCTGCCCCTCGCGATCGGCGCGTCGCTCGTCACCGCGCCCACCCCCGCCACCGCGGCGGTCGCCGCCGTCGGCACGATCACGGGCCTGGGCGGCAAGTGCGTGGACGTGGCGTCCGGCAGCTCCGCCAACGGCGCGGCCGTACAGCTCTACGACTGCAACGGCTCGGCCGCCCAGCAGTGGGACGTCGCCTCCGACGGCTCGATCAGGGCCCTCGGCAAGTGCCTCGACGTCAAGGACAACAGCACCACGAACGGCGCGCAGCTCCAGCTGTGGACCTGCACGGGATCCGCCAACCAGAAGTGGTCCGTCTCCGCGGCCCGCGACATCGTCAACACCCAGGCCGACAAGTGCCTGGACGTGACGGGCAACAGCTCCGCCAACGGCACCCGGCTCCAGATCTGGACCTGCACCGGAACGGCCAACCAGAAGTGGACCGCGCCCCCGGGCGGCGGCGGCAACCCCGCCCCCGGCGGACCCATGGCGGTCGCACCGTACATCTACAACGGCTGGGGCAGCCCGCCCAACCCGACCACCGTCATGAACGCGACCGGCGTGAAGTGGTTCACCCTGGCGTTCGTGCTCAGCAACGGCTACTGCAACCCCCAGTGGGACGGCGGACGCCCGCTGACCGGTGGAGTGGACCAGCAGACCATCAACACCGTGCGCGGCGCGGGCGGCGACATCATCCCGTCCTTCGGCGGCTGGAGCGGCAACAAACTGGAGAGCTCCTGCTCCAGCGCGGGTGAACTGGCCGCGGCCTACCAGAAGGTCATCAACGCGTACGGCCTCAAGGCGATCGACATCGACATCGAGGCCGCCGCGTACGACAGCCCCACCGTCCAGCAGCGGACCGTGGACGCGCTCAAGACCATCAAGGCCAACAACCCAGGCATCAAGGTCTATGTCACCTTCGGGACCGGCCAGAACGGTCCGGACACCAGCCTGATCAACCGCGCGGCCGCCGCCGGGCTCACCGTCGACAGCTGGACGATCATGCCGTTCAACTTCGGCGGAGCCGGACAGAACATGGGCACGCTCACCACCCGCGCCGCCGAGGGCCTCAAGAACGCGGTCAAGAACGCGTACGGGTACAGCGATGACCAGACGTACCGCAGCATCGGCATCTCGTCGATGAACGGCATCACCGACAACAACGAGACGGTGACCGTCGCGGACTTCCGCACCATCCTCGCCTACGCGCAGCAGCACCATCTGGCCCGGCTGACCTTCTGGTCGGTCAACCGCGACCGGCCCTGCACCGGCGGCGGAGCCGACACCTGCTCCGGCGTGAGCCAGCAGGCGTGGGACTTCACCCGCGTCTTCGCCCAGTACGCCGGCTGACCGGGCGAGGAGCCTCCATGAACCAACACCTCGACGGCGGCGGGCAGTCCCGCCGCCGGCTCCACCCGCTCACCCTGCTGCTGACCGTGGTGGCCCTGTGCGCCTCCCTGATCGGTCTGCCCCAGCAGGAGGCCGCCGCGGGCACCACCGCGGCGGCGGCCCTGCCCACCGGCTGGGCCACGATCAGCAACAAGGGCAACGGCAAGTGCGTGGACGCCCGCGCCGCGGCGACCGGCAACGGCACCGCGGTGCAGCAGTACGCCTGCAACGGCAGCCTCGCGCAGAACTGGTCGCTGACGGCGACCGGCGCCGGCTACGTCAGGGCGGGCAACCGCAACGCCGACAGCCAGGTCTGGGACGTCACCGACGTCTCGGCCGCCGACGCCGCCACGATCCAGCTCTGGACGTACAGCGGAGGCAACAACCAGCAGTGGCAGCCGGTGGAGGAGGCCGACGGCGCCTACCACTTCGTCAACCGCAACAGCGGGAAGTGCCTCGACGTACCGAGCGCCTCGACCGCCGACAGCGTCCAGCTCCAGCAGTACACCTGCAACGGATCCGCCGCCCAGTCCTTCCGGGTGCAGGCCGCTGATCCGCCGGCGCCCCCCGGCACCCCGGATCTCGGTCCCAACGTCGTCGTCTTCGATCCGTCGATGTCGGCCTCCTCGATCCAGAACCGGGTGAACGCGACCTTCCGGCAGCAGGAGACCAATCAGTTCGGCGCCCAGCGCGCGGCGTTCCTGTTCAAGCCGGGCACCTACGACGCCGATGTGAACGTCGGCTTCTACACGCAGGTGGCCGGCCTCGGACTCTCGCCGGACGACGTCAATATCCGGGGCGCCGTCCATGTGGAGGCCGACTGGTTCCCGCCGCAGAACGCGACCCAGAACTTCTGGCGCAGCGCCGAGAACCTGTCCGTCACCCCCACCACCGGCACCGACCGCTGGGCCGTCTCGCAGGCCGCCCCGTACCGCCGGATGCATGTCCGCGGCAACCTCGCGCTGGACGACGGCGGCTGGGCCAGCGGCGGATTCATGGCCGACTCGAAGGTCGACGGCCAGGTCAGGTCCGGTTCGCAGCAGCAGTGGCTGTCCCGGAACACCGAATGGGGCAGCTGGACGGGGTCCAACTGGAACATGGTGTTCGTCGGCGCCCAGAACGCGCCCGCGAACAGCTTCCCCAACCCGCCCTACACCACGGTCGACCAGACGCCGCAGGTGCGCGAGAAGCCCTTCCTGTACGTCGACTCGGCCGGCGCCTACAAGGTGTTCGTGCCCGCGCTGCGCAGCAACTCGAAGGGCACGACCTGGTCGGGCGGCGCTCCCGCGGGTACGTCGCTCCCGCTGGACCAGTTCTACATCGCCAAGCCCGGCGCGACGGCCGCGGACATGAACGCCGCGCTGGCGGCGGGCAAGAACCTGCTCGTCACCCCCGGCGTCTACCACCTCAACCAGACGCTGAGGATCACCCGTCCCGACACCGTCGTCCTCGGCCTCGGCCTCGCCACCCTCATCCCGGACAACGGCATCACCGCGGTGTCGGTCGCCGATGTGGACGGCGTCAAGGTGGCGGGTGTGCTCATCGACGCGGGCACGGTCAACTCCCAGCGGCTGATGGAGGTCGGCGCCGACGGCTCGAACGCGAGCCACGCCGCCAACCCCACCTCGCTGCACGATGTGTTCTTCCGCATCGGCGGCGCGGGCGTCGGCAAGGCGACCACCAGCCTGGTCGTCAACAGCCGCAATGTGATCGGCGACCATATGTGGATCTGGCGCGCGGATCACGGCAGCGGGGTCGGCTGGAACACCAACACGGCGGACACCGGTCTGGTCGTGAACGGCGCCGACGTCACGATGTACGGCCTGTTCGTCGAGCACTACCAGAAGCATCAGACGATCTGGAACGGCAACGGCGGCAGAACGTACTTCTACCAGAACGAGATGCCGTACGACCCGCCCAACCAGGCGGCCTGGATGAACGGCGCGACCCAGGGATACGCCGCCTACAAGGTGGCCGACTCGGTGACCAGCCATCAGGCGTACGGCCTCGGCAGCTACTGCTTCTTCAACGTCAACAACAGTGTGACGGCGGAGCACGCGTTCGAAGTGCCCAACAACGCCAATGTCCGCTTCCGCAACATGGTGACGGTGTCGCTGGGCGGTACGGGCACCATCCGGCATGTCATCAACGACAGGGGAGGCCCGTCGAACTCGGCCACCAACGTGGCCAATCTCGTCAGCTACCCCTGAGCGGGCAGACCGGGTCCTGACCCACGGGCGGACCCGGGGACGGACCGAGGAACAACGGGAACACCCCGGGCACCGGAGCGACATGACGGTGCGCGGGGTGTTCCCGTTTCTGTCCTCGCCCGTCCTCCACCGGGCGGGCGCGGTCGGGAAGCGGCTCAGGAGGCCGGCTCCACCTCCAGGAAGCGCCGTCGCCGCGGCCCGCGGTAGAGCAGGGCCTCCCACCCCAGGCGCGTCAGTACGGCGGCGCACTCCGTCAGGGCCCGTTCCTCGTCCTGGGCGGCCCCTCCGCCGTGCGGGCCGAGCCACTCCACCCGTACGGCGGCGGGAGTCCCCCCGGCCCTTGCGGCGGCCGGGGGATCAGCCGCGCCTACGCGATATCCCGTCGCGACGCGCTGTCCCGAGCCGTCGACCGCGGACGCCGGGAGACCGGCGGCCTCCAGCGCGAGCGCGACGGCGCGCACCGGCCGCCGCCGCTCCCACGGGGCGGGAACCGCCGCCGCGTCCCCCGGCCCGGTGTGTGTCAGCCGTCGGATCTGGAGCAGTCCCTCGAAGGCGACCCGGACCTCGGCCGTACGCTCCCGGGGCGTCGTCCCGCACACCGGGCCGTCGCCCGTCGCGGCCTCGAAGCCACCGGGCCGCTCCGTCCCCTCGTCCTCGCTCGTCATCCCCGCCGCCGTCCCCTTCCGCCCCGCTCTCGCGCCCGGACCGACAGAAGACCCCGACCGGACGGGGGACGCCGGTCGGGGTCGTCATCAGGGAGAGCGTGGATGGCGGTCGCCTCGCGGCGATAGGCTCCATGGGGCTTCAGCCGAACGATCTTCCCCATGGGCGATTCTCATATGGGGCCCGGGGACTCAGTTCCATCCACACCCTCACTGGGTCCAACGGCGGACCCCCGCCGATTGTTCCCGGGGGTACGGTCAGGACGGGAGCACCCAGATGGGGTTCGAGTAGAACCACAGGTCCTTCCACGGGTCGGCGTCGCCCAGCACGTCCATCGCCGGGCCCACGGGGTCGACGGACGCGCCGTTCGGCCCCACGGCGGTGCGGTTGCCGTCCGTGCCGCGCAGCCGGACGTAGAGCGGTCCGGATACCCGGCCGAGCCGGTACGTGAGCCGCACGGTGCCCGTCGACTTGTTGACCTCGAAGGACTTCGCGACCCTGGCGGTCGGCGCGGTGAAGGTGTCCCTGTCGTGGACGTGGCCGGTGACCTGGCCCTGGATGACATCGACCCGGGCCAGCTTCGGCACGAACTGCGCCCAGTTGGTGCCGTTGGCCAGCGCGATGTCGATGGACAGCTCGACGTCCGTACCGCGCTTGACGTGCAGTGCGCCGCCGAGCGTGGCCCAGCGCCCACCGCCCTTGACCCGGGCGTCCAGACCGCTGATCAGACCGCCGTGGTCGACCCAGATCCGGCCGGCCCGCATACCGTCCATGACCGCCGCGTACGAGAACCGGTCCGCGCCGACATGCGTACGGCTGTAGTGGCCCGGCCAGTAGTCGCCCTTCCCGAGGTCGAGGCCCGTTCCGTACACGGGGTCGGAGTGCTTGCCGTTGGCGTTGAAGTCGTCGTCGGGCCCGATCACGGACGGCTCGGCGTAGACGCTGTGCGAGTCCGAGTTGGCGGTGATCCACCACGGCTTGCCCTCGGCCAGCAGACTGTCCCAGAGACCGCCGACCGTGGAGGTCATCCAGTCGAAACCGCCCCAGGTGCGGTAGCTCTCCGGCGGATACGCGGCGAAGGAGTTCGCGCCGGGCGCGTTCTCGTAGTAACCGCGGCCGCCGCCGCTGCCGACCGGCTTCGGCAGACCCGCCGCCTGGTGGCCGGGCGCGCCCTCCATACCGATGGCGATGGGGTGGCCGGCCGAGGTGGCGTCGCGCCAGCCGCGGATCTCGTGGGGCGAGTCGATGCCGTTGCGGGCCGGGTGGTTGGCGAGCATCACCGCGTCGTCGACCTTGCGCCGGCGCACCTGGTCGGCGAGGAACTGGAGCCCGGAGACGGCCAGTGCCTCGTTCGTGGCGTTGGAGGTACTGGGGTGCAGGCTGCCGTCGTAGTCGGTCTCGAACTTCTTCAGCACCTCCACCTCGTTGCGGCCCGGGTGGACGAAGACCGTGGCGTGCTCGGCGCCCGGGATGTTCCACTCCAGGCCCTGGAAGACGAGCTGGTCCTTGTAGGTCTCGCGGGCTTCCTTGATGTCCGGGTTGACCTTCTCCACACCGATCTTGGCGTGCGCCGCGCTGCCGTGGTCGGTGATGACCATCCAGTCGAGACCGTGCGCCGTGCCCTGGCGCACCTGGTCGACGACGCGGTACTTGCCGTCGCTGCTGTACTGCGTGTGGATGTGGTGGTCGCCCGCCAGCCAGAGGAAGCCGTCGCTCTTGCCCCGGCCGGACGCGTTGCCGGAACCGCCCGGACGCGCGGCCGCGGCGGCGGCCCCGCCCAGCACGCCCGCTCCCGCCAGGCCCGCGCCGAGCAGACCGGTGCGGCGCAGCATCGAGCGGCGGGACAACTGGCTGGGCGACAGCTCACTGTCCGGCACGCCGGCGTCGAGCGCCGGAGGCAAGGGGCCGGTTTCGGCCTGGACGTGGTGCGTGTGGTCGTGTGCGTGGTCGTGCGGGTGGTGATGGCCGTGGCCCATTGCTGCTCCTCGCCGATGCCTGTGATGCCCAGCGGGTCAGATGTTCGATTACTGGGATGACGGCGCGGCGACGGGAGCGCGTACGTGCGATGTTGAATGCCGTACGGAGTCCTGGTCCGGGTACGTCGGTGCAGGTCGTACGGGTGCGGGGCGCCGTCGCTGAACCTCCCCGGGAAGGAGGGCGGCCCGCTATGCACTGCATGTATACGCGCTATGTATAGTGCGGGTATGTCATTCGGCCATGCCCTGTCCGGGCGAGTGAACTCCGCTTCGCCGTGCCCGCTGCCCGCGGCGGCGCCCCGCCGCGTACGTCGTGTGTTCGGTGTGTTCGGCGTGTTCCGGATGGCATAGCCGACTCGCCGGGCCCTCCGGGGCCGCGGCCGAACCGACGTCACCCGGCGCGCCGTCCCGCGCGCCGGCTCCCACCCAGGCCCGGTGCGGGCTCAGTGCTGCGCGACTGAGGCCCTCTCTCCCACCGGCCACCCAGCCATCGGAAGAGGGATTTGTCATGCCAAAAAACACTTCGGTACGCGGCCTGAGGGCAGCGAGCGCGCTGGCGGCGGTCGCCGTGCTCGGTCTGATGCTGACCGGCTGCTCCTCGTACGACGGCCACTCGCCCGCCGACGCCAGAGGCGACGCCGCGAACGGGGCGAAGGTCGCGGCCGGTGCGGTCGACTGCGCGAAGGAACGCTGTATAGCCCTCACCTTCGACGCGGGACCGTCCGAGCACACCCCCGCACTGCTCGACCTCCTCAAGAGGGAGAAGGTCCCCGCGACGTTCTTCCTGCTCGGCAAGAACCACGTCGTCAAACACCCCGACCTCGTGCGCCGGATCGCGGCCGAGGGCCACGAGGTGGCCAACCACACCTGGTCGCACGAGATCCTGACGGACCAGGACCCCGACGCCGTCCGCGAGGAACTCTCACGTACGCAGGACGCCATAGCGGAGATCACCGGTCGCGAGCCCACGCTGATGCGCCCGCCGCAGGGCCGTACCGATGACGAGGTCACGAAGGTGAGCCGTGAGCTAGGCCTCGCGCAGATCATGTGGAGCGCCACCGCCAAGGACTACTCGACGACGGACTCCGCGCTCATCGAGAAGCGCATCCTCGACCAGGCGGACCGTGACGGCATCATCCTGCTGCACGACATCTACGACGGCACCGTGCCCGCCGTCCCCGGGATCATCGAGGAGCTCAAGAAGCGCGGCTACACGTTCGTCACGGTCCCCCAGCTGCTGGCGCCGGGACACGCCGAACCGGGGAAGGTCTACAAGCCCTGACCTCCGCCGCCTCCGTCACCCCCGGGTTCCCCTCCTGCTGGCGGTGGCGGAGGACCGGCCGTACGGTGAAAAAAAGGCGACTGACTCGAAGTGACCTGTGCGAGTGACCTGTGCGGTCGGACGGGCGGCGGCGTGATGACGGAGAGCGGAGAGCGCGTGGGAGGGTTCATCTGCGGTCATCTCGCGGATGTGCGGCCGGTGACCCCGGACAGCCCGGACAGCTGTACCGACTGTGTCGCCATCGGCGACACCTGGGTGCATCTGCGGGAGTGCCAGGGCTGCGGTCACATCGGCTGCTGCGACTCCTCCAAGAACAAGCACGCCACCGCGCACCACAACGCGTCCGGCCACCCCCTCATCCGTTCGTACGAGCCGGGTGAGGGCTGGTGGTGGTGTTACGAGGACGAGGTCGTCTTCGAGGTCGAGGGCATGCCGCCGGTACGGTCCGCCTGACGGGCCGGCGCGGCGCACCGCACCGGCCCGAGGGGCACCGGCCGGACGGTCACACGCCGGACGCCCCCGCTCCGTCAGCCCGACGTCACGGTGAACAGCGCGCCGTCGGGATCGCGCAGCGCCGCCTCGGCCGGGGCCGGTGACGCGTCCGGCGGCGAGAGCAGCGCGCCGCCGCCCTTGAGTGCAGCCTCCACCGAACCGGACACCTCCGGCACCCGGAAATACACATGCCAGCGCGGGCGGATCCGCGGATCGGGCGTGGCCTGTACGGCGCCGCCGCGGATCTTGGCGACCACATGCTCGTCCTGCCGCAGCACCGCGTGATCGTCTTCACGGACGAGGGTGAAACCGCCCTCGGTCTCCGGCGCCCAGCCGAGGACCTGGCTGTAGAACCTGGCCGCGTCGTCGGTGTCGCGGGTGTGCAGCTCCAGCCAGGCCGGGGCACTGCCGCGCCCCACGGTCCAGTCGGAGCGCACCGCGCCCTCCCAGATGCCGAACGCCGCGCCGTCGGGGTCCGCGGCCAGTGCGGCCCGGCCCGAATGGAACGCCAGCGGACCCACCGCGACGGTCGCCCCGCGCTCCCTGATCCGGGCCGCGGCCTCGTCCACATCGGCCACCGCGAAGTACGGCGTCCAGGAGACGGCGACCTGGAGCGAGGCCGCCAGCGCGCCGATGCCCGCGACCGGCATTCCGTCGGAGAGGGCGACGCAGAAGTCGTCCCCGAGCCCCGCCGGCCGGTAGGTCCAGCCCAGTACATCGCTGTAGAACGCCTGGGCGGCGGGCAGTTCACGGGAGAGCAGCGTCACCCAGCAGGGACCTCCGGCCACCGTCTGTGAGTCAATCTTGTCCTGCTCCACACCGTTCACTCCACCCTCGCCCCGACTCTTGTCGCTCTCCGACACCACTACCTGCTGCCCCCGTTCGGTGCCCCTACTCTGCCAGGCCCGGCGCCACTTCCCCGACGGGGCAGCGGTTCCGGGGGTCCGCCCCGCCCGCGGACCCCCGGAGCGACTCAGCGCCGGGCGGCGGCCGGTGCGGTGTCCGCCCCGGCGCGGGTGGGCTGCCAGAGCGTGGTGACCGGCTCCCAGACCCGGATGCCCGCAGGCGACCCCAGGGAGGCGGCGTCGAACCGCGTGCCGTGGTGCGAGGGGTCGCCCGCGACGGTCAGATACGCGACCGTACGGGAGTCCTCGGCGGCCGGGTCGATGGTGCGCACCACGGCGTACGCGGTACCTCCGGCGGCGAGCCTGTACGGCGCGCTCTCCACGGGCGGTACGGGCTGGGCCGTTCCGTCCAGATCCCCGAACGTGACGGTCGGGATGTGGTCCACGGCGCAGGCGCGGCCACTGTTGTTGGTGACGCTGATACGGATCTGGTCGACCGTGCCGGACGCGGTCGCGGTCACCTTGACCGCGCCTTCGCGGCAGGTGGCGAGCGCCGCGGGCGTGAAGATCCCGGCGGGCGCGGGAACGGCGGCCGAGGCGCCCGTGGCGAGCAGGAGCACGGTGAGGGCGGCGGCCGCGGGGGCGACGAGGGCAGGACGGATACGCATGGACGGATTCCCCGTTTCGGTCGATCGGTGATGAGCGGCACGGCGCCGGACAGCGGTCCCGGCCGGCAGTGGTCGTGCTGTACCGCTTGCCAGAGATGACACGCGAACGGCTCCGGCGGTTGTGCCGGACCGGCGAGATTCGATCACGGGGTCGCCGGATGCGCGCCGGCGTGCGCCGGTGTGTGCTCCCGGCCGCCGGGGTGCCGGTGTCGCCAGAACCAGAACACGGTGACGGACACGAACGCCCAGCCCGCCAGGACGGCGAAGGGGAACACATGCTGGGCGTGGCCGAAGTACACCGCGGTGTGGTTGGCGTTGATCGAGGCGCCCGGAGGCAGCCACCGTCCGATGTGCCCCAGCACGGAGGGAAGCAGCGGCCAGGAGACGGCCCCGCCGGAGGAGGGATTGCCCAGCAGCACCATCAGCCCCCAGGTCGGAAGCATCGCCCACCGGCCCATGAGGGTGTTGAACATGGAGAAGACCATCCCGGATGTGAACATGGTGAACGCCAGGATCAGCCAGGACTCCAGGAACGGAAGATCGAGCGCGCCGAGCCACCAGTCGACCACGGACGCGATCGCGAAGGCGCCGAGCAGGGAGTACGCCACGGTGAAGGCGATCCGTTCCCAGGGGTTCAGCTCCCGCGCGTGGACGCTCAGTTGAATCGCCCCGACGAAGCCGATGATCACGGCGGCGAGCGAGACGTAGAAGAGCGCCAGCCCGCGCGGATCGCCCTTCTGGAGCGGTTTGACGTCGCTGATCCGCAGGGGGAGCCCGGCGGCCTTGGCCACGGGCAGGGCCGTCTCCGTGAGCAGTTGCGCGACGGAGGCGCCCGCCGCACCGGCCACCGCGAAGTCGGCGCGGTCCGTACGGAACGTCAGAATCGCGAAGACTTCCTGCTCCTCCACCCCGCGCCGCGCCGCCGTGTCGCTCGGATAGCGATGAAGTTCGAGCGCGCCGTTCAGGGCCTTCTCCATGCCGTTCACGAACGCGGTGGCGTGTGCCGTGCCGGTGGGCCCCACCACGGCGGCGGGGATCCGATGGGGCGTCGGATTCGCCATGTTGTACGTGTAGGAACCCGCGAAGAGCCCGGCCGCCGCCGCGAGGATGAAGGTCAGGACGATCGCGGGGAGGAAGGGGGAGGCGGTGAAGGCGGACCAGCGTTCGCGCATCGTCCGATGTCTGCCGTGCGCACCGCCGGAGCGTGGGTGACCTTCATGATCCGCGTCCATGGAGGCACCGTAAACCACCCATATCGGAATGGCCGTACATGTCCTCCGCGCCCGGCGGGCAGTGTGGGGACGCGGTTCAGCGCAGCAGAAGCTGTAGGCCGCCGAGGACGGTCGCGCCGATCACCAGCCGCTCGAAGACCCGTTGGTCGATCCGGTCCACGCACGCCTTGCCGATGAGGGCGCCGGGGAAGACGAAGAGCACGAGAGCGGCGTCGAGCAGCAGGGAACGGCCGTCGATCAGGCCGAGTCCCACGCTGAAGGGCAGCTTGGACGTGTTGACGATCAGGAAGAACCACGCGGAGGTGCCGAGGAAACCGAGCTTCCGGAAACCCGCGGAGAGCAGATAGAGCGACATGACGGGGCCGCCCGCGTTGGCGACCATGGTGGTGAAGCCGCCGAGCACGCCGTACGAACGCGCCGTGACGCGACCGGCGGACGACGCCTTCGAGTTGCCCTTCCCGGGGACCGTCTCCGGCGCCTCCTTCGCGCCGCCCGAGCTGCCCGTGTTGTCCGCGCCCTGGCGTCGCCGCCAGATCGTGACGCCCGCCATCAGCAGCAGGATCGCGCCGATCGAGGTGCGGACGGCGGCGTCATCGGCCCGGAGCAGGAAGACGGTGCCCGCCACCACCCCCGCGGCGACCGCGGGAAACAGCCGCCAGAGGGTCGGCCAGTGGGCATGCCGCCGGTAGGTGAGCACGGCCACCACATCGCCGACGATCAGGATCGGCAGCAGTATGCCCGTCGACTCACGCGCCGGCAGCACGGCCGCGAAAACGGCCAGACTGACCGTATTCGCGCCGCTCACCGCCGTCTTCGAGAAGCCGACGAGCGCCGCCGCCGCGGCGAGCGCGGCGAATCCCCACCAAGATATGTCCATTTCGGCAAACGATGGTATGCCCTGGTGCGGGACCGCTGCGGGGCGGGCGGCGCTCGAAGTGGCACTCAGCCGGGTACCGGCCGGGTCGCCGGAGCGGTCAGCCGGCCGCCGCGCGCCAGTGCGAACACCGCTCCGGCGCAGGTCAGGCCCGTACAGGTCAGCATCGCCCAGGGCAGCCAGCGGGCGTCGTGGCGCTGTGCCACATCCCACAGCGCGCCCGTGCCCAGATTGCCGAGCGTGATCCCCAGCCCGGAGACGGTGTTGTAGAGGCCGTAGTGGGTGGCGACCAGCCGGTCGCCCGACAGCGCGACGACCGTGTCCATCTCGAACGGATAGACCACCGCGCTCCCGACGGCCAGCGCGACGACCGCCGCCACCAGCGCGGCGAGCATCCACAGCCGTACCGTACGCCCGTCACCGGCGGGGACCAGAGCCGGCGGGACGAACGCCAGCCCCATGACGGTCAGCCCCCGCGTCAGCGCTCCCGGCGCACTCCAGCGCCGCGTGGCCCAGCGCGTCAGCCGGGTCTGCCCCACCACCGCGACGGCGGCCGAGATCACGAACAGGGCGCCCGTGGCCTTCTCGGCGGCCGGCCCCAGCGCGTCGGAGGCGGCCAGCGGCAGGGCCAGATAGACCTGGAACGTCAGTACGTACGAGCCGATCATCGCCAGCGAGAACAGCAGGAACGGCCGGTTGCCCAGCACCGTGCGCCACTGCGCGCCCACCCCTGAGGGCCGTTCACCCGCGCGCTCCCCGCCGCCCCGTGCGGGCAGCGCGCGCCACTGGAGCGCGGTCAGCGCGGCGAAGATCACCGCGGCGACCACGCACACCAGCCGGAAGTCGGCGGCGAGCAGCACGAGACCCACCGGCGGACCCAGCAACATCCCGGCCTGGTAATGGACGTTGAAGACCGCGAAGGCCTCGACCCGCCGCTCGCCCGCCTCCGCCGCCAGATACGCGCGTACCGCCGGATTGAACAGCGCGCCCGCGAACCCGGTCGCCGCCGACGCCACGATCAGCGCGGGCAGTTGGTCCACCCAGCCCAGCAGGGCGAAGCCGCCCGTGCGCAGCAGACAGCCGGCCATGATCGGCGCCTTGTAGCCGAAGCGGTCGGCGAGGGCGCCGCCGATCAGGAACATCCCCTGCTGCGAGAGCGTGCGTACGCCGAGGACCAGACCGACCGCCCAGGCGGCCAGCCCGAGCCCACCGGCCAGATGCGCCGCGAGATAGGGCATGAGCATGTAGAAGGCGAGATTGATGGCGAACTGGTTCACCATCAGCAGACGTGCCGCGGGCGGAAAGGACCGGGTCGTGGCCCACAGGCCCGTCGTCCGGGCATGCGGGCCGGGGGCTGTCACGGATCCCTTCACCGGGCCACCCCCGCCAGGCCGGCGCCGCCCGCTTCCGGACCGGTCGCGGCGAGCGGGTCCACCACCGTGGTACAGCGCGTCCACCGGGTGACGGTGCGTTCGCCGGGATGCGCGATCTCCCGGGGGTGGTCGGCGGGCCGGTGGCCCAGCAACCCGTGCTCACGGCAGTACGCGTCGTCGAAGACCGTCCCGACATAGCGCTGCGGCCCGTCCGGGAAGACCGCCACGATCCGCTCCTCGGGCGGCCGTACGGCGGCCAGCCAGCGCGAGACCAGAGCGACGGCCCCGACGCTCCAGCCGCCCGTCGCGTAACGCGCCCGCGCCAGCGCACGCGCGGCCCAGACCGCTTCCGGGGCGGCCACCCAGTGCACTTCGTCGAAGAGGCCGTACGCGACATTGCGCGGATGGATGCTGCTGCCCAGACCGCGCATCAGCCGGGGCGTCGCGGGCTGGCCGAAGATGGTCGAGCCGGTGGTGTCCACGCCCACCACCCGCAGGGTGGGGAAGTGGTGGCGCAGCACACTGGCGATCCCGGCGGAGTGCCCGCCCGTTCCGACACTCGCCACCAGCGTGTCGATCCGGCCCAGTTGGGACACCAACTCCTGGGCGAGCGGACGGTACGCGGCCACATTGTCGGGGTTGTGGTACTGATCCGGGCACCACGCATCCGGATGCGCGGCGAGCAGCTCCGTCACCCGGCGCCGCCGGGCCTCCTGCCAGCCACCCACCGGATGCGGCGCCCGTACCAGCTCGATGTCCGCGCCGTACGCCGTCAGCAGCCCGGTCACCAGCGGTTCCATTCCCGGATCGGTGACGACGGTGACGGGATGGCCGAAGGTCACCCCGGCCAGTGCCAGCCCCAGGCCCAGCGTGCCGGAGGTGGATTCCACGATCCGTGCCCCGGGCGGCAGTTCGCCGCGCTCCCGGGCGCGCGCCACCATGTAGAGGGCTGTCCGGTCCTTGATTCCGCCGGGATTGTGTCCCTCCAGCTTGGCCCAGAAGCCACGGCCGGGGGCCGTGAACGGGGCGCCGATCCAGAGCGTCGGGGTGTCGCCGACCAGCGCCGCGGGGGTGTGGGCCGGCTGAGGGGCGGGGGAAATGTCGAAGTGGTCCATCGCGCAGAGCTCCAGTGGCCGGCCGCGCGGGGGCGCGACCGGGCCGTGGTGAGGGGGTGAACGGTCGGAGGGTCTGGGGGGCCACCGGCGGTACGGGCGGGCAGGACCGCTCGCGCACCGTCAGAGGCCCGGGGCCCTCGTCAGTTCCGCCAGACACCCAGCGCCGCGCGCCGTCGCTGTTCCGCGCCCCGGCCCCCGGGGGCGTCCCCGCGCGCCGCAGGGGCACGCGCGCCCATCGCGTTCCGTACGGCGGTGTCCGGCGCGTTCGGTCCGTCCGCCGTGAGGGGCACGGGGGAGGCGTCCGGGCGCTGCGGCAGGAGGCTCGGCTCGTCCGCGTCGGTGCAGGAAGCCGCCCCATGACTGGCCCGGCCGGCGCAGCCGGCCACCGGCGTGGACGGGCGACCGGGGGCGGGGTACTGCGTCGCGACCGCCGCCGTGGGTGCCGCCACGCTCCGGAGCGGCGCGGCGGAGACCGGACCGTGCGCGCAGCCCAGCACATGCAGGAGCGCGGCCAGCACGGTGAGCAGCACGAGGCAGGACCTCGACCCGCGCCCGCTCTCCCCGCTCCACGCCGCACCGTTCATGTAGCGCAGCGTATGTGATCGGTCACCCCAGGTCGCAACCGGAGGTCGCTCGCCGCGCTGCGCGGCGCGCGGCCCGTGGGACCTCTGGCCGCCCCGGGCGGCAGGCCCCGCGCGCGGAAAACTCGGAGGACACCGGCTTCCGTGATCCGTAACCTCCCCGGTGGCGCGGCGCGCGAAGACCGCGCCGGTTTCCACGAGTTGACGCGTACGACGGACACGCCCGAGGGCGCGTACGACGCATATGACGGGCAGGACGGGCATGGAGAACGCGATGGACGCTGTCGGCCGACCGATCCTCGATCTGCTGTCCCGGTACCGGACACGGGATCCGGGTGAGGCCGCCGACGCGGCCCGCGTCCGCGCGCTCGCGGAGGGCGCGGAGGATCCCTGGCTGCGTTCGATTCCGCTGCATGTGACGGCGTCCGCGTTGATCGTGCATCCCGCGAGCGGACGGGTGCTGATGCGCTGGCACGCCCGCCAGGGCTCATGGCTCCAGGTCGGGGGCCACGGCGATCCGGGGGAGAGCGATCCGCTGGACATCGTGCTGCGGGAGGGCCGGGAGGAGACCGGGCTCGGGGATCTGGTCCCGTATCCGGAGTCGCCCGCCCGGCTCGTACAGGTGGTGATCGTGCCGGTCGCCGCGGGCGGCGGCGAACCCGCGCATGAACACGCGGACCTCCGGTTCGTCCTGGCCACGGCCGAACCCGACGCGGCGCGTCCCGAGAACCCCGAGGCCCCGCTGCGCTGGATGACCCCGGCCGAGGCGCGGCAGGCCACCTCCGAGGAGAACGTCCGTGAAGCGCTGCGCAGGGTCGAGGAATTGCTGACCGTCACCGCGGAGCGCGGCTGACCGGTAGGCGGCGCGGGCCGGGCGGCCTCAGGCGGCGGAGTCGTCCGGCAGGGCGGTCGGCACCGGTGCCAGCGCGAAGACACCGGCGGCGCCCGCCACCAGGACGGCGGCCAGCCCCACCACACCCGCGAGGGTCGTCTGAAGCAGCAGCGCGCCGACCGCCGCCCCGGCGAACATGGTCAGCACCGAGCCGATCTTGCGGTGTGGTTTCCGGCCGATGCCCGCCCCGAGCACGCTCTCCGCCGAGAGCCCGGTGAGTGTCTGGGTGAGGACGGTCGTCATCAGATCCCGGGGGGCGAGCAGGCGCACCGTCGCGTTCTGTAGCCCGCTGCACGCACCGAGCAGTGCGATGATCACGAGAGTGATCCGGCCCTCGGCGCGCAGCACCCCCGTGGCGAGCAGCAGCGCCGTCAGTGTGAGTCCGGCGGCCTGGCAGGCGAAGGCGCAGACCAGCCAGAACCGCGGCCGGCCGCCGAGGAACCTGCTGAGCCGCCCGCCGAGAAACGCCCCCAGCACGAAGGCCGCCATGGCCACGATCGGTGCCAGCACCGGCAGCCGGTACCGCTCGGCGAGGGAGAACCCGAGGAAGACGACGTTGCCGGTCATATTGGCGACGAAGACGTGCTCCAGCCGCAGATAGCTCACCGCGTCCACGAGACCGGTCGCGAAGGTCATGGTCAGCAGTGCCCCCACGGCCCACCGCGGTGCCACGGGAAGTCTTTCGGGCACGGGGGTACCTGCCTTCCTTCGCGCTCTCCGCACCGGCGCACGGCGTCCGCGGGCGCCTTCCCCCGGACGACTTCCCGCACGGACCGCACGGACCGGACGGACCGACACCCTAGCCCCGGGGTATTGGTCGTCCGGCCCGCACCACGCGGACCGGAGCCGCGGGCGCATGAGGTAAGAAGTACGGGAGCGGGCGTGCCACCACGTCGGACCGCCACACCGGACCGCCGAGCCCCGAGCCCCGAGCCCCGACCGCAGACTCCGACCAACAGACCCCGACCCACAGACCCCGACCCACAGACCCCGACCCACAGACCCCGACCGCGAAGAAGGAGAACTCCGTGCTCCAGCCGCCCGGAAGCCCCGACGTTCCCCGAGACCGGGCCATACCCCCCGTGATGAGGAACTGGGCGGGCAACATCACCTTCAACGCGGCGCGCGTCCACACCCCGTCCTCGGTGGAGCGGCTGCGGGAGATCGTCGCCGGGAGCGGATCCGTGCGCGCGCTGGGCAGCGGCCACTCGTTCAACACCATCGCGGACACCCATGGCGATCTGGTCTCGGTGGCCGGACTGCCCCGGATCGTGGAGATCGACGAGGCGGCGGCCACCGTCACGGTCAGCGCGGGCCTGCGGTTCGCCGAGTTCACCGGAGCCGTCCACCGGGCGGGCCTGGCGCTGCACAACCTCGGCTCGCTCCCGCACATCTCCGTCGCCGGTGCCTGCGCCACCGGAACACATGGTTCCGGGGCGGGCAACGGCACACTGGCCTCGGCGGTACGCGCGCTCGAACTCGTCACGGCGGACGGCGAACTGCTCGTTCTCGACCGGGACGACCCGGACTTCGCGGGGGCGGTGGTTGCCCTGGGCGCGGCCGGCATCGTGACCCGTATGACGCTGGACCTCGTCCCCGCGTACGACGTCCGGCAGTGGGTGTACGAGGGGCTCCCGTACGAGCGACTGCGCGAGCGGTTCGACGAGGTGCTCTCCGCCGCGTACAGCGTGAGCCTCTTCACCAGCTGGCGTACGGAGCGGATCGAGCTGATGTGGCTCAAGGAGCGTATCGGCGACGGCGCTCCGGATCCGGCACCGGACCGCCGGTTCGGTGCCGTACGCGCCGACGGCCCCCGGCACCCGGTGCCCGGCATGGACCCCTCGACCTGCACCGAGCAGTCCGGCGTCCCCGGGCCGTGGCACGAACGACTGCCGCACTTCCGGCCCGAGTTCACGCCGAGCAACGGCGAGGAGCTCCAGAGCGAGTACTTCGTGGCGCGGGAGGACGGGCGGGCGGCCTTCGACGCGCTGGCCCGGATCGGGGAGCGCATCGCGCCGGTCCTCCAGATCGGTGAGATCCGGACGGTCGCGGCCGACGGACTATGGCTGAGTCCCGCCTATGGACGGGACACCGTGGCCTTCCATTTCACCTGGCACCCGGACACCGAGGCCGTCACACCCGTACTGGACGCGATCGAGGAGGCGCTGGCGCCGTTCGAGGTCAGACCGCACTGGGGGAAACTGTTCACGATGGGCCCGGAACGGGTCGCGGGGCTGTACGAGCGGTACGCCGACTTCGAGGCGCTGACGGCGAAGCTGGACCCGCGGGGCGTCTTCCGTAACGAGCTGCTGGAACGATACTTCCCGGGCGGGCGCGGATAACGGCGGACGGCGGTCCCCGGCCGATCCGCACCGCGTAAACATGGCGGGATTTACCCCGGAAGATCCTCCTATCCCGACCTCGGGGACCGTCGTTTTGCGGCACGCTACTCGGGTGAGCGCGAACCCCAACGAAGCGGCGGACGATGAGACGGCGGACGACGAGTCCACGGGCGAGTTATTCGATGACGCCGCGGCCCGGCGGCTGCTGGAGCTGGGCCGGCGTGAGGAGGCGCTGCGGCGCAAGTTCCCGGTGAGCGGTCCGGACTGGGAGCGGACGTCGGTCTCCCACTACACGGCGTATGCGGCGATGCTCCATGAGGACGGGGGCTGGCGACAGCTCTTTCCGGCCGTTCCCGCCGAGGAGGAGGCCAGGACGGATCTCCGTGATGTGCTGCGGGTACGGGCCCTGGACGCGGGCGAGCTGGGGCCGCGCTTCAGCCGGGCCGCCGAGGCGGTCGTGCGCGGCGAGGACCAGGTGATCATCGGCGGTGATGTCTACCGTGTGGTGCGCATCGAACAGACCATCATCATGACCGGCCATGGTCCGCAGCCGCCGCAGCCGCGCGACCAGGAGTTTCCCGAAGTCCTCGACGAACGTCCGGGGCCCCGGGGACCGGGACGGGCACTGGACGACTGACCGGAGCCGGATCCCGCGGGGCCGGCGCGGGCCCCGCGAGGACCGGGATCACTCCCGGCGTGCCACCACCAGGGCGCATCGGGGGCTGCCGTCCGGGCGTTGCCCGAGGTCCGTCAGCGGGAGGAGGCGCGTGGTGAACCCCGTCCTGGCCAGATCGTCCAGCACGTCGGGCAGCTTGAACGTGCGGTAGTACATGACGAACCGCGGATGCCAGAGCAGATTGCGCAGACGCATCGCCGTGTCGAAGCCCCAGAGCGCCCAGTAGAGCGGGGAGCCGACGCGCGGCGGGGCCGGAACGGGAAAGACGAAGAGGCCGCCCGGCCGCAGCACCGCGTGTGCCTGCGCGAAGAGCACGGGCCGCTCGGCGGGCAGGAAATGGCCGAACGCCCCGAAGCTGACGGCCAGATCGAAGACCGGCGCGAAGGGCAGGGCGCGCGCGTCGGCCCGTACCCAGTCCACGGCCGCCGAGGTGAACTCCGGGGAGGCGGCGGAGGAGGCGGAGGCGGCGGCCGCGGTGAGCATGCCCGCGCTGAAGTCGACACCGGTCACCCGCTCGTCGCACAGCCGCCGCAGCGCACCCACTCCGGCCCCGGTCCCACAGCAGACGTCGAGTCCCGTGGCGAACGGGCCGAGCGGCCGGACCGTACGCACCACCGCGTCCAGCAGATGACCGGGCGTACGGAACGGGGTGTGGTCGAACTTCGGCGCCAGCAGGTCGTAGCCGTGCTCGATGGAGGAGAACGCCTGCACGGCGAGTTCGCGGAGGGTCGGGCCCTGGGGTGTGAACATCAGGGCCCAGGGTAACGACAGAGCCCCACGTGCCGTCCATGTATCGGCCCAGGCGTCGCTCCCCGCGCCTCGGGAGGTGGCGGTCGGCGAGGCGCTCCGGATGGTCACCACCGCTCGGCAGGGGCGTCAGAGGTGGAGGTTGCGGCCCAGCCGCCACAGCGCGAGGGCCAGTTGCAGCCGCAGCCGTCCCCGTGGCTCGTGCACCGGCCAGCCGAGCCAGTGCTCCGCCTGCGCCAGCCGGTCCTGAAGCGTGGAGTGATGCATGTTCAGCTCCGCGGCGGCGGCGCGCAGGCTCGTGGCGTACGCGACCGTGTGGAGTGTGCTTGCCGCCCACGGGGCCGCGGCGACGGCCCGGTCGAGCGCGCGTACATCGGGGATCGGTTCCGTGTCCGGGCCGACGGAGGCCGCCAGCACGGCGAGACCGCCCAACTCGTCCGCGTACACCGCCCTCGGCCCGGGATCCCGGTCGGTGCCCTCCGCGGTGAACCGCAGCGCGGTCCTGGCCGCCGCCGCGGACGCCGGCAGTTCGAGCACGGGCACCGCGGGACCGACGCCCGCGCGCCGGCCGTCGGACAGCGGCGGGGCTTCCGGGGCGCGCACCACCTCGACCACCGGCACAGCGCCCGCGGCGGCCACCACCCGGGCCAGTGCCGCCTTCCGCAGCCCGAGCCGGCCGGCCGCCTGCCACCGGGCGTGCTCCGGGGCCGACGCGTCGAGCAGCACCTCCACCGAGGCGGGATCGGCGGCCGGGCCCGCCAGCGGCGCCCGGCCGCGGGTCCGGTCGAGGACCACACGGGCGGCGGCCACGGTCCGTTCCAGCACCATGCCGTGGACTCCGCCGGGCGGTCCCGCGCTCTCCAGCCAGACCGCCGGGGCGCCGCCGGGTACCAGCGGGGCGGACATCCACGACGACAGCGCCGGTCCTGCCCGGTCCTGGCGTATCCCGTCGGCGTCGACCCGGATACGTACGCCCCGCTCGTCGTCCACCAGCCGGGCCGGGCAGCCCGACAGCACGGCCGCGCCGCGCACCAGCGACTCCAGGCCCGCGCGGCCCTCGATCAGCCGGTCGAAGTACGCGATCACCTGGAGGGCCGCCCCCGCGTCGGGGTCCAGCGCCGCGAGCCTGCCCGCGAGTTCCTTCACACCCTCATCCTGCTTCTCCGAACGGCCGGCGCCAACCACTCCCGGGCTCTTTCCGGAAGATCACGGTCCGTTCGCCTTCCCCTCGGCCGGTCCTGATGTGGTCCGGTCGCGCGTCCGGCTCCGGGTCCGGCCGCCGGTCGCCTCGTCAGCCGGCGGCGAGCAGTCTGCGCAGCCATGTCAGCTGCGCGTTCCGCGCGTCCTGGGAGATCACCGCCTGCGGCGCCAGGCTCTCGAACCCGTGGAAGCCGCCGGGCCACACATGCAGCTCGGCCCGGCCACCGGCCTGCCACAGCCGGCTGGCGTACGTGACGTCCTCGTCCCGGAAGGTCTCCGCGGAACCGACGTCGATGAACGCCGGAGGCAGCCCCGACAGATCCTCGGCACGGGCGGGCGCGGCGTACGGGGAGACATCGGGGCCGCCGCGCCGGTCCCCGAGAAGCGCGGTCCACCCCGTCTGGTTCGCCGCCTTGTCCCAGATCCCGAGACCGGCCATCTGATGACTGGACACGGTGTCGTTACGGTCGTCGAGCATCGGGCACATCAGCATCTGCCCGGCCAGCGCGGGGCCGCCCCGGTCGCGTGCCATCAGTGCGACGGCGGCGGCCAGGCCACCGCCCGCGCTGCCGCCGGCGACGATGATCCGCCCGGGATCGATGCCGAGTTCACCGGCGTGGCCGGCGGTCCAGACGAGCCCCGCGTAGGCGTCCTCCACCGGCGCGGGGTGCGGATGTTCGGGGGCCAGCCGGTACTCCACCGAGACGATCACCAGGTGGAGTTCCCGTGCCACGTCGAGGAAGGGCATGATCCCCGACCTGTTGTCGCCGAGGATCATCCCGCCACCGTGGATGTTGTACAGCGCGGGCAGCGCCGTGCCGGCCCCCGTCGGCCGCGCGATCAGCAGGGAGATGTCCGGCTCGCCCGGCGGGCCCGGTACCGCCCGCTCCTCGATCTCGAACGCGCCGTCCTGTCGCAGGTCGTCGTCCGAGAGCCGGTCGATGATCCCGGTCCCGCGCATGGCGGGGATGTCATCGAGGTTCAGCACGGTGCCCAGGCGCTCACCGATGACGCCGAGCGCCGCGGCGAGTTCCGGATCGAACGGCGGAGGTGGCGGACCGGGCCGGCCGGCCCGTACACCGGAGGACGGAGTGGCGTTCATGGGTACCTCCCAGAGTCGCGGTCACGCCCCTGTGACCGGTGCGGCCATCCTGCCTCCGGACCCGAGCCCGTCGGGGGTGCCGGACGGCGGAGATCGTCCGCCGGACGGCGGGTGCCGCGCGGGCTGCGCGCGGTGTGCGTGGTGTGCCCGGGGTGCGGGCCGAGGGGGCCGCGTGAGCTGCCCGGCGTGCGGGCACGAGCCGGCCGGGGCGCGGTGGTGTGCGGCGTGGCACCGAGGGCCTGAGGGGCGGATCCCGGCCACACGGGCCCGCCCACCGGCGGAATTCATGCGATCGCAATGCCCTGATCTCGACAGAGCCCCCCGCACGGTGCCACTCTCCCGCCATGCACCTCACCGCCCGAAGCCTTCTCCCCGCGCTTCCCGCCCTCCTCGTCATCGCCGCCGCCACGGCCTGCGCCCCGCAGGACACCTCGACCGGGGCCGACGCGTCGTCCTCCGGGTCCTCCGCGTCCGCCTGCGACCCGGGCGCACTGGCCACGCGAGCGAAGGGGAAGCTGACGGTGGGTACGGACAAGCCGGCCTACGCGCCCTGGTTCCAGGACGACGACCCGGCGAGCGGCAAGGGCTTCGAGTCGGCGGTGACATACGCCGTGGCCAAGGCCCTCGGGTACGAGAAGAACCAGGTCGTCTGGCAGACCGTGCCGTTCAACAACTCGTTCGCACCGGGCGAGAAGAACTTCGATTTCGACATCAACCAGGTCTCCATCAGCGACGAGCGCAAGAAGGCCGTCGACTTCTCCTCGGGCTACTACGACGTACGGCAGGCCGTCATCGCGCTGAAGGACTCCCCGTACGCCAAGGCGACGACCGCGGCCGGTCTCAAGGACGCCAAGCTCGGCGCGCAGGTCGGCACCACGAGCCTCGACACGATCAACCAGATCATCAAGCCGACGCGGCAGCCCGCCGTCTTCCAGAAGAACGACTTCGCGAAGTCGGCCCTGCGCAACGGCCAGGTCGACGCGATCGTCGTCGATCTGCCCACGGCCTTCTACATCACCGGGGCGGAGGTGCCGGACGCGAAGGTGGTCGGCCAGTTCGCGGACTCGGCCGGTGTGGCCGAGCGGTTCGGACTCGTCCTCGACAAGGGCAGCGCACTCACGTCGTGCGTCACGCGGGCCGTCGACGGACTGCGGGCGGACGGCACGCTCGCCGCGTTGGAGAAGCAGTGGCTCTCCGACGCCGTGAACGCCCCGGTGCTCAAGTGACCTCCTCGAACACCGTCCGGCTGACGAAGGGCGAAGGAGAGGGCGAGGGCGAGGGCCAGGACGAGGGCCGGCCCGGCGCCGGGGGCGAGGACACCTACACGCCCTCGGCGCGGCGGATCGCGCGCGAGCGGTACAAACGCGCCCGTGCCCGCCGGGCCACCGCCGTCGCCGCGCTCTCCACGCTGGTGACGGGTGTGGTCCTGTTCCTCGTGATCACCGGCTCGCCCGGCTGGCAGCGCACCCGCGAGACCTTCTTCAGCGCCGAGTACGCGCGGATGGCGCTGCCGAAGGTCCTCGACGGACTGCTGCTCAATCTGCGGCTGCTGGCGGTCTGCGGGGTGTGCGTCCTGCTGCTCGGGCTGCTGCTGGCCGTCGCCCGCACCCTGCGCGGCCCGGTCTTCTTCCCCGTGCGCGCCCTGGCCACCGCGTACACCGACTTCTTCCGCGGGCTGCCGCTGATCATCTGCCTGCTGATGGTCGTGTTCGGCGTCCCGGCGCTGCGGCTGGAGGGCGTCACCACGGACCCCGTGCTGCTGGGCGGGACGGCGCTGGTGCTGACGTACTCCGCGTATGTCGCCGAGGTCTTCCGGGCGGGCATCGAGTCCGTACACCCCTCCCAGCGGGCGGCGGCCCGTTCGCTGGGGCTGTCCAGCGCAAAGACGCTGCGGTACGTCGTGCTTCCGCAGGCCGTACGGCGCGTCGTGCCGCCCCTGCTCAACGACCTGGTGTCGTTGCAGAAGGACACCGGTCTCGTGTCGATCGCCGGTGCCGTGGACGCCGTGTACGCGGCACAGATCATCGCCGGAAAGTACTTCAACTACACGCCGTATGTGGTCGCGGGCCTGGTCTTCGTCGCGCTGACGATTCCGATGACCCGCTTCACGGACTGGGTCACGGCCCGGATGGACCGCCGACGCGCCCAGGGAGGAACCGTATGACGGCCGACGACACCCGTACGGAGGCCGCAGGTACGGAGCCCACCGGCGATGGCCCGGTGCTGCGACTGGACTCCGTACGCAAGACCTTCGGCCGGGACCGGGTCGTCCTGCGCGATGTCAGTCTCGAGGTGGCCCCGCACACCGTCACCGCGCTGATCGGCGCCTCGGGATCCGGCAAGTCGACCCTGCTGAGGTGCGCCAATCTGCTGGAGGAGATCGACGACGGCGCGATCTTCCTCGACGGTGAGGAGATCACCGACCCGCGGACCGACCCGGACGCGGTGCGCCGCCGTATCGGGGTGGTGTTCCAGTCGTACAACCTCTTCCCGCACATGACGGTCCTCCAGAACATCACACTCGCGCCGCGCCGGGTCCTCGGCGTCCCCCGCGAGGAGGCGGAGTCGCGGGCGCGCGAACTGCTGGTACGGCTCGGCCTCGGGGACAAGGCGGGGGAGTACCCGGACCGGCTCAGCGGTGGTCAGCAGCAGCGCGCGGCGATCGTACGCGCGCTCGCGGTACGGCCGCGGCTGCTGCTCCTGGACGAGATCACCGCGGCGCTCGACCCCGAACTCGTCGGCGAGGTGCTCTCGGTCGTACGCGACCTGAAGGGCGACGGGATGACGATGGTCCTGGCCACCCACGAGATGGGCTTCGCCCGCGAGGTGGCGGACCAGGTGTGCTTCCTGGACAACGGGGTGGTGCTGGAGCGCGGTACGCCCCAGCGGGTGTTCGGGGATCCGGAACAGGAGCGTACGCGGCGCTTCCTCCGGCGGATCGTCGAGGCGGGCCGGCTGTGACGCGGGCGCGCCGGCCACGCCGAGGCGACCGGTATCCGTCGGCCCGGCCCTAAGCCCTGACGGTCCTGTCGGCGGCGGTCCTGTGGGAGGACGGTCCTATCGGCGGCCGAGTCCCGGCCGCGGAGAACTCCACGGGAAGGGAGACCGGAATACGCGTCCAGGGGGACGGGCGCCAGGCCACCCGATCGGCGGGGATGGTGAGCCTCATGTCGGGCAGCAGATGGAAAGCCGTGCTGACGGCGGTACGGGTGATCAGGCGTGCGGGTACCTGCGCGGGGCAGACGTGGGGGCCGGCGGAGAAGGCGAGGTGGGCGCGGTTGCCGGGTTCTCCGGCGGTGTCGTCGGGGCGGATGGCGGGGTCGTCGTTGGCGGCGGCGATGCCGAGGATGAGGACGTCACCGCGGCGGACGCGCCGGCCGCCGAGTTCGGTGTCGTGCAGGGCGTAGCGGGCGGGCATGTTGTGCAGGGGCGGGTCGCGCCAGAGGGCCTCGTCGAGGGCGTCGTCCACGCCGAGCCGGCCGCCGTGCGTCCGGGCGGCGAACCGCGGATCGGTGAGCATCAGCCGGAGTGCGTGTGAGATCCAGGCCGTGACGGTCCCGTTCCCCGCCGAGAGCATCACCGCCATCGACTGGAGGCGCTCCGCGTCGCTCTCCAGATTCGTATGGCTGATGAACGCCGTCGTCAGATCGTCCGTCGGGTTCTCCCGCCGTGCGCGCAGGGTGCCGGCGAGGATCTCCTCGAAGGGGCGGTCACCGTCGTGCGCGTCGTCGGCGCTGTCGGCGGACAGCGCGGTGAGCGCCCGCAGCAGTTCCCGGCCCTCCTCGCCGCCCAGTCCGAGCAGGGAGGCGAGGGAGAGCGAGGGCACAACCGTGGCGTACTCGTCCACCAGATCGGCCCGGCCCCGCCGGGCGAACCCCTCGATCAGCTCCGTGCACAGCGCTTCGACCTGGAGCCGTGCCCTGCGCTGGTCGATCCGCGCCACACCGTCGTCCAGCGGCTTGCGCAGCCTGCGGTGTTCGGGGCCGTCGGCCCCTGTCACGTCGGGGCGCCGGGCCATCATCGGCAGCAGCCCGGAGCGCGGTGAGACGACCTTCTTCGTGAGATCGCGCCAGTTGCGGGCGTCGCGGGAGAAGACCTGCTCCTGCCGGGTGATGGTCAGCAGCTCCCGGTAGCCCATGACGAGCCAGGCGGGTACGCCCGGTTCCAGTTCGACGCGGGCGACATTGCCGTACCGCTCACGCAGCCCGCGGTAGACCTCGCGGGGGCGGTACGCGCCGGTCGCGGCGGGGAGCGGAAGCAGGTCCGTGTCGAGAGAGGCGGAGGAGGAGACGGAGGCGGAGGGGGAGACGGAGGCGGAGGCGGAAGGCAAGGAGGAGGGGCCGGTGGAGTGCGCCGGGCACCCGGGCGGCGGGGAGAGCGCCGGGGGCGGAGCGGGCGGGGAGGAGCGGTTCATGACGCGGTCTCCTTGGTACGTACCGTACCGACGCTCGACACGTACTCGACCAGGCTGATCAGCGCGTCCACCGACGCGGCCCGCTCCCGCGCGTCGCACATCACCACGGGAGTCTCCGGCAACAGGTCGAGCGCGGTGCGCAGTTCCTCCACCCCGTACTCCTCGCTGTCCGGGAACTGGTTGACCGCCACCGCGAACGGCAGCCCCCGCAGCTCCAGTTGTTCCAGAACGTCGAAGCTGTCCTCCAGCCGTCTGGTGTCGACGATGACGAGCACACCGAGGGCACCCTCGGCGAGGCCGTCCCACAGATCCCAGAACCGCCGCTGTCCCGGGGTGCCGAACAGATAGAGGACCAGCCAGGAGTTGAGGGTGATCCGGCCGAAGTCCATGGCGACCGTCGTGGTGGTCTTGGTGCTCATGCCGGCCAGATCGTCCACGCCGACACTCGCCTCGGTCATCACCTCCTCCGTGCGCAGCGGTGAGATCTCGCTGACCGAGCCGACCAGGGTGGTCTTCCCGACGCCGAAGGCGCCCACCACGAGAATCTTGACGGCCTGCTGGACCGTGTCGGGCAAATAGCGGTCAGCGGAGCCGACGGAGACCATCCAGTACCTCCTGAAGCAGTTGCGAGTCGGGCAGAACGGCCTGCGGAACGCCGGAGCGCGCGGACAGATGGCCACTGTCGACGAGATCGGATGCCAGCACCTTCACCAGACTCACCGGCAGTTCGAGATGGGCGGCGGCCTCCACCAGCGACAGCAGGCGCTCGCACATCCGCACGAGCGCGCGCTCCTCCCGCGTCGCGGAGACCGGAACGTCGCGCGGGGGATCGACGGCGATGAGGAGGGTCTCGACTCCTATGGTGTTACGAGAGGGCCTGGAGCGTCCCTTGGTAATCACATAGGGACGTAACGCACTGGCCGAGTACTCACCGTCCGGTTCACTCACCGCGCGGACTCCTGTCGCGGCGGGCTGCTCAGATTGCCGGCGCCGATCTTCATGACCTGCGCCTGCATCTGACGGGCGACCAGCTTCGGGTCCACCACGGGGCCCGTCACCACCGCGAGATGGGCCCCGTTGGCGCTGCGCATGAACAGGAACCCGCCGTTGAACTCCACCATCTGCTGATGGACGGCCCCGCCCTCCTCACCGAACTCCCGGCCCAGGCTGCGGGCCAGGGACTGGAGACCCGAGCAGTTCGCCGACAGCCGGTCGGCGGAGTCCCGGTTCATCCCCTCGGAACTGGCCAGCAGCAGTCCGTCGGCGCTGAAGACGATCACCTCGCGCACCCCGGGAACCGCGGCGACCTCGGCGATCATCCAGCCTCGCTGCTCCGGGTTCTCCACGTAACTCATGCTCACGTCAGTCCTTCCGGTGAATCGGGGGTGGGGGAGGAAGAGCCGTCCTGGCCCTCGTACGGGACGGAGCCGGACGGCGGGATGGACCGGCCGCCCTCGAAGAACTGCTCCATCCAGTCACCGGCCTGTTCCGGTGTGCCCGGAGGTGTGAGGGCGGTGGGGGCCGCCTCCACCGCGGGCGCGTACTCGTCGCGACGTGAACGGCGCTGGGGGAGCCGGCGGCCGTTCCGCGACGGGAGGGCCGGCGCGCCGGACATCGGCATGTCCCGGCCCGTCGCGTCGCGTGCGGCGGGCACCGACACGTCCGGCGCCGGCGCGGCGCTTCCGGGGGCGGGTTCGGGCGTTGCGGGCCGGGATGCGACCGGCTCGGTCGCGGCCTCCGGAGCGGTGGTTCCGGGGACGGCGCTTCCGGGAGCGCTGGCTTCGGCGGCGGCGGTGCCGGGAGCGGCGGCTTCGGGGAAGGCCGGCCGAGCGACGGCCGGCCGGTCGGCGGCGGGGCCCGTTCCGGCGGCGGGCCTCTCCTGCGGGGTGCCGCTCGCGTCGGGCGCAGAGGTGGGCTGGGGCACGTGGGGTACCTGGGGTACGGGAGGGACGGGCTTTGCCGTGGTACCAGCGGGGGCGAGGGTCTCCAGTACCCCCGTGGGCACCAGCACCACGGCGCGGACCCCGCCGTACGGCGAAGGGCCCAGGTCGACCTGGAAGCCGTGCCGGTCGGCGAACCGGCCCACGACCGCGAAGCCGGTCTGCGGGATCTCACCCACCTCGCCGACCCCGAGCAGCCGGCAGCCGGAGACGATCTCGCGCGCCTCGGTGAGCCGGTACTCGTCCATGCCGAGACCGCCGTCGTCCACCTCGATGACCGCGCCGCGCTGCACCGTACGCACGGTCACGGGCACACCCGTCCGCGGCGGTGAGTACTCCGTGGCGTTGGCGAGCAGTTCGGCCAGCAGATGGATCAGCGGTTCGACCACCGACGGTGTGACCCCGACGTCCGGGTCGCCGGTGACCTCGACGCGCTTGTACGCCACGATCCGTCCGGACGCGGCCCTGACCACATCCACCATCGCCAGCGGCTTCTGCCACTGCTGTCCCGGCCATTCGCCGCAGAGCACCTTGAGGCTCTGCGCGTGCCGGGCCTGCTGGGTCGCCGCGTGATCCACCTGCATGGTGGTCTCCAGCAGATCGGCGTCACCGGGATAGCGGTCCGCCAGCCCCGTCACCGCCGCCTGGATCCGGTGTGCCGAGGTCTGCACCCGGCTGGCCAGCTCGACCAGCGCGAGCCGCTGCGACTCCTCACGGTGGTCCACCGCCTCGGCGACCTCGGCCAGCAGCCGGCCGAACCAGTCGGTGACCCCTTCGCCCAGCCGTTCGGCGCCGTGCAGCGGTCCGGGGATCTCGGTCCTGGCGAGCGCGGCGGGCAGCCTCTCCTTGACGAGATGCTCGACCTCCTCCCGTACCAGCTCGGACTGGTGCTGGACATGGGAGCGCCAGCGGGTGTCGCGACGGGCCGTTTCCGCCTCCCGCTCCCGTGTCTCGTCGCCGTAGCGGACCACATCGGACTCGGCGCGCCGGTGCTGCCCGCGCAGCACCGACAGGGAGACGAAGACCAGCAGCGCGACCACGCCGTAGGCCGTGGTCGGGCCGGCCCCGAGACGCGTTATGGGCACGATCGCGACGGCGAATGAGGCGAGGGCGGCCACCAGAGTCGTCGACCAGAGCCACGGAGACCTGCGGGTTGGGGGAGAGGGCGCGGGGGAACGTGCCATGGAGAACCTTCGAGTTGGCTGAGAATGTGGTGCGGAGGATTCACCCGGCAGTGGTCACGGGGAGTGGGGGCGGCGCGGCGCCGGTACGACTGCCAGGTGCGAGGGTGTCCGTCGGCCGGGTATCTCAGTCCCACCACGGCCATGCGACTTGATCATGGTTTGAACTACCTCTTCACCAGACGTTGTTGAGGGATCGTATATCCGCCGGGCGTCACCTGAAGTCATATCCCGGCCACCGAGGGTGGCGAATAGGTGCTCCATGACCGGCGCACGCCGGTGTTGTTCTGAGCATGATCGACGCGGTGACGTCGACGAGCCGGAGCCTCCACGGCCCGCCTGGCGAGGCGGTTTTCCTCTCGGAACGTCTCATTCCGGGGGCGCGGGAAAGGGCTCCGGGTGCCTCGTGTATTCCCTTCGGCGTTCCGGGGATGACGGTTGGCGCCAGGGCAAAGAAAAGGCAAAGATCGATAGACGTGGTGTCATACGGGTGGGGTGTGCTTCCGCGACGGTCGGCGCTCCACGGAAAAGCTTCACGGAAAGCTTCACGGGAAAGGGGGTTGACCGATCCTTTGAGCGAATTCGCGCGTTTCTCAAGCGCTTCGGGGAGCGAATCCGTGAGTCTCGTGGAGCGGGAAAGGGAATTCGCTTGTCCCGGGGAGCCGTTGGCGGGCCGCGGGGAAGGGGGAGCGGAGCCGTCGCGGGCCGGGGCCGTCGCGGGCCGGGGCCGTCACGCCGCTCGGCCGGGGCGGCGGGTTCAGCGCTTCATGCGGTCGATCTCGCGGATCTTGTTGGTCACATCGAGGGCGGCGACCTTGTACGACTCGGCCAGCGTCGGATAGTTGAACACCGCGTCCACCAGATAGTCGACCGTACCGCCGCACCCCATCACGGCCTGGCCGATATGTATCAGCTCCGTCGCCCCGGAACCGAAACAGTGCACGCCGAGCAGCCGCCGGTCCTCCGGGGAGACCAGCAGCTTCAGCACGCCGTGCGCGTCCCCGACGATCTGGCCCCTGGCCAGTTCGCGATAGCGGGAGACCCCGACCTCGAACGGCACGCGCTCCTTTGTCAGCTGGTCCTCGGTCCGGCCGATGAAGCTGATCTCCGGGATGGTGTAGATACCGATCGGCTGTAGATGGTGCATCGGATTGACCGGCTCGTCGCACGCGTGGTAGGCGGCGGCCCGGCCCTGCTCCATCGAGGTCGCGGCAAGGGCGGGGAAGCCTATGACGTCGCCGACGGCGTAGATGTGCGGAACCTCGGTGCGGTAGTGCTCGTCGACCGTGATCCGTCCGCGCGCGTCGGCGGAGAGACCCGCCTTGCCGAGGTCGAGTTCCTCGGTCAGTCCCTGGCGCCCGGCGGAGTACATCACGGCGTCGGCGGCGATCTTCTTGCCGCTCTCCAGAATGGTGAGCGTGCCCTGCTCGTGCCGTTCGACCGCCGCCACCGTCTCGCCGAAGCGGAACGTCACCGCCAGATCCCGCAGCCGGTACTTGAGGGCCTCGACCACCTCGACATCACAGAAATCCAGCATCCCGGCGCGCTGTTCGACCACAGTGATCTTGCTGCCGAGGGCGGCGAACATCGACGCGTATTCCATGCCGATGACCCCGGCGCCCACGATCACCATGGACCGGGGCACCTTCTCCATGCTGAGCACACTGTCCGAGTCCATGACCGTACGGTCGTCGAACTCGACGCTCGCCGGGCGGGCCGGCCGGGTGCCGGTGGCGATCACGATGTGATCGGCGGTGAGCAGCCGGTCCTGGCCGGAGGCGTCCCGTACGGCGACCGTGTGGTCGTCCACGAACCGGCCGGTGCCCGCGAGCAGTGTGATCTGGTTCCTGGCCAGCTGACTGCGTACGACGTCGACCTCCAGGCCGACGACATGCTGCGTCCGGGCCGTCAGATCGGCGACGGTGATCTCTTCCTTGAGCCGGTAGCTCTGGCCGTACAGATCCCGCTGAGCCAGCCCCGTGAGATAGAGCACCGCTTCGCGCAGGGTCTTGGAGGGGACGGTTCCGGTATGAATGGAGACGCCACCGACCATGTCGGGGCGGTCGATCACGGCGACCCGGCGACCGAGCTTGGCCGCCGCGATGGCGGCCTTCTGGCCGCCCGGTCCTGATCCGATGACAAGCATGTCGAAGTCGGGCACGGGAGGAGTCTGTCAGCCGTGCGTGTTTCCCGGAAGAGCCGGCTTCACGGTGAGACGCTGACCGGGCCTCACGGAGGGGAAGCCGGGGCCTCACCGAGGGGGAAGCGGCGCCTCACCGAGGGGAAGTGGATGACCAGATGGTTCTGAAGACATTCAGATGGGCGTTTGTCGTCACCGCGGCGGGCCTCGCCGTCGGGGCGCTGTACGGCGGTTGGGCCGCCCTGTGGATCGTCGCCATCCTCGCGGTCCTGGAGATCTCGCTCTCCTTCGACAACGCGGTGATCAACGCCGGGATCCTGAAGAAGATGAGCGCCTTCTGGCAGACGATCTTCCTCACCGTCGGGGTGCTGATCGCCGTCTTCGGCATGCGGCTCGTCTTTCCCGTCCTGATCGTCTCCCTCACCGCCAAGATCGGCCCGGTCGAGGCGGTGCGGCTGGCCATCAACGACAAGGACCGGTACCAGCAGCTGGTGACGGACGCGCATCCGTCGATCGCCGCCTTCGGCGGGATCTTCCTGCTGATGATCTTCCTCAACTTCATCTTCGAGGACCGGGAGATCAAGTGGCAGGCCTGGCTGGAGAGGCCGCTGGCGAAGCTCGGCCGGATCGACATGCTCGCCGTCTGTATCGCGCTGATCGTGCTGCTCGTCGCGTCCATGACGGTCGCCACCCATGCCCACCAGCACGGCGGCGCACACGCGGACAAGGCCCAGACGGTCCTGACGGCCGGCGTCGCGGGGCTCATCACCTATCTGATCGTCGGCGGGCTCTCCCGCTTCTTCGAGAACCGCATCGAGGACGAGGAGGAACGGGTCGAGGAAGCCGCCAGGAAGCGCGGATCCGGCTCGGCGGTCGCGCTCACCGGCAACGCCGCGTTCTTCATGTTCCTGTATCTGGAGGTGATCGACGCGTCGTTCTCGTTCGACGGGGTCATCGGCGCCTTCGCGATCACCAACGACATCGTGCTGATGGCCCTCGGCCTCGGCATCGGCGCGATGTACGTCAGGTCCCTCACGGTCTATCTGGTCCGGCAGGGGACACTCGACGACTTCGTCTATCTGGAGCACGGCGCGCACTACGCCATCGGCGCGCTGGCGCTGATCCTGCTGATCACCATCCAGTACCAGATCAGCGAACTCATCACCGGACTCGTCGGTGTCGTCCTGATCGGCTGGTCCTTCTGGTCCTCGGTCCGCCGTAACGCGCGCCTGGCCGAGTGACCCCCGGGCGTGGCCCGCTCACGCCGAGACGATCGTGAAGAGGCCGCCGTCGGGGTCGCGGAGGGTGGCCTCCTCACCGGCCGGGGTGAGGCCCGGCGGAGTGACGACGACCCCGCCGGCCGCGGCGGCGGCCCGCGCGGCGGCGCTCACGTCGGCCGCCCGGAAGTACACATGCCAGCGCGGTCTGATCTGCGGGTCCGGGGCGCTCTCGACCGCTCCGCCGCGCAGCGCCGCGACCGTGTGCGTGCCGTCGCGCACCAGTACCTGATCGTCCTCGTAGTGGACCTCGCAGCTCGCCTTCTCGTCCGAGCCCCAGCCGAGGACCTGCCCGTAGAAGATGGCGGCGGCGAACGCGTCCCGGGTGCGCAGCTCCAGCCGCGCCGGCGCGCTGCCCCGCCCCACGGACCACCCGGCGACGGTCCGGCCCTCCCAGAAGCCGAACACGGCGCCGTCCGGATCGGCGGCGAGGGTGGCACGTCCCGTGTGCATGGGGAGCGGCCCCACCGCCACGGTCGCGCCCCGCTCGCGGATACGGGACGCGACCAGGTCGGCGTCATCGACGGCGAAGTACGGGGTCCAGGCGACCGCGGCCTGGAGGCTCGGAGCCAGCGCCCCGATCCCCGCGACCGCCGCGCCGTCGTCGAGCGCGAGACTGAACTCGTCGCCCAGGGCCGTGGGCCGGAACCTCCAGCCGAGGACTGCTCCGTAGAAGATCTGGGCGGCCTTCAGGTCGCGGGCCATCAGACTCACCCAGCAGGGGGCCCCGGACACGGGGTGACGTGACGCCGGCATGATTCCTGTCCGCTCCCTTCCGGCCCTCAGCCCATCGCCCGGTCGAGGTTGATCGCCGAGCTGATCAGGGCGAGGTGGGTGAACGCCTGCGGGAAGTTGCCCAGATGCTCACCGGTCAGCCCGATCTGCTCGGCGTACAGCCCCACATGGTTGGCGTACGTGAACATCTTCTCCAGCGCCAGCCGCGCCTGCTCCACCTCGCCGGTGCGGGCGAGCGCCTCCACCCACCAGAACGAACAGATCGAGAACGTGCCCTCGGAACCGTCGAGCCCGTCCGGGGCCTGCGACGGGTCGTACCGGAACACCAGGTTGTCCATCACGAGCCGGTCCGCGATCGCCTCGACGGTGGACAGGAACCGCGGATCGACCGGCGAGATGAACTTGACCATGGGCATCAGCAGCAGCGAGGCGTCCAGGATGCTCTCGGGAGGCCGGCCGGGCTCGGCGGAGAGCCGCTGGACGAAGGTACGGGTCCGCGGGTCCCAGCCCCGCTCCATGATCTGGTGGTAGATCTCGTCCCGGGCGGCCGTCCAGCGGACCAGATCGCCGGGCAGTCCGCGCTGGCGCGCCATCCTGATCATGCGCTCGACGGCGACCCAGCACATCAGCCGCGAGTACGTGTGGTTCTGCTGGCCCGCCCTGGTCTCCCAGATGGACTGGTCGGCGGAGTCCCAGTGCCTCAGCAGCCACTCCAGGATCTCGCACAGATCGGTCCAGCTCTCGTGCGAGATACCCGCGCCGTACTTGTTGAACAGATAGATCGAGTCGATCAGTTCGCCGTAGATGTCCAGCTGGCGCTGGTCGCTGGCGTTGTTGCCGACACGCACCGGATGCGAGCCCCGGTACCCCTCCAGATCCCCGAGCACCTCCTCGGGGAGATGGTCGTGACCGTCGATGGAGTACACGACGCGCAGCGGGCCCACCCTGCCGTCCGTCGCGTCCCGCAGCCGCTCGGCCAGCCAGCTGATGAACCCCTGGGCCTCCTGGGTGAACCCCATCCGCAACAGCGCGTACAGGGAGAACGCGGCGTCCCTGATCCATACGTAGCGGTAGTCCCAGTTGCGCGCGCCGCCGAGCTGTTCGGGAAGCCCGAGCGTCGGCGCGGCGATGATGGCACCCGTCGGTTCATGCGTCAGCAGCTTGAGGGTCAGCGCCGAGCGGTGGACCATCTCCCGCCAGCGCCCGGTGTACGTCGACTGCCGCAGCCAGCGGCGCCAGAAGGCCACGGTGGCCACGAAGAGCGCCTCGGCGGCCTCGGCGTCGACCGCGCACGGATCCGGCCCGGTGTTCCCGCCGATCTCCGCGTCCGCGGCGGCATACGCGGAGGCATAGTCCGTTTCGAGGTCGAACAGGGCCGTCTCGCCCTCGTCGAGATCGAACGTCGCGTAGGCGTCGGTGTCGTCGAGTTCCAGCGCGACGGAGGACCGCAGCGACAGCGCGAGGACGTCGCCGACGAACCGTACGCCGTCGGGCATGCGCTCCAGCCGGTGCCGGTCCCGGCCGTAGTTCAGCCGCGGCGCGATCCGTACCCCCAGCCGCATCCGGCCACGTACGTTCACCACCCGCCGCACCAGCCGCTGCCGGTGGTGCGGGTCCTGCTCCCGCACGATCGGCATGAAGTCCTGGACCTCCACGATGCCGTCGGCGGTGAGCATCCGGGTGATCAGGATGTTCGTGTCGGGGAAGTAGAACTGGTTGTGGGTGGAGACCTGGCACACCGGCCGGATGTCCCAGGAGCCGCCGCGCTCCGCGTCCAGCAGGGATCCGAAGACGCTGGGGGCGTCGAAGCGGGGAGCGCAGAACCAGTCGATCCGGCCGTCGGTGCCCACCAGCGCCGCGGTCCGCAGATCCCCGATCAGACCGTGCTCGGCGATCGGCAGATACGCCTCGCCCCGCTGGTCACCGACCGGGGTGTCCGTCTCCTGAGCGTCCTCGTTCATGGTGCTGTCGAGTCTCGCGCACCGGCCCCCGGCCCGCATGTCGGTTCAGGGGGCGGCGTGGTTCGGGAGGCGCGGTGTTCAGGAGGCGGCGCGGTTCAGGAGCGGGCGCCGTACACCCGGAGGTAGTCGACCCCGTACGACATCGCGGTCACCCCCGGCTGCGGGGCGGGGTGGTACCGGCCGGCGCAGACGGAGAGATTGACGATGAGGTGGGCCCGCCAGTCGCGGCCCACGCCCCTGCCGTCGGCGAAGACGCGCCGGCCGTTGACCCACCAGACGACCGTCCTGGACCGGAACTCCACCTTCAGCGCCACCCGCGCGCCGGGGCGGATCGCCTGGTCCGTGTAGTAGCGCTCGCTGCCCCGCACACGGTTCGACAGCTCCAGCAGATGGGGGTTGTCGGGGTGGTACTCGAAGACGTCGATCTCGTTCCCGCCGTCCAGCCAGGTCCAGATCGCGGGCCACGCGCCGGTCTCGGTGGGCAGCAGCACGCCCGTCTCCAGCACGTCTCCGGTGCGGACGGTGAACTCCTCGGGGCTGCCCTCCGTGGTCAGCAGCCCCGTGTTCCACCAGCCGTCGGACCGGAGCGTCGCCCGGAAGGTGCCACCGCGGCAGTACTCCGCGTCGGGCACGAGATGATCGAGCTTGTTGTCCCCCGGATTGGTCGGCCCGCCGCCGGGATACGCCCACGAGCGCCCCGCGACCCACTGCTCGGTGGACGCGAAGTCGGCGGTGAAGCGCGGCGTACGGGCTGTCAGGGACGGATCGGGCGTACCGCTGCTCATGACATCCCCTCATGGGACCCGGGCCACGCGGGCGGTCGCCGGGGCCGCTCGGTTTCATGCTAGGGACCGGCGGCGGGCAGTGGGGGCGCGGTGCCACGCGGGCGAGGGCGGCTGTTTGTTCGTACGTCACCCCGTCCGTGGCCGGGGGGCGGCCGGAAGGCGCCGGGCCCACACCAGGACCAGGACGGACGCCACCGCCGCGAGGCCGCACCAGGTGGAGATGAACTCCAGCCGCCAGAGCGTCACGCACAGCACCGCCGCGTACGCGACGACCACGCCGAGCAGCCGCACCGTCGGATCACCGCCGATGAGCAGCGCCCCGACGGTGGCCAGGGCGTAGGCCCCCACCAGCAGCGGGACGTGCGGAAGATCGAGCGCGAACCCCATGGTGTGGCCGCGGATCTCGGCCCTCGCCGTCCGGTGGACGAGGTAGTACGACAGCACCGCGGCGGTGCCGAGCCCGATCACGGCCGGAATCAGCAGCCGGCGCCGCGCCCGGGGCGGCGCGGCGAGCAGGACGGCGAACGGCACCCACACCGCCAGGACCGGCAGTGCGATCACGACCCAGGCGAGGGTGGCGGGGCCCGCACCGCCGCCGGAGCGCCACACGACCGATTCGATGATCTGGTGCGCCCCCAGCAGCAACGGCAGCGCGGCGAGCGGCAGATCCCGGACCCTGCGTACCCGCGACACACAGGCCACGCCGACCACGGTGATACCGGCGCCCACCACAAGATCGGCTGTCGCACTCCAGCACACGCGTCTCACGGTACGCGTCACCGGATTTCCTGCCAGGCGTCCCGGCGGCCCCCGGCCCCGACGCCTGGGTGCGGCGCCCCGGCGGACGGGGGCGGAGCCCACGGCTCCTGAATATCTGTGGTCGCTGGTGCAGAAATTGGCTTGATGCGTGATGAAGATTTGTGGCACGGCGGACGGAGTGATATTGCCTGCCGTACCCGGCCGCTCGCGCCGTGCTACTGTTGATCTCAGTTGCAGTTGTGGTTCCCAAAGACTTCAAGTGCTCTTACCGGCTTTATGTGCCGGTGGGTGCGCTTTTGTATTTCCGGGCTTTCTCCGGACGGGGTAATCATCGCGGTGACGTGGGGTCCGCACAGTGCGGGCCTCCGGGCTAAATGCCCCGAAGGAGATCAACATGGCCAGTGGCACCGTCAAGTGGTTCAACGCGGAAAAGGGTTTCGGCTTCATCGAGCAGGACGGCGGCGGCGCCGACGTCTTCGCCCACTACTCGAACATCGCCGCCCAGGGCTTCCGTGAGCTGCAGGAGGGCCAGAAGGTGAACTTCGACGTCACGCAGGGCCAGAAGGGCCCGCAGGCGGAGAACATCGTTCCCGCCTGACGCTGAATTCATGACGTAGCTGGGGTCCGCACCTAGAAATGCGGGCCCCAGCTCGTTGTTTTTATATTTTTCACGTGGTTTTCCCGTAATCTTCCACGTTTCGACAGAGCCTGTTCCGCGTGCCCTGATGGTGTGCGGAACGCGACGCACGGTTCCGGCTGTTCTCCGCCCCGGCGCGGCTCTGGTCTCTGTATGTAATCGGCTCGTTCTTGCGATTCTTCGTGCGGTGTTTCTGCCGGGAATTCTCGATACGTGCCCATCGAGAAAGGTTCTGAATGAACCGCGCAGCACGCACGAACGACCGTTACTCCCGCACACGCACGGGCGGCTCCGCCGGCTCCGGCCGTGGCGGCAGGTTCGGCTCGGGTGCCTCCAGCCGTTCGGGTTCCCAGGGACGCTCCGGCGCCCCGGGCCGTTCCGGTGGCGGACATGGGCGGCGCCCCGCCGCGCTGAAGGGCGAGTTCGCCCTCCCGGTCACCCTCACCCCGGCGCTGCCCGCCGTCGCGGCCTTCGCCGACCTGGACATGCCGTCCGAACTGCTCAAGACGCTCGGCGGCCTGGGGGTCACCGAGCCGTTCCCGATCCAGGCGGCCACCCTGCCCAACTCGCTGGCCGGCCGGGACGTTCTCGGCCGGGGACGTACCGGCTCCGGCAAGACCCTCGCCTTCGGCCTGGCGGTGCTGGCCCGTACCGCCGGACAGCGCGCCCAGCCCAAGCAGCCGCTCGCCCTGATCCTCGTCCCCACCCGGGAACTGGCCCAGCAGGTCACCGACGCGCTCACCCCGTACGCCCGGTCGCTGAAGCTGCGGCTGGCCACGGTCGTCGGCGGTATGTCGATCGGCCGCCAGTCCAGCGCGCTGCGCGGCGGCACGGAGATCGTCGTCGCCACCCCGGGACGGCTCAAGGACCTCATCGACCGCGGCGACTGCCGGCTGGACCGGGTCGCCATCACGGTGCTCGACGAGGCCGACCAGATGGCCGACATGGGATTCATGCCGCAGGTCACCGCGCTGCTCGACCAGGTGCGCACCGAGGGCCAGCGGCTGCTGTTCTCCGCCACCCTCGACCGCAATGTCGATCTCCTGGTCCGCCGCTACCTCCACGACCCGGTGGTCCACTCCGTCGACCCGTCCGCGGGCGCGGTCACCACGATGGAGCACCATGTGCTCCACGTACACGGCGCCGACAAGTACGCCACCACCACCGAGATCGCGGCGCGCGACGGCCGGGTGCTGATGTTCCTGGACACCAAGCACGCCGTCGACCGGCTCACCGAGCACCTGCTGAACAGCGGCGTACGCGCCGCCGCGCTGCACGGCGGCAAGTCCCAGCCCCAGCGCACCCGCACCCTCGCGCAGTTCAAGACGGGCCATGTCACGGTGCTGGTGGCCACGAACGTCGCGGCCCGCGGCATTCACATCGACAACCTCGACCTCGTCGTCAACGTCGACCCGCCCAGCGACCACAAGGACTATCTGCACCGCGGCGGACGCACCGCACGGGCCGGCGAGTCCGGCAGTGTCGTCACGCTCGTCCTGCCGAACCAGCGGCGCGAGATGACCCGGCTGATGGCCGACGCGGGCATCACGCCGCAGACCGCCCAGGTCCGCTCGGGCGAGGCCGAACTGAGCCGCATCACGGGCGCCCAGGCGCCCTCGGGGGTTCCGGTCACCATCACCGCGCCGGTCACCGAGCGGGCCAAGCGCGGCCCCTCCCAGGGCCGCGGCCGTGGCCGCGCGGGTCAGGGCCGCCGCTCCTCCTCCGCGGGCTCCGCGGCGCGCACCGGCGGCGCACCGCGCCAGTCGCCCCGTAACAGCACCGCCTGAGCCACGGGCGGAACGCACAGCGGAAGTGCCCCGGTACCGACTGGTACCGGGGCACTTCCGCTGAGGTGTGCGAAGGGGGTTCGGAGGGGGAGCGGACGGCGTCAGCCGTCGGAGTAGCTGAAGTCTCCCACCGTCCAGGCGTTCACGTCCTCGATGGCGATGCGGTACATGCCACCGGTCTCCGGGATCCCGAAACTTCCCTGGAGGATCCGGGCGACATGGAAATGCAGATGGGTGGGCGGCTCGTCCGGGCGCGATGAGCGGGCGTTCGCGGCGGCCGGACCGAAGACGGCGGAGAACGGTCCCAGTCGCTCGGAGTCCTCCAGGACCTCGGCGACCCGCTCCCTCCACACAACTTCGGGCGCCAGCCGTCCTGTGATGACGGCGCCCTGGACGACCACGGTGAGGGACATCTGATTGCTTTGCTCGGACTCCACGGTGGTGGCGATGTCAACAAGCAGATGATCAGGCTTCGACATGGGCGCCGACTCTACTACGCGGGCGCCGCCCTGAGTGAGCGTACGAAACACCGGCCGTGGCCCGTCCGGCGCGTATCAGTCCCGCGCGCCGGGGCCGAGCAGCGCCGACGCGGTTTCGAGCGGGGTGAGCGGCTCCGGCGCGACGGGAGCCGGGACGGCGTGGCACGTGAAGCCGAGCCTGGTCAGCGCCCTCGTCACCTCGAAGGAGGTGAAATCGCGGCGGTCCTGCCGTGTGATGACCTCCCCCACCTGCTTGACGGGGTAGGCGCGGCGGCCGATGACCACGGATTCACCGGTGATGGGTTCCGGCTTGATGCCCTTCATCGCCTGCTGCACCTCGCTCTTGACCAGTTCGAAGGGGAAGCGGGCGATGACGCAGCGCATAGTGCCTCGGGGGGAAGAAGGGAGGTGCGGATACGTCAGCATCCCACAAGAACCCGCGTGGAGGCGCCGGTGACGGCGGTGGGATCAGGGAAGCCGCTCCGCGCGGGTGATCCGCTCCAGGTGGTAGTAGTCGGCGACACATCGGGCCGGCCAGGTCTTGCCGCCCCTGTGCGCGAACGGCTCCCCCATCCCGCTGACGGACAGCGGCTTGTACGGCAGGACCCGCGCGCCCCGCGCCGCCCGCTCCCGCAGCCAGCGGTCCTGGTGGTCCCACTTCTCGGCCCTTACGCGCATGCTCTCGCCCAGTTCGCCGAGCGGAAAGGCCAGTCCGACGCACACCGCGACGCACATCGCCGCTCCGGCGGCCATCGCGACGGCGCACGTACGCGCCGCGCGCCCCCGCGTCGCGTGTCCCCGCAACGCCCGGCCCAGGAGCGCTCCGGCACCCACCAGAAGCACGACATACAGCAGGAGATAGTCGTTCCAGGTCCGGTGCGCGAACACCACATGCGGTCCGAAGAGCGGGTACGTGATGACCGTGCAGACGTATCCGGCGACCAGGAACGTGACGGTGCCCGTGCCCAGCAGGAAGAGCGGGCGGCACGGCAGCAGCACCGGCGCGTGCCCTTTCCGCTTCCCGGTCAGCAGCGCCAGCACCACACCGGCCGCGAGGGCGCCCAGATACCACCAGGTGGTGAACAGGGTCCCGAGGATGTCCAGGAACCCGTCCAGCGAGCCGGCGAGCGATTCGGGCGCGAACATCGAGCCGGTCCCGGCGTCGTACCGCGCACGTCGGTTGCGCGATCCGGGGGAGGTGAGCAGCAGCAGCGTGCCGATCACGATCCCGGCCCCACCGGCCAGGCACCAGGCGCGCGCGTGGGCCCGTGCGCGAGGGACGAGGATCCGGTGGCCGAGCAGCAGCAGGGTCAGGAGCACGACCAGCGCGACGACCGACGTCTCCTCCGAGAGGGTGCCGAGGAAGGCGCCCATGACGAGCGCGCAGGCCCCCGCCGCGACGCGTCCCCGGCGCGACCCGGCCCACAGCAGGGGGACGGCGGCGGCGCAGGCCAGTACCGGCGCGACGGTGTGCGAGACGGAGGAGGCGGGCCAGTAGAACGTCTTGTACGTGTTGAGGCTCGCGAAGAGGAACACCACCGTCACCATGGACGCCACGAACAGCGGCACGCCACGCGGCGCCGTCCGGCCCGTCAGACGCAGCAGCAGTACGGTCACGGCCCACAGCAGCCCCAGCATCACCACACCACTGACCAGACCGAACCACTGGTGGCCCGCGACCCCGTACTTCGCGTACGCCCCGACCAGCAGGCCGTTCCCGAGCCGTCCGTTGTCCGTCAGGTAGAACTTCCCCACCAGCCCCGTGATGCCGTGATCGCGCACGCTGGGCAGGAAACACCACTCGTCCGCGCTGGGACGCACATGGCGGCCGAGCCAGAACGCCGATCCGAGAAGTCCCAGTGGCAGTGACAGCAGGCCCAGTACGCCGTATCCCGGCCACGCACGTACGGAGAGTACGGATGACCCGCGGCCGTTCTCCCGCCGCCGCCGGGGCCGTCCGCCCGGTTGCTCCGGGATGATGACGCGTGACGCGCCCGCGGCCATGTACACCACTGCCTTTCGAAAGGGGAGGTTCCGTTTCCGGCTGGACCGCGTCCGGCGGGAACGCGTCCGGCCGCCGGTTCCCTATCGCTCCGAACGGGCTTGCCCGACGGAGACCGCCGATGGCGCACCGGACGGAAAGGGCGTACGCGTCGTATCCGTTTCCCGGACCACATAGTGCGGACGGCGCTTCGCCTCGTGGTAAATCCGTCCGACGTATTCGCCGATGACGCCGAGCGTGGCGAGCTGGATTCCGCTGAGCGCCACGATGGCGGTCATGAGCGTCGTATAGCCCGGCGCGTCCACACCGTTCAGGGCGACATTCGCGATGATCCACAGCGCGTATACGAGAGCGGAGAGGAAGAGCCAGAGACCGGTATGGATGGCGAGCCGCAGGGGGCGGCTGTTGAAGGAGAGCAGTCCGTCGATGCCGTAGTTGAGCAGATTCCGGCCGCCCCACTTGGAGGTGCCGGCCGCGCGCTGGACATTCCGGTAGGTGAAGCTCGCCGTGTCGAAGCCGATCCAGGAGAAGATTCCCTTGGAGAATCTGTTGCTCTCCGGCAGGGACAGCACACTGTTCACCGCGTGCCGCGAGAGCAGTCTGAAATCGCCCGCGCCGTCCACGACATGGACATCCATGCAGCGCCGCACCAGCCGGTAGTAGACCCTGCTGAGCGCGGTGCGCAGGGCGCTCTCGCCCGTGCGGTCGCGCTGGGCCACGACCTGGTCGTAGCCGTGCCGGTGCAGCTCAAGCATGCGGGGCACCAGCTCCGGGGGGTGCTGGAGGTCCGCGTCCATGAGCACGACCGCGTCTCCCCGGGACATGCGCAGTCCCGCGAGCATGGCGGCCTCCTTGCCGAAGTTGCGACTGAAGGAGGTGTACCGGACGCGCGGGTCCGCTGCCGCGAGTTCGCTGAGGTGTCTTCTGGTGCCGTCCGCGCTGCCGTCGTCCACGTAGCAGATCTCAAAGGTCTGCCGGGTCGGTTCGAGGGCGGCGAGCAGTGCGGTGTGAAAGGCGGCGAGTACTTCGCTCTCGTTGAAACACGGTACGACGACGGAAATCTGAGGGGGAGTCATCTCGCTCCGCATGCCCGTGGGCGGGAAGGAATGGTCACCGAAAGAGAACGGTTCGCGAGGGGAAACCGTTGGAGTACGGTGCTGTGCGTGGTCATGAGGGGGCGTTAACCGGTCATGCCCGTACCGATTTCCGGAGCTGTCACGGAAAGAGATGACGGGCGCGCGGGGACCTGTTACGTCAACGGGTGGCGGCGGGCGGGCATATGGGCAGGAAGAGCTGTGATGGAACGTTCCTCACTCTTCTTCCTCCGGTTCACGCCGCGTTCACTGATGCGGTGGCAACTATAAGATTTATCGATCGCCTGCTCAAGCGTCACCACGGCATGGCGCCGAGTCAGGTGAAGCGTTTCTGCGGCATTGTCACGCCGTGTAGGCATGCCCCGTGGGCGACAGAATGCGAGACCCGGGTACTGTGATCTGTGGCACAGCCGATGACCCGGAGACAGATCCTGCATTTCATGGGCATGACAGGTCGATATCACGCACATGATCCGCGGATTGCGGTCCTGGTAAGGCGTCCGATTACTGCCCCCTCGCGAGGTTCTTCGACTACGGAGTGTGTGGGGCAGCGGCTACGCGTAACTCGTTGCGCAGCGTGAGCAGTTGACCCCCGGGAGGGAGGGCCAGTTAACTACCGGCCAGTCAACCTCACGGTCTGCCCCCCACGGTCAAGCCCTCGGTCAACCCCCCACCTCGATCCGGGAGACTTCATGCGGATGCCGGAATCCGTCGCGTCCATTGAGTTCTCGCTGCCTCAGTCGGTCATCGCCGTCAACCCCCTGCACCGCTCGTCGCCACGGCTGACGGCCGCCGCCGCACGGGCGGGTGCGCTCAGCGTGCTGGAGCTGTCGGCCGGTGACCCCAGGAGCGTCGCCGACACACTCGACCGCACCCTGCGCTGGTCGTCGCTGCCGTTCGGTGTGCGGATACGTCCCGGCTGCACCGTCACCGCGGCGGATCTGCCCGAGCCGGTGGACACCGTGCTGCTGGCGGACCCCGGGCGTACACCGGAGGAGTTCGCCGGCCGCCGGGTCCTCGTGGAGGTGACCGGTCTGGCGGGCGCGCGGGAGGCCGCGGGAGCCGGGGCGGCCGGACTGATCGTGCGTGGCGCGGAGAGCGGTGGCAGGGCGGGCGAGCTGAGTACGTTCGTCCTGCTCCAGCAGGTGCTGGCGGACCCGGACATCGCGCTGCCGGTCTGGGCGTGCGGTGGCATCGGGCCGCACACGGCCGCCGCCGTCGTCGCGGGAGGCGCGGCGGGTGTCGTACTCGACACCCAGCTCGCGCTGTTCGACGAGGCGGGCCTGCCCGCGGAGCTGACCGGCGCGCTCACCGGACTCGACGGCTCGGAGACGGTGCTGCACCACGGGACGCGGGTGCTGCGGCGCCGTGGTCCCGGTGCCCCCGAACTCCCTGATGATCCGGCCGAGTTCGCGGCCAGGGTGGGCAGTGACGATCTCCGCACACAGTTTCTGCCGGTGGGCCAGGACGCGTTTCTCGCGGCCTCCTTCGCCCGGCGCTGGAAGTCGGCGGGCGACGCGATCCGGGGCGTCAGGGCGGCGATATCCGCCGCCGTCGAGGACGACCTGCCCGCCGCCGCGCTGGCCGCGGGATCGGCGGGCGCACGGGCACTCGGCACCGAATTCCCCATCGCCCAGGGGCCGATGACCAGGGTCAGCGACGAGCCCGCGTTCGCCGCCGCCGTCGCGGCCGGGGGCGGCCTGCCGTTCCTGGCGCTCGCGCTGGCGAACGCGGACCGCACCCGGACGATGCTGGAGCGCACCCGCGACGCCCTCGGCGACGCGCCCTGGGGCGTCGGTGTCCTCGGGTTCGCGGACGAGGAGATCAGGTCCGCGCAGCTGGAGGTGGTACGCGAGCTGAGGCCGACGCACGCGATCATCGCGGGCGGCAGGCCCGCCCAGGCCGCCGCGCTGGAGGCGGAGGGCATCGCCACCTTCCTGCATGTGCCCTCCCCGGGGCTGCTGCGGCAGTTCCTCGCCGCCGGCGCGCGCCGGTTCATCTTCGAGGGCGCCGAGTGCGGCGGGCATGTCGGACCGCGCAACAGCTTCCCGCTGTGGGAGGCGCAGACCGAGGTCCTGCTCGACTTCGTGGCCGAATCCGGTGACGAGGCCGCCGCCGAGCTGACCGTCCTGTTCGCCGGAGGCATCCACGACGCCCGCTCGGCCGCGATGGCGGCGGCCCTCGCCGCCCCGCTGACCCGCGCGGGAGCCGCGTTCGGCGTGCTGATGGGCACCGCGTATCTCTTCACCGAGGAGGCGGTCGCGGCCGGTGCCATCCAGCCGCTCTTCCAGCGCAGCATCGTCGCCGCCGAGCGGACCGACCTGCTGGAGACCGCCCCCGGACACGCCACCCGCTGCGCCCACAGCGCCATCACCCAGGACTTCGCGCACCTCAAGGACGAACTGCGCGAACAGGGCGTGCCCGACCGGGAGATCTGGGAACGGCTGGAGCGGTTCAACGTCGGCAGGCTCCGGCTCGCCAGCAAGGGCATCGAGCGGGTCGGCGACGAACTGCGGCCGGTCGACGAGACCCGCCAGTCCGACGAGGGCATGTTCATGGCGGGCGAGGTCTGCGTCCTGCGCGAATCCGTCACCACCGTCGCGGCGCTCCACGAGTCCGTCGCCGAAGGGGCCGCCGGATGGCTGCGCTCCCGGGCCGCGGGACTGCGCACCGCACTCGGACTCGACCGGGTGGACGAGGACGCGGAGAGCGCCCCCGAACCGCTGCGGATCGCCGTGGTGGGCATGGCCGGCATGTTCCCCGGCGCCCCCGACCTCGCCGAGTTCTGGGCCAACATCCTGGCGGGCAAGGACTGCGTCACCGAAGTCCCGGCGCACCGCTGGGACGCGGAGCGGTACTACGCGCCCGACGGCGACGGCGAGCGCACCCCTTCGCGCTGGGGCGGATTCCTGCCCGAGATCCCCTTCGACCCGCTGCGCTACGGCATCCCGCCGGCCTCGCTGGCCAGCATCGAACCCGTACAGCTGCTCGCGCTGGAGGCGGCGCGGCGCGCGCTCGCCGACGCCGGGTACGACGGCGCGGACACCGATCACGCCCGTACCTCCGTGGTGTTCGGCGCGGAAGCGGGCAGCGATCTGTCCAACGCGACGACCCTGCGCACGGTGCTGCCCGGATACGTCGGCACCATCCCGTCCGCACTCGACGAGCAGCTGCCGCGGCTGACCGAGGACTCCTTCCCGGGCATGCTCGCCAATGTCATCGCGGGCCGGATCGCCAACCGGCTCGACCTCGGCGGCGCCAACTACACCGTGGACGCGGCCTGCGCGTCCTCGCTCACCGCCGTGGACGTGGCCTGCAAGGAACTGGTCACCGGCACCAGCGATCTGGTGCTCTGCGGCGGCGCCGACCTGCACAACGGCATCAACGACTATCTGCTGTTCTCCTCCGTGCACGCGCTCTCCCCGACCGGCCGCTCCGCCACCTTCGACGGCGCCGCCGACGGCATCGCGCTCGGCGAGGGGGTCGCCTGCGTGGCGCTCAAGCGGCTGGCCGACGCCGAGCGCGACGGCGACCGGATCTACGCCGTGATCGACGGCGTCGGCAGCGCCAGCGACGGCCGGGCGCTCGGCCTGACCGCGCCCCGCCCGGCGGGCCAGCGCTCCGCGCTCACCCGCGCCTACCGCAACGCCGGTGTGTCCCCGGCCGATGTCGGACTGATCGAGGCGCACGGCACCGGCACCGTCGTCGGCGACCGCACCGAACTCGCCACGCTGACCGAGGTGTTCACCGAGGCGGGGGCCGAGCCGGCCGGCTGTGCGATCGGCTCGGTGAAGTCCCAGATCGGCCACACCAAGTGCGCGGCCGGACTGGCCGGGCTGATCAAGACCACACTGGCGCTCTACCACGGGGTGAAGCCGCCCACCCTGCACGTGCGCCGGCCCAACGAGGCATGGGACGGCGGCAGCAGCCCGTTCGTCTTCCACACCGCCGCCCGGCCATGGGCCTCGGAGCCCGCGGACCGTGTCGCGGGAGTAAGCGCTTTCGGATTCGGCGGCACCAATTTCCACGTCGTTCTACGCGCGTATGACCAGGCGCCGCCTGCCCATACGCTGGACGCGTGGCCCGCGGAGCTGTTCACGTTCCGTGGCCGGGACGCCGCCGCGGCGCGCCGCGCGGCGCGTGCGCTGCTCGACCTGATCCAGCGCGGAGGCGACTGGCGGCTGCGCGACTACGCGCGGCACGCGGCCCACCGCGCCGACCAGGCGGCGGTACGCGGCGAGCCCGTACGGATCGCCGTGGTGGCCCCGAGCCTCGCGGCGCTGCCCGAACTGCTGCGCAGGGCCGCCGAAGGGGAGCACGACCCGGAGGCCGGGCTCCATGTCTCCGACGACACCGCGCTCGACGGCACCACGACCGGGGCCACGGACACCGACGGCGAGGGAGCCGGAAAGCTGGCCTTCCTCTTCCCGGGCCAGGGCAGCCAGCGCCCCGGCATGCTCGCCGAACTCTTCGTCGCCTTCCCCGAGTTGCAGCGCTACCTCCAGCTCGGCGCGCGCTGGGCGGACGCGCTCTACCCGCCGGCCGCCTTCGACGAGGAGACGAAGGCCGGCCAGCTGGCCCGGATCACCGACACCTCCGTCGCCCAGCCCGCGCTCGGTGTGGTCGAACTCGCCGCCGCGGAACTGCTCGCCTCGGTCGGCGTACGCCCCGCCATGGCCGCCGGTCACAGCTACGGCGAACTCGTCGCGCTCGGTGTGGCCGGGGCGCTCGCGCCCCAGGACGTCCTGACCGCGAGCGCCGCCCGCGCCGAGGCGATCCTCGCCCAGGTGGCGGACGGCGACGCCGGCACGATGGCGGCCGTCACCGCCACCGTCGAGCAGGTCGAGGAGGTACTGCGGCTGGCCGGTCTCGCCGAGGACGTCGTCGCCGCCAACCACAACGCGCCCCGGCAGACCGTCATCTCGGGTCCCACCGAGCCGATGGCCGCGGCCGTCGCCCATCTGCGGGACGCCGGCCACCCGGCGAAGCCGCTCCAGGTGGCCTGTGCCTTCCACAGCCCCCTGCTGGCCGGCGCGGGCGACGCCTTCGCCGACCGCCTGGAGTCCATGACCGTCTACCCGACCGCCTTCGACGTCTGGGCCAACCGCACGGCCGAGTCGTACCCGGCCGAGCCCGCGGCGATCCGGGCCGGACTCGCCGCGCAGATCGGCGCGCCCGTCCGGTTCACCGAGCAGATCGAGGCCATGTACGCGGCGGGCGCCCGGGTCTTCGCCGAGGTGGGCCCCGGCCGCGTACTGAGCAAGCTGGTCTCCGCCGTCCTGGGCGACCGCCCGCACCGTACGATCCCGCTCGACGGCGGCCGGGGCGCCGGACTGACCGGCTTCCTCACCGCCCTGGCCCAGCTCGCCGTCAGCGGAGCCGACGTCCGCGCCGGCCGGCTCTTCCAGGGACGCGACGCGGTCGACCCCGAGACCGCCGTCCCCGGGCGCACCGCCGGATGGACGGTGGACGGCCAGCTCGTCCGCCTCGCCGACGGCTCCATTCCCCCCAACGCCCTGCACCCCGCCAGACCCGTTACGGAGCTGATCGTGCCGGAGAACTACGCCCCCCACGGCGCCGCGGCGTCCGGTCCCGACGCACTCGTCGCCGAATTCCTGCGCACCAGCCGGGACTTGGTGGCGGCGCAGCGAGACGTCATGCTGAGCTATCTGGGCGGCCCCGCGGCCGTCCCCGCGGACCGGCCGCCCGTCTACGCCGCCGCACCACAGCTGTCCGCCCCCGCCGCGCTGCCCGCGCCCGTCCCGGCGACCGCTGTCGTCACGGCCGCCACCGTGGCGCCCGCCGCCGCTGCTCCGGTGCTGGACCGTGAGGCGGTGCTCGGTGCGGTGTTGGCGGTGGTGGCGGAGCGTACGGGTTATCCGGTGGACATGATTGAGCCTGATCTTGATCTGGAAGCGGATCTGAGTGTGGACTCGATCAAGCGGACGGAGATCGCGGGTGAGCTGGCGGTCAGGCTGGGTCTGCCGGTCGACGGGGGTGCGGAGCTGGACGGGCTGAGCGCCGCCCGCACGGCCGCCGGGATCGCCGGACTGCTCGCCACGAAGGTCGCCGGACTGCCCGCGCAGTCGCCCGCCTCCGCTGTGGCGGCGCCCGCTGCCGCCGGTCCGGTGCTGGACCGTGAGGCGGTGCTCGGTGCGGTGTTGGCGGTGGTGGCGGAGCGTACGGGTTATCCGGTGGACATGATTGAGCCTGATCTTGATCTGGAAGCGGATCTGAGTGTGGACTCGATCAAGCGGACGGAGATCGCGGGTGAGCTGGCGGTCAGGCTGGGTCTCCCCGTCGACGGCGGTGCGGAGCTGGACGGGCTGAGCGCCGCCCGTACCGCCGCGGGCATCGCCGGACTGCTCACCACCCGGCTCGGCGGAGGGGAGACGACCTCCGGGACGAGCGACGCCCAGGCCGTACCCGCCGCGCCCGCCGGACCCGCGGCCGAGGTCGTGCCCCCGCAGCGGCTGGAGTTCACCGAGGCCGAACTGCCCGCCGTGACCGGGACCGTGGACAGCGGCAGTACGGTGCTGATCCTGGGCGGCGGTGAGCTGGCCCCGGTCGTGGCCGAGCGGCTGCGCGCCGCCGGCGCCGAGCCCCGGCTCGTACCCACCGGAGAGCTGCCGGAGAGCGGCGCCGACGCCGTGCTCTACCTGGACGCCCTCGACGCGGCCGAGGCGCCGCTGCCCGAGGCCTTCCCGCTCTTCCAGAGCGTGCTGGCCGGCGCCCCGCGCCGACTGCTCGCCGTCGAGCGCAGGACCGAGGGCGCGGCCAGCGGGCTGCGCGGCTTCTTCCGCAGCGTCGACCGCGAATACCCGGACCTCGCCGCGACCCTGGTCGAGGTGGCGCCCGGCGCGGCACCGGACGCGGTCGCCGACGCGCTGGTCACCGAACTCGCCGCCACCGAGCGGGAACCGGTCGTCCTGACCGACGGCGGCACCCGGCGCGCCCTGCGGCTGACCCTCACCGATCTGGGCGCGCTGGCCGCCACCGGCGCGGGCCCGGCCGGTGACGGGGTCGCGGAGGCCGAGGCGGCGGGGCTCGACCGTGACGCGGTCGTCCTGCTGGTCGGCGGAGCCCGCGGGATCACCGCGCGGTTCGCCCGTACGATCGCCTCCGTCAGCCGGTGCCGTATCGAACTGATGGGCCGCACACCGGTCCCCTCCGACACCGAGGACCCGGCGACCGCCGGAGCCGCGGACCGCGCCGGGCTGCGGGCCGCCTTCCTCGCCTCCGGGCTGACCTCGCCCGCCGAGGTCGAGCGCCGGGTGTCCGCCACTCTCGCCGCGCGCGAGGTGCGCGACACCATCGCCGGACTGCGGGCGTACGGCAGCCAGGTCCGCTACCACTGCGTCGATGTGCTCGACGCGGAGGCGGTACGGGCCACGGTGAAGGACATCCACGCCGAGCACGGCAGGCTCGACGGTCTCGTCTACGCGGCCGGGGTCATCGAGGACAAGCTGATCGCCGAGAAGCCGGTCGAGTCGTTCCGCCGGGTGTTCTCCACCAAGGTGGGCGGGGCCCGCGCGGTGCTCGACGCGGTCGACTCGCTGCCCACCGGACCGCGCTTCGCCGTACTGTTCGGCAGCATCGCCGCCGCGCTCGGCAACCGGGGCCAGTCCGACTACGCCGCCGCCAACGACGCGCTGGAGGAGCTGGGGCGCCGCTGGTCCACCGCGGACCGGCGCGGGCTGACCGTCCACTGGGGCCCCTGGGCGGCCTCCGAGACGAACGGCGGCATGGTCACCCCGGAGCTGATGCGGTCGTACGCGTCCCGCGGGATCAAGCTCATCGACCCGGAAGAGGGACCGCTGAGCCTGCTGCGTGAACTCGCCTGGGGCGCCCCCTCGGTGCACGCCGCGGTCTACACCGCCTCCGGCTGGTGACCGGGATGGATCCCCGGACGCCCGCCGGTCCCGCGACACCGGTGGCCATCGTCGGGATGGCCGCGTTCTTCCCCGGCGCGAGGGACCTGGACGGCTACTGGCACAACATCGTCAACGGGGTCGACGCGATCGGCGACGTACCGGCCGACCGCTGGGACGGCGAGTTCTACGCGCCCGACGGGCCCCGGCGCAGCGACCGGGTGTACTGCCGGCGCGGCGGATTCGTCGACCAGGAAGCCGAGTTCGATGTCACGCGGTTCGGCATCATGCCCACGTCCGTGGCGGGCACCGAGCCCGACCAGCTGATCGCGCTGGATGTCGCCCACCGGTCCATCGAGGACGCCGGCGGGGACCCCGTACTCCCCGCCGACCGGCAGCGCGCCGGGATCGTCCTCGGCCGGGGCGGGTATCTGACGCCCGGTCTGGTCAGGCTCGACCAGCGGGTGCGTACGGCCGGCCAGCTGGCCCGTACGCTCCGGGAACTGGCGCCCGAGCTGGGCGAGGACAGGATCGAGGAGGTACGGGCGGCGTTCGCCGCGCAACTCGGGCCGGAACAGCCGGAGTCGGCCATCGGGCTGGTGCCCAACCTGGCCGCCTCGCGCGTCGCGAACCGGCTCGATCTGCGCGGCCCCGCCTACACCGTGGACGCCGCCTGCGCGTCCTCGCTGGTGGCGGTCGACCACGCGGTCCGCGAACTGGCCGCCGGCCGGTGTGATGTCATGCTGGCCGGCGGTGTGCACCACTGCCACGACATCACCCTCTGGAGTGTGTTCAGTCAGCTCGGCGCGCTCTCGCCGAGCGAGCGGATCCGCCCGCTGCACGCCGGCGCGGACGGCGTGCTCATCGGTGAGGGCACCGGCATCGTGGTGCTCAAGCGGCTCGCGGACGCCGAGCGCGACGGCGACCGTGTCTACGCGGTGGTGTCCGGGACCGGAGTGGCCAGCGACGGCCGGTCCGCCAGCCTCTTCAACCCCGACCCCGGCGGCCAGATCCGCGCGGTGCGGCAGGCGTGGGACGCGGCGGGGCTCGACCCGCGCGCGGCCGACGCCCTGGGGCTGCTGGAGGCACACGGCACCGCCACCGTCGCCGGTGACCGCGCCGAACTGACCACGCTCGCCGAGGTGTTCGGACCGGCGGTGGGCGAGCGGGCGGCGATCGGCTCGGTGAAGTCCATGATCGGACACACCATGCCGGCCGCCGGGATCGCCGGGCTGATCAAGGCGGCGCTCGCGATCCACCACGGGGTGCTGCCCCCGACCCTGCACTGCGACGAGCCGAACCCGGCCCTGGACGGCACCCGGTTCGCCCCCCTCGCGAAGGCCAGGCCCTGGGCGGAGCCCGCCACCGGCGCCCCGCGCCGCGCGGGCGTCAACGCCTTCGGCTTCGGCGGCATCAACGCCCATGTCGTCCTGGAGCAGCCGGCCACCGCCCCGGCCGCGCGGACAGCCCGTACGACGGTGACCGAGCCCGAGCGGGTGCTGCGGCTCGCCGCGGCGGGCCCGGCGGAGCTGGCCGCACTGCTGGACGCCGACGACTCCACGGTCCTGGCGGCCGGGCTCGACGAGCGCGACCCGGCGGCGGCCTCGGCGGGCCCCGTCCGCCTCGGCATCGTCGACCCGACCGCGCGCCGGCTGAAGCTGGCACGCAAGGCCGTGAGCAAGGGCAACGCCTGGCGCGGACGCAGCGACGTGTGGTTCAGCCCGCGCCCGCTGCTGGGCCCGGCGGGCGGCGGGCGCACCGCGTTCGTCTTCCCCGGCCTCGAAGCGGAGTTCGAGCCCCAAGTGGCCGAACTCGCCGAGCGGTTCGGCCTTCCGTGGTCGGCGGGCGAGGACGCCAGGGTCGGCGATGTGGGGCGGCACGGCGCCGCGGTGTTCCAGCTCGGCCGCGTCCTCGACACCGCGCTGCGCAGGCTCGCCGTCGTGCCCGACGCGGTCGCCGGGCACAGCGTGGGCGAGTGGACCGCCATGGCCTGCGGCGGCATCCACGCCGCCGACGAGGTGGACACCTTCCTCGCGGGCTTCGACCCGGACGCGCTGCGTGTCCCCGGCGCGGTCTTCGCCGTGCTCGGCATGCCCGCCGACAAGGTACTGGCCGAGCTGGGCGGACGTACCGATGTGGTGCTCTCGCACGACAACGCGCCCAACCAGTCGATGATCTGCGGCCCGGAGGAGGCCGTCGGCGAACTGGTCCTGCGCTTCAGGGGCCAGGGGGTGATCGGGCAGGTGCTGCCGTTCCGCTCCGGTTTCCACACGCCGATGCTCGCGCCGTACCTCGATCCGATCCGGCGCGCGGCGGAGACGTACACCCTCCATCCGCAGACCACCCCGGTCTGGTCCGCGACGACCGCCGCGCTCTACCCGGCGGAACCGGCCGCCGTACGCGAGCTGTTCGTCCGGCATCTGCTCGAACCGGTGCGGTTCCGGCTCATGATCGCCGCGATGCACGAGGCGGGGTACCGCGCGTTCATCCAGCTGGGCGCCGGGCAGCTCGGCTCGCTCATCGACGACACCCTGGCCGGCGAGGACCGGCTCGTCGTCTCCGCCCACTCCACGGCCAGGGACAGTCTGGCGCAGCTGCGCCGGGTGGTCACCGCGCTCTGGGTGGACGGCGCCGCACCCGAGGTCGCCCCGCTGCTGGGGCCCGTGACCGCCGCGGCGGCCCGTACGGCGACCACGTCCGCGCGGCCGGTCCGGGCAGGGGTACGGCTGGATCTCGGCGGGGCGCTCGTCTCCCTGCCCGAGCAGACCAGAAAGGCGCTGACGGGGATCGTGCCCCGGCCCGTCACCCCCGCCGCCTCGCCCGCGCTCGCCGTCGCCGACGGCGGGGCGCTGGAGCTGCTCGGCCGGGCCGGCGCGCGCTTCCCGGTGGCCGCCGAACTCTCCGCGCTGCTCAACGACACCGCGGCCGTCGCGAACGAACTCATCGGCGCGGGCGCCGCGCACCGGCGTACCGCCCCGGTCCGCCGGGGACCGTCGGCGGGCACGCCCGCTCCCGTCCCCGCTCCGGCCGCGGCGCCGGTCCCCGAGGTGCTGCGGGTGGACGTCGCCGCGATGCCGTATCTGCTCGACCACTGCTTCTTCCGGCAGCGCCCCGGCTGGCCCGACGAGGCCGACCGCTGGCCGATCGTCCCCGCCACCACGGTCATCGGCCATCTCATGGAGATCGCCGAACGCGCCGTGCCCGGGACGCGGGCCGTCGCCGTGCACGAGGTGCGGCTGCTGAAGTGGATCGAGGCCATGCCGTCCGTCGACGTACCGGTGGTGGTACGGCGCCAGGCGCCCGACCGGGTCGAGGTCGGCCTGACCGGCTACTCCCGGGCGGTGGTCGAACTGGCCCCGCGCTACCCGGAACCGCCCGCGCCCTGGCCGGTGGACCCGGCCGCCGAGCGCACCCCCGGGCTGCGGGCCGAACAGCTCTACAGCGAACGGTGGATGTTCCACGGGCCGCGCTTCCAGGGCGTCAGCGAACTGACCGCCCTCGGCGATCTGTCGGTGCGGGGCGTCATCACCGCGCCGGACGCCCCCGGCGCCCTGCTGGACAACGTCGGGCAGCTCCTCGGTTACTGGATCATGGCGACGCTCACCGAGCGCACCACGGTCTTCCCGATCGGGATGGACCGGATCCGCTTCCACGGGCCGGAGCCGAAGCCGGGCGAACGGCTGGACTGCCTGATCCGTATCACCGAGGTCACCGACCTCACGCTCACCGCGGACATGCAGCTCGTCCACGAGGGCCGGGTCTGGGCCGAGTTCACCGGCTGGCAGGACCGGAGGTTCGACACCGACCCCAACATCCGCGCGGTGGACCGCTTCCCGGGCCGCAACACCCTCTCCACCGCCGAGCCCGGGGGCTGGACGAAGGTGCACGAGCGCTGGCCCGACCTGGCCACCCGCGAGCTGATCATGCGCAATATGCTCGGTGGCGCGGAACGCGCGGGGTACGAGGGACTGCCCCCCGTCCGCCGCCGTCAGTGGCTGCTCGGCAGGGTCGCCGCCAAGGACGCGGTCCGCGGACTGCTGTGGGGCGAGGGCGCGGACGAGATCTATCCGGCCGAGATCGCGATACGCAACGACGACACGGGGCGGCCCGTCGCCCACGGTGTGCACGGACGCGTGCCGGGCGAGCTGACCGTGTCGATCGCGCACTGCCGGGAGACCGGCGTGGCCCTCGCCCGGCGCGGCGCGTGCGGGATCGACATCGAGGAGATCACCGACCGGCCGAGGTCCGCCGTCGAGATGGCCTGCGACAGCGGCGAACTGGCCCTGCTGGACGGGCTGGTGGCGGCGGACCCGGACAGCGGGCCCGGCTGGTTCGCCCGGTTCTGGACGGCCAAGGAGGCCGTCGCCAAGGCACGCGGCACCGGTCTGCGGGGCCGTCCCGCCGACTACCGCGTGGTGGCGGCGGACGCGGGCAGGCTGCGCGTGGAGACCGAGGGCCGGGCGTACGGGGTGAGTGTGCGGCAGGTGGCCAATCCACCGGGACTGCCCGAGCGGCAGTACATCGTCGCCTGGACGACCGATGACAACGAGACAGGAGAGTCTGATGAGCACTGAGGCGATCGGGTTCATGACCACGGAGCCGCGGGACACCGATGATGCCGCTGTGCTGGCGGACATCACCCGGATGCTGCGCGAACTGCTGGAGGAGGACGGTCTCGACGACGCCGAGATCACCCGGGAGACCACCTTCCACGACGATCTCGAACTGGAGAGCATCGACCTGGTGACGCTCGCCGGTGTCCTGCGCGAGCACTACGGGGACCGGGTCAACCTCGCCCTGTTCATCGCCGATCTCGAACTCGACGAGATCATCGCCCTCACCGTCGGTGAGCTGGCCGACTATGTCGCGGCGTCGCTGCGCGCCGACGGGCAGGGCTGATCCGATGACCAAGATACGTACCGGCGAGATCACCACGCATGTGCAGCGGCTGCCCGCCGCCACCCGGCCCGCCGACGGGAGTGAACCGGACGTCGTCGTCTTCGTGCACGGGCTGCTCACCGACAGCCTGGCCAGCTACTACTTCACCCTCGGCCCGGCCTTCGCCGCCGCGGGCTTCGACGTGATCATGTACGACCTGCGCGGCCACGGCCGCAGCGACCGGCCGGCCACCGGCTACCGCCTGGAGTCCTTCGTCGGCGACCTCGCCGGGCTGCTCGACGCGCTGGGCGAGACCCGCCGGGTGCATGTCGTCGGCAACTCCTTCGGCGGTACGGTGGCCGCCGGTCTCGCCGCGTGGCACCCCGACCGGGTCGCCACGGTCACCATGATCGAGTCCGAACCCCCGGTCGCGGAGTGGACCCGGCACATGGCCGACGGACTCGCGGACGCCAAGCGCCAGCTCGCCCGCGAGGATGTCATCGGCTGGATCTCCGCCCATCACGGCGCGCACACCGCCCGGCTCTCCCGGGGCGCGAGCCGTATCCTGCGCGTCACCACCCTTGCCGAGGACATCCCGGCGGGCCACGTCATCGACGACGATCTCTCCGCGCTCGGCTGCCCGGTCCTGGCCATCTTCGGCGACGAGTCCGGGCTGAGCGCCCAAGTGGACTCCCTGGAGGCCAAGCTGGCGTCCTGCCGCACCGTGGTCCTCGCCGAGCAGGGGCACTCCGTACTCGTGGAGCGGACCGAGGAGACCCGGGACCTGATCCTGGAGTGGATACGGGATCACACACTCGCCGGGGCGGTGCGGTGACCCGCTTCCTGCTCGTCGTCCCGCCGCTCGTCGGGCATGTCAACCCGCTGGTCGGCGTGGCCGGTGAACTCGCCGGGCGGGGGCACCAGGTGGCGTGGGCGGGCCGGGCCGAGCAGATCCGCCGGCTCGCGGGCGCGGACGCCACGGTCTTCGACTGCGCCATGCCCGCCCAGGGGCTGTCCAGGCCGCCGGAGCTGACCGGGCCCGCCGCCTTCCGGTTCCTGTGGGCGGAGTTCTTCGTTCCGCTGGCCGACATGATGGCGCCGGCCATCGAGGCCGCCATCGACGCCTTCCGGCCCGACGTCGTCCTCGGTGACCAGCACGCCGTGGCGGGCGCGCTCGTCGCCGAGCGCAAGGGCATCCCCTACGTCACATCCGCGACCACCTCCGCCGAACTCATCGACCCACTGGCGGCGATGCCCAAGGTGGCCGCCTGGCTCGGTGACCTGCTGGGCGCGCTGCGCACCCGGATCGGCGACCCGGCGGGCACGGCCGACCCGCGGTTCTCCCCGTACGGTGTCATCGCCTTCACCGGACGCGAACTGCTCGGCGACGCACCGCTGCCCTGGGAGCGGACGCATCTGGTCGGACCGGCCATCGCCCCTCGCGCCGACCACTCCGACTTCCCCTGGGAAGAGCTGGATCCCGGACGTCCCACCGTGCTCGTCTCGCTCGGCACGGCCAACGCGGACGCGGGCGGCCGGTTCCTGGCGGAGGCGGTCACCGCGCTCGACGGGCTCGGGGACGCGGTCCAGGGCGTCGTCGTCGACCCCGGCCATACGCTCTCCGCGGTGCCGCCGGGGGTGCTCGTACGCGCCCACGTCCCCCAACTCGACCTGCTGGCACGGGCCGACGCCGTCGTCTGCCACGCCGGACACAACACCGTGTGCGAGTCGCTCTGGCACGGACTGCCGCTCGTACTCGCCCCCATCCGCGACGACCAGCCCATCGTCGCCCAACAGGTGGTCGACGCGGGCGCGGGGGTACGGGTCCGCTTCAACCGGGTGAACGCCGCCCGGCTGGCCACGGCCGTCGAAACCGTACTGGACAGCGCGGGCGGCCACCGCGCGGCGGCCGAGGCGATCGGCCGGTCCTTCCGCGCGGCGGGCGGCCAGGTCACCGCCGCCGACCACCTGGAGCGGATCGCGGCGCGGCGCGCGACCGCGCCCGTCCCCGCGACCCACTGAACACCCCGCTCCGCACCGGCGAGCACCATTCACCCCCCACCGGGAACCCCCCTCCCGACCAGCGAACCCGGGACCACCCATGACAACGGCTTCCGCCCCTCCCGCGCCGGCTGAGACCCCGCGGCCACCCGCGCAGGATCAGCCCCCCGAGCCGCCCGCCACGCCCCCGCTGCGCGTACTGCTGCGCTACGCCCGCCCGCACCGGACGGTGCTGCTCGCCACCCTGCTCCTCGTGCTGGCCGCCAGCGCGGCCGGACTCGTCCAGCCGCTCGTGGCCCAGCACGTACTGGACGGACTGAGCGACGGACGCGGGGTGCTGGGGCCCGTGCTCCTGCTGGCCGCGCTCGTCGTCCTGGGCGCCGGACTCACCGGACTCCAGTCCTGGTGGCAGCAGCGCACCTCGGAACGGGTCGTCCGGCAGATCCGCCGCGACCTGGTGTTCCGGCTGATACGGCTGCGCGTACCCGAACTGGACCGCCGTCCACCCGGCGACCTCATCTCCCGCGTCACCTCCGACAGCGCCCTCGTCCAGAACGCCGCCACCGAAGGGCTGGTGATGGTCTCCAACGGAGTGCTCAGCATCCTCGGCGCGGTGGTCCTGATGGGCGTCGTGCATCTGGGACTCCTCGGGGTGACCGCCGCCGTCCTGATCGCCGTCGCCCTGATGATGGTGCTCGTGCTGCCCCGGATCCGGGAGGCGGTCGCCCGCGCCCAGGAATCGGTCGGCGCGGTGGGCGCCGCGCTCGACCGTACGCTCGGCGCCGCCAGGACCGTGAAGGCCAACGGCGCCGAGGGCCGGGAGACCGAACGCGCGGGAGAGGCCATCGAGGGCGCCTACCGCGCGGGACTGGCCGGCGCGCGCTACGTCGCGCTGGTGAAGGTCCTCTCCGGGGTGTCCATCCAGGCGGCGTTCCTCGCGGTGCTCGGCGTGGGCGGGGCGCTGGTCGCCTCCGGCAGCCTCGAAGCCTCCGCGCTGATCGCCTTCCTGCTGTACGTGTTCTATCTGGCCAGCCCCGTCGGCTCGCTGGTCGCCGGGCTGAGCATGCTGCAACAGGGGCTCGGGGCCGTCGGCCGTATCGAGCAGGTCAAGCACATGCCCGTCGAAGACGATGTGGACGACCTCCGCGACCCGCGCGAACCGCTCGCCGCCGTGGCCGCGCCCGGCGCGCCCCCGGTCGAGTTCCGGGACGTACGGTTCTCCTACCCCGGCCGCGCACCCGCCCTGCGCGGTATCTCGTACACCGTCCCCGGCGGCACCCAGACCGCGCTGGTCGGGCTCTCCGGCGCGGGCAAGACCACGATGTTCGCCCTGCTCCAGCGCTTCCACGACCCGGCCGCGGGACAGATCCTGATCGACGGCGTCGACATCGCCACCCTGCCCCGGTCGGAGGTGCGCCGGCGCATCGCCTACGTGGAGCAGGAGTCGCCGGTGATGGCCGGCACCATCGGGGACAACCTGCGGTACGCGGCGACCGGCGCCTCGGACGAGGACATCGCGGAGGTCCTGCGGCTCACCCGGCTCGACACCCTGATCGACCGGCTGCCCGACGGACTGCGCACCGAGGTCGGCAACCGCGGCGTCACCCTGTCGGGCGGCGAGCGGCAGCGGCTGGCCATCGCGCGGGCCCTGCTGCGCCGGCCGGAGGTGCTTCTCCTCGACGAGGCCACCGCCCAGCTCGACGCGAGCAATGAACGGGCACTGCGGGACGCGGTGGACCAGGCGGCCAGGCGCTGCACCGTGATCCTGATCGCGCACCGGCTGTCCACCGTGACCGGCGCCGACCAGATCGTGGTCCTCGAACACGGTCTGGTGCGCGCCGCGGGAACCCACGCGGAGCTGGTCGAGGCCGATGTCCTCTACCGCGAACTCGCGTCCTCCCAGATGCTGGTGAGCGAAGGAAATGAGGACGTCGGCGAATTGGCCGATGCGCCGCGCTGAAAAAGGAAACGGCAGTGGGGGCGTTCCGCCGAATGAAGCGGAACGCCCCCACTTATGTGATCCGTCGGCCGGTCGGCCGGTCGCTCCGTCAGCCGGTGAGGGCGTTCAGAGCGGCCAGATAACCATCGCGGTGGCCCGCGGCGTTCGGGTGGTAGGACTCGTTGATCTTGTCCCATTCCAGACTGGTGACCCAGGGGGAACCGGACGAGCAGAGCGTGTGCGGGTCGAATGCCGGTCGCGCGTCGAGGAATTCGAAACCGGCGGCCGCCGCACGGCTGGACATGACCGACGCGAGAGTGTCGGCGGCGGAGTTCATCGCGGCACGCTCGGTGTCGCTCAGGCCGAGCACGCCGCAGGAACCCCCGATGGTGTAGAGCCGGGGATATCCGACGACGATGACTCTCGCGTTGGGCGCGGCGGCGCGCACCGCCCCGTAGGTCTGCGTGAGCGCGGGGGACAGGACCGACTGCGCCGCCTGCTTGGCCAGCTCGACCCCGTTGACGCAGTCCCGGTCGTCGATGGTGAGGATGCAGTTCGTCAGTACATCGACGAAGCCGACGTCATTGCCGCCGACCTGCAACGTCACCAGGGTGGTGTCCGCCGTGAGCTGCGGTATCTGGGAATTGATCACATCGGTCGTGGTCGCACCAGAACACGACGCCTCGACGAATGCCACCGAGCTGTGCTGAGCCGCCCACAGCCGCGGGTAGGTCAGCGGGCCCCGGCGGCACGCGTCGTTGGGGTCGTCGTAGGTACGGGTGCCGGGAGCGACCGCGTACGAGTCGCCCAGCGCCACGTACTTGCCGTCGGCCGCGTGGGCGGAGGGTGAGATCGTGACCGCTGCGACGATCGCCAGAAGTGCGGCGAACAGTGCCTTCGTTGAACGCATGGAGATGCTTCTCCAGGAGTGGGGGGACAAGGACCCCACTTGGATAGCAGCTCACGGGGATGATTGACGATGGATTCAATGAAAAACTGATGACGATTCAGACGCCAGATGGATCGCGGTGGCCACCAGGCCGCGTTCCGCGATCCAACGGCCCTGGAATTCACCGATATGACGGCCATTCACGATGGGGCCCGGTACCAGAAGCCTTGCCTGAAAGGTCCGTTCAACCGGATCGATGTCGATTTCCGCCTCGGAGAAGTCGAGTTCGCGTCCGGTGAGCGGATACCACACCTTGAAAACGCTTTCCTTGGCGCTGAAAATCAACCGGTCATAGCTGACCCCGGGGTGACGCGCGGTCAGCGACGCGATCCGCGTCCGCTCGGGCGGCAGCGCGATGACGTCCAGCACCCCCTCGGGCAGTGGCGCGTCGGGCTCCGCGTCGATGCCGAGCGCCGCCGTCTCCTCGGACCTGGCCACGACCGCCGCGCGGTAGCCGTCGCAGTGCGTCATGCTCCCGACGATGCCGTCCGGCCACTGCGGCGCCCCGCGCCGGTTGGGCAGCAGCGGTACGGGCCGCTGACCGAGACGGCGCATCGCGCGCCTGGCCAGGAACCGTACGGTGGTGAACTCCCGCTGCCGTTTGGAGACCGCGTTCGCCACCAGCGCCTTCTCCTGCGGGAACAGCTCTTCGCCCGGCTCGTGCCCGTCGTCGTAGGCCGCCTCGCAGACGACCGCGGCGGGCAGCACCTCCCCGATCACCGGGCGGCCTGTCCGGCCGGCTCGGGCAGGATCTGGCGCAACGGCTCCCGGGGCGGGCGTTTGCGCCACTCGCGCGGATAGCCGATGGAGACCTCCTCGAAGCGCACCCCGTCGTGCCAGGTGACCCGGGGGATGTGCAGATGGCCGTAGACCACGGCGGCGGCACGGAAGCGCACATGCCAGTCGGCGGTCAGTTCCGTACCGCACCACTGCGCGAACTCCGGGTAGTACAGAATGCGGGTGGGGTCACGGACCAGCGGGAAGTGATTGATCAGCACCGTACGCAGGGACGGATCGACGGCCGACAGCCGGCGCTCGGTCTCCTCGACCCGCGACCAGCACCAGGCGTCCCGGCCCGCGAACGGGTCGGCGTGCAGGAAGTACTCGTCGGAGCAGACCACGCCCGCCTCATGGGCCAGCCGCAGCGACTCCTCCGTGGTGGTGGCGCCCGGCGCCCGGAACGAGTAGTCGTAGAGCACGAACAGCGGAGCGATCGCCACCGGCCCGCCGGCGCCCCGCCAGACGGGATAGGGGTCCTCCGGGGTGGCGATGCCCAGGCCCCGGCACAGCTCCACCAGATGGAGATAGCGCTTCTCGCCCCGCAGATCGCAGGGGTCCTGCGGATGGGTCCACAGCTCGTGATTGCCCGGAGCCCAGATCACCTTGGCGAACCGCTCGCTGAGCAGCCGTAGCGCCCACTCGATATCGGCGTACTTCTCGGCGACATCCCCCGCGACGATCAGCCAGTCGTCGTCCGAGGCCGGGCGCAGTTCCTCGACCAGCGCGCGGTTCTCGTCGTACACGACATGCAGATCGCTGACGGCCAGGAGTTTTCCGTCGGGCACAATACCGTCCTTATCGGTCGGGCTCGAACGCCGGTGGTCGGACCGGGTGCGCTGACCCTTCGAGGTTACGCGGAAGCGGGCGGCGGTGCGTCAGCCACCGGTAACCAGCCGCTCGTCGTCGGCGGCCGGCCGGGGGGAGCCAGGGGAGCGGGCGGCGTGCAGCCGCGCGTATGCGCCCTGCTCACGGATCAGTTCGTCGTGCGTACCGCGCTCCACGATCCGCCCCGACTCCATGACGACGATCACATCGGCGTCGCGGATGGTGGACAGCCGGTGCGCGATGACGAAGCTGGTCCTGCCCGCGCGCAGGGTGTTCATCGCGCGCTGGATCAGTACTTCCGTCCGGGTGTCGACGGAACTCGTCGCCTCGTCGAGCACCAGCACGGCGGGCCGGGCGAGAAAGGCCCTGGCGACCGTGATCAGCTGCTTCTCGCCCGCGCTCACACCGGCCGACTCGTCGTCCAGCACGGTGTCGTAGCCGTCGGGCAGCGTACGGATGAAGCGGTCCGCGCAGGTGGCGCGCGCCGCGGCGACGATCTCCTCACGACCGGCGCCGGCGTGGCCGTACGCGATGTTCTCGGCGATCGTGCCGCCGAACAGCCAGGTGTCCTGGAGCACCAGGCCGAACTGCGCACGCAGATCGTCGCGGGTCATCGTCGCGATGTCCGTGCCGTCGAGCAGGATCCGGCCCTCGTCCACCTCGTAGAAGCGCATGAGGAGATTGCCCAGTGTGGTCTTGCCCGCCCCGGTCGGGCCGACGATCGCGACCGTGCTGCCGGGTGCCACGGTCAGGGAGAGATCCTCGATGAGCGGTGTCTCGGGGGAGTAGCGGAAGCTCACCCGGTCGAACTCCACCCGCCCCGTGACCCGTTCGGGCCGGACCGGGCGGACCGGGTCGGGCCCCTGTTCCTCCGCGTCGAGCAGGGTGAAGACCCGTGCGGCGGAGGCGATCCCGGACTGGAGGCGGCCGGCCACACTGGCGACCTGCACGATCGGCTGGCTGAACTGCCGGGAGTACAGGATGAACGCCTGGACGTCGCCGAGCGTCAGCGCGCCGCTCACGACCTTCCACGCGCCCACCACCGCCACCACCACATAGCCGAGGTTGGCGATGAACATCATGGCGGGTTCGATGGTGCCCGAGGCGAACTGGGCCCTGGCGCCCGCCCGGAACAACGCGTCGTTGTGCGCGTCGAACCGCCGCTCGGCCTGCTCGCGCCTGCCGAAGCCCTTGATCAGCGAGTGGCCGGTATAGACCTCCTCGACCTGTGCGTTCATCGAACCGGTGGCGGCCCACTGTTCGGCGAACCGGGGCTGGGCGCGCTTGCTTATCCACGCGGCGAGCACCCCCGACACCGGCACGCTCGCCAGCATGATCAGCGCCAGGGACGGCGAGATCACCAGCATCAGGACGAGCATGGTGATGATGGAGAAGACCGAGGTGATCAGCTCGGCGAGGGTCTGCTGGAGGGTCTGCTGGAGGTTGTCGACATCGTTGGTCGTACGGCTCAGCACCTCGCCCGCCGGATTGCGGTCGAAGTAGCGCAGCGGCAGCCGTCCGAGCTTCTCCTCCGCCCGCTCCCGCAGATCGAAGACCACCCGCTGGACGACGGACGCGACCAGCCGGCCCTGCGCCAGCATGAACAGCGAGGCCGCGACATACAGCACGAGCAGGAGCAGCAGCACCCGCCCGACCGCGCCGAAGTCGACACCGCCGGTGGTGCCCCCCGGCGCCGGGGCGCCCAGACCGTCCACGATCAGGTCCGTGGCCCTGCCGAGCAGCAGCGGGCCGAACGCGTTGAGCGTGATCCCGCCGATGCCCACCAGAAGGGCGACGGCGATCCGCGGGCGGTGCGGCCGGAGCAGTCCGAGGAGCCGGCGACCGGGCCCCCGGGTTTCAGTGGGGCCGGGGCCGGCCGACGAGACCATGGACGGTCTCCTCCTCGGTGAGCTGGGAGAGGGCGATCTCGCGGTAGGTGGCGCTGTCGTGCAGGAGTTCGTCATGGGTGCCGGTGGCGACGACGCGTCCGCCGTCGAGGACGACGATGCGGTCGGCGTACCGCACGGTGGCGACCCGCTGCGCGACGGTGATCACGGTCGACCCCGCGATCTCCGGCGCCATCGCGGTGCGCAGCGCGGCGTCCGTGGCGTAGTCGAGCGCGGAGAAGCAGTCGTCGAAGAGATAGACGGCGGGGCGGCGCAGCAGGGTGCGCGCGATGGCGAGCCGCTGGCGCTGGCCGCCCGAGACGTTCGTGCCGCCCTGGGAGATCTCGGCGTCCAGCCCGTCGGGCATGCGCGCGACGAACTCGTCGGCCTGGGCGATCCGCAGGGCGTGCCACAGCTCGTCGTCGGTGGCGTCCGGGTTCCCGAAACGGAGGTTGGTCGCGACGGTTCCGGAGAACAGATACGGCTTCTGCGGTACGAAGCCCACGGCCCCGCTCAGGACGTCCGGGTCCAGCCGCCGTACGTCGACGCCGTTGACCCGTACCGAACCCTCGGTGGCGTCGAACAGCCGCAGGACGAGGTTGAGCAGTGTCGTCTTGCCGCTGCCGGTGGAGCCGAGGATCGCCACGCTCTCCCCGGGGCCCGCGGTCAGGTCGATCCCCTGGAGCACCGGCTTCTCGGCGCCCGGATAGCGGAACTCCGCCCCGCGCAGCTCCAGCCGGCCGACGGCGTCCGGCGCGGCCCCCACCGGCTCGGACGGCGGGGTGACACTCGTCGGCGTGGCCAGGATCTCCTGGATACGCCCGGCGGAGACCTTCGCGCGCGGCACCGACAGGAACACGAACGCGACCATCACGACCGACATGAGGATCAGCGAGAGATAGCTGAGGAAGGCGCTGAGCGCGCCGATCCGCATCGCCCCGCTGTCGATCCGGTAGGCACCGGCCCAGAGGACGGCGACCATGAACCCGTTCATGAGCAGCAGCACCAGGGGCAGCATCGACGCGATGAGCCGGCCGACCCGGCGCGAGACCTCGAACAGCTCCGTGCTCGTCCGGGCGAACCGCTCGCGCTCGTAGCCGTCGCGTACGAAGGAACGCACCACGCGTACGCCGGTGATCTGCTCGCGCAGCAGCCGGCCGAGCCGGTCGAGATACGTCTGCATCCGCTCGTAGAACGCGCCCATCCGCACGAGCAGCAGCCCGAACGCGACGGCGACGACGACCACGAGGACCACCAGGATCAGCGCCAGCGGTACGTCCTGCTGAAGCGCCAGCACGACGCTCCCCAGACACATCAGGGGCGCGGCCACCACGATGCCGAAGCCCGACTGCGTCAGCGTCTGCACCTGCTGCACATCGTTGACCGTCCGGGTCAGCAGCGACGGCGTACCGAAGCGGCCCACCTCACGTGCGGAGAAGTCGAGCACCCGGCGGAAGACGACGGCGCGGATGTCGCGTCCCATCGCCATCGCCGTACGGGAGGCCAGGGACACCGCGCCGGTCGCCGCGGCCACCTGGACCAGAGCCAGGGCGACCATGACCGCCCCGAGCCGCGAGATGTAGCCGCTGTCCCGCGCGACGACTCCGTTGTCGATCAGGGCGGCGCCGAGCGTCGGCAGCAGCAGCGTGCCGAGGATCTGGATCAGTTGCAGGAGGACCAGCAGGGCGGCGGCTCGCCGGTACGGGCGCACATGGGTACGCAGAAGTCCGAACAGCACGGAAAGACGCTCCGGTTGACAGAGCCGGCCCGAACGCCGACGCACACAGTGCACCGCATCGCGGTCCCGAAAATTACTAGTGTTCCGCCTCTCCGCGCCTTCCCCGCTCCCCTCCGACTCGGGAATTCCCTAGTAAGCACGGGATTTCTTGACACCGTGGTCGGAGGCTTGCGAGCGTGCCGATGTCTATCGTCCGGACAGAAGCGTATTCGATGCAAGGTCGTCGACCGAGCTCTGCGTTTGGGCGGTCTCTCCGTGGTCGAGAAGGGGTTGGTATGACCAAGCGTGCGCTGATCACCGGAATTACCGGGCAGGACGGTTCCTATCTGGCCGAGCATCTCCTGTCACAGGGCTACCAGGTTTGGGGATTGATCCGAGGACAGGCCAACCCGCGAAAGTCCCGGGTCAGCCGACTCGTCTCCGAACTCTCGTTCGTGGACGGCGACCTGATGGACCAGGGCAGTCTGGTCTCCGCCGTCGACACCGTGCAGCCGGACGAGGTGTACAACCTCGGCGCGATCTCGTTCGTGCCGATGTCCTGGCAGCAGGCCGAACTCGTCACCGAGGTCAACGGCATGGGCGTGCTCCGCGTCCTGGAGGCCATCCGGATGGTGAGCGGCCTGAACAGCTCGCGCACCGCGGGAGACGGCCAGATCCGCTTCTACCAGGCGTCGTCCTCGGAGATGTTCGGCAAGGCCGCCGAGACTCCGCAGCGTGAGACGACGCTGTTCCACCCGCGCAGCCCCTACGGCGCCGCCAAGGCGTACGGGCACTTCATCACCCGCAACTACCGTGAGTCCTTCGGGATGTACGCCGTGTCCGGGATGCTCTTCAACCACGAATCCCCGCGCCGCGGCTCGGAGTTCGTGACCCGGAAGATCTCTCTCGCCGTCGCCCGGATCAAGCTCGGACTCCAGGACAAGCTGCATCTCGGAAACCTCGACGCGGTACGTGACTGGGGCTTCGCCGGCGACTATGTGCGCGCCATGCACCTCATGCTCCAGCCCGACGAGCCGGACGACTACGTGGTGGGCAGCGGCACCATGCACTCGGTACGGGACGCGGTGCGCATCGCCTTCGAACACGTGGGCCTGGACTGGCAGGACTACGTCGTCATCGACCCCGAGCTGGTCCGCCCCGCCGAGGTGGAGGTCCTCTGCGCGGACAGCGAGCACGCCCGTACCAAGCTGGGCTGGAAGCCCAGCGTCGACTTCCCCGAACTGATGCACATGATGGTCGACGCCGACCTGAATCAGGTCTCCAGGGAACACGAATACGGGGACCTTCTGCTGGCCTCCAACTGGTAGCGGAACGAAGGCCGCGGAGGACTAGGGAATTCCCGTAGCGGTCCGTACGACACTCGCCACATGGCTTCCCGCGGAACGGCTGCGAAGCCATGTGGCTTTCTCTTTATCGCATTGCACGGCGAACGCGAGATGCCCCGCGTGATTCATGTTCGGCCGTCGGCTGTCGAGATGGGTTGAGTTGAGATGGACAACGAACAGAAGCTCCGGGACTACCTCAAGCTTGCGACCGCCGATCTCCGACGGACGCGGCAGCGGGTCAACGAACTGGAGACGGCTGCCCAGGAGCCGATCGCCATCATCGGAATGACCTGCCGCTACCCCGGTGGTGTCCGCAGCCCGGAAGACCTCTGGCGGCTGGTCGAGGCCGGTGGGAACGGCATCACGGCGTTCCCCGCCGACCGTGGCTGGGACGCCGAGGCGCTCGCCTCGTCCAGCACCTCGTCCGGCGGATTCCTGCACGACGCCCCCGACTTCGACGCCGACTTCTTCGGCATCTCGCCGCGCGAGGCCGTCGCGATGGACCCGCAGCAGCGCGTCGCGCTGGAGTCCGCCTGGGAGGCGTTCGAACGCGCGGGCATCGACCCGACCTCGGTCAAGGGCAGCCAGACCGGCGTCTTCATGGGCGCGATGGCCCAGGACTACCGGGTCGGCCCCGCCGACGGCGCCGAGGGGTTCCAGCTCACCGGCAACACCGGCAGCGTCCTGTCCGGACGCATCTCCTACACCTTCGGCACGGTCGGCCCCGCCGTCACCGTGGACACCGCCTGCTCCTCCTCGCTCGTGGCCGTCCATCTCGCCACCCAGGCACTGCGCACCGGGGAGTGCGCCCTCGCGCTGGCCGGCGGCGTCACCGTCATGTCGAGCCCCGGCACCTTCATCGAGATGGGCCGTCAGGGCGGCCTCTCCGCCGACGGCCGCTGCCGTTCCTTCGGAGACACCGCCGACGGCACCGGCTGGGCCGAGGGCGTCGGCATCCTCGTCCTGGAACGGCTCTCCGACGCCCGCCGCAACGGCCACGAGATCCTCGCCGTGGTGCGCGGCACCGCCGTCAACCAGGACGGCGCGTCGAACGGACTGACGGCCCCCAACGGCCCCTCCCAGCAGGAAGTCATCCAGCAGGCCCTGATCAACTCCCGGCTCTCCGCCGCCGAGATCGACGCCGTCGAGGCGCACGGCACCGGCACCACGCTCGGTGACCCGGTCGAGGCCCAGGCCCTGCTCGCCACCTACGGCCAGGGCCGCGACGAGAACCGGCCGCTGCTGCTGGGCTCCGTCAAATCGAACATCAGCCACACCCAGGCCGCCGCCGGTGTCGCCGGTGTCATCAAGATGGTCATGGCGATGCGCCATGGGGTGCTGCCGCGGACCCTGCTGGCCGACGAGCCCTCGTCCCATGTCGACTGGTCGCGCGGCGCGGTCCGCATCCTCGACCGGAACGCCCCCTGGCCCGGGACCGGCGCGCCCCGGCGCGCGGGCGTCTCCTCGTTCGGCATCAGCGGCACCAACGCGCACACCATCATCGAGCAGGCCCCGGCCGCGCCCGAGCCCGAAGGCGGCACCGACGCGGCGGACGCCCCCTCGGACGGCGCCCGCGTCGAGCCGGGCACCGTACCGCTGCTGGTCTCCGGACGGACCCGTGAGGCGCTGCGCGCCCAGGCCGCCGGGCTGCTGGCCGCGCTGGAGGCCGACCCGGCCGCGACCGTACTCGACACCGCCTACTCCCTGGCCACCACCCGCGCCGGTTTCGAGCACCGTGCCGTGCTCATGGCCGCCGACCGCGACGGCGCGCTCGCCGCGCTGACGGCGCTGGCCGGGGACGAGGAGACGGCCGGCCAGGTGCGGGGAGCCGTCCAGGGCGCCGTCCAGGGTGAGGGGAAGCTGGCGTTCCTCTTCACCGGCCAGGGCTCTCAGCGTCTCGGCGCGGGACGGGAACTCCACGCCAGGTTCCCGGTGTTCGCCCAGGCGCTGGACGCCGCCTTCGCCGCGTTCGGCCCGCTGCTCGGCCGGCCGCTGCGTGACGTGCTCTGGGGCGAGGACCCCGACGCGCTGCACCGCACCGAGTACGCGCAGCCCGCGCTGTTCGCCGTCGAGGTCGCGCTGTACCGCCTGGTCGAGTCCTGGGGCGTCAAGCCCGACTATCTGACCGGCCACTCGATCGGCGAGATCACCGCCGCCCATGTCGCCGGAGTGCTGTCGCTGACCGACGCCGCCGCCCTCGTCGCCGCCCGCGGCCGGCTGATGCAGGCGCTGCCCGAGGGCGGCGCGATGATCGCCGTACAGGCCACCGAGGACGAAGTCGCCCCGCTGCTGGCCGGCCACGAGGACACGGTGTCGGTCGCCGCCGTCAACGGGCCCTCCGCGCTCGTCCTCGCCGGTGAGGAGAGCGCGGTCGCCGCGATCGCCGCCCGTCTGGCGGACGAGGGGCGCAAGACCAAGCGGCTGACGGTCTCGCACGCCTTCCACTCGCCGCTCATGGAGCCCATGCTCGACGAGTTCCGTGCCGTGGTGGCCGGTCTGTCGCTCCAGGCCCCGCTGCTGCCGTTCGTCTCCAACCTCACCGGTGAGCCCGCCACGGTCGCGCAGGTCACCTCCGCCGACTACTGGGTGGACCATGTCCGCCGGGCCGTACGGTTCGCCGACGGCGTCGGCTGGCTCGCCGGCCACGGCGTCACCACGTTCCTCGAACTCGGCCCCGACAGCGTCCTGTCCGCGATGGCCGAGGACTGCCTCGACGCGACGGACACCGGGGGCCACGCCGCGCTGCCCGCGCTGCGGGCCGGCCGCCCCGAGACCGACACCCTCACCACCGCGCTGGCCGGACTGTACGTACGCGGTGTCACCGTCCGCTGGGCGGAGTACTTCGCGGGCACCGGCGCGCACCGTCACGACCTGCCGACCTACGCCTTCCAGCGCCGCAGGTACTGGCCCAGGGGAGGCGCCCAGAACCAGTCGGCCGACCTGCGGGCCGCCGGGCTCGGCGCGGCCCACCACCCGCTGCTCTCCGCCGCCGTCTCCCTCGCCGACTCCGAGGGCGTGCTCCTCACCGGCCGGCTCTCGCTCCAGTCCCACCCCTGGCTCGCCGACCACGCGGTGCGCGGCACCCCACTGCTGCCCGGCACCGCCTTCCTCGAACTCGCCCTCCGCGCGGGCGACGAGGTCGGCTGCGACCTGGTCGAGGAACTGACCCTGGCCGCGCCGCTGATCCTCCCGGAGCGGGGCGGTATCCAGGTCCAGCTGTGGATCGGCAACCCCGACGACTCCGGCCGCCGCACCGTCAACGTCTACTCGCGCCCCGAGGGAAGCGACGAGACGGCCTGGACACGGCACGCCACCGGCGCGCTGGCCGTCGACGAGCGGGCCGGGGAGCGGGGCGCCGGGTTCGACGCCGCGGTGTGGCCCCCCGCCGGGGCCGAGCCCGTCGCCGTCGAGGGCGTCTACGACCGGCTGGCCGACGACGGCTTCGCCTACGGCCCGGTCTTCCAGGGCCTGCGGGCCGCCTGGCGGCGCGACGACGACGTGTACGCCGAGATCGTGCTGCCCGAGGGCGGCGCGGCCGACGCCGACGCGTTCGGTCTGCACCCCGCGCTGCTGGACGCGGCGCTGCACGCGGCGTCCTTCGTCGACCTCGGCGCGGACAGCCGCGGCGGACTGCCCTTCTCCTGGGAGGGCGTGTCGCTGCACGCGACCGGCGCCTCCGCGCTGCGCGTACGGCTCTCCCCGGCCGCCGAGGACGCGGTCTCGATCACCGTCGCCGACACCTCGGGCGAACCGGTCGCCTCCGTCGAGTCGCTGGTGCTGCGCGCGGTCGCCGAGCGGCAGTTGGGCGGCGCCGCCACGGCCGCCCGCGACGCGCTGTTCGGCCTGGACTGGGTCCCCGTACGGCAGGGCGCGAACGCCCCCGGATCCGTTGCCCTGGTGGGCGCCGACGCGTTCGGACTCGCCGGGACCGAGGCCCTGGCCGAAACGGCCGCGGTCCATCCGGATCTGGCGGATCTGGCGGCGGGCGAGGAGCCGGTGCCGGCGGTCGTGCTCATGACCGTCGGCGGTACGGCCGACGCGGACGCGGCGCGCTCCGCCCACGCGCTGACCGCCGAGGTCCTGGCGTCGGCGCGGGCCTGGCTCGCGGAGGAGCGGTTCGCCGGATCACGGCTGGTGTTCGTGACGCGCGGCGCGGTGGGCGGCGCCGATCCGGCGTCGGCCGCGGTGTGGGGACTGGTGCGCTCCGCGCAGTCGGAGAACCCCGGCAGCTTCGGACTGGTCGACCTGGACCCGGCGGCGCCCGTCGCGCTCCCGCTCGGGGCGCTGGACACGGACGAGCCGCAACTGATCGTGCGGGACGGCGAGATCAGGGCCGGACGGCTGGTGCGCAGGGCGCTCGGCGAGATCGGGGCCGGGCCGGTCTGGGACACCGAAGGCAGCGTGCTGATCACCGGGGGTACGGGCGGTCTGGGCGCGGTCATGGCGCGGCATCTGGTGACGGAGCACGGCGCGCGCCGGCTGCTGCTGGTGAGCCGCCGGGGCCCGGACGCCGAGGGCGCAGGAGCGCTGAAGGACGAGCTGACGGAGCTGGGCGCCGAGGTCACGGTCGAGGCGTGCGACGCCGCCGACCGCGACGCGCTGGCCGGGCTGCTGGCCCGCCACACCGTCTCCGCCGTGATCCATACGGCGGGTGTGCTGGACGACGGACTGCTCGGTTCGCTCACTCCGGAACGGCTGGACACGGTCCTGCGTCCCAAGGCGGACGCGGCCTGGAACCTGCACGAACTGACCCGTGGTCAGGACCTGGCCGCGTTCGTGGTCTTCTCCTCGGTCGCCGGAGTCATCGGCAGCGCGGGACAGGGCAACTACGCGGCCGGGAACGCCTTCCTGGACGCGCTGATGGAGCGCCGCGGGTCCGAGGGCCTGCCGGGCGTGTCCCTCGCCTGGGGTCCCTGGGAGCGTACCGGCGGTATGACGGGCTCCCTGGCGGAGGCCGAGGCGGAACGGCACGCACGCTCCGGGGTGCCCGCGCTCCCCGTCGAGCAGGGCGTGGCGCTGTTCGACGCGGCGCTGACCACCGGCGAGGCGGCCGTCGTACCCGTACGCCTGGATCTGCCGGTGCTCCGCGCCCAGGGTGACGTACCGCCGCTGCTGCGGTCGTTGATCCGCATCCGCGTACGCCGCGCGTCGTCCGTCGCGGGGGCGGGTACGGCCGGCGGCCTCGTCCAGCGGCTGACCAGGCTGGAGGCGACCGGGCGCGCCGAGCTGCTGCTCGATCTCGTACGCGGACAGGTCGCCCTCGTCCTGGGACACGCCAGCGGCGCGGACATCGACGCCGGGCGCGCCTTCCGTGAGCTGGGCTTCGACTCGCTGACGGCGGTGGAACTGCGCAACCGGCTCGGCACCGTCACCGGACTGCGGCTGCCCGCCACCCTGGTCTTCGACTACCCGACCGTGCGCGCCCTGGCCGCCCACCTCCTCGATGAACTGCTGGGCTCCGACGCGGCGGTGGCCGTGCCGGCCGCCACGCGGACCGCCGCGGTGGCCGACGACCCCATCGTGGTCGTCGGGATGAGCTGCCGCTATCCGGGCGGGGTCGCCTCGCCGGAGGATCTGTGGCGGCTGGTCACCGAGGGCGCGGACGCCATCTCCGGCTTCCCCACCAACCGCGGCTGGGACATCGAGTCGCTCTACCACCCGGACCCGGACCACGCCGGTACGGCGTATACCCGCTCGGGCGGATTCCTGCACGAGGCGGGCGAGTTCGACCCGGCGTTCTTCGGAATGAGCCCCCGCGAGGCGCTCGCCACCGACTCGCAGCAGCGGCTGCTGCTCGAAGCCTCCTGGGAGGCCGTGGAGCGGGCGGGCATGGACCCGACGACGCTGCGCGGCAGCGCGACCGGGGTGTTCGCCGGGGTGATGTACAGCGACTACGGCGCGGTGCTGGCGAGCCCGGAGTTCGAGGGCTTCCGGGGCGGCGGCAGCTCGGCGAGCCTGGCCTCCGGCCGGGTCTCCTACACGCTGGGCCTGGAGGGCCCCGCGGTGACGGTGGACACCGCCTGCTCGTCGTCGCTCGTCGCGATGCACTGGGCCATGCAGGCGCTGCGCAGCGGCGAATGCTCGCTGGCCCTGGCCGGCGGTGTGACGGTGATGTCGACCCCGTCGGTGTTCGTGGACTTCGCCCGCCAGCGCGGCCTGTCGCCCGACGGCCGCTGCAAGGCGTTCTCCGACTCGGCGGACGGCGTCGGCTGGTCCGAGGGCGTCGGCATGCTGGTCCTGGAACGCCTCTCGGACGCGCGGCGCAACGGCCACGAGATCCTCGCCGTGGTCCGGGGCTCGGCCGTCAACCAGGACGGAGCGTCGAACGGTCTGACCGCCCCCAACGGCCCGTCGCAGCAGCGCGTGATCCGCCAGGCACTGGCGAGCGGCGGACTGTCGGCCGACGACGTCGATGTGGTGGAGGCGCACGGTACGGGCACGACGCTCGGCGACCCGATCGAGGCGCAGGCCCTGCTCGCCGCGTACGGCCGGGACCGCGACCCGGAGCGCCCGCTGCTGCTCGGCTCCGTGAAGTCGAACATCGGTCACACGCAGGCCGCCGCCGGTGTCGCCGGTGTGATCAAGATGATCATGGCGATGCGGCACGGGGTGCTGCCCCGGACGCTGCACGTCGACGCCCCGTCCTCGCATGTGGACTGGTCCGAGGGCGCGGTGGAGCTGCTCACCGAGCAGACCCCCTGGCCCGAGACCGGCCGCCCGCGCCGGGCCGGCGTCTCCTCGTTCGGTATCAGCGGCACCAACGTCCACACCATCGTCGAGCAGGCCCCGCGCACTGCGGCCCCCGCGCGCACCGCCCCGCGCCGCGAGCCCGGAGCCGTGCCCTGGCTGATCTCGGGCCGGACCCGGGACGCCCTGCGCGGCCAGGCCGCCCGGCTGCTCTCCTACGTACAGGCGCGGCCCGGACTCGACCTGGTGGACGCGGCGTTCTCGCTCGCCACCACCCGTACCCGGTTCGAACAGCGCGCCGCCGTCGTGGCGGGGGACCGTACCGCGCTGCTGCGGTCCCTCACCGCGCTCGCCACCGACCGCCCCGACGCCGGACTGATCGAGGGCGAGGCGGCACGGCGGGGCAGGACCGCCCTGCTCTTCACCGGCCAGGGCAGCCAGCGGCCCGCCATGGGCCGCGCACTGTACGAGCGGTTCCCGGCGTTCGCCGAGGCGCTGGACGCCGTGCTCGCCGAGCTGGACCCCCTGCTCGACCTGCCCCTGCGCGAGGTGCTGTTCGCCGGCGAAGGCACGGCCGAGGCCGCGCTGCTGGACGAGACCGGCTGGACCCAGCCCGCGCTGTTCGCCTTCGAGGTCGCGCTGTTCCGTCTCGTACGGTCCTGGGGCGTCACCCCGGACTTCGTGGCCGGCCACTCGATCGGTGAACTCGCGGCGGCCCATGTCGCGGGCGTGCTGTCGCTCGCGGACGCCTGCGCGCTGGTCGCGGCCCGCGGCCGGCTGATGCAGGCGCTGCCCGCCGGCGGCGCGATGGCCGCGGTACAGGCGGCCGAGGACGAGGTCACCCCGCTGCTCGCCGGCCGCGAGGACACCGTCTCGATCGCCGCGGTCAACGGGCCGGGCTCGGTCGTCGTCTCCGGCGACGAGGACGCGGTCCTGGAGATCGCCGCCGCGTTCGACGCGCGCGGGCGCAAGACCAAGCGGCTGCGGGTGAGCCATGCCTTCCACTCGCCGCGCATGGCCGGGATGCTCGACGCGTTCCGCACCGTCGCCGAAGGACTCACCTACCACGCGCCGCGGATCCCGCTGGTCTCCAACCTGACCGGCGCCCTCGCCACCGACGAGGCGATGTGCTCGGCTGAGTACTGGGTCGCGCACGTCCGCGAAGCGGTCCGCTTCGCCGACTGCGTGCGCACCCTGCGCGACGCCGGCACGACCACCTTCGTGGAACTGGGCCCCGACGCACCGCTCTCCGCCATGGTCCAGGACACCCTGGGCGACACCGGCGACGCCGGACTCGTCCCGCTCTGCCGCGCCGACCGCGGCGAGGAGACGGCCGTCACCACCGCGCTGGCGCGGCTCCAGGTACAGGGCGGCACGGTCGACTGGGCGGCCTACTTCGCGGGCGGCGCCCGCCGCGTCGATCTGCCCACCTACGCCTTCCAGCACACGTTCTACTGGCCCGAGCTGCCCACGGCCGCCGCCACGGCGAGCACCGACCCGGGGGACCAGCGGCTGTGGGCGGCCGTGGAGCGCGGCGACGCCGACGAGCTGGCCGCCCTCCTCGGTCTGGGCGAACAGGAACACGACTCCCTCGGCTCCCTGCTGCCCGCGCTGACCTCCTGGCGCCGCGGCACGCGGGAGAAGACCCTGCTGGACTCGCTGCGCTACCGCGTCGAATGGACCGGGCTCGGCAAGCCGGCCGCCCCGGTCCTGGACGGCACCTGGCTGCTCGTCACGAGCGACACCGGCACCGGCACCAACACCGACACCAATACCGACGCCGAAGCCGCGCCCGCCGGGGACGGCGACGACCTCGCCGAGCGGCTGACGGGCGCGCTCAGCGCCCACGGCGCGCGGGTACGCCGCCTCGTCCTCGACCCCTCGTGCGCCGACCGGCAGGTGCTGGCCGCGCGGCTCCAAGCCGCCGCGTCCACCGACGGTTTCGACAGCACCGCCCACGTACTCTCCCTGCTCCCTCTCGACGAGCGCCCGAGCGACGGTCACGCACCGCTCACCCACGGCCTCGCCCTGACGCTCGCGCTCGTCCAGGCACTCGACGACACCGGATCCCGGGGACGCCTGTGGACGGCCACCCGGGGCGCCGTGTCCACCGGCCCCGCCGACCCGGTCACCCGCCCCGTCCAGGCCGCCGCCTGGGGCCTCGGCAGGACCGCGGCCCTGGAGTACCCGCGGCTCTGGGGCGGACTGATCGACCTGCCCGGCACGCTCGACCAGCCGGCCGCGCAGCGGCTCGCGGGCGTGCTCGCCACGAAGGACGCCCCCGACGGCGAGGACCAGGTCGCGCTGCGCGCCTCCGGCGTCCTCGGCCGCAGGCTCGTCCGGTACACCGTCGACGCGCTGCCCGCCGCGGAGGAGTTCACCGCCCGCGGCACCGTACTGGTCACGGGCGGCACCGGTGGCCTCGGCGCCGAGGTCGGCCGCTGGCTGGCCCGCTCCGGCGCCGAGAACCTCGTCCTCACCTCCCGGCGGGGCCCGGACGCCCCCGGCGCCGCCGAACTCCGCGCCGAGCTGGAGGAGCTGGGCGCGCGCGTCGAGATCGTCGCCTGCGACGCCGCCGACCGCGACGCGCTCGCCGCCGTACTCGCCGGCATCCCGGACGAACTGCCGCTGACCGGCGTCGTCCACACCGCGGGCGTCGGCCAGTACGGCCCGCTGGCCGAACTGACCCCCGCCGAGTTCGCCGGGCTGACCGCCGCGAAGCTGGCGGGCGCCGCCCATCTCGACGCCCTGCTCGGGGACCGCGAACTCGACCTCTTCGTCCTCTTCGGCTCCATCGCCGGTGTCTGGGGCAGCGGCGGCCAGAGCGCCTACGGCGCCGCCAACGCCTATCTCGACGCCCTCGCCGAGCACCGGCGCGCCCGGGGACTGACCGCCACCTCCGTCGCCTGGGGTCCCTGGGCCGAGGCGGGCATGGCCACCGACGAGGCGGTCTCCGGCGCCCTGAGGCGTCAGGGACTCGGCTTCCTGGAGCCGGGCCCGGCCATGACCGAACTGCGCCGCGCCGTCGTCCGGCGGGACATCACCGTCACGGTCGCCGACGTCGACTGGGACCGCTACGCGCCCGTCTTCACGTCCGTACGTCCCAGCGCGCTGCTCACCGGCCTGCCCGAGGTACGGGCGCTCGCCGACGCCGGCTCCGGCGCACCGGACGGCCCCGGTGGCGCCTCGGAGTTCGTCACGCGCGTACGCGCCCTGGACGGACCCGAGCAGGACCGGCTCCTCTCCGACCTCGTACGGAGCGAGGCCGCGGCGGTCCTCGGCCACAGCTCCGCCGACGGCGTCCCGGAAGGACGTGCCTTCCGCGACATCGGCTTCGACTCGCTGACCGCCGTCGAACTGCGCAAGCGGCTCTCCGGCGTCACCGGTCTCACCCTGCCGAGCACCATGGTCTTCGACTACCCGACCCCGGTGGAGCTGGCGCGGTATCTGCGGGCCGAGATCCTCGGCTCCGTCCTGGAGGTGACGGGCCCGGTCGCCACCGGCGCGGCCGACGACGAGCCCCTCGCCATCATCGGGATGAGCTGCCGGTTCCCCGGCGGCGCCGACTCCCCGGAACAGCTGTGGGACCTGGTCACCCACGGCGCGGACGCGGTGACGGAATTCCCCGTCAACCGCGGCTGGGACACCCAGGGGCTCTTCGACCCCGACCCCGACCGGCAGGGCAAGACCTATTCGACACTCGGCGGATTCCTGCACGAGGCGGACGCGTTCGACCCCACGTTCTTCGGCATCTCCCCGCGCGAGGCGCTGGTGATGGACCCCCAGCAGCGGCTGCTGCTGGAGACGTCGTGGGAGGCGTTCGAGCGCGCGGGGATCGACCCCGCCGAGGCGCGCTCCAGTCTGACCGGTACCTTCATCGGCTCCAGCTACCAGGACTACGGACTCGGCGCGGGCGACGGCGCCGAGGGCCACATGGTCACCGGCAGCAGCCCGAGCGTCCTGTCCGGACGCATCTCGTACGTCTTCGGGCTCGAAGGCCCCGCCGTCACCGTCGACACGGCCTGCTCGTCCTCGCTGGTCGCACTCCACCTGGCCTGCCAGTCGCTGCGCAACGGCGAATCCACGCTCGCCATCGCGGGCGGCGCCACGATCATGACCACGCCCGCCCCCTTCGTCGCGTTCAGCCGGCAGCGGGCCCTCGCCCAGGACGGCCGCTGCAAGGCGTTCTCCGACGAGGCGGACGGGATGACGCTCGCCGAGGGCGTCGGCATCCTGCTGGTCGAGCGGCTCTCCGACGCACAGCGCAACGGGCACCCGGTCCTGGCCGTGATCCGCGGCTCGGCGATCAACCAGGACGGCGCGTCCAACGGACTCACCGCCCCCAACGGCCCCTCGCAGCAGCGGGTGATGCGCCAGGCGCTGGCCAACGCGCGCCTCGCCCCCTCCGACATCGACGCCCTGGAGGCGCACGGAACCGGAACGCCGCTCGGCGACCCGATCGAGGCGCAGGCGCTGCTGGCGACGTACGGCAGGGACCGTGACCCGGAGCGCTCCCTGCTGCTCGGCTCGGTCAAGTCCAACATCGGGCACACCCAGTCCGCCGCCGGTGTGGCGAGCGTCATCAAGATGGTGATGGCACTGCGCCACGGCGTCCTGCCCAGGACGCTGCACGCCGAGAACCCGTCCTCGCACGTGGACTGGTCCTCCGGCACCGTGCGGCTGCTGCACGAAACCGTCGAGTGGCCCGAGACGGGCCGCCCGCGCCGGGCCGCCGTCTCGTCGTTCGGCATCAGCGGCACCAACGCCCATACGCTGCTGGAGCAGGCGCCCGTGGCCGACGAGCCCGAGGAGGCCGGTCCCGCGCTCCCGCCGGTGCCCGTCGCGGGCGGCGTCGTCCCGTGGGCCGTCTCGGCGAGGACCGGAGCCGCGCTGCGCGAGCAGGCGGACCGGCTGGTCTCGTACGTCGAGAACGCGGACCCCGCGCCGCGCCCGCTCGACCTGGGCTTCTCGCTCGTCGCGTCCCGCTCGGTCTTCGAGCACCGCGCCGTGGTGGTGCCCACGGAGGACAGCGACCCGCTGGAGGCGCTGCGCGCCGTCGGGACCGACGGACCGTCGTCCGTGGTGGCCCGGGGCGTGGCCGATGTCGAGGGCAAAACGGTCTTCGTCTTCCCGGGGCAGGGCTCGCAGTGGGCCGGAATGGGCGCCCGGCTGCTGGACGAGTCGCCGGTCTTCGCCGAGCGGATCGGTGAATGCGCCGCCGCTCTCGGCGAGTTCGTGGACTGGTCCCTCATCGATGTGCTGCGGGAGACGGAGGGCGCGCCCACGCTGGAACGCGTCGATGTCGTCCAGCCCGCCTCGTTCGCGGTCATGGTGTCGCTCGCGGCCCTCTGGCGCTCGCGGGGTGTGGAGCCCGCGGCGGTCGTGGGCCACTCGCAGGGCGAGATCGCGGCGGCCGTCGTGTCCGGCGCGCTGTCCCTGCGGGACGGCGCCCGGGTCGTGGCGCTGCGCAGCCAGGCGATCGGCCGCACGCTGGCCGGCCACGGCGGAATGATGTCCGTGGCACTGCCGGTGGAGCAGCTGGAGAGCCGTCTTGAGACCTGGTCGGGCCGGGTGTCGGTGGCCGCCGTCAACGGGCCGCGCTCGGTCGTCGTCTCCGGCGAACCGGACGCCCTGGACGATCTGTCGGCGGAGCTGACGGCCGAGGACGTACGGGTCCGCCGCGTCGCGGTGGACTACGCCTCCCACTCCGCGCAGGTCGAGAATCTGCGCGACGAACTCCTCGACGTGCTCGCGCCGGTCCGCCCCCGCGCCTCCGACGTCCCGTTCTTCTCGACGATGACCGGCGACTGGCTGGACACCGGGGAGATGGCCGCGGACTACTGGTTCCGCAATCTGCGCCGGCGGGTCCTCTTCGCCGACGCCGTACGCGCGCTGCTGGGCGCCGGGCACCACGCCTTCATCGAGGTCAGCTCGCATCCCGTACTGACCATGTCGGTGCAGGACATGATCGACGAGACGGCCGAACCGGCGGTCGCCACCGGCACATTGCGCCGTGACCAGGGCGGCGTCTCCCGCTTCCTGCTCTCGGTCGCCGAGGCGTACGTACGCGGCGTCGAGGCCGACTGGGCCGGGCTCTTCGCCGGCACGGGCGCCCGCCGGGTCGAGCTGCCCACCTACGCCTTCCAGCACGAGAGGCTCTGGGCCGTACCGCCATCCCCCGCGCACGCGGTCGCCGCCGACCCCGCCGACGAGGAGTTCTGGACGGCGGTGGAGCGGGAGGACCTCTCCGCGCTGACGTCCGCCCTGGGCACGGACGAGGACTCCGTGGCCGCCGTACTGCCCGCGCTGTCGTCGTGGCGCAGGTCCCGCAAGGACCGCGACACCGTCGACTCCTGGCGCTACCGGGTGTCCTGGACACCGGTGGGCACCGTCCCGCGTCGGTCGCCGGCCGGCAGCTGGCTCGTCGTCTCCGCCGACGGGCACGACACCGGTGAGGTGGCCGACGCGCTCGGCGGCCAGGGCACCGAGGTGATCCGGCTGGTCCTGGACGAGTCCTGCGCGGACCGCGCGGTCCTCGCCGAACGGCTGTCCGGCCTCGGCCAGTTCGCCGGAGTCGTCTCGACGCTCGCCGCCGCGGAGGAGCCCGGCGAACTCCATCCCGGACTGACGCTCGGCCTCGCGCTGACCGTCTCGCTCGTCCAGGCCCTGGGCGACGCCGGAATCGAGGCGCCGCTGTGGTTCCTCACCCGGGGCGCGGTCTCCACCGGCCGCTCCGACGAGGTCACCTCGCCCGTCCAGGCGCTGGTGTCCGGCGTCGGCTGGACCGCCGCGCTGGAGCACCCGCAGCGCTGGGGCGGCGTCATCGACCTGCCGCAGGCGCTCGACCGGCGGGCGGCCGAACGCCTCGCCTCCGCGCTCTCCGGCGCACTGGGCGAGGAGGACCAGCTCGCCGTCCGCCCCTCCGGTGTCTTCACCCGCCGTATCGTCCGCGCCGGAGCGGGGGAGCAGGAGGTCCCCCGCGACTGGACGCCGCGTGGCACCACGCTCATCACCGGCGGCTCGGGAACCCTCGCGCCGCATCTCGCCCGCTGGCTGGCCGCACAGGGCGCCGAGCACCTGGTGCTGATGAGCCGCCGGGGCATGGACGCCCCGGGCGCCGCCGAACTGGTCGCGGAGCTGGCCGCGTCGGGCACCGAAGCCGCCGCCGTCGCCTGTGACGTGACCGACCGCGACGCCGTCGCCGCGCTCCTCGCGGACCTCAAGGCGCAAGGCCGTACCGTACGCACGGTCGTCCACACCGCCGCGCTCATCGAGCTGTACTCCCTCGCCGAGACCACCCTGGACGCCTTCTCCCGCGTCCTGCACGCGAAGGTGACCGGGGCGCGGGTCCTGGACGAACTCCTCGACAACGACGACCTGGACGACCTGATCCTGTACTCGTCCACCGCAGGCATGTGGGGCAGCGGGGCGCACGCCGCCTATGTGGCGGGCAACGCCTATCTCGCCGCGCTCGCCGCCCACCGGCGCGCCCGCGGTCTGCGCGCCACCTCCCTGTCCTGGGGCATCTGGGCCGACGACCTCAAGGCCGGCCGTGTCGACCCGAAGATGATCCGCCGCAGCGGTCTGGAGTTCATGGACCCGCAGCTCGCGCTGAGCGGACTGAAGCGGGCCCTGGACGACGACGAGACCGCCATCGCCGTCGCCGACGTCGACTGGGACACGTACCACCCCGTCTACACCTCCAGCCGCCCGACGGCACTCTTCAGCGAGGTCCCCGAGGTCCGCGCGCTCACCGAGGCCGCGGAACAGACCACCGGCACCGTCGTGGAAGGCGAGTTCACGGCCCGGCTGCGCGCGCTGTCCGCCGCCGAGCAGGAGCGGCTGGTGCTGGAGACCGTCCGTACCGAGGCCATGGCCGTCCTGGGCCTCTCGTCCCCCGACGCCCTGCCCGACCAGCGCGCCTTCCGTGACGTCGGCTTCGACTCGCTCACCGCCGTCGGACTGCGCAACCGTCTCGCGTCCGTCACCGGCCTGACGCTGCCGACGACCATGGTCTTCGACTACCCGAGCCCCGCCGCGCTCGCCGGCTTCCTCCGCTCCGAACTGGCCGGCGCGCGCGGCGCCTCGGACCCGGCCGCCGTCACCGCGTCCCTCTCCGCCGCCGACGACGACCCGATCGCCATCGTCGGCATGAGCTGCCGCTACCCCGGCGGGGTCACCTCCTCCGAGGAGCTGTGGAAGCTCGTCCTGAACGGTACGGACGCCATCTCCGGCTTCCCCGCCGACCGCGGCTGGGACGCCGAGGGGCTCTACGACCCGGACCCGGACCGCTCCGGCAGGACCTACTCCGTCCAGGGCGGATTCCTGCGGGACGTCGCCGAGTTCGACCCCGGCTTCTTCGGGATCTCGCCGCGCGAGGCCATGTCGATGGACCCGCAGCAGCGCCTGCTGCTGGAGACGGCCTGGGAGGCATTCGAGCACGCCGGGATCGACATCGTCGCCCAGCGCTCCAGCCTCACCGGCACCTTCATCGGCGCCAGTTACCAGGACTACGCGTCCAGCGTGGCCAACTCCGCCGAGGGCTCCGAGGGCCACATGATCACCGGCACGCTCTCCAGCGTGCTGTCGGGCCGGGTCTCCTACCTCTTCGGCTTCGAGGGCCCCGCCGTCACCCTCGACACCGCCTGCTCCTCCTCGCTGGTCGCGCTGCATCTGGCCTGCCAGTCGCTGCGCAACGGCGAGAGCTCCCTCGCGCTCGCCGGCGGCGTCAGCATCATGTCCACCCCCAGCGCCTTCGTCGGTTTCAGCCGGCAGCGGGCGCTCGCGGTCGACGGCCGCTGCAAGGCGTACGCCGAGGCCGCCGACGGGATGACGCTCGCCGAGGGCGTCGGGCTGGTCCTGCTGGAGCGTCTCTCCGACGCCCGGCGCAACGGCCACCCCGTACTCGCGGTCGTCCGCGGCTCCGCCGTCAACCAGGACGGCGCGTCCAACGGACTCACCGCCCCCAACGGCCCCTCCCAGCAGCGGGTCATCCGCCAGGCCCTCGCCAACGCCGGACTCGCGTCCCGCGAGGTCGACGTCATCGAGGGCCACGGCACCGGCACCGCGCTGGGCGACCCCATCGAGGCACAGGCCCTGCTCACCACCTACGGACAGGACCGGGACGCCGAACGGCCCCTGCTCCTCGGCTCGGTGAAGAGCAACATCGGCCACACCCAGATGGCCTCCGGCGTCGCCAGCGTGATCAAGATGGTGCACGCACTCCAGCAGGGCATCGTGCCGAAGACCCTGCACATCGACACCCCGTCCTCGCACGTGGACTGGTCCTCCGGCGCCATCGGTCTGCTGACCGAACAGGCCGACTGGCCCGAGACCGGCCGGCCGCGCCGCGGCGCCGTCTCCTCCTTCGGACTCAGCGGCACCAACGTGCACACCATCCTCGAACAGGCCCCCGCGGACGAGCCCGTGGACCGGCGCGCGGAGGAACCGGCACCCGACAGCGGGTCCCGCCCCGGCGTCCTGCCGCTGGTGGTCTCCGCCAGGAGCGAGGCCGCGCTGCGCGCCCAGGCGGGACGGCTGCTCTCGCTGGTGGAGGAGCGCCCCGACGCGCGCCTCACCGACCTCGCCTTCTCCCTGGCCATCTCCCGGGCCGCTCTGGAGCGCCGCGCCGCCGTGGTGGCGGGGGAGCGTGACGAACTGCTGCGGGGCCTGCTGGCCCTGCGCGACGGACTGCCCGGCCCCGGCGTCATCGACGGCGGTACGGGCCGTGGCCGTACGGCGTTCCTCTTCACCGGCCAGGGCAGCCAGCGCCCCGGCATGGGCCGGGAGCTGTACGAGCGGTTCCCCGTCTTCGCCGACGCGCTCGACGCCGTACTGGCACGGGTCGACGGCGCGCTGGACCGGCCGCTGCGCGAGATCCTCTTCTCCGCCGAGGGCTCGCCGGAGGCGGCCCTGCTCGACCGGACCGCGTACGCGCAGCCCGCTCTCTTCGCCGTCGAGGTCGCGCTGTTCCGGCTGGCCACCTCCTGGGGCATCACACCGGACTATCTCGCCGGGCACTCCATCGGCGAACTCGCCGCCGCGCACGTCGCCGGGGTGTTCTCCCTGGAGGACGCGTGCGCCCTGGTGGTGGCGCGCGGCCGGCTGATGCAGGCACTGCCCGAGGGCGGCGCGATGATCTCCGTGCAGGCCGCCGAGGACGAGGTCCTGCCGCTGCTCGCCGGACGCGAGGACCAGGTGTCCATCGCCGCCGTCAACGGCCCGGCGTCGCTCGTCATCGCGGGCGCCGAGGACGCCGTCCTCGACATCGCCGCGACGCTCGGGGCCGACGGGCGCAAGACCAAGCGGCTGCGGGTGAGCCATGCCTTCCACTCGCCGCTCATGGACGCCATGCTCGACGACTTCGCGCGGGTCGCGCGGGGCGTCACGTACCACCCGCCGGTGATCCCCCTCGTCTCGAACGTCACCGGTTCGCTCGCCACCGACGACCAGGTGAGCACCCCGGAGTACTGGGTCACGCACGTGCGGCGGGCCGTGCGCTTCGCCGACGGGATCAACTGGCTCTCCGCACAGGGCGGGGTCCGCACCTTCCTGGAGACCGGCCCCGACGGCGTGCTCTGCGGCATGGCCAGGGAGAGCCTCACCGACGCGCCGCGCACCGGACTGCTCCCGCTGCTGAGGGCCGGCCGGCCCGAGGAACAGACGGTCGTCACCGCACTGGCCGGGGCGCACGCCCACGGCGTGGACGTCGACTGGGCCGCGTACTTCGCGGACACCGGCGCCCGCCGCATCGAGCTGCCGACCTACGCCTTCCAGCGCGAGCGCTACTGGCCCGACACGCTCGCCGTCGCACCCCCGGAGGAGAGCGCGGGCAGCGCGGCGGACGCCGAGTTCTGGTCGGCCGTGGAGCGCGACGACATCGGCTCGCTCGCCGCCTCGCTCGGCCTCGACGACGCGACCGTCACCGCGATGGTCCCGGCGCTCACCGCCTGGCGCCGACGCCGCGACGAGCAGTCCGAGGTGGACGCCTGGCGCTACCGGGTCACCTGGAAACCGCGGAGCGGATCCACCGGGCCGACCGCGCTCACCGGCCGCTGGCTCGTCCTCGCGCCGTCCCGTACGGATGACGCCGAATGGTCCGCCGAGGTCGTCCGCGCCCTCGGCACCCCGACCGTCCTGTGCGAGGTCACCGGCGCCGACCGGACCGCGCTCGCCGCACGGCTGGCCGGACTCCGCGCAGAACACGGGGAGTTCGCCGGAGTCCTGTCGCTGCTCGGCCTCGCCGGCTGCGAGAGCGTCGCCCGCACCGGCGTACCGGACTCCCTCCTCCTGACCACCGTCGCCGTACAGGCGCTCGGCGACGCCGGGATCGGCGCGCCGCTGTGGGCCGTCACCCGCGGCGCGGTCTCCGTGGGCCGCTCCGAGCCGGTGGTCGGACTCGACCAGGCCGCCGTCTGGGGCCTCGGCCGTGTCATCGCGCTCGAACAGCCCGACCGCTGGGGCGGCTGCGTCGACCTGCCCGAACGGCTCGACGCCCACACCGCGCGCAGGCTGCGCGGCGTCCTGGCCGGGACCGGCGGCGAGAGCGAGTCGGCCGTACGCGCCTCCGGCGTCTTCGTACGCCGGCTCGCCCACGCCCCCGCCGCGCGGAGCGACGGGCGCCCGTTCGACCCGTCGGGCACCGTCCTGATCACCGGCGGCACCGGCGGCCTCGGCGGATATGTCGCCCGCGGTCTCGCCCGCGCCGGCGCCGAACACCTGCTGCTCGTCAGCCGGCGCGGCGAGGACGCCCCCGGCGCGGACGCGCTGCGCACCGAACTGACCACGCTCGGCGCCCGGGTCACCCTCGCGGCCTGCGATGTCGCCGACCGCGAGGCGCTGGCCGCCCTGCTCGGCACCATCCCCGAGGACACCCCGCTCGGCGCGGTCATCCACACGGCCGGTGTCGTGGAGGACAGCGTGGTGGACACGCTCACCCAGGACAGCTTCAGGACCGTCCTGGACGCGAAGGTCGCCTCCGCGCGCCATCTGCACGAACTGACCGCCGGGCTGCCGCTGTCCGCGTTCGTCCTCTTCTCCTCCACGGCGGGCGTCTTCGGCGCCGCGGGACAGGGCAACTACGCCGCGGCCAACGCCTATCTGGACGCCCTCGCCGAATACCGGCGCGCGCACGGACAGACCGCGCTCTCGGTCGCCTGGGGCCCCTGGGCCGGATCCGGCATGGTCGCCGACGCGGCCGAGATCGAGACCCGCGTACGGCGCGGCGGATTCGAGCCGCTCGCCCCGGAACCCGCCGTCCGCGCCCTCTTCCGGGCCATCGAGCAGGACGACACCGCCCTCGCGCTCGTCCACATCGACTGGACCCGCTTCCTCCGCGCCTTCGCGGCGACCCGCCCCCTGCCGCTCGTCGGCGACCTGCCCGAGGTACGGCGGTCCGCCACCGCCCCGTCCGGCGCCGCCGGCGGGGAGCCGGAACCGCGCCAGCGGCTCGCGGAACTCCCCGAGGCGGAGCGCGCCGGATACGTACGGGACCTGCTGCGCGGTCAGGTGGCAGCCGTGCTCGGTCACTCCGACGCCGGTGCCATCGAGGACGACCGGGCCTTCCGCGACCTCGGCTTCGACTCACTGACCACACTCGAACTGCGCAACGGGCTCGCCGCCGCCACCGGGCTCAGCCTCCCCGTCTCCCTCGTCTACGACCGGCCGACCCCGCGCGAGATGGCCGAGTTCCTGCTCCACGAACTCCTCGGCTCGCTGCCGGAACCGGCCGCCGCCACGCCGCCGGCAGCGGGACGCCCCCTCGACGACGACCCGATCGCCGTCGTCGGCATCAGCTGCCGCTTCCCCGGCGGGGTCTCCTCGCCCGAGGAGCTGTGGCAACTGCTCGACGAGGGCAGGGACGGCATCACCCGCTTCCCGGAGGACCGGGGCTGGGACATCGAGGCCCTCGGCGCGGGCGCGTCCGACACCCTCGAAGGCGGATTCCTCACCGGGGTCGCCGACTTCGACGCCCGCTTCTTCGGTATCTCGCCGCGTGAGGCGCTGGCGATGGACCCGCAGCAGCGCCTGCTGCTGGAGACCACCTGGGAGGCGCTGGAGCGGGCCGGGATCGACCCGTCCACCCTGCGCGGCTCCACCACCGGCGTCTTCGTCGGCACCAACGGCCAGGACTACCCCCACCTGCTGCGCCGGTCCGCCTCCGACGTCCAGGGGTACGTGGCCACCGGCAACACGGCCAGTGTCATGTCCGGCCGGCTCTCCTACGCCCTCGGCCTGGAGGGCCCGGCGGTCACCATCGACACCGCCTGCTCCTCCTCGCTGGTCGCGCTGCACTGGGCCGGCAAGGCACTGAGCGCCGGTGAGTGCTCGCTGGTGATCGCGGGCGGCGTCTCGGTGATGTCGAGCCCCGACTCCTTCGTCGAGTTCTCCACTCAGGGCGGACTGGCCCCCGACGGCCGCTGCAAGGCGTTCTCCGACTCCGCCGACGGCACCGCCTGGTCCGAGGGCGTCGGCATCCTGGTCCTGGAACGGCTCTCCGACGCCGTACGCAACGGACACGAGGTCCGCGGCATCATCCGCTCCACCGCCGTCAACCAGGACGGCGCCTCCAACGGGCTCACCGCCCCCAACGGCCCCTCGCAGCAGCGGGTGATCCGGCAGGCCCTCGCCGACGCCGGACTGACCGCCGCCGACATCGACGCCGTCGAGGCCCATGGCACGGGCACCACCCTGGGCGACCCGATCGAGGCCCAGGCCCTGCTCACCACCTACGGCCGGGACCGGGAGCGCCCGCTGCTCCTCGGCACGGTCAAGTCCAACATCGGCCACACCCAGGCCGCCGCCGGCGTCGCGGGCGTCATCAAGATGCTGCTGGCGATGCGGCACGGCACCCTGCCCAAGTCGCTGCACATCGGGGCCCCCTCCGCGCATGTGGACTGGACGGCGGGCGACGTCCGGCTGCTCACCGAGCCGGAGGCATGGCCGGAGACCGGCCGCCCGCGCCGCGCCGGAGTCTCCGCGTTCGGCGTCAGCGGTACGAACGCGCATGTCATCGTCGAGCAGGCACCGGCCGTCGAGGCGCCGTCGGCGGAGACCGCCGAGCCCGTCGCCACCCCGGCCGTCGTGCCGTGGATCGTCTCCGGCAGGACCCGCGAGGCGCTCCACACCCAGATCGACCGGGTCACCTCCTTCGCCGCGGCGCACAGCGGCCTCTCCGCGCTGGACATCGGCCGCTCGCTCGCCACGGACCGTACGCTCTTCCCGCACCGCGCGGTGCTGCTGGCCGGCCCCGACGGCGTACGGGAGAGCGCGCGCGGTGTCGCGCGCCGCGCCCCCGGCACGACCGCGTTCCTCTTCTCCGGCCAGGGCAGCCAGCGCGGCGCCATGGGCCGCGAGCTGTACGAGCGGTTCCCGGTCTTCGCCGAAGCCCTGGACGCGGTGCTCGCCCATCTGGACACGGAGCTCGAATTCCCGCTCAGGGAAGTGCTGTTCGCCGATCCGGGCACCTTCGAGGCGGAGCTGCTCGACGAGACGGGATGGACCCAGCCCGCGCTGTTCGCGGTCGAGGTGGCGCTGTTCCGGCTTGCCGGATCCTGGGGCCTCACCCCGGACTTCGTGGCCGGGCACTCCATCGGTGAGATCGCCGCCGCGCACGTGGCCGGGGTGTTCTCCCTGGCGGACGCCTGCCGGCTGGTCGCGGCCCGCGCCACGCTCATGCAGGCGCTCCCGCAGGGCGGCGCGATGGTCGCCCTCCAGGCCACCGAGGACGAAGTCGCCCCGCTGCTGGACGGCGACGTCTCCATCGCGGCCGTCAACGGCCCGCGCGCACTGGTCATCGCCGGTGCGGAGGACGCCGTGCTGGAGATCGCCGAGGTGTTCGCCTCCGACGGCCGCCGCACCAGGCGGCTGCGGGTCTCGCACGCCTTCCACTCGCCGCTGATGGACCCGATGCTCGCGGACTTCGCCCGGGTCACCGAGTCACTCACCTACGAGGAGCCCCGTATCCCGGTGGTCTCCAACCTGACCGGCGCCCTGGCGACGGCGGACGAACTGCGCTCGCCCGCCTACTGGGTACGGCATGTACGCGAAGCCGTACGGTTCGCCGACGGCGTGCGCACCCTGCGCGACGCCGGGGCCGGAACGTTCGTGGAACTGGGCCCCGACGGCGTGCTCGCCGCGATGGCCCAGCAGAGCCTGGACGGTGTCGAGCCCGCGCCCGCGGTGGTGCCGCTCCTGCGCAAGGACCAGGGCGAGGAGGCGGCCGTCGTCGCCGCGCTCGCCGCGCTGCACACACACGGCACGGGACCGCGCTGGGCCGCCTTCTTCGAGGGCCTGGGCGCGCGCCGGGTCGAGCTGCCGACGTACGCCTTCCAGCGCGAGCGGTACTGGCCCGAGCCCGCCGCGCTCGCCGCCGCCGGCGCGCCCGACCCGGTGGACGCCGAGTTCTGGTCGGCGGTGGAGCGCGAGGACCTGGAGTCGCTGGCCGCCTCGCTGGACCTGGACGGCGACACCGTCACCACGATGGTGCCCGCGCTCTCGGCCTGGCGCCGCCGCAGGGGCGAGCAGTCCGCCGGTGCCACCTGGCGTTACCACGAGACCTGGACACCGCTCGCCGCACCAGCCGCGACCGCGCCGTCCGGCGACTGGCTGGTGATCGTGGCGGCCGGCGACGACTCGCCGTGGCTCTCCGCCGCCGTCGAGGCGCTGCGCACGGGCACGGCACGGCTGGACACGGTCGTGGCCGACCCCGCCGACCCCAGCGGACTGGCGGCACGGCTGGCCGCGGCGCGCACGGACCGGGACGGAGCCCGCTGCACCGGCGTCGTCTCCCTGCTCGCCGCCGCGGCCACGGCCGCCACCGACGCCGGGTACCTGCCCGCGGACGCGGCCTGGCCCGACGCGCTGCTGACGGCGCTGGGCGAGGCGGGGATCGACGCGCCCCTGTGGTGCGTCACCCGCGGCGCCGTCTCCGTGGCCCCCTCCGAACCGCCGCTCAGCGCCGGGCAGGCCGCCGTATGGGGCCGGGGCCGGGTCACCGCCCTGGAGCAGCCCGACCGCTGGGGCGGCCTGATCGACCTCCCCGGGACGATCGACGCCCCGACGGCCGCCGCCTTCGCCGCGATCCTGACGGACGATCAGGGCCGTGACGGGGAGGACCAGATCGCGGTCCGCGCCGACGGAGCCCGCGGACGGAGGCTGGCCCGTACGACCACCACACCGGCCAACCCGTCCGGCGCCTCCTGGCGGCCCACCGGCACGGTGCTCATCACCGGCGGTACGGGAACGATGGGCGGCCTGGCCGCCCGCAGGCTGGCCCGCGAGGGCGCCAGGCATCTCGTACTGACCGGCCGTCACGCCGCCGACCTCGCCGGGGCCGACGCGCTCGAAGCCGAACTGAAGCGGCTCGGCGCCACCGTCACCTTCGCCGTCTGCGACCTCTCGGACCCCTCGGACCTGTCCGACCTCTCCGGCGATGACGCGCTGAGCGCACTGCTCGCCGCGCTCCCCGAGGACGCGCCGCTGACCGCCGTGATCCACGCGGAGGAGGCGACCGCCACCGGCACCGCGGCCCTCGCCGCCGCGGCGGCCGGAGTCGGCCGGCTCGACACCGTCCTCGGCGACCGGCCGCTCGACGCGTTCGTCCTCTTCGGCACTGTCGCCGGGGTCTGGGGCGTCCGGGGCCGGGCGGACGAGGCCGCCCTCGGCGCGTACCTCGACGCCTTCGCCCGGCAGCGCCGAGCCCGGGGAGCCACCGCGCTCTCCGTCTCCTGGAGCGCCTGGTCGGACGCGGTCGACACCTCCATGGCCGCGCACCTGCGGATGAACGGACTGCCGGTCCTGGACGCCGACGCGGCGCTCGCCGCGCTCGGCAGGGCCGTCGCGGACGGCGAAGCCGCCGTGACCGTGGCCGACGTGCGCTGGGGGACCTTCGCACCGGCCTTCACCGAAGCACGCCGCAGCGCCCTGCTGGCGGACCTGCCCGAGGCGCGCGAGGCCGTCGCCACGGCCGAACACGACCGCGGCGACGAGCGGCCGGCGGCCGACGCCTACCGGCGGCGGCTGCTCGAACTGCCCGAGGCGGAGCGCGCCGACGCCCTCCTCACGCTGGTCACCGACAAGGCCGCCGTGGTCCTCGGACACCCGGACACCGCGGCCGTCGAAGCCGATCTGCCCTTCCGCGACCTCGGGTTCGACTCGCTGACCGCCGTCGACCTGCGCAACCAGCTCACGGCGAGCACCGGCGTCGCCCTGCCCGCCACCCTGGTCTTCGACCACCCGACCCCGGCCGAACTCGCGGCCCATCTGCGCGGCCTGCTGCTCGGCGAACTGCCCGACACCGCGGCCCCCGTGGCGGCCTCCGCTCAGAGCGGCGACGACCCCGTCGTCATCGTCGGCATGGCCTGCCGCTACCCCGGCGGTGTCGGCTCGCCCGAGGACCTGTGGCAGCTCGTCATGGACGAGACCGACGCCGTGGGGGAGTTCCCCACCGACCGCGGCTGGGACCTCGACACCCTGCTCGGCGGCCCGCCCGAGGGCGGACGCGGACGCAGCACCACCGGAAACGGCGGCTTCCTCTACGACGCCGCCGACTTCGACCCCGGAGTCTTCGGCATCTCGCCGCGCGAGGCCATCGTGATGGACCCGCAGCAGCGCATCGTGCTCGAAGCGGCCTGGGAGGCGCTGGAGCGGTCGGGCATCGACGCGGCGACCCTGCGGGGCAGCACCACCGGCGTCTACGTCGGCGGCGGCAGCGGCGACTACCGGCCGCCGGCCGAGGCGGGCCAGTGGGAGACGGCCCAGTCGGCGAGTCTCCTGTCCGGCCGGCTCGCGTACTCCTTCGGCCTCCAGGGACCGACGGTCTCCGTCGACACCGCCTGCTCCTCGTCGCTGGTCGCCCTGCATCTGGCGGCCCAGGCGCTGCGCTCGGGCGAATGCTCCCTCGCGCTGGCCGGCGGGGTGACCGTGATGGCCACCCCGGCGGGCTTCGTCGAATTCAGCGCCCAGGGCGCGCTGTCGCCCGACGGCCGCTGCAAGGCGTTCTCCGAGGACGCGGACGGCACCGGCTGGTCCGAGGGCGTGGGCATGCTCGTCGTCGAGCGGCTCTCCGACGCCCGGCGCAACGGCCACCACGTCCTGGCGGTCCTGCGCGGCTCCGCCATCAACCAGGACGGCGCCTCCAACGGACTGACCGCGCCCAGCGGACCCGCCCAGCAGCGGGTGATCCGGCAGGCGCTCGCCAACTCCGGCCTGACGGCCCCCGAGGTGGACGCCATCGAGGCCCACGGCACCGGCACCAGGCTCGGCGACCCGATCGAGGCACAGGCGCTGCTGGCGACCTACGGCCAGGACCGCGACCCGGGGCGCCCGGTGCTGCTCGGCTCGCTGAAGTCCAACATCGGCCACACCCAGGCCGCCTCCGGTGTCGCGGGCGTGATCAAGATGGTGATGGCGATGCGGCACGGCACCCTGCCGCGGTCGCTCCACGCCGGAACCCCGACCTCGCACGTGGACTGGACGGCGGGCGCCGCCCGGCTGCTCACCGAACCGGTCGCCTGGCCCGAGTCGGGCCACCCGCGCCGCGCCGGAGTCTCCTCCTTCGGTGCCAGCGGCACCAACGCCCACGTCATCCTGGAACAGGCGCCCGCAGGGTCCGCGCCCGCACCCACCGCGCCCGGAGCGCCCGTTCGCGAGGCGGAGACACTGCCGGTCCTGCTCTCCGGCAAGTCCGGGAACGCGCTGCGGGCCCAGGCGCGCCGGCTGCTCGCCCACGTGACGGCGCGGCCCGACGACCCGCTGACCGACCTGGCGTACTCGCTCGCGACGACCCGCGCGGTCCTCGACCACCGGGCCGCCCTGACGGTCACCGGCCGGGACGGTCTGCTCGCGGGACTCGCCGCGCTGGCCGACGGCGGTACCGCCTCGGACCTGGTCGAGCACCAGGTGGAGCGGACCGGGAAGCGCGCGTTCCTCTTCTCCGGCCAGGGTTCGCAGCGGATCGGCATGGGCCGCGAACTGTACGAGGCGGTCCCGGTGTTCGCGGAGGCGCTCGACACCGTACTGAGCGCGCTGGACGCCGAGTCCGGACGTTCGCTGCGTGCGGTGATGTGGGGCGACGACGCCGAGGCGCTGAACGAGACGGGCGTCACCCAGCCCGCGCTGTTCGCCGTCGAGGTGGCGCTCTTCCGGCTCGTGGAGTCCTGGGACCTGAGGCCGGACTTCGTGGCGGGCCACTCGATCGGTGAGATCGCCGCGGCGCATGTGGCGGGGGTGTTCTCGCTGGAGGACGCGGCCCGGCTGGTGGTCGCGCGGGCCCGGCTGATGCAGGCCCTGCCGGCCGGTGGTGCGATGGCCGCCGTCCAGGCCACCGAGGAGGAGGTCCTGCCGCTGCTCTCGGAGCGGGTCTCCGTCGCGGCGGTCAACGGCCCCACGTCGCTGGTGATCTCCGGTGACGAGGACACGGTCCTGGAGGTCGCGGCCCGCCTGGAGGCCCAGGGCCGCAAGACGAACAGGCTGCGCGTCTCGCACGCGTTCCACTCGCCGCTGATGGACCCGATGCTCGACGAGTTCCGCGCCGTCGTCGCCGGGCTGTCGCTCCGGGCGCCCCGTGTCCCCGTGGTGTCCAACCTGACCGGCGCCCAGGCCACGGCAGACGAACTGTGCTCGCCGGAGTACTGGGTACGCCACGTCCGCGAGGCCGTCCGCTTCGCCGACGGCGTACGGACCATGGCGGAGCGCGGCGTGACCACGTTCCTGGAGCTGGGCCCGGACGGGATCCTCTCCGCACTCGCCCAGGAGACGGCGCCACGCGGCGCCGTGGCCGTACCGGTCCTGCGCAAGGGCCGGGGCGAGGAGACCACGCTCGTCACCGCGCTCGCCCGGCTGCACGTCCACGGGGCGAGCCCCCGATGGTCCGCGTTCTTCGCGGGCACCGGAGCCCAGTGGACCGATCTCCCCACCTACGCCTTCCAGCACGGCCGGTTCTGGCCGGACGTCATGCCGGGCGCCACCGCCGCCGACGCCGCCGCGCGGGAGACGGAGACCACGGACCGGGCGTTCTGGGACGCCGTGGAACAGGAGGACTTCGCCTCGCTGGAATCCGCCCTGGACGTCGAGGGCGACGCCCTGTCCAAGGTGCTGCCCGCCCTGATGGACTGGCGCAGGCAGCGGAACGACGAATCGGTCGTCGACGGCTGGCGCCACCGGATCGTCTGGAAGGCACTGGCCGGCGCGTCCCTCGCCCACCGCAAGCCGCTGACGGGCACCTGGCTCGCCGTGGTCCCCGCCGAACTGACCGGGGACGCCTGGGTGTCCGGCGCGCTCGACGCGCTCGGCACCAAGGTCGTACGGCTGGCCGCGGACAGCCCCGACCGGGCCGCGCTGGCCGGCGAACTGCGCGACCTCGCCGCGAGCGCGCACGCCGAGGACGGCACGCGGTTCGCCGGTGTCGTCTCGCTCCTGGCACTGCGCGAGACCCTCGCGGGCAGCGTGCCCGGGGGAACCGCCCTCACCGCCGTACTGCTCCAGGCACTCGGCGACGCCGGGATCGACGCGCCCCTGTGGTGCGCCACCCGGGGCGCCGTGTCCGTGAACCGCGCGGACGGCGCGCACCGCCCGCTCCAGGCCGCCGTATGGGGCCTCGGACGGGTCGCCGCGCTGGAGTACCCGGAGCGCTGGGGCGGTCTCGTCGACCTCCCCGGGACGCTGGACGAGCGCGCCGCCGCGGGCTTCGCGGCAGTGCTCGCGGGCCTCGACGGCGAGGACCAGGTGGCGGTACGCACCTCCGCGGTCCTCGCCCGGCGTCTCGTACGGGCCCCCGGCAAGCGGTCCGCCCGCGCCTGGGACCCGGACGGCACCGTCCTGATCACCGGCGGCACCGGCGCCCTCGGCGGCCAGGTCGCCCGCCGGCTCGCCAGGGACGGCGCCCAGCACCTGGTGCTGCTCAGCCGGAGCGGCCCCGAGGCACCGGGCGCCGACGCCCTGCGCGCCGAACTCGACGCCCTCGGCACCGCCGTCACGATCGCGGCCTGCGATGTCGCCGACCGCGCCCAACTGGGCGCCGTACTGGCCGGCATCCCGGCGGAGCACCCGCTCACCGGCGTGGTCCACGCGGCCGGTGTCCTGGACGACGGAGTGCTCGACCGGCTCACCCCCGAGCGGTTCGAGGCGGTCTTCCGCGCGAAGGTCACCTCGGCCCTCCTGCTCGACGAACTGACCCGAGAGCTGGACCTCACGGCGTTCGTGCTCTTCTCCTCCGCCTCCGCGGCCGTGGGCAACCTCGGCCAGGCCAACTACGCCGCCGCCAACGCCGTCCTGGACGCCCTGGCCGAACGGCGCGGGGCCCAGGACCTGCCCGCGACCTCCATCGCCTGGGGCGCCTGGGGCGGCGGCGGAATGGCCGGCGGGGCCGGCGCCGACGAGGCCGCCAAGCGCGCCGGAATCGGTGCCATGGACCCGGAGCTGGCCTGCGAGGCGCTGCTCCGGCTGGTCATGGAGCCCGAGCCGACCGCGGTCGTCGCCGACGTCGCCCTGGACCGCTTCGTCGGAGCCTTCGGCGCGGCCAGGCCGAGCGCGCTGCTCCGCGAACTCCCCGGCTACGCCGAGAGGGTGGCCGCCACGGCGGCGACGCCCGGAAGCGGCGCGGCCGAGGGCGGTCTGCGGGACCGGCTCGCGGGCCTCCCGGCGAACCGGCGGCTGGAGAAGGTCGTGGACCTCGTCCGTACCCGGGCCGCGCAGGTGCTCGGCTACCCGGACACGGACGCCGTCGGCGCCGAACGGTCCTTCCGGGACCTCGGGGTGGACTCGCTCGGAGCCGTCGAGCTGCGCAACCAGCTCAGCACGGCCACCGGCCTGAGCCTCTCCGCGACGCTCGTCTTCGACCACCCGACGCCCACGGCCCTCGCCGGGCATGTGCTCGGCGAGCTGATCCCCGACGAGGCGGACGCGGCCGGGGCCGACGGCGAGGAAGCGGAGATCCGGGCCCTGCTGGCGTCCGTACCGCTCGCGCGGCTGCGGGACATCGGCGTGCTGGAACCGCTGCTCCAACTGGCGGGCCGGGGCGAGACGGCCCCGGAGCGGGACGAGGAGACCGACGACACCGACGAGTCCATCGACGCGATGGCAGTGGCAGACCTGGTGCGGGCCGCGCTCAACGGCCAGTCCGACGCGTAGCGCGAGAGAGTGATGGAGCAGACCATGAACGCCCCCACCGAGAAAGCCCCCGACGCCCATGTCGTGGACGCGCTCCGCGCCGCGATGAAGGAGGCGGAGCGGCTGCGGCGGCAGAACCGCATGTTCGTCGCCGCGGCAAAGGAACCCATCGCCATCGTCGGAATGAGCTGCCGGTTCCCCGGCGGCGCGCATTCCCCCGAAGGACTCTGGGACCTCGTCGCCTCCGGCACCGACGCCATCTCCGGATTCCCCGCCGACCGGGGCTGGGACCTGGACGCGCTGCGCGACAGCACCACCGACGCGCGCGACACCTCCGTCAGCCAGCAGGGCGGATTCCTCAGCACCGTCGCCGACTTCGACCCGGGCTTCTTCGGGATCTCACCGCGCGAGGCCGTCACCATGGACCCCCAGCAGCGGCTGCTGCTGGAGACCACCTGGGAGGCCATCGAACGGTCCGGGATCGACGCCACCCGGCTGCGCGGCACACGTACCGGCGCGTTCATCGGCACCAACGGCCAGGACTACGCGTACCTGCTGGTCAGGTCGCTGGACGACGCGACCGGCGACGTCGGCACCGGCATCGCGGCCAGCGCCGTGTCCGGCCGGCTCTCGTACACCCTCGGGCTCGAAGGCCCGGCCATCACCGTCGACACCGCCTGCTCGTCCTCCCTGGTCGCCCTCCACCTCGCCGTGCAGTCGCTGCGCAACGGCGAATGCGGACTCGCGCTCGCCGGCGGCGTCAACGTGATGTCCACCCCCGGCTCGCTGATCGAGTTCAGCCGGCAGGGCGGGCTCGCCAGGGACGGCCGCTGCAAGGCGTTCTCCGAGTCGGCCGACGGCACCGGCTGGTCCGAGGGCGCGGGCGTCCTGATGCTGGAGCGGCTGTCGGACGCGCGGCGCAACGGGCACCCGGTCCTCGCCGTCATCCGGGGCTCCGCCGTCAACCAGGACGGTGCCTCCAACGGCTTCACCGCGCCCAACGGCCCCTCGCAGCAGCGGGTGATCCGGCAGGCCCTCGCCAACGCCGGACTCACCCCGGCCGACGTGGACGCCGTGGAGGCCCACGGCACGGGCACCCCGCTGGGCGACCCCATCGAGGCACAGAGCCTGCTCGCGAGCTACGGCCAGGACCGGGAACACCCGCTGCTGCTCGGCTCGGTCAAGTCCAACATCGGGCACACCCAGGCCGCTTCGGGTGTCGCCGGTGTCATCAAGATGGTCATGGCGATGCGGCACGGCGTGGTGCCGAAGACGCTGCACGCCGAGGAACCGTCGTCGCACGTCGACTGGTCGTCGGGCAGGGTCGCACTCCTCACCGAGGCGCGCCCCTGGCCGGAAGCGGGCCGTCCGCGCCGTACGGGCGTCTCCTCGTTCGGGGTCAGCGGCACCAACGCGCATGTGATCATCGAGCAGGCGCCGGATGCCGGGGAGTCCCCGGCCCCGCGGGACGAGACCGCCCCGGCCCGCCGCGCGACCGCGCTGCCGTGGGTCATCTCGGGGCGTACCGCCGAGGCGCTGCGCGACCAGGCCGCCGCGCTGCTGAGCAGGCTGGAGGCCGAGCCCGGAACGCGCGCGCTGGACACCGCGCTCTCCCTCGCCACCTCCAGGGCGAGCCTGGAACACCGTCTCGCCGTCGTCGCGGACGAGGACGGCCGGGCGGGACGCGCGGCGCTGGAGAGCTGGATCGAGAACGGCGCGGCGGCCGGCGCGGTCGAGGGCACGGTGGCGGCACGCGCGAAGAGCGCGGTGCTCTTCTCCGGCCAGGGCAGCCAGCGGCTCGGAATGGGCCGCGAACTGTACGAGGGCTTCCCGGTGTTCGCCGAGGCGCTGGATACCGTACTGGCCCAGCTGGACGGCGCGTTGGACCGGCCGCTGCGCGAGGTCGTCTGGGGCGACGACGCGGAGGCGCTCAACGACACGGGATTCACGCAGCCCGCGCTGTTCGCGGTCGAGGTGGCGCTGTTCCGGCTGGTGGAGTCGTGGGGCGTGGTCCCGGACTTCGTGGCGGGGCATTCGATCGGTGAGATCGCCGCCGCGCATGTGGCGGGGGTGTTCTCGCTGACGGACGCCTGCACGCTCGTGGCCGCGCGGGCGCGGCTGATGCGGGCGCTTCCGCAGGGCGGCGCGATGGTCGCCGTCCAGGCCACCGAGGACGAGGTGCTGCCGCTGCTGTCCGGCGAGGTGTCCGTCGCCGCCGTCAACGGCCCCGCCTCCCTGGTGATCTCCGGTGACGAGGACGCCGTCCTCAAGGCCGCCGCGCTGCTGGGGGAGCAGGGCCGCAGGACGAGCAGGCTCCGGGTCTCGCACGCGTTCCACTCGCCGCTGATGGACCCGATGCTGGACGAGTTCGGCGCGGTGGCGCGGGGCCTCGCCTACGCGGAGCCGGTCATCCCCGTCGTCTCCAACCTGACGGGCCGTCTCGCGTCGGCCGAGGAGCTGTGCTCCGCCGAGTACTGGGTACGGCATGTCCGCGAGGCCGTCCGGTTCGGCGACGGGGTGCGGACGCTCGGCGAGCAGGGTGTGACCACCTTCCTGGAGCTGGGCCCTGACGGTGTGCTGTCGGCCATGGCCCAGGAGTCCGTGCCGGACGGGGCCGTGACCCTGCCCCTGCTCCGCAAGGACCGCCCCGAGGAGACCTCGGCCGTCACCGCGCTGGCCCACCTGCACGTCCACGGCGTACGCGTGGAATGGCCGGCGTTCTTCGCTGGCACCGGCGCCCGGCTGGTGGATCTGCCGACCTACGCCTTCCAGCACGAGCGCTTCTGGCCGAAGACGACCTTCCGGCCCGCCGACGCGACCGGTCTCGGACTGACCTCCGCCGACCACCCGCTGCTGGGCGCCGCCATGTCCGTGGCCGGCTCCGACGAACTCCTGCTGACCGGCACCCTCTCGCTCGCCACCCATCCGTGGCTGGCCGACCATGTCGTCAGCGGGATGGTCTTCTTCCCCGGCACCGGATTCCTCGAACTGGCGATCAGGGCCGCCGACCAGGCGGGCTGCGACCGCGTCGAGGAACTGATGCTCGCCGCCCCGCTCATCCTGCCCCGCACCGGCGCCGTCCAGGTGCAGATCTCCGTCGGCGGCGCGGACGACGAGGGCCGCCGCGAACTGCGCTTCTACACCCGCCCCGCCGACGCGCCCGACGACGAGTGGACCCTGCACGCCTCCGGCCGCATCGGCAACGGCGAGCGCATCCTCGGCTTCGACGGGTCCGTCTGGCCGCCCAAGGGCGCGACCGTGGTGGACATCGAAGGGCTGTACGACCGTTACGCGGGCAACGGACTCGACTACGGACCGGTCTTCCGCGGCCTGCGCGCGGTCTGGCGCCGGGACGAGGAGATCTTCGCCGAGGTCGCCCTCGACCGGGGTGTCGGCGACGCGAACGACTTCGGCATGCACCCGGCGCTGCTCGACTCCGTCCTGCACAGCACCGTGTTCGCCAGCGTGGACGGCGACGACCGCAGCCTGCTGCCCTTCGCCTGGAACGGCGTCTCCCTGCACGCCTCCGGCGCGTCGGCGCTGCGCGTCCGGATCACCAGCAACGGCCAGGACTCCGTCCGGCTCGCCGCCGTCGACGTCCAGGGCGAACCCGTCATCTCGGTGGACTCGCTGCTCCTGCGGGCGGCGGGCCCCCAGGCCGCCGACAGCGGACGCCGGGACGAACTGAACTCGCTCTTCCGCGTCGACTGGGTGCCCGGCACCCCGGAGAAGGTCGCCGAGGACACCGAATGGGTGGTGCTCGGCACGGACCGACTGGGTCTGACGGCCGCCCTCGCCTCGACCGGCGCGGCCACGCTCGGCGCCCCGGCGCGTACGCTCGCCGAGCTGACCGCCCGCGACGAGACGGCGGTGCCGGGGACCGTCGTCGTACCGCTCCGCGGCGACAGCGCGCGCGGCGCCGAGTCGGCACACGAACTCGCCCACTACGCGCTGACGTTGGTGCGGGAGTGGCTGGCCGAGGAGCGCTTCGCGGACTCACGGCTGGTGTTCGTCACCCGGGGCGCGGTCGCGGACGGCGCCATGGACGTCACCGATGTCGCCGCCGCCCCCGTATGGGGCCTGGTGCGCTCGGCGCAGGCCGAGAACCCCGGCCGGTTCCTGCTGGTGGACGCCGACGACGACGCCGGCTCGGCGGCCGTACTCCCCACGCTGCCGGGGCTGGTGGCCGCCGACGAGCCGCAGGCCGTGGTCCGCGCGGGCGCGCTGCGCGTCGGCCGGCTCGCCCGGCTGGAGTCGGGTACGGGACTGGTGCCGCCGGCCGGGGTGCCCTGGCGGCTGGGCAGCCGGGCCAAGGGAAGCCTGGACGGGCTGACCCTGGCGCCGTTCCCCGAGGTCCTCGAACCGCTGACCGGCCGCGACGTACGCATCGAGGTCCGCGCCGCCGGAGTGAACTTCCGCGATGTCCTCAACGCCCTGGGCATGTACCCGGGCGACGCGGGGCTGTTCGGCTCCGAGGCGGCCGGTGTCGTGGTCGGGACCGGACCCGATGTGACCGACCTGCGGGTCGGCGACCGGGTCATGGGCATGCTCTTCGGCGGCTTCGGCACCCATGTGGTGGGCCACGAGCGCATGATGACCCGCGTACCGGACAACTGGTCGTGGGAGACGGCGGCCTCGATGCCGCTCGTGTTCCTGACCGCCTACCACGCGCTGGTGGAGCTGGGCGGGCTGCGGCGCGGCGAGAAGGTGCTGATCCACGCCGGAGCGGGTGGCGTCGGCATGGCGGCGATCCAGGTGGCGAACCATCTGGGTGCCGAGGTGTTCGCGACGGCGAGCGAGGGCAAGTGGGATGTCCTGCGGTCGCTGGGCGTGGCCGAGGATCATCTCGCCTCGTCGCGTACGACGGACTTCGAGGCGGCGTTCGCCGGAGTCACGGGCGGCCGGGGCGTCGATGTCGTACTGAACTCGCTGGCCGGTGAGTTCGTGGACGCGTCGCTGCGGCTGGTCGGTCCCGGCGGCCGGTTCCTGGAGATGGGCAAGACCGACATCCGCGAGGCCGCCGACCTGCCGGAAGGCGTGCACTACCAGTCCTTCGACCTCGGCTGGGTCGACCCCGAGGGCATCCAGCGGATGCTGCTCACGCTGGGCGAACTGTTCGAACGCGGCGTACTGGAGCCGTTGCCGGTGCGGTCGTGGGATGTGCGCCGGGCGCGGGACGCGTTCCGTTTCATGAGCATGGCCAGGCATGTCGGCAAGATCGTGCTGACCATGCCGCCCGTATGGGATCCCGAGGGCACGGTACTGATCACCGGTGGCACGGGCGGTCTGGGCGGTGTGCTGGCCCGGCACCTGGTGGCCGAGCGCGGCGTACGGCACCTGATGCTCACCAGCAGGCGCGGAGCGGAGGCCCCCGGCGCCGCCGAACTGGCCGCGGAGCTGCGGACCCAGGGGGCCGAGGTCTCGGTCGTCGCCTGTGACGTGGCGGACCGGGCGGCGCTCGCCGGGCTGCTGGCGTCCGTGCCCGCCGCGCACCCGCTGACGGCCGTGGTGCACACGGCGGGTGTGCTGGACGACGGCATCGTCGGCTCGCTGACCCCCGAACGCCTGACCCGCGTGCTGCGTCCCAAGGTCGACGCGGCATGGAATCTCCATGAGCTGACCCGCGATCTCGACCTGGCCGCGTTCGTGCTGTACTCGTCCACCGCCGGCGTCATGGGCAGCCCCGGACAGGCCAACTACGCGGGAGGCAACACCTTCCTGGACGCCCTGGCCGCGCACCGCCGCGCCCAGGGCCTGCCCGCGCTGTCACTGGCCTGGGGCGCCTGGGAGCAGGGCGTGGGCATGACCAGCACGCTGGAGGACCAGGACGTACGCCGGGTCAGCGGCGGCTCCGGGATGCCGCTGCTCCCGGTGGAACAGGGCCTGGCCCTGTTCGACGCCGCGACCGTGAGCGACGAGCCGCTGATCGTCCCGCTCTCCCTCGGCGGCGGCGCGATCCCCTCGGCGGCCGGCGTCCCGGCCCTCCTGCGCGGACTCGTACGGACGGGCCGCCGCGCCGCGAAGAGCGGCGCCGCCGGAGTGTCCCGCGCGGGCCTCGTCGAGCGGCTGGCCGCGCTGCGCGAGAACGAGCGGCCCCGGCTGCTGGCCGATCTCGTCCGCGCCGAGGCGGCGGCGGTGCTGGCGCACTCCTCGCCCGAGGCCATCGCCGTGGAACGGGAGTTCAGGCAGCTGGGCTTCGACTCCCTGACGGCCGTCGAACTGCGCAACCGGCTGGCGTCCGCCACCGGACTGACCCTGCCCGCCACCCTCATCTTCGACTACCCGACACCGGCCAGGCTCGCCGCGTACCTTCTCGATGAACTGGTCGGCGAGGACGACGTCGCGGCCGTCACCGCGCGCGAGTCCCGCGACAGCGCCGACGCCACCGACGATCCGATCGCGATCGTCGGGATGAGCTGCCGCTTCCCCGGCGGCGTGGAGTCCCCCGAAGGACTCTGGGAGCTGGTGCTCTCCGGCGGCGACGCCATCTCCGGTTTCCCCGACGACCGCGGCTGGGAGGCCGACGCCTCCATCGGCGCGGTCGAGGGCCAGGGCGGATTCCTGCGGGACATCGCCGACTTCGACGCCGGATTCTTCGGAATCTCGCCGCGCGAGGCCCTCGCCATGGACCCGCAGCAGCGCGTCCTGCTGGAAGTCGCCTGGGAGGCGGCGGAACGCGCGGGCATCGCCCCGGCCACCCTGCGCGGCAGCCGCACCGGCGTCTTCGTCGGTGTCAGCGGCCAGGACTACGCCGGTCTCGTCATGCGGTCGAAGGACGACATGGCGGGCCACGCCACCACCGGCCTCGCGGTCAGCGTCGTCTCCGGCAGGCTCGCCTACGCGCTGGGCCTGGAAGGCCCGGCGATGTCCGTCGACACGGCCTGCTCGTCGTCCCTCGTCTCGCTGCACCTCGCCGCCCAGGCGCTGCGCGGCGGTGAGTGCTCCCTCGCCCTCGCGGGCGGTGTGACGGTGATGACCACCTCCGCGAACTTCGCCGGCTTCTCCCGGATGGGCGGACTGGCCGGGGACGGCCGCTGCAAGGCGTTCTCCGAGTCGGCCGACGGCACCGGCTGGTCCGAGGGCGCGGCCGTGCTGGTCCTGGAGCGGCTGTCGGACGCGCGGCGCAACGGACACAGGGTCCTGGCGGTCGTACGGGGCAGCGCCGTCAACCAGGACGGCGCCTCGAACGGCCTGACGGCCCCCAACGGGCCCGCGCAGCAGCGGGTGATCCGGCAGGCGCTCGCCAACGCCGGGCTCTCCCCGGCCGAGGTGGACGCGGTGGAGGCGCACGGCACCGGCACCCCGCTCGGTGACCCGATCGAGGCACAGGCGCTGCTGGCCACCTACGGCCAGGACCGCGACCAGGACCTGCCGCTGCTGCTGGGCTCGGTGAAGTCCAACATCGGCCACACCCAGGCCGCCGCGGGCGCCGCCGGTCTGGTGAAGATGGTGATGGCGCTGCGCCACGGGACGCTCCCGAGGACGCTGCACCTGACCGAGCCGTCGAGCCATGTCGACTGGTCGGCGGGGGCCGTGGAACTGCTCGCCGACACCACCGCGTGGCCGGAGACCGGACGCGCCCGCCGGGCGGGCGTCTCGTCCTTCGGGATCAGCGGCACGAACGCGCATGTGGTGCTGGAGCAGGCGGACACGGAGCGGCAGGCAGACAGGGCGGAGCAGGCGGGCCCTGAGCGGGACCGGGACGGCGCCGACAGCGCGCCGGTCACAGCCGTGGCCGTCCCGCGCGCCGTACCGTGGCTCGTCTCGGCCAGGAGCGAAGCGGCGCTGGACGGACAGATCGACCGGCTCGGGGCCTTCGCGCGGGAGCACCCCGAGTGCTCCGCCGTGGACATCGGCCACTCGCTGGCGACGGGCCGTTCGGTCTTCGAGCACCGCGCGGTCCTGCTGGCGACGGACGAGGGCGTCTCGGACGTCGCCCGCGGCCTCGCCACCGAGCGGTCATCGGCGGTGCTGTTCTCCGGCCAGGGTTCGCAGCGGCTCGGCATGGGCCGTGAGCTGTATGAGCGCTTCCCGGTCTTCGCCGAGGCGCTCGACTCCGTACTGACCGCGCTGGACGCCGAGTCGACATCCGGGCCGGGCAGTTCGCTGCGTGAGGTGATGTGGGGCGACGACGCGGAGGCGCTCAACGACACCGGGTTCACCCAGCCCGCGCTGTTCGCGGTCGAGGTGGCGCTGTTCCGGCTGGTGGAGTCGTGGGGCGTGCGGCCGGACTTCGTCGCCGGTCACTCGATCGGTGAGATCGCGGCGGCGCATGTGGCGGGGGTGTTCTCCCTGGCCGACGCGGCCCGTCTGGTGGCGGCCCGTGCCCGGCTGATGGGGGCGCTGCCGGCCGGCGGCGCGATGGTCGCCGTACGGGCCACCGAGGCGGAGGTGCTGCCGCTGCTGTCGGCCGGGGTGTCGATCGCCGCCGTCAACGGCCCCTCGTCGGTGGTGATCTCCGGTGCGGAGGACACCGTGCTGGAGGTGGCGGCCCAACTGGAGGCCCAGGGGCGCAGGACGAGCGGGCTCCGGGTCTCGCACGCGTTCCACTCGCCGCTGATGGACCCGATGCTGGAGGAGTTCCGCACCGTCGCGGAGGGCCTGGCGTACGCCGAACCGTCCCTTCCCGTCGTGTCGGGACTGACGGGCGGCCCGGCCTCGGCGGGCGAGCTGTCCTCGGCCGCGTACTGGGTACGCCAGGTCCGCGAGGCCGTGCGCTTCGCCGACGGGGTGCGCGCGCTCGCCGACCGCGGTGTCGGTACGTTCCTGGAGCTGGGCCCGGACGGGGTGCTCTCCGCGATGGCACGCGAGTCCCTGCCCGCCGGCGCCGTGGTGGTACCGGCGCTGCGCAAGGACCGTGACGAGGAAGCCGCGCTGGTCACCGCGGTGGCCCGGCTGCATGTCACGGGTGTGGCCGTCGACTGGACCGGGGTCCTCGCGGGCACCGGCGCCCGGCAGGTCGATCTGCCCACCTACGCCTTCCAGCGCGAACGGTTCTGGCCCGAGGTGGTCGGGGCCGCGCCCGCCGACGGTACGGACCCGGCCGACGCGGAGTTCTGGGCCGCGGTGGAGCGGGAGGACCTGGAGTCCCTCGCGGCCGGCCTCGACCTGGACGGCGATTCGCTCGGGGCCGTACTGCCCGCGCTGTCGTCGTGGCGCAGCCGGCGCAAGGCCCGGTCCACCGTGGACGCGTGGCGCTACCGGGAGAGCTGGAAGCCGCTGACCGTCAGCGGCTCCACGGCCACCCTGGCCGGGACCTGGCTGGTCCTGGCACCCCCGGCACCGGTCGCCGACGCGTGGGTGACCTCACTGATCGACGGGCTCGGCCCGGCGGCCGTCCGGGTCGACGTCGAAGCGTCCGACATTGACGCGTCCGACGTCGAAGCGTCCGACAACGAAGCGTCCGGCATTGACGCGTCCGACGTCGAAGCGTCCGGCAGGGGAGCGTCTGACATCGACGCGTCCGTCCCCGGCTCGTCCGGCAGCCTGGCCGCCCGGCTGGCCGAGGCCGCCTCGGGCGCCCCGGCCGAGATCACGGGTGTGGTGTCGCTGCTCGCCCTGGACGAGACGGCCGGCCCCGCCGGTGTGCCCGCCGGGCTGACCGCCACCGCCGCGCTCCTCCGCACGCTCGGCGACGCGGGCATCGCGGCCCCCCTCTGGGCCGTCACGCGCGGCGCCGTCTCCCCCGTCCGCTCCGAGCCGCCGACCAGTCCGGCGCAGGCCGCCGTCTGGGGCCTCGGCCGGGTCGCGGCGCTCGAACACCCCCGCCAGTGGGGCGGGCTGGCCGATCTGCCCGAGGAACTGGACGAGCGGTCCGTACGGCGGTTCCTCGCCGTCCTGGGCGGCCGGGACGGCGAGGATCAGGTGGCCGTCCGCGCCTCGGGCGTTTTCGGCCGCAGGATGGTGCCCGCGCCCGGCACCGAGGAGGGCGCCGGGTCCGCCGAGGAGCGGTGGCAGCCGTCCGGCACCGTGCTCATCACCGGCGGCACCGGCGCGCTCGGCGCCCGGGTCGCGCGCCGGCTGGCGAGCGAGGGCGTCCGGCATCTCGTCCTCCTGAGCCGCCGCGGCCCCCGGGCGCCCGGCGCCGAGGAACTGCGCGCCGAACTGACCGCGCTCGGCGCCCAGGTCACTCTCACCGCCTGCGACGCCGCCGACAGGGAGCAGCTGACGCGGGTCCTCGCCGAGGTCCCCGAGGACAGCCCGCTGACGGGCGTGGTGCACACGGCGGGTGTCCTGGACGACGGCGTGCTCGCGGGGCTGACGGCCGAACGGTTCGAGACGGTGTTCCGTGCGAAGGCCGCCTCGGCGCTGCTGCTCGACGAACTGACCCGGGATCTCGGTCTGACGGTGTTCGCGCTGTTCTCCTCGGTGGCGGGCGCCGTGGGCAACCCCGGCCAGGCCAACTACGCCGCCGCCAACACCGTCCTCGACGCTCTGGCCGAACGGCGAAGGTCGCTCGGACTGCCGGCGACCTCGATCGCCTGGGGTGCGTGGGACGGCGGCGGTATGGCCGCGCAGGGCACCCACCCCGGCCCGTCAGCCGAGCCCGCCCTCCGGGCGGACGGCGCTGCTTCGCACACCGGCCCCGGCGCGCTCGACCCCGACCTCGCGGTCTCCGCGCTGCTCCGTGTCGTGGTGGAGCCCGAGCCGACCGTGGTCCTCGCCGACCTCCAGCAGCCGCGGCTGCTGACCGCGCTGCTGAGTCTGCGCCCCAGCCCGCTGCTCGCCGATCTGCCCCGGGCGCGCACGGCGCTGACCGCGGTACGGGAAGCGCGGCGGGAGAGCGAGTCGGCCGCGTCCGGGCTCCGTGAGCGGCTGCGCGCGGCGACCGCGGCCGACCGGACGGCCGTACTGCTCACCGTCGTCCGTACCCAGGCGGCGGCCGTACTGGGACACACCGGAGCCGACGCGATCCGGGGCGACAAGGCCTTCCGCGACCTCGGCTTCGACTCGCTGACCGCCGTCGAACTGAGCAACCGGCTCACGGAGACGACCGGTCTGGCCCTCCCCGCCGGCCTGGTCTTCGACTACCCGAACCCGCACGCGCTCGCCGGACATCTCCTCACCGAGCTGCTCGGCGAGGAGGCCGGGGAGCGGACGGGCCCCGGCGCCCCCGGCGCCGATTCCCCCGCCTCCGCCGAGGTCACCGACGACCCGGTCGTCATCGTCGGCATGGCCTGCCGTTTCCCCGGCGGCGTGCGCTCGCCCGAGGATCTGTGGCGGCTGCTCACCGAAGGCCGGGACGGCATCGGGGAGTTCCCCACGGACCGCGGCTGGAACCTCGATGTCCTCGCGGGCGACGGCCAGGGCCGCAGCGCCACGCGCGAGGGCGGTTTCCTCCACGAGGCCGCCGACTTCGACCCGGACTTCTTCGGTATCTCACCGCGCGAGGCCCTCGCCATGGACCCGCAGCAGCGGCTGCTGCTGGAGACCGCGTGGGAGGCGTTCGAGCGCACCGGGACCGACCCGGCCTCGCTGCGCGGCAGCAGGACCGGGGTGTTCGTCGGCACCAACGGACAGGACTACGCCAACCTCATCCTCCGGGCGAACGAGGATGTGGAGGGGCACGCGGGCACCGGACTGGCCGCCAGCGTCATCTCCGGCAGGCTCTCCTACGCCTTCGGCCTCGAAGGCCCCGCCGTCACCGTGGACACCGCCTGCTCCTCCTCCCTGGTCGCGCTGCACTGGGCCGCCCAGGCGCTGCGCGCGGGGGAGTGCTCCATGGCGCTGGTCGGCGGTGTCACCGTCATGTCGACCTCGACCAGCTTCGCCGGGTTCACCCGCCAGGGCGGGCTGGCCCCGGACGGGCGCTGCAAGGCGTTCTCCGACTCGGCCGACGGCACCGGCTGGTCGGAGGGCGTCGGCGTGGTGGTCGTCGAGCGGCTGTCCGACGCCCGGCGCGGCGGCCACGAGGTCCTGGCCGTGCTGCGCGGTTCCGCCGTCAACCAGGACGGCGCGTCGAACGGACTGACCGCCCCCAACGGCCCCTCCCAGCAGCGGGTGATCCGCCAGGCCCTCGCCGCGGGCGGGCTCACCCCCGCGGACGTGGACGCCGTCGAGGCGCACGGTACGGGCACCACCCTGGGCGACCCCATCGAGGCGGGCGCCCTCCTCGCGACGTACGGACGTGACCGCGACGCCGGACGGCCGCTGCTGCTCGGCTCCGTGAAGTCGAACCTCGGGCACACCCAGGCCGCCGCGGGCGTCGCCGGTGTGCTGAAGATGGTGCTGGCGCTCCGGCACGGCGAGCTGCCCCGGACACTGCATGTCAGCGAGCCCTCCACCCGGGTCGACTGGTCGTCCGGCGCGGTGGAGTTGGTCACCGAGCGGCGGGAATGGCCGGAGACCGGGCACGCCCGCAGGGCCGGTGTGTCGTCCTTCGGGATCAGCGGCACCAACGCGCACGTGGTCCTCGAACAGGCGCCGCCCGCCGAGCCGGTGGCCCCGGCCCCGGCCCCCGGGGTGACGCCGGCCGCCGTGCCGTGGCCCGTCTCGGCCAAGAGCGAGGCCGCGCTGGACGCACAGCTGGACCGGCTGCGCTCCTTCGTGGCGGACCGCCCCGGACTCTCCCCGCTCGACCTCGGTTTCTCGCTGGCCGGCAGCCGGTCGGCCTTCGAACACCGGGCCGTGCTCATCGCTCCGGGCGACGGCGCGGCCTCGGACACGTCCGCGGGCGTGTCCGCGCCGCAGGTCGCCAGGGGAGTGGCCGGGGAACGGCCGACGGCGGTCCTCTTCTCCGGCCAGGGCAGCCAGCGGCTGGGAATGGGCCGTGAGCTGTATGAGCGCTTCCCGGTCTTCGCCGACGCGCTCGACTCCGTACTCGCCCATCTGGACGGGGAGTTGGACCGTCCGCTGCGCGAGGTGATCTGGGGGGACGACGCCGGCACGCTGAACCGCACCGCGTACACCCAGCCCGCGCTGTTCGCGGTAGAGGTGGCGCTGTTCCGCCTGGTGGAGTCGTGGGGCGTGGTCCCGGACTTCGTCGCCGGTCACTCGATCGGTGAGATCGCCGCCGCGCATGTGGCCGGAGTGTTCTCGCCGGCGGACGCGGCCCGGCTGGTCGCGGCCCGCGCCCGGCTGATGGACGCGCTGCCCGAGGGCGGTGCCATGGTCGCCGTGGAGGCCTCCGAGGACGAGGTACGGCCGCTGCTCTCCGCCGGGGTCGCGATCGCCGCCGTCAACGGACCCACGGCGGTGGTCGTCTCCGGCGCCGAGGACGAGGTCCTGAGGACCGCGGAGCGCCTGGCGGCGGGTGGACGCAGGACGACCCGGCTCCCGGTGAGCCACGCGTTCCACTCGCCGCTGATGGACCCGATGCTGGACGCGTTCCGGGCGGTCGCCGAGAAGGTCAGCTTCGAGGAGCCCCGGATCCCGGTCGTCTCGAACCTGACCGGCGAACCGGCCACGGCCGGTGAACTCTCCCGCGCCGACTACTGGGTACGGCACGTCCGCGAGGCGGTCCGCTTCGCCGACGGCGTACGGACCCTCGCGGGCAAGGGAGTCGGCACGTTCCTGGAGCTGGGCCCGGACGGTGTGCTCTCCGCCCTGGTCCGCGCGTCCGTACCGGACGACACGGTCGTCGTGCCCGTCCTGCGCAAGGACAGGTCCGAGGAACTGACCGCCGTCACCGCCCTCGCCCGGCTGCACGCGCACGGTGTGCCCACCGACTGGGCCGGGATCTTCGCCGGCACGGGTGCGCGCCGGGTGGAGCTGCCGACCTACGCCTTCCAGCGCGAGCGCTACTGGCCCTCGGTGGCACAGACCGCGGCGGGCGACGCCTCCGGCCTCGGCCTGGTGGCCGCGGGACATCCGCTGCTGGGCGCGGCGATGACGGTGGCCGGCTCCGACGACGTGGTGCTGACGGGCCGGCTGGCGCTCCCCGCGCTGCCCTGGCTGGAGGCTCACCGGATCTCCGACGGGCCCGTGCCGCTGCCCGCGGCGGCCTTCGCCGAGCTGGCCGTACGCGCCGGTGACGAGGCGGGCTGCGGGCTGGTCGAGGAACTGACCGTGGAGTCCGGGCTGTTCGTGCCCGAGACGGGCGCGGTACGGATCCAGGTACGGGTGGGCGCCGCCGACGAGACCGGCCGCCGCACCCTGGACGTGCACGCCCGCCCGGAGGCCGGACCGGATCTTCCGTGGACCCGGCACGCCACCGGCGTGCTGGCCCCCGGCGACGGGGCCGCGGCACCGGACGCGGAGTTCGACACCTCCCTCTGGCCGCCGGCCGGTTCCCGGGCCGTCGCGTTCGAGCGGGACGACGCCGGTCCGCGCACCGCCTGGCGGCGGGACGGCGCGGTGTTCACGGAGGTCGCGCTGGACGAAGAGACGGGCGGGGCCGGCGCGTTCACGATCCATCCGACCCTGCTGGACGCCGCCGTCCGCGCGGCGGGACTGCTGGACGACGTCACCGCGGCCGGGGACGTCGAGGCGTTCGCCTGGCACGGGCTGACGCTGCACGCGGGCGCCGCCACGGCGCTGCGCGTACGGCTGACCGCCACCGGCCGGGACACCGTGTCGCTGGCGGCCGTCGACATGGACGGCGCGCCCGTGATCTCCGTACGCTCGCTCGCCCTCCGCCCGGCCACCGCCGCCGCTCCCGTCGCGGCGGGAGCGGGCGGAGAGGCGGCCTCGCTGTTCGGCGTGGTCTGGGAGGCGGCGCCCGCCCCAGCGGTCCCCGCGTCCCCCGCCGGCCTCCGCTGGGCGGTCGTCGGCGCGGACCCGGTGGGCCTGGCGACCGCGCTGGACGCGGCGCGTACGGCGGACGCGGTGCCCGCCGTACGCGCCGGATCCCTCGCCGAACTCCTCGGCGCGGAAGGGGCGTTGCCGGACCTCGTGCTGGCACCGGTCATCGGGGACCCGTCCGGCGCCGGGCCCCTGCCCGCGGCCCTGCGGACCACGACGGGCGCCGCCCTCGATCTGCTGCGCGCCTGGTCCGCCGATCCGCGGACCGCGGGGTCGCGTCTGGTGTTCGTCACCCGCCGCGCGGTCGGCGCCGGCGCCGAGGACGTACACGACCTGGCCGCCGCCCCCGTATGGGGCCTGGTCCGCTCCGCCCAGTCGGAGGAGCCCGGCTCCTTCCCGCTGCTCGACCTCGACGACCTCGACGACCTCGACGACCACGACGCCACCGATGTCCTGGGCCGGGCCCTCACCGCCCTGCCCGGACTCCTGGACGCCGGCGAGACCCAGGCGGCGCTGCGCGACGGCGCCCTGCGGGTCGCCCGGCTCGCCCGGCTGCCCGAGAGCGGCGTCACCTCGCCGTCCGGCCGGGCCCGCCCGTGGGACCGTGACGGTACGGTCCTGATCACCGGCGGCACCGGCGGCCTCGGCAGCGCACTCGCCAGGCATCTGGTGACCGCGCACGGCATGAAGCACCTGCTGCTGGTGGGCAGGAGCGGCCCCGACGCGCCCGGCGCCGAGAAGCTGCGGGCCGAACTGACCGCGCACGGCGCCGAGATCACCGTCGCCGCCTGCGACGTCGCCGACCGTACGGCGCTCGACGCGCTGCTGGCCGCCGTACCGGCCGCACACCCGCTGACCGCCGTGGTGCACACCGCCGGTGTGCTCGGCGACGCCACCATCGGCTCGCTCACCCCCGCGCTGGTCGACCGGATACTGCGACCGAAGGCGGACGGAGCCTGGGAGTTGCACCGGGCGACCCGTGAACACGCCCCCGATCTGGCCGGGTTCATCCTGTACTCCTCGTTCGCGGGGATCACCGGAGGAAGCGGACAGGGCAACTACGCCGCCGCCAACACGTTCCTGGACGCGCTGGCGGGGCACCGCGCCGCCCTCGGCCTGCCCGCCCTGTCGCTCGCCTGGGGCCCCTGGACCTCGGACACCGGGATGACGGGCACGCTCAACGACACCCATCTGCGCCGGATGTCCCGCTCGGAGCTGGCCCCGCTCCCGCTGGAACAGGGTCTCGCGCTGTTCGACGCGGCGAGCGTCCGCGACGACGTACTGGCCGTGCCGGTACGGATCGCGGTCGGCACGGGCCCGGGGGCGGCGTCCGCGACGGCCGAGGTCCCGGCGATCCTGCGCGGCCTGGCACCCGCCAAGCGCCGTACGGCCGCCGCCCGGAGCCGCGCCAAGGGCCTGGTGGAGAGCCTGGAAGGGCTGGGCACGGAGGAGCGGGAAGCGGCCCTGGTGGAGCTGGTGCGGACCGAGACCGCCGCCGTACTGGGACACGCCACCCCGGACGCCGTCCCGGCCGACCGGGACTTCAGCCGGCTGGGCTTCGACTCGCTGATGGCGGTGGAGCTGCGCACCAGGCTGACCGCGGCCACGGGGGTACGGCTCTCCGCCACCCTCGTGTACGACCACCCCACGCCGCTCGCCGTCGCCGCGCATCTGACGCCGGCGCTGTTCGGCGCGGACGCCTCCGGCACGGACGGCTCGCCGCTCGCCGCGCTCGACCTGCTGGAGGCGGCGCTCACCGACGGCACGCTCGACGAGGTCACCAGGACCGGAGTCGCCGGACGGCTGCGCCGGCTCCTCGCGCGGTGGGACGGAGCCGCACCGGAGCCCGGCGGAGCCGTGGTCACCGAACGGATCGAGGCCGCGAGCGCCGACGAGATCCTCGCCTTCATCGACAACGAGCTCGGCAGGTCGACGGATTCCTGACAGGGGCCCACTCCCTTCGCACGCGATACATCTGAGGAAGGTTCACGGACGATGCCGGACGAAAAGAAACTCGTCGAATACCTGAAGTGGGTCACGACGGATCTGCACCAGACCCGCCAACGACTCGAAGAGGCCGAATCCGGCCGTCACGAACCGGTCGCCATCGTGGGGATGGGATGCAGGTTCCCGGGCGGGGTCCGGTCCCCGGAGGACCTGTGGGCGCTGCTCGCCGACGGCCGGAGCGCCATCTCCGGATTCCCCGACGACCGCGGCTGGGACCTGGACGTACTCGCGGGCGGCGGAGAGGGAAGCAGCGCCACCCAGGAGGGCGGCTTCGTCCACGACGCGCCGCGGTTCGACCCGGGCTTCTTCGACATCTCGCCGCGCGAGGCCCTCGCCATGGACCCGCAGCAGCGGCTGCTCCTGGAGGTGGCCTGGGAGGCCGTCGAGCGCTCCGGCATCGACCCGGCCACCCTGCGCGGCAGCAGGACCGGGGTGTTCGTCGGCACCAACTCCCAGGACTACGCGCACCTGGTGCTCGCCTCGCGCGACGACATGGGCGGCTACGCGGGCAACGGCCTCGCGGCGAGCGTCCTGTCGGGCCGGCTCTCGTTCGTCCTCGGACTCGAAGGCCCCGCGGTCACGCTCGACACCGCGTGCTCGTCCTCGCTGGTGACCCTGCACCTCGCCGCGCAGGCCGTACGCAACGGCGAATGCGCGCTGGCGCTGGCCGGCGGGGTGACCGTGATGGCGACCTCCTCCAGCTTCGCCGGGTTCAGCGTCCAGGGCGGCCTGGCCGCCGACGGGCGCTGCAAGGCCTTCTCGGACGCGGCGGACGGCACCGCCTGGTCCGAGGGCGCCGGCCTGCTGGTCGTCGAGCGGCTGTCCGACGCCCAGCGCAACGGGCATCCCGTCCTCGCGGTACTGCGCGGCAGCGCGGTCAACCAGGACGGCGCGTCCAACGGGCTCAGCGCGCCCAACGGCCCCTCCCAGCAACGGGTGATCCGCCAGGCGCTGGCCGGCGCCGGGCTCTCCCCGTCCGATGTGGACGCGGTCGAGGCGCACGGTACGGGCACCACCCTGGGCGATCCGATCGAGGCGGGCGCCCTGCTCGCCACCTACGGCCAGGACCGCGAGCCGGACCGCCCGCTGTGGCTCGGCGCGGTCAAGTCGAACATCGGACACACCCAGGCGGCGGCGGGAGTCGCGGGTGTCATGAAGGTCGTGCTCGCGCTCCGCAACGGCGTGCTGCCCAGGACGCTGCACGTGGACGCGCCCTCCTCGCACGTGGACTGGACGGCCGGTGACGTACGGCTGCTGACCGAACCGGTGGCGTGGCCGGAGGGCGACCGGGTGCGCCGCGCCGGGGTGTCGTCGTTCGGCATCAGCGGCACCAACGCGCATGTGGTCATCGAGCAGGCGCCGCCCGCCGGGGCGGCGGACGAGCCCGAGCCGGAGCCCGCCATCACGCCGAAGGCCGTGCCCTGGCCGGTGTCGGGCCGCGGCGGGGCCGCGCTCGACGCACAGCTGGACCGGATCCGCGCCTTCGCGGACGCGCCCGGCGGCGACCCGCTCGACATCGGCTTCTCGCTCGCCACGACCCGCACCGCCTTCGAGCACCGCGCGGTGCTGCTGGCCACCCCCGGCACCGGGGACGGGGCGCCCGTCGAGGTGGCGCGCGGGACGTCGGGCAAGGGCGCGCTCGCCGTGCTCTTCTCCGGGCAGGGCTCGCAGCGCATCGGGATGGGCCGGGAGCTGTACGCGCGCTTCCCCGTCTTCGCGGAGGCCCTGGACGCCGTACTGGCCCAGCTGGACGGCGCGTTGAACCGTCCGTTGCGCGAGGTCGTCTGGGGCGACGACGCGGACGCGCTGAACGACACCGGCCGCACCCAGCCCGCCCTGTTCGCCGTCGAGGTCGCGCTGTACCGGCTGCTTCGCTCCTGGGGCGTCACACCGGACTTCCTGGCCGGCCACTCCGTCGGTGAGATCACGGCCGCCCATGTGGCCGGGGTGTTCTCGCTGGAGGACGCCTGCCGGCTGGTCGCCGCACGCGCCCGGCTGATGCGGGCGCTGCCCGCCGGGGGCGCGATGGCCGCCGTACGGGCCACCGAGGACGAGATCACACCGCTGCTGACCGACCGGGTGTCGGTCGCCGCGGTCAACGGCCCCGACGCGGTGGTCGTCTCCGGCGACGAGGCCGCGGTGCTCGACCTCACGACCCGGCTGGCGGCCGACGGCCGCAAGACCACCCGGCTCGCGGTCAGTCACGCCTTCCACTCGCCGCTGATGGAGCCCATGCTCGACGCGTTCCGCGAGGTGGTGGCGGGGCTGTCCGCCCAGGAGCCGGCCGTACCGGTCGTCTCGAACCTGACCGGCGAGGTGGCCACCACCGGCGAACTCACCGACCCCGGTTACTGGGTCCGCCATGTCCGCGAGGCCGTGCGGTTCGGCGACGGCGTCCGCACGCTCGCCGGACGCGGCGTACGGACCTTCCTGGAGCTGGGCCCCGACGCGGTGCTCTCCGCCCTCGTACCCGAATCCGTCCAGGACCCGGCCGTCACGGCGCTGCCGTTCCTGCGCGCGGACCGGTCCGAGGAGACCACGGCCGTCACCGCGCTCGCCGCGCTGTACACGCGCGGTGTCGCGGTGGACTGGGCCGGGCTGTTCGCCGGCACCGGCGCGCGCCGGGTGGAGCTGCCGACGTACGCCTTCCGGAGCGAGCGGTACTGGCCCACGGTCCGCGCGGTCGGCGGCGACGCCTCGGGGCTCGGCCTGGTGGCCGCCGCGCATCCGCTGCTCGGCGCCGCCGTCACGATCGCCGAGTCGGACGAGATCGTGCTGACCGGCAGGCTGTCGGCGCAGTCGCATCCGTGGCTGGCCGACCACCGGGTCTCGGGGAGGACCGTGCTGCCGGGCGCGGCCTTCGCGGAGCTGGCGATCCGGGCGGGCGACCAGGCGGGCCTGGACCGGGTCGCGGAACTGACGCTGCCCGCACCCCTCGTACTGGCCGGACGCGACGCGGTCACCGTGCAGGTACGGGTGGGCGCGTCGGACGACTCCGGCAACCGGACGCTGACGGTGCACTCCCGCCCCGCCGACCGCGACACGGACGGCTGGACGACGCACGCCCGAGGTGTGCTCACGTCCTCCGGGCAGGCCGAGGAGCCCGGCGGCTTCGACACCTCCGTATGGCCGCCGCGCGACGCCAAGCCCGTCGCCCTGGACGGACTGGACGCACGGCTCACCGCCGCCGGCCTGGAACACGGGCCCGTGTTCCAGGGCCTGTCGGGCGTCTGGCGGCGCGAGGGCGAGATCTACGCGGAGGTGGCGCTGCCCTCGGCGGCCGAGGACGCCGGCGCGTTCGGGATCCACCCGGCACTGCTGGACGCCGCCGTCCGCGCGGCGGGCTGCCTGGCCCCCGACGGCGCGTCCGCCGCCGTCCCGGTGTCCTGGAGCGGACTGACCCTGCACGCCGCCGCGGCCTCCGCCCTGCGCGTACGGCTCACCGCGACCGGCCCGGACGAGGTGGCGCTGAGCGCGGTCGACGCGACGGGCGCTCCGGTGCTCTCGGCCGACTCCCTCGTCCTGGGCCCGCCCTCCGGCGAGCCCCGCCGGGCCACGTCCACGGCCGGCGGCAGCGAGCGCGGCTCGTTCCTCACCCTCGACTGGGTGCCCGTCCCCGAGCAGGAGGCCGCCACCGGCACCCGCTGGGCGGTCGTCGGCGTCGACGAACTCGACCTGGGCTACGCGATGCACCGCGCCGACGAGACCGTCAGCGCGTACGCCGAGTCCCTGACCGGCGCGGTCGGCGACAGCGGTGTCGCCCCCGATGTCTTCCTGGTGCCCGTGGTCGGCGACCCGGCGGCGGCCGGACCCGAGTCGGTGCGCGCCCTCACCACCTTCGTCCTCGGCCTCCTCCAGGAATGGCTGGACGAACCGGCGCTGGCACGCGCACGGCTGGTCTTCGTCACCCGGGGCGCCGTCGCCGTCGACGGCGAGGACGTCAGGGACATGGCCGCCGCCGCGGTCTGGGGCCTCGTCAGGTCCGCGCAGACCGAGAACCCCGGCAGCTTCCTGCTGGTCGACATGGACGACGCGTTCCTGTCGGCGGGGGTCCTGCCCGGACTGCTCGGCCTCGACGAACAGCAGCTGGTCGTGCGCTCCCACACGGTCAGGGCCGGCCGTCTCATCCGGCTGCCCGAGAACGACGAGACCCCCGCGGCCGGCGGCGCGGCGCGCCCCTGGGACCCCGAGGGCACCGTCCTGATCACCGGCGGGACCGGCGGCCTCGGCAAGGAACTGGCGCGCCATCTGGTCGCCGAGCACGGCGTACGGCATCTCCTGCTGGCCAGCAGGAGCGGCCAGGACGCCCCGGGCGTGCCCGAACTGCTCGCCTCCCTGGCCGAGCGGGGCGCCGAAGCCTCCGTGGTCTCCTGCGACCTGGGCGACCGCGCGTCGGTGACCAAGCTGATCGCCGGTGTGCCCCGGGAACATCCGCTCACCGCCGTCGTCCACACCGCCGGTGTGCTGGGCGACGCGCTCACCGGCTCGCTGACGCCGGAGCTGCTGGAGCGCGTACTGCGGCCGAAGGTGGACGCCGCCTGGTACTTGCACGAGGCGACCCGCGGCCTCGGTCTGGCCGCCTTCGTGCTCTACTCCTCCGTCTCCGGTGTGCTGGGCGGCCCCGGCCAGGGCAACTACGCCGCGGCCAACGCCTTCCTGGACGCCCTCGCCCGGCACCGCAGGAGCCAGGACCTGCCCGCGGTCTCCCTCGCCTGGGGTCCCTGGGGCCGGGGCAGCGGCATGACCAGCCATGTCAGCGCCGCCGACCTGGAGCGGATGGCCCGGGGCGGCATGCCTCCGCTGGCCATCGACGAGGGTCTGGCGCTCTTCGACGCCGCGCTCGTCCGGAACCTGGCCACGGTGGTCCCGACCCGGATCAATGTCGCCGGACTCCAGGAGCAGCAGGCCCTGCCCGCGCTGTGGCGGGAGCTGGTGCCCCGTACCCGCCGCTCCGCCGCCGCGGCCGACCGCTCGCCCGTCACCCTGCGCGAGCGGCTGCGGCTGCTGGCCGCCGCCGAGCAGGAGGGCCTGCTCACCGAGCTGGTGGTGGGCTACTCCGCCGCGCTCCTCGGCCACCCCGACCCGAGCGGTGTCGACCCCGAACGCGGCTTCCTGGAGCTGGGATTCGACTCGCTGGTCTCCGTCGGGCTGCGCAACCAGCTCGCGGAGGCGCTCGGGCTGCGGCTGCCCAGCTCGGTGGTCTTCGACAACGCGACGCCCGTGAAGCTCGCCCGTTGGCTCCACGGGGAGCTGGCCGGGCAGCTGGCCGCCGGTGCCCCGGGCACCGCCGCCGGAGCCCCCGCCGCCGCGCGCGGCACCGTGAACCGGGACGAGACGCTGGAGGGCCTGTTCTACGCGGCGGTGAAGGCCGGGAAGATGGTCGAGGGCATGCGCATGCTGAAGGCGGTCGCCAACACCCGGCCGACCTTCGAGACCCCCGCCGACCTGGAGGAGCTGTCGGCGCCCGTCGTCCTGGCGGACGGCCCGAGCAGCCCCCGGCTGGTCTTCGTCAGCGCCCCGGGCGCCACCGGCGGCGTCCACCAGTACGCGCGCATCGCGGCGCACTTCCGCGGCAAACGGCATGTCTCCGCGCTGCCGCTCATGGGGTTCGCCCCCGGTGAGCTGCTGCCGGCCACGAGCGAGGCCGCGGCCCGCATCGTGGCGGAGAGCGCCCTGCACGCCAGCGACGGCGAACCCTTCGTCCTGGTGGGCCACTCGACGGGCGGCTCGCTCGCCTATCTGGCCGCGGGCGTGCTGGAGGAGACCTGGGGCATCCGCCCCGAAGCGGTGATCCTGCTGGACACCGCGAGCATCCGGTACCAGCCGGGTGAGGGCAAGGACCTCGACAGGACCACTCGGTACTACCTGGCCGACATCGACTCGCCGTCGGTGACGCTGAACAGCGCCAGGCTCTCCGCGATGGCGCACTGGTTCATGGCGATGACCGACATCGAGACGGTGCCCACCACCGCGCCGACGATGCTCGTGCGGTGTGTGGAGTCGCTGGACGGCTTCCTGTTCGACACCGCGGGCGTCCCCGCCGACGACATCCGCGAGATCCGCGCCAACCATCTGTCCCTCGCCAAGGAGCACTCCGCGCTGACGGCGCGGACGATCGAGGAGTGGCTCGGCGGCCTGCCCGACGGCGAGGCATGACCCCGGGCGGGGCCGGGCGGGGCGGTGGCCGTACGAGGCCGCCCCGCCCGGCCCCGCCCCCACAGGCGGCGGGGACCGGACAGGGACCTGGCACCTGCGCACCACCGACCGACCGTCCAGAGGAGAGACACCCCATGACCACATCCCGCGAGCTGCCGTCGCTCAGGGGCGTGCCCCCCACCGTGCTGCGGCTGAGCCCGCTGCTGCGCGACCTCCAGACCCGGAGCCCCGTCTGCAAGGTGCGTACCCCCGCGGGCGACGAGGGATGGCTGGTGACCCGCCACGCCGAACTCAAGGAGCTGCTCCGTGACGAGCGGCTGGCACGCGCGCACCCCGACCCGGCGAACGCCCCGCGCTATGTCCGGAACCCGTTCCTGGACATGCTCGTCAGCGACGACGCCGAGCTGGCACGTAAGCTGCACACCGAGACCCGCGCGATGCTCACCCCGAACTTCTCGGCCCGGCGCGTGCTCAATATGATGCCGAAGGTCGAGGCCATCGCGGAGAGCCTGCTGGAGGGCTTCGTCGCCCAGGGGCCGCCCGCCGATCTGCACGGCGGGTTCTCCCTGCCGTTCTCGCTGTCCGTGCTCGGTGAACTCATCGGTGTGCCCGCCGAGGACCGCGGCCTGCTCGTCACCCTGCTGTCCCGGATGGGCGGACTGGACGACCCGGACACCGTCCAGGACGGACAGCAGGACCTCTTCGGCTATCTGGTGGAGCTGGCGGGCCGCAAGAGGGCCGAGCCCGGCGACGACGTGATCTCCCGGCTGTGCGTGAACGAGCCCTCGGACGAGCGCATCGGTCCGATAGCGGCCGGGGTGCTCTTCGCCGGTCTGGAGGCCGTCGCCAGCCATATCGACCTCGGTGTCGTGCTGTTCGCCCTCTACCCCGGGCAGCGCGACGCGGCACTGGCGGACCCGAAGCTGATGTCGGGGGCCGTGGAGGAGATCCTGCGCGCGGCGAAAGCGGGCGGGTCGGTGCTGCCGCGGTACGCCACCGAGGACGTCGAGATCGGCGGGGTCACCATACGGTTCGGTGAGCTGGTCCTGCTCGACTTCACCCTCTCCAACTTCGACACCCAGGTCTTCGACGACCCGGAGCTGTTCGACATCACCCGCTCGCCCAACCCGCATCTGACGTTCGGTCACGGGATGTGGCACTGCATCGGCGCCCCGCTGGCCCGGATGCAGCTGAAGACGGCGTACACGCTGCTCTTCACCCGCCTGCCGGGACTGCGACTGGCCCTCCCGGTCGAGGAGCTCCAGGTGCTGGGCGGCCAGCTCTCGTCCGGCCTCACCGAACTGCCGGTCACCTGGTAGCACGGACCCGGTCCCGGCGGGACATCACCACGGGCTCTGCCCCCACCGCCGGTGGGGGCAGAGCCCGTGATGTGTGTGCGGCGCCCCGCTCAGTTCTCCGTGACGGTGATCGCCTGGGACGGGCAGATCAGCCCCGCCTGCCGCGCGGCCTCCCGCCCCGGCTCGTCCCCGGGCTCCTCCAGGACCATGACGATCCCGGAGTCGTCCTGGTCGAAGACATCGGGAGCCGACAGCACACACTGCCCCGCTCCCACACAGCGTTCGGTGTCCACGCTGATGTGAACCATCATTCCTCCGTCGGTTACCTGCGGTCGTGCGTCTTCCCTCACCTGCGCCGGCCGGTCTACCAGCGGACGGGCAGGGCGTGCAGCCCGTACAGCACTCCGTCGTACTTGAGCGGCAACTCCTCGATCGGAACGGCCAGTTCCAGCGTCGGGATCCGCTCGAACAGGGTCCGGTAGGCGATGTCCATCTCGACCCTGACCAGGTTCTGGCCCAGGCACTGGTGCACGCCGTAACCGAACGCCACATGCGAGCGCGCGGACCTGCCCGGGTCGAACTCGTCGGGGCGGTCGAAGACGGTCCCGTCGTGGTTGGCCGCGGCGACCAGCGGGATGATGCCCTCGCCCGCCCTGATGAGCTGTCCGCCGATCTCCACATCCTCGACGGCCACCCGGAAGGCGACCAGGTCGGCGACCGAGTAGTAGCGCAGCAGCTCCTCGACCGCCCGTTCGTCTCCGATCCACCGCGGGTTGGACAGCAGGGTGACGACCCCGAGCCCGATGTTGTTCGCCGTCGTCTCGTGCCCGGCGATCAGCAGCAGCATCGAGACACCGGACAGTTCCTGCTTGCTCAGCGTCCCCTCGGCCAGCAGCTGACTGATCAGATCGTCGCCCGGCCGCTTCTGCTTGATGGTGATCAGCCGGTTGAGATAGCGCAGCAGCGCCGTGGACGCGGCCTGCCGCTGCTCGTCCGTGGAGGTGAGCGTCACCAGCACCCGGGTCTTGGTCTCGAAGAAGTCCCGGTCGGCGTTGGGCACCCCGAGCAGACTGGAGATGACCAGGGACGGTACGGACAGCGCGAAGTCCGCGATCAGATCGGCGGTGTTGCCCGCCGCGAGCATCGCGTCGACGCGCTCGTCGACGATCTGCTGGATGGCCGGCCGCATCTCCCTGACCTTGCGGACGGTGAACTCCGGAATCAGCGTCCTGCGGAACCGTCCGTGCTCCGGCGGGTCCAGCGCCACGAACCAGCCGGGCACCTCGTCCTGGGACGGGACGCCGCCGGTCTTCGCCGCGCGGGGGAAGCCCGGGTGCGAGGGGTTGGAGCTGATCCGCGGATCGGTGAGGACCGTACGCACGTCCTCGTGCCGCGTCACCAGCCACACGGGGACCCCGGAGGGCAGTGTCGTACGAACCAGCCCGTCCTGCTCACGGAAGCCCTGGTACTCCGGCGGCGGAAAGGACTGGCCGGGCCGCCGCAGCGGGAAGGCGACCGGGCACCTGTCGGTAGTTGTCATCTTCTCAATTCCCCTGAGGATCGGAACGTCACAGGCCACGGCTCGCGGGTCGCGCGGATATGGCCTAGCCGCCGTAGAACTTGCGGATCTTTCCCGTGATGAACTCCTGGTCCTCCGCGGTGAGCCCGGTGTGGGTCGGGAGGTAGAAGCCGTCCTCGCTGAAGCGGCTGGCCTTCAGCGAGGGCCAGTCGGGGTGGAGGTATCCGGGCTGCCGGCTCATCGGCTTGAAGAAGAGCCGTGTCTCGACGCCCTCGTCGGCGAGGAAGTCCCGCAGCTCCTCCCGGCGTTCGGCGCGCAGGTCGTACATCCACAGCACATCGCGCGGCGGCATCAGGGTGATCCCGCCGATACCGCTCAGGCCCTCGTCGTACCGCCGCTCGATCTCCCGGCGCGTCTCCAGGATGGCGTCGAGCCGCTCGGTCTGCGCCAGGGCGACGGCCGCCTGCATGCTCGTCATACGGAAGTTGTAGGCCAGCTTCTTGTGCAGGAAGCTGTGGTCCTTGGTGAAGGCCATCGCCCGCAGATGCGCCATCTGATCGGCGAGACGCTTGTCGTCGGTGAGACAGATACCGCCCTCACCGGCGGTGATGATCTTATTGGCGAAGAGCGAGAAACAGGCGATGTCGGCGACCGGCCGCACTCCGTGCGCCTCGGCGGAGTCCTCCACGACCCGCAGGTTGTACTCATGGGCCAGATCCATGATCGTGTCCATGTCGCAGCGGCGGCCGTAGATGTGCACCGGCATGATCACCTTGGTGCGGGGGGTGATCTTCTCCTCGATCAGCGAGACATCGATGTTGAGATCGTCGCCGCAGTCCACGAAGACGGGCGTGGCACCGGTGTAGGTCACCGCCCACGCCGTCGCGATCATCGTGAACTCCGGGACGATCACCTCGTCGCCGGGGCCGACACCGAGGGCGCGCAGGGCCAGCGTGAGCGCCGTCGTACCGGACGAACAGGCGACGCCGTGCGCGATCCCGTTGTAGTCGGCGAACGCGCTCTCGAACTTGCGGACGTAGGGCCCCTGCGAGGAGATCCAGCCGCCGCTGACGGCGTCCGTCACATACTCGAGCTCACGCCCGCCGAGCCAGGGCTTGGAGACAGGATGGGTGTAGGACATGGAAGCCTCGATCAGTCGGTGGCGGGAGCCGGGTCGGAAAGGGCCGGGTCGGAAACGGCCGGGTCGGTGAGGGCCGGACCGGTGAGGGCGGGAAGGCCCAGGAGCAGATCCGCGGCGGCGGCGCGTCCGCCCGCGGCGCGCAGCAGCTTCGCGAAGTGCTCGGCACGCTCACGGAACGCGCTGTCGTCGAGCACCCTGGTGAGCTTGTCGAACACATCGTCCGGATCGACGGTCTCCGGACGGTCGAGGGTCAGACTGACCCCGAAGTCCTGGCCGCGGATGGCCTGGTCGTCGCAGTCGACCCAGAGCGGACGCACCACCAGCGGCTTACCGAAGTACAGCCCCTCGTGGTAGCCGTTGCCGCCGGCGTGCGTGAAGAAGACCTTGACGTTCGGATGGGCCAGCACATCGAGCTGGGACGGGACCCAGTTCTCGATCCTCAGATTGTCCGGCAGTTCATCCCGGGAGGGCAGCAACTCCTGCTGCTCCTTGGGGAGTTTCCACAGGACCGCGTGCTTGCCCGCCAGCCGCCGCGTCACATCCACCAGCGCCCCGACCTGTTCCTCGGTCAGCCGGGTGATCGTGCCGAACCCCATGTAGACCACGGATTCCTGGGCGTCGAGCCACTCGGAGAGCCCGTCGTCGTCCGGAGCCTGCGGCAGCGGCGGCACCATCGCGCCGACCAGCCGCATCTTCTCCGGCATCGGGAACGGATAGTCCAGCTCGGGCACCGAGTAGCAGAGGACCATCTCGGCATGGTCGATCCTGGCCATCATCTGGCGCGCCTCGGGCGCGATCCCCAGCTCCGCGCGGATCCGGTTGTCCTCCTCGACCACCTCGCGCACCGAGGACGTCATGAACATCCCCAGCGTCCGCAGCCGGAACAGCTGGTTCTCCACCCGCTGCGCGAACGTCATGTCCAGCGGCAGCCCCGAGTGCGGCACCGGGAAGCCGCGCGGGGTGTACGACGTGGCGAACGGCACATGCGAGGTGAGCACATTGCTCGGCACGAACGGCACGCCCAGCACGAAGGGGATCTTCTTCGTGATGGCCAGCTCGTACCCGAACTGACACATCGACTCGATGACCATCAGCGCCGGCTTCACCTCGTCGACGACGGCTTCGAGGCGCTTGTACTTCTCCACCCGCGACTCCGGCGCGAAGGAATGCTTGATGACCGCGCGATGCGCCTTGAACCGGGAACGCTGGGTCACCTCCCGGTACGTCTCGTCGTCCCAGGTGACGGCCGACATCTGCGACACCACATCACCCAGTGAAGCGAACTCCACGGGCGTTCCCGCTGTGGCCGCGCCGATATCGGAGCGCCCCTTTTCGTCGGTCGCGAACCACAGATCCTCCACCCCCCGGCGGGACAATTCCTCCGCCAGTACGAGCAGCGGGTTCAGAAGACCGCTTTCGGCATAGCTGACGAACAGGATCGGCCGCCGAATCGAGCCCATGGACAACACCCTTCGGAAGTGGCAGCCGGAGCGTTCGGTGCCACAGGTACCCACACGGCCGGTCGCCGGGTGGCCGCGCCGCGCGAGGAAGCGGAACAGTTACTTGGTCTCACACCACGTTCCGGAGAATCCCTAGTCTTCCGCGGTCATCCGCGCGGAACCGCCGAATTCCTTAGGGAAAAGTACAGCCTTGACACCCATACGATCCGGCACGGAGAGGTGTCCGAGGCCCGACTTTCCCTAGGGGTGTGCAACGTCATGACGATCGGAGCCGACGAAGACCCGGTAGTGGTCGTCGGGATGGCCTGCCGCTGTCCGGGAGGCGTGCGCTCCCCCGAGGAGCTGTGGGACCTGGTCCTGACGGGCCGTGACGCGATCTCCGGCTTCCCGGCGGACCGCGGCTGGGACCTGGACGCGCTGGCCGGTGAAGGACCGGGCCGCAGTGTGACCCGCCACGGCGGATTCCTGCACGACGCCGCCGACTTCGACGCCGGGTTCTTCGGCATGTCGCCCCGCGAGGCCGTGTCCACGGACCCGCAGCAGCGGCTGGTGCTCGAAACCTCCTGGGAGGCCGTCGAACGGGCCGGGATCGACCCGTACGCGCTGAACGGCAGCCGTACCGGCGTGTTCGTCGGCACCAACGGCCAGGACTACGCCACCGTCACCCAGCGGTCCGGGGAAGACCTGGCGGGCCACGCCATGACCGGGCTCTCACCCAGCGTCGCGTCCGGACGGCTCGCCTACACCCTCGGCCTCGAAGGACCGGCGGTCACCGTCGACACCGCTTCCTCCTCCTCGCTGGTCGCCCTGCACTGGGCGGCGCGCTCCCTGCGCGCGGGGGAGTGCTCGATGGCGCTGGCCGGCGGCGTCACCGTGATGTCCACCCCCGTGGGGTTCGTCGGCTACTCCCGGCAGGGCGGGCTGGCCCCCGACGGCCGCTGCAAGGTGTTCTCCGACGACGCGGACGGCACCGCCTGGGCCGAGGGCGTCGGCATCGTCGTACTGGAACGCCTCTCCGACGCCCGCGCCAAGGGCCACCCCGTACTCGCCGTCATCCGCGGCAGCGCCACCAACCAGGACGGCGCCTCCAACGGCCTGACCTCCCCGAGCGGCCGGGCACAGGAGGACGTCATCCGCCGGGCGCTCGCCGACGCGGGCCTCTCCGGAGCCGACATCGATCTCGTCGAGGCACACGGCACCGGTACGAAGCTGGGCGACCCGATCGAGGCACAGGCGCTGCTCGCCGCCTACGGGCGCGACCGTACCCCCGGGCGCCCGCTGCGGCTCGGCTCCCTCAAGTCGAACATCGGGCACGCCCAGGCGGCGGCCGGGGTCGTGGGCTTCATCAAGACGGTGATGGCCATGCGGCACGGGCTGATGCCGCGCACGCTGCACGTGAACCGGCCGACCACCCAGGTGGACTGGTCGGGCGGCGCCGTCGAGCTGCTGACCGAGCCGGTCGCGTGGAACGCGGACGGCCGGCCCCGGCGTGCGGGCGTGTCGTCGTTCGGGATCAGCGGCACCAACGCGCATCTGATCGTCGAACAGGCCCCGGACGCGGACGGACAGGCCCTGAGCGCGGGCGGGCAGGCCCTCGACGCGGGCGAATCGGTCCCGTCCGCTTCCGTACCGGGCACCACGCCCGCCGTGGTGCCGTGGCTCGTCTCGGCCAGGACGGAGGCGGCGCTGAAGGACCAGCTGGCCCGGCTCACGGACTTCGTGGCGGGCGCCCCCGGCCTCCCACCGGCCGACATCGGATACTCCCTGGCGACCGGCCGGGCCGCGCTGCGGCACCGGGCCGTACTGCTCGCGGACGGCCGGGGCGTCACGGAAGCCGCCCGGGGCGAGGCGGGCGACGGCACCACCGCGATCCTCTTCCCCGGCCAGGGCAGCCAGCGCCTGGGCATGGGGCGCGAACTGTACGCGCGCTTCCCGGTCTTCGCCCGCGCCCTCGACGAGGTGCTGGCCGAGCTGGACGGACATCTCGACCGGCCGCTGCGCACGGTCATGTGGGGCGACGACCCGGAGACGCTGAACCTCACCGGCTGGACCCAGCCCGCGCTGTTCGCCGTCGAGACGGCGCTGTTCCGGCTGGTGGAATCCCTGGGCGTGCGCCCCGCCGTGGTCGGCGGCCACTCGATCGGCGAGATCGCGGCGGCCCATGTCGCGGGGGTGTTCTCGCTCGCCGACGCCTGCCGGCTGGTCGCCGCGCGCGGCGCCCTGATGCAGGCACTGCCCCCGGGCGGCGCCATGATCGCCGTACAGGCCGCCGAGGACGAGGTCCTTCCGCTGCTCGCGGACCGCGCGGACCAGGTCTCCCTCGCCGCCGTCAACGGACCCGCGTCCGTCGTCGTCGCGGGCGAGGAGAGCGCCGTAGCGGAGATCGCCGCGCACTTCACCGGGCAGGGCCGCAGGACGAACCGCCTGTCGGTGTCCCACGCCTTCCACTCGCCGCTGATGGAGCCGATGCTCGACGGCTTCCGGCGCGTCGTGGACACGCTCACCTTCCACGAGCCGGCCGTACCGGTCGTCTCGAACCTCACCGGCGAACCAGCCGGCGCGCGGCTGCTGTGCACCCCCGACTACTGGGTGCGGCATGTACGCCACGCCGTGCGCTTCGCCGACGGCATCAGGGCGCTGCGCGACGAGCACGTGGACGTCCTGCTGGAACTGGGGCCCGGAAGCGTGCTCTCCGCGATGGCCAAGGACAGCCTCGGCGAGGCCGCCCGGCGCATGACCGTCGTACCCGCGCTGCGCAAGGACCGTACGGAGGAAGCCGCTCTCGTCGCCGCGCTGGGCGGGCTGCACACCGCCGGAGTCCCGGTCGACTGGCGGGCCTTCTACGCGGACACCGCCGCCCGCCGGGTGGACCTGCCCACCTATGCCTTCCAGCACGAACGCTTCTGGCCGGCCCCGCCGTCGGCCGGCGCGGGCAACGACGGCGCGGGCGCCACCGGACACCCCCTGCTCGGGGTCACCGTGGAACTCGCGGACGGCGAGGGCCTGGTGTTCACCGGCCGGCTCTCCACCCGCACCCACCCCTGGCTGGCCCAGCACGCGATCGCCGGGCGGATCACGCTGCCGGGAAGCGCCCTGCTGGAGCTGGCGATCCGGGCCGGAGACGAGGCGGGCTGCGACCGCGTCGAGGAACTGACCCTCACCGAACCGCTCGTCCTGCCCGAGCACGGCTCCGTACGGCTGCAAGTACGCCTCAGCTCGCCGGACGGCATCGGGTGGCGCGCCGTCACCGTCCACTCCAGGCCGGAGGGCGCCGTCCACCGGCCGTGGACCCGGCACGCGACCGGCGTCCTGACCCCGGTCCCGGGCGAGCCGCGCACCGTCGCCGACCTCGGCTTCGGCACGGGCGTCTGGCCGCCGGAGGGCGCCGAGCCGGTGGACCTGGCGGACCACTACGAACGCCTCGCCGACCTCGGCTTCGACTACGGCCCGGTCTTCCAGGGCCTGCGGGCGCTGTGGCGGCGCGGCGCCGAGACCTTCGCCGAGATCGCCCTGCCCGCCGAGGTGGCCGACGCGGAGGCGTACGGACTCCACCCCGCCCTGCTGGACGCGGCGCGGCACGCCGCCATGTCGGACGAGGGCGGTCTTCCCGACCGCTGGCGCGGCGTGTCCCTGCACGCCTTCGGGGCCTCCGCACTGCGCGTACGGCTCGCCCCGCGCGGCGACGGCGACGGCGGCGCCGGTGACGACAGCACCGGTGACGGCGGCGCGGTCCGTGAGCTGGAGCTGACCGCCGCGGACTTCTCCGGGACACCGGTGCTCACGGCCGAGACGCTGCGCGTACGGCCGCTGACCGCACGGGAGTTGCTGCCCGCCCCCGCGGCGCCCCGGAACGGAGCCCGTACCGAGTCCGCGGGCGCCCGCACCACCCGGCCACCGGCCGCCAGGCCGGGCGCGCGGGACGGAGATGTCCCCACCCTGGTCAAGCGGCTGGCGGAGATGCCCGAGGCCAAGCGGGCACGGTATCTGCTCGATCTCGTACGGACCGAGGCCGCCGCCGTGCTCGGCCACGGCGGCGCGGACGCCATCGGCGCCCGGCACGCCTTCAAGGAAATGGGCTTCGACTCGCTCGCGGGCGTCGAACTCCGCGACCGGCTCGGCCTGCTCACCGGCCGGGAGCTGCCGACCACGCTCGTCTTCAACTTCCCGACGCCCGTACGGATCGCCGATCACCTCGCGGCGCTCCTCACCGCGCCCGCCGCCCCGGCGACGGGCTCGGCGGACGACGAACTCACCAGATTCGAGGCGGTCATCCACTCGGTGTCGTCGGACGGCTGTGAACGCCAGGTGATCGCCGACCGCCTGGAGAAAATCATCTCCACCCTTCGGCAATCCACGCCCTCCGCACTGCGCACTTCCGGCGAGGACATCGAGACGGTGTCGGTCGACAGACTGCTCGACATCATCGATGAAGAGTTCGAAACCACATAGAGAATTGCTGCTTTCGTTCGCGACCCGATGATGAGGACGGACCGGTGCCAGAAGACCAGCAGGACAAAGTCGTCGACTACTTGAGGCGGGTCACTTCCGATCTCCGCCGCGCACGGCAGCGCATCGGCGAACTGGAGCTCAAGAACAATGAGCCCATCGCCCTTGTCGGAATGAGCTGCCGGCTGCCGGGAGGCGTACGTTCCCCGGAAGCCCTCTGGGAACTCGTCGAGTCCGGTGGCGACGCCATATCGGTATTTCCCGCGGACCGCGGCTGGGATCTCGACCGGCTCACCGGGACCGGCGAAGGAAACAGCGCCACCCACGAGGGCGGCTTTCTCTACGAGGCGGCCGAATTCGACGCGGGCTTCTTCGGGATCTCGCCGCGCGAGGCGATCGCCATGGATCCCCAGCAGCGGCTGCTGCTCGAAGTGACCTGGGAGGCCCTGGAGCGGGCCGGGATCGCCCCGGGCTCGCTGCGCGGCAGCCAGGCCGGCGTGTTCGTGGGCGCCTACCACTGGGGAGCGCCCTCGGCCGCCGCGGCCGGTGAACTCCAGGGACACGCGCTGACCGGCACCGCCGCCAGCGTGCTGTCGGGACGGCTCGCCTACACCCTGGGGCTCGAAGGACCCGCCCTCACGGTCGACACCGCCTGCTCGTCCTCGCTGGTCGCCCTGCACGTGGCGGCGCAGTCGCTGCGCAACGGCGAGTCCTCGCTCGCCGTCATCGGCGGCGTCACGGTACTCACCGAGCCCTCCGTCTTCGTGGAGTTCAGCAAGCAGGGCGGACTGGCCCCCGACGGACGGTGCAAGGCGTTCTCCGACGACGCGGACGGCACGGGCTGGGGCGAGGGCGTCGGCGTCCTCGTCGCGGAACGCCTCTCGGACGCCCGCCGCAACGGGCACCAGGTCCTCGCCGTGCTGCGCGGCTCGGCGGTCAACCAGGACGGCGCGTCCAACGGGCTCACCGCGCCCAACGGCCCTTCCCAGGAACGGGTGGTCCGTCAGGTCCTGGCGACGGCCGGACTCTCCCCGTCCGACGTGGACGCGGTGGAGGCGCACGGTACGGGCACGAGGCTCGGTGACCCGATCGAGGCGCAGGCGCTGCTGGCGACGTACGGCCAGGACCGCGACCCGGACCGTCCGCTGTGGCTCGGCTCGCTCAAGTCGAACATCGGCCACACGCAGGCCGCCGCGGGGGTCGCGGGCGTCATCAAGATGGTGATGGCGCTGCGCAACGGCGTGCTGCCCAGAACACTGCACGCGGAGAACCCCTCGTCGCACGTCGACTGGTCCTCCGGCGCGGTACGGCTGCTCACGGAGGCCGTCCGGTGGCCGGAGACCGGACGGCCGCGCCGCTGCGCGGTGTCGTCGTTCGGTATCAGCGGCACCAACGCCCACGCCCTGCTGGAGCAGGCCCCGGTCCCGGCGGAGGCGGAGGCGGCGGGAGACGGGGAAGACGCCCCGGTGCCCTTCGCGGGCCCCGCCGTGCCCTGGGTCGTGTCCGGCCGCGGTGAGGCCGCCGTACGCGACCAGGCGAGCGCGCTCGTGGCCCGGCTGGAGAGCGACCCGTCGGCGCGGCCCGCCGACGTCGGCCACTCCCTTCTCTCGTCGCGCTCGGTGTTCGAGAACCGCGCGGTCGTGGTCGGCGCGGACCGTGCCGGACTCCTGGACGGAGCACGGGCGCTGGGCACCGGCCAGGCATGGCCGGATCTCGTCTCGGGCCTGGCCGATGTCGAGGGCAGGACGGTGTTCGTCTTCCCGGGACAGGGCTCGCAGTGGGCCGGGATGGGCGCCGGACTCCTCGCGGAGTCACCCGTCTTCGCCCGGCGCATCGCCGAATGCGCGACCGCGCTGGGCGAGTTCGTGGACTGGTCGCTGGAGGATGTGCTGCGCGGGGCGCCGGACGCCCCGTCGCTGGAGCGGGTCGATGTGGTGCAGCCCGCGTCCTTCGCCGTGATGGTCTCCCTCGCCGCCCTCTGGCGCTCGTACGGCGTGGAGCCCGCGGCGGTCGTGGGCCACTCGCAGGGCGAGATCGCGGCGGCCGTCGTCGCCGGAGCACTCTCGCTGGAGGACGGCGCGCGGGTGGTCGCGCTGCGCAGCCAGGCGATCGGCCGCACCCTGGCCGGCCACGGCGGGATGATGTCCGTGCCGCTGCCCGCCGACGAGGTGGACAGCAGGCTGGAGACCTGGCCGGGCCGGGTGTCGGTGGCCGCCGTCAACGGGCCGCGCTCGGTCGTCGTCTCGGGTGAGCCCGGCGCCCTGGACGAGCTGTCGGCCGAACTGACCGCCGAGGACGTACGGGTCCGCCGGGTCGCCGTGGACTACGCCTCGCACTCCGCGCAGGTCGAGGACCTGCGCGACGAACTCCTCGACGTCCTGGCGCCGGTCCGCCCCCGCGCCTCCGACGTCCCGTTTTTCTCCACGGTGACCGGCGACTGGCTGGACACCGAGCGGATGGACGCGGGGTACTGGTTCCGCAATCTGCGGCAGCGCGTGCGGTTCGCCGAAGCGGTCGGCGATCTGCTGGCCGACGAACACCGGGTGTTCATCGAGGTCAGCTCGCATCCCGTACTGACCATGTCGGTACAGGACATGACCGAGGCCCACGGTGAACCGGCCGTCGCCACCGGCACGCTGCGGCGCGACCGGGGCGGCCTCTCGCGCTTCCTGCTCTCCGCCGCCGAGGTGTTCGTACGCGGCGTCGACGTCGACTGGGCCGGGCTCTTCGCCGGCACGGACGTCCGCCGGATCGATCTGCCCACCTACGCCTTCCAGCACGAGCGTTTCTGGAACATCCCCGCCGTCCTCGACCGGGTCGACGCCATCGACCCGCTGGACGCCGAGTTCTGGGCGGCCGTGGAGCGGGAGGACCTGTCCGCGCTCACCACGGCGCTGCGTACGGACGAGAATTCCGTGGCCGCCGTACTGCCCGCGCTCTCCTCCTGGCGCAGGTCCCGCAACGACCGCTCCACCGTCGACTCCTGGCGCTACCGCGTGACCTGGTCGCCGGTGGGCACCGTCCCGGCGCGGTCGCTGACCGGCGGCTGGCTCGTCGTCTCCGCCGCGGGCACCGACGACAGCGAGACCGTCGGCCTGCTGGAGGGCGCCGGAGCCGAGGTGACCCGGCTGGTCCTGGACGAGTCGTACGCGGACCGCGCCGTGCTCGCCGAACGGCTGGCCGGTATCGGTCAGTTGACCGGGGTCGGCCAGTTCGCGGGGGTCGTCTCGACGCTCGCCGCCGCCGAGGAGCGCGGCGCGCGCCACCCCGGACTGACGCTCGGCCTCGCGCTGACCGTCTCGCTCGTCCAGGCCCTGGGCGACGCCGGAATCGAGGCGCCGCTGTGGTTCCTCACCAGGGGCGCGGTCTCCACCGGCCGCTCCGACGCGCTCACCCACCCGGTACAGGCCCAGGTCGCCGGAGTCGGCTGGACCGCCGCCCTGGAACACCCACGGCGGTGGGGCGGCGTCATCGACCTGCCGCCGGCGCTGGACCGGCGCACCGCCGGACGCGTGGTCTCCGCCCTCGCGGGCGCGCTGGGCGACGAGGACCAGCTCGCCGTCCGTCCCTCCGGTGTCTTCACCCGCCGTATCGTCCGCGCCGGAGCCGGCGGACAGGGCCCCTCCCGTACCTGGACACCACGCGGCACGACACTGGTCACCGGCGGCTCGGGCACCCTCGCACCCGACCTCGCCCGCTGGCTCGCCGACCGGGGCGCGGACCATGTGGTGCTCGCCAGCCGCCGGGGCATGGACGCCCCGGGCGCCGCCGAACTGGTCGCGGAACTGGCCGCGTCGGGCACCGAAGCCGCCGCCGTCGCCTGTGATGTGACGGACCGCGACGCCGTCGCCGCGCTCCTCGCGGACCTCAAGGCGGAGGGCCGTACCGTACGCACGGTCATCCACACCGCCGCCGTCATCGAGCTGTACACCCTGGCCGAGACCACGATGGAGTCCTTCTCCGACGTCGTGCACGCCAAGGTCACCGGTGCCCAGCACCTGGACGAACTGCTCGACGACGAGGAACTCGACGACTTCATCCTCTACTCGTCCACCGCCGGCATGTGGGGCAGCGGCCACCACGCGGCCTATGTCGCGGGCAACGCCTACCTCTCCGCGCTCGCCGTCAGCCGCCGCGCCCGTGGCCTGCGCACCACCTCGGTGCACTGGGGCAAGTGGCCCGACGACATCGAGCGCGAGCTGGCCGACCCGCACCACATCCGCCGCAGCGGTCTCGCCTACCTCGACCCGCGGCTCGCGCTGGACGGGCTCGGCACGGTCCTGGACGACGACGAGACCGTCATCGGGCTCACGGACATCGACTGGGACACGTACTACCCGGTCTTCACCGCGGGCCGGCCCACCCGCCTCTTCGACGAGGTGCCCGAGGTCGCCCGTCAGCTCACCCGCGCCGAAGAACAGACCGGCGGACGGCCGGAGACGAGCGATCTCGCGGCGCGGCTGCACGAGCTGCCGGGCCCCGAGCAGGAGCGGCTGCTGCTCACCCTGGTCCGTACCGAAGCCGCCGCCGTCCTCGGCCACGCCTCCGCCGAGTCCTTCCCCGAGCGGCGCGCCTTCCGTGACATCGGCTTCGACTCCGTCACCGCCGTGGACCTGCGCAACCGCGTCGTCGCGGCCACCGGGCTGACCCTGCCGTCGACCATGGTCTTCGACTACCCGAACGCCGTCGCCCTGGCGGGCTACCTGAAGTCCGCCGCCCTGGGCGGTGGCCAGGAGACGGCCGTGGCGGCACGCACCACGCCCGCCGGGGCCGACACGGACGACGACCCGATCGCCATCATCGGCATGAGCTGCCGCTACCCCGGCGGCGCGGGCTCGCCCGAGGAACTGATCCGGCTCGCCCTGGACGGCGCGGACGTGATCTCCGAGTTCCCCGCCGACCGTGGCTGGGACGCCCGGGCGCTCTACGACCCCGACCCCGACCGGCAGGGCAGGACCTACTCCACCCAGGGCGGATTCCTGCACGAGGCCGCCGAGTTCGACCCCGGCTTCTTCGGCATCTCACCGCGTGAGGCCGTGTCCATGGACCCCCAGCAGCGCCTGCTGCTGGAGACCTCCTGGGAAGCCTTCGAGCGCGCCGGGATCGACCTGGACTCGCTGCGCGGCAGCGCCGCCGGCACCTTCATCGGCGCCAGCTACCAGGACTACTCGACCAGCGTGCAGAACGGCACCGAAGGCTCCGAAGTGCACATGGTCACCGGCACGGCGGCCAGCGTGCTGTCCGGCCGGATGTCCTACCTGTACGGGTTCGAGGGCCCGGCCGTCACCGTCGACACCGCCTGCTCGTCCTCGCTGGTCGCGATCCATCTGGCCTGCCAGTCGCTGCGCGGCGGCGAGAGCTCCCTCGCGCTGGCGGGCGGCGCGGCCGTCATGGCCACCCCGCACGCCTTCGTGGGCTTCAGCCGGCAGCGGGCGCTCGCGCTCGACGGCCGCTGCAAGCCGTTCTCCGAGGCCGCCGACGGCATGACCCTGGCGGAGGGCGTCGGTGTCGTCCTGCTGGAGCGGCTGTCGGACGCCCGGCGCAACGGCCACCGCGTCCTCGCCGTCGTCCGCGGCTCCGCCGTCAACCAGGACGGCGCGTCCAACGGACTCACCGCCCCCAACGGCCCCTCCCAGCAGCGGGTGATCCGCCAGGCCCTCGCCAACGCGGGACTGACGGGCGCCGAGGTCGACGCGGTGGAGGCGCACGGTACGGGGACGAAGCTGGGCGACCCGATCGAGGCGCAGGCGCTGCTGGCGACATACGGCCAGGACCGTGAGCCGGAGCGTCCGCTGTGGCTCGGCTCGCTCAAGTCGAACATCGGTCATACGCAGGCCGCCGCCGGAGTCGCGGGCGTCATCAAGATGGTGATGGCCATGCGCGCGGGCGTCCTCCCCGGAACGCTGCACGCCGACATCCCGTCCTCGCACGTCGACTGGTCCTCCGGCGCGGTGGAACTGCTCACCGGGCGGACCGCGTGGCCGGACGCCGGCCGGCCGCGCCGCGCGGGCGTGTCGTCCTTCGGGATCAGCGGCACCAACGCCCATCTGATCCTGGAACAGGCGCCGACGGCCGAGGCCGCGGCGGCCGACGGGGAAACGCCGGCGGACGGTGAGCCCGAGGACGAGCGCGTCGTGCCCTGGCTCGTCTCGGCCAAGTCCGAGGCGGCGCTGCGCGACCAGGCGGCCCGGCTGCTCGCCCTCGCCGACGCCGACCCCGGCCTCTCGCCCACCCGCGTGGGCTGGTCCCTGGCGACCACCCGCTCCGCCTTCTCCCACCGCGCGGTGCTGCTCGGCAGGACCCGCGGCGACTTCCTGCGCGCCCTCGAAGCGCTGGCCACCGAGCGCGCCGCGGCGGGCGTCGTCCACGGCACCGTCGGCGAGGCCTCGACAGGTCCCGTGTTCGTCTTCCCCGGCCAGGGCTCCCAGTGGTGGGGCATGGGCCGCGAACTGCTCGCGCGCTCCACGGTGTTCCGGGAGACCGTCGACGCCTGCGCCGGCGCGCTCGCCCCGTACATCGACTGGTCACTCCACGACGTACTGGCGGGAGAGGGAGACCCCGCGCTGCTCGAACGCGTGGATGTCGTCCAGCCCGCGCTGTTCTCGATGATGGTGGCGCTCACCGCGCTGTGGCGCTCGTACGGGGTGGAGCCCTCGGCGGTCGTCGGCCACTCACAGGGCGAGATCGCCGCCGCCCACGTGGCGGGCGCGCTGACCCTGGAGGACGCCGCCGCCGTCGTGGCCCTGCGCAGCCGGGCACTGCCCCGGCTCTCCGGCCTCGGCGGCATGATGTCGGTGGCCGCGCCCGTCGAGCGGGTGACCGCGCTGCTGGAACCGTGGGGCGAACAGCTCTCGGTCGCGGCCGTCAACGGCCCCTCCTCGGTCATCGTCTCCGGCGACGCCGGTCCACTGGACGAACTGCTCACCGCCTGCGAACACGAGGGCGTACGCGCCCGCAAGGTGTCCGTGGACTACGCCTCGCACGGCGCGCACGTCGAGGCCGTGCGCGACGAACTCGCCCGCGTGCTCGCACCGGTCCGCTCCGAGGCCCCGCGCGTGCCGTTCTACTCGACCGTGACCGGCGCCCGGCTGACGGACGCCGCGTTCGACGGCGCGTACTGGTACACGAACCTGCGCAGGACCGTACGGATGGAGGAGGCGACCCGGGCGCTGCTGGCCGACGGGCACCGCGTCTTCATCGAGATGAGCCCGCACCCGGTGCTGGCCGCCCCCATCCAGGAGACCCAGGAGACCGTGGCGGAGGCCGTCGCCGACTCCGCGGTGGTGCTCGGCACCCTGCGCCGGGACGAGGGCGACCTCAGGCGCTTCCTGGCCTCCCTCGCCGAGGCGCACACACACGGCACGGCGGTGGACTGGCGCGCGGCGTTCCCCGCCGGCGGTGCCGTCCCTGTCGAGCTGCCCACGTACGCCTTCCAGCGCCGCCGGTACTGGCCGGAGCCCCGGCCCGTCGCCGGGACAGGCGTCGGTGGCGGCGGTGGCACGGACGCGGACACGGCGTTCTGGGATCTCGTCGAGAGCGAGGACCTGGAGTCGCTGGCCGACGAACTCGGCGTCGGCGCCAACGGGGCGCGCTCCTCGCTCGGCGCCGTCCTGCCCACGCTGTCGGCGTGGCGCGCCAAGTCACGTGAGCGCTCCGCCGTCAACGCCTGGCGCTACCGCGTCGACTGGACCCGGCTGAACGAGCCGGGCGCCACCGCCACCGCCGGCCGCTGGCTCGCGGTGGTCCCGGCCGGCCACGCCGACGATGCCTGGATCTCCGCCACGCTGGCCGCGCTCGGCCCGGACACGGTCCTGTTCGAGGCGGAGGACGGGGCCGGGAACGGCGCCGACGGCGCCGACCGTGCCGCCTGGGCCAAGCGGATCACGGAACTGACCGCCGACGGGACGGAGTTCACCGGCGTCCTGTCCCTGCTGGCACCCGTCGAGCAGCGCCTCCAGGACCATGCCTCCGTGCCCGTGGGGCTGGCCCTGACGCTCACCCTCGTCCAGGCACTGGGCGACGCGGGACTCCGCGCCCCGCTGTGGTGCGCCACCCGGGGCGCCGTATCGGTGGGCCGGGACGACCGGCTCACCCGTCCCGTGCAGGGCGCCCTGTGGGGTCTCGGCCGGGTGGCCGCGCTGGAGCACCCGGACCGCTGGGGAGGTCTCGTCGACCTTCCCGAGACGCCGGACGCGCGGGCCGCGGCCCGGCTGACGGCCGTCCTGGCCGGCCTGGACGGCGAGGACCAGGTCGCCATCCGCCCGTCCGGGGTCTACGGCCGCCGCATGACCCACGCGGCGCCCACCGCCGACACCCCCCGGCGCCGCTGGCGGGGCCGGGGTACGGCACTGATCACCGGCGGCACCGGCGGCATCGGCGGCCGGGTCGCCCGCTGGATGACCGAACGCGGCGCCGAGCACGTGGTGCTGACCAGCCGTCGCGGCGAGGACGCGCCCGGCGCGGCAGCGCTCCGCGCCGAACTGGAGGAGCTGGGCGCCCGCGTCACCATCGCCGCCTGCGACGCCGCCGACCGCGACGCGCTGGCCGGCGTACTGGCCGCGATCCCCGACGCGTTCCCGCTCGCCTCCGTGTTCCACGCCGCGGGCGTGGCGGACGGCGACGCCACCGTCGAGTCGCTGACGCTGGAGCAGCTGGACGCGCTGATGCGGTCCAAGCTGACCGCCGCCCTGCATCTGCACGACCTCACTCGCGAACTCGACCTCGACGCCTTCGTCCTGTTCTCATCGGGCGCCGCGACCTGGGGCAGCGGCGGCCAGCCCGGCTACGCGGCGGCCAACGCGTTCCTCGACGCCCTCGCGGATCACCGCAGGGCCGAGGGCCTGACCGCCGCGTCCGTCGCCTGGGGCACCTGGGCGGAGGTCGGCATGGCCACGGTCGACGAGGTCCACGAGCGGCTGCGCCGCCAGGGCGTCATGCCCATGGAACCGGCACTGGCCATCGCCGCGCTCCAACGGATGCTGGAGGACGACGACACGGCCCTCACCGTGACCCTGATGGACTGGGAGCGGTTCACGCCCAGCTTCACCGCGACCCGGCCCAGCCCGCTGCTCTCCGGGATCCCGGAGGCGGGCCGGGCACTGGCCTCCGGCGAACCGCCGGCCGGCGACGGCGCACCGGCCGCCTCGCCGCTCAGGCAGCGGCTCGACTCGCTGCCCACGGCCGAACGCGACCGCGCGCTGCTCGAAGCGGTACGCGCGGAGGCGTCCGCGACGCTCGGCCACGACGCCGCCGACGCCCTCCCCGCCACCCGCGCCTTCCGCGACGTCGGATTCGACTCCGTGACCGCCGTCGAACTGCGCAACCGGCTGCGGACGGCCCTGGGCCTGCCGCTGCCCGCGGCCCTGGTCTTCGACCACCCGACCCCGGCCGCCCTCGCCCGGCACATCGGCTCGCTGCTCTTCGGAACCGGCCCCGGGCACGCCCACGAGAACCGCGCCGACGATCCCGACGCGGAGATCCGCGACGCCCTCGCCTCCGTTCCCATCAGCCGACTCCGTAAAGCGGGACTTCTGGACATGGTGCTCGAACTCGCCACCGCCGACGCCGCCGAGGCGACCCCCCAGGCCACCGACGGCGAGGACTCGCTCGACGACATGGACGCCGAAAGCCTGTTGCGGCTCGCCACCGAGATGTAGCCCCTCCCGGCGGCGTCCGCCCCGCCCCGCCGTGCCGGGCAGACGCCGCCGGTCGCGCGGTACGTGCGGCACCTGCGAACTGAAAGAGATCTGGAGAGTCCGATGAGCACGTCCACCAACAAGTACGTCGAGGCGCTGCGGTCCTCCCTGAAGGAGATCGAGCGGCTCCGTCAGCAGAACCAGCGGCTGGTGGCGGCTGCCGAGGAGCCCATCGCCGTCGTCGGGATCGGCTGCCGCTACCCCGGCGGGGTGACGTCCCCCGAGGACCTGTGGGAGCTGGTCACCGAAGGCCGCGACGTCATGGCCGGCTTCCCCGCCGACCGCGGCTGGGACCTGGAGCGCCTCGCCGGGGACGGCCCCGGCCGCAGCCTCGCCCAAGAGGGCGGGTTCCTCTACGACATGGCGGACTTCGACCCCGGGTTCTTCGGGATCTCGCCGCGCGAGGCCGTCGCCATGGATCCCCAGCAGCGGCTGCTGCTGGAAGTCGCCTGGGAGGCCCTGGAGCGCGCCGGGATCGACCCGGTCACGCTGCGCGGCAGCCGGGCGGGCGTGTTCGTCGGCACGGCCGGGCAGGACTACGCCACGGTCATCAAGGCGTCCGACGAGGACGCGGAGCTGTACTCGACCACCGGGCACGCGGCGAGCGTCATCTCCGGCCGGCTCTCCTACACATTCGGCGCCGAGGGCCCCGCCGTCACCGTCGACACCGCCTGCTCCTCCTCACTGGTCGCGCTGCACTGGGCCGCGCAGTCCCTGCGCAACGGCGAGTGCTCCATGGCCCTGGCGGGCGGCGCCTCCGTGATGGCGACGCCCGGCCCCTTCGTCTCCTTCACCGCCCAGAGCGGCATGGCCGCCGACGGCCGCTGCAAGTCGTTCTCCCAGGACGCCGACGGCACCGGCTGGGGCGAGGGCGCCGCCGTCCTCGTACTGGAACGCCTCTCGGACGCCCAGCGGGCCGGTCACCCGGTGCTGGCCGTCCTGCGCGGCAGCGCGATCAACCAGGACGGCGCGTCCAACGGCCTGTCCGCGCCCCACGGCCCCTCGCAGCGGCGCGTCATCCGCGCCGCCCTGGAGAACGCCCGGCTGGCACCCGCCGAGGTGGACATCGTCGAGGCGCACGGTACGGGGACGACACTCGGCGACCCGATCGAGGCGCAGGCTCTGCTGGCCACCTACGGCCAGGACCGCGAACACCCGCTGCGGCTGGGATCGGTCAAGTCGAACATCGGGCACACCCAGGCGGCCTCGGGCGCCGCCGGTGTCATCAAGATGATCATGGCGATGCGGCACGGACTGATGCCCCGCAGCCTGCACGTGGGCGAGCCCTCCCACGACGTGGACTGGACCACCGGCTCCATCGAACTGCTCGACCAGCCGCTCGCCTGGCCCGAGACGGGCCGCGCCCGGCGCGCCGCCGTCTCCTCCTTCGGCGTCAGCGGCACCAACGCGCATGTGATCCTCGAACAGGCCCCGCCGGCCGCCGAGAACACCCCCGCCGAGAACGCCTCCACCGGTAACGCCTCCACCGGGAACACCCCCGCCGAGGACTCCGCGCTCCCCGGTGTCATCCCCTGGGCCCTCTCGGGCCGGACCGCCGCCGCCCTGGCCGACCAGCGCGCCCGGCTGCTCTCCTTCATCGAACGCGCCCCCGGGACCCGGCCCGCCGACATCGGCCACTCCCTCGCCACCGGGCGCTCGGTCTTCGAGCACCGGTCCGTGCTGCTCGCCGACCCCGCCGGCACCACCGAACCCCCCACGGTGATCGCCGAAGGCGTCGCCGACGAGGGCGCGCTCGCCGTCCTCTTCTCCGGGCAGGGCTCCCAGCGGCTCGGAATGGGACGTGAACTCCACGCCCGATTCCCGGTGTTCGCCGAGGCGTTCGACGCCGCCGCCGGCGTACTCGACACCCACCTCGACCGTCCGCTGCGCGACATCGTCTGGGGAACCGACCCCGGCCCGCTCGACGAGACCCGCTGGACACAGCCCGCACTCTTCGCCGTCGAGGTCGCGCTCTACCGCCTCGTCGTCTCGCTCGGCGTCACCCCCGACTTCGTCGGCGGGCACTCCATCGGTGAGATCGCGGCCGCCCATGTGGCGGGCGTCTTCTCCCTGGAGGACGCCTGCCGCCTCGTCGCCGCCCGCGCCTCGCTGATGGCGGCCCTGCCCGCCGGCGGCGTCATGGCCGCCGTGCAGGCCACCGAGGACGAGGTCGCCCCGCTGCTCGCCGGAGTCACCGAGCGGGTGTCGATCGCCGCCGTCAACGGACCCACGTCCGTGGTCGTCGCCGGTGACGAGAGCGCCGTACAGGACATCGCCGCACACTTCGAGGCACGGGACCGCAGGACCAGGAGGCTGCGCGTCTCGCACGCCTTCCACTCGCCGCTGATGGAACCGATGCTGTCGGAGTTCCGCGCCGTCGCGGAGAGCCTGACGTACGAGGAACCCGCCATCCCCGTCGTGTCGAACGTGACCGGCCGGATCGCCGAGGTCGCGGAGCTGTGCTCCGCCGCCTACTGGGTACGGCACGTACGCGAGGCCGTACGGTTCGCCGACGGCGTCCGCACCCTCACCGGACGCGGCGTCACCACCCTGCTCGAACTGGGCCCCGACGGCGTGCTCTCCGCCATGGCCCAGGACTCGCTCACGGAGCGGGAGGTGATGGTGCCGCTGCTGCGCAAGGACCGCCCGGAGGAACCGGCCGCCGTCACCGCCCTCGCACGGATCCACGTCCGGGGCGCCACCGTGCGCTGGTCCGGCCTCTACGAAGGGTCCGGCGCCCGCCGCGTCGACCTGCCCACCTACCCGTTCCAGCGCCGCCGCTTCTGGCCCGCCGTCACCCTCGACACGGCCGGCGACATGCGCGCCGCCGGACTCGGCTCCGCCGGACACCCGCTGCTCGGCGCGGCCGTCGAACTGGCCGACGGCGAGGGCGCGCTGTTCACCAGCCGGCTGTCCACGCGGTCCCACCCCTGGCTCGCCGACCACGGCGTGCGCGGCCGTGCCCTGCTGCCCGGAACGGCCTTCGTCGAACTGGCCATCCGCGCCGGTGACGAGGTCGACTGCGGCCGTGTCGAGGAACTGGCCCTCGCCGCACCCCTCGCACTCCCCGAGCACGGCGCCGTACAGCTCCAGGTGCGCGTCGGAGCGGCCGACGCCGCCGGACGCCGCCCGCTGGGCATCTACTCGCGCGTCGAGGACGGCTTCGACCTCCCCTGGTCGCAGCACGCCACCGGTGTCGTCGCCCCCGGCACGGGCGCCCCCGACCCCGGCTTCGACGCCACCGTATGGCCGCCCGCGGGCGCGGAACCCGTCGACCTCGACGGCTGCTACGAACGGCTCGCCGGACTCGGCTTCGACTACGGCCCCGTCTTCCAGGGCCTGCGCGCCGCCTGGCGGCGCGGCGACGAGGTGTACGCCGACGTCACCCTCCCGGAGGACGCGGGCACCGACGCGAGCGCCTTCGGCCTCCACCCGGCACTGCTCGACGCCGCCCAGCACGCGGCGGCCTTCACCGACCTCGGCGCCATCAGCAGGGGCGGCCTCCCGTTCGCCTGGGAGGGCGTGTCACTCATCGCCTCCGGTGCCACGTCGGTACGCGCCCGGCTGTCCCCGGCGGGCGACGACACCGTCTCCATCGCGGTCTACGACGCGGCGGGCGGCCCGGTACTCTCCGTGGACTCCCTCGTCTCCCGCACCGTCCCCACCGAGAGCCTCGACGGCACCGGCGTGGTGCACCGCGACTCCCTGTTCCGCGTGGAGTGGACCGCGGTGAAGGGCCCGGCCCCGGCCGGACCCGACGCGGTGGCCGTGATCGGCGCCGACCCGCTCGGTCTGGCCGGCGCGCTGCGTACGGCGGGCACCCCGGTGACGGCCCATCAGGACCTGACCGCGCTCGCGGCCACGGACGGACCGGTTCCCGGCATGGTCCTGATCACCGCCTCCGGGGCACCCGGCGGCCGGGGCGACGGCGAGGGCGAGGGCGGCGGTGACGGCGACGGAGCGGGTGCCGTAGCGGCGACCCACGCCCTCGGCGCCCGCGTGCTCGGAGACGTACAACGCTGGCTGGACGAGGACCGGTTCGCCGACGCGCGCCTGGTGTTCGTCACCCACGGCGCCCTGACGGGCCACGACCTCGCCGCCGCCTCGGTCCACGGCCTCGTACGGACCGCCAGGACCGAGAACCCCGGACGCTTCGGCCTGCTGGACCTGGGACGTCCCTCGCACGCCCCGGACACCGGCGCGGCCCCGCTCCCCCCGGAGGCCGGGCCGGCCCTCCTGCTCTCCGCCCTCGCGGTCGCGGCCGACGAGCCCGACCTCGCGGTGCGCGACGGAGAACTGCTCGCCGCCCGCCTGACCCGCGTCCCCGCCCCCGCCGCCGAGGAGCGGGCCGCCTGGGATCCCGAGGGCACCGTCCTCATCACCGGCGGTACCGGCGGACTCGGCGGCGTCCTCGCCCGGCACCTGGCCGCCGAGCGCGGCGTACGGCACCTGCTGCTCGTCAGCCGCCGCGGCCCCGCCGCCGACGGCGCCGAGACGCTCCAGGCCGAACTCACCGCACAGGGCGCCCACGTGACCATCGCCGCCTGCGATGTCACCGACCGGACCGCCCTCGCGGAACTGCTGGCGGCCGTCCCCGCCGCACACCCGCTCACCGCCGTCGTCCACACCGCAGGCGTCGTCGACGACGGCGTGATCGGCTCACTGACCCCGGCGCGGCTCGACAGCGTGCTGCGCCCCAAGGCCGACGCGGCCTGGAACCTCCACGAACTGACCAGCGGACTCGACCTGGCCGCGTTCGTGCTCTTCTCCTCCGTCGCCGCCACCCTCGGCAGCCCCGGGCAGGCCAACTACGCGGCCGGGAACGCCTTCCTGGACGCGCTCGCCACCCACCGGCGCGCCCGCGGACTGCCCGGCCTCGCCCTCGCCTGGGGCCCCTGGACCCAGAGCGTCGGCATGACCAGGACACTCACCGACATCGACGTGGAGCGCATCGCACGCTCCGGCATGCCACCGCTCACCGTCGAGCAGGGCGTGGCGCTCTTCGACGCCGCCCTCGCCACCGGCCTGCCGGCCGTCGCGCCCGTACGCCTCGATCTGCCCGTCCTCCGTACCCAGGGCGAGATCCCGCCCCTGCTGCGCGGCCTCATCCGCACCCCCGGCCGGCGCGCCGCCGCACAGGTCTCCGAGACGGCGGGCGGCCTCGCCCAGCGGCTCACCGGACTGAACGCCGCCGAACGCCGCGAGATCCTCCTCGACCTCGTACGCGGCCAGGTCGCCCAGGTGCTCGGCCACGCCGACGCCGCGGAGGTGGAGGCGTCCCGCCAGTTCCAGGACCTCGGCTTCGACTCCCTGACGGCGGTCGAACTGCGCAACGGCCTCAACACCGTGACCGGCCTGCGGCTGCCCGCGACCATGGTCTTCGACTACCCGACCCCGAGCGCCCTCGCCGACCACATGCGCGACGAACTGCTCGGCACCGGGGCCGAGACACCGGCCGCGCCCGTGGCCGCGCCGCCGCCGGTCACCGACGACCCCATCGTGATCGTCGGCATGGCCTGCCGCTACCCGGGCGGGGTGACCTCGCCCGAGGACCTCTGGCGGCTCGTCACGGAGAACGGCGACGCCATCTCCGGCTTCCCCACCAACCGCGGCTGGGACCTCGACGGCCTCTACGACCCGGACCCCGACCACCCCGGCAGGACCCATGTCCGCGAGGGCGGATTCCTGCACACGGCGGGCGAGTTCGACCCGGACTTCTTCGGGATGTCGCCACGCGAGGCGATGGCCACCGACTCGCAGCAGCGCCTGCTGCTCGAACTCTCCTGGGAGGCCATCGAGCGCGCCGGTATCGACCCCGTCTCGCTCCGCGACAGCCGGACCGGTGTCTTCGCCGGTGTCATGTACAACGACTACGGGCCGCTGCTCACCGGCGAGGAGTACGAGGCCTTCCGCGGCAACGGCAGCGCGCCGAGTGTGGCCTCCGGCCGGGTCTCCTACACGCTCGGGCTCGAAGGCCCCGCGGTGACCGTGGACACCGCGTGCTCCTCCTCCCTGGTCGGCATGCATCTCGCCGCGCAGGCGCTGCGGAGCGGTGAATGCTCGCTGGCGCTGGCCGGCGGTGTGACCGTCATGTCCACCCCGAGCACCTTCGTCGAGTTCTCCCGGGCGCGCGGTCTGGCCCCCGACGGCCGGTCCAAGGCGTTCTCCGAGTCGGCCGACGGCGTCGCCTGGTCGGAGGGCGTCGGCATGCTGGTGCTGGAGCGGCTGTCCGACGCGCGGCGCAACGGCCACCAGGTGCTCGCCCTGCTGCGCGGCAGCGCGATCAACCAGGACGGTGCGTCGAACGGGCTGACGGCGCCGAACGGCCCGTCGCAGCAGCGCGTGATCCGTCAGGCGCTGGCGAGCGGTGGACTGTCGGCCGATGACGTCGATGTGGTGGAGGCGCACGGTACGGGGACGACGCTCGGCGATCCGATCGAGGCGCAGGCGCTCCTCGCCACGTACGGACGGGATCGCGACCCGGAGCGTCCACTGCTGCTCGGCTCGGTGAAGTCGAACATCGGTCACACGCAGGCCGCCGCCGGTGTCGCCGGTGTGATCAAGATGGTGATGGCGATGCGGCACGGGACGCTGCCGCGGACGCTCCATGTGACCGAGCCGTCGTCGCATGTCGACTGGTCGGCGGGCGCGGTGGAGTTGCTGACGGAGCCGGTGGAGTGGCCGGAGGCCGGTCGGGCGCGTCGGGCGGGTGTCTCGTCGTTCGGCATCAGCGGGACGAACGCCCACGTCATCCTGGAGCAGCCGCCCGCCGTCATCCGGGGAACGGTGCTCGCCGGGTCCGACGTCCCGGGTGAGGTCCCGGCCGAGGTCCCTGGTGTGGAGCCGGGCGTGGTGCCGTGGGTGTTCTCGGGCAGGACGCCCCAGGCGCTGGCGGATCAGGCGAAGCGGCTGCTGTCCCTCGTCGAGACGGGCCGGGGAACGCGGCCGGTGGATATCGGCTTCTCGCTGGTGACGGGCCGTTCGGTGTTCGAGCACCGCGCGGTGGTACTGGCCGGTGACCCCGCCGACACGGAGCGCGCGCTGACGGCGCTGGCGGCCGGCGACCCGGACAGGGCCGCGGTCTCGGGCACGGCCGCGGTCCCGGGCACGGTGACGGCCGGTAAGCATGCCTTCCTCTTCTCCGGTCAGGGGTCGCAGCGGCTGGGGATGGGCCGTGAGTTGTATGGGCGGTTCCCGGTGTTCGCGGAGGCGCTGGATTCCGTGCTCGCGCTGTTGGATGCCGGGTTGGGCAGGTCTCTGCGTGAGGTGATGTGGGGTGAGGACGCTGATCTGCTGAATGACACGGGGTTTACTCAGCCGGCGTTGTTCGCGGTGGAGGTGGCGCTGTTCCGGTTGGTGGAGTCGTGGGGTGTGCGGCCGGACTTCGTGGCGGGGCATTCGATCGGTGAGGTTGCGGCGGCGTATGTGGCGGGGGTGTTCTCGTTGGAGGATGCCTGTGTGTTGGTGGTGGCTCGTGCGCGGCTGATGGGTGCGCTGCCGTCCGGTGGTGCGATGGTCGCGGTCCGGGCGACGGAGGACGAGGTTCTTCCGCTGTTGTCCGAGCGTCAGGGCCGGGTGTCGGTCGCTGCCGTCAACGGCCCGTCGGCCGTGGTGATTTCAGGTGACGAGGACGTGGTCCTGGAGGTCGCGGCACGCCTGGAGGAGCAGGGCCGCAAGACGAGCAGGCTCCGGGTGTCGCACGCGTTCCACTCGCCGCTGATGGACCCGATGCTGGACGAGTTCCGCGCGGTGGCGGAAGGGCTGTCGTTCGCGGCGCCGCGTATCGGAGTGGTGTCGAATCTGACCGGTGGCCTGGCGTCGGCGGAGGAGCTGTGCTCGGCCGAGTACTGGGTACGTCATGTCCGCGAGGCCGTGCGCTTCGCCGATGGGGTACGGACGCTCGGCGAGCAGGGCGTGGGTACATTCCTGGAGTTGGGCCCGGACGGCGTGCTGTCGGCCATGGCCCAGGAGTCCGTGCCGGACGGAGCCGTGACCGTACCCCTGCTCCGTAAGGACCGTGCGGGAGAGTCCGCCGCGCTCACCGCTCTGGCGCGGCTGTACGTACGAGGCGTGCCCGTGGACTGGCCGGCCGTGTTCGCCGGAACCGGCGCGTCGCGGGTCGATGTGCCCACGTACCCCTTCCAGCATCAGTGGATCTGGCCGGCCGGCTCACAGGCCGGCGCCGCCGGTGATGTGCGGGCCGCCGGACTCGGCTCCGCCGGGCACCCGTTGCTGGGTGCGGCGGTCGAACTCGCCGAGGGTGAAGGCGCGTTGTTCACCGCACGGCTGTCCGTCCAGTCACACCCCTGGCTCGCCGATCACGCGGTGATGGGCCGCATCCTGCTGCCGGGCACCGCCCTGCTGGAACTGGCGTTCCGCGCCGGTGACGAGGTCGGCTGCGACCGGGTCGAGGAGCTGACGCTCGCGGCGCCGCTCGTGCTGCCGGAGGGCGGCGCGGTCCAGGTGCAGGTACGTGTCGGGGTCGCGGACGACGCGGACCGGCGCTCCCTCACGGTGCACTCCCGGCTCGACGGAGCCGACGAGCGGTCATGGACACAGCACGCCATGGGGGTGCTGACGGTCGGAGGCCGGACCCCGGCCGACGGCTTCGACGCGACGGTATGGCCGCCTGAGGGCGCCGAGGCGCTGGAAGCGGCGGGCTGCTACGAACGGTTCGCCGAGCTGGGGTTCGCGTACGGACCGGTGTTCCAGGGCCTGCGCGCGGCCTGGCGGCGTGACGGTGAGATCTTCGCCGAGGTGAGCCTTCCGGAGAGCGCGGAGGGCGACGCGGCCGCGTTCGGTCTGCACCCCGCGCTGCTCGACTCCGCGCTGCACGCCTCGCTCCTCGCGGGCGACGGCGAGGAGGGCGACGGAGGACTGCCGTTCTCGTGGGAGGGCGCGTCGCTCCACGCCACGGGTGCCTCCGCGCTACGGGTGCGCATCGCCCCGGCCGCGGGCCGGGACGCGGTGTCGATCGTGGCCGCGGACCAGTCGGGGGAGCTGGTCGTCTCGGTCGATTCACTGCTCGTACGCGCTGTGTCGCGCGAGGAGGTGAGCGAGGACGCGGCGCTGGCCAGGGACGCGCTGTTCGGCCTCGACTGGGTGCCGGTGCCGGCGGCGTCCGGTACGGATGTGCCCGAGGCCGTCGCGCTGGTGGGGCCCGACGCGCTCGGGCTCGCCGACGGACTGGCGGACTCCGGGGCGCGCGTCGAGCCGCATCCGGATCTGGCGTCGCTGGCGGCGGGGGAGTCCCCGGTGCCGGACGTCGTGCTCGTCGCCGTGTCCGGGGACCGGAACGGGGCCGTGGACGCGGGCGCGGATCCGAGCGGGGACGGGCGCGGGGACGGCCGCGGGGTGGCGGAGTCCGCCCACGCGCTGACCACGGACGTACTGGCGCTCGCACAGGGCTGGCTGGCCGAGGAGCGGTTCGCCGGCTCGCGGCTGGTGTTCGTCACCAGGGGCGCCATGGCGGCCGGTGACGAGGAGGCCGGCGATGTCGCGGCGGCCTCGGTGTGGGGCCTGGTGCGCTCCGCGCAGACGGAGAACCCCGGCTGCTTCGGCCTGGTGGACCTCGGCAGCGCGGACGACGGCGCCCTGGCCCGGTCCCTGACCACGGACGAGCCCCAGGTGGCGATCCGTGACGGTGTGATCCTGGCGGGCCGGCTCGCACGGCTGGCGTCGGGCACCGGTCTCGTACCACCGGCCGGGGTGCCCTGGCGGCTCGACAGCGCGACCCAGGGAAGCCTGGACGGGCTGACCCTGGCCCCGTTCCCCGAGGTCCTCGAACCACTGACCGGCAGCGAGGTCCGTATCGATGTACGGGCCGCCGGGGTCAACTTCCGCGATGTTCTCAAGGCCCTCGACATGTACCCCGGCGACGCCGGACGCATGGGGCGCGAGGCCGCGGGCGTGGTGACCGAAGTGGGTCCCGAGGTGACCGGGCTGCGGCCCGGAGACCAGGTCACCGGCCTGGTCTCCGGCGGCTTCGGCTCGCTGGTGGTCGGCGACGCGCGGCTCCTCACCCGGCTGCCCGACGGCTGGTCGTGGGAGACGGCGGCCTCGATGCCGCTCGTGTTCCTGACCGCGTACTACGCGCTGGTGGAGCTGGGCGGGCTGCGGCGTGGTGAGAAGGTGCTGATCCACGCCGGTGCGGGTGGTGTGGGTATGGCGGCGATCCAGGTGGCGAAGCATCTGGGTGCCGAGGTGTTCGCGACGGCGAGCGAGGGCAAGTGGGATGTCCTGCGGTCGCTGGGTGTGGCGGAGGATCATCTCGCCTCGTCGCGTACGACGGACTTCGAGGCGGCGTTCGCGCGGGTGAGCGGTGCTGGGGGTGTCGATGTCGTACTGAACTCGCTGGCCGGTGAGTTCGTGGACGCGTCGCTGCGGCTGGTCGGTCCCGGCGGCCGGTTCCTGGAGATGGGCAAGACCGACATCCGCGAGGCCGCCGACCTGCCCGAGGGCATGAACTACCAGGCATTCGACCTGGGTTGGGTGGAACCGGACGGTATCCAGCGGATGCTGGTCGCCGTCATGGACCTGTTCCGGCAGGGCGCGCTGGAGCCGCTGCCGGTGCGGTCGTGGGATGTGCGCCGGGCGCGGGACGCGTTCCGTTTCATGAGCATGGCCAGGCATGTCGGCAAGATCGTGCTGACCATGCCGCCCGTATGGGATCCCGAGGGTACGGTACTGATCACCGGTGGCACGGGCGGTCTGGGCGGTGTGCTGGCCCGTCATCTGGTGGCCGAGCGCGGCGTACGGCACCTGATGCTCACCAGCAGGCGCGGGCTCTCCGCCGAGGGAGCCACGGAACTCGTCGCCGAACTGACGGCACAGGGCGCCGCGGTGTCCGTCGAGACCTGTGACGTCGCGGACCGCGACGCCCTGGCGGGCCTGCTGGGCGCGGTCCCGGCCGAGCATCCGCTGACGGCGGTCGTCCACACGGCGGGTGTGCTGGACGACGGGATCATCGGTTCACTGACCCCGGAGCGACTGGCCCGCGTGCTCCGTCCGAAGATCGACGCGGCCTGGAATCTCCATGAGCTGACGCGCGGTCTCGACCTGGCCGCGTTCGTGGTCTTCTCCTCCGTCTCCGGTGTGATCGGCGGCGCGGGACAGGCCAACTACGCGGCGGGCAACGCCTTCCTGGACGCGCTCGCCGCACACCGGCAGGCCACGGGCCTGCCGGGGGTCTCGCTGGCGTGGGGCGCCTGGAACCAGGGCGCGGGCATGACGAGCGGCCTCGGCGAAGCCGATCTGCGCCGGGCCGCCGAAGCCGGTATGCCCCTGCTCTCGGTCGACCAGGGCGTGTCACTGTTCGACGCCGCGCTGGCCACCGGCCAGGCCGCGGTGGCACCCGTACGGCTGGACCTGTCGGTGCTGCGTACGCGGGGAACCGTCCCGCCACTGCTGCGGGGGCTGGTCCGTACGACCGCCCGGCGCACAGCGGTCGCGGGACCCGGAGCGGGCACGGACGCCGGGCTCGCCGAGCGTCTCGGCAGGCTGGAGCGCGCCGAACGGCACGAGACGCTGCTCACGCTCGTACGCGGCCAGGCGGCGCTGGTGCTCGGCCACGCGAGCGGCGACGGGGTCGACCCGGCGCGGGCCTTCCGTGACCTGGGCTTCGACTCGCTGACGGCGGTGGAGCTGCGCAACCGGCTCAACACCGCGACAGGACTGCGGCTGCCCGCCACGATGGTCTTCGACTACCCGACGGTCGAGGCGCTCGCCGAGCACCTGCTCGACGAACTGGTCGGTCCCGACGCGGACATGGACGCGGAGACGGCGGCGCCGGAACTCTCCCGTGCCATGCTCGACGACGACCCGGTCGTGGTCGTCGGCATGAGCTGCCGCTTCCCCGGCGGCATCGGATCGCCGGAAGACCTGTGGCGGGTGGTCACCGAGGGCGCCGAGGTGGTCTCCGACTTCCCGACGAACCGCGGCTGGGACGTCGACGCGCTCTACAACCCCGACCCGGAACACCTGGGCACCTCGTACACGCGGCAGGGCGGATTCCTGCACGACGCGGGCGAGTTCGACCCCGGCTTCTTCGGGATGTCGCCGCGTGAGGCGATGGCGACGGACTCGCAGCAGCGGCTGTTGCTGGAAACGTCCTGGGAGGCGATCGAGCGGGCGGGTATCGACCCGGTGTCACTGCGCGACAGCCAGACCGGTGTGTTCGCGGGTGTGATGTACGGCGGCTACAACACCACCCTGAGCGGCAAGGAGTTCGAAGGCTTCCAGGGCCAGGGTAGCGCGCTGAGCGTGGCCTCGGGCCGGGTCTCGTACACCTTCGGCTTCGAGGGGCCGGCCGTCACGGTGGACACGGCCTGCTCGTCGTCGCTGGTGGCGATGCATCTGGCCGCGCAGGCGCTGCGGAGCGGTGAGTGCTCGCTGGCGCTGGCCGGCGGTGTGACCGTGATGTCGGTCCCCGACACCTTCGTGGAGTTCTCCCGGCAGCGGGGCCTGGCCCCCGACGGCCGGTCCAAGCCGTTCTCCGAGTCGGCCGACGGCGTCGGCTGGTCCGAGGGCATCGGCATGCTCCTGCTGGAGCGGCAGTCGGACGCGCGGCGCAACGGCCACGAGATCCTTGCCGTGATCCGGGGCTCGGCCGTCAACCAGGACGGTGCGTCGAATGGCCTGACGGCGCCGAACGGTCCGTCGCAGCAGCGCGTGATCCGTCAGGCGCTGGCGAGCGGCGGACTGTCGGCCGATGACGTCGATGTGGTGGAGGCGCACGGTACGGGGACGACTCTGGGCGATCCGATCGAGGCGCAGGCCCTGCTGGCGACGTACGGCCGGGACCGCGCCCCGGAGCGTCCACTGCTGCTCGGCTCGGTGAAGTCGAACCTGGGGCACACCCAGGCCGCCGCGGGCGCCGCCGGTGTGATCAAGATGATCATGGCGATGCGCCATGGCACGTTGCCGCGGACGCTGAACGTGACCGAGCCGTCGTCGCATGTGGACTGGTCGGCGGGCGCGGTGGAGTTGCTGACGGAGCCGGTGGAGTGGCCGGAGGCCGGTAGGGCGCGTCGGGCGGGTGTCTCGTCGTTCGGTATCAGTGGGACGAACGCCCACGTCATCCTGGAGCAGCCGGCGACGGTGATCCAGGGAACGGTGCTCGCCGGGTCCGACGACCCGGGTGAGGTCGCGGGTGAGGTCCCTGGTGTGGAGCCGGGGGTGGTCCCGGGTGTGGTGCCGTGGGTGCTCTCCGGCAAGACGCCGGAGGCGCTGCGCGGGCAGGCGGGGCGACTGCTCTCCTACATCCAGGCACGGCCCGAACTGCGGCCGGTCGACATCGGGTTCTCGCTGGCGACGGGCCGGTCGGTGTTCGACCACCGGGCGGTGGTGTCGGCCGGCGGGCGCGCGGAGACGGTACGCGCGCTGGCGGGCCTCGCGGTCGGCGAGCCGGACGCCTTGGTGGTGTCGGGTCCGGTCGTTGGTGGGAAGACGGCGGTGCTGTTCTCGGGTCAGGGGTCGCAGCGGTTGGGGATGGGTCGTGAGTTGTATGGGCGGTTCCCGGTGTTCGCGGAGGCGCTGGATTCCGTGCTCGCGCTGCTGGATGCCGGGTTGGGCAGGTCTCTGCGTGAGGTGATGTGGGGTGAGGACGCAGATCTGCTGAATGACACGGGGTTTACTCAGCCGGCGTTGTTCGCGGTGGAGGTGGCGCTGTTCCGGTTGGTGGAGTCGTGGGGTGTGCGGCCGGACTTCGTGGCGGGGCATTCGATTGGTGAGATCGCGGCGGCGTATGTGGCGGGGGTGTTCTCGTTGGAGGATGCCTGTGTGTTGGTGGTGGCTCGTGCGCGGCTGATGGGTGCGCTGCCGTCCGGTGGTGCGATGGTCGCGGTCCGGGCGACGGAGGACGAGGTTCTTCCGCTGCTGTCCGAGCGTCAGGACCGGGTGTCGGTCGCTGCCGTCAACGGCCCGTCGTCCGTGGTGATTTCAGGTGACGAGGACGTGGTCCTGGAGGTCGCGGCTCGCCTGGAGGAGCAGGGTCGGAAGGTCACCTGGCTGCGGGTGTCGCATGCGTTCCACTCGCCGTTGATGGATCCGATGCTGGACGAGTTCCGTGCGGTGGTGGAGGGGCTGTCGTTCGCGGCGCCGCGTATCGGGGTCGTGTCGAATCTGACCGGTGGCCTGGCGTTGGCGGAGGAGCTGTGCTCGGCCGGGTACTGGGTACGGCATGTCCGCGAGGCCGTGCGCTTCGCCGATGGGGTACGGACGCTCGGCGAGCAGGGCGTGGGTACGTTCCTGGAGTTGGGCCCGGACGGCGTGCTCTCCGCGATGGCACGGGAGTCGGTACCGGACGAGGCCCTCACCGTGCCCATCCTCCGCAAGGATCGTGCCGAAGAACTGTCGGCCGTCACCGCGCTGGCTCAGCTGCATGTGCGTGGGGTCGTCGTGGACTGGGCCGGGTTCTTCGCCGGTACCGGCGCGTCGCGGGTCGATGTGCCCACCTACGCCTTCGAGCATCAGCCCTTCTGGCCCAGCGGCATGCGAGGCGGCACCGACGCGGCGGCCATCGGGCTCGTGGAGGCCGGGCATCCGCTGCTCAACGGCGTCGTGGAGCTGGCCGAGGGCGAAGGCGTGCTGCTCACCGGCCGGCTGTCGGCGCGCTCGCATCCGTGGCTGGCTGATCACGCGGTGATGGGCCGGGTTCTCGTACCGGGAACGGCGTTGCTCGAACTGGCGATCCGGGCGGGTGACGAGGTCGGCTGTGATCGTGTGGAGGAGTTGACGCTCGCGGCGCCGCTGGTGCTCCCGGAGCGGGGCGCGGTGCGGACGCAGGTGCGGGTGGGTGTGGCGGATGAGTCGGGGCGGCGTACGGTCGCGATTCACTCGCGTCCTGAGGGTGAGGTGGAGTTGCCGTGGACGCAGCACGCGACGGGTGTGCTGGCCGTAGGTGCTGCTGGTCCTGGTGCTGAGGCTGGGGCTGTCGTTGAGTTTGATGCGTCGGTTTGGCCGCCGGTGGGTGCTGAGCCGGTGGATCTGGACGGTTTCTACGAGGCGCGGGCCGTGGAGGGCTTCGCGTACGGGCCGGTGTTCCAGGGGCTTCGGGCGGCCTGGCGGCGTGACGGTGAGGTCTTCGCCGAGGTGAGTTTGCCTGACGGCATCGAGGGTGATGCGGAGGCGTTCGGTCTCCATCCCGCGTTGTTGGATGCGGGGTTGCATGCGGCGTGGTTTGTGGGCTCGCCAGGTGACGGCGCTGAGGGTGTTGGTCGGCAGTCGGGTGGTGTCCCGTTTGCGTGGAGTGGGGTGTCGTTGCGGGCGTCGGGGGCTTCTTCGGTGCGGGTGCGGTTGGCGCGTGGGGTGGATGGTGCGGTGTCGATCGCGGTGGCCGATGTGATGGGTGTGCCGGTCGCGTCGGTGGAGTCGTTGGCGATGCGGGCGTTGTCGGTGGAGGCTCTGGATGAGGCGGGTGCGCTGACGAGGGACGCGCTGTTCCGGCTGGACTGGACACCGCTGACCACCCCCTCTGTCGGCACTTCGCAGACGATCGCCGTGGTCGGCCAGGACACCCTGGGACTGGTCGAGGCCCTGCGTGATGCGGGAGCCGAGTCCGAACGCGTCGCGGATCTCGCCGCGTTGGCCGCTGGCGAGGGTCCGGTGCCAGATGTGGTGCTGATCCCGGTGGTCGGAGAGTTGACCACTGACCCGACCGATGCGGTGCGGGCGTTGACGCATCGGGTGCTTGGGGTGCTTCAGGAGCGGTTGGTGGAGGAGCGGTTTGCGGGGTCGCGGTTTGTTTTTGTGACGCGGGGTGCGGTGGGGGGTCGTGATGTGGCGGCGGCTGCGGTGCGGGGTCTTGTTCGGTCGGCGCAGTCGGAGAATCCGGGCTGTTTCGGTCTGGTCGATCTTGACCTTGACCTTGAGTCGGTCGAGTCGGGTGGGTTGGTTGTGTTGCCGTTGTCGGCGTTGGGTGTGGATGAGCCGCAGGTGATGGTGCGGGGCGGTGAGGTGCTGGCGGGGCGTCTGGTGCGTGCGGCGGTGGGTGATAGTGCGGCGGGCCCGGTGTGGGATGGCGCGGGGAGTGTGCTGATCACGGGGGGTACGGGTGGTCTGGGCGCGGTGGTGGCGCGGCATCTGGTGGCCGAGCACGGGGTACGCCGACTGCTCCTGGTCAGCCGCCGCGGCCTGGCCGCCGACGGAGCCGAGGAACTGGTCGCCCAGCTGGAGCTGCAAGGGACCGAAGTCCGGGTCGAGGCCTGCGATGTCGCGGACCGTGATGCTCTCGCCGAGCTGCTGACGCGCCACACGGTGTCGGCTGTGGTGCACGCGGCGGGTGTGCTCGATGACGGTGTGGTCGGCTCGCTGACGCCGGAGCGGCTGGACAAGGTGCTGCGGCCGAAGGTCGACGCCGCCTGGCATCTCCATGAACTGACCCGTGAACAACCGCTGTCGGCGTTCGTGGTCTTCTCCTCGGCTGCCGCTTTGTTCGGGAGTGCGGGGCAGGGTAATTACGCGGCGGGTAATGCGTTTTTGGATGCGTTGGTGGAGCGTCGGCGGGCTGAGGGGTTGCCGGGTGTGTCGTTGGCGTGGGGTCCGTGGGAGCAGTCGGGTGGGATGACGGGGACGTTGTCGGAGGCCGATGCGGAGCGGATGGCTCGTGCGGGTGTGCCGGCGTTGTCGGTGGAGTTGGGTGTGGCGTTGTTCGATGCCGCGCTCGCGACCGGGGATGCGGTGGTGGCTCCGGTGCGGTTGGATCTGCCGCTGTTGCGTGGGCGGGGTGAGGTTCCGCCGTTGTTGCGGTCGTTGATTCGTGTGCGGTCGCGTCGGGCTGCGGCGGTGGCGGGTTCGGCTGCGGCGGCCGGTCTGGTGGAGCGGCTGGCCGTACTGACGGTGGTTGAGCGTCAGGAGGTGCTGTTGGACCTCGTACGTGGCCAGGTGGCTCTGGTCCTGGGGCACGCCGATGGCAACGCGGTCAACCCCGGCCGCGCCTTCCGTGAGCTGGGCTTCGACTCGCTCACGGCAGTGGAGCTGCGTAACCGGCTCAACACCGCCAGTGGGCTGCGGCTCCCCGCCACGATGGCCTTCGACTACCCGACGGTTCAGACACTCGTCGATCATCTGCTCGATGAACTGCTCGGTGCCGATGCGGAGGTGGCCCTGCCCGTGGCGGGGCGTGTCGCCGCGGTGGCCGACGATCCGATCGTGGTCGTGGGGATGAGTTGCCGGTATCCGGGCGGGGTGGCCTCGCCGGAGGATCTGTGGCGGCTGGTCACCGAGGGCGCCGACGCGATCTCGGGATTCCCGACGAACCGTGGCTGGGACGTGGACGGTCTCTTCAACCCGGACCCCGACCACATGGGCACCTCGTACACGCGGGAAGGCGGCTTCCTGCATACCGCGGACGAGTTCGACCCGGCGTTCTTCGGGATGTCGCCGCGTGAGGCGCTCGCGACGGACTCGCAGCAGCGGCTGCTGCTCGAAGCGTCCTGGGAGGCGATCGAGCGGGCCGGTATCGACCCGGTGTCTCTGAAGGGCAGCGCGACCGGCGTATTCGCCGGTGTCATGTACAGCGACTACACCACTCTGCTGGGAGGCCCGGAGTTCGAGGGCTTCCAGGGAGGTGGCAGCACGAGTCTGGCGTCGGGCCGGGTGTCGTACACGCTGGGCCTGGAGGGTCCGGCGGTGACGGTGGACACGGCGTGCTCGTCGTCGCTCGTCGCGATGCACTGGGCCATGCAGGCCCTGCGCAGCGGCGAATGCTCCTTGGCGCTGGCAGGCGGCGTCACCGTGATGGCCACGCCGACAGTGTTCGTGGACTTCTCGCGGCAGCGGGGTCTGTCGCCGGATGGCCGGTGCAAGGCGTTCTCGGAGTCGGCCGATGGTGTGGGCTGGTCGGAGGGTGTCGGCATGCTGGTGCTGGAGCGGCTGTCCGACGCGCGACGTAACGGCCACGAGATCCTGGCGGTGGTCCGGGGCTCGGCGGTCAACCAGGACGGTGCGTCGAACGGGCTGACGGCGCCGAACGGTCCGTCGCAGCAGCGCGTGATCCGCCAGGCGCTGGCCAGCGGTGGACTCTCCATGGACGACGTCGATGTGGTGGAGGCGCACGGTACGGGGACGACGCTGGGCGACCCGATCGAGGCGCAGGCCCTGCTGGCGACGTACGGCCGGGACCGCGACGCGGAGCGTCCGCTGTTGCTGGGCTCGGTGAAGTCCAACATCGGTCATACGCAAGCGGCTGCGGGTGTGGCGGGTGTGATCAAGATGATCATGGCGATGCGCCATGGGGTGCTGCCGCAGACGTTGCACGTCGATGCTCCGTCGTCGCATGTGGACTGGTCGGAAGGCGCGGTGGAGCTGATCACCGAGCAGACGCGGTGGCCGGAGGCCGGTCGCGCGCGGCGCGCGGGCGTCTCGTCGTTCGGGATCAGCGGGACGAACGCTCACGTCATCCTGGAACAGCCGACCACGGTGATCCAGGGAACGGTGGTCGCCAGGCCGGAGGCTCCTGCGGTGGAGCCGGGTGTGGTGCCGTGGGTGCTCTCCGGCAAGACGCCGGAGGCGCTGCGCGGCCAGGCGGAGCGGCTGCTCGCCTATGTCGAGTCCGGTCCGGAGCTGCGGTCGGTGGATGTCGGGTTCTCGCTGGCGACGGGCCGGTCGGTCTTCGACAACAGTGCGGTCGTGTTGGCGGGCGATTCCGCAGATGCGGTGCGGGCCCTTGGGGCTCTGGCGTCTGGTGACGTGGATTCGTCGGTGGTGTCGGGTTCGGTCGTTGGTGGGAAGACGGCGGTGCTGTTCTCGGGTCAGGGGTCGCAGCGGCTGGGGATGGGGCGTGAGTTGTATGGGCGGTTCCCGGTGTTCGCGGAGGCGCTGGATTCTGTACTCGCGCTGCTGGATGCCGGGTTGGGTAGGTCTCTGCGTGAGGTGATGTGGGGTGAGGACGCTGATCTGTTGAACGACACGGGGTTTACGCAGCCGGCGTTGTTCGCGGTGGAGGTGGCGCTGTTCCGGTTGGTGGAGTCGTGGGGTGTGCGGCCGGAGTTTGTGGCGGGGCATTCGATTGGTGAGATCGCGGCGGCGTATGTGGCGGGGGTGTTCTCGTTGGAGGATGCCTGCGCGTTGGTGGTGGCGCGTGCGTCGTTGATGCGGGGGTTGCCGGTGGGTGGTTCGATGATGGCGGTGCAGGCGACGGAGGACGAAGTCAGCCCGCTGCTGTCTGGCCAGGTGTCGATTGCCGCGATCAACGGTCCGTCGTCGGTGGTGGTTTCGGGTGATGAGGATGCTGTCCTGGCGGTGGCGGCGCGGTTGTCGGAGCAGGGTCGTAAGACCACGCGGTTGCGGGTGTCGCACGCGTTCCACTCGCCGTTGATGGATCCGATGCTGGATGAGTTCCGTGCGGTGGCGGAGGGGCTGTCGTTCGGGGCTCCCCGGATCCCGGTGGTGTCGAATCTGACCGGTGGCCTGGCGTCGGCCGAGGAGTTGTCCTCGCCCGAGTACTGGGTACGGCATGTCCGCGAGGCCGTCCGGTTCGGCGATGGGGTGCGGACGCTCGGCGAACAGGGTGTGACCACCTTCCTGGAGCTGGGCCCGGACGGTGTGCTGTCGGCCATGGCCCAGGAGTCCGTACCGGAGGGAACCGCGACCGTACCGATCCTCCGCAAGGACCGCCCCGAGGAAGCCTCGGCCGTCACCGCGATGAGCCGACTGCATGTGCGTGGGGTCGTCGTGGACTGGGCCGGGTTCTTCGCCGGTACCGGGGCGTCGCGGGTGGACGTGCCCACGTACGCCTTCGAGCACCAGGCGTTCTGGCCCAGGAGCCTGCGCGGTGGCGCCGACGACGCGGCGGCGATCGGGCTTGCGTCGGCGGGGCATCCGCTGCTCAACGGCGTGGTGGAGTTGGCCGAGGGCGAGGGCGTGCTGTTCACCGGCCGGCTCTCCGCCCAGACACATCCGTGGCTGGCTGATCACGCGGTGATGGGCCGGATTCTTCTCCCTGGCACCGCGTTGCTCGAACTGGCGATCCGGGCCGGTGACGAGGTCGGCTGCGACCGTGTGGAGGAGCTGACGCTCGCCGCGCCGCTGACCCTGCCGGAGCCCGGCGCCGTACAGATGCAGGTGCGGGTGGGTGTGGCGGATGAGTCGGGGCGGTGTACGGTCACGATTCACTCCCGCCTGGAAGGTCAGGTGGAGTTGCCGTGGACGCAGCACGCGGCGGGTGTGCTGGCCGTAGGTGCTGCTGGTCCTGGTGCTGGGGCTGGGGCTGTCGGTGAGTTTGATGCGTCGGTTTGGCCGCCGGTGGGTGCTGAGGCGGTGGATCTGGACGGTTTCTACGAGGCGCGGGCCGTGGAGGGCTTCGCGTACGGGCCGGTGTTCCAGGGGCTTCGGGCGGCCTGGCGGCGTGACGGTGAGGTCTTCGCCGAGGTGAGTTTGCCTGACGGCATCGAGGGTGATGCAGAGGCGTTCGGTCTCCATCCCGCGTTGTTGGATGCGGGGTTGCATGCGGCGTGGTTTGTGGATTCGTCGGGTGACGGCGCTGAGGGTGTTGGTCGGCAGTCGGGTGGTGTCCCGTTTGCGTGGAGTGGGGTGTCGTTGCGGGCGTCGGGGGCTTCCTCGGTGCGGGTGCGGTTGGCGCGTGGGGTGGATGGTGCGGTGTCGATCGCGGTGGCCGATGTGATGGGTGCGCCGGTCGCGTCGGTGGAGTCGTTGGCGTTGCGGGCGTTGTCGGTGGAGGTTCTGGATGAGGCGGGTGCGCTGACGAGGGACGCGCTGTTCCGGCTGGAGTGGACACCGCTGACTGTTCCGTCGCTCACTAGCACTTCGCAGACGATCGCCGTGGTCGGCCAGGACACCCTGGGCCTGGTCGAGGCCCTGCGTGATGCGGGAGCCGAGTCCGAACGCGTCGCGGATATCGCCGCGTTGGCCGCTGTCGAGGGACCGGTGCCAGACGTGGTGCTGATCCCGGTGGTCGGAGAGTTGACCACTGACCCGGCCGATGCGGTGCGGGCGTTGACGCATCGGGTGCTTGGGGTGCTTCAGGAGCGGTTGGTGGAGGAGCGGTTTGCGGGGTCGCGGTTTGTTTTTGTGACGCGGGGTGCGGTGGGGGGTCGTGATGTGGCGGCGGCTGCGGTGCGGGGTCTTGTTCGGTCGGCGCAGTCGGAGAATCCGGGTTGTTTCGGTCTGGTCGATCTTGACCTTGACCTTGAGTCGGTCGAGTCGGGTGGGTTGGTTGTGTTGCCGTTGTCGGCGTTGGGTGTGGATGAGCCGCAGGTGATGGTGCGGGGCGGTGAGGTGCTGGCGGGGCGTCTGGTGCGTGCGGCGGTGGGTGATAGTGCGGCGGGTCCGGTCTGGGGTGGTGCGGGGAGTGTGCTGATCACGGGGGGTACGGGTGGTCTGGGCGCGGTGGTGGCGCGGCATCTGGTGGCCGAGCACGGGGTACGCCGGCTGCTGCTGGTCAGCCGCCGCGGCCTGGCCGCCGAGGGTGCGGAAGCACTGATCGATGAACTGACGGAGCGCGGCGCCGAGGTGTCGGTCGAGGCCTGCGATGTCGCGGACCGTGATGCTCTCGCCGAGCTGCTGACGCGCCACACGGTGTCGGCTGTGGTGCACGCGGCGGGTGTGCTCGATGACGGTGTGGTCGGCTCGCTGACGCCGGAGCGGCTGGACAAGGTGCTGCGGCCGAAGGTCGACGCCGCCTGGAACCTGCACGAGCTGACGCGAAGTCAAGATCTCTCGGCCTTCGTCGTGTTCTCGTCCATTGCCGCTTTGTTCGGGAGTGCGGGGCAGGGTAATTACGCGGCGGGTAACGCGTTTTTGGATGCGTTGGTGGAGCGTCGGCGGGCTGAGGGTTTGCCGGGTGTGTCGTTGGCGTGGGGTCCGTGGGATCAGTCGGGTGGGATGACGGGGACGTTGTCGGAGGCCGATGCGGAGCGGATGGCTCGTGCGGGTGTGCCGGCGTTGTCGGTGGAGTTGGGTGTGGCGTTGTTCGACGCGGCTCTGTCTGCCGGGGATGCGGTGGTGGCTCCGGTGCGGTTGGATCTGCCGGTGTTGCGTGGGCGGGGTGAGGTTCCGCCGTTGTTGCGGTCGTTGATTCGTGCGCGGTCGCGTCGGGCTGCGGCGGTGGCGGGTTCGGCTGCGGCGGCGGGTCTGGTGGAGCGGCTGGCCGTACTGACGGTGGTTGAGCGTCAGGAGGTGCTGTTGGACCTCGTGCGCGGCCAGGTGGCTCTGGTCCTGGGGCACGCCGATGGCAACGCGGTCAACCCCGGCCGCGCCTTCCGCGACCTGGGCTTCGACTCGCTGACCTCCGTCGAACTCCGCAACCGGCTCAACACCGTGACCGGGCTGCGACTGCCGGCCACGATGGTCTTCGACTATCCGACCGTCGAGGCGCTGGTCGATCACCTGCTCGATGAACTGCTGGGCTCCGACGCGGCGGTGGCCGTGCAGACCGCCACGCGGACCGCGGCGGTGGCCGACGATCCGATTGTGGTCGTGGGGATGAGTTGCCGGTACCCGGGCGGGGTGGCCTCGCCGGAGGATCTGTGGCGGCTGGTCACCGAGGGCAGCGATGTGATCTCCGCCTTCCCGACCAATCGTGGCTGGGACGTGGACCGGCTGTTCAACCCGGACCCCGACCACAAGGGCACCTCGTACACGCGGCAGGGCGGATTCCTGCACGAGGCGGGCGAGTTCGACCCGGCGTTCTTCGGGATGTCGCCGCGTGAGGCGCTCGCGACGGACTCGCAGCAGCGGCTGCTGCTGGAAACGTCGTGGGAGGCGATCGAGCGGGCCGGTATCGACCCGGTGTCTCTGAAGGGCAGCGCGACCGGCGTATTCGCCGGTGTCATGTACAACGACTACAGCACCGTCCTGGGAGGCCCGGAGTTCGAGGGCTTCCAGGGGAGCGGCAGTTCGCCGAGCCTCGCGTCGGGCCGGGTGTCGTACACGCTGGGCTTGGAGGGTCCGGCGGTGACGGTGGACACGGCGTGCTCGTCGTCGCTCGTCGCGATGCACTGGGCCATGCAGGCCCTGCGCAGCGGCGAATGCTCCCTCGCACTCGCCGGTGGCGTGACCGTGATGTCGACCCCGTCGGTGTTCGTCGACTTCTCCCGACAGCGCGGACTCTCTCCCGACGGTCGCTGCAAGGCGTTCTCGGAGTCGGCCGATGGTGTGGGCTGGTCGGAGGGCGTCGGCATGCTGGTGCTGGAGCGGCTGTCCGACGCGCGACGTAACGGCCACGAGATCCTGGCGGTGGTCCGGGGCTCGGCCGTCAACCAGGACGGTGCGTCGAACGGCCTCACCGCCCCCAACGGCCCGTCGCAGCAGCGCGTGATCCGCCAGGCGCTGGCCAGTGGCGGACTCGCAGCCGACGACGTCGATGTGGTGGAGGCGCACGGTACGGGCACGACGCTCGGTGACCCGATCGAGGCGCAGGCACTCCTCGCCGAATACGGCCGGGACCGCGACGCGGAGCGTCCGCTGCTGCTGGGCTCGGTGAAGTCCAACATCGGTCACACGCAGGCCGCGGCCGGTGTCGCGGGTGTCATCAAGATGATCATGGCGATGCGTCATGGAATGTTGCCTCAGACGTTGCACGTCGATGCTCCGTCGTCGCATGTGGATTGGTCTGCGGGCGCGGTGGAGCTGCTGACCGAGCAGACGCGGTGGCCGGAGGTCGGTCGCGCGCGGCGCGCGGGCGTCTCGTCGTTCGGTATCAGCGGGACGAACGCTCACGTCATCCTGGAACAGCCGACCACCGTCATCGAGGGAACCGTCCTGGGTAGTACGGAAGCCCCGGAGACCGAGTCGGGCACGGTTCCGTGGGCGCTCTCGGGCAAGACGGCCGAGGCGCTGCGCAGCCAGGCGGCCAAGCTGCTGGCGTCGATCGAGGCGCGGCCGGAGCTGCGGCCGGTGGATGTCGGGTACTCGCTGGCGACGGGCCGGTCGGTGTTCGATCACCGGGCGGTGGTGTTGGCGGGCGATTCCGCGGATGCGGTGCGGGCCCTTGGGGCTCTGGCGTCTGGTGACGTGGATTCGTCGGTGGTGTCGGGTTCGGTCGTTGGTGGGAAGTCGGCGGTGCTGTTCTCGGGGCAGGGCAGTCAGCGGTTGGGGATGGGTCGTGAGTTGTACGGCCGGTTCCCGGTGTTCGCGGAGGCGCTGGATTCCGTACTCGCCGTGCTGGACGGCGAGTTGGACCGTCCCCTGCGTGAGGTGATGTGGGGTGAGGAGGCCGAGCCGTTGAATGACACGGGCTTCACTCAGCCCGCGCTGTTCGCCATGGAGGTGGCGCTGTTCCGGCTGGTGGAGTCGTGGGGTGTGCGGCCGGACTTCGTCGCTGGTCACTCGATCGGTGAGATCGCGGCGGCGTATGTGGCGGGGGTGTTCTCGTTGGAGGATGCCTGCGCGTTGGTGGTGGCGCGTGCGTCGTTGATGCGGGGGTTGCCGGTGGGTGGTTCGATGATGGCGGTGCAGGCGACGGAGGACGAAGTCGCTCCGCTGCTGTCTGGCCAGGTGTCGATTGCCGCGATCAACGGCCCGTCGTCGGTGGTGGTTTCGGGTGATGAGGATGCTGTCCTGGCGGTGGCGGCGCGGTTGTCGGAGCAGGGTCGTAAGACCACGCGGTTGCGGGTGTCGCACGCGTTCCACTCGCCGTTGATGGATCCGATGCTGGATGACTTCCGCGCGGTGGCGGAGGGGCTGTCGTTCGGGGCTCCCCGGATCCCGGTGGTGTCGAATCTGACCGGTGGCCTGGCGTCGGCGGAGGAGTTGTCCTCGGCCGAGTACTGGGTACGGCATGTCCGCGAGGCCGTCCGGTTCGGCGACGGTGTACGGACGCTCGGCGAGCAGGGTGTGACCACCTTCCTGGAGTTGGGTCCGGATGGTGTGCTGTCGGCCATGGCTCAGGAGTCCGTACCGGAGGGAACCGCGACCGTACCGATCCTCCGCAAGGACCGCCCCGAGGAGTCGACCACGCTCGCCGCGCTGGCCCAGCTGCATGTGCGGGGAGTTCCGGCGGACTGGCCGGCGTTGTTCGCGGGGGTCGGCGCGCGGCGGGTCGAGCTGCCCACGTACGCATTCCAGCGCACGTGGTTCTGGCCGGCGGGGCCCCTGGGCGGTACCGGCGACGTACGGGCCGCTGGGCTCGGTTCCGCCGAGCATCCGCTGCTGGGTGCGGCCGTCGAACTCGCCGAGATCGAGGGCACGTTGGTAACGGGCCGGTTGTCGGTCCAGTCGCATCCGTGGCTGGCTGATCATGCGGTGATGGGCGTGATTCTTCTCCCTGGCACCGCGTTGCTCGAACTGGCGATCCGGGCGGGTGACGAGGTCGGCTGTGACCGTGTGGAGGAGCTGACGCTTGCCGCTCCGCTGACTCTGCCGGAGCGTGGTGCGGTTCAGGTGCAGGTCGCGGTCGGTATCCCTGACGAGTCGGGCCGTCGGTCGGTGGGGATCTACTCCCGCCCCGAGGACGCGGCGGACGGATCATGGACGCAGCACGCCACCGGCGCGCTGACGACCGCCGACACCACTGCCGCCGACTCCGGTTTCGACGCCACGGTGTGGCCGCCGACCGGCGCCCGCTCTCTGGAGGTCGAGGGCTGCTATGAGCGGTTCGACGAGCTGGGCTTCGAGTACGGCCCGGTGTTCCAGGGGCTGAGGGCGGCCTGGCGGCGTGACGGTGAGATCTTTGCGGAGGTGAGCCTGCCGGAGAGCGCGGAGGGTGACGCGGCCAGGTTCGGTCTGCATCCCGCGCTGCTGGACGCGTCTTTGCATGCCTCGCTTCTGGCGGGTGGCGGAGACGGCGACGGGGGCGGTGGTGGTCTGCCGTTCTCGTGGGTGGGTGTGTCGTTGTATGCGACGGGTGCTTCGGCGTTGCGGGTGCGGTTGGCTCCGGTCGGTAAGGACGCGATGTCCGTGGCCGTCGCCGACGCGTCCGGTCAGCCGGTCGCCACCGTCGACTCGCTTCTCGTACGAGCCGTGTCCCGCGAGCAGTTGACCGGCTCCGCTTCCGCGGACCTCGTCCGTGACGCGCTGTTCGGTCTGGAGTGGACGCCGGTGACGGCGGCGGCCGAGCCGGCCGCCCAGGCGTCGCCCACGACGGGGTTGCCCACGACGGGATCGCCCACGACGGGGCCGGTCGTTCCGGGGTCGGCAGTCCCGGGCTCGCTCGTCGTCCTCGGACCGGACCCGATCGGACTCGCCGACGCCATGACCGCGTCCGGTGCGGAGGTCGGTACGTACACCGATCTGGTGTCGCTGGCGGCGGGGGAGTCCCCGGTGCCGGGCACGGTACTGGTGGGCGTCGACGGTACGTCGCCCCTGAACGAGGTCGTGGAATCGGCCCACGCGCTGACCGCCGAGGTCCTGGCGCTGGTCCAGGGCTGGCTGGCCGAGGAGCGGTTCGCCGGTTCGCGGCTGGTGTTCGTCACCCGGGGTGCGGTGTCCGTGGACGGCGGTGCTGTCGCCGACTTGGCGGCGGCCTCCGTATGGGGTCTGGTGCGGTCCGCGCAGTCGGAGAACCCGGACTGCTTCGGGCTCCTGGATCTCCCCGCCGAACTGTCGTCCCTGTCCGACCTGTCCGAAGCGCGAAAGGCTCTCGGTTCCGATGAACCACAGCTGATCGTCCGCGACGGCGCGATCCGCGCGGGACGACTGACCCGTGTCCCCCTGACCGCCGGCGAGAACGGAGACCAGGCCGGCCCGGCCTGGAACTCCGAGGGCACGGTCCTGATCACCGGCGGTACGGGCGGCCTGGGCGGCGTCCTGGCCCGGCATCTCGTCGCCGAGCGCGGCGTGCGCCATCTGCTGCTCGCCGGCAGGCGGGGTACGGAGGCACCCGGCGCCGCCGAACTGGTCGCCGAGCTGACCGCGCATGGCGCGCGGGTCACGGTCGCGGCCTGCGATGTCGCCGACCGGGAAGCGCTGGCCGAGGTGCTGGCCGGCGTACCGTCCGCTCATCCGTTGACCGCTGTGGTGCATGCGGCGGGTGTGCTGGATGACGGTGTGGTCGGTTCGTTGTCGCCTGAGCGGTTGGACACGGTGCTGCGGCCGAAGGTGGACGCGGCGTGGCATTTGCATGAGCTGACGCGTGATCTTGGTCTGAGGGCGTTCGTGGTGTTCTCGTCTGTGGCGGGTGTGTTCGGGGGTGCGGGGCAGGGGAATTACGCGGCGGCCAATGCGTTCCTGGACGCTTTGGTGGCGTGTCGGCGGGCCGAGGGTCTGCCGGGTGTGTCGCTGGCCTGGGGTCCGTGGGATCAGGTGGGCGGGATGACGGGGACGGTGAGCGAGGCGGACATGCGGCGCCTGGCACGTTCCGGGATGCCGCCGCTCTCCGTCGAGCAGGGCATCACCCTCTTCGACGCGGCGCTCGCCTCCGGTGAGACCGTGGTGGCGCCCGTACTGCTGGACCTCCCGGCGCTGCGGGCACAGGGCGATGTACCGCCGCTGCTCAGGTCGTTGATCCGCACCCGCTCCCGGCGGAGCGCGATCGCCGGATCGGTCACCGCCACCGCTGCCGCCGCCGGGCTTCTCGGCCGGCTGGCGGGGCTGACCTCGTCCGCGCGGCACGAAGCGCTGCTGGATCTCGTACGGAGTCAGGTCGCCCTCGTACTCGGCCACGCCGACGCGGCAGCCGTGAACGCGACGTCCCAGTTCCGGGAGTTGGGCTTCGACTCGCTGACGGCCGTGGAACTGCGCAACCGGCTGAGTACGGTGACAGGTCTGCGGCTGACCGCCACGCTGATCTTCGACTACCCGACCGCGACAGCGCTCGCGGACCATCTCCGGGAAGAACTGTTCGGCACCGAGGCCGGGGCCGACGCCGCGACCACGATCCCGGTCAGGATGCTGCCGCCCGTGGCCGACGATCCGATCGTGCTCGTCGGGATGAGCTGCCGCTACCCGGGCGGAGTGGCCTCGCCCGAGGACCTGTGGCGACTGGTCACCGAGGGCACCGACGCGGTCTCCGGCTTCCCGACCAACCGTGGCTGGGACGTGGACGGTCTCTTCGACCCGGACCCGGACCACGCGGGTACGTCGTACACCCGCTCGGGCGGATTCCTCGAGAACGCCGGCGACTTCGATCCCGCCTTCTTCGGGATGAGTCCGCGCGAGGCGATGGCGACGGACTCGCAGCAGCGGCTGTTGCTCGAAGCCTCGTGGGAGGCGATCGAGCGGGCCGGTATCGACCCGGTGTCGCTGAAGGGCAGCGCGACCGGTGTGTTCGCCGGGGTGATGTACAACGACTACGGCACCACACTGAACGGCAAGCAGTTCGAAGGACACCAGGGCCAGGGCAGCGCGGGAAGCGTGGCCTCGGGCCGGGTCTCGTACACCTTCGGGTTCGAGGGCCCCGCGGTGACGGTGGACACGGCGTGCTCGTCGTCGCTGGTGGCGATGCATCTGGCGGCCCAGGCGCTGCGCGGCGGTGAATGCTCGCTGGCGCTCGCGGGCGGTGTGACGGTCATGTCGACCCCGGGCACCTTCGTGGAGTTCTCCCGGCAGCGGGGCCTGTCGCCCGACGGCCGGTGCAAGGCGTTCTCCGAGTCGGCCGATGGTGTGGGCTGGTCGGAGGGTGTCGGCATGCTGGTGCTGGAGCGGCTGTCCGACGCGCGGCGCAACGGCCACCCGGTGCTGGCGGTGCTGCGCGGCAGCGCGATCAACCAGGACGGCGCGTCCAACGGACTCACCGCCCCCAACGGCCCGTCCCAGCAGCGCGTGATCCGTCAGGCGCTGGCCAGTGGCGGACTGTCCCTGGACGATGTGGACGCCGTGGAGGCGCACGGTACGGGGACGACGCTGGGCGACCCGATCGAGGCGCAGGCGCTGTTGGCCACATACGGACGGGACCGGGACCCGGAGCGTCCGCTGCTCCTCGGTTCGGTGAAGTCCAACATCGGTCACACGCAGGCCGCCGCCGGTGTCGCCGGTGTCATCAAGATGGTGCTGGCGATGCGACACGGAACACTGCCGCGCACGCTGCACGTGACCGAGCCCTCGTCGCATGTCGACTGGTCGGCGGGCGCGGTGGAGCTGCTGACCGAGCAGACGCGGTGGCCGGAGAGCGACCGGGTACGGCGTGTGGGTGTCTCGTCCTTCGGTATCAGTGGGACGAACGCGCATGTCATCCTCGAACAGCCGCAGCAGGTAGCCGAGTTGACCGCTGTGCCGACTGCGCCGACCGGGCCGACCGACTCGGCCGAGCCGACCGAGTCGGCGGAGTTGGCCGGGGCGGAGTCCGCGTCGCCCGCCGTGGTGCCGTGGGTCCTCTCGGGCAAGACCCCGCAGGCGCTGGCGGCCCAGGCCGCCAGGCTGCTCTCCTACGTCGAGGAGCGGCCGGAGCTGCGCCCGGTGGATGTCGGGTACTCGCTGGCGACGGGCCGCTCGGTGTTCGAGCACCGCGCGGTGGTGCTGGCGGGTGATACGGCCGGGTCCGACGACGTGGTTCGTGCGCTGGGCGCCCTGGCGTCCGGGGACGCGGATCCGTCGGCGGTGTCGGGAGCGGTGCTCGGCGGCAGGACGACGGTGCTGTTCTCCGGTCAGGGCAGTCAGCGGCTCGGTATGGGCCGCGAGCTGTACGGCCGGTTCCCGGTGTTCGCCGCCGCGCTGGATTCCGTACTCGCCGTGCTGGACGGCGAGTTGGAACGGCCCCTGCGCGAGGTGATGTGGGGCGAGGACGCCGAGCCGCTGAATGACACCGGCTTCACCCAGCCCGCGCTGTTTGCCATTGAGGTGGCGCTGTTCCGGCTGGTGGAGTCGTGGGGCGTGCGGCCGGACTTCGTCGCCGGTCACTCGATCGGTGAGATCGCGGCCGCGCATGTGGCGGGGGTGTTCTCGCTGGAGGACGCCTGCACGCTGGTTCTGGCGCGGGCGAAGCTGATGCGGGCCCTGCCGGCCGGTGGCGCGATGGTCGCGGTACGGGCGACGGAGGACGAGGTTCTTCCGCTGCTGTCCGACGAGGTGTCGATCGCCGCGGTCAACGGTCCCGCTTCCGTCGTCGTCTCGGGCGACGAGACCGCGGTCCTGGCCGTGGCGGCGCTGCTGGAGGCGCAGGGTCGCAAGACCACGCGGCTGCGGGTGTCGCACGCCTTCCACTCGCCGCTGATGGATCCGATGCTGGATGACTTCCGCGCCGCCGCGGAGGGGCTGTCGTTCGGGGCTCCCCGGATCCCGGTGGTGTCGAATCTGACCGGTGGCCTGGCGTCGGCGGAGGAGCTGTGCTCGGCCGAGTACTGGGTACGGCATGTCCGCGAGGCCGTCCGGTTCGCCGACGGTGTGCGGACGCTGGCCGAGCAGGGCGTGCGCACGTTCCTGGAGCTGGGTCCGGACGGTGTGCTGTCGGCCATGGCCCAGGAGTCCGTACCGGACGAGGCGGCGATCGTACCGATCCTCCGCAAGGACCGCCCCGAGGAATCGACCGCCCTCACCGCGCTGGCTCGCGTCCACGCGCACGGGGCGACGGTCGACTGGACCGGGTTCTTCACGGGGACGGGGGCGCGGCCGGTCGAGTTGCCCACGTACGCCTTCCAGCACCAGTGGTTCTGGCCGGCCGGATCGCAGTCCGCCGCCGCCGGTGATGTGCGCGCGGCGGGTCTCGGTTCCGCCGAACATCCGCTGCTGGGCGCGGCCGTCGAACTCGCCGCGGGCCAAGGGGTGCTGTTCACCGGCCGGTTGTCGGTCCAGTCGCATCCGTGGCTGGCTGATCATGCGGTGATGGGCCGGGTTCTTCTTCCTGGTACCGCGTTGCTCGAACTGGCGATCCGGGCGGGTGACGAGGTCGGCTGTGACCGTGTGGAGGAGCTGACGCTCGCCGCGCCGCTGACTCTGCCGGAGCGTGGTGCGGTTCAGGTGCAGGTCGCGGTCGGTACCCCTGACGAGTCGGGCCGTCGGTCGGTGGGGATCTACTCCCGCGCGGACGACGTGTCGGACGTCTCGGACGCACCCTGGACCCAGCACGCCACCGGGGCGCTGGTCGGCCGCTCCGAGGGGGCGGAGACCGGGTTCGACGCGACGGTGTGGCCGCCGGCCGGAGCCGAGTCCCTCGATGTCGAGGGTTGCTATGAGCGGTTCGACGAGCTGGGCTTCGAGTACGGCCCGGTGTTCCAGGGGCTGAGGGCGGCTTGGCGGCGTGACGGTGAGATCTTTGCGGAGGTGAGCCTGCCGGAGAGCGCGGAGGGTGACGCGGCCAGGTTCGGTCTGCATCCCGCGCTGCTGGACGCGTCTTTGCATGCCTCGCTTCTGGCGGGTGGCGGAGACGGTGACGGGGGCGGTGGTGGTCTGCCGTTCTCGTGGGTGGGTGTGTCGTTGTATGCGACGGGTGCTTCGGCGTTGCGGGTGCGGTTGGCTCCGGTCGGTAAGGGCGCGATGTCCGTGGTCGTCGCCGACGCGTCCGGTCAGCCGGTCGCCACCGTCGACTCGCTCCTCGTACGAGCCGTGACGCGCGAGCAGCTGACCGGCCCCGGCGGCGCGGGCAGGGACTCGCTGTTCGGACTGGAGTGGACGGCGTTGACGGCCACGGCCGAGCCGGACGCGCCCGAATCGGCCGCGATCCTCGGACCGGACGCCTTCGGGCTCGCCGGCGTATTCGCGGAGGCCGGTACGTCCGGAACGGCTGTCGAGGCGCACGCCGGTCTGACCTCGCTGGCGGGCGAGGACTCCTCGGTGCCGGGTGTCGTGCTGGTGCCCGTCCTGGGCGAACAGGGCGGTGCCGCAGGACCGGCGGCCGTACCCGGCTCGGTGCGCGAGGTCGTCTCCCGGGCGCTGGGACACCTCCAGGGCTGGCTGGCCGAGGAGCGGTTCGCCGGTTCGCGGCTGGTGTTCGTCACCCGGGGTGCGGTGTCCGTGGACGGCGGTGCTGTCGCCGATCTGGCGGCGGCCTCGGTATGGGGTCTGGTGCGGTCCGCGCAGTCGGAGAACCCGGGCTGCTTCGGGCTGCTGGACCTCGACCCGGCGGATGACGCCGTCGCGTCGGCGCCACTCGCTCGGGCTCTCGGCTCCGAGGAGCCGCAGTTGGTGCTCCGAGGGGGCGAGGTCAGGGCCGCCAGGCTGGACCGCGTCACGCTCCCGGAGCCCGTCACGCCCACCGACGGGGAGCCCGTCAACCAGGCCGACGGGGAGCCCGTCACCGTGACCGACGGGGAGACCGGAGACGTCCGGGCGACAGGAGTGAGCTGGGAGCAGGGCGGGACCGTACTGATCACCGGCGGAACCGGCGGCCTGGGCGCCGTACTGGCCAGGCACCTGGTCGCGGAACGCGGCGTACGGCGGCTGCTGCTGCTCAGCCGCCGCGGTCCCGGCGCCGAGGGCGCGGGAGCGCTCGTCGAGGAGCTGGAGCGGCTCGGAGCCGAGGCCACGGTCGCGGCCTGCGATGTCGCCGACCGGGAAGCGCTGGCCGAGGTGCTGGCCGCCGTACCCGCCGCACATCCGGTCTCGGCGGTCGTCCACGCGGCGGGTGTGCTGGATGACGGTGTGGTCGGTTCGTTGTCGCCTGAGCGGTTGGACACGGTGCTGCGGCCGAAGGCGGATGCGGCGTGGCATTTGCATGAGCTGACGCGTGATCTTGGTCTGAGGGCGTTCGTGGTGTTCTCGTCTGTGGCGGGTGTGTTCGGGGGTGCGGGGCAGGGGAATTACGCGGCGGCCAATGCGTTCCTGGACGCTTTGGTGGCGTGTCGGCGGGCCGAGGGTCTGCCGGGTGTGTCGTTGGCCTGGGGTCCGTGGGATCAGGTGGGCGGGATGACGGGGACGGTGAGCGAGGCGGACATGCGGCGCCTGGCACGTTCCGGGATGCCGCCGCTCTCCGTCGAGCAGGGCGTCGCCCTCTTCGACGCGGCCGTCACCGGCTCGCGGGCGCTGGTGCTGCCCGTCCAGCTGGATCTGGCGGCCCTCCGCGCCCAGGGCGAGATCCCGGCTCTGCTCAGCGGTCTGATCCGTACTCCGGCACGGCGCTCGGCCACGGCCGCCCCGCGGTCGGCCGAATCGCTCGGGCAGCGGCTGACGGGACTGACCGAACAAGACCGCCGTGCCGTTCTGCTGACGCTGGTCCGCGAACAGGCGGCCGTGGTGCTCGGACACGCGGACGGGACGGCGGTCGGCGCCTCGCGGCAGTTCCAGGAGCTGGGCTTCGACTCCCTGACGGCCGTGGACTTCAGGAACCGGCTGAACGCGGCCACGGGGCTGCGGCTGCCGGCCACCCTGCTGTTCGACTTCCCCACCCCGGCCGAGGTCGTGGACCATCTCCACTCCCGGCTGGTTACCGAAGAGGTCACCGGGGCCGGATCGGTGCTCGCCGTCCTCGACCAGCTGGAGAAGGCGATCACGGAGATGACGGTCGACGCGCAGGAGTTCAAGCACGTCGCCGGACGCATCGAGGTGCTCAGGGCGAAGTGGGCCGCGTTGCGGCAGGAGTCGGCGAACGGCTCCGGCGAGTTCGACCTGGAGGCGGCGTCGGACGACGATGTGTTCGCGCTCCTCGACGACGAACTCGGCCTGTCCTGAACCGCGGGGGCTCCGGGAAGCGGCACGGTCCGCCTCCCGGAGCCCCGGACAGTCAGAGCCCCGGACAGTCAGAGCCCCGGACGGTCAGAGCCCCGGACGGTCGGAGCCCTGAGGGGTCGGAGCCCCAGTCGGTCGGAGCCCCGGGCTCCGGGCACCAGGTTCCGGGAGGCGTTTCCTTCACTCCCGAGCGGGTTCCGTCACCGATGTCCCTACAGAGACCAGGGAGAGACTAGGGAATTTCCCACTGTCCGTCCTAGTGGAATGGGGAGGTCGGTCACCGGGCCGGCACGTGGCGGTCGATGAGAGTGCGAGTGGGACGACGCGAGTCGTCCGCCCACTCTGTTGGGTAGGAGTGCCGCATGGAACGTTCGGTTGCTTCGGCGCGATCACGGCGCGCGCGGTGTGCCACGTCCCGTCATATTCCACTGTCATTGGCCCGGAGGCCCGGATCGCTGCGCGGTCCGGATCGCCCGGCCCACGCCGAGGAGGATGCAACACGATGACGACGTCCACCGAGGAGAGCCTCTGGGCACGGTGCTTTCACCCCGCACCGGCCGGCTCGGAACAACTCTTCTGTTTCCCCCACGCGGGTGGCTCGGCGTCCTTCTACTTCCCGGTCTCCGCCCAACTGTCGTCCGTGGCCGAGGTGTTCTCGGTGCAGTACCCCGGCCGCCAGGACCGGCGCAAGGAGACCAGCTCCGGCGATCTCGGGGTCATGGCCGATCAGATCTACGAGGCGCTGCGCAAGCGGCTCCGGGCCCGGCCGACCACGTTCTTCGGGCACAGCATGGGCGCGACGATCGCTTTCGAGGTCGCGCGGCGGTTCGAGGCCGACGGCGGTGAACTGTCCCATCTGTTCGCCTCCGGCAGGCGCGCCCCGTCGCGCCACCGGGCCGAGAATGTGCACGAGCGCGACGACGACGGCATCGTCGCCGAGCTGAAACTGCTGTCCGGTACGAATACGGCGCTGCTCGGCGACGAGGAGATCCTGCGGATGATCCTCCCGGCGATCCGCAGTGACTATCGGGCCATTGAGACCTACCGCTGCGATCCAGCGACGAGGGTCCGGGTCCCGATCTCCGCGCTGACCGGCGACAACGATCCGAAGACGACGCTGGACGAGGCCGAGGACTGGCGTGGCCACACCACGGGAGCCTTTGACCTGAAGGTCTACCCCGGCGGGCACTTCTTCCTCAGTTCACAGGCGCCGGCGGTGATCGCGCTCCTGCGGAAACATCTCTCCGCCCAGGCGTAGTCCGCCGATCCGGCTGAGCCGACCGAGCCCCCTGAGCGGCCGAAATCAGTGAGCGAGCGGTCAACGCCTCTCGGTTGATCAACACCTTCGGGTGGTGTGTGCTCCCTGATGTGCCTCTAGCGCCCGTGATGGCACGGTTGTGCCTGTTGCTCTGGAAGAATGTCTTCTCGTGCGGTCATCCGGATCATCCGGTCATCCGGTTATCCGGACATCCGGGTCTTCGGAGTCGGCGCTGCCCGGACGACGGGCGGCTCGCCGGGCGGGCGTGTCACCAACTCCCGCACGGCGCAATGGCGTCCAGCGGACAGAAGTGCTTGATCCAGTTTGCGCTGGGTAGTTCCCAGGTGCCGAAACGGGCCTCGTGGGTTTCGTGGGTTGCGGGATCTTGTGATCATGTAACCGCGCGCCGCCGATCGTGGAACGTTCAGTTGTTTTTGCGAGATGTGCGAGTTGCGCGGGATGAGCGGGATGCCTCGAGGAGTCATCGCGTCTGTTGTGTCCCCCGAGAGGCGAGGAGACCATGATGCTGGAACAGGCCGACCTCTCCGGTTTGTCCAGCACACTGGTCGGCCGCGCCCGTGAGCTGCGGGTGCTGCGCCGCCACGCCGACGCCGCGCGCGCCGGACGTGCGGGCCTGGTGATGCTGTCGGGCCCCGCGGGCATAGGGAAGACCAGTCTTCTGCGGACGTTCCTCAGGAGCGACGCGTGCCGCAACATGGCGGTGCTGTACGGCTCGTGCGGCGAAGTCGCCGCGGGCGCGGGATACGGCGGCGTACGGGAGCTGTTCGGCTCCCTGGGGCTCAGCGGAGAGGACGCCGGCAACTCCCCGCTGCTGCGCGGCCTCGCCCGTCGCGCGCTGCCCGCTCTCACGGCGGGACCGTTCGAGCAGGAGACATCGGGCGAGTCCGCCGCCTATCCGGTGTTGCACGGGCTGTACTGGCTCGCGGCGAATCTCATGGTGGACCGCCCGCTCGTGCTCGTCCTGGACGATGTGCACTGGTGCGACGAACGCTCCCTGGGCTGGGTGGACTTCCTGCTGCGGCGCGCGGACGATCTGCCGCTGCTGGTGGTGCTCGCCCACCGGAGCGAGGCCGAGCCGGTCGCGCACTCCGCGCTGGCCGACATCGCCGCGCAGCGCCGGCCCGCGCTGATGCGGCTGGCGCCGCTCACGCACGCGGCCGTCGGGGAGATGGCCCGGCAGGTCTTCCAGGCGCCCGTCGAACCGTCCTTCGCCGAGCGCGCCGCCGCCGTCTCCGGCGGCAACCCCCTCACCCTCAGCCGGCTCCTGGGCGAACTGCGCGCCGAGGGCGTGCAGCCCGACGAGAAGGGCGTACGGAGAGTCGCCGAGGTGGGCGGCCAGGTGATCGCGTCCTCCGTGAGCGCGCTGCTCGACAATCAGCCGCTCTGGGTGCGTGAGGTGGCCAGGGCGATCGCGGTCCTCGGCGAGGAGAGCACCGATCTGGTCGGCATGCTCGCCGATGTGCCGCCCGCGCTCGTCGCCGAAGGCGTTGTGTCCCTGCGGCGCGCCGAGGTGCTGGCGGCGGACCGCGCGGACCTCGTGCACGAGGTGGTGCGCGCGGCCGTCCTGGAACCCCTCGGCGTCGAAGCGCTGGCCGGGCTCCGCACCAGAGCCGCCCTGCTGCTGAGTGACGCGGGCAGGCCCGCCGAGGAAGTCGCGGGCCGGCTCATGCTGTTGCCCGCCCTGACGCAGCCCTGGATGCCCGCGGTGCTCCGTGACGCGGCCGTCCAGGCCGAGGGGCGTGGTGCTCCCGAGGCCGCGGTGCGGTATCTGCACCGTGTGCTGGAGGTGGAGCCGGACAGTGTGCCGGTACGTGTCCAGATGGCCACGTCCCTCGCGGAGATCAATCCGGCGGAGGCCATCCGGCTGCTGGAGGAAGCGCTGCCGCTGGCCGGCGACCCACGCGCCAGGGCGATGGTCGCCGTGCGGTACGGAATGGTCTGCCTGGCCGTTCAGCGGGCGCCGGCGGGCGTACGGGTCCTCGAAGAGGTCCTCGCGGAGCTGGAGGCCGAGTTGGGACCCGGCCCGGATCCCGCCGACCGTGAACTGCGCACGCTCGTCGAGTCGGTCCTGCTGATCGCCGGGGCGGACGAGAAGTCGACGGTCCCCGCGACCCTGGAGCGGGCGGCGCTGCTGACCGCGCCCCCCGGTGATACGCCCGCCCAGCGCCAGATGCTCGGGATGATGACCGTACTGACCGCGATGGACGGCCGGTCGGCGGAGCGTACGGTCGAGCAGGCCCGCCGCGCGCTGAGTTCGCCCGGGACGGAGCTGGAGAGCTGGCCACTGCTCGCCTCGTCCTTCGCGCTCAGCCTCGCCGACGAGGCCGAGGAGGCGCTGGACGCGCTCGACCGCACGCTCCAGCACAGCCAGGACAACGCCGCCGTCCGGACCTTCGTGCTCGCGCTGTCCACCCGCGCGCTGGTGCTGCACGGCGCGGGCGCGTTCCCCGACGCGCTGGCCGACGCCCAGACGTCCATCGAGATCATCGGCGAGGAGAGATGGGGCGACGGCGCCGCGCTGCCGCAGATCGCGCTCGCGACGATGCTGGTCGAACGGGGCGAGCCCGAACGGGCCGAGGAGGTGCTCCGCGGTATCACACGGGCCGGCCTGGACCGGTTCGTCCTCGAATACCACTGGTGGCTGATGGCGCGCGCCCGCGCCCGATGGGCGGTCGGCGACCGGGAGGCGGCCCTCGGCCTCTACCGCGCGTGCGGCAGGTCGCTGGAGGAGTCCCGGTTCAGCAATCCGGCGTTTCTGCCGTGGTGGTCCGAGGCGTCCTGTCTGCTCGCGGTCATGAACCGCGGCGACGAGGCCCGGGGCATGAGCGAGTACGGCAGCGAGCTGGCCCGGCGATGGGGCACCCCCCGCGCCCTCGGGCTCGCCGCGCTCGCCCGCGGCGTGATCGCCCCTGGCGGCACGGGCATCGAAACGCTCACCGAATCGGTCCTCACCCTGGCCGGCTCGCCCGCCAGGGCGGAGCACGCCAAGGCGGAAGTGATTCTCGGCCGCGCCCTGCTGAAGACCGGCGACCAGCGCGGCGCCCGTGAGCATCTGCGCACCGCCACCGACCTCGCCCAGCGCTGCGGAGCCCTCGCGCTCGCCGGGGTGGCCCGCAGGCTGCTGGTCACCGCCGGCGGCCGGATGCGGAAGATGAGCGCCTCACCGCTCGACATGCTGACGGGAATGGAACGCAGGGTGGCCGGCCTCGCCGCGGCGGGCGCCAGCAACCGCTCGATCGCGGAGACCCTGTTCGTCACGGTACGCACCATCGAAACACATCTGACCAGCGTGTACCGGAAACTGGGCGTGAGCGGGCGTACCGAACTGGGCGCCGTTCTGCGCACGCCCGACATCCCCGATGGACAACCACCGGGCTGGGTATCCGAATCACGCTGGCGACGCTGAAGCGAACGAGGCGAGGCGGTGCGTGTGACTGGCCGGAACAACAATTGTCTGAGCACGCGGTCCCAGGAGTGGACGCATGGATCCGACACCCCTAGAGACGCGATGGACCTGCTCGAACGAGGCCGCGAGCAGGCGGCGCTGACCTCCCTGCTCACCGCGCTGGGCGGAAGACGCGCGGGCATCGTGACCCTGACCGGGAGACCGGGCCACGCGCAGAACGCCCTGCTGAGATGGGCCGCCCGGCGCGCCCGGGACGGCGGGCTGTCCGTGCTGCACGCCCAGGCGGCCCCCGCCGAACGTGACGTGCGCTACGGCGTGATCGCCCAGCTCATGACCTCGCCGACGGGCCAGGCCGAGTGCGGCCCGGCCGGCGGCTCGCTGCGGGAACTGATGGAGCACCGGCATCCCGATCCGCTGCCCGGACTCGACGCGACCCTTCATTCCGCACAGGAGATGCCTACCCTCGTGGCGATCGAGGACACGCAATGGCTCGATCCCGCCTCCCTGCGCTGGCTCCACGCGCTGGTCCGGCGGCTGACGCCGGACACACCGGTCGCCGTGCTGGCGAGCGGCAGCGGCGTGTCGGCCAAGGGCCGGGACTGGCTCGGCCTGCTGCCCACCTCCCCGGTGCCCGCCAAACAGCTCGTGCTGCGCGGTCTGACCGAGAACGCTGTCGCCACCGTGGTGGAGACGGTCTGCGGCACCCCCGGCGACCAGCGGTTCACCGCGACGGTCGCGGCGGCCACCGAGGGCAACCCCGCCGTACTGCGCGATGTGCTGGGCCAGTTCACCGACCAGGGCCATGAACCGGTCGCCGCCCGGCTGCCCGAGCTGCGTACGATCACCGCCGCTGTCGTCGGCGACCACGCGACGCGCGCACTGCACGGACTGCCCGCCGAGGCCGTCGCGCTGCTGCGGGCGCTGGCCGTCTGCGGCGAACTGCTCAGCTTCCCCCTCGTCCGCGCGCTGGCCGGGCTGAGGCCCGTACGAGGCCAGGAACTGCACGTGATGCTGGAGGCGGCCGGACTCACCGTCTCGGGGGGAACGAAGACACAGGTACGCCACCCCACGGTGAAGGCCCGCGTGCTGGAGGACATGGCCACCGGCGAACGGGCCCAGCTGTACTCCCGGGCCGCCGAACTGGCCCACCGGGCCTGGGCGAACGACGAGGACGTCGCCCAGATCCTGCTCCGTACGCCGCCGCTGGGAGCCCCCTGGGTGGTCAGCACGCTGCGCGACAGCTTCGCCGCCGCCCTGAGGACGGAGGACCACGGCCGCGCCGCCGCGTATCTCTCCCGCGCGCTGCGCGAACCGCTCGAACCGCGCGAGCGCGCCCGGCTCACCCTGGAACTGGCCGCCGCCGAAGCGATGTCGGCGCCCCTGGCGGGGGACCGAAGGCTCGGTGAACTCGTCAGGGCCGGCAGCGGCGCCCCCGAAGGACTCCGGGCCCGCGCCGTCGACCTCGGACTCGCCCGCGGCGACAGCGACTGGGCGCGCAGGGCCGCGGCCGAGGCGCTCTGCGACGTCCGGCCCGGCGAACGCGACAGCCTGATCGCGCTGTTCTGGCTCGCCGACGAGTCCCGGGACGACACCGAACCGATGGTCCCCGAGGTGCCCGCCCTGCCCGAGCGGCCCTCGTCCCCCGCGCAGAGCGGTGCACGCGCCTGGCGGCTCGCCGTGCGCGGCGAGGACCTGGAGACGACCAGGAAGCTGGCCCGCGCCGCTCTCACGGGCGACGGCTCCGGCACCCCGCTGGTACTTCCCCGGCTCGCCGCCTGCCGGGCCCTGATCCTGACCGATGACCACGAAGAGGCCCGCGCCGAGCTGGACGCGCTCCTCACCGCCGCACGGCACGGCCACAACAGGGCGGCCACCGCACGGGTCCTGACGCTGCGCGCCGAACTGTCCCTGCGCGCGGGCAGGTTCGACGCCGTGGAACGGGACGTCGAGACCGCGGAGCGGGCCCTGCCCATGTCGAGCAGGCATCCGCTCATCGCCCCGAGCCTGACGGCCCTGCGCATCGTGACGGCCGTGGAAGCCGGTCGCCAGGGGTACGCGCGGTCGCTCGCCGCCGCGCCCACCAGGCCCGGGGCGGAGGAGAGCGTGGCGTGGTCCGCCCTCCTCTTCGCCAGAGCGCGCGTGGCCGCCGTCGACGGGCGCTGGACGGAAGCGATGGAGCTGGCGAAGGAGAGCGGCAGACGGCTGCTGCGCCGCCAGTGGAGCAATCCGGCGCTGCTGTACTGGCGCCCGCAGGCGGCCGCGGCCTGCTACGCACTCGGCGACCGCGAGGAGGCGGAGCGGCTGAGCCAGGAGGAACTGAGGCTCTCCCGCCGGTGGGGCTCCGCGAGCGCGGTCGGCCTCGCCGAGCTGTGGACCGCCCGGATGCCCGGCGCCGACGGCAGGCCCGTGGTCCGCGCCCGCGAGGCCGTCCGCGTGCTGCGCGACTCACCCGCCCGGCTGTCCTACGCGTGGGCGCTGGTCCGGCTGGCCTCCTGCGAGCTGGAGGACGGCGACAGCCGGGCCGCCGCGCTCTCCCTCTCCCAGCTCTCCACGTTCACCACGGCCTGTCCGCAGGGCCGGCTGGCGACGGCCGTGCGCGGGCTCACCGAACGGCTGGAGAGGCCGGCCGGTCCTGTGCCCCCCGCCCTGCCCCGGGAGTGGACCACGCTCTCGGAGGCCGAACAGCGCACCGCGACCTTCGCCGGACGCGGCCACGGCAACCGCGAGATCGCGGAACTGCTCTCCGTGAGCAGACGCACCGTCGAGCTGCGACTGAGCAACACGTACCGAAAGCTGCGTATTACCGGGCGCGAGGAACTGTGCGTACTGGTAAGGAACATGGGAGAACGGCCGAGCGATGCTTCTTGAGCGGGAGACGGAACTGGCACGGGTGGGGGCCGCGTTGGACGCCGCCGAGGGGGGCACCTCGTCGATGATCCTGTTGTCAGGGCCCCTCGGCATCGGAAGAACGGCCCTGCTGCGGCAGCTCCCCGGTGTCGTCTCCGGCACCGACGTACGGGTCCTGCGCGCGAACGCCGCCCCGATGGAACGGGACTTCGCGTTCGGCGTGGTCCGGCAGCTGCTCGACAGTCTGCTCGCCAGTGCCTCGTGGGCGGACCGCGAGCGCTGGGCACGCGAACCCGACCAGGCCGCCGGCCTGATGCTCGGCGCCGACGACCTTCCGTCCGGCTGCCCGCTCGCCGAAGACACGCCGAGGGGGAACACACCCGGCGGCGCGGGTACCGGAGGACCGGCCGGCGCCGCGTCCGAGGCGACCCTGCACGGCCCGCGCTCGCTCCTCGCCGACATCAGCGAACACGCCAGGCTGCTCATCCTCGTGGACGACCTCCAGTGGGTGGACATCCCCTCGCTGCGCTGGCTCGCCTATCTCACCAAACGGCTGCGGGGCCTGCGGGCCGTACTCGTCTGCACACTCCGGGACGGGGACCAGGGAGCCGGACACGCCCTGGTGCGCGAGATCGCCGCCGCCGCGACCCAGATACTGCGCCCCGCCCCGCTGTCGCGCGACGCCACCCGGGACGTGATCCACGAACGGTCCGGCGTGCCCGGACACGAGGAGTACGTACGCGCCTGTCATGAAGTGACCGGCGGCAACCCGCTGTTCCTGATGTCCGTACTGCTGGGCATGGAGGCACGGGGCCACGCGCCGACCACCGACCACACCGACCGGGTACGCGCCCTGCGGCCGGCGGGGCTGCGGGAGCGGCTGGCGAGCTATCTGAGGACCCGGCCACGGGCGGTACGTGACACGGCCGCGGCGATCGCCGCCTTCGGCGGTCACGGAGATCCCGCGCTCATCACGGAACTCGCCGGACTGGACGAGACCGGCTTCGGCGCCGCCCGGCGCGCGCTCCGCGAGGCGGGGCTGCTGGCCGACGCGCGCGAACCGCGCTTCATCCACCGTGTCGTCCAGGACGCCGTCGAATCCGCGATGTCCGTGGCCGAACGCGAACGCTGGCACGCCGCCGCCGCGGACCTGATGTACCGCAGCGGCCGTCCCGCCGAGCAGGTCGCCGCCCATCTCATGGCCGTCACCACCTTCGGCCGCCCCTGGTCGGTGATGGTGCTGCGCGCCGCGGCCGACACCGCGCTGCGCCGGGGCGCTCCGGAGACCGCCGCCCGCTATCTGCGCCGCGCGCTGCTCGGCCACCGCCGCCAGGACGAGAGCCGGGCCAGACTGCTGGTCGATCTGGCCACCGCGGAGCGGGGGTTCGACCCGGAGGCGTGCCGGCGCCATATCGTCCAGGCGATGCCCCTGCTGACCACGGTCAGGGACCGGACCGCCGCCGCGCTGCGTACCCCGCCGCCGCTGCTCGACGCCGTACCCTCCTCCACCGCCACGCTCCTGCGCGGTGTCCGTGACGAACTCGGGCCGGCCGCGGAACTCGACGAGCCGGCCCGGGAGATGGCGCTGCGGCTCGAAGCCCGGCTCAGGCACTACGGGCACGAGAACCCCGGAGAGCTGGCCTCGGCCGTGGAACGCCTGCGCGAGCTGGGGGAGGAGCCCCCGCTCGACTCCGCGGCCGAACGCGAGCTGATGGCCGTGCTCCTCTTCTCCGGCGCCCTCACCGGCCGGCTGTCCGCGGCCGAGGCGGCGCGCACGGGCGCCCGCATCCTGGAACGCGAACCGGCGGCCTCGGCGGGCGTGCACACCACACTGCCGCTGGTCGTCGTCACCCTCTTCGCCGCCGAGTCGGTACAGGACGTGGGCTCGTGGCTGTCGACCGAACAGCAGACCCGGTGGCAGAACGCGACGGGCGCCGACGGCGTACTCCTCCTCGCGGAACGGGCGTTCGTCCTCGTCTCGCAGGGCAGGCCCACCCAGGCACGCGAGTATGCCGAGCGCGCCCTGGGGTCGGCCGGTGCGGACTGGCGCGAGGTCTCCCTCGTCATCCTGTCCGCCGTCGCGCTCGAACTGCGCGACCCGGCGCTCAGCGAGCGGATCCTCGCCAGGGCCCGGCGGCGCCGGACGGCGGGGCTGGCCCTGACGGCCTCACTCCAGATTCTGCAGGCGTCGGTGGACGCCCAGCGGGGACTGCGGCCCAGAGCACTGGAGACTCTGCTCGCCTGCGGCCGTCAACTGGACGCCTCCCACTGGCGCAACTCGGCGCTTTTTCCCTGGCGTCCGCATGCCATCGGCCTCTACCAGCGGCTCGGCGACCCCCGTTCCGCGCAGCGGCTCGCCGAGGAGGAACTCACCTGGGCCACGGCATGGGGAGCCCCCGCCGCGCTCGGCCGCGCCCTGCGGCTGAAGGGCTGGCTCCACGGCGCGCAGGGCGTCCCGCTGCTGCGCGAAGCGGTCACCGTACTGCGCGGCTCATCCTTCGAACTGGAACTCGCCAGGACACTCGTGTTGCTGGGCCGGCAGCTGGGCAGCGGCACCGAGGCGGAGGCGGCGCTACGGGAGGCGGGCACCCTCGCGGCGGCCTGCGGTGCTCCATGGCTGGTCGAGCGGGCCGAACACGGCCTCGGTACGGCCGCCGCGCCGAAGACCGCCGTCCTCACCCGCAGCGAGCGCAGGGTGATCACTCTCGTCGGCCGCGGGCTCACCAACCAGGAAATCGCGGATGAACTCGGCGTGAGTTCGCGCGCCGTCGAGAAACATCTTACGAATTCCTATCGGAAGCTTGGCATCTCGGGCCGGCATGAGCTGGCGGATGCTCTTCCCGCGTAGCCGCCGAGGCGTAACTGTTAACGGCATGCTACGCGGAGCTGTGACCTGTGCGGCCCCTGGGCGGCCTGGTTCGGTCCCTCTTGCCACGCGTACCCTCAAGGGAACCTCAAACAGGGCTGAATTGCACGGATGCCTCGCCAATCCGTCCCGCCCGGCATGCCGGGTTTTTCCCACCGTCGACATCGTCATTGCGGACCGAACCTTCCGGGGGTGGGACCACAGCTTTAGCCATGTGAGCAGGGCTCTTGTTGACGGGCAACCGCAAAACTACCTACTCTCAATTCAGTAAATGGATAACCCCGCCAATGAGGTCAGGGGAGGCCGGCTGCCGGTGTTATCCCACCCGCATAATGATGTTGAGTATTCCCAATGAATCGGGGGAACTCGAAAGGATGGCGGTCTCGTGGCGATTGCTGCACTCGCAGATTCGGCGCAGGTCACAACGAGCGATCACAAACCAGACCAGAACGGGCACGCCCAGCAGTTCGACCAGCCGGGGCTGTGCATGGCCTCACTCGACCCGGCTCTGACCATCCAGCAGGCGAACGAGGAGTTCTTCCGCCGGTTCGGCGACTCCTCGGCAGGCGTCTGTGGCCGTAGCTTCCGGGATCTGGTGCATCCCAGCGTCCAGCAGCCGCTGATGCGCCAGTTCTCCCGCCTGGTGGAGGGCAAGCGCCAGCGGTTCGCCTCGCACGTGGTGGCCGTGGGACCCGAGGACTCCGCGTTCGCGGGGACGCTGACGGCCGCGGCCGTCAGCGGGGAAACCCCCGACGTGGCCGCGATCCTGGTGCTCATGCGCTCCACGGAGGGGGCTGAGGACGCGGGCGTACTGACCCATCAGAAGAAGATCCTCACAGAGATCGACGCGCGCATTCTCGAGGGCATAGCCGCGGGTCTGTCCACGATCCCGCTGGCCTCCCGGCTCTATCTGAGCCGGCAGGGCGTCGAGTACCACGTCACAGGGCTGCTCCGGAAGCTCAGGGTGCCCAACCGGGCCGCTCTGGTCTCCCGGGCCTACTCGATGGGGGTGCTGAACGTCGGCACCTGGCCGCCGAAGGTCGTCGAGGACTTCATCAAGTGACGACGGAGCCGGAGCCGGCCGCCAACGGCTCGGTCCGCCGCGGTTGATACCGCCTGTACCGCGCGAATCCGCCGAACCGCGCATTCACTCCGGAACCGCAGGTTCTCCCCGGACCGCACATCCACCCGCAGAACCGTGACGCCTTGATCGGCGCCACGGTCCTGCGGGTTTCCGCGTTCTTGTCCGAGTTCCCTCACCGATCCACTCCGTCGGCTATTTCTCCCGGTATCCGTCACGGGTCCGGCCGGCCGGGCGACCGTGATAACTCACTCACGCGTCCGCTTGTGCCGTCTCCGTTGTCTGTTTGCCGAACTCGACAGCACGGGACAGTGGATTTCACATGTTTGTGCTATTTCGCATGACGTGCGAGAAACGTTTCACTTCAGCTGCCCGCAACTGCTCCGAGCCGTGGAGAGTGTGCGACCCACAGTAATTGTGCTGCGCGGCACATTTCGAAGCCCGATGTTCGAATGGAATGGTTACCGTGTGGTTTTGGCCACCGCCGCTTGTGGTTTTGCTGACCGATTCGACCGGCGATTCGGGGCGGGACGGGGGCGGGGCGACGGCGGGCGGGATACCGTCCGCCGGTATCGGCGTCCGAGAAGTGCCAGATGCATAGTCATGCGTCCCGTGAAGCCGCCGTCCGCCTTTCCCCTCACGCCCCGTTCTCAATCTCCCGGCAGCAATCGAATCCGGACCGGCCGTGGCTCAGCCACGGCCGGTCCGGAAGAGACCTCCATACGAGGGCGGACACAGGCGGTGTGGGGGGCGGTGGTCGATCAGACGGACGCTCAGCCGGCGGACGCCTGATAGAGGCCGCGGCCGGCGCGGTGGGCCCGCGAGGTGCCGACGAGCCGGTCGAGCGTGCTGCGTACCGCGTTGATGCTGCCGGGGGTGCTGTCGCGCCCCAGCTCCTTCGCCACATCGCGGGCACGGACGGGAGTGCCGTCGGATGCCGCCAGCACCGCGAGGATCTGCTCGGTCAGTCCGCTCGCCGACTCCTCCGCCGTGGCGGGGGCGGCGGCCGTCTTCTTCGCCGCACGGGTCTTCGTGGCCGCGGCGGGCGCGGACTTCTTGGCCGGGCGGCTCTTCCGCTCCTTGGGAGCCGACGACTTCGCCGCGGAACCCCCGCCGGAGGTACGCGCCGACGCCGGGGCCGACGCCGACGCGGTCGCGGCCTTACGGGACTTGGCCGCCTTGGCCGGCGCGGGCTTCTCCTTGGCGGGGGCTTCCTTGGCGGGAGTCTCCGCGACGGGAGCCTCTTCGGCGGGAGCGTCCACCGCGGGAGTCTCCTTGGCGGGAGTCTCCACGACGGGAGCCGGGGAGGCGACCGTCTCCGCGGCCGACGGCTCCGCGGCCCGCTGCTCCGGCACGGTCTCCTGTGCCTGGCGGGCGGGGGCGAGCGCCTGGAGGGCGCTCAGGGCCGTACGCACCGACTCCAGGCGCTCGGTGACGCCGGCGAGTTCCTGTTCCAGCGACTGCTGCTGTGTTTCCAGCTGGGGCAGTTCACCGCGCAGAAGCTCCGTCGTGGTTTCGATGCTGTCCGGTGTGCCGGATGGTGATGTCATGGTGTAGCCCTCTCGTTCCGTGTCACCGTTGTCGTTGTCCCCGTTGGTGACCGTTGGAGAGCAGACTAGGCTCTGTTGCGTTGTGATTGGTAACGGATGAGCCAGGTACGGCCCGGGGTTCGGGGCGAAGTGCCCGTGCGCCGAGGTGTGAAACGGTGGCCACAGCGGGCCAACTCCCCCTTGAATCAAGGGTGGTGGGGGACGGAAGCGTGAACTGCCTCCCGCGAGGACGCCGTCATAATTACCGGCGGCATTATTGTCGGCGACGGCAGTGTGGTCGTGGGGGTGATCCCGGTGGCCCGAGCGGAGCCGGGAGCCCACCGGGCGGTTCCACCGGCCGGGGCCCACCTGCCGGGAGCCCGCCGACCGGGAGACCACCGCCCGCCGGAGCCGCCCCGCCCCGGAACGCGTGCGACATATGTGCGTAACAGAACGGCTGCTCGAAGGACGAGCGTCGGTGTTACGGTCGTGGGCACGCGGTCGCCGCTGCCCGCCGGTCTGCTTCCCCCGCTCGACGAGACCGGTCGTACAGGAGACTCGTGTCCGCACCGCCTTCCCTTCGCTCTCTTTCCTCCCTCGCGCGCTCCGTGCCCGCCTGGCTCACGCACCCACTGGGCTGGCGCTCCGCGCCCATCCCGTGGACCGCCGTGCTCCGCGGCGCCCTGAGCGCGGGACCGCTGCTGGCGCTCGGCCTGCTGACCGGACACCTGAGCCAGGCGGTCCTCGCCGGGCTCGGCGCGATGCTCGCCGGTGTCAACGACCGGCCGGGTACGCGGCGTACCGGTGTGGTCCACATCGGCCTGCCCGCCGTCGGCGGCGCACTCGGACTGCTGTGCGGGGGACTGCTCGCCGACGGCGGGAGCCGCTGGACCGCCGTGCCCGCGCTCTTCGTCGTGGGCTGGCTCTCCGGCGCGCTGAGTGTGACCGGCCCGGTGTGGTCGGCGGCCGCCATGCAGTGTCTGGTCACCGCCTCGATCGGCGCCGGGATGCCGATTCCCGGCCCCGCGTGGCTCAAGGCCGTCTGCTATCTCGGCGGCGCGGCCTGGCTCCTGCTGCTCCGGTTCCTGCTGCGCGCCCCGCGGCACATGCTGCGGCGCGGCGCCCGCCGCGAGGGGGAGCGCGAGGCCGTCGCCGCGGTCTTCGACGCGCTCGCCGACGCACTTCTCGCCCTCGGCGGCTCCGACGCGGAGCCGGCCCGCCGGCGGCTCATCGCCGCACAGCACCGCGCGGACGAATCGTTGCGCCTGATGCGGCTGCTGCCCTTCCCCGGACGGCGCGAGGGCCGAGGCTCCGCCCAGGCGTACCGGATAACGGAGCGCTTCGCCGCCGCCACCGCCCTGTGCGAGGCGGGGATCGCGCTGCTGTGGGAGGGCAGGCCGCTGCCCCGGCAGGTGGCGGAGGCACCGCGCCTGCTGGCCGCCGCCGTACGGGCCGACTCGGCCCCCGGCGCCCTGGCGAGCCCCGTCTCCGACACCGTCCAGCGCGGCGCGTTCGACCGCGCGCTGCTGGCCGCGGCGGTGACCTTCGACCGTACGGCGCTGCGCGGGACGCCCGTGGCGCCCGCACAGACCGGCCCGTCCGAGCCCTACGAGCCCGATGCGCCGGCGCGTCCGACTCGGCCGGTGCGCCACCCGCGACCGTCCCCCAACACGCGAGGCGTCCGCCGGGCGCTGAAGGAGCTGACGGCACGCGGCTCGCTCCGTACGCTCGGCCGTGTGTTCGCCCCCGCCAGGCGCGAGAACGCGCTGCGCGTGGCGCTCTGCGTCGCGGCGAGCACCGCCGTCGCGCTCAGCCTCCACCAGACCCACTGGTACTGGCTCCCGGCCACCGCGGCCTTTCTGGTGAAGCCCGATCTCGGGCCGCTCTTCTCCCGTGTGGTCAACCGCGTCGCGGGCACCGCCACCGGGGTGCTCGTCTTCACCGTCCTCACCCTGGCGATGGCGGGACTCGGCGCGCTGTGGTGGCTGGTCGCCGTGGTCGTGGCGGGGGGCGCGCTCATCCCGGTCGCCACCCGCCACTTCGGGTTCCAGACCGCGGTGGTGACGCTCCTCGTCCTCTCCTTCGTCTACGCGCTGGGCGACACCGAGGCGACCGCCGCCCGGCTGCTGGACACGGCACTCGCCTGCGGGATCGTGCTGCTCGTCGGCCACCTGCCGCATCTGACGGACCCGCGCGTCCGGGTCGGCCACCGCTTCGCCGTCGCGCTGCGCCGCACGGAACGGTATCTGCGGCACGTACTGGACGCCCCGGAGACGGCGCCCACCGCATCCGCGGGCGCCCCGGGCACGGAGGACACAGCGGGCACAGCGCCGGTGGCGCCCCGCGGCGGGGACGCGACGGGCATCGCGCTGCGGTACGCCGCGTACCGGGCGCTCTCCGAGGCGCGGGCCGCGGCGGAGACGGCCGCGGCCGAACTGCCGGGGCCCCACCGCGCACACCGCCACGACTGGCTGGCCGTGATGGCACGCGCGGAGCGCATCGTGGACGCCGCCACCGTCTGCGCCGTACGTGTCGAGCAGGGGGTGCCCCGGCCCACGGCCACCGAGGCGCGGTGGGTGACCGAGGCGCTGGCCGCGACGGCGGACGCGCTGGAGGGCGGCCGTGGCACGCCGATGCCCACGCTGCCGCCGGTCCCGAAGGACTGCCGTTCGCTGCGCGATGTGATGACCGAGCTGCACGGCATCCAGTCCCTGACGACGGTCACCTGAGCTGTGCGCCGGTCGCCACCCCGGCAGCGGGTTTCGGGCGTTTGCGCCGGGTGAGCGGCTTCTCGATGAGGTAGTGGGACGCCGTGGCGGCGAGGAGACTGGCGGCGACCGTGGCGGTCGCGTGCCATGTGTCGTCCACTCCCAGATCGGAGACCAGCCGGCTGAGCGGGTAGTGCCAGAGGTAGAGGCCGTAGCTGAGATTGCGGCCCACCCAGACGAGCGGGGCCAGGGACAGTCCCCGGGAGAGCCAGGTACGGGGCTGGAGTTCGAGCGCCGCCACCACCGTCGCCGACAGCACGGCGGTCACCAGGAAGCCGACGGTGTACCAGGGCATGGTCCAGGCGTTCGAGCCGGTCATCGGCACGTACCGGACGATCAGCGCCAGGACCCCCAGCGCCGGCCAGGCGAGCCGCGCCGACCAGCGGCGCAGCGCGGCGAGCCGCGGGTCGTCCCTGTGCAGCCGGGCCACCAGGACCGCCAGCACCGCACCGGCCAGCAGTTGGTCCGCGCGGGTGTCCACGCCGTTGTAGATACGGTGTGCCGCGGTCGGGTTCCACAGGATCAACCGCCAGACCAGCGGCAGCAGACACAGCACCGCGGCGCAGAGCAGCACGGTCCGCGCGCCGACCCGACGCAGGAGCAGGACCAGCACGGGCGGCCAGATCAGGTAGAACTGCTCCTCCACACTGAGCGACCAGGTGTGGGACAGCAGAGAGGTGTCACTCGAATAGATGCCGGGCTGGGCGGCCCTGACGATGTTCATCAGGAACGTGGCGGCCAGCACGATCGCCGCCCACGCGCTGTCGAAACTCGGCAGCCGCGTGGTGAGCGCCAGCACCGCGCACACCGCACAGACCGCCAGCAGGGCGGGGACCAGCCGCAGCCAGCGCCGCCAGTAGAAGGACCGCATGGCGACATCGCCGGTACGGGCGAACTCCGCCAGCAGCAGCCGGGTGATGACGAAGCCGCTGATGGTGAAGAAGACATCCACCCCCAGGGCGCCGCCCGGCAGCAGGCCTGGTTCCAGGTGGTAGACGATGACCACCGCGACGGCCAGCGCCCGCAGACCGTCCACACCCTGGACCCGCCCGCCGGCCCGCAGCGCGGAGGGGAACCCGCGCCCGCCCCGGACGAGCCGGCCGCCGACCCGTCGTGGGAGGAGGGCCAGAGCGACACCGGGCCGGGTGGAGTGATGTCCGGCCCGGTCGGGTAGGTGAGCGGCAGCGGTGCCCGCGCTGCCTCGTGTGTCCGCGGTGGGTGGGGTGTCCATTCATTTCCCGTGCCCGCGATGCGGCGGAGCACGCGGCAGTTAACCGAAATCTCAGAAACACCACCCGTCCGCCCCACACCGGCGGCTGCTCCACACCGGCGTCCGGGCCGCGCCGTGGTGTCGCCGCGGTGTCCCGGAAAGCGGCGGGCTACTTCAGGGGTTCGGCGAGCAGCGGGACGACCTTCTCCAGCGCGTACGCCACCGAGAACACCGAGTCCGTCGAGAAGGCCGCGCTGAGGGTCGCGTCGTCGAACACCACCGAACGGCCGGCCTTGACGGAGGGGACGGCCCGGTACAGCGGGTCGTCGCTGATCTTCGCGGCGGGGATCCCGATGGGTGTCATCACCGTCAGATCGGCGTCGAGCAGATCGAGGTTCTCGCGGGAGACGTTGATGAAGAACGACGCGCCGGCCTTCGCGTCGACCCGCGGGTTGTTCGTGAAGCCGAGGCGCTCGACGAAGTCGACGCGGCCCGTGCCGTGCACATAGGCGCCGAACCCCTCGCTGGTCCGGGAGCCGAGCGTGATGGTCCTGTCCTTGAACTCGGGGTGGGCGGCGGCCGAGTCCCGGAACTTCTTCTCGGTCTCGGATATGACCGTCCTGCCCTTCCCGGGAACACCGAGGGCGGCCGCGACCATCTCGGTCTGCTCACGCCACGAGATCTTGTACTGCTCGCCGCCCTTCGGCACGCCGATGGTGGGCGCGATCTTGCTGAGAGTGTCGTAACGGGACTGGTCGCCGCTGGACTTGGTGTCCAGGATCAGATCGGGCGCGAGGGCCGCGATCTTCTCGAACTCCGGCTCCAGTGTGCCGATCATCTGAGGGCTCTTCTTGTAGAGGCCCTTCGCCCAGGGCCCGACCCCGTCGCCGCCGAACGCCAGCCAGTCGCTGGCTCCGACGGGCTGTCCGCCGAGCGAGAGCACCGCCTCGGCGTCGCCCCAGCCCAGTGCGACGACGCGCTCGGGCCGCTTCTCCACGGTGATGTCCCCGAACTTGGTCGCGACGGTGGCGGGGAAGGCACCGTCCTCGGCGCCGGACGCGGCTTCCGGGGAGGAGCCGGCGGAGTCCGATGCGGTGCCGCAGGCCGTCAACCCCATGACGAGGGCGGCGAGTACGGCCCACAGTGCGAGGAGAGCCGGCCGGGAGCGGTGCGGGGAGGGAGCGGAGGGGTTCTTTCGTGATGACATGGAATTAGGTTAGCCTACCCTAAATCACGCCTGAACCGGGGTGATGTGATGACGCCCGATCGGTACGATCATGGGCGTGCCCGAGGCGGGGTCCTCGGTGATCGAACAGCGCATCCCGAACACCTCCGTGACCAGTTCCTCCGTCACGATGTCGCTGGGAGCGCCCTCCGCCACGATCCGCCCCTCCTTCATCGCGACCAGATGGTCCGCGTACCGGCAGGCCAGATTCAGATCGTGCAGGACGGCCGCGATGGTGGAGCCGTACTCCCGGTTCAGATCGGTCAGCAGGTCCAGCACATCGAGCTGGTGGCTGATGTCGAGGAACGTCGTCGGCTCGTCCAGCAGCAGGATGTCCGTACGCTGCGAGAGCGCCATCGCGATCCAGACCCGCTGCCGCTGGCCGCCGGACAGTTCATCGACCGGCCGCCCGGCGAGCTCCAGCACATCGGTGGCCAGCAGCGCCCGCGCCACGGCCGCGTCGTCCTCGGACGTCCAGCGGCGGAACCACCCCTGGTGCGGATAGCGGCCACGGCCCACCAGATCGCTCACCGTGATGCCGTCCGGCGCCACCGGGCTCTGCGGCAGGATGCCGAGCACCGACGCCACTTCCTTGGTCGGCATCTCCTGGATGCTCCTGCCGTCCAGGAGCACACTGCCCGAGGACGGCGCCAGCAGCCGGGCCATCGCACGCAGCAGGGTGGACTTCCCGCAGGCGTTCGGGCCGACGATCATGGTGATCGCGCCGGGCGGTATGTCCAGACTCAGCCCGCCGACGACCTCACGGCCGTCGTAGCCGAGCCGGACGTCCCGCGCCGCCAGCGTGTGCTCCGCACTCATGCGCAGATCCTTCCGTTCCATCGGTCAGCCGCCCTTGCCCACACGGTTCGAGCGGGCCAGCAGCCAGAGCAGATACGGGGCGCCGATCAGGCTCGTCACCACGCCCACCGGGAACTGGACGGAGCCCAGCAGATGTTGTGCCGCGAAGTCCGCGACGCTCACGATCAGCGCTCCCGTCAGCGCGGCGGGCAGCAGGGCCGCGCCCTGCCCCGGCAACAGCCGGCGCGCGATCGGCGCCGCCAGGAAGGCCACGAAACCCACCGGTCCCGCCGCGGCCGTGGCCACCCCCGCGAGCGCCACCGCGCAGCCGATCAGCGCCAGCCGGCCGCGCTCCACCCGGGTGCCGAGGCCCCGCGCGGTGTCGTCCCCGAGTTGGAGCGCGGGCAACGACCGCGCCGCCAGGAAGGTCAGTGGTACGAGCACCACCATGGCCCCCAGCAGCGGCCACAGCTGCGACCAGGACCGGCCGTTGAGGCTGCCCGCCAGCCACGCGAGGGCGTCCTGCGCCTCGGTCACCGCCGAACTGGTCAGCAGATACGAGACAAGGCTGGACAACGCCGCGCCGACGCCGACGCCGACCAGCACGAGCCGGTATCCGGCGACGCCCTCGCGCCAGGCCAGGGCGTAGATCGCCACCGCGGTCAGCACCGCCCCCGCCAGGGCGCAGAGCGAGAGCGGGAGACCGCTGAGGCCGAAGGCCGCACTGGCCAGGACGCCCGCGGCGCTCGCGCCCCAGGTGATGCCGATCATGTCGGGGCTGGCCAGCGGGTTGCGCAGCAGCGTCTGGAACACCGCCCCCGAGAGCCCGAACGCCGCGCCCACCAGCAGACCGGTCAGCGCGCGCGGCAGCCGCAGTTCGATGATGACGAACCGCGAACCGGCGTCGCCCCCGCCGGCCACGGTGGCGACGACCTCGCGGAGCGGGAGGACGAGATCGCCCACGGACAGCGCCAGACACAGCGTGGCGAGCGCCGCGACCAGCAGGCTGACGGTGACCACGGCGGCGCGGGCCCGGCCCGCCCTGCGGACCAGGGCGACCTCCCGTACGGCACCGGCCAGTCGCTCCTCCGTGAACGGGCCGCCGGGGGTCCGTATCTCTCCGGCCACGTCACGTCCCACTTCCGCCGCCCACTCCCTCACAGCTCCGCCAGATCGCGGCGGCGCACCAGCATCACGAAGGGCACGGCGCCGATGGCGGCCGTCACGATCCCCACCTGTATCTCACCGTTCGAGGCGATGAGCCGCCCCACGATGTCCGAGACCAGCAGCAGCACGGGCGCCAGGAGCATGCTGTACGGCAGGATCCACCGGTAGTCGGGGCCGGTGACGACCCGGGCGGCATGCGGGACGAGAAGGCCGACGAAGCCGATGGGCCCGGCGACCGCGGTGGCCGCGCCGCACAGCAGCACCACGGCCGCGGCGGACGCCAGCCGGGCCATCCCCACGCGCTGCCCCAGCGCCCGCGCGAGGTCGTCACCGAGCGAGAGCGCGTTCAGCCGCGGACCCAGCGCCAGCGCGAACACGGCGCCCACTGCGATGAACGGCAGCGCCTGCCAGAGCACATCGGGATCCCGGTCGGCGAGCGAGCCGACCTGCCAGAAGCGGAACTGGTCGAAGGTCTGACGATCCGTCAGCAGCAGGGCGGTGGTCAGCGAGGTGAGGACGGCGCTGGTCGCCGCGCCCGCGAGAGCCAGCTTCACGGGTGTGGCCCCCTCCCGGCCGAGCGAGCCGATGCCATAGACGAGGACGGCCGCGCCGAGCGCGCCGAGGAACCCGAACCAGATGTACTGCGGCGGCCGCGTCAGCCCGAGCACCCCGATCGCGAACACCACGACCACGGACGCGCCCGCGTTGATCCCGAGGATGCCCGGGTCGGCCAGCGGATTGCGGGCCACCCCCTGCATGACCGCCCCGGCCAGGCCCAGCGCCACGCCCGCCAGCAGACCGGCGACCGTACGCGGAACACGCACCTCCCGCACGATCAGCTGCCCCTTGTCGGACAGATCGGGATCGAGCAGCGCACGGAACACATCACCCGCCCCGGCGTCTCCCGAACCGGTCACCAGGCTCGCCCAGGTCGCCAGCGCGAGGACGGCGGCGGTCAGCAGCAGCCCCAGGGCGAGCAGCGGACGGCTCAGGACCGCACGACCGGCTTTCCCGGTCCCCACGCCGGCCAGTGAGTCCGCCGTCACGCCCCGGGGACCTTCGAACCGATCGTGCCACCACGCATGCGAGCCGCCCTCACTGCCTCTCCGCGACCGGCTGTCCACCGGGCGGAATCTCACCATCCGAAAAGTAAGGTGACCCTAACATTGAAGCGCGGCCGGGTGTGCACCCGGCCGGGAGCACCGACTCGCCCGCCGGCACCCTCGGCGTCACGCCGATTCGCGCCGTACCAGTTCGGTGGGGAGGATCACCGTGGACGTGTCCTCACCGCCGATCTGCGCGAGCAGCACGCGCACCATCTCCGAGCTGATGCGGTCCCACGGCTGCCGGATCGTCGTGAGCGCGGGCCGGGTGCCCAGCGCCGCCGGGGAGTCGTCGAACCCGCCCACCGCCACGTCGTCGGGCACCCGGCGGCCCGCGTCCCGCAGCGCGCTCAGCACACCCTGCGCCATCAGGTCGGACGCGACGAACACCGCGTCCAGGTCCGGTGCCCGGCGCAGCAGTTCACCGGCGCACGATTCGCCGCTCGCCCTGCTGTAGTCCCCGGTGGCGACCAGCCGTTCATCGGCCTCGATACCGGACTCGGCGAGGACGTCCCGGTACCCGGCGAGCCGCTCGGTGCCGCCCGGGGTGTCGAGCGGACCGGTCACCGTCGCGATCCGCCGGCGCCCGCTCCGTACGAGATGGCGGACCATCTCCCGGGCGCCGTCCCGGTCGTCGGCCGCGACATAGCTGACCCGTGAACTCTGCCCCAGCGGCTTGCCGCAGGCCACCAGTGGGACGCGCGCCGCGCGCAGCTGCTCGGCGACCGGGTCGCCGGAGTGACTGGACACCAGCAGCACACCGTCCACATGGCCGGCGGTGATGTACCGCGTGATCCTGCGCCGTTCGTCCTTCGTACCCGCGATCATCAGCAGCAGCGGAATGTCATGGCCGGCCAGCGCCTGCGTACAACCACGCAGCAGCACATTGAAGTTGGGGTCCTCGAAGAAGCGCTCCTGCGGTTCGGTGAGCAGAAAGGCGACCGAGTCGGACCGGCCCGTGATCAGACTGCGCGCGTGCCGGTTGACCACGTACCCGGTCTTGCGGATCGCGGCGTTGACCGCCTCCTCCGCCGCCGGGCTCACGTAGTGGCCGCCGTTGAGCACGCGCGAGACGGTGCCCCGTGAGACACCCGCCTCCCGTGCCACGTCATGGATCGTGGGCGGCTTGCGGCGGCCGTTGCTGTCCGTGCGGCTCATACCTGTCGTTCTCTCATGATCGTGCCTGTCGCGTCAGGACTTTACGGCCCCGGACAGCAGATCCAGGCTCCAGAACCGCTGGATGACCAGGAACAGCGCGATCAGCGGCAGCACCGCGAGCAGTGCGCCGGTGATCACCAGGGTGTAGAGGGCGGGGGTGTTGGAGCCCTGCTGGAGCAGGGTGTAGAGGCCCAGCGTCACAGGGAACTTCCGGTCGTCGCCGAGCATGATGTACGGGAGCAGGAAGTTGTTCCAGACGGCGACGAACTGGAAGAGGAACACCGTCACCAGTCCCGGCACCATCATCGGCAGCGCCACCGACCGGAAGATCCGCCACTCGCCGCCCCCGTCCATCCGCCCCGCCTCCACCACATCGGGCGGCACGGCCGCGGCCGCGTAGATCCGGGCGAGATAGACCCCGTACGGAGAGAGGATCAGCGGGAGCAGCACGGACGGATAGCTGTCCGCCAGGCCGGCCTTCGCCATCAGCAGATACTGCGGTACGGCCAGGATGACCGGCGGCATCAGTACGCCCGCCAGCAGTACGTTGAAGAGGGTCTCGCGGCCCCGGAAGCGGTAGACCGCGAGCGCGTAGCCGCCGAGCGCGGACACCGCGGTCGACAGCAGGGCGCCGAACCCGGCGTAGAAGAGGGAGTTGAGCATCCACCGCCAGTACACCCCGTCCCGGTACGCGGACAGGTCGGCGACATTGCCGGCGAACCCGGTGCCGGGCAGGAAGGTGAAGGTGGAGAACAGCTCCCGGCCGGACTTCGTGGCGGCCACCACGACCCAGGCCACCGGCAGCAGGCAGTACAGGGCGCCGAGCAGCAGCGCCGCGGTCGGCACCCAGGCGATACGGCGGGTGGTGGCGGCGGTCACTGGGTCTCTCCCCGGTTCGAACGGGAGCCCACGGTCCTGAGGAAGCCGAAGGACAGCACGAGCGTGATGACGGCGATGACCACCGAGGTGGCCGCCGCGGAATAGATGTCTCCCTTGACGAAGGCGTCCTGATAGACCTTCATCAGCGGGGACCAGGTGGTGGACAGCGAGTTGGTCAGCGGCTTGAGCGTCGTGGGCTCGCTGAACACCTGAAGCGTCGCGATGATCGAGAAGAAGAAGGTCAGCACCAGCGAGGGCGCGACGATCGGGATCTTGATCCGCAGGGCCGTCTGGAGCGGGGACGCCCCGTCGAGCCGGGCCGCTTCGTGGATCTCCGCGGGGATCGAGCGCAGCGACGTATAGATGACGATCATATTGAAGCCGGTGCCGCCCCACAGGGCGATATTGGCGAGGGCCGCGTAGAGCGGTCCGCCGTCCAGCAGATCGGGCGCCGGCAGACCCGCCCTGCCGAGCAGATAGTGGAACGGGCTGACGTCCGGCAGATAGAGGAAACCCCACATCAGCGCCGCGATCACCCCCGGGACGGCGTACGGCAGGAAGATCGCGAGCCGTGAGAAACCGCCGAGCCGGGTGCGCTCGGCGTCCAGCATCAGCGCCAGGACGAGGGCGAGCCCGAGCATCGACGGCACGACGATCGCCCCGTAGCCCAGCACGCGCAGCGCACTGGCGAGCAGCTCGGAGTCGGACAGCGCGACGGTGTAGTGGGAGAGCCCCGCCCACACCTCCTGCCGCGCCCCCGAGCCCAGCCCGAGCCCCTTGACCTCGACCTTTCGCAGGCTCAGATAGACGGCGTAACCGATGGGCAGGGCGAAGAAGAGCGCGAACAGTACGACGGCGGGGAGGAGGAAGGCGTACGGGGCGCCCCGCACCCGCCACCCGGAGGGGCCGCGTCCGGAGTGCCCGGCCCGAGCGGCACGCGGGTCCTGGGCCATCACCCGGTGACCTCGAAGCCCTGCTTCTCCAGGTCGGCGACGGTGTCCCGCTGCATGACGCCGAGGGCCGCGCCGAAGTCCGACGTGTTCTTGGCCGCCGAGGCGAACGCGTCACGGAACGCGGTGTACGCGACGTTCACATTCGGCCCCCACGCGGAGGGCGCGGCGGTCTTCGCGATCCCGGCCGCCTCGGCGTAGAAATCCGGCTGGTTGGGGAAGAAGGCGGGGGCCGCGCTCAGCGCGCCGCCCGTCTGCGCGGCGGTGGCGGCGGGATAGATCCCGCCCTCCTTCACCAGCGCGGCCAGCGCCCGGCTGTCCGTGTTCAGCCAGGCGGCGAACCGCGCGGCGGCCTTCTTGTGGCCGGAGTCGTTGGTGACGCCGGTGGAGGAGCCGCCCCAGCTGCCCGTCGTACGCTCGCCCGCGCTCCACTGCGGCAGCGGCGCCATCGCCCACTTCCCCTTGGTGTCCGGCGCCGCGGTGGTCAGGGTGCCGGGCGCCCATACCGCGCTCACCCAGGCGAGTTGCCCGCCCGTGTTGAGCGCCTTGTTCCAGGAGGGCGTGTACATGGGCTGGTTGTCGATGACGCCTTCCTCGACCAGGCCGCCCCAGAAGTCCGCGACCTTCGCCGTCGCGGCGTCGGCTATCCCGACCTTCCACGTGTCTCCCCGCGTCGTCCACCACTTGGCGCCCGCCTGCTGTGCCAGACCCGCGAAGAGCCCCGCGTCATTGCTGGAGAAGGTGGTCAGCGCCCTGGACGGGTCCTTCTTCTTCAGAGCGCGCGCGGTGTCGGCGAACGCGTCCCAAGTCGTGGGCACCGTCAGCCCGTACTTCTTGAAGAGATCCTCGCGGTAGTAGAACATCATCGGCCCGGAGTCCTGCGGGACCGCGTAGACGGCGTCCGTGCCGAGTGTCGTCTGCTGCCAGACGCCCGGGGCGAACGCGCCCTCGGCGGACGCCACTTCGGAGGAGATGTCCGCCAGTACGTCATTGCTGACGAGCGTCGGGAGCGCCTGGTACTCGGCCTGCACGAGGTCGGGGGCCTTCTTCGCCTTGGCCGCGGTGATGATCTTGGTGACCAGATCGTCCCCGGACGCCTGCTTCTTGACCGTGACGGTGACGCCGGTCTTCCTGCCCTCCGTCGTGTTCCAGATATCGGCGACCTTGTCCATGCCGGGTGCCCAGGCCCAGTAGGTGAGGGAGACGGGACCGTCGGACCCGGACTCCGCGTCGTCCCCGTCGCCCGAGCCGCAGGCGGCGAGGGTGGTGGCGCCGAGCGCGACGGTGAGGCACATGGCCACGAGGCGTCCGCGCGTGCTGAATTGCATGGTGTTTCTCCCCTGACGAAGGTCCCCGACCTGGCTGCGTCGGACCGGCCGTGCTCTGTGAGCGTTCACAGTAGAGAAACGTCCCGGACACTTGTCAATGGTTGTTCCTGTGCGCTTATGTGGGAACTGCGTCGCCGCTTATGTGTGTGCACGTTCCCACACTCCGCAGTCCTCATCGCACGCAGCACAGGAGGCACCTTCATGCCGGACACCGCACCCCGAGGGCTCGAAGGGCTCGCGTTCGGCGGGGACTACAACCCCGAACAGTGGCCGGAGGAGGTCTGGCAGGAGGACGTCCGCCTCATGCGCGAGGCAGGCGTCAACCTGGTGAGTCTCGGCATCTTCTCCTGGGCCCTGCTGGAGCCCGAGCCCGGCCGCTACGACTTCGACCGGCTCGACCGGATCATCGGCCTCCTGCACGAGCACGGCATCCGGATCGACCTCGCCACCCCCACCGTCGCCCCGCCCGCCTGGTTCTACCGCGCCCACCCCGACGCCCTCCCGGTGAGCCGGGAGGGTGTGCGGTACGCGTTCGGCTCGCGCGGGGCGATCTGCCACAGCTCACCGGCGTACCGTGCCGCCGCGGCGGCCATCACGGGACAGCTCGCCCGCCGCTACGGCGGCCACCCCGCGCTGGCGCTGTGGCACGTCCACAACGAGTACGGCGTCCCCGTCAGCGCCTGCTACTGCGACAACTGCGCGGTCCACTTCCGCAGCTGGCTCCGCGCCGCGTACGCCACGGTCGACGCCGTCAACGAGGCCTGGGGGACGGCGTTCTGGGGTCAGCGCTACGGCTCGTTCGACGAGATCGAACCGCCCCGCGCCACCCCCACCGTCTGCAACCCCGCCCAGCGCCTCGACTACACGCGCTTCGCCGACGCCACCATGCGGGAGAACTTCGTACGCGAACGCGACCTGCTGCACCGGCACTCCCCGGGCATCCCCGTCACCACCAACTTCATGACGGCGCTCAGCCAGTGCGACTCCGTCGACTACTGGGCCTGGGGACGCGAGGTCGACCTCGTCACCAACGACCACTACCTCATCACCGACGGCCGGCGGACCCATGTGAACCTCGCCATGGCCGCCGACCTCACCCGGTCCGTGGCGGGCGGCGCCCCCTGGCTGCTGCTCGAACACTCCACCAGCGGTGTCAACTGGCAGCCGCGCAACCCGGCCAAGGCGCCCGGCCAGATGGCCAGGAACAGCCTCGCCCATGTGGCCCGCGGCTCGGACGGCGCGATGTTCTTCCAGTGGCGCCAGTCCCGGCGCGGCGCCGAGAAGTTCCACTCCTCGATGCTCCCGCACGCGGGCACCGACAGCCGCGTCTGGCGCGAGGTCGTCGGGCTCGGCGCCGCGCTGGGCGGTCTGGAGGCGGTACGCGGTACGAGAACGGCCGCCGACGCCGCCCTGGTCTGGGACTGGCAGTCCTGGTGGGCACAGCGCCTCGAATGGCGGCCGAGCGAGGACCACGACGCCCGCGAACGGGCCGACACCTTCTACGAGGCGCTCTACGACCGCCATCTCACCGTCGACTTCGCCCACCCGGAAGCCGATCTGTCGCGCTACCCCCTCGTCGTGGTGCCCGCCCTCTATCTCGCGGTCGAGGTCACGGGACGCAACCTCCGTACCTACGTGGAGAACGGCGGCACACTCGTCGTCTCGTACTTCTCCGGAATCGTCGACCAGCACGACGCCGTCCACCCCGGCGCGCACCCCGGCGTCCTGCGCGACGTCCTCGGCCTCACCGTCGAGGAGTTCTCGCCCCTCGGCGAGGGCGAACGGGTCCGGCTCACCGAGGCCGGCGGAGCGGAGCTGACCGGCGACGTCTGGAGCGAGTTCGTCGTCCCGCGCGGCGCCGAGACCGTCTGGACCTACGCCGACGGGCTCACCGCCGGACGGCCCGCCATCACCCGGCACCGGCTGGGCCGGGGCACGGCCTGGTACGTCTCCACGCGCCTGGACGCCCGCGCCCTCGACACCGTCCTCGACGCCGCCGCCGAGGACGCCGGGCTCGCGCCGCGCACCGGCCTGCCGCGCGACGTCGAGGTCGTACGCCGCACCGGCGAGGGCGGCGACTACCTCTTCGCCGTCAACCACACCGGCACCGACGCCAAGGTGCCGCTGCCCGCGCACGGCACCGAACTCCTCACCGGTGAGAGGACGGCGGGCCGGCTCGGCCTGCCCGCCGGAGCGGTACGTGTCGTGAAGCTCGACGACTGAGCCCCGTCACCCCCCGAAGGGACATCGACGATGCACCTCGCACATCGCACCCGGACCCGGCGCTCACCACGCGCCGCCGCGCTCTGCGTGCTGGGCGCCCTGCTCCTCACCGTCCTGCCCGCCCAGCGGGCGCACGCCGCCGACAGTCTCGGCAACGCCGGATTCGAGGCCGACCCCACCGGTACCACCACCCCGGCCGGCTGGAGCACCTACTCGGCCACCGGGCAGAACACCGCCTCCTACAGCGAGAACGGCGGCTACAGCGGCAGCCGCCGGCTCACCCACTGGTCGGCCTCGGCCTACAAGGTCGAGACATATCAGTACCTGACGGGACTGGCCGCCGGTACCTACACACTCAGCGCCCGGGTCCGCTCCAGCGGCGGCCAGAACGCCGCCTACATCGCCCTGCGCGACTGCGGCGGCGCGGAACAGCGCACCGACCTGCCGCCCACACCGAACGGCGAGTGGATCCGTATCGTCACGTCGGTACGGGTGAGCGGCGGCAAGTGCACCGTCAGCCTCAACTCCGACGCCCACGCGGGGGAGTGGGCCAACTTCGACGACCTCACCTTCACGGCCGGCACGACGGGCCTGGCCGTCAAGGGCGGAGACCTCTCGACACTCACGAAGAACGAGGCGTTCGGCGCCGCCTACCGCGCCGCCGACGGCACGAGCGCCGACGCCCTGCGGATCCTGCGCGGCGCGGGGATGAACTACGTGCGGCTCAAGGTCTGGGTGAACCCGGCCGACGGCTACAACAACAAGGCACGGATCCTGGCACTGGCCAAGCGCGCCAAGGCCGAGGGCATGAAGCTCCTGATCGACTTCCACTACTCGGACCGCTGGGCCGACCCGGGGCAGCAGAACAAGCCGGCCGCGTGGGCCTCCCACCCCTACAGCCGGCTGCGCACCGACGTCCACGACCACACCTTCGATGTGCTGAACGCGCTCAAGGCCCAGGGCACCACCGCCGACATGGTGCAGATCGGCAACGAGATCAACGGCGGGATGCTGTGGCCGGAAGGCTCCACCGACAACTGGACGCAGCTCGCCGGACTGCTCACCTCCGGAGCGCGGGCGGCGAAGGCCGTCTCCGCCACCACCCAGGTCGTTCTGCATCTGGCCGAGGGCGGCGACAACGCGGGCACCCGCTGGTGGTTCGACCAGGCGGTGGCGCGGCAGGTGCCGTTCGATGTGATCGCGCTGTCGTACTACGGCTACTGGCACGGCCCGCTCTCCGGTCTCCAGGCCAACCTGGACGATGTGGCGGCGCGGTACGGGAAGCCGGTCCTGGTGGCCGAGACCGCCTACGCCCACACGCTCGCCAACGGTGACTCCCTGGTGAACAACGTGTCCTCCGCCGCCCAGCTGGCGCCCGGCTATCCGGCGACCCCGGCCGGTCAGGCGGCCAATCTGCGCGATGTCATGAACGTCGTCGAGGCGGTCCCGGGCGGTCGCGGCCTCGGCGTCGTCTACTGGGAGCCGGCCTGGACCGCGGTGAACGGAAGCGGCTGGGACCCGCAGGACCCCTCGTCGGGCAACGCGTGGGAGAACCAGGCGCTCTTCGGGTACGACACGCGACTGCTGCCCGCCGCGGGGTGGTTCGGGCACCGGTAGAACCGCCATGGGGGTGTGTGCCGGAGGGCATTTACCATGGTCGCCGTGACCGTGATTGATGCCGAGGAAGTCCGCCGTATCGCGCTGTCCCTCCCACAGACCGTGGAGAAGGAGGCGTGGAGCATGCCCACGTTCCGTGTCGCCGGGAAGATGTTCGTCACGGTCCCGGACGATCAGACGTCGTTCGCCGTGCGCTGCCCCCGGTACGAACGGACGGAGCTGATCGCGGCCGAGCCGGAGAAGTTCTGGGTGCCGCCGCACGAGGCGAGTTCCGCGTGGGTGCGGGTACGGCTGAGCGCGCTGGAGGATCTGGACGAACTGCGCGACATCCTCGTGGACTCCTGGAAGCAGGCCGCGCCGGACCGCCTCGTGGAAGAGTTCCCCGCCGCGGAGGCCGGTACGGGCACGGACTGAGCCGCACGGACCGGCCCGCACGGACCGGCCCGCACGGACCGGCCCGCACAACAAGAACGCCCCCTCCGTCGGAGGGGGCGTCGTGCTGCTCGATCACGTCGGCCGGGGCCGACGGCGGGATTCGTACCCGCGAACTGGGAAGACCATAGCCCGCGATCGCCGCGCGTGGGTGGAGTCCGGCGGGACACGCCGGCCGGCAGGGGAGTGGATTCACCCATTCGGCTGAGCCGTCGACGGTATTGATCACGGTGGGGCCCGGGACATACATTCCGGTCCGTGCCGCGCCGACGGACCGTGGGAGGGGCGGGACGGACAGGACCGACGGGCTGTGCGAGGCGGATGGGGGGCCGAGATGGGGAAGTCCGGAGTGACGGTCACGGAAGGCGGGGAAGACGCGCAGGTCGTGATCGTCGGTGGCGGACCGGTCGGCATGCTCCTCGCCGCCGAGCTGGGGGCGTACGGCGTCGACACCGTGGTCCTCGAAGCCCGTGCCACCACATCGGACCGGCCGAAGGCCACCACCGTGCACGCGCGGACGGTGCAGTGCCTGGCGCGGCGCGGCCACTTCCCGGCGCCCGACGCGGCGGCGGAGGGCACCGTCTCGCGGCTCTTCCACTTCGCCGGCCTGCCCGGACTCCGTATCACCGCTCCCGCTTCCGAACCCGAGCCTCTCCTGAAGGAGTCCCAGGCGGTTCTGGAGCGGTCCTTCGAGGCACGGGCGCGGGCCGTCGGGGCGCGGGTGCTGCGCGGGTACCGGGTGACCCGGGCGCGGCAGGGCCCCGAGGGCGTGGACGTCACGGCCGAAGGCCCGGACGGCGTACGGGTGTTCCGTGCCGCGTATCTGGTGGGAGCCGACGGTTCGCGCGGCGCGGTCCGCGCCTGGGCGGGCATCACGGCGGACACCCGGCCCGCGACGGTGTCCGCGCTGATGGGGCTGGTCCGCTTCACGGGGGAGCGGGTCCCGCCGCTCGGCTGGCACCGTACCCGACGCGGCTGGATCGTCACCAAGACCATGGCCGACGGGCGCGTCCTGGTCCGTGCGCTCGACTGGAAGGGCGGGCACGGCGACCGCAACGCCCCGGTCTCCCTGGACGAGTTGCGCGCGCGGGTGTCGTGGATCGCCGGACACGATGTGGAGATGGCGTCCCCGAGCCGGCTGAGCCGGTTCAGTGACTTCGCGCGGCAGGCGGACCGTTACCGCGCCGGGCGGGTGCTGCTCGCCGGCGACGCGGCGCATGTGCATTTCCCCATCGGCGGGCAGGGCCTGAGCACCGGTCTGCTGGACGCTCTGAACCTCGGCTGGAAACTGGCGTTCACCGTGCGGGGTACCGCGGGCGCCGGTCTCCTCGACACCTATCACGACGAGCGCTGGCCCGCCGCCCGCCGGGTCATCGACAACACCTCCGTCCAGGTCGCCCTGATGCGTCCGGGCCCCGAACTCGACCCGCTGCGCGCGTTGTTCGCCGGCCTGCTCGCGGGCGACGAGGCGAAAGAGGGAGACGGCGCGGAGCGAAACGGCACGGAGGGAGACGGCGGTGAGGGGCGAGACCGGGGCGAGGACGGGGCCCGGCATCTGAGCGACATGATCAGCGGGCAGGACACGGCGGTCGCGCCCGGGTCGGTCCGGTCCTCGCGGTGGGAGGGACGGTTCCTGCGGAACACCACGCTGCTGACGGAGTCGGGCCCGGCGCAGGTGATCGGGCTGCTGCGCGGCGGCAGGCCGCTGCTTCTGCTGTTCGGTGAGCGGGGCCTTCCGTACGCGGCCGACGCCCGGGGATGGGCCCATGTGCTCCGGGTGGTGCGGACCGAGCCCGTACCGGCGTTGCCCTGCGCCGCCCTGCTGGTACGCCCCGACGGCTATGTCGCCTGGGCCGCGGAGGACGGCGCCACGGACGGCGCGGGTCCTGGCGAGGCGCTGCGCCACTGGTTCGGCGGGCCGCGATGAACGCGCGCGCCCCGGACGGTCGTTCCAAGGGGAGTTCGTGCCAGGTAGTGCGCCACAACTGAGTGATCTGCGCCACATTCGGACCGATTGTGGATTGAACTGCACGCGAGGGCGACTGGCGGCGGCTCGGTCCGCATGGTCGCGTCGGCGCAGGTCGGAGCCTGCCTGAGGGTGTTCGTACGATCACACGGTGTGGCGCATGTGGCGGATGGGACGGCTTCCGCACGTAACGGGACGATCGCTTTCCGTATTTTTCTTGGGTGTCGCGTTGCACGTTTGACCACCCCGGTCCGAAAAGCTGCTTCTTGAGGACATCGAAGTCCTCCAGCACCAGCGGGAGTTCGAGGTGCTGCTCAGTAGAAGAAGGACATGCCGTGACGCCCAACGACGTCTTCGCCCTGCTGGTGCTCGCCACCGCCGCGCGCGTCTTCGCCTCGGACCTGCGCTACCTGACGCGGCGTCTGCTGCGCGCCGGGGTGCGGGTGGGAGCCGCCGCGCTGATAGAGGACCGCCACCGCGGTGCTCCCCGTGCTCCCCGGACCGAAGTGCTCACGCCCGCCAGTCACGACGAGGAGGCCCAGCCGTGAACACCGACCTCCCGTCGCCGGACGACCACGGCGAATACCTGGCCGAAGTGCAGTACACCCTGCCGCCCGCCCTGGAAGCCTTCCACGACCTGTATGTGAAGGCCTATCTGAACTACGCCCACGCCATGCTCGGCGACAAGGCCGCCGCCGTCGCGGTGGTGCGCCGCTGCTTCTCCCATCTGGCCCTCAACTGGGAGCGCGTCATGCGGGCGGAGAGCCCGGAGGCGTACGCGTGGGCACTGCTCAAGGCGCGGGTGGACACCCATCTGCGGCTCGCGGGCCTGGACCCCCAGCTCGTGGAGACCGCCGCGTTCCAGCGCACCGCCCGCGCGGTTCTGGAGTCGGTGCGGTGCAAGTTCGAGGTGATGGAGACCTCGCTCGGCCTCTACACCGCCATCGCCTCCCTGCCCGAGCGGCAGTACGACGTGATCGTGCTGCTGTACGTGCTGGGCTACCCCTCGTACCGGGTCGCCCGCATCATGGGCGTGGAGCGCGACACCGTCCGTTCCCACCGGCGGCTCGCCAAGCGGCGCATCGCCCAGAAACTCGGCCTGCCCCCGTACACGGACGCCGGCAAGGAGAAGGAGTGAACCCCATGCAGCCCCCGCGCGGCATCGACGAAGTCCTGGAAGACGCTGTGATCCCCGACGCGTTCGCCGAGTACGACCTCGCGGCCTCCAAGGCGCAGCTCGCCCGTGATGTCGCCGACACCCTCATGTTCGACACCTCCGGCGCCCGTGGCGCCGGTATCGCCCGCTCCCATCCGGCGGCCCCGGCCGGCTTCTTCCCGACCGTCCACGACCAGGCGGGCAAGGATCTGCACGCGCTGTCGGCCGAGGCGCTGCACGGCATCGACGCGGCCGGGCAGCTGGCCCGGCTCGCCAACTCCCGCCGTATCGACCCCGACGGCGCACTGCACTTCGCCTGCCTGCTGAATCTGGCCGGATGGCATGAAGGCGCCCAGTTCTGGTGGCAGTTCGCGGCCGGCGCCGGCAACCCCACGGCCGCCTACTGCCTCTATCTCCTCCACCTCGGCAGAGGAGAGCGGCGCGACGCTGCGCACTGGGCGGACCAGGCCGCCGATCTCGACTCCGGGCTCGTGGCGCTCCCGGCGGGGCGGCTCAGCGTCTGCCACCCCACCACACACCACCGGCGCCCGCCCAGCCCGGCACTGCGCGCGGCCGTGCAGCGCCTGACGATCGAGGAGGACGAGGAGTTCGGCAGCGTCCCCCACCCCGACCCGCATCTCGCGGAACAGATCGGGGAACTCGCCGACGCGTTGTGAGCCGACGCGTGGTGAGCCGACGCGTGGTGAGCCGACGCGTGGTGAGTCCGTCTCCGCGCTTCCCCGGCCTCCTCACCGGTGGAGGGCCGTGTCGCGGAAGGTGCGCAGCACGGCCGGCGGCGGCGCGTCCTCCGGCGCCGGATGGGGGTGACCCGCGGCCAGGACGTACAGCGGGGTACGGGCGATGTTGTCCAGGGCACAGCGCTCCGCGACGGCCGAGTCGTGGAACGCGCCGGTCTGCGCCGGGCCGAGGCCGAGCGCGGTGGCGGTGAGGGCGAAGGTCTGGCCCAGATGACCGGCGTTGAGCAGGCAGACGCGATAGCAGCGGGGTGTCGGGTACTTGGCGCTCATGCGCTCCAGCGCGGCGCTGAGAACGACCAGGAACGCGGCGCCGCCCGCCCAGGCCTGGTCGGCGCAGAGATGCGCGGCCTCGTCGGGGGTGAAGCCCTCACCGATCAGTTCGAGTGAGTGCTCCAGCGCGTTGTAGTGGTACATGCCGGGAGTCACCTCACTGACGTTGAGGACGCCGACGTACGCGTCGAGTTCCTGCCGGGCGCCGCCGGCCGGGCTGGTGCGCCGGAACAGCGCGCCACGGCCGGAGTCGATGAAGTCCACGGGCCCGAACACCACGGCCAGCAGCGTGGCCAGCGTCCTCAGCGGAACGGGCTCGCGGGTGAAGTCGCGGTGCGTACGCCGGCGGTAGAGCACCTCGTCGTAGGGGACGCGCAGATCCGCGGGCAGCCGGGGCAGCGGCAGCCGGTCCGCACCGGGATGGGTGGTGAACAGCGGGGGCATGTCCGCGGCGCCGGGGGCCCGTTCGGAGACCGCCTCATGGTCGGGGTAGGGCACGTCCTGGGTGGCGTAGTGGAAGAACGGGGCCTCGGGCGCCCACGTACCCCAGTGACGGGCGATGAGCTCGTCGTGCTGCGCCTGCGGATTGCCCTCGGACATCAGCAGCCCGGCCTCGTGCAGCGCGGGAATGGCCTCGCCGAGCGTCTCCGGCGCGAGATGACCGAGTGTCCGCGCGGCCTCGGCGGGGTCGGTCCACTCCTCGAACGCGGAGAGGATCTCCGCCGCCGCCGGGTGGAGTGCGACGGGTGTGCCGCGCGGATACGGATGCACGACGAACTGGCCTTCATGCCAGTAGCAGGACAGGCCGCGGGGACGGCGAAGACGCATCACGAACCTCCGGTGTGACCGGTGTATGAGCGGCGCCGGCGGACGGAGGGGCCGGCGGACGGTGGGCCCTGGAGGGCCGGAGCCCCTGCGGACTCCGGCCCCGGCGCGCGAACACGGGCGAGTGGCCGGTTACGCGTAGTACCACCGCCAGCTCCACGGCAGTCCGGCCCGGTCGGAACGGGACACTGCCTGGGCGTTGATCGAAATACGGCGCATGGCTCACACCTCCTCTCAGCACCTGATGGGAGGCGTTATCCCCGGCTTGAACGCAAATATGAGAAATGCGGCCTGATAGGGGTTGAAACAACCTTTTAGTGTGCTGTTGAGGCGTGCCGCTCTCTCATCGCACGCTTGAGGTACGGCTGGTCGACCTCCGGCGCACGCCCGGCGAGGGGCGCGGAGCCCGGTCCCCGGCGACGGCCTGTGGTGACGACTTCCGGTGACGGACCGCGGTGATGGCCCGTCAGCTCCGTGCCGTCGCCGGCAGAGCCCGCAGCCAGTCGGTCAGCAGCCGGTTGACCTCGTCGGCGCGTTCCTGCTGCACCCAGTGCCCGCAGCCGTCGAGGATGTGCGAGGAGACCAGACCGGGCAGGGTGGTGGGATACGCCGCGATCGCGTCGGCCAGCCATGTCGTGGACGCGTCGAGCGCACCGCCGATGAACAGCGACGGCTGGGTGATCGGCGCCGCGTCCCACGCGGCGAGATCCTCCCAGTCCCGGTCCATGTTGCGGTAGCGGTTGAGCGCTCCGGTCAGCCCCGTACGCTCGAACTCGGCCGCGTAGACATCGAGATCGGCCTCGCCGAGCCACGACGGCAGGGCGGCGTCGGGGAAGCGGTCCGAGAGCTTGCCGCCCGCCGGGACGAAGTGCGGGTCGCCCCCGTCGGCCGGGGGGACCGCGTCGCCCGAGAGCGCGGCGTAGAACCCCGCCAGCCAGCCGCGCACATCGCGTTCGATCTCCGCCTCCGCCCGGCCGGGCCGCTGGAAGTAGCTGACGTAGAACTCTTCGGGGCCGCCCATCAGGGAGAAGGCGTCCGTCGGCCGGAAACCCCCGCGCGGCGCGTAGGGAACGCTGAGCAGCCCCACGGCGGTGAAGACATCGGGCCTGAGCAGCGCCGTATGGGCGGCGATGGTCGATCCCCAGTCATGGCCGATGACGACGGCGGTCTCCTCGCCGAGCGCCCGCACGACACCGACGTTGTCGGCGACATGGGCCAGCATCCGGTACGCCTCGATGTCCTGGGGCTTCGACGAGCGCCCGTATCCCCTGACATCGACGGCCACCGCCCGGAACCCGGCCGCGGCGAGCACCGGGAGCTGGTGGCGCCAGGAGTACCAGGACTCGGGGAACCCGTGGATCAGCAGAACGAGGGGGCCGGTGCCCTGCTCCACCAGATGGATCCGGCCGCCCGGAACATCCACCAGCCGGTGTGTCACGTCCAGTACCTGAGCGGGCTGAGTCATGCGTCCTCCTCGTGCGTTCTGCGTTGGCCGTGCGACGGCGCACCACGGCGGGGAAGCCGCCTGTCAGCGCCTCCCCGTGGCGAGCGCCGCTGTGGCCGGCGCCGCCGTCACGACACGACCATGTCGCCGTGACCGGGCCATGGGCAAGTTTCCTTGCCGACTCGGCAAACCGGCTCAGGGACACCCGGACAGGGGCCGGGGCGTGTCCGCGGACGCCGCGCGCAGCAGCCGGAGCTGGCCGATCTCGGCGACGTTCTTCATCAGCTCGGAATTCACCCAGCCGGCCATATCGGCGACGGTGTGCCCGGGGTCGTTCTGCCACGGGAAGGGGGCGGTGGCGTCCAGGCCGGTGTCGGTGAGCCGGTCGAGCACCGCCAGCCACTCCGCACGGAGGGCGCGCAGCCAGGCGATGGCCGCCTCACCGTCACCCGGCCACCGCACGTCCTCCCGCTCCCGTGGCGTCCGTCCCCGCGCGTGATCGACGGTCACGCTCCACCACCACCCGATGTGCCAGCTCAGCCAGCCGATCGTGGGGACGGGGACGGGGTCGGGTTCGGTCTCCGCCCAGTCCGGCACCCATGTCCCGTCGGCGCCCTGCCGTACCGTCCAGCAGTGGGACGTCGGCTCCCACAGGAAGTCCGCGGGCTCCAGCCGCTCCAGGTGGTAGTCGAAGAGCTGCCAGGTGAGGTCGAACTGCCGGCGCAGCAGCTCACATCGGGATGCGTTCACCGGCCGACCCTGTCATGCCGCCGTCCCGCCGGGGAAGCCGTTTTCCGGTGCCGGCCCGGTACGGGAAGCCCTCGCGGGGTGTCAGATCTTCCCCGTGCCGGCGCCCGCCGTCACCGAGGCGACGACGCTCGACGCCGGTTCCGCCGTGTAGCTGTACGGCGGCGCGGTGAAGGACCCCGTCTGCGAGACCTCGGTGGCGGCGCCCCCGAGGTCGTTTCCGCGCAGCACCGCGTAGCCGTCCACATCGCTGCTGCGGTTCGTGGTCACCGCGACCTTCGTGTCGCGGAAGACGTTGTTCTCGACCAGCATCTGCGCCCCCATCCGGGAGTGGCAGGCGGTCTCGGCGCCCTGGACGTAGTTGTCGTAGAAGTGGCCGGTGCCGAAGCGCAGGCTCGGGATGCGCGAGTAGACGTTGCTGAAGTGGTTGTGGTGGTACGTCACGCGCAAGTGCCCGGTGTCCTCACCGCTGTTCTTGTCGCTGTGCCCGACGAGCGATCCCTTGTAGTGGTCCTTGAATGTGTTCCAGGACACCGTGACCTGGTCGGACGCGTGGGAGATGTCGAGCAGACCGTCGTAGTGGTCCTTGTCGTGGTCGCGGTCCGCCGAGAAGGCGTTGTGATCGATCCACACCTTCGTGGACTTCTGCACGGTGATGCCGTCCGCGGGCGCGACGGGATTGCTGATCCGGAGGTTGCGGATGATGACATTGGCCGATTCCTTGACGCGCAGTCCGCCACCGGTGAAGCCCGACGCCGAACCCACCCCCAGGACCGTGGTGTTGGAGCCGATGTCGACCTGGCCGCTGAGCGTGATCAGCCCGGAGACCCGGACGACCTTCGCGGAGTCGTCCGCGACGGCGGAGGTGAACGCGGCGAGTGTGCTGACCGTGACGGGCGTCGCGCCGCCGCCTCCGGTGGTGCCCGCGCCGAACCCGACGGGCGTGGTCTCCGCGGCGGCGGCGGAGTGCTGCGGTATCGCGCCGAGGGCGGCGACGGCGACGGTGGAGGCGAACAGGGCCGCCAGGCGGCGCCGGCTGATGATCGAGGACATACCGGTGTGTCCCTTCGAGGGCGAGGAGAGGGAGGGGGACGGGCGCTGTGCGCCCGGGGCACTTCACCCTCTTGTCGCCGACGGGGACGGAAAGGTTGCCGGTCCGCGGGGGACAGGGCCGGCGCCCGGCGAAGGTCAGCCCCCGGCAGCCGGGCCGGCGGAATCCGAGGAGTCGGCGGCCGGATCGGTCGGGCCGGCCGGATCGGACGAGTCGGCGGCCTGCGTGATCGGCAGACACACCTGGAACCGGGTACGGCCCGGCCGCGACTCCACTCTGATGTCGCCGTGATGCTTGTTGACGACGATGCGGTACGAGATGTCCAGACCCAGGCCGGTGCCCTCGCCCACCGACTTGGTGGAGAAGAACGGTTCGAAGATCCGCGGCCTGACCTCCGGCGGGATACCGCTCCCCGTGTCCGTCACCTCCACGAACAGCCGGTCGCCCTCCCGCCGCGTGCCCAGCGTGAGCGTGCCCTCGCCCTCCATGGCGTCGACCGCGTTGTCGATCAGGTTCGTCCACACCTGGTTCAGCTCGGCGCCGAACGCCGGGACAGGCGGCAGCGTACGGTCGTACTCCTTGACCACCCGGATCCCGGCGGGGATCTTCGCCCGCATCATCGTCAGCGTGGCGTCGAGCAGCGCGTGCACATCCACGGCCTGATGGGGCGCCCGGTCCAGCTGGGAGTACTGCTTGGCCGCCCCGACCAGGTCCGAGACCCGGGTCACGGCGTCATCGATCTCCCCCATCAGCAGCTCGGTGTCGATGGTGTACGCCAGCCAGCGCACCGCCGAGTCCAGATGGTCCTCGCCCACCGCCTCGGCGACGGCCTCCAGCCAGGGCACATTGACCCCTCCGGAGACCAGGACGGACGCCACGTCCCAGGGGCCGGCCACCTCGTGCTCCTCCAGCCAGTCGGTCAGTTCGTCCTCGGCGTCCGAGGCGTCCAGCGCCGACAGGGGAGAGGCCGCGGCGGCCTGCTTGACCGCCGCGTCCTGGAGCTCCACCAGTCCGCGCAGCCGCGTGCCGTCCAGCCGGCCGTCCGCGATCAGGGCGAGTTTGTGCCGCATACCGGTCACCCGCTCGCGCAGCGCCTCAGTGGCTCGCACCGCCGCCGCGGCCGGATTGTTGAGTTCATGGGTGAGCCCGGCGGACAGCGCGCCCAGCGCGACCAGCCGCTCCCGCTCGCCCAGGATCGTGTCCGCCGCACGCGAGCCGAAGAAGAGCCCCTCCAGCAGATGGAGCGCCATCGGGAACCAGGTGCGTATGGCCGTGGCGAACTCATCGGCCGGCAGGACGAAGAACTCCGCGTCGCTGACGGCCCGCAGCGTGTTCGGATAGACCTGGTCGACACGGTCACCGAGGTACGCCTGCGTCGCCCCGCTGTAGACACCGCGCCGGTCGGTCCTGGTGACCTCGATGTCGTCGCCGTGCAGCCGCCTGCTGAGCGTCACCGCACCACCGAGCAGCACGAAGAAGCAGGTGGCCGGTTCACCCTCGTTGTAGACGGCGCTCCCGCCCGTCCGCTGTTCCACTCTGCCCCGCTCCGACAGCCAGGCCAGCTGGCTCTCGTCGAGCGCCTCGAACAGGAACAGGGTGCGCAGTTCCGTCGGCGTCAAACGGTTCGAAGCGCTCACTGTGACTCCAAGTAGCGGTGGACCAGGGAAATGGCCATCGCGCCGTCACCGACGGCGGAGGCGACACGTTTGAGCGACGCGGCACGCACATCACCGGCCGCGAACACCCCCGGCACGCTGGACTCCAGGTGGTACGGGTCGCGTGGCAGCGGCCAGTTGGCCGGCCGCTGCCCGTCGGCCACCAGGTCGGGGCCGGTGATCACGAACCCCCGCGCGTCGCGCTCGACCACGCCGTCCAGCCACTCCGTACGCGGCTCGGCGCCGATGAAGACGAACAGCCAGGACGAGTCGACGGAGTCCGTCGCCCCCGAGCGGACGTCCCGCAGGGTGAGCTGCTGCAAGTGGCCGTCGCCCTTCCCGCCGACCACCTCGGTCCAGGGGTGCACGACGATATGGTCGATGTCGCCGATCTGCTCGATCAGGTACCGGGACATGGAACGGGTCAGCTCGGCGCCCCTGATCAGCAGGTGCACCCGCCGTGCGTAGCGGGAGAGATACACGGCCGCCTGCCCCGCCGAATTGGCGCCGCCCACCAGATACACGTCTTCGCCCGAGCAGGTGGTCGCCTCGGTGACGGTGGACCCGTAGAAGACCCCCGCCCCCGTGAACTCGTCCAGGCTGGAGGTCGCCAGGCGGCGGTACGAGACGCCGGTGGCGAGCACCACCGTATGGGCGGTGATGGCGCTGCCCTGCCCGAACCGCACCACCCGGCCCGATCCCGCCGCGTCCAGCCCGACGACCTCGCGGGCACTGAGGATCTCGGCGCCGAACTTCAGCGCCTGGCGGCGGGCCCGGTCGGTCAGCTGGGCCCCGGAGACGCCGTCGGGGAACCCGAGGTAGTTCTCGATCCTGCTGCTCTGTCCCGCCTGCCCGCCGGTCGCCTCGCGCTCGACCAGGACCGTACGCAGCCCCTCGGACGCGCCGTACACAGCGGCGCCGAGCCCGGCGGGTCCGCCGCCGACCACCACGAGATCGTAGAAGTCCGAGGTGGGGATGGTGCTCAGGCCGACATGCGCGGCCAGCTCGCCCTCGGCCGGTGCCACCAGCGACGTGCCGTCGGCGGTCACCACCAGCGGTACGTCGGCGGGGGCCACCCCGGCGGCGGCCAGCAGCCTGGCGCCCTCGGGCTCGTCGGCCGGCAGCCACCGGTACGGCACCAGATTGCGGGCGAGGAAGTCACGCACGGCGAAGGACGGAGCCGACCAGCGGTGCCCCACCACCCGGGTCTCGGTGATGCCCGGGTCCGGGGTGGTCGCCCAGGCGTCGAGCAGCTCGTCGATCACCGGGTACAGATGCTCCTCCGGCGGGTTCCACGGCTTGAGCAGGTAGTGGTCCAGATCGACGACATTGATCGCGTCGATGGCGGCGCCCGTATCCGCGTACGCGGTCAGCAGCACCCGCCGCGCGAGCGGGAAGAGGTCCATCGCCGCTTCGAGGAACTCGATGCCGTTCATCTGCGGCATCCGGTAGTCGGCGAGCATGACCGCGAGCCGTTCACCGCGCAGCTTGATCTCGCGCAGCGCCTCCAGTGCCTCTGCCCCGGAGGCGGCGCGCACGACCCGGTACCGGCCGCCGTATCTGCGCCGGATGTCGCGGGCGACCGCCCTGGAGACCGCCGGATCGTCGTCGACGGTCAAGATCGTCGGGTTCGCCATGCCATCACCATCGCCTGAGGACGAAACGGCCTTCAAGGAAACAGTCTACGAGCGCCCGCCCCGTCCGCCTCCAGACGGACGACGTACGGATCAGTGCGGAGATCAGTGCGGAGATCAGTGAGGAGACCGGAGGTCACCTGCGGTTACATACGGTTACAGTCCGGCCGGCCCAGGGGCGGCGCCCGGCCCCGGCGCCCCACCGGTACCCGGCGGCACGCGGTGCCCGCTCCGGGGGACACCCTCCCCCGAGGCGGGTGGGGCGGGCGGGGCTGGCGAGGGGCCCGGTTACGGTGTGGCAGATCATGGTCTTCGAGATGTCAGCCGCCCGTTGGCGTCCGGGGGTTGCGGGGAGGGTCGATGAGGCTCTGTTTTGTCGTGGAGGAGCAGTACCGGTTCGACGGCATGCCGGTGGAGGTGATCCGTCAGCTCGCCGTGTGGGGGCACCGGGTGGACGTGGTGCGGCCGGGCACGTCACTGCTGCGGTTGTCCGAGGTCGTACGGGCGGGCGGACATGACGCGTGGGTACTGAAGACCGTGTCCGGGGGCCCGGGGCTGGCGCTGCTGGAGGCCGCCGCGGCGGTCGGACTGACGACGGTGAACGACGCCCGGTCGATCCGAGGCGTACGGGACAAGGTGGTGGCGGCGGTGATCGGCCGCGGCCGGGGGCTGCCGGTTCCGGAGACATACGCCGTCGCACGCCCCGAGTTGCTGGCGGAGCTTCCCGCGGCGGCGTTCCCGCTGGTGGTCAAGCCCGCCGAGGGGAGTTCCGGACGGGGGGTGCGGCTGGTGCGGTCACCGGATTCGCCGGCGGCGAGCGCCGGGCTCTCGGAGGAGGGGATGCTGATCGCCCAGCCGTACATCCCCAACTCGGGCGTCGATCTGAAGGTGTACGGGGTGGGCGGCGAACTGTTCGCGACGGAGCGGTCCTCGCCGCTCCATCCCGGCGCGCCGCGGCGGGAGCGGTCCGTGCCGCTGTCCGCGGAGGTGGCGGGGATGGTCGCCGAGGCCGGTGAGGTCTACGGGCTCGATCTGTTCGGTGTGGATGTGCTGCTGGGCCCGGACGGTCCGGTCATCGTCGATGTGAACGACTTCCCGAGCTTCCGGTGTGTGCCGGACGCGGTGGCGCGCGTGGCGAGGGCGGTCCTCGATCTGGCCCGTACGGGCGGCAGCGCCCCGGGCACGGCGGCAGTTGGCCCGCTCCCGCCGCCGGAGCCGGTGGCCGGGCCGGTGTTCGGCACGATGCCCGGCCCCGTCTGCGAGTCGGTCCCCGTTCCGGGTCCGGTGTCACTCCTGACATCCGCCGGGGTTCCGTTCCGGATACCCGCGACGGCGGGTGAGGCCGGATGAGGATCTGTCTGATCACGTCCCGGCCCGATCACCCGCTGCTGGCGGCCACCACCGCGCTGCTGACGCCCCACCACCGGGTGGAGACGATCGACCCCGGGACGGAGGGCGACGGCGCGCCGGGTGACCCGGCGGCTCCGGGCCCGCTCGCCGACGTCTACCTGCTGAAGGCACACACACCGCGGTCGCTGGCCCTGGCCGGATCGTTCGAGGAGCGCGGGGCCCGGGTGCTGAACTCGGTGGCGGCGACCACGCTCTGCCAGGACCGTACGGCGATGGCCGGTCTGGCCCGGCACGCCGGGCTGCCGTTCGCGGCCACCCGGACCGTGGCGAGCCTGGCCGAACTCGCCGACGAACGGGACCTGCCGTACCCCCTGGTGGTCAAGAGCAGGCACAGCCGGCGCCACGACCTCGTCACCCGGGTCGACAACGCCGCGCGACTGCGCGGACTGCGCTCCGGCTGGGCCCAGGAGCCGGTCGTGGTGCAGGAGTTCACGGAGAACAGCGGCTGGGACCACAAGCTCTGGGCGATCGACGGCCGGGTCTTCGCCGCCCTGCGCCGCTCCGAACTGGCCGAGGGCGGGCAGGGCCCGACACTGCCGCTCGCACTCGGTGATCTCCCGCACGGCTGGCAGGACGTGGTGCGCACGGTCGGTTCCGTCTTCGCGCTGGACGTGTACGGAGTCGATGTGATCGACGCGGGCGACGGCACCCCGCTGATCGTGGACATCAACGCGTTTCCCGGAATACGCGGCCAGAGCGGCGCCCCGGAAGCCCTCGCGGCCCTGGCACTACGCGCGGGCGGGCGTCCCCGGGGCCGCTCCTGACGTGCCGGGCCGTCGGCGCGACCGGCGCCTCACCCGCTGTCCGTGCCGCCTTCGGCCCGGGAGCCGGGGCGGCGGGTGCTCTCCCGCCTGCGGGCGCGGTGGCTGGCCACGTTGAGCCGGTTGCCGCACACCTCCGGCATGCAGTAGCGACGGCGCCCGGCCTTGCTGGTGTCGACGAACATCCCCTCGCACACCGGTGAGGCGCAGCGGCGGAACCGGTCATGGCTCAACGTCCGCAGGGCACCGAGCAGCCCGGTGCCCATGAGGACGGCCAACTCGTCGGCGACGGACGTACCGGGTGAGGTCGCGACGTACCACTGCCAGCGGTTCCCGGCGTCGCGGTACAGGGAAGGACCGATGCCTCCCCGCCCGACCAGCGCGCTCGCGGCCTCCACGACGTGCTCCTCGGAGCCGGCCTCCAGAATGGCGCGGATCTCCCCGCGCAGGGCGCGTACCTGGTCGAGGTCGGCGTCGTCCGGCCGCCGGCCGTCGGCCAGGGCGTCGGGGCGGACGTCGTGCTCCGCCAGGAAGAGCGCCAGCGCGGCGGGGCCGGTGAGGATCTCGCCCAGGCCCGTACGGACCACGGGTGAGGTGTTGACCAGATCGGTCGCTACGCCCGCCCCCAGCTTGTAATCGGAAAAAGGAATCTTCAAGCCTTACTCCATGCTAGGGTAACCGGATAAATCAACTATACCCATTAGCCTGCGACCTCTCGGAGCCGGCCGTCAGGGGTCGATACGCCGGTGCCACCGAAACCCGCTGAGGAGAACACCATGGACACCGCTCCCTTCCTGGCCTACCTCGACGGACGCCACGTCCGCTGGCAGCTGACACTCGACCAGTGTGTCGACGACGCGGGCGAAGACCCGCGCGCCCGGCTCCTCGCCGTCTTCGACGCACTGCGGTCGTGGGCGGCCTCGTCGCCGGGCTTCCGCGGCTGCGCGCTCGTCAACGCCATGGTCGAGCTGGCCGACCCGCGGCACCCGGCCCGCTCCGTGACCGCGGCCCACAAGCGGGCGCTGCGCGCCAGGATGCTGGAGCTCGCGGAGGCGACGGGCGCGCCCGATCCCGGCCTGCTCGTGGACCAGCTCCTGCTGGTCTACGAGGGAGCGATCGCCGGACACGCCGTGGGCAGCGTCGAGAAGGCCGAGGACAAGGCCCACCTCACGGCCCGCCGGCTGATCGCCGCCGCCACCCCGTACCCCATGGACGGCTTCTGGGCCGGCCCTGATCCCACCTCGCGTTAGCGCCGCGGAGGAACGCGCCAGGCCCGGGTGACATCATCGGGCGCATGACTCCGATCGAGGTCGTGCAGGGCGACATCACGCGCCAGGACGTGGATGCCATCGTCGCCGCGGCGAACGAGTCGCTGAGGGGCGGAGGCGGCGTGGACGGCGCGATCCACCGGGCCGCCGGGCCGCGGCTCGCCGAGGCGGGCGCCGCGATCGGGCCCTGCCGGCCGGGCGACGCCAAGGCGACCCCCGCGTTCGACCTCGACCCACCGATCACGCATGTGATCCATACCGTCGGCCCGGTCTGGAGAGGCGGACAGCACGACGAGGCCGAGGTCCTCGCCTCCTGTTATCGCCGCTGCCTCGAAGTCGCCGACGAACTGGGCGTCAGGACCCTCGCCATTCCGGCCATCGCCACCGGTGTGTACGGGTTCCCGGCGGAGAAGGCGGCGCGGATCGCCGTCGCCACCGTCAGATCCTCGCCGACCTCTGTCGAGCGCGTCCGGCTCATCGCCTTCGACCAGGAGACACACGATCTGCTGGCAGCCGCGCTCGCGGAGTGACACGCTCCGGACCGGACCCGGCACTTCCCGTACGGCCCGGTCCACGCCAGGCTGGGGCGGCACGAGTCACCAGCGAGAGGAGCCGACGGCAATGACCTTCGACGTGGCGGCGGTACGCGCGTCCTATCCCGCGCTCAGCGACGGTACGGCGTATCTCGACGGCGCGGCCGGCACGCAGGTGCCGACCGCCGTCATCGACGCGATCACGGACACCTACCGGTCCGGGATCGGCAACGTGGGCGGCTCGTTCGCGGCCAGCCGGCGCGCGGGGGAGATCGTCGCCGCGTGCCGCCTGGCGGTCGCGGACCTGGTCGGCGGGGTCCCCGAGGGCATCGTCCTGGGCCCGAACACCACGTCGCTCATCTACCGCTTCTCCCAGGCACTCGCCTCGACCTGGCGGCCCGGCGACGAGATCGTGGTCTCCCGGCTCGACCACGACGCGAACATCCGGCCGTGGCTCCAGGCGGCGGCCCGCGCGGGCGCGGTCGTACGGTGGGCCGAGGCCGACCCGGCGACGGGCGAACTCCCGGTGGAGCAGTACGACGCCCTGCTGGGCGACCGTACCCGCCTGGTGGCGGTGACGGCGGCCAGCAACATCCTCGGTACCCGGCCCGATGTCCCGGCCATCACCGCCAAGGCGCACGCGGTCGGCGCCCTGACGTTCGTGGACGGGGTCCACGCCACCCCGCACGGCCCCGTCGACGTCATACGGCTGGGCGCGGACTTCTACGCGACGAGCGCCTACAAGTGGTCCGGTCCGCATATCGGCGCGGTGGCGGCGGACCCGCGGCTGCTGGAGTCCCTGAGCCCGGACAAGCTGATCTGTTCGCCCGCCGCGGTGCCGTCCAGGTTCGAGACCGGCACGGCGCCCTTCGCGGACCTGGCCGGAGTCACGGCCGCCGTCGACCATCTGGCCGCACTCGCCGGACCCGCCCCGGGAAACCGGCGCGAGCGGCTGCTCCGCTCGATGGCCGCCGTCGAGTCGTCCGAGCGGGAGCTGTTCGCCGTGATGCGGCGGGGGCTGGCGGAACTGCCCGGCGTCACGCTCTATGGCGAGCCCGCGCACCGGACCGCGACCGCCTACTTCCGGGTGGCGGGCCGCACGCCCGGAGAGGTCTCCGCGTGGCTGGCCGGACGCGGGGTGAACGTCTGGGACGGGCACTGCTACGCCTGGGAACTGGCCGGCGCGCTGGGGCTGCGGGACACCGGCGGCGCGGTACGGGCCGGGCTGGTGCACTACAACGACCGCTCGGACGTGGACCGGCTGCTGGCGGCCGTCGCGGAGCTGGGGGACTGACGGGCGCGCCACCACCGCCGGGCGCCGTCCCGCCGGGAAATCCGGTGGGCCCGTGGCCGCCGGTTGCCTACGATGCGGACGACGCGGTCCTCCCGGCCGTCGCCGCGGCCGTGTCGCGTACGAAGGGACGCCAGTGACAGGCCCAGGTACCGAAGACATCGTCGGCGTGGTGCGGCAGGTGCTCGGCGCGGACGTCGTCGGCGGCTACCTGCACGGCTCCGCCGTGCTCGGCGGCCTGCGGCCCCACAGCGACATCGATGTGCTCGTCGTCGTCCGCCGGCCCACAACACCACGGGAGCGGCGGGCACTTGTCGACGGGCTGCTGGAGATCTCCGGCCAGAAGGCCCGGCACGGCCCCGCCCGTCCCGTCGAGCTGACCGTCGTCGTCCAATCCGACGTCAACCCGTGGAGCTACCCGCCGCGCTGCGACTTCCAGTACGGGGAGTGGCTGCGCGAGGCATACGAGCGGGGCCTGACGCCCTCGCCGGTGCCGAGCCCCGATCTGGCCCCCTTGATCACGATGGTGCTGCTCGGACAGGCCCCGCTGACCGGCCCGCCGCCGGGCGACGTACTCGCCCCCGTCCCGCACGAGGACCTCGTCCGCGGGATCGTCGACGGCGTACCGGACCTGCTCGCCGAGCTGGGATCCGACACCCGCAACGTCCTTCTGACGCTCGCCCGGGTCTGGATGACCGTCGCGACCGGATCGGTCGCCTCCAAGGACGCCGCCGCCGCGTGGGCACTCGCACGGCTCCCGGCCGAGCACCGCCCGCCGCTGGCACGCGCGCGAGCCGTCTACCTCGGAGACGAGGAGGAGCGCTGGGACGATCTGCTGCCGTACACGGACGCGCTCGCCGCACATGTCGTGGCGGCGATCGACCGGGCGACAACGAGGCCGGACGTCACCTCCTAGCGACCGTCGCTGAGGAGCACGGGGGAGACCGGGAGGAACACCGACGGGTTCCCGGGGCGTGTCCCGGCGCGGGCGTGTCAGGCCGGGGCGCGCGGTGTACGGACGTACGCTGAGCCGGCGGCCCGGCCGGACCTCGGGCGTCGCACCACGAGGACGGCACGGAGGCCGGTGTCCGGCGCGCGCGACGGTCCGCGGCCCTTCCCTCTCGCCCCGGAGGCGTCCTTGCGGTTCAGCACACCCTCGCCGCGTCTGTTCAGCCGTATTCCGCTGGCCGGGCGCTATCCGGCGGCGGTGGCGCTCTCACTGCTCGCGCTGAGCCCGTATCTGATCCTCACCACCGCCACCGCCCTGGCGGAACCGCAGATCATGGGGGACATCGGCGCCACCGCGTTCGAGCTCCAGCTCGCAAGCGGCATGTCGAACGCGGCGTACGCGTTCGGCGCGGTGCTCGCCGCGGACCTCGTCCAGCGGGTCGCGCGGCGCAGGATCTACCTCATCGCCGAGACGGCGTTCGTGCTGAGTTCGGTGCTGGCGCTCAGCGCACCGGGCGTCGGCCTGTTCACGGCCGGTGTGGTGATCCAGGGCCTGTGCACCGGGATGCTGCTGGTCGCGGCGCTGCCCCCACTGGTCACCGGGCACCCCATCGGACGGCTTCGGACGACCGCGGCCGTCGTCAGTCTCGGGCTGTTCGGCATGGTGGCCTTCGGGCCGCTGGTGGGCGGGCTCGTCGGCAGTCTGGGCGGCTGGCGGGCGCTGTTCGCGGGCCTCGCCGCGCTGGCGGCGATCGGCCTGACCGTCGGGGCCCTGACGTTCGAGGGCAATGAACCACCGGCCCGCCGGGCGCGGTTCGACTGGTCCGCGATCCCCCTCGCGTTCGGCACCACCACACTGCCGTTCTTCGGCGTCTCATGGCTGACCCGCGGCTCGTTCAGCGACCCCGAGTTCTTCGTGCCGGTCGTCTGCGGGCTGATCTGCGGAATGCTTCTGGTGGGAGGCCAGTACCGCAAGGCCCGTCCGCTGATGCCGGTACGGCCCATCAGCAACACACTGCCGGTCGTCGGGACGGTCAACGCGATGCTCGTCGGTGCGTGCTTCACCTCGCTCCTGGAACTCACCGAGGTCTATCTGACGCGGGAGGCGCACTACGCCCCGCTGCGTGTCGGGGTCCTCATCACGCCCCAGATCCTCGGCGTGTTCGTGGCCGCCGTCCTGTTCCGGCGGCTGGTGTCGACCCGCTGGACCCCGTATCTGGCCCTGTCCGGCACGGTCAGCGTGGCCATCGGCGCCGCCGTCCTGCTGACCGTGTCCACGGCGAACGCCTCCTCGGTCGTCCCCGTCGCCGCGCTCTTCCTGGGCTTCGGTGCGGGCGCGGGCGTGACGCCGGGACTCTTCCTGGCCGGCTTCTCCGTACCGTCGGCACAGATCGGCCCGACCTTCGCGCTCGTCGAACTGCTGCGGTCGGAGGCGGCGTTCCTGGTCGGGCCCGTGCTGCTGCACCTCGCCCTGACCACGGGTCTGGCGCACGGCTTCCACCTCGCCGTGACGATCACACTCGCGATCATCGTGATCGGCGCGCTGCTCCTGGTGGGCCTCTACGCGCTCGGCGGCGCGCGTCCCCAGCCGCCGGACCTCGAATCCTGGCTCTCCGGCCCCTCGACGGCGTACCACTCACCGGCTCTGCTCGCCGCGATCCGCAAGACCTGAGCGGGGGAGCCGGTGGCGCTGGGGGCGCACCCGCCGGTGGTGCGCCCCGGTGACCGCGTCAGCCGGGCGACGGCGCCTCCAACAGGCCGCGGACCTCCTCCGCGGTGGTTTCCTGAAGCTCATCCGCGAGGAGCAGCCAGCGGGTGATGCCGGCCGCCTCGAGGAACGGCAGATCGTGGCTGGCGATCAGGAGCGCGCCCTCGTACGACGCGAGCGCGCTCGTCAGCTGCCGCACACTGGCCGTATCGAGGTTGTTGGTCGGCTCGTCCAGCATCAGCAGTTGGGGGGCCGGCGCGGCGAGCATCATCGCCGCGAGCGTGGCGCGGAAGCGTTCTCCGCCCGAGAGAGTGCCCACGGGCTGCTCGGCGCGCGCGCCCTTGAACAGGAATCGCGCGAGCTGGGAGCGGATGTGGTTGTCGGTCACCCCGGGAGCCATCCGGGCCACGTTCGCCGCGACGCTCAGCTCGTCGTCCAGCACATCCAGGCGCTGTGGCAGAAACCGCAGTGGCACGAACGTCCTGGCCTCCCCTGCCAGCGGAGCCAACTCCCCGGTGAGGGTGCGCAGTACGGTGGTCTTGCCCGCGCCGTTACGCCCGACCAGCGCGATCCGTTCGGGCCCGTGCACCTGGAGGTTCCCCTCGCGCAGCCCCCCGAACCGGGGACGCAGCTCGCGCAGGCTCAGCACGGTGCGGCCCGCGGGCACGGCCGTACGAGGGAGGCTCACGCGGATCTCCGCGTCGTGACGGACCGCGTCCGCCGCCTCCTCCCGGCGCTGGCGCGCCTCATGCAGCCTGTCCTCCTGAAGGCCGCGCAGCTTGTCCCCCGACTCCTGCGCGGAACGCTTCCGTTCGCCCGCCACGATCCTCGGGGCCCGCCGCTGGGCGTCCATCTTCTTGCTGTGCCGCTGCCGCCTGGCCAGCTTCACCTGGGTCTCCTCCAGCTCGCGTTTCTGCCGGCGTACGTCCGCCTCGGCGGCCCGCAGCATCCGCCCGGCCGCTTCCTGTTCGGTGGCCAGGGCTTCCTGATAGGCGGACCAGCCGCCGCCGTACCAGCTCACGGATCCGGCACGCAGCTCGGCGATACGGTCCACGCGTTCGAGCAGTTCGAGGTCGTGGCTGACGATGACGAGCACACCGGAGCGCCAGGAGTCGACGGCCTCATGGAGTCTGCGGCGCGCGGACAGGTCGAGGTTGTTGGTCGGTTCGTCCAGCAGGAGGATGCCGGGACGCTCCAGCAGCGCGGCGGCCAGTCGCAGCAGGACGGTCTCCCCACCGGACATCTGGCCCACGGTGCGGTCCAGCTCGACATCGCCGAGGCCGAGGGAGCCCAGTGTCGCCAGGGCCCGTTCCTCCACGTCCCAGTCGTCGCCGATCGTCTCGAAGTGTGTTTCGCGGACGTCCCCGGCCTCGATGGCGCGCAGCGCGTCCCGCCGCTCGGCGATGCCCAGAGCCTCGTCGACGCGCAGCGCGGTGTCGAGGGTGACGTTCTGGGGAAGGTACGCGAGGCTGCCGCTCGCGCCGACCGACCCCTGGGCGGGGCGCAGCCGGCCGGCCAGCAGCCGCAGCAGTGTGGACTTGCCCGCGCCATTGGCGCCGACGAGACCGGTGCGGCCCCGGCCGATGGTGAGGGACAGCCCGTCGAAGAGGGTGGTGCCGTCGGGCCACTGGAAGGACAGGGCGGAGCAGGTCAGGGAGGCCGTGGGGGTGGTGGGTGTCGCCATGGGGATTCTCGCAGTCGAAAGCGCGGTGGACGGGGGGCTTCGTGGGCGAGCACCACGCGGCGACCAAACCGGGAAAAGGGGAGAGTGCGGCGGTCCGAGGGACGGGGAGGACGGCCCATGCACCGAGGTCGCATCCACGCGGGCGTCACGGGCGGCACAGAAAGCCGCTACGACGTGACAGGCGTACGGCGAGAGCCGTACGGCGCGGTGATCGCGAACCTCAGATGCGCAACGTCCACCTCAATCGGAGACAACAAGGCCGTGTGAAACCATAACGACCCGTCCGGCGAAAGGCAAAGCCCTTGCCGGAGGCCCTCCTCCCGGGGCCCGACGCGTGCGGAGGCGGTGCGGCCGTGCCGCGGCACACGCCGATCGCCCGGTCGGCCGTACGGATTGTTGTGCCGGGGCCGTCGGGGGTACGTGGCCCTTGATCGCGGGTGCGCGGGTCCTGTGGACCCGCGACCGTTCCGCTGAACCCGCGACCGTTCCGCAACCCCCGAGAACCCGGAATCCGAGGGAGCCGCTGTGAAGTTCGGTGTATCGACCTTCATCACCGACCAGGGCATCGCGCCCACCACGCTGGGGCGCGCCATCGAGGAGCGAGGACTCGACTCCTTGTTCATCGCCGAACACACCCATATCCCGGTGGAGCGCCGGTCGCCGTACCCCGGCGGCGGCGAACTGCCGGAGATGTACTACCGCACTCTCGACCCGTTCGTCGTGCTCAGCGCCGCCGCCGCGGTCACCGAACGGATCCTGCTGGGCACCGGCATCGCGCTGGTGGTCCAGCGGGACCCGATCATCACGGCCAAGGAGGTGGCGTCCCTGGACCTCGTCTCCGACGGGAGGGCGGTCTTCGGCGTCGGCGTCGGCTGGAACGAGGAGGAGATGGAGAACCACGGCACGGACCCGCGCACCCGGGGCCGCCTCGTGGACGAGCGGCTGCGGGCCATCCGCGAGCTGTGGACGAAGGACAAGGCCGAGTTCCACGGGGAGTTCGTCGATTTCGACCCCGTCTACTCCTGGCCGAAGCCGGTCCAGCGTCCGCACCCGCCCATCTACGTGGGCGGCGGCGAGGGTGCCTTCCACCGGGTGGCCGCCTTCGGTGACGCCTGGCTGGCCAACAGCATGCCGCCCGAGGAGCTGGGGCCGAGGATCCACCGGATGCGAAGCGTCGCGGGCCGGGAGGTGCCGGTGACCGTCTACGGGGTGAGGAAGGAATCCGAGCTCGTCGAGCAGTACGCACAGCTCGATGTGGAACGAGTGCTGTTGTATCTGCCGACGATGCCCGAGGCCGGGACGCTGTCGTATCTGGACGAACTCGCCGCCGTAGCGGAACGCTTCCGGTGAGCCGGCGGATCCCGCCGTGCCGAGGATGACGAGCGGCCTGGCCCGGGAGTACTTCGCCCGTGCCCGGATCGCCCGTCTCGCGACCGTCGACGCCGCCGGCCGCCCGCACCTGGTCCCCGCCGTCTTCGCCCTCACCGGTGACACCCTGGCCTTCGCCGTGGACCACAAGCCGAAGCGGTCGGCGCGGCTGAAGCGGCTGGCCAACATCCGGGCCCACCCCGGGGTCTGCCTCCTCGTCGACGGCTACGACGAGGACTGGGACCGCCTGTGGTGGGCGCGCGCGGACGGAACAGCCACCGTGCTGCCGCCGGCCGGGGGATCGGAGGTGTCCGCGCGGTACGTAAGCCTGCTCACGCGCAAGTACCGGCGGCAGTACGCCGACCGCCCGCCGGAAGGACCCGTGGTGGAGATCGCGGTGGCCCACTGGTCCGGCTGGCACGCCACCTGACTGACCGGCTGCCCTGGCCGGATGCCGGACCTCGGCGTTTGGACCCGGGGGTCCCGTAATCACAGTGCGAGCTGTTTGTCCTGTTCTGATGGGCTGAGCGGGTGACATAGTCTGGGATTTCGCGGAAAAGGCGGTATACCAGGGCATGCATCCGATGTTCGCTTCACCTGACGTAGGGAGCTCACATGCGTATCCGTACGGCGCTCGCCGCCACCGCCCTCGCCACCACCGCTCTGCTGGGCGGCGCCAGTTCGGCGTTCGCCGGGGAAGGTCACGAAGTGACCGCCGCGGCGGGCGGCTTCGAGGCGGCGGGCGGCACGGGTCACTACCACAACCTGGGCGGCGACGCGGGAATCACCGAGGCCGACCACTCGGCGTTCGAGATCGCGGGCTGGTTCGGCTTCCTCGACTTCTGATCCGCACTGCCGTTGCCGCACCGCCCCCCGCGCCCAGCGCGGGGGGCGGTCGGCGTTCCACGCGACGTGGGGCGGTCAGTAGACGCTGACGCCGTACGCGTTCAGTACCGGAATGATCGGCTGGAAGAACGACGTTCCGCCGCTCGCGCAGTTTCCGCTGCCGCCCGAGAGCACACCGATGGCACGGTTGCCCGCGTAGAGCGCGCCACCGCTGTCGCCCGGTTGTGTGCAGATGTTGGTGACGATCAGGCCGTTGACGATGTCGCCGCCGCCGTAGTTCACCGTGGCGTTGAGGCCCGTGACCACGCCGCTGACGACGCCGGAGACCGCGCCGCGGAAGGTGACGGCCATACCGATGGTGGCATGGGCCGCGCCGGTGATGTCGACGCTTCCGACCGTGCCGGACGCGGGCACCGCGGAGGTGTAGCGCACGAGGCCGTAGTCGTGGTTGGGGAAGCTGGACCCCACGGTGGGGCCGATGACCGTGGTCAGCCCGGAGTTGGCGTACCAGGTCGAGCCGGCGCGGGCGCAGTGTCCCGCGGTCACGAGGTAGTACGTACCGCCGCTGACGACATTGAACCCGGCCGAGCAGCGCGCGCCCGCGGAGTAGATGGCATCGCCGCCGGAGAGCTGGGTGGAGAGCCGGCCGGCGGTGCGCTCGATGCGCAGCGCACCGGCGTGCGGGCCCGCTGCCCGTTCGATCGCGGCGGTCTGCGCGGCGGTGACGGTGCTGTCCGCGGTGACGACCACGGTGCCGGACGCGGGGTCGGCGTACCAGGCGGTGCCCGCCACACCGGCGTCCAGGACCGCGTCACCGGCGGCGGCGAGCACGCTCGCGCCGGACGCGTCGGTGACGGTCCCGGCGCTCGCCGCGGGGACCGCGAGCGCCACGGCGGCGGCCAGGCCCGTGGCGACGGCGAGCAGACGCGGGCGTCTGGGTGTGCGGGCGCGGTGAGAGGTGCGCTTGATCCTCACTTGGCGTTCTCCCGGGAATCGGGGGCCCTCCGAGGCGTACGGGCCCGTGAGGCGCGGCGTGGGTGGCCGTGCACTCCGGCCGGACCGCGCGCCCCCGGCCGGCGTTGCTCGGGAGTATCGGGGGCCTCAACTCGCCGCGCAAGGGCGCCTTTTGGCCGTGACCCGGCGTGCCGGCGGACCGCGGGCCGGACCCCGGGGCGACCACCGGTCCGGCTGTCAGCCGAGGTGCAGGAGACGCTCGGCGTTGCCGTGGGCGATTTTGCCGAGATCGGCGTCGCTGAGGGGGAGGCCGCGGAGGAAATCGGTGGCCTGGGTGCTCGACTCGTACGGGTAGTCGATGGCGAAACAGATGTTGTCGATACCGATCGCGAGGACCGCCCCCAACAGAGCGCTGGTGGCCATGACGCCGCTGGTGGTGATGTGGAAGTTGTCGATGAAGTACTCGGAGGGCTTCTTGGCCAGCTTCACGTCGGAGTCGATGTACGACAGCCGGGTGTCGACCCGGGACAGATGGAAGGGCAGCATCTCACCCATGTGGCCGAGGATGACCTTGGCGGTGGGGAACTGGTCGAACAGTCCGGCGCAGATCAGGCGGAGCGCGTGGGCGCCGGTCTCGATGGTCCACGCGTAGGTCGGTCCGATCAGCTCGGGACGGCCCTCGAACACCGACCAGCCCAGGGGTGCGCTGTTGGGGTGCAGATACAGCGGCACGTCGTGTCCGGCGAGCGCTTCCCAGAAGACACGGAACTGGGGTTCGTCGAGGTAGTGGCCCAGGGTGTGCCCGTTGACCAGAACGCCGGACAGGCCGAGGCCGTTCACGGCGCGGTCCAGCTCGCGCACAGCGGCGGCGGGGTCCTGAAGGGGCATCGCGGCGAGCCCCGCGAACCGGGTGGGGTGGTCCTGGACGACGCCCGCGAGGACGTCGTTGGCCAGTTGTGCGTCGGAGACGGCGATGGCGGCGTCGGGCTGCATCTGTACGCCGGGATTGGTCAGGGACAGCACCTGCATGTCGACGCCGTGCTCGTCCATGTCCTTGAGGCGCAGTTCGTTGAAGTCGGGCAGCCGGCGCTCGAACTCGGCCAGCACGCTGGGCCGGAATTTCGTCGGCTGGTGGAGGGACGCTCCGGCGGTGGCCATGCCGGGCACGCTGAAGGCCTCCTCAAGCGCGATGATCTTCATGATGGTATTCCCCTTCTGCTCGGTCGTCGTGTGCCGGGGCGCCGAGGCGGTCCGTACGTCACCGTGCGGTCGGCGAGGGCGGGGCAGCCGTCTGCCTCCTGGGAGCCGGCGGATGGACCATTGGGGGTGGCCGTCCCGCGCCGTATGAGAACGCGGCCTGCCGCGGCTCCTTCGCGCCGTGGCCGTCGGCGGCGGGGCCGTGCGTGCGGAGGCAGCTGTGCGGAAGTGCTGTGTGGAAGTGCTGTCTCGAATATGGAGGACGCCGGTGCCGGCCGCAAAGCGGGGCCGGCCCGGCCGGAGAGGCCCGGCTCCGTGGTTCCGTCGGTGTCGGCACCTGTCGTGCGTCGGTGACGACAGGCGCGTACCGGGTCAGCGCTGATAGCGGTCGAGGATGCGGTTGCCGTCGTCCGCCAGGCGTTCGCGCAGTTCCGCGACGCCGAACGCGCCGTTGTAGTACTCCTGGTAGGCGGGGGTGGCGATCTTGTCCTTCCACTCCGGGTAGCCGCGTACTCCGAGCACCGGGGACGGGCGCAGGCCGGCCGCGAGGTCGGCGCCGGTCTTCCATCCGTACGCCTCGGTGTTGAGGGACGGATCCTTCAGGGCTTCGACGCTGGTGGGCAACAGCCAGTCGCCGCGTGCCAGGCGCACCTGGTGTTCTGGCCGCGTGAGGAAGGCGATGAAGTCGGCCGCCGCCCGCTTGTGCGCGCTGGCCTGGGAGACCGAGAGGGTCTGCGGGATCGTGCCCTGCGTCGGCTCCCCGTTGCCGCTGGGCATCGGCAGGACCGTCCAGCCGAAGCCCTTGGGGGCCTGCTGCCGCACCTGCTGGCGGAAGGAGAAGTTGAGCGGAAGCATCGCGTAGCGGCCCGCGAAGAAGCCGGGCAGGGTGTCGGAACCCGACATACCGAGGCCGTTCTTGGGCGCGGTCCGGTCGTCGTTGACCTGTCGGTCGATCAGCTGTGCGACGGCTGAGTCGGCGCTGTCGTAGCGGATCTCGTTCTTGCCGTCCGCGTCCTTGTAGAAGATCTTGCCGCCGGTGGACAGCGACAGATTGACGGACTGGGCGACCGGCTCCTTCATGGACCAGGCCACGCCGTACTGGTCGTTCGTGCCGTCGTTGTTCTTGTCGCGTGTCAGCTTCTTGCTGACGTCCTCGAACTCGTCCCAGCTCCAGGGGTACCGGGGGGTGGGGATGCGTACGTTCGCCTGTTGCAGGAGAGTGGTGGCGGCGATCAGGACGCGTGGTTCCTGGAGGAACGGGACGCCGTATGTTCCCTTGCCGTAGGCCGTGGTGTCCCACGAGGCCTGCGGGATGTCCCCGCGCAGCGTCCTCGGCAGATAGCCGCTGAGGTCGGCGAGATAGCCGCCGTTCGCGAAGTCGGTCAGGTCGGAGGCGTCGTTGTGGATGATGTCAGGGGCCTCACCGCCCTCGAAGGAGGTGAGGAGCTGGTCGTGGATGTTGTCCCAGGCGCCCTGTACGTATCTGACCCGCACATCGGGGTGGGACGTGTTCCACTGCCTCACGAGCGCCTTGTTGGCCTCGACGGACTCCTTCTGCCAGGCCAGGCTGAGGAAGTCGAGGGTGATCACGCCGTCGGAGGAGTCCGGCTCCGGGCCGGTGCAGCCGGCGACCAGGGCCAGCGCGAGGGCGGTGGCCGCGCAGGCGCTCAGCCTCTTCGTACGGACGCGCATCAGCCCTTCACCGCCCCGCTGAGCATGCCGTCCACGAGCCGACGCTGGAGCAGCGCGAAGAAGAGGAGGCTGGGGATGGTCGCGAGGACCGAGGCCGCCGCGAGCGGGCCCAGGTCCACCACGCCCTCGGTGCCGAGGAAGCGGGTGAGGATCACGGACATCGTCTGGTTCTCCGGAGATTTGAGCAGCACGAGGGCGAAGAAGAACTCGTTCCAGGCGGTGACGAAGGAGAACATCAGCGTCGCCACCAGGCCCGGCGTGAGCAGCGGCAGGACCACGCTGACGAGCGTCCGCAGCCGGCCCGCGCCGTCCATCGCCGCGGCTTCTTCGAGGGAGCGCGGCACCGACGTGACGTAGCCCTGGAGCATCCACAGCGAGAAGGGCAGGTTCCAGACGACGTACACGATGATCAGGCCGGTCAGGCTGTTGATCAGGTGCAGGTTCTTCAGGACCAGGAACAGCGGGATGATCACCAGCACGAACGGGAACATCTGGCTCACCAGAATCCAGACGGTGCCCGCCTGGCTGACCCGCGTCTTGTGGCGGACCATCACATACGCGGCCGGGACGGCGATCGACACCGAGATCACCGAGGAACTGACCGCCACGATCAGGCTGTTGAGCGCCGAGCGGAGCAGTGGCTGCGTGTCGAACGCGGCGCGGTAGTTGTCGAGGCCGGCGTCGGTCGGCAGCCACGTCGGGTCGATCGAGCCCAGCTCCTGGGGCGATTTGAAGGACGTGGACACCAGCCAGAGGAGCGGGAAGGCCAGGAAGACCAGGAAGCCCAGCAGTGCCACGTACTGGCCGGTGCGGCCCGCGGCGCGCAGGGCACGGACCTTGGGCGGGACAGGCGTCGTGCTCATGCCGCGTCCTCCGTCAGCTTCCTGCGCAGGAACAGGGTGAGGAGGACCGCGATCACGGCGACCATGACCAGGCCCATCGCGGCGGCGTAGCCGAACTGCCCGTATTTGAAAGCCTCTTCGTAGGCGAAGAGCATCGGAAGACGCGTCTGCCCGCCCGGACCTCCCTGCGTGAGGACGTACACCAGGCCGAAGGAATTGAAGTTCCAGATGAAGTTCAGGGCCGTGATCGCGAGGACGACCGGCTTGAGGGCGGGCCAGGTGACCGAGGCGAAGCGGCGCCAGAGGCCGGCGCCGTCCAACTGGGCGGCCTCGCGCAGCTCGTGAGGAACGTTCTGGAGACCGGCCAGGAGCACGACCGTGGTCTGCGGCATGCCCGCCCACACGCCGACGGCGATGACCGCGGGTAGCGCGTAGGAGAGGTCGGCGAGCCAGTCGACGTTCTCGTGGAGGAGACCGAGCTGGGTGAGCGTCTTGTTCAGGACACCCGCGTCGGAGTGGTACACGAGCCGCCACATGATGCCGACGACGACCTCGGGCATCGCCCACGGTACGAGCGCCAGCGTCCGGGCGAGCCAGCGGAAACGCAGATTCTGGTTGAGCAGCAGCGCGAGGCCCAGGGCCAGTACGAACTGGAGCAGTGTCACGCACACCGCCCAGACGAGGCCGATGCGGAAGGACTCCCAGAACAGCGAGTCGTGACGCAGGTCGAGGAGGTTGTCGGGACCGATGAACCGGGTGGCCGCCGTGCGTCCCGCCTGCGCGTCGGTGAACGCGAGCGAGGCGCCGTACAGGAGCGGCCCCACGCTGAGTATCAGGATCGGGATCAGCGCGGGGAGGAGCAGGAACCACGCGCCCCGGTCCAGCCCGAGGGCCTGCCTGCGCCGGGCGGGGGAGCGGGGCGGCGGGGTGCCGCGGCTGTCCGGGTCGGCCTCGGCCCGGGACGCGATAAGACTCATGAGGACCTCGGGCTCTCGCTGCCGTGTCCTGCCGTCCCGGCGGGAACGGGCCACCGCGTCGGGTACGTGGCCCGGTCCGGCCGCGGCGCGCTCCACCCTCTCGACGGTGTTCCGGCGGGCGTCCTCGGCCACGGCATCGGTTCGGTCCCCCTGCGTCCGCTTACTTCCCGGCTTCTGCGCACGTCTCCGGCGACGGGAAACGTTCGCAGATAGTGCTGCCAGGATTTCCGGCCGTCAAGAGGAGGCAAGGATGGAGCGTCTCATGGTGAGACGGCGCGGGTGAACTCCGGCCCGCCGCACGGCCGTTCCGGCAGCCGGACCGAGTCGGGCCGGCTGCCGGGGAAGAGCCCTGTCACCGGGTGACGGGGTGTCGCTCACGCCTGGACGGCGGACTTCTCCGGCTCGGGGGCCGCCGGGGTCTTGTCCGGACCGGCGGCGATGTGGCGCACGGCCGGGATGACGGCGGCGATCGCGGCGGAGACCACGGCGATGCCGCAGCCGATCAGCAGTCCCGTACGGAAGCCGCTCTCGGAGGTGATGTCCTGTCCGCCGACGCTGGTCGTCATCTGGGAGAGGACCAGGCCGATCACGGCGGCGCCGACGGAGGTGCCCAGGGAGCGCATGAGGGTGTTGAAACTGTTCGCGGCGGCGGTCTCCGAGAGCGGTACGGAGCTCATGATGAGCGCCGGCATCGAGCCGTAGGCGAGGCCCACACCGCTGTTGATGACCATGATGGCCAGCATGATTCCCCACGCGGAGCCCATCAGGGCGAGCGAGAGTCCGTAACCCGCGGCGATGACCAGGACTCCGCTGAGCAGAGTGACCTTCGGGCCGCTGGCGTTGGTCAGTTTGCCGCCGAGCGGGGAGACGATCATCATCATCACGCCGCCGGGTGCCATCCACAGGCCGGACGCGAGTATCGACTGTCCCAGTCCGTAACCGGTCGCCTCGGGGAACTGCAGCAGCTGTGGCATCACCAGCATGCTGGCGTACATCGCGAAACCGACGAAGACCGAGGCGATGTTGGTGAGCAGCACCCGGGGGCGGGCCGTGGTGCGCAGGTCGACCAGCGGGTCGGTCGTACGCAGTTCCCACGCTCCCCAGGCGGCCAGGAGTACGACGGCGGCGGCGAACAGGCCGAGCGTGGTTCCCGAACCCCAGCCCCAGTCGGCCCCCTTGGAGATGGCGAGCAGCAGACAGACCAGGCCGGCGCCGAGACCGAGCGCACCGGGCGCGTCGAAACGCTGTCCCTTGGCGGCGGCCGGCACGTTCGGGATCAGGAACCAGATCAGTACCGCGATCACCGTGGCCAGTACGGCGGATCCCCAGAAGAGCACCCGCCAGTTCGCGTACTGGGCGACCGCCGCGGCGATCGGCAGGCCGAGGCCGCCGCCGATCCCCATGGAGGCGCTCACCAGCGCGATGGACGAGCTGAGCTTCTGCTCGGGAACGACGTCACGCAGCAGGGCGATGCCCAGCGGCACCATGCCCATCCCCATGCCCTGGAGGCCGCGTCCGATGATCATCGGGATGACGGAGGACGCGAGCGCGCACACCACCGAGCCCGCGATGAGCGGTACCGAGCACGCGAGGAGCATGCGGCGCTTGCCGATCAGGTCGCCCAGTCGGCCGACGACCGGAACGCAGACCGCCGCCACGAGGAGGGTGGTGGTGATGACCCAGGTGGCGTTGGAGGGCGTGGTGTGCAGGATCCGCGGCAGCTCCGCGATGAGCGGCGTGACCAGTGTCTGCATGATCGCCGCCGTGGTGCCGGCGAGCGCCAGCGTGGCGACCACGCCACCCGAACGGGATGCGTGCTGTGGGGCGTCCATCAGGGACTCCTATGACTGTGCAAAGGGGGAAGCAGGGGAGATGAGCTTGTGCATCATACATACTGTGTGCAACGACCACTTTACGTGCATGATTCATGTGGGCGGCGTTGAAGTGAGGGCCGTTCACATGCGATGCGAGAATGGCCCGCGAGAGAGGCAGGAGGCGACATACGCATGACCGGCGCCACCCACGAGGTCGAGTACGAGCAGATGCTGCTCAGCCGTCACACGTTCTTGAACCAGAGAGGCGGCCGACGCAAAGACGCCGTACTGGACCGCAGCGCCTACATCCTGCTCAGCCGCATCCGCATGCAGGGACCGATGTCGATCGGTGAACTCAGCGACGCCTTCGGGCTGGACGCCTCCACCCTGAACCGGCAGACGGCCGCGACGGTACGCGCCGGATTCGCGGAGCGTATCCCGGACCCCGACGGCGGCATGGCCCGCAAGTTCCGCCTCACGCCGGAGGGCGCGCGCGCACTCGACGAGGAGAGGGAGGGCATCGTCCGCTCCTTGGACCGGGTCATGGCGGACTGGCCCGAGGAGGACATCGCTGCCTTCGCCGCGTATCTGAAGCGCTTCAACACCGATATCGAACGGCTCGGCGGCAGGCCCTGGCCCCGCGCGTGAAAGCCTCGCGGACCGCGGGCCCGCGCCGGGCATGGGCCCGCGCCGAGGATGGGTCCGCACGGTCGTACGGGCCCACCCCCGGCGCGTCACCACCGGCTCATGCCGCCGCCCGGGAGCGGACCTCGCCCTCTTCCCCTCCGTCCACGTCATGGTGAATGGGCGTACCCGAACCGGTCAGCGGAACCCCTGTCCCGCCCCGGCGCGCCGCGATGATCTCCGCCGCGATGGACAGGGCGGTCTCCTCGGGCGTGCGGGCGCCGAGGTCGAGGCCGATCGGTGAGCGCAGACGCGCCAACTCGGCCTCGGTGACGCCGACGTCGCGCAGACGCCGGTTGCGGTCCTCGTGCGTGCGGCGCGAGCCCATCGCGCCGACGAACGCGACGGGCAGCCGCAGGGCCGTCTCCAGCAGCGGCACGTCGAACTTGGCGTCATGGGTGAGTACGCACAGGACGGTCCGTTCGTCGGTCGCGGTGCGCCGGAGGTAGCGGTGCGGCCAGTCGACCACGAGGTCGTCGGCGTCGGGGAAGCGGACGCGGGTGGCGAAGACCGGCCGGGCATCGCACACGGTCACGTGGTATCCGAGGAACTTGCCCGCCCGTACGAGCGCCGTCGCGAAGTCCACGGCGCCGAAGACGATCATCCGGGGCGGCGGCACCCTCGACTCCACGATCAGTGTCACGCCGCCGGGGCAGCGCGATCCGTCCTCCGCGATCTCGATGGTGCCGGTGCGGCCGGTGTCCAGCATCGCGCGGGCTTCCGCGGCCGCCGTCCGGTCCAGTTCCGGGTGTCCGTCGAGGCCGCCCTCGTACGAGCCGTCGGGACGGACGAGCAGCGCCCTGCCGAGGAGTGCCTCCGGGCCCCGGGCCACCCGGGCGAGTGCCGCCGTCTCCCCTCTGTCCGCGGCCGACACCGCCGCCCGGAACACCGCCGCGTCCGCGCGGACCGGCGTGACGAGGACGTCGATGACGCCGCCGCAGGTGAGCCCCACCGCGAAGGCGTCCTCGTCGCTGTATCCGAACCGTTCACGCACCGTCCTGCCGTCCTGGAGCGCCTGGACGCACAGGTCGTACACCGCTCCCTCCACGCAGCCGCCGGAGACGGAACCGATGGCGGTGCCGTCACGGTCGACGGCCAGGGCCGCGCCCGGACCGCGCGGCGCGCTGCCGCCGACGGCGACGACGGTGGCGACGGCGAAGTCCCGGCCCTCCTCGAACCAGCGGTTCAACTGCTCGGCGACATCAAGCACTCCGGGCTCCTCCGGCCGCCGCGCTCCGGGCTCCTCCGGCCGCCGCGCTCCGGGCTTCGCCGGCGGCCCGGCGCCGGGCTTCGTCCGCCGCCCGCAGGACGCGGTCCGGACGGATCGGCAACTCCCGGTGGCGTACACCGGTCGCGTGCCACACCGCGTTGGCGATCGCGGCGGCGACACCCACGACACCGATCTCGCCGATGCCCTTGATCCCGACCGGGTCGTCCGGGTCCGGGTCCTCCACCCAGTCCGCCTCGATGAGCGGCACATCGGCGTGCGCGGCGAAGTGATAGCCGGCCAGGTCGGCGCCGACGTGGCCGCCCGATTCCCGGTCCCTGACCGCCTCTTCGTGGAGGGCCATGGACAGCCCCCAGGTCAGTCCGCCGATGAACTGGCCGCGGGCGGTGAGCGGATTGACGATCCGGCCCGCGGCGTAGATGCCGAGCAACCGTCGTACGCGTACCTCGCCGGTGGTGACATCGACCGCGACCTCGGCGAACTGCGCTCCGAAGGAGTGCCGTTCCTTCTTCGCGAGGGCGCCGATGGCCTCGGCGGTGTTCGACCGGGCGGTGATCCCCTCCGGCGGGATGCTGCCTCCCAGGGCCAGTCGCTCCCGCAGTTCGTCCGCCGCGATCGTCACCGCCCACGCCCAGGAGCGCGTGCCCATCGAGCCGCCGGCGAACATGGCCGGGCCGAGATCGCTGTCCGCGATGCGCACCCGGATCCGGTCGGGCGCCACACGCAGCGCGTCCGCGGCGACCGAGGTCATCGCCGTCCGCGCGCCGGTCCCGATGTCCGCCGCGTTGATCCGCACGGTGAAGGTGCCGTCCGGCTCGGCGGTCACGGCCGCCGTGGACGGGCCCGCGCCCGACGGGTAGGTGGCAGCCGCCGTTCCGGTGCCGAGCAGCCAGCGCCCCTCACGGCGCAGACCGGGACGCGGGTCACGGTCCGCCCAGCCGAACCTGCGGGCGCCCTCCTCGAAGCAGGCGAGCACATTGCGGCTGCTGAACGGCAGCCCGGACACGGGACCCGTCTCGGGTTCGTTGCGCGCGCGCAGCGCGATCGGGTCCATGCCGCACTTCTCGGCCAGTTCGTCCAGCGCGGATTCGAGGGCGAAGGAGCCCGGTGCCTCGCCCGGCGCGCGCATCCAGGCCGGGGTCGGCACGTCGAGCCGTACGAGCCGGTGGAGCGTGCGATGCGCGTCGGCGTCGTACAGCACCCGCCCCAGCACGGCGCTGGACTCGATGAATTCGTGCACGGTCGACGTGAGACTCAGTGCCTGGTGGTCGAAGGCGCGCAGTCGGCCGTCGGTGTCGGCGCCGAGCCTGATCCGCTGCGCCGTGGGGCTGCGGTAGCCGACGAGAGAGAACATCTGACGGCGGGTCAGCACGACACGCACCGGGCGGTGGAGGACGGTCGTCGCCATCACCGCGGCCACTTGGTGCGGGCTGAGCCCCTTCGATCCGAAGCCGCCGCCGACATGTTCGGACCGTACCCGAACCGAGGCCGGGTCGAGGGAGAAGAGCTGCGCGAGTTCGGACGCCACCCAGGTGCTGCCCTGGTTGGAGTCGAGGACGTCGAGCCGCCCGCCGTCCCAGCGAGCCGTCGCCGCGTGCGGCTCCATCGGGTTGTGGTGTTCCTCAGGAGTGGTGTACTCCTCGTCCACGACGACGGCGGACGCGTCGAGCTGGGCCGTCAGGTCCCCCTTCTCCGTCTCCGCCCGGACCATCGGGTTGCTCTCCGGCGTGTACGCGCCGGAATGTCCGGCGAAGAACGCGACGTCGTGCGGCTCCTCGTCGTAGCGCACCACCAGCGCCTCGGCGGCCTCCCTGGCCTGCTCGGACGTTTCGGCCACGACCAGCGCCACCGGCCATCCCGAGAAGGGGACACGGTCGTGCTGGAAGATCCCGAGGACCGGGTTCGGCCGCCCCACCATGCCCATGTAGTCGGTCTCGACACGCGGCGCGTTCCCGTGGTGCAGCACGGTGAGGACGCCGGGCATGGCCAGGACGGGGGAGTCCTCCACGGAGCGGATACGGCCGCGCGCCACGGTCGACAGCACGAGCCAGCCGTGGGCGAGTTCGGCGAAGGGGATCTCTCCGGCGTAGCGGGCCGCCCCGGTGACCTTGTCGCGGCCCTCCACGCGGGTGCGGGCGGAGCCGACGGCTCCTGTCACGGCGGAGACTCCGGTCGCCGTGGCCGTCGTCGTCGGGGACGCCGGCGTTGTCGGCGTGGTCATCGGGGTGCCTCCTCGGTGAGTTCGGTCAGCACGGCCACCACGAGGTTGCGTGTCAACGTCACCTTGTATCCGTTCTCGGGAAGCGCTTCCGCTGCCTCCAGTTCGGCATCGGCCGCGGCGGCGAACGCCTCCGCGCTCGCCGGGCCGCCGATCAGCACACGCTCGGCCGCGCGGGCCCGCCACGGCCGGGACGCGACCGCCCCGAACGCGAGGCGCACGTCGCGTACGACACCGTCCCGGACGTCGAGCGCGGCGGCGATCGAGCCGATCGCGAACGCGTACGAGGCACGCTCGCGTACCTTCCGGTACCGCGAGTGGGCGGCCACCGGGGCCGGCGGCAGTGTGACGCCGGTGATCAGCGCGCCGGGCGGAAGGACGGTCTCGATGTGCGGGGTGTCGCCCACGGGCGGGTAGAACGCGGTGATCGGCGACTCGCCCGGCCCGTCCGCCGTCTCGTACGAGATGACGGCGTCGAAGGCGGCGAGCGCGACCGCCATGTCCGAGGGATGGGTGGCGACGCAGTGCTCGGAGGCGCCGAGGATCGCGTGGTTGTGGTGCTCACCCGCGAGGGCGGGGCAACCACTGCCCGGTGCACGCTTGTTGCACCGTTTGCTGAGATCGGTGAAGTAGCCGCAGCGGGTCCGCTGGAGGAGATTCCCGCCGACCGTGGCCATGTTGCGCAGCTGTCCCGAGGCGCCGGCCAGCACGGCCTGCGCCAACGCCGGGTAGTGACGGCGTACTTCGGGATGGGCCGCGAGATCGCTGTTGGTGACGGTCGCGCCGATGCGCAGCCCGCCGTCGTCCGTGAACTCGATTCCGTCGAGGGGGAGTTCCCGTATGTCGATGAGCAGCGCGGGCCGTTCCACACCTGCCTTCATCAGATCGATGAGGTTGGTGCCGCCGCCGAGGAAACGGGCCTCGGGGGCGCCGTCGAGCAGGGCGACCGCTCCGGAGACATCGAAGGCGCGTTCGTAGCCGAACTCCCTCATGCGGCGGTCTCCTTGACGTCGGTCCCGGTCTCGGTCTCTGTCTCTGTCTCTGTCTCGGCCTGGGCCTGGGCCGCTTCCGCCGCCCGCGCGACGGCCTGCACGATCGACACGTAGGCGCCGCAGCGGCACAGGTTGCCGCTCATCCGCTCGCGTATCTCCTCGGCGGTGAGCGCGGGCACCCCCGCTTCCGGCCGGACATCGCCGGTCACGGCGCTCGGCCAGCCCGCCGCGTGTTCCTCGATCACCGCGAGGGCCGAACAGATCTGCCCCGGTGTGCAGTAGCCGCACTGGTAGCCGTCGAGGTCGAGAAAGGCCTGCTGCACCGGATGCAGCCGCTCACCCTCGGCGACGCCTTCGATGGTGGTGATCGCGCGCCCCTCGGCCGCGACCGCGAGCTGAAGGCAGGACACCGCCCGGCGGCCGTCGAGAAGTACCGTGCAGGCGCCGCATTGGCCCTGGTCACAGCCCTTTTTGGTACCCGTCAGATCGAGATGCTCGCGCAGGGCGTCGAGCAGGGTGGTGCGATGGTCGACGGGGAGTGTGTACTTCTCGCCATTGATGTTCAGGGTGATGGCGCTGTGCGTCGGGGTGGCGGCTGCCGATGAGGGGGGTGGGGCCATGATCAGCCTTCTTTCGCGTTGCTGATACGCGTCGAACGAGACGATCCGGGGGACTGTCCGGATGGGAGAGGGCACAGGTCGGCCAGACTGGCCGGATATGCCGCTATGGTGAACCTAAGCGGACAATTGTCCGCTCACCATCGAACCTAACGGACAGCTGTCCGGTTAGCAAGGCGGGGCTTGGCCGTTATTCCGGGGCGAGGACTGGCTCTCCGATTCCGGAAGGATGACGAGCGCGGCCGGAAGGAGGACGAGTGCGGGACGAACGAGTACGGGACGAGACGACTCTGCGCTCGGACGCGCAGCGGAATCGCGAGCGCATTCTGGACGTCGCGCTGGCCGAGCTGACGCGCGCCGCGGACGCCCCGCTGAGCGCGATCGCGAAGAAGGCGGGCGTCGGCCAGGGAACGTTCTACCGGAACTTTCCCAACCGCGAGGCCCTCGTCCTGGAGGTCTACCGCTACGAGATGCAGCAGGTCGCCGACACCGCCGCCCAACTGCTCCAGACCCGCGCACCCGACCGGGCCCTGAGGGAGTGGATGGACCGGCTGGCCCGGTACGCCATGACCAAGGCCGGTCTGGCCGACGCGCTGCGCAACGCCACCAGCACGTACGGCAGCCTGGCGCAGCTGGGGCACGACCCGGTGACCCGGGCGGTCACGCTCCTGCTGCACGCGAACGAGGAGGCGGGCACGATCCGCCCGGGGCTGACCTCCGACGACTTCCTGCTCGCCATCGCCGGGCTCTGGCATCTCGACCCGCGCAGCGACTGGCAGCCGCCCGCGACGCGACTGCTGGACCTCGTGATGGACGGGCTGCGGGCGGGGGCGCCCGGAGCGGGCGGATCCGCGGCGGACGGCCCCGAGGCGGCGGACGTGCCCCCGGCGGACGGACCGGGGGCCGGACGGACCTGAGACAGGGCCCCGGATCTCATCGGGACACGTCCATGCGCTGCGTGCCGATGACCGACAGCAGCCGCAACGCCTCCTCGGACGGCGAGCCGGGGGTGGCGGTGTAGATCACGACCCGCTGGTCCCGGTCGGTGATGTCGAGGGCGTCGCAGTCGACGGTGACCGGGCCGACCAGCGGGTGCTGGAAGGTCTTGCGCAGAGCGGGCTCGGCGGACACGTCGTGGGAGCCCCACAGCCGGGTGAACTCCTCACTGCCGGCGAGGAGTTCGTCCACCAGCTCGGTCACCTCGGGATCACCGGGGTAGCGGGCGGCGACGGCGCGCAACTGCTGGGCCGACGCACGGGCGAAAGCGTCCACGTCCGACACTCCGTACAACCGCTGTCCCCGCGGGGACGGATCGAGGAAGGTACGGCGGACCAGGTTGCGGTCGCGTCGTGGCACGGCCGAGAAGTCCTCCATGAGGGCGGCGGCGAGATCATTCCAGGCGATCACCTCGTACGTCGCGGACGTCACGATCGCGGCGGCCTGCGGCAGTCGGCGCAGCAGGTCGAGGATGCTCTGCCGCACCTCGCGCGAGGGGCCTGGCGGAGGGCCCGGCGGCGCGCCGGCGAGGTGATGGAGGTGGTCGCGCTCCGGGTCCGACAGGCGCAGGGCCCGCGCCAGCCCGGCCAGCACCTCGCGCGACGGGCGGGGGCCGCGGGCCTGCTCCAGCCGGGTGTAGTACTCGGTCGAGATGTACGCCAGCTGCGCCGCCTCCTCGCGGCGCAGCCCCGGGGTACGGCGGCGCGGCCCGGCGGGCAGGCCCACGTCGGCGGGGGTGATCCGCTCCCGCCTGCTGCGCAGGAAGGCGGCCAGTTCTTGTCTGTCCACCTCTTCAGTGTGCGCGGGAGCACGGTGGCTATCCAGGTACCGCCGGTGCCTGGATAGCCACCGCCGACGGGCGCAGGCTCGCTGCCATGGACCACACCTCACCATCCACCCCCGACACGCGCACCGGCACGCCCGCCGGCACGCGCACCGACATCACCACCGACATTGGCCGGGGCCTGCTGGCCGGCAAGGTCGCCTTCATCACCGGTGCGGGCCGTGGCATCGGCGCCGCCGCGGCCCGGCTGTTCGCCAGGGAAGGCGCGCGCGTGCTGCTCGCGGCCAGGACGGAGGCCCAGCTGAAGGCGGTGACCGAGGAGATCCGGGCCGCGGGCGGCACCGCGGACTACGTGCTGTGCGATCTGGCCGACGCGGCCGGCGTACGCGCCGCTGTGGACCGCGCGGTGGACCTGTACGGCCGGCTCGACGTCGCCTTCAACAACGGTGCGACGATCACGCCGCCCGGCCCGTTGGACCAGGTGCGGGAGGCCGACTTCGACCGCCTCTACGCCGTGAACCTCAGGGGCCCGTGGCTCGCCATGGCCGCCGAGATCGCCGCCATCCGGGCCACCGCCGGGACGGGGGCCATCGTCAACAACTCCAGCGTCGGCAGCCTGATGGCCAACCCCGAGCTGCCCGCCTACGGTGCGATGAAGCGGGCGGTCAACAGCCTCACCGAGTCGGCCGCCGTGACCTACGGCCCGGAGGGCATCCGCGTCAACGCCATCGCCCCGGGCGGCACGCTGACCGAGATGATCCGCACCTGGGAGGCGCATTCGCCCGGTCTCGTCGAGCGGCTCACGGCGAACACCCCGCTGCGCCGCGCGGCCGGACCCGACGAAATCGCCGAGGCCGCCGCCTGGCTCCTCAGCGACCGCGCCTCCTACGTGACCGGCACGGTCCTGCGGGTCGACGGCGGCGCACGCGCCTGAGCCGGGGAAGTGCGGCGCGCGCGCCTGAGCCCGGGGAGCGCGGCGCACCGGTCTGAGCAGGGGTGCCCCGCCGGAACCACGCGCCGCGCCGTCGCGTCTGTCGTGGGCATGAGCGAAAGAGCCACGCGAGGGACCACGGCGATGAACCCGACGACCCGGGGCGCCGCCGGATGCTTCCTCGCCGTCCTCGGCGCGACGACCGCGGCACTCGTGTGGGCGCCGCGAGCGGCCTTCAGCATCGACGGCGGATTCGAGGGCCATGCCCGCGATCTGAGCGTGCTCTTCGTCGATCTGCCGCTCATCGTGCTCGGTGGCGCTCTGGTTCCGCTCCTCGCCTGGGGCCTGACCACGAAATGGGTGCACCGCCCCTGGGCCGCCGCGCTGGTGGCCGTGGCCGCGCTCGCGCTGGGCGTATGGGGGCTCACCGAGTGGTGGACCCCGCGCCGGCAGCCGGATCCGGGGTACGGCCCCGGGATCTGACCCCGTGCCGTCCGGCGCGGGTACCGCGGCGCGGGACCGGGACTCATGCTCGACGTCGCCGTTCTCGGCCGACACTCCGCCCGTACCCGCCCTGGGCTCCGGCATCGACCGTGACGCCGCCGTGCCACCATGGTCGCCACCGCGATCCCGCGTGCCCGAACCTCACCCCCTCCCGGAGCCCCCTGTGAACGTCGTCATCTTCGGAGCGTCCGGCATGGTCGGACACGGTGTGCTGCGTGCCTGCCTTCTGGACCCCGCGGTCACCAGCGTCCTGGTGGTGGGCCGCGGCCCGCTCGGCATCACCCACCCCAAGCTGCGCGAGGTCATCCACCAGGACCTCACCGACCTGTCCGCCCTCAGCGGGCAACTGGCCGGCCTCGACGCCTGCTTCTTCTGCGTCGGCGTCTCCGCCGCCGGGCGCGACGAAGCCGAATACACCCGTATCACCTACGACGTCACCCTCGCCGCGGCCTCCGCCGTTTCCCGGCACAACCCCGGCATCACGTTCGCCTACGTCTCCGGCGAGGGCACCGACAGCACCGAACGCAGCCGCGCCATGTGGGCCCGCGTCAAGGGACGGACCGAAAACGCGCTGCTGGCCATGGAGATGGACGCCTACATGTTCCGTCCCGGCTACATCCAGCCCCGTCACGGTGCCGTCTCCAGGACCCCCGCCTACCGCGTGATGTACACCCTCACCTCCTGGCTCTACCCCCTCCTGCACCGCATCGCGCCGGGGCACACCACGACCACCGAGCACCTCGGCCGCGCGATGCTCGCCGTCGCCCGGCCCCACGCGGCCCTGCCCGGCGCGGAGATCCCCCGCGTCCTGGACAGCCGGGAGATCAACCGCCTGGCCGCGTAGCCGCGGTGTCGCGTTCAGCGTGCCGGCCTTCGTCATGAAGGCCGGCACTTCGGCCTGGGCGGACGCGGACCGGCGGGACTCCTGAGGGGCGCGAGCTGCGTAGGGGCTCATAGGGGTTGTAGGGGATGAAGTTCATCCTCCCCTCTTCGTAGGATGGCTTTGCCCGAGGGAACACGGAAAGGCGGCGCACCGGAAGCCGCGAACCACCAGGGGCGGCGGATTCTCCGAATTCGCCCGTCCGTCATGTGTTCCGCCCTCGGCTTCGCACTGTCCTGGAAGGGGACACGAGGAGCGAATCTCTGCCAGCGCTGAGGGCCCAGGGAGGTCTCGTATGCCGGTCGGTGTCTTAGGGGTTGGATTTCATGTTCCTGAAGTAGTCATCGACAACGCGTGTATCAGCGAATGGGCGGACACCCCGGAGGACTGGGTGGCCCGGCGCACCGGAATTCACGAGAGGCGTTACGCGCCCGCCGGGGTGGCGACCTCCGACCTCGCCTACGAGGCCGTCACCGACCTGCTGAGCAGAACTCCCGGGATCGAGCGGGACATCGGCCTGGTGATCGTCGCCACCGCCACTCCCGATCAGCCGCAGCCCGCGACGGCCGTGGCCCTCCAGGGCCGCCTGGGCCTGGAGGCGGCGGCGTCCTTCGACATCAACGCCGTGTGCTCCGGCTTCGTCTACGGGCTGACGATCGCCGACGCGCTGCTCTCGACATCCTCCGCCTTCGGTACGTACGCCCTCGTCGTGGGCGCCGACATGTTCTCCTCCGTCATGGACCGCACCGACCGGAGAACGGTCAGCCTCTTCGGTGACGGCGCCGGGGCCGCGCTCCTCGGGCCGGTGCCGGAAGGGTACGGAATCAGCGCGTCGCGCATGGTGGCGCACGGGAGTCTGCGCTCACTGGTGGAGGTGCCGGCCGGCGGTACCAGACAACCGCTGACCCCTGAGGCGCGTGCCGCGGGCGAGCATCTGTTCAAAATGGACGGAAGGCCCGTCGCGGAGTACGCCCTGCGGGCGCTCCCCGAGGTCGTCGGCGGGACTCTGGCGGACTGCGGGCTGTCGGTCGACGACATCGACCGGTTCATTTTCCATCAGGCCAATGTGCGACTGCTGGAGAACATCACGTCCGAACTCAAACTGGACCCGGACCGCGTTCCGATGACGGCCCCGCGGTACGGCAACACCGGAGCGGCTTCCATTCCCATCACGATGCGGGACGCGCAATCGCGCAGGCCGTTCCAGCGCGGTGAGCGCATTCTCCTGGCGGCAGTGGGAGGTGGAATGACAGCGGCGGCCACTGTTCTGACCTGGTTCTAGTTCTGTCTTCCTCTGGATTCCCCCCACCGGATTCATCCCCGGATTCCGCCGGATCCCTCCGGACAGTTATTTGCGATTGATCGCGCCTGAGAACTGAGAAGAAGAGGTTGGAAAGTGACAGTCTTCGAAACCGAGTCGGTAGACGACGCGCTCAATGGCCAGGTGGCCGCCGGGCCCGCCGAGGTCCTGAGCGAGCCGCCCGAGGGTCTGTACGAGGTGCTGGACGGCCGGATGACCTGCGACGAACTCCACGACGTCATCAGGTCGGTGCTCCACGACGACGGCCGGCCCACCGCGGAACACACCCTGGAGGTCCTCCAGCCCGGGAACTACCGGGTGCGGCTCGGCGACAGCTGCCTGGACGTCCGGAGCCGCCCGCTGCCCGATGTCGCGCCCGACACCCTCGACCACATCCTGCCGGCGGCGGGCAGCCGCCGGGTGCTGCTCACCACCTCCGGCCCCCTGCCCGACGACATACGCGCCCTGTTCGTCGCCCTGCTGGAGAAGCTGACGCTCCGGGGCCAGTGCTACAGCGAAGCGGAGATCGATTCCATCGTCCGGGCCATGCCGCTGGTCGACCGGTACGCCACGAAGGAACCGGCCCTCGCCGACTGGGCGTTGATCTTCCGTGACCACTACGTCGAGAACAGCGTGGGCTTCCTGCTCGGCATGGAGCGGGCCGGTCTCGACCCGAACTGGGTCTTCGCGCTCTCCAAGGGCGACCGGACCCTGCACCGCAGCCGGGTCCACGCCTGGTTCCTGAACCACGGCTATCTCAGCGATGTACTGGACAACTCGGTCATCAACGACACGGCCGACCCGGCCGCCCAGGCCTACGCGCTCGGCGTCAACGAACGCGTCAACGCCTTCATCCGGCAGGCCCACGCCGCCGGCCGCAAGGTGCTGGTCATCGACGACGGCGGACTGCTGGCACAGGGATACGGAGCGGACGGACAGCTCACCGAATACATCGACGCCGCGCTCGAACTGACCGTCAGCGGCCTGAAACGCATCGCCAACGCCCCGGGCACACTGTCCATCCCCGTACTCAACATGGCCCGCTCGCGGCTGAAGACGATGCTCGGATACAACGAGATCGCGGACTCCTGCGTCCGGCGTCTGCGCGCCATCCTCCCCGGCGAGAAGTTCATCGGCCGGCATGTGCTGATCCTCGGCTTCGGCACGCTGGGAGCGCGCGTGGCGCACGCGCTGCGGGCTCTCGGCTGCCGGGTGAGCGTCGTGGACACCGACATCCTCGCCCTCATCACGGCCGCGGAACACGGCTTCGAGACCTACACCACCGCCGCCGAGGCGCTGCGCGGCCACTCCCCGTTCCTGGTCATCGGTGGCACCGGAGAGCTCGCCATCACCGCGGAGGACCTGCCGCTGCTGCCCGACGGCGTCTATCTCGCCGGGTTCGCCACCAAGGACTTCAGCATCCTCAGCGAGGGACACGCGGGGGCCGAGCCGACGGTCGTGCCGTACGTCGGGGTGCGCTACGTCCTCCCCTCCGGAGCCGTGGCCACGGTGCTCGGCGACGGCCGTTCGCTCAATCTCTTCGAGTACGAGGGGATCGCCAACCGCGGTTACGACGCCTACCGGGCCGGAACGCTGATCGCCGCCAAGGTCCTGTGCCGGGAGATCGGTTCGCTCGAACCCGGTCTCCATCTGGAGCCGGTGGACCGGGCCATCGACGAGGCCGAGCTGTTCCACGCCTACTACCGTGAGTACCTCGCCGGGAAACAGCACCGGCCGGCCGAGCCCGAGCACCTCCTGACCGCCACCGCCCTGTGACAGCGCGCATGTCCAGGACACATGTGTGCGTGGTCGGCCACGGAGTCGCGGGCCGGCTGCACGAGCGGCTGCTGAGCGCCCTCGGACACCTGGTCAGTGTGGTGGACCCGCTGGCCGGCGCGCCCGGCACGGGCGCCCCCCGGTACGGCCGCGTGGCGGACGTGCCGCGTGACGTGCCCGTCGACGTGTGGTCGGTGTGCTCGCCGACCGCGACACACCTGGAGACCGTGGCGGAGGTGCTCGCCCGGGACCCGGCGGCCCGGCTGCTGGTGGAGAAGCCGGTCTGCCGCCCCGGCGAGGAAGCCGGTCTCACCGCCCTGCTGGCCGAGTACGAACGGGCCCGGCTGGTGGTGATGAACCAGTACGGGCACGCCCAGGCCGGCGCCGTGCTGCGCACTCTGAAGAAGGAGTTCGCGCCCGGACACCCGGTGAGCGGCGTCCGGGTCGGCTTCGGCAAGGACCGCAGGGAGGACATCGCGGCCGGCCGGTTCGTGGACCACGACTACGGGGTCTTCGGCTACGAGTGGCTGCACATGCTCGCTCTGGTCGGCGGCGTGCTGCCGGCCGGCGTGTACGACCGGTATCTGCGCACCGACCCGGCCGAGCACGACGTACGTGTGGAGGCCGACCCGGAACTGACCAGCACCGCCGCCTATGAGACCACCACCGTCGACGACCTCACCATCGAGCTGTACTCCACCATCGTGGGGCCCGACGCCCACCCGCTCGTCCCCACGCCGAAATGGATGGGACCGGCCCCCGAGGGCGCCGAGAGCAGACAGCGGCTGGTCGAGATCACCGCGGGACCGGTGCGGTTCACCGTGAAGCTGGATCCCGTGACGCTGCTCGACGGCTCACCGATGGCACGCAACACGCACTGGCTGGCCGTCGAGGGACCCGACCACCGGACGGAGTGGTTCTTCCACGACTCCCCGATGGACAACGCGCTGCGGTGGTCGATGGACGCCCTGCTCACCGAACCCGCCCGCCCCGAGGTCGACCTGCGGCCGATTCGCCGCATCAGCCGACTGGCCGAGGTGGCCCGGTCCCGCGAGGGGCTGCCATCCACGGCACAACCGCATGCCACCCCCTCCGCCCGTCTGTGAGGTCACACACCCATGAGCCGAATCTGCCTGGTGGTCCCCAGTAACAAGTTCGACCAGTACTTCATACAGATCCCCCTGGACATCCTCATGGCCGCGGGCCAACTGCGCGCGGAAGGCCACGAGGTCACCGTCTGGGACCAGCGGCTGCAGGACGCGCCGCCGGGTGGCGACGACCCCGACATCCTGCTGATCTCCTCCGCCATCGCCGACCGGGCCCAGTGCTACCCGCTGGACCTGGGCCCGATCAGGGCCGCCACGGACGTCGCGAAGGCCCGCTTCCCCGGCGCCCGCACCATCGCCATCGGGCCGCACGGCACCCACCTGCCCGAGGCGACCAGGCTCGACCTCGGCGTCCAGCACGTCGCCCTCGGTGAGGCGGACTCGGCGGCCGTCCAGGCCGTCCGCAGCCTGAACGCGGGCGTGACGGCCCCGGTGCTGTCCGGCGATGTCGCGCCCGTCTCCCCGCTCGCCATCGTCGGGGACCGCCCGAAGCCGTACCCGAACATCCCCCTGGAGGAGTTCGCGCTCCCCGCCTACGACCTGGTTCCCCTGCGGAACTACACGGCCGAGGTCATCGTCGACGGGCTGCCCCAGCCCGGCCCCTGCGGGATGGTGCTGGCGGCCCGCGGCTGCACGTACGGCTGCACGTTCTGCCATCTGCCGTTCGGCAACCGTATGCGGATCCAGCCCGTCGACCGGGTCATCGCCGAAGTGGAGGCCCAGCAGACGGCCGGCCTGGACTTCCAGTTCTTCCTGGACTACGTCTTCGGCATCAACAAGACCTTCTACACCGACATCTGCCACCGTCTGCGCGGCCAGGGGGTCGGCTGGGTCGGCCAGACCCGCGCCGAGATCGTGCTCAAGAGCGATGTCACCGAATGGGCCAGGGCGGGCTGCCAGGGCATGTGGCTGGGCGCCGAGTCGCCCGCCGTGGCCGGTACGGGCGTCCACAAACGCGTCAGCGAGCAGCAGATCCACGACGCCGTGCTCAAGCTGAAGGACGCCGGGATCGTCCCCTTCGCGTTCATCCTTCTGGGACTCCCCGACGACGACGCCTGCATGTCCGACTGGCTGGTCGACTGGGCGGGCGGTGTTCCCGGATGGTTCGGCATCAACCAGCTGTTCCTGCGCCCCGGGACCAGCCTCTACGACCAGCTCGCCCCGCGGTACAACGACGGGGTGATGCCCACGAGCTGGCGCGAGATCCAGGACGTGACCCGGCGCTATCGCGAGCGCTACCCGGCCGACCTGGACGACCAGGAACGCCGTCTCACCACCCTGCCGAACTACCTGGGGAACGCCATTGTCCCGGTCGGGTGATCCTGTGGAGCTGAGGTTCGGGATCATCGGCTGCGGGTCCATCGGAGGTTTCCTGGGGCGGCTCCTCACCCGCGAGGACCCCGAGCTGAACGGCCGGGCCCGGCTGACCGCCGTGGCCGGCCGGGAACGGGCGCGCGCCCGGGAGCTCGGTGCCGAACTCGGCTGCGACCACCACGACGTGCCCGGACTGCTCGCCCGTACGGACGTGGACGCCGTCCTGCTGTGCACACCGAGCGGGACACACGCCGACCTCGGAGCCGCCGCGCTCCGAGCGGGCAAGCACCTGCTCGTCGAGAAGCCCATCGACGTGTCACCCGCCGCCGCCGACCGGCTGATCTCGGTCGCGCGGCAGGAGGGCGGCACGCTCGGTGTGGTCTCCCAGCGCCGCTTCGACCCCGCGACCCGCCTCGCCCGGTCGGCGATCGACGCCGGAGAGCTGGGGCGTATCACCTCCGTCCTGATCGAACTGCCCTGGTGGCGCGAGCAGTCGTACTACAGCTCGGGCAGCTGGCGCGGTACGCGGCTCCTCGACGGGGGAGGGGCGCTGATGAACCAGGCCGTGCACGCGGTCGACCTGGCCCAGTGGCTGGCCGGACCTGTCGTGGAGGTGGCCGCGCACACCGCCCTGCTCGCCCACCACGACATCGAGGTGGAGGACGTGGCCACCGCGAGCCTGCGGTTCGCCGGCGGCGCGCTCGGCGTACTGCTGGCCACCACCGCCGCCTACCCGGGCCGTACCGCCCGGATCTCGGTGCACGGCGACCGGGGCTCGGTGGTCATCGACAGCGACGAACTGGAGTACTTCCACGCCGCGCGCGAAGGTGAACGGGCGCCCGCCTACGGGGCGTTCGGCAGCGCCAACCAGGCCGCCGACCACGCCCCGTCCCAGAAGCGCGACACGGCCAGGGACCGCATCGGTCTGCTGTACCAGCCGCATCGTGACCAACTCCTGGACTTCCTCGACGCGGTACGGGACGGCAGGCCCCCGCTGGCGGACGCGGCGGCCGGACGGCGGGCGGTGGCCGTCGTGACCGCCGTCTACACATCGGCGGCGACCGGAGGACCGGTACGGCTCGGTACCGGCACACGACACGAGGAGGGCACACCGTGAGCGACATCGCGCAGGACAGGGAGGCGGACCGGAAAGCGGCGCTGGCCCTGCTCTTCGACCGCAGCGCGCCGACCTACGAGCGGGTCGGGGTCGAGCACTTCAACGACCTCGGCCGGCGGCTTGTCGACCACGCCAAGGTCACCACCGGGCAGCGAGTGCTGGACGTCGGGTGCGGCACCGGCGCCGTGCTGGTTCCCGCCGCACGGGCGGTCGGACCCGAGGGCGAGGTCATCGGCGTCGACCTGTCCGGCGGGATGGTGGCACGGGCTCAGGAGGAGGCGGCCCGGCAGGGGCTGCTGCACCAGGTGCGGGCCGTCGTCGGTGACGCGGAGACCGTCGCCCTGGCGGACGTACCCACCGCGCCGGGCTCCTTCGACACCGTCCTCGCCGGGATCTGCCTGTTCTTCTTCCCCCACCCGCAGGCCGCCGCCGCCCGCTACCGCGAGCTGCTGAAACCGGGAGGCCGGTTCGGGGTGTCCTGGTGGGGGCGGCCGGACCCGCGGTGGGACCCGGTGTACGCCGCCAGTGCCCCGTACGGCCGGGGCCCCTCCTCGCACACCCTGCCCGCGACGAGCCCCTTCCGTTCGGTCGACGCCCTGCACGCCATGCTCGGCGAAGCCGGCTTCGACGAGGCCGAGACGGCCGAGGAGGACTGCGTCACCCACTTCGCCCACGCCGAACAGTGGTGGCGGTGGGTGTGGTCGACCGCCGGGCGCCAGTTCTGGGAGAGCGTCCCCGACGACGAGCGCGACAAGGCCGTCGCCGCCGTGAACGCGGAACTGGACACCCTCAAGGCACCCGACGGGTCCCTCACCATGACCTCGAAGGTGCGGTTCACCCTGGCCAAGAGGTCCTGATGGGGACGGCTCCCGCCAGGACGGACCCGTCTGCCACCACCGTCCCGACCCGGTACGCGCTGTTCTCGCCGGAGTGGCTCGGCAGCGCCGGCACCGCGTTCGCCGCGCTGCCGGCCGACGAGAGCGCCGCCATCCGGATCGCCCTGGACATCACCGACGCTCCCGAAGGCACCGCGGACGCGCTCGACATCCTGATGGACCTCACGACCGGTGCCCTCCGGTTCGCGCCGGGCCACAGCGCCGTGCGTCCCACGCTCGCCTTCACACTCACCCACGCGGACGCCGGCACGCTGCTGTTCGGAGACCAGACGCACCGGACGCGTCTGTTCGAACACGGCGGCCTGCGGCTGGAAGGCGCGTTCCTGTTCGTCTTCTTCCTCGACCGGATCCTCCAGCAGGACGTATCGGGAGGGCTGGCGGGACTGCGGGCCGGAACCGCCGGCCTCGCGCACCCTCCCGGCTCGCCGCCCGCGCGGACCCACCGCACGGGCCCCGGCCAGGAGGACGAGACAGCGGCGGTGGAGGCGGCGTACGACACACTGCCGCGGACCATGGCGGTCCTGCGCGCCGAGCTGGACCGCACCACCCCCGGCGCGCAGCTCTATGTCTCGCACGCCCCGTCGCGTACCGCCGTCTCTGTCGCCCTCGGGGAAAGCCGGCCCCAGGTGCCCTTCACCCGCCGGTCGTGGCCGATCTGGTACTGCTGCTCCAAAGCGGTCGGGGCCGTGGCCGTCGGACAGCTCTGGGAGCGGGGCCTGGTGGACCCGCTGCGTCCCGTCGCCGCGTATCTGCCGTGGTTCGAGGGCGAAGGACGGGAGAACATCACCCTCTTCCAGCTGCTGACCCACACCACCCCGGTCCCCATGGCACTGGACCCCCTGCACGGCACCTTCGCCGCACCGGTGGCGGTACGCCGCGAGCAGCTGCGCACGATGCGGATCCCACCGGGCGCCGAACCGGGGACCAGGATCAACTACGCGCCCTGGTGGGCCTGGTTCCTGCTGGCGGAGATCGTCCGGGCCGTCGACGGCCGGAGTTACGAGCGCTATCTGACCGAAGAGGTGCTGGCACCCTGCGGGATGACCGACACCCGGATGGTGCTCACCCCCGAGGAGTACCGGGAGACCGCCGACCGGCTGCCGCTGATCCACATCACCGGAGGCGGCTTCCCGGCCGAACCGACGCAGTGGTACGCCACGGAGGCCTCGTGCACCCGGCCCATCCAGGGGCTCAACATGCGCGGACCGATCCAGGACCTCGGCCGGTTCTTCGAAACGCTGCTGGCCGACGGCCAGGGAACGGGCGGCCGGATCCTGCGGCCACAGACCGTCATGGCGATGACGGCACGCCACCGCGTCGGCCTCACCGACGCCTTCGGCAATGCCGACTGGGGGCTGGGATTCCGACTGGAATCACATCACCTCGGCAAGGAGTACACAGCATTCAGCCAATATGCCTCCCGCCGTGCTTTCGGCCACTACGGACTGTGGACGTCCGTGGCCTTCGCCGACCCGGACACCGGAGTGGTGGCCGCCGTGCATCTCAACGGCAAGGCGTCGCAGGACGAACACCAGGAACGGATGCTCGCCATCGGCGACGCCATCCACCACGATCTCGGCCTTGTGTGATGTGCCGGTTCTTTCAAGAGGGGAATCAGAATGACTCAGCCGCGGAATGACGCCGGATCCATCGGGCCGGCCGGATCTCCACACGCCATCATCGACATCGCCACCGCGTTCTGGAAGTCGAAGGTCCTGCTGAGCGCCGTCGAACTTGGCGTATTCACCGAGCTGTCCGGGCGGTCCCGTACGGCCGAGGAACTCTGCGCGCGGCTCGGGATCAAAGGCAGGGGAGCGCCCGACTTCCTGAACAGCCTGGTCTCCCTGGGAATGCTGGAGCGTACGGAGGGGCGGTATCGTAACTCCCCGGTGGCCGAGGAATATCTCAACCCCCACAAACCCGCCACCGACGTGTCCGGATATCTGTCCTTCCTGAATTCCGGATTCGGCTGGTGGTCCCGGCTCTCCGAAGGGCTGCGCAGCGGCGACCGGCTCGATTTCTCCGGAGCCCTGGCCGAATCGGGCGGCGGCGACGGCCGTACGGCGGGCGACGGCACCCTGGTGGAGGCCGACGCCACCAGCGACACCTTCGGCGAGGCGTTCGCGACCCCCGACCAGGTCACGGGATTCGTCCGGGCCATGACCGGCTACAGCATGGGGGCGAACCAAGCCATCGCCACCGCGTTCGACTGGCAGCCGGTACGCACGGTCGTGGACGTGGGCTGCTCCGAGGGCGCACTGCTGGCCCAGGTACTCGGCGCGCACGAGCACCTGAACGGCATCGGGTTCGACCTGCCCGCCGTGAGCGACCGCTTCACCCATCACCTCGGCCAGGCGGGGGTCACCGACCGGTCCCGGTTCGCCGGCGGCGACTTCTTCCACGACCCGCTGCCGGCCGGGGACGTGATCGTCATGGGCCATGTCCTCCACGACTGGAACCTCGACATCAAGCAGATGCTCATCCGCAAGGCGTACGACGCGCTGCCGTCCGGCGGCTCGCTGCTCATCTACGAATCGCTCATCGACGACGACCGCCGGACCCACACCACGGGCATGCTGACCAGCCTCAATGTCTCCCTGGTCTCCGCCGGGGGACTGGGCTACACCGGCGCCCAGTGCCGGGACTGGCTGACCGCGGCAGGCTTCCGGTCCGTCGCGGTCAGCCACCTCGACGGGCCCGAGTACATGGTCGTCGGCGTCAAGTAGACGGATCCGGCCAGATGACGACCGACGAAGGCGAGTTGTCCTTGTCCCGGACCGCTCCCGGCGGCTGTCCCCGGACCACATCCGGGGCCAGCGATCCGTCCGGGGGCGTCCCCCCGTCCGGCGGCATCCCCCCAAGGGCCCCCGGACATCTGGCGGTTGCCGCGCACACCCAGCACGCCACCGGGGTGCAGCGCGGCCCCATGCTCCCCTACCTCCCACGGCACCCCGTACCGGACGTGGTGCGTGTGCTCGCGCCGACCGGCGACCGGCTCTGGCTCGTCACCCGGTACGAACTCGGACGCCAGGTGCTGACCGACCCCCGGTTCAGCCGGGCCCTGGCCGTAGCGGAGTCGGCACCCGCCATCCACCCCCTGCGCCCGGACCCGGTGGCCCTCACGAGCCTCGATCCGCCCGCGCACGGCCGGCTGCGCAAACTGATCAACCGTGCCTTCGTCCCCGAGGCCATGGCCGCCCAGGAGGGCCCGATCCGGCGGGCGGCCCGTGGCCTGCTCCAGGGCAGACGCGCGATCGACCTCGTATCCGGCTACGCGATGCCGCTGTCGGCTTCGACGATCTGTCAGGTACTGGGCGTACCGGAGGCCGAACAGGACCGGTTCTCCCGGCTGGCCGACCGGGCGCACGGCATCACCCCCTGCTCACCGGGGGAGTCGGAGACGGCCAGGCGCGAACTGCGGGCGTACTTCGTCGAGCTGGCGGATCACGCCCGCCGTGACCCCGGGGACGACCTGCTCGGCACGCTGATCCTGGCCCGTGAGCAGGACGGCGCGCTGGACGAACCCGAGCTGCTCGCCCTCATCGAACTGCTGCTCAACGCGGGGTACGAGACCACGATCGGCCAGATCGGTCTCGCGGCGCTCGCTCTGCTGGAACACCCGGCGCAGTGGCGGGAGCTGGTGTCCCGGCCGGAGCTGGTCCCGGGGGCGGTGGAGGAACTGCTGCGGTACGCGCCCGTCGTCCCGATCAGCTTCACGCGCGTGGCGCGGCAGGACGTCGAGCTGGGCGGGGAGCGGATCAGCGCGGGGGACGGTGTGCTGGTATCCCTGCTGCACGCCAACTTCGACGCGGCGGAGCACGCGGAACCCGAAGTCCTCGACGTCCGGCGGGACATGCCCAGGAATCTGACGTTCGGGCACGGACCCCATGTGTGTCTCGGGGCCCAGCTGGCCAGGCTCCAGCTGCGCGTCGCGCTGGAAGAGCTGGTCCGGGCGGCCCCCGGGCTGTGTCCGGCCGTGGCCCCGGCCGCCCTGCGATGGCGGCCCGCCGAGGCCGTCGTCCGCGGACCGACCACTCTCCCCGTGTCATGGTGAGGCGCGGCCCGGGGAGTTGAAACGGACCCGCCGTGCGGCGGTGAGCCTGTTCGCCGGGGGCCGACCACCGCCCGTCCCCCCCGGCCCGTCGTCCCTCGTTCCCGGTCCCTCGCCCCTCACTGCCTCGCCCCTCGCCCCTCACTCCCTCGCCCGTCGCGATCCTCGCGGCGGGCGACGGTTTTTCTGCGGTCCCGCCGGCTTTGCGGGTGACGCGGTAAATTCGAGGTAAAGCTATGGCCGGAGTACGCCGACAGTCATTGGTACGTACCGATGGCGTGGAGCGGAGAATCAGTCCGGCAAATCACCACCGTATGACCGATCTCTCCAGTACGTGGACGGAAGGGAAAGCGCCGGGTAACTCCGCAGTCAAGCCGACCGGTTTTGGCGCGTAATTGCTCACGCAACGTTCATTCGTGCGTTCTCGCTGGTTCGCGGTTACCGCCCGGGGGCGGTAGGGGACGGGCGACTTGGCGGCGCGCTTCACGGAGAGGTGAAAGCGTGAGAATGGCGAGTATGCGTCGTATCCCGCTCGCCGGGTTTCGAGTCCGATTGCGTCCCCGGAACCGACGAGGTGATGCCCGGTCGGGCACGTTGCGAACGTTTGCGTGAGGTAGCCGGGTCTGCACGCACTCAAGACAGTTCGCACTCGACTGATTACACTTGATAACCACGAGGTTCGGATTGCGGTGATTCTGCGTTCCTGGGTTTCAGCAACACATTCCTTGAGTGCAAAGGTAGGACGATGAGTTGGGCGAGCCGACGGGATTACGTGGCGGAATTCGGTGAGCTGCTGGCGGATGCCGGGCCACATCAGGGCGGTGTGATGGCCCTGCACGGAGGCCCGGGGACGGGGAAGACCACGCTGCTGGGCAGATTTCGCGAACACGCCGCGGAGTCCGGGGCGTTGTATCTGGCCGCCACCGGTTTCCGCAGCGAGAACGACGTGCCCTTCGCCACCATCGAGCAACTGACGCACTCCTCCGGCGTGCCCGAGGAGGCGCGGGCGGCCGTGCACCGGTTGTGGGAGGACGGCGTGCCCCGGGGGGCGTCCGACCGCGGGCACGTGGAGCGGATGCGGGACCTGACCTCCGCGCTGGAAGCCGTCGCGCGGGAAACGCCCCTGGTCGTCGCGGTCGACGACGCGCAGTACGCGGACGAGCTGTCCCGCTCCTGTCTGCTGCATCTGGCCCGGCGTGCCCAGAGCAGCGGAATCATCATGGTCATGACGCTCGATCGGTCGATGTGCGAGTGCCACCTGGACCGGACGGAGGAGTTCCTGCTCGTTCCGGGATGCCGGGTGGGGGCGATCACGCCCCTGCCGGAGGCGGAGGTGCGGCGGCTGCTGGAGAGCAGGCTCGGCGCGGACACGGCGGCGGAACTGCTCGCCCCCGTCCACCGCGTCAGTGGTGGCAGTCCCGCCCTCGTGTACGCGCTGATCCGCGACCACAGGGCCGCCGCCCGCAAGGCCGCCCCGGGCCCCGGTGCCCCGGCGGGTGAAGGCGGCGTCGTGGTGGGGGAGACCTTCGAACGCACGTATGTGGCCCGTCTGAAGCACCATCCTCAACTGCTGTCGTGTGTAAGGGCGCTGGCCGTTCTCGACCGGCACGCGACCCCGGCCCGGCTGGGCCAGCTGCTGGACCGCGGCCCGGAGCGGCTTGCCATGGAGATGCGGGAACTGGAGCTGGCGGGGTTGCTGGAGGACGGCGCGTTCCGGCATCCGGCGGCCCGCAGGGCTGTGCTCAAGGCGCTCGGCGGGGACGAGTGCGCCGGGCTCCATCTGCGTGCGGCGGAGGTGCTGCGCGCCGAGGGAGCGTCCGTGACCACGGTGGCGGAGCATCTCATGGCCGGCGGCGCGATACCGGACGAGGCGGGCATCGCGGTGTTGTTACGCGCGTCGCGGCAGTTGTTGGCGGAGGGGGACGTGGACGCCTCGCTCCGGTGCCTGCGACTGGCGGACCGGGCCGGGCTGGAGGAGCCCCAGCGGGTGGAGGTCGCCCTGGGGCTGCTCGGCGCGCTGTGGTGCGTCAACCCGGCGGCGGCGGAGCCGGAGGTGAGCCGTCTGATGTCCGTGATGCGCGCGGGAGCGCTCAACGCGCGGGCCGTCCACGCGCTCGTCACGTGGCTGCTGTGGTTCGGCCGGACGAAAGAGGCGGGCGAGGCGATCACGTATCTGGAGAAACCCCACGACCCACGTGATCCGCGTGCGAGAGAGCGGCTGGCGGCCACCAGGACGATCGTGGCGCACCTGAGTCCGGCCCTGCTGCCCGAACTGCCGGAGTCGGATCCGCTGTCGGATACGCGGGACACCCTGTCGGCCGCCTATCTGGAACACGCGGCACACATGTCCCGCGGCAGCTCACGCGTACCCGTCGGCGACATCGACCCACTTGTCCTCGGCCACACCGAGACGGACTACGGAGAAACGTTACCTCCCCCCGTTCCCGGACCGCGGTACTCCTGGGACCGTGATGCCATCACGCTGATCGAACTGCTCCAGCACGGGGATCTGCCCCAGGCCGAGCGGCTCGGCACGGCGCTGCTCGACCGGCTTCCCGGTGAGGGATCGCCCGCGCGCGTCGCGATCTTCCGTAGCGTGCACGCCTATATCGCCCTGCAACGCGGTGAGACGGCCACGGCCGTCACACGCGCGGCCTCCGCTCTGGAACTCCTTCCGCACCACGGCTGGGGTGTGGTCATCGGCTCCCCCCTGGCCACCCTGGTGGCCGCCCACACCGCCACGGGCCAGTACGACGAGGCCGCGCGCTACCTCGAATATCCCGTCCCCGAGGAGATGTTCCACTCCACCGTCGGTCTGTTCTATCTGGTCGCCCGCGGCCACCACAGCCTGGCCACCGGCCGTCCTTACGCGGCTCTCAACGATTTCACCGCCTGCGCACCGCTGGCCGAGCGATGGCACTCCCCCTCGCGCCACCTCCTCGGCTGGCGCACCGGAACCGCCGAGGCGTACGTCGCACTCGACGAACCGGCCCGCGCCCGCGCCATGGTCGAACGCGAACTCGCCGACGTCGGCCCCCGCCCCTCCCGCTTCCGTGGCAACGCCCTGCGCGTTCTGGCCGCCGCGAGCCCCCCGGGCGAGCGTGAGCAACTCCTCCGGGAAGCGGTGCGCATTCTGCGCCTGTCCGACAGCCGTCTCGCCCTGGCGCGCGCCCTCGCCGATCTCGGCCGGAGCCATCCCGACAACAGCCACGACCACGAGTCCCGCCCCCCGTGGCCCGAGACACAGGAACCCGGACACCGGAGCGAAGCCCCCGCCTCCCCGTGGATGACCTGGACACCGAGCCGGCCCCGCACCACCGCCGGCCTGCCCGCCGCCACCCCGGCCCCCGCCGACAAGCCGCTTCTCTCCGACGCCGAACGGCGCGTCGCCGCCCTCGCCTCCGAGGGCAAGTCCAACCGGCAGATCGCCCGGCACCTCTACATCACCGTCAGCACCGTCGAACAGCACCTCACGCGCGTCTACCGCAAACTCTCCGTTCGGCGCAGAGCCGAACTCACACAATTCCTCGGACTCCTCACCAACGGTATGGACTTCCCCGCCGACTGAGCCGACCGATCGAGGGGTTACCATATGAGCGCCCCCTAGCTCGAAAGATAAACCTGTGACTGTCACTGAGGAATCGTTCACCAACTGGAAGCACCGCGAGGAGATAGCGGAGGCGATGATCCCGATCATCGGGAAGCTGCACCGCGAGCGGGACATCACCGTCCTGTTGCACAGCCGCTCCCTGGTGAACAAGTCGGTGATCAGCATCCTCAAGACCCACCGGTTCGCCCGGCAGATCGCCGGCGAGGAACTCTCGGTCACCCAGACCCTTCCGTTCCTGCGCGCTCTCACCACGCTCGATCTCGGCCCTTCGCAGATCGACATCGGTATGCTCGCCGCGACCTACCAGGCCGACGACCGGGGTCTCTCGGAAGAGGAGTTCACCGCCGAGGCCGTCGCCGGCGCCACCGGCGAGAACAAGATCGAGCGCCGCGAGCCGCGCGATGTCGTCCTCTACGGCTTCGGCCGCATCGGCCGCCTCCTCGCCCGCCTGCTCATCGAGAAGACCGGCTCGGGCAACGGCCTGCGGCTGCGCGCCATCGTCGTACGCAAGGGCGCCGGCCAGGACATCGTCAAGCGCGCCTCACTGCTGCGCCGCGACTCCGTCCACGGCCAGTTCCAGGGCACGATCACCGTCGACGAGGCGAACGACACGATCATCGCCAACGGCAACGAGATCAAGGTGGTCTACTCCGACGACCCGACGACGGTGGACTACACCGCGTACGGCATCAAGAACGCCATCCTCATCGACAACACCGGCAGGTGGCGTGACCGCGAGGGTCTGTCGAAGCACCTCCGCCCCGGCATCGACAAGGTCGTCCTGACCGCGCCCGGCAAGGGCGACGTCCCCAATGTCGTCCATGGCGTCAACCACGAGACGATCAAGCCGGACGAGCGGATCCTCTCCTGCGCGTCCTGCACCACCAACGCGATCGTCCCGCCGCTGAAGGCGATGGCGGACGAATTCGGCGTCCTGCGCGGCCACGTGGAGACCGTCCACTCGTTCACCAACGACCAGAACCTGCTGGACAACTACCACCAGTCCGACCGCCGCGGCCGGTCGGCGCCGCTCAACATGGTCATCACCGAGACCGGCGCCGCCTCCGCCGTCGCCAAGGCGCTGCCCGACCTCGACGCACGGATCACCGGCAGCTCGATCCGCGTCCCGGTGCCGGATGTGTCGATCGCGATCCTCAGCCTGCGGCTCGCGCGCGAGACCAACCGCGAGGAGGTCCTCGGCCACCTCCGCAACGTGTCGCTGAACTCGCCGCTCAAGCGCCAGATCGACTTCATCAGCGCCCCGGACGCGGTGTCGAGCGACTTCATCGGTTCGCGCCACGCCTCGATCGTGGACGCCGGCGCGACCAAGGTCGAGGGCGACAACGCGATCCTCTACCTGTGGTACGACAACGAGTTCGGCTACTCCTGCCAGGTCATCCGTGTCGTCCAGCACGTGTCAGGGGTGGAGTACCCGACCTACCCGGCTCCGGCGGTCTGATCCGACGGCCGAGGGCCGCGCTCCTCAGCCGGTCGGCTTCGAGCCGCCGCGGCCCTGGCTCAGCGCGCGGGCGCACCACCCGATCACCACGGCGTTGACCAGGGCGCCGAGGCCGATCGCGATGAAGATCATGGAGGCGTGGTCCGGCAGCGCGATCACGAGAAGGCTGACCGGTGCGGTGGCGATCAGCGGCACCACCCCGGCGAAGGAAGCATCGGGGTTGTCGCCGAGGCTCACCACCACGGCCCAGATGACCAGGACCACGATCACGGCGAGGTAGACGCGGGCGAGGACGCTGCCGAGCGCGTAGCGCACGGTGCGCAGGGCCGGGTGTGTCGACGTGGACTCGGTCATGACGGTGGTCTCCTTGTGTGTGGTGCACGTGGCATGGCCGCATCTGTCCTGCGGTCATGGGATGGCTGTGCGGACGTCAGAGGTGCGTGCCGGGCGGTGTCACGCGGGCGAGGCCCAGGTCGTACGCGAGGATGGTCGCCTGCACCCGGTCACGCACCTCGAGTTTGCGCAGCAGCGCGTTCACATGGGATTTGACGGTTCCGACGGTGATGTCGAGTTCGGTGGCGATCTCCGCGTTGTTCATTCCCGAGGCGATCAGGGTGAGGACGAAGCGCTCCCGTGCGGTCAGCCGGTCCAGGGCCGCCGCGTCCCGTCCGGTCCGCGGTCCCGGCGGACCGGACGCGTAGTGGCCGATGAGCCGGCGCGTGGCCGACGGGGCGAGGACACTCTCCCCGCCGGCCACGACCCGGATGCCGTGCAGCAGTTCGGCCGCCTGCACGTCCTTGAGCAGGAAGCCGGACGCACCGGCGCGCAGCGTCTCGAACACGTAGGCGTCGAGGTCGAAGGTGGTCAGTACGAGGACGCGCGGCGGATTGTCGCGCCCGGTGATGATCCGGGTGGCGGTGATGCCGTCGAGTCCGGGCATCCGTACGTCCATGACCATCACGTCGGGCGCCAGCCGGTCGGCCAGGGTCACCGCGGCGGCGCCGTCCCCGGCCTCGCCGACGACTGTCATGTCGTCCTCGGCGTCGATGACGGCGGCGAAGCCCGCACGGACGACTGCCTGGTCGTCGACGACCACCACGGTGAGGGTCATTGGGGTTCCTCCTGGTCGCCCCTGAGCGGGGCGCTCTCTGTGCGGCGCGGCGCACGCGGGTCGGTGTCGGCGTCGGGGCGCCCGGCGTTCGGCGCGCGATCGGCCCGGGGTGTCGCTCCGTCGCCCGGGACGGTGCTCAAGGGCAGACGCAGCAGGACCGTGTCCGGCTGTTCGGTGGTCAGGGTGCCGCCGAGGGCGGCGGCCCGGGTCACCAGCCGCTCGCGTGCGGCGAGCCGGGTGGCGTAGGACACGCCGGTTGCGGTGAGGGTCAGCACGTGGTCCGCGGCGTCGAGGACGAGCGCGGCGGGCTCGTCACCGCCCGCTTGGAGAATCGTCTCGGCGGCGCGGTAGGCGGCGATGTCCACCTCTGCGGGCAGCGCCTTCGGCACCCGGTCGGTGAGCCGCACCTCCACCTGGCGGCCGGTGGCCCGGCACTGGCTCACGAGCAGGTCGAGGGCCTGGAGCGTGGGCTGCGGACGGAGTTCGGCGTGCTGTTCCCCGGCACGGACCGTTTCGAGCAGGGACCGCATGGCGGCCAAGGCGTCGCGAGCCCGTTCCGCCGTCTGCGCGAGCCGTCCCGCCTCCGCCTCCTCGACCACGTCGGCCGTGCGTGCCAGCACGGTGGTCTCCAGCCCGACGGTGATGCGGCGGCGTTCGGCCCACGCGTCCCGGACGGCCTCCTCGGTCCACGCCGCGAGACGGTCCCGGTGCGTGTCCCGCTCGACCCGCCCGCGCTTCCCGTACCAGGTGCCCACGGACCAGGCGGCGGCAGCGGCCGACGCCGTCGTGGCGGTCGCGGCCCCGATGACAGCCCAGGCAGGCGTGGTGACATCGCGGGCCAGTACGGCGGCGGTCACCGCGGCGGTGTGGACGACGGCGGCCACGACCGGTACGGCCCGGCGCCGCACGGCCACGCCCGTGACCCGGCGCGGAAGTGCCGTCGCCCCCTCCGCCACCTCCCCGGAGGGACTACCCGGGCCGGCCTCCGAGGAGCTGACCGCCAGCATGGCGAGCGCCACGCAGGTGGCGATCATGCTCAGCCCCGGCGGCAGGAGCACCGGGCCCGCGTATCCGCTCACGGCCATCGCCGCCGGCCAGAGTCCGGCGAGGACCAGCAGCACACTCAGCGCGGTCCGCGGAGCCTGCCGCAGCCACAGCAGCGTGAGCACCTGCGCCGTGGCGAGCAGCGCGAAGAGCGCACCGGCGGAGACCCCCGGCCCGGTGGGCGTCGCACTCTCCCGGATGACGAGGAACGGCAGCAGCGGCTGGAGGCACAGCCCCGCGGCGGCGGTGAACTGGGCGAGGCGGTACGTGCGCGGAACGGAGGCCGACGGCGCCGGCCTGTTCCGCCCCGGCAGTACCGCACGCACCTCCCACCCCCCGTCCGGTGTCGGCCCGCTGGTGAGCGTGCCGCCCGCCTCCCGCGCGCGGCCGCGCAGGAAGTTCTGGCCGTTCCCGCCCCCGAGTCCCTGGCCGCGCGGCGTACCGGGGCCGGACGCGTCCGGCGGCGCGTTGCGCACCACGATCTCCGTGTGGTCGTCGCCGTAGGCGCACCGCACGGTGGTGGGGGCGCCGGAGGCGTGGCGGACCACGTTGGTCAGTGCCTCGCGGACGATGCCGTACGCGGCGTCGCCGACGGAGCCGTCCGGCAGGGCCTCGGTCCGGCAGGTCACCGGCTGCCCGAGAGCGCGGAAACCGGCCACCAGTTCCCGCAGCCGCTCCTCCGGCGCCGGGAGGTCCTCCGGTGTGGGCGTCGGGGCCCGCACCGCGCTCAGCGCCCGGGTCACCTCGCGGCCGGTCTCCGCGGCGAACTCGATTGCCTCGTCGGCCAGTTCGGGCCGGCGGTCGCGCAGTCCGAGCGCCGCCTCGACGGTCACGACCACCGCGGTGAGGTGGTGGGCACTGACGTCGTGCAACTCCCTTTCCATCCGGCGCCGTTCCGCCGCCGGGAGCCGGTGCCGCTCGTCCTCCGCCCGGTGCAGACGCCGTTCGGCGGCTCGCCGGGCGGCCCGCAGCCGCCGCAGGGACAGCCCCGTACCGGTGGCGGCGGCGTAGAGCAGCGCGGTGAGGACGAGGTCGAGGCCCTGGCCGCCACCGAGACCGTGCAGGCTGAGACCGTGTACGAGCTGCCAGACCGCGAGCGTCGCCACACACAGCAGCGCGGTGGTGGTGTCCCGTTCGACGGCCACCGTGAACAGGGCCAGCGCGACTCCGGCGGTGCCGAGCACGGCCACCGCGCCCGCGGGCAGAGGCGCCGCGCCGACCGCGCAGGCGGCGGCGACCAGGATGAGGACGGGCACGGGGCGGGTACGGCGGACCGCGAGGGCGACGGCCACCAGGCCATCCACCAGAGTGGCCGCGAGGAGTTCCGCCGCCGTCGGAGTGGCGCCCCGCAGCAGCGCGTACCCGGGCCACACCACGGCCTGGGCGCCGAGCAGGAGGACCGGGAGAAACCGGTGGTCAGTACGTTCCATGATGTGCCCACGTTATGGTCGCACGCGGATCGCGGGCATCGGGCCACAGGACGATCACCGCCTCTAACCAGAGATAGAGACAGGCCGACGATCGATATCGATGAGGTCACGTCGACGACGGGTGAGGTCACGGAGCGCGGTCCGTGCCGTCCCCTTCCGGGGCGAGGGTCGGGACGAGGGTCAGGTGTCGGATGTGCGGCGGGGTGTGGCGCGCGAGTTGCGCAGTTCGTCGTTGATGCGCCGGGCTTCCTCGAGCTGGTCTTCGAGGATGACGATGCGGCAGGCGGCTTCGACGGGCGTGCCCTGGTCGACCAGCTCGCGGGCGCGAGCGGCGATTCTCAGCTGATAGCGCGAGTAGCGGCGGTGTCCGCCTTCGGAGCGCAGGGGAGTGATGAGGCGGGCTTCGCCGATGGCTCTCAGGAAGGCGGGGGTGGTGCCGAGTATCTCGGCGGCGCGGCCCATGGTGTAGGCGGGGTAATCGTCGTCGTCGAGACGGCCGAGAGGGTTTCCTGCGGTCATGTGCACCTCTGATCGGGTAACGCGTCGAGGGGCCTTGGCGCCGTACGGCACCAAAGCCCGGGGGAGGCGCAACACCGTCTGCCGGCGGGGCATGCAGTACTGCTGGCTACGAGGAGGACATTAATCCTGGTAGACCCGTATGTCTACTCTCGTCATGACAGATTTTCTACGCGGGGGAATGCCGGGCTTCTGTCGTCAACACTGTCGCCGACACCGCCCGGAAGGCCGCGCCATCCGGCGCCGGACAGCGTGTCGCGGCCCGGGGCGGGGGCGGCGGCGGGAACCCGTTGGAACGTGTCGGTAATGCCTCTGGGGGGTGATCGGCGACGGACCTAGCGTGATGGGCAGTTCCCGCGCCGGTCCGGTCGCGCCACCCGCCCGAGAAAGGGCACACCCATGCAGTACCTCATGCCGGTCGTCATCGGCATCCTCTATGTGTCGCTGATGTCCCTCATCCGTGAACCGCACCGGCGGCGCTTCAACGCGATCATGATCGCCGGGGCGGGGGCCGCCTATCTCAGCGGTGGCGGTATGGGCGGCTGGGAGTTCGCGTTCACCGCGCTCCTCGCCTATGTCGCCTACCGCGGCCTGGACTCGTGGACCTTCATCGGTATCGGCTGGCTGCTGCACACCGCGTGGGACGTGGTCCACCACCTCAAGGGCAGCCCGCTGATCCCCTTCGCCCACGACTCGTCGCTGGGCTGCGCGATCTGCGACCCGGTCATCGCGCTGTGGTGTCTGCGAGGAGGCCCGTCCCTGCGCGAACTCCTCCGCAGGGGGCGCCCCGCGACACCCAAGGACCAGGCCATTCCGCACGAGGTCATTCCGCACGAGGCTGTTCCGCGCGAGGCTCTTCCGGACCAGGCCGCTTCAAACCAGGCCGCTCCGGGCCGGGCCGTCCCCAGGGACAGCCCGGCCGCCTAGCCACCACGCCTCGACGGCCCGGCCGCCATCAGCGCCGGGCCGTCGAGGCGGGACCTGGTCCGGTCCGGCCTAGTTGGTCATCGCCCGGCCGGTCTCCAGCAGGGTCTTGAGATCGCTCAGCAGCAGGCTCCAGCCGCCGCCCGCCTCGCTGATCTCTCCCGCGACCTGGGCCGCGTGGGCCGGTGCGCCGGTGACGTCGTGGGTCACGGTGAGCCTGGTGACGCCGCCGTACGGCTCTTCCTCGATCTCGTAGGTCAGGCGGGTGAACGGCTCGCCCGCCAGCTCGGGGGAGAAGAGCATCCGGTACGTCTGGACGAGTCTGCGCGGCGGGTCCGCTTCGACGATCTCACCCTCGATGATCTGTTCCGGCGCGCCGTGGCGGCGCATCTCGTCGCTGGACAGCACCCGGAACGTACCGCCGGCCCGCGGGTCGAGTTCGGACGCGCAGCGGTAGCCGTACCTCTCGCTCCACCCGGGCTGTGTGATCGCGTCCCAGACCGCCTGGGGTGTCGTCCTGATGTAGACCCGGTGGACCTGAACGGTCGTGGTCTCCTGGGCTGACACGGTCATGTGTTCCCCTCCAGCTCGTTCTTGAGCTCGGTGAGCGCCGTCACCTGGCGCTCGGTGTACTTGTCGATCCACCGGTCGTGGATCAACCGGATCGGCACCGGGTTCAGGAAGTGCAGCTTCTCCCGGCCGGACTTACGTGTGACGACAAGTCCTGCTTCCTCCAGCACCTTCAGGTGTTTCATCGCTCCGTACCGCGTCATCTCCAGCTCGGACTCCAGCTCGGTCAGCGTGCGGCCGTCGCGCACGAAGAGCAGGTCCAGCAGAAAACGACGCGTCGGATCAGCCAGCGCCTTGAAGACACGGTCGTCGTCGGTCACGACTCCAAAATAGGTGACCAGATGGTCACATGTAAAGCCGTCGGACCCCGCTCGATCTCCGGTTCAGGTCGACGGTCTACGGTCGACGACGTGACCACGACGCGGATCTCGCGGCTGTTCACGCCCCCCCGCTGACCACCATGGTCAGCGGTCTTTTCACCACCCCCGTGCGAGGAGTACGTACGTTGCCGTCGTCACCCGGCCTGGTCGCAGGCATGGAACGCCACCAGGTCGCCGTCTATGTCGGGGCCCTGGCCGCCGGGGGACTGGTGGGCTGGACCGCACCCGGCGCGGGGCCCGGCCTGGAGCACGCCATCAACCCGGTGCTGGCCGCGCTGCTGTACGTGACGTTCCTGCAAGTGCCCGCCTCGGAGCTGGTCCGCTCACTGGGAGCGGGCCGGTTCCTCGCCGCCACACTGGTGGTGAACTTCCTCGTGGTGCCGCTGGTGGTCGCCGCGATGTTCGCCTTCCTCCCGGACGACCAGGCAGTCCGTCTCGGCGTGCTGCTCGTCCTGCTGGCCCCCTGCGTCGACTATGTGATCGTCTTCAGCGGGCTCGCCGGAGGCAGTAGCAGGCGCCTGCTCGCGGCCACCCCGCTGCTGCTGCTCGCCCAGATGGTCCTGCTGCCGGGCTATCTGTTCCTCTTCATGGGCCAGGACCTGGCCGACGTGGTGGCGGCCGGACCGTTCGTCGAGGCGTTCGTCGTGCTGATCGTCATCCCGCTTGCGCTGGCCTGGCTCACCCAGGCCTGGGCCGCGCGCCGCCCGGCAGGACAGAAGACCGCGGACGCGATGGGTACGGCGATGGTGCCGCTGATGGCCGCCACCCTGTTCACCGTGGTCGCCTCGCAGGTGCCCAAGCTCGGCGACGCCGACAGCCTGACGGACGTGGCCCGCGTCGTGCCGTTCTATGTGCTCTTCCTGGTCGTGATGGCATTCGCCGGGCTCGGTGTCGCCCGCGCGTTCCGCCTCGACGTGCCCGCCGGGAGGGCGGTCGTGTTCACCGGAGCGACCCGCAACTCCCTGGTCGTCCTCCCGCTCGCGCTGGCGTTGCCCGACGGTCTGGCCGTCGCCGCGGTGGTCGTGGTCACCCAGACCCTGGTCGAGGTGATCGGCATGGTGATCTACGTCCGGGCCGTGCCCCGGCTGCTCCCGCTCCAGGGCTGATCCGCCGTCACCCGTTCGGCTGTACTTTCACGCGCGCGCCGACCGGGGACAGGTGACCGCTGACAGGCCCAGGTCCTGTCCGCACCCGTGGGACGTTTCATATGCGGGCAACGCTGCTTACACGTAGCGGCATCACACTGAGGAACTATGCGTCCGACATCCCCCGCCACCCGCATCAGCCGCCGGCAGTTGCTGGCCGTCTCCGGTGCCCTCGCGCTGACCGCCGCCTGCGGCTCCAACACCGGCCGCGGCGGGGGAGCGGGCGGCGGCCCCGCGCTCGATCAGTGGTACCACCAGTACGGCGAGGCCGGCGTGGAACAGGCGGTGAAGCGCTACGCGGCCGCCTACCGGAAGGCGCGCGTCACCGTCCAGTGGCGGCCGGGGAATTACGACCAGCAGACGGCCGCGGCACTGCTGACCGAGAACGCGCCGGACGTCTTCGAGGGCGGACCGACCCTGGACCAGATCCGGGGCGGTCAGGTCGCCGACCTCACCGGCCTGCTGGAGGGCGTACGGGACGATTTCCATCCCGCGGTGCTCGCGCCCAAGACGTATCAGGGCAAGGTGTACGGCATCCCGCAGGTCATCGACACGCAGATGCTCTACTACCGCAAGAGCCTGCTGGACAGAGCCGGTGTCCGGCCGCCGCGGACCCTCGACGAACTGATCGACGCCGCGAAGGCGTTGACGACGAAGGACGTCAAGGGCCTGTTCCTCGGCAACGACGGCGGCGCCGGCGTCCTCGGCGCCACCCCGCTGCGCGCCGCGGGCCTGGAACCCGTCACCGCCGGCGGAGACGTCGGCTTCGACGACCCGCAGGCCGCCAAGACCCTCGGCAAGCTGCGCCAGTTCCACGCGGACGGCTCACTCCTGCTCGGCGCTCCCACCGACTGGTCCGATCCGTCCGCGTTCGTCCAGGGGCTGACCGCCATACAGTGGACGGGGCTGTGGGCCCTGCCACAGATCCGGAAGGCGCTGGGCGACGACTTCGGTGTGCTGCCCTTCCCCCAGGACGGCCCGCGGGGCAGGCCGTCGGTCCCGGTCGGCGCCTACGGCGCGGCCGTCAGTACGCACAGCGCCGATATCGACGCCGCGAAGGCGTACGTGAAGTGGCTGTGGGTCGAACGCACCGACTACCAGGAGGACTTCGCGCTCTCCTACGGCTTCCACATCCCCGCCCGTATCTCGCTGGCGAAGAAGGCGGCCGGGCTCTCCGAGGGCGCGGCGGCCGACGCCGTTCGGTTCACGACCGACCACGGATACGCACAGCCCCTGCTGTGGACCGAGAAGAGCCAGACCGCCTACCAGGACGCCCTGAGCCGGATCATCACCGACGGCGCCGACCCGGAAGCACAGCTCAGGGCGGTCATCGCCACGACACGGGCCGAGTTGGAACGGGTGCGGTCATAGATACCAGGACATCCACCCCGGCATCGCCCCGGACAGCCGCCGGGACCTCCCCCCGGACCGGTGCCCGGACAACTCACGGGACCGGCGGCTCAGTTGGGCGGCGCCTGCGCGGACCCCAGAACCGCTACGTATGGTTCTGGGTCTTCGTCGGCCCCTTCGCCATCGGGCTCGCTCTCTTCACCTACGTACCGTTGGCGTGGAGCGTATGGCTGAGCTTCTACGACGCCCACAACACGGTGACCCCGACCGAGTTCGTGGGTCTGGACAACTACACCGAAATCCTCAGCGACCCCTCCTTCACCTCCAGCCTCACCACCTTCGCCGTCTTCTCCCTCTTTATCGTCCCGGCGACATACGCCCTCTCGCTCTCGCTCGCGCTGATGGTGCACCGGCTGCGCTTCGCCCAGGCGTTCTTCCGCTCGGTCTTCTTCCTGCCGACCGCCTGCTCCTACGTCGTCGCCGCGATCATCTGGAAGCTGTCGGTCTTCAACGGCGTGCGGTACGGGCTGGCGAACACGGTCCTGGACTGGTTCGGCGGCTCCGGCATCGCCTGGCTGTCGACCACCAGACCACCGTGGTACTGGCTGGTCATCGTGACCGTACGGCTGTGGCTCCAGGCCGGCTTCTACATGGTGATCCTGCTGGCCGGGCTGCAACGCATCCCGCCCGCCCTCTACGAGGCCGCCGCGGTCGACGGGGCCCGCCCCGGCTGGCAGGTCTTCCGGCACATCACCTTCCCGCAACTGCGCGCGACCTCCGTCGCCGTCGTCCTGCTCCTGGTGGTCAACGCGTTCCAGGCCTTCGACGAGTTCTACAACCTGCTGTCCACCTCGGGCGGTTACCCGCCCTACGCCAGGCCGCCCCTGGTGTACCTGTACTACGCCGCACTGGGCCAAGGGCAGAATCTGGGGCTCGGCAGCGCGGGCGCCGTGATCCTCGCACTGATCATCGCCGTTGTGACGGTGGTACAGGCACGCTGGTTCGGCCTCGGACGCCGGGAGGACTGACCCATGCCACGACACCCGGCCGGCGGCCCGGCGGCGTACGCGGCGAACCAAGGCCTCCAGCGGTTCGCCCGCGGGCTGCGGCTCGCCCTTCTCATCGCGCTCGCCGGGCTCTTCCTCATCCCGTTCTATCTGCTGGTACGCAACGGACTGGCCACGGAAGCGGACATCACCGGGACCGGCTGGACGTTCTTCCCGGACAGCCTCCACTGGGACAATCTCCGGGAGCTGTTCGACGACAGCAGCGTCCCCATGCCGCACGCCCTGTGGAACTCCGCCGTGATCGCCGTCCTCACCACCACCGGCACCCTGCTGCTCGCCTCACTGGCCGGATACGGCCTGGCCCGCATCGCATACCCCTACGCGAACCACGTCTTCTACGCGTTCCTGGTCACGCTCATGATCCCGTCCGCCGTCACCTTCGTCCCGAGCTTCGTCCTGGTCTCCTCGCTCGGCTGGATCTCCACCCTGCGCGGACTGATCATCCCGACCCTCTTCAGCGCCTTCGCGGTCTTCCTCTTCCGCCAGTACTTCCTCGGGTTCCCGCGCGAGCTGGAGGACGCGGCCCGGGTGGACGGGCTCGGCCACTGGCGTACGTACTGGCGGATCGTCGTGCCCAACACACGGCCGGTCTTCGCCGCGGTCGGCGCGATCGTCTTCATCGGCTCCTGGAACTCGTTCCTGTGGCCGCTGGTGATCGGCCAGGACCGCGACGCCTGGACCGTACAGGTCGTCCTCGCCACGTTCACCACCGCCCAGACCATCAACCTCCACGAACTCTTCATCGCCGCCGCCGTCTCGATCCTGCCCCTGCTCGTGGTCTTCCTGCTGTTGCAGCGCCACATCGTCGCGGGCGCCGAGCGCTCCGGGATCGACGAGTGACCGGGCCCGGCAGTGGCGCCCCACGTTCCCCGGTGGCGCTCCCCGGGCCCGTACGGCGTCCGCCAAGGGTCAATCGGTGTACACCTCCGCCCGGTCCACGCTCACGAACCCGCCCTGCGACGCGGCGTTGTGCTCGCCGGTCACCCGCACGCGCAGGGTGTGGCGGCCGTACGGGAGGCGGGGGCTGAGGTACTGGACGCTCTCGCCGGTCCGGATCGCGCCGTAGAGGTCGACGCGCTGCTCGGCGCCCCCGTCGACGCTCAGGGCCGCGATGCCGTTGCCGGTGTCGCGGACGGACAGCAGGGCGACGCGGGTGCCGGTGAAGGTGAAGGTCGCCGTGTTGCCGGCCCGGTCGCTCCAGTGGTCGTCGCCCCAGAAGCACTGAGTGGCGCAGCCGGTGCCGGAGTTCCAGGTGCCCGAGTAGGCGACGGCGCCGTCGCCGCTGGAGCGGCCGTCGTCGTTGATCCAGTGGCCGCCGGATCCCGGGTCGCCGGAGGGCAGGTCCTGGGTCGCGCCCAGGGCGAGCGGACGGCCGAGGTCCGGGCTGCCGTCGGCTTTCCAGGTGATCTTCTGGGCGCGGGTGGTGCGGTCGGTATAGGTGTTCGTGGCGGTCGTCCTGGCGTGGTAGACGATCCAGTCCTCGGTGCCGTCGGGCGAGCGGAAGAAGGCGTGATGGCCCGGCCCGTAGACGCCGCGGTCGTCGGCGCGGGAGAACACCGGCCCGGAGTGCTGGGTCCAGTCGCGGGGCGCGAGCGGGTCGGCGCCGTTCGGCAGGGACATCATCCAGACCTGGTAGTCCGGTTTGCCCGTGTCGCACGTGGAGTACGTCATCCACGTACGGCCGTTGCGGCTGAGGAACTCCGGGCCCTCGCGGACCTCGGGGCAGCCACCGGCGGCGTCGAGGGCGACCGCGTCGCCGGAGACGGTGTAGGGGTTCGACATCGGAGCGATGTTGAGGCCGTTGTGCTGGTACGGATTGAGACCGCTGTAGGCGAGATAGAGGCGGCCGTCGTGCTGGAACACGCTCGGGTCGATCGCGAAGTCGGAGGCGTGGTTGGGCGGGGCGAGCCTGGCCTTGAAGCGGTACGGGCCGGCCGGGTCGTCGCGTTCGGATTCCAGGACGTACAGCCGGTGGTGTTCGTCGGTGCCGTCGTCGGCGGTGTAGTAGAGGTACCAGCGGTCGCCGAAGCGGTAGAACTCCGGCGCCCAGATGTTGCGGTCGCGTGAGGTGTCGGTGTCCGTCCACACCGTCACCGGGGCGGCGGGGAGCAGGGTGCCCAGCGAGGGCGAGCGCCACATCCGGATGCTGTTGCCCTGGGTGGAGGTCAGGTAGTACGCCCCCTTCCAGTACGTCGTGAACGGGTCGGGCCCCGAGTTGAGCGGATTGCGGAAGGTGGTGCCCGCGGCGGCCGGGACCGGACTCGTGGCGGCCGGTGCGTGGCCTCCGGTGGCAGGGGCAGGGGCAGGGGCAGGGGCCTGGCTCGCGGCGACGGCCGGCGGGGCGGAGACGAGGCCGAGCAGGAGGGCCAGGAGTACGGCGACGAGGGCCGCGCGACGGGCCGGGCGGGATGGCGTACGCATGGGCGGGCTCCTTACATCGATGTAAATCCCCGTCGGGCACCGTAGGGAAGGCGCGTGGAGCTGTCAACGGCACGGGACGTAAAGGCGGTTGCCCGCCCCGGGCCGTTCTGATCACTGGCCGCCGAGCCCCGTCGTGGCCACGGACTTGACGATGTGCCGCTGGAAGAACATGAAGACCACGACGAGCGGCAGCGCGGCGAGGACGGCCGACGCCATCGACTGGGCGTACTGGATGCCGTAGGCGTCCTTCACCGACGTGATGCCCACGGGCAGGGTCATCAGGGCGGGATCGGAGGTGGAGATGAAGGGCCACAGGAAGTTGTTCCACGCCCCGATGAACACGAAGATCGACACGGCGGCGAGCATCGGCCGGGACAGCGGCAGCAGCACCGACCAGAAGATCCGCCAGTGGCCCGCGCCGTCGATCCGGGCGGCTTCCTCCAGCTCGTGCGGCAGCGAGTCGAAGTGCTTCTTCAGGATGAACACCATCACCGGCGCCACGGTCTGCGGCAGGATCACCGCCGCGTACGTGTCGAGCAGACGCAGGCTGAGCATCTGCTGGAACCACGGCACGATGAGGATCTGCGGCGGTACGAGCACGGCGGCCACGGTGACGGCGAACAACCACCTGCGCCCGGCGAACAGCGTACGGGAGAAGGCGTATCCGGCCATCGCGGAGACCAGCACCGTGATCACCGTGACGGCGGCCGAGATGAGGAGGCTGTTGAGCATCCACAGCGGCAGGTCACCGCGTTCCCAGACGGTGCTGAAGCCCTGGAGCGTGAAGCCGTGGGCGGGCAGGAGCCAGTGGAGGGGATCGCTCGCGTCCTGCTCGGACTTGAAGGCGGTCAGCAGCGCCCAGGCCATGGGCAGCAGCCACACCAGGGCCATGACCGCGAGGGCGGCCAGGGCGAGCACGCGCGTGGTCCGGCCGTCGCCGAGGGTGAGGTGTGTCCGGGGACGGGAACCGGGCGCGCGGCGCCGGACCGCCGTCACCCGTCCGGTGTGCGGCACGTGCGGTGCGTGCGGGGCGGGGCCGGAGGCGTCGCGGACGGGCAGGTCGGTGGAGGTCATGTCACTTCTCCCGGCGGCGGAGGGCGGCGTACTGGGCGGCGGAGGCGAGGATGACCAGGGCGAAGAAGATATAGCTGATCGCCGAGGCGTAGCCGAGCCGGTAGCCGGTGAAGCCGACGTCGTAGACGTACTCGACGACCGGGCGGGTGGAGTTGTCGGGGCCGCCCTTGGTGAGCAGATAGACCTGGTCGAAGACCTTCAGCGAGGCCAGGATCTGCAACACGGTGATGACGACGGTGATACGGCTCAGCTGGGGCAGTGTGATCGACCGCAGCCGCCGCCAGGCCCCGGCGCCGTCGATGGCGGCGGCCTCGTACAGATGGTCGGGGATCGACTGCAACGCGGCCAGGTAGAGCAGGAAGTTGAAGCCGACGGTCCACCACAGCGTGGTCAGGGCGATCGCCCCCATGGCCACCGACTCGTCGCTGAGCCAGGCCACGTGGCCGAGGCCGAGCGCGTCGAGCAGATGGTTGTACAGGCCGAGGTCGGGCTGGTACAGCCAGATCCACAGCAGGCTGACGACGCCGACGGGCAGCAGGTAGGGGGCGAAGAACGCCAGCCGCCACACCCACTGGCCGGGCAGACCGGTGTGGACGAGCAGCGCCATGCCGAGCGCCATCACGACGAGCGGGACGGTCGACAGGACGGTGAACCACACGGTGTGGCCCAGGGCGCGCCACATCTCGGCGTCCGCCAGCGCCTCGGTGAAGTTGTCGAGGCCGATGAAGGACGGCGCGTGGGCCGACAGGGAGGCGTCGGTCAGGCTCATCCACAGTCCCTGGCCCAGCGGCCAGAGCAGGAAGACGGCGAACAGGACGAGGAAGGGGAGTGCGAAGAGCAGGCCGGGGGAGAACAGCCGGCGCGCTGACAGGGCCCCGGGGCGGGGTGCGGCATGGGGAGAGGACATCGTTGTGCCTCCTGCGCGGTGGTTCGCAGCCGGTCAGGCCGGGCTGGGCTTGGAGAGGAAGGTGTTGAGGCGCCGCACCATGGCGCGCGCCGCGCGGTCGGGGGCGAGGCCGTCGAGAAGGGCCTGCTGAAGGACCTGGGACATGGCGTTCTGGAAGTCGGATCCGGCGCCGGCGAACCAGACCGCCGGGTCGAGCACGACATGGCTCTGCGCCTGTACGTAGTGCGCCTGGGGCCGCAGACGCGCGTACTCCTTCGTGCGGGTGACGGGCCGGTAGGCGGGGATATGGCCCGCGGTGGCCCAGATCTGGCCGGCCTTCAGCAGCGCCGCCGTCGCCTGGTGGGTGCGGCGGCGCTGTGCGGCGTCCGGGCGCGGGCGGTGCGGCAGGACGAAGGAGTGCGCGTCCGCGTAGACGGCGGGCGTGCCGAACACCGTGGGAAAGGACGCCGCCTGGACGTTCTTGTCGGCGGCCCGGAAGGTGCCCAGCTCCCACTCGCCCGACAGGATCATCGCCGTCTGCCGGTTGGCGAAGGCGGCGATGGCCGCCGCGTAGTCGAGACCTCTGGGGTTGACGCGGCCGTCGACGAGCCGGGCCATGAAGGCGATGACCTCGGCCATGCGGTCCTCGTCGACCTCCGCCGGTCCGCCCTCGGGCAGCCGGAAGGCCCCGCCGGTCTGCCGGTACAGGCCGTAGAAAAGACGCCAGCCCTGGGCGGTGTCGGTGACATAGCCGAAGGCGATGCCCTGCTTGCCCGAGGCCCTGGCCAGTTCCCTCCCGGCGGCCAGGAAACGGTCGGGCGAGCTGAACGCCTCCGCGTCCAGGGTGCCGTCCTTGGCCAGCAGGCCCGCGGCGGCGGCGGGTTCGGGGTGGAAGAAGACGATGAACGGATGGGTGTCCAGCGGGATCGCGTACGTCGCGCCCTCGGACTGCGTGCGGGACCACACCGCGTCGGCGAAGTCGTCGCGGGTGACGCCGTAGTCGGCCAGGACGTCCAGGTCCCACGGGTCCAGCAGCCCCGTGGGCGCGTACCCGGCGAGGCGCGACATGTGCGCCACCGCCATGTCGGGACCGCGGCCGCCGGCGGAGGCCATGGCGAGCTTGGTGTAGTACGGGGTGCCCCACTCCAGGACGGTGCGCTCGATCCGCGTGCCCCGCGTATCGGTACGCGCGGCCCGCGTCATGTCGTTGAGGAGGGCGCCGTCGGCCCCGCTGAACAGGTCCCAGAGGTGGACGGTCGGCTCGTCGGCCGCGGCCGCGGATCCGCAGCCGCTGAGCGCGCCGCCGCCGAGGACCGCCGCCCCGGAGGCGAGGGCCGCCGTCAGCGCGCGGCGCCTGGTCAGGCCGGGGCGACCGACTGGTACGGGCGTGCCGGTCATGTGACTCCTTTCCGGCGGGAGACGGTGCGGAGGGCGGGAACACGGTGGCTCCCGCCTCGCCGGCACCGCCGCGCCGCGGTCATACATCGATGTAAATGCGCGGGCGGAGTGAGCGGTTCATCCCTGCCGTCCGCGCGGGTTCAGGGGATGCCGCGGTGCTACGGCGAGCCTTCGAACGCCGCCGGGCGGGTCTGGGCGTCGCGGAGCAGCGCGGTGTCGACCTTCTCGGAGCGGTCGAAGCGGTAGACGCCGTTGCGTTCCTGGAAGACGTCGGTGAGCTGGGTGTAGCAGTAGCCGAACATGCCGGGGTCGGAGAGCAGTACGCCGGTCAGGCCGGTGAAGCGCTCGACGAACTCCTCGGCGGTGCGGGGCCGTTCGCCGTAGCCCCAGGACGCGTCCCGCTCGGTGCCGGCCGTCCCGGCCGCCGCCTGCGGGTCCCACCAGATACCGCCGAACTCGCTGCAGAAGTAGGGCTGTCCGCGGTACGGAACCGACCACGGCCGCCCGTCCGGCGCGGTGTTGACGTAGGGCCGGTCCTCCGCCAGGCCCTCCATGGTCCTGGCCAGGGCGGCCGGGTCCTGCTCGTAGCAGTGGGAGTCGTACACGTCGGTCTCCGGCACCCGGTGCGCGTATCCGGAGGCGTCGATCACCGGGCGGGTGGGGTCGGCCCGCTTGGTGGCGAGGAACATCGCCCGGGTCACGTCGTCGAGTGTGGTGATGCGGTCGTGCAGCGGCTGGTACGTCTCGTTCAAGGGGCACCAGCCGACGATCGAGGGGTGCGAGTGGTCCCGCTCCAGGGCCTCCAGCCACTGGGTGACGTACGACGCGTCGGGGCGCTGGTTGTCGTCGCGGGCGCCCACCTCGCAGCCCCAGTCGCCGAACTCGCCCCAGACGAGGTAGCCGAGCCGGTCGGCGTGGTGGAGATAGCGCTCCTCGAAGACCTTCTGGTGCAGGCGGGCGCCGTTGAAGCCGGCGCGCAGGCCCAGTTCGATGTCGCGGACCAGGGCGGCGTCGCTCGGGGCCGTCATCAGCCCGTCCGGGTAGTAGCCCTGGTCGAGCACCAGACGCTGGAAGACGGGTTCGCCGTTCAGGACCAGCCGCTTGCCGTGGACGGCCACCGAGCGCAGACCGGCGTAGGAGCGCGCCGTGTCGACGACGGTGCCGTCGGTGCCGAGGACTTCGAGGGACAGGTCGTACAGGTGCGGATCCGCGGGCGACCACACCCGCAGCCGGTCGTCGGGCAGCCGCAGTACCAGGCGCGGGCACAGGTCGAGGTCCGCGCGGGCCTCGGCCGTGGTGATGTCGCCGTCGCCGTCGCCGAGGGTGGCCCGGACGCGGTGGCCGGGGGCGTTCGCGGTCAGCGGCAGTTCGAGGTGGAAGGAGCCGGAGGCCAGGTCGGGGGTGATACGGGGACGCTTGAGGGCGACGGCGCGCGGGACCGGCTCCAGCCACACGGTCTGCCAGATGCCGGTCGTACGGGTGTAGTGGCAGTGCGAGTTGGCGTACCAGGTGGCCTGCTTGCCACGGGCCTGGACACCGTGACGGCTGTCGCGGGCCCGGACGACGATCGTCAGCTCCTCGCCCGGTACGGCGACGTCGCCGAGGTCGGCCGTGAACGGGGTGAAGCCGCCGCGGTGCCGGGCGACCTCGCCGCCGTCGGCCCACACCGTGGTGTCGTGGTCCACGGCCCCGAAGTGCAGCAGTACCCGGGAGCCGGCCCAGTCGGCGGGCACGGTCACCGTCCGCCGGTACCAGACGGCCTCCAGGAAGTCCGTCTCCCCGATCCCGGACAGCTCTGACTCGGGGCAGAACGGGACGAGGATTCGGTCGGCCAGCTCGCGTTCCAGCAGACCGCGCTCGAGACCGGTGTCGGACCGGTCGGTCTCGAACTGCCACTCGCCGTTGAGATTGAGCCAGGCCTCACGGGCGAACTGCGGCCTGGGGTACTCGGGACGGGGCACGTCCGAGAGGGACGGGACGGGCATGGCGCTCCTTGCAACGAGTAGTGCCGGGTCGGTGCGAGGCTTATGGCACCATGGCGATTACATCGATGTAAATACGTCGGTGGAGGGTGGTCCGGCCCGCAACCGTTTCGTGATGGTCGGTACGATCACGGCCGACGGAAGGATGAACACAGTGGCGGCGAGGCCGAGGATCAAGGACGTGGCGCAGTACGCCGGGGTCTCTCCCAAGACCGTCTCCAACGTCATCAACGACTTCGAGCACGTGTCGGAACAGACCCGCGCCGCCGTGCGCGAGGCGATCGACGCGCTCGGCTACCGGGTCAACATCGCCGGACGGCAGCTGCGTCAGGGCCGCACCGGCATGATCACCCTGGCGGTCCCGGAACTCGACGTCGCCTACTTCTCCGACCTGGCCAAGCACGTCATGGCCGAGGCCGACCGCCGGGGACGCACCGTCCTGCTCCATCAGACCGAGGGCGTGCGCGAACGCGAGCTGGCCGCGCTGCACGGCTTCGACACGCAGTTCTCCGACGGCGTCATCCTCAGCCCCCTCTCCCTCCTGCCCCGGGACCTCGCCACCCGCGACCAGCGCCTTCCGGTGGTGCTCCTTGGCGAACGGCCCGTCGCGGGCGGCACCGACCACGTGGGCATCGACAACGTCCGGGCCGCCCGGGAGGCCACCGAGCACCTGCTGTCCCGGGGACGCCGCCGCATCGCCGTCCTGGGCGGAGCCGTCCGCGGACGCCAGGGCACCGACCGGCTGCGCACCGACGGCTACCGCCAGGCCATCGAGGCCGCCGGCCTGCCCTTCACCGCCGACCTCGTGGTGCCCGTCGAGGCGTACCACTGGCGGGACGGTGCCCGCGCCGCGGCGGCGCTGCTGGAGCAGGAACCGCACCCCGACGCGCTGCTGTGCCTGAACGACCATCTCGCCCTGGGCGCGCTGCGCACGCTGTACGAACAGGGCCGCTCCGTCCCCGGGGACCTCGACGTGGTCGGCTTCGACGACATCGAGGCCTCGCGGTTCAGCGTGCCGAGCCTGACGACGATCGCCCCCGACAAGCCGGAAATCGCCAGAGCCGCCGTATCCCTGCTGCTGGAACGTATCGACGAGCCGGACACCGGCTCCCTCCAGGACCATGTGGCCGGGCATCGGCTCATCGTGCGGGAGAGCAGCGGCGGCTGACACGGCCCCCGCCCGGACAGGACCTGCGCGAGCGGCGCCCGGCTCCTACTCCCGGGGGCCGCCCGTCGGGAGGGGGCGGAGGGGGCCCTCGATGAGGTCGCGCAGCTGGGAGCGGGCGGTGATGCCCAGTTTGGGAAAGCTGCGGTAGAGGTGCGAGCCCACCGTGCGCGGGGAGAGGAAGAGCCTCTCGCCGATCTCGCGGTTGGTCAGCCCGCGGGCGGCGAGCCCGATGATCTGCCGCTGCTGCGGGGAGAGTCCGGTGAGCGCGTCGGGCGCCGAGTCCGTGACGTCGAGGCCGGCGGCGCGCGATTCCGCGCGGGCGCGCTCGATCCACGGGCGCGCGCCCAGGCGCCGGAAGATCTCCAGGGCCTCCGTCAGCGGCGGTCGCGCCTCCGCGACGCGCCGACGGCGCCGCAGCCACTCGGCGAGATCCAGCAGGGTCTGGGCGCGTTCGAAGGGCCAGTGCTCCAGCACCGGGTCCGCCAGCGCCGCCCGGAAGTGCGGCTCCGCGTCCCCGGCGTCCGCCAGCAGTCCGCGCGCCCGGCCGATCAGCGCGCGCAGACGGGGCGAGGCGTTGTCCGCGAGCGCGTGTGCGCAACGCTCGACGATCACGGCCGCCTCCTCGCGGTGGCCGGAGCGCACCGCGGCGGCGGCCAGATCGGCGAGGGCCGGACAGGAGGCGTGGTAGTGCACGGGTGCGCCGTCCGCCGTGAAGACCATGCGGAGCTGGTGGTACGCGGTCTCGTGGGCGCCTTCGGAGGCCGCCGCGGCACCGAGTGCCCGCCGGGCACGGACGGACACCGAGCGGCTCTCCAGCGGATCGATCAGGGCGAGAGCGTCGGCGGCCCGGGAGCGGGCCGCCGACACGTCGCCCTGGAAGGCCAGTACGGTGGCATCCGCCGAGGCCGCGCACGCCACGGCGTGGTCGAGGCCGGCCGTCGAACCGACCGCGGTGGTACGGGCGCAGAACTCCCGGGCCTGGTCCCATCTCCCCTGTTCCACAAAGGCCCAGGCGACCGCGCCGCCCAGCCCCTCCGGCAGCGGTCCCCGCGGCTCCCAGCGGCCGACGGCCTCGTCGACGGCGCGGACGGCGCATGGGGTCTCGTCCAGGAGCCATGCCATGATCGCGAGGGTGATGAGCCGGTCGGGCCGGCGTTCCGCCTCGGCGGCCAACCGCGGTAGCAGGGAGACGAGTTCGGCTCTGCCGTCGAAGGGATCGGACACGGCTCTCACCCACGTACGCAGCCAAGCGTCCGACGCGTCGTCGGGGAGGCGCCGCAGGAGGGCCCGGACGCGGTGCCGTTGGCACTCCTCCCCGGAGTAGTAGCGGACCACGGCGGCGGTGGCCAGGAGGTCCAGCGCGTCGGCGGGCCGCGAGACCGTCAACCGCTCGGCGGCGTCGGCCAGTCGGGAGAAGACGACGGTGTGGCGCACGGTCAGCGCCGCCAGCCGTCCGGTCTGCACCGCGGCGGACGCCAGCAGCGAGGCGTCGTCGGTGCGCGCGCGGGCAGCGGCGGCGAGTTCCTCGACCCAGCCGATGTCGCCGGTGAACACGGCGGTCTCGGCGGCCTCGACCAGCAGCCTGGCACTGTCCTCACGCCGGGGCGCGAGTTCCGCGGCGCGTTGCAGGGCCTTGGCCGCCGCCGCGTAGCCACCACGGCGGCGGGCCCGGCCCGCGGTCCGCTCCAGCTCCGCCGATACGGCCGCGTCCGGGCGGGAGGAGGCGGCGGCGAGATGCCAGGCACGCCGGTCCGGTTCGTCCCGCAGCATCCCGGCGAGTGCGAGATGGGCCGCGCGCCGCGCGTCGAAGGGCGCGGCGTGGTACACGGCGGACCGGACCAGCGGGTGGCGGAACCGGACGCCCCGGCCCGTCCGCCGGACCAGCCCGGCCCGCTCGGCGGGCGGCCACGCGTCGTCGTCGGCCTGCGGCGGCCCGGTGGGGGCGGCGATCGCGGAGTCGACGCCGTCCATGGCGGCCAGGAGCAGCAGGGCCCGCGTGGTGGACGCGGGAAGGTCGTCCAGACGGGCGGCGAAGATCCGCTCCAGGCGATCGGTGAGCGGGAGCGGACCCGCGGTCGGCAGATCTACGGACGACGGATTTACGGACGGCAGACGTGCGGACGACCGATCTGCGGACGGCAGACGTGCGGACGACGGACCTGTGGATGACAGATTCGCGGTCGGTGGCGTGGCGCTCGCTCCGTGCGCGGTGGCCGCCCTCGCCAGTTCGGCCAGTGCCAGCGGGTTGCCCCCGGCCTGGTCGAGGATCTGTGTCCTGGTCCTGCCGCTGGGGGGCCTCGGCCGGCGGTCCAGCAGTCTGCCGGCCGCGGCGTCGTCGAGCGGTCCGAGGATGAGCGTCGGTACATGCCGGTCGAATCCCGGGAGAGGGTCGCCGACGCGGGCTCCGATCAGCAGCGTGACCCGTTCACCTCGCAACCGTCTGGTGGCGAAGGCCAGCGCGTCCAGGGAGGCACGGTCGCACCACTGCGCGTCGTCCAGCACCACGAGCACGGGGCCCTCGTCGCTCAGGGCCGACAGCAGGCTCAGGACCGCGACCCCGATGAGCATGAGATCGGGTGCCGCCGTGGCCGGCCCCACGCCGAAGGCGTCGTGGACCGCCGTGCGCTGCCTCTCCGGCAGCCCGTCCACCGCCGCCCGCACCGGCCGCAGCAACTGATGCAGCGTGGAGAACGCGAGGCTCGACTCCGACTCGCTCCCGTCGGCGCGCAGTACGCGAGCGCCTCTCGCTTCGGCGCGGAGCGCGGCCGAACCAAGGAGCGTGCTCTTTCCCGTGCCCACCTCGCCGACGAGCACCAGCACCGGTTCGGCCGATACCGAGCCGGCCGCCGGACCCGAATCGGCCGCCGGACCTGAGCCGGCCGTCCATCCCGGGCCGGCCGCCGATACCGCGTCCACCGCGCGGAAGAGGCGTGCCAGCTCCGCGTCCCGGCCGACGATCAGCTCCCCCGTATCCGGCTCCGGTCCTCCGACCGCGCCGGGGTCGCCTGCCTGCTCGTCCACAGAGTCTCCGGGAATCGTGGCTCCCGAGCGGAGCCGCCGTGCCATGTCACACCCAGGCTACAAGCGGCGAGTCCGGTGTCCGGAGTTCACGAGTACAGGTGCAGTCAGCTGACGGATACCGCACGCGCCAGGCCCGCTCGTACGCTTCCGGGAAATCTTCCGAATTCTTGAGGACGCCCTGTGGAACACATCAAGCTCGGCGATGTCACCATCACCCGGATCTGGGAATACTTCGGTTCCGTGGAAATGGCGCCCGACACCTTCTTCCCGGAAAGTTCGAAGGAGGTATGGGACGACGGTGCCTCCTGGCTGACCCCGCATTTCCTCGATTCCGAGACCAATATCGTGAACTCCGCGATCCAGACCTGGCTGCTGCGCAGTGAGGGCAGGACCATCCTTGTCGACACGGGCGTGGGAAATCACAAGGAGCGCCCGTACGCACCGGTCTGGAGCCATCTCGAAACCGGCTTCCTGGCCAATCTCGCGAGGGCCGGTGTCGAGCCCGAGGACGTGGACATCGTCGTCAATACGCATCTCCACGTCGATCACGTCGGCTGGAACACGTATCTGGACGGGCGGAGCTGGGTTCCCACCTTTCCCAACGCCACTTATCTGATGCCGAAGGACGATTTCGACTTCTGGAATCCCGAGAACGGCCACAAGCCGTCGCTCGGCCGCGGCAACCAGAACGTCTTCGAGGACAGCGTGGCTCCGGTGCACGAGGCCGGCCGGACGCTGCTGTGGGAGAACAGCCATCGGATCGACGCCGCCCTGCGCCTGGACGCGGCTCCCGGGCACACCCCTGGCTCCTCCGTGCTGACCCTCGAATCCGGGTCGGATCGCGCGGTGTTCGTCGGCGACCTGCTGCACAGCCCGGTGCAGATCCTCGAACCGGACGCCAACAGCTGCTTCTGCGAGGACCCCGCGGGCGCTCGCGCCACCCGCCGCAAGGTTCTGGGCTGGGCGGCCGACAACAACGCGCTCCTGATCCCCGCGCACCTGGGCGGTCACGGCGCCGCGGAAGTGGCGCGTGACGGAAGCACGTTCGCCATCAAGGGCTGGGCTCCCTTCGCCCCGTACTCCGAGCAGGGCTGAGGCCCACGGAAAGGCATGACCGTGAACCACCAGAACCACCAGAACCACCAGAACGACGTGAATGACGCGAGCGACGCGAACGACGCGAATCACCACCCCGACCCCGTGGTGACCACCGCACAAGGGGCGGTCCGCGGCCTGCGCCAGGGCAGTACCACCGCCTTCCTGAACATCCCGTACGCCGCTCCTCCCCTCGACGCCGGCCGGTTCGCGCCACCACGGCCGCACGCGCCCTGGGACGGCGTACGCGACGCCACCACACCGGGCCCCAACGCGCCGCAGTCCCCGCGCAGGCTCGGCAGCGTGAACATGTCCCCGTACTTCGGCGACGGTTGGAGCCCTGGGGAGGACTACCTCACCGTCACCGTCTCGACGCCCGCGGACATGGACGGTGACCTGCCCGTCATGGTGTTCGTCCACGGCGGCGGATTCGTCGCCGGATCGACGCGGTCCGCGATCTACGACGGGTCCGGGTTCGCCCGCGACGGCGTCGTCCTCGTCACCCTGAACTACCGGCTCGGTATCGCGGGGTTCCTCGACCTCCCCGGAGCACCCGCCAACCGCGGCCTGCTCGATGTCGTCGCCGCGCTGCGCTGGGTACGGGAGAACATCGCGGCCTTCGGCGGTGATCCGCACAACGTCACCCTCTTCGGCCAGTCGGCCGGGGCAACGGTCGTCGGCGGCGTCCTCGCCACCCCCGAGGCCGCGGGACTCTTCCGCCGCGCGATCGTCCAGAGCGGCAGCGGCCTGGGGGCGTTCACGACCGAACAGGCCGCCCGCGTCACCAGGGCGGCGGCCGAAACCCTGGGCGTCGAGCCCCATGCCGACGCCTTCGCGGAGATCTCCGACGAGCGCCTGGTCGAGGCCGCCTCCCGGCTCGCGGGAATCGACCTGCGCACCGAGACGCACAGCGACCCGCTGGCCGGGCTCAGCCCCTTCAGCCTGGTCCTCGACACACAGCCCGCGGAATCCGTCGCCGCCGGCCTGGGCGCCGGGGTCGACCTGCTCATCGGGACCAACACCGAGGAGGGAAACCTCTACCTGGTGCCCGTGGGCCAGTACTCCACCTCGACCGCGAGCGATGTCGACGCGCTGGCGACGCGCGCGCACCCGAGTCCGGCGCGGCTCGTGGAGGCGTACCGGACGGCACGCCCGGACGCGTCCTTCGGTGAGCTGCGGTCCGCCATCATGGGCGACGCGCTGTTCGGCGCGGGCAGCTGGGCCCTGGCCGACGCGCATGCCGCGCGTTCGCACGCCGAATCCGGCACCTTCCGCTACGAGTTCGCGTGGCGCTCCGCTGCCCTGGACGGAGAGCTGGGCGCCACTCACGCCGTGGAGCTGCCCTTCGTCTTCGACCTCGCGCATCTTCCTCAGTTGCACGGACCCGATGGTCTGCTGGGCCCCGACAAGCCCCCCGCGGACCTCGCCGCCCGTATGCACGAGGCGTGGATCCGGTTCGCCAGGACCGGTGACCCCGGTTGGGACCCGTACGACGACGAGCGCCGGACCACGATGCGTATCGACGCCGTGTGGACCCAGATCGACGACCCCCGGGACCAGGAACGGCAGGCGTGGAGCTGACCCGTCGTACACCTCGTTCCGCGTGGAACCGGGACGAATTACGAGTGGAACCCGGCCCGGGGGAGGTGCGTCACAGGGGCGGCAGGGCGGTGCGTCACAGGGACGGCAGGGTTCCGCGCTGAACGCGCGGCTGCCGCTCGTCGCCGTCACCGCCGTCAGCACCGTCAGTCCTCGGGGGGCCCATGCGTACGGAGACCGGACGCGCCGTCAAACCGGCCGTTCTGCTCGCCCTGTTCACCGCCGTGGGCGGCGCCCTCGCCGGCTGCGGCGGGGACAAGGCCGACCGGGAGGCCCGTGCCCGCGAAGTCGCCGAAGCCTGGGCGGGTTCCCAGGCCGCCGAGGTGTGGGGCGCGGGCTACTACCCGATGGGGGAGGTGATCCAGCCGCCCCGGAGCGGCTTCCACGGCGACGCCGACGAACGCGCCTACGCAACCGGGAAGTTCGTCCTGCGCGGCGAACTTCCCACCACCCCGCACAAGGACGGACAGGTGCGATGGGAGAGCGGCGGCTCGCTCACGCTGCCGCTGACGGACGCGCGAACGGCCTACGAGAGCGTGGCCCGCGGCGGCGGCGACGAACCGCGCCTCACCGTGACCGCGGTGAAGTTGGGCGAGATGACCCTCCCCACCAGCCGTGGTCCGGCGACCGTCCCGGCCTGGCTGTTCTCCCTGGAGGGCTACGACACTCCGCTCAAGCGCGTCGCCCTCGCCCCGTCGAAGCTCCCCGGGCCGCCGGTCAAGACGGCCGAGGACACGCCCGCCGACGAGCTGGCGCCGCTCGGCCGACTGGTGGAGGTGGCCCGGGACGGGCGGTCCGTCACCGTGATGGCCAACCATGGATCCTGCGACGACGGCCCCGCCGTGGACGTGCTGGAGACGAGTGACGGCGTGGTGCTGTCCGCGTATGTCGTCGGGACGAAGGGCGGTCCCTGCACTGCCGACCTGCGCCACGAAGAGCTGACGGTGAGGCTGGACCGGCCGGTGGGCGACCGTATCGTCCTGGACGCGTACACGGGCCGACCCGTGCCGTACGGACAGCCGAACCAGCCGTCGGCGAGCTGGAGCTGATCTGACGTCAGGGAGTCGGAGCGCACGACGTCACCGCGTCGCCGGTCCGTACACGAGGGCCCGGACCCCCGGAACCCGCCTCCCGGACCCCCGGGACCCCCAGACCCCCGGACCCCCCCGGACCCCGGCCGTTCCGTGCGGCTGACGGACGAGAGAATGCCGGTATGAGTATCAGTGCGCACGCGCTCAACCGGGCCACTCTCGCCCGGCAGTTGCTGCTGGGCCGTGAGCCGCTCGACGTCGAGGACGGCCTACGACGTGTGGTCGCGTTGCAGGCACAGCAGCCCGCCTCGCCGTACATCGCGCTGTGGAACAGACTCAGCGGCTTCGACCCGGCCGGCCTCGACACCGCCCTCGCCGGACGCCGGGCCGTCAAGGCGACACTGATGCGACTCACCCTGCACGCGGTTCACGCCGAGGACTACCGGGCCTTCCGTGAGGCCATGGAACCGACACTGCGCGGCTCCAGGCTCGGCGACTCGCGCTTCACGGCATCCGGGCTCACCGTCGACACCACCACCGCCCTGGTCGCGGATCTGCTGCACTACGCCGAACAGCCCCGGACCGTCGCCGAGCTGGGAGGCCGGCTACGGGCGCGGCTCGGCGCACCGATGGAGCCGGCGGCCCAGCGCATGCTGCGGCAGTACGCCCCGCTGTGGCACGCGCCGACGGGAGGACCCTGGTCGTTCGGGACCCGGCCGTCGTACGTCGCGGCAGACACCCGGCCGGTGCTGGCGGAACCCGACGTCGCCGCCGGAAGCCTCCGGACCCTGATCCGCCGCTATTTGGAGGGCTTCGGGCCGGCGTCGGTGGCGGACATGGCGCAGTTCGCGCTGGTGCAGCGGGCTCGGGTCAGAACGGCCCTGACCGCGCTCGCCGGCGAACTCGAACAGCTGGAGGGCCCGGACGGCACGGTGATGTACGACCTCCCCGGCGCACCACGGCCCGCCGAGGACACCCCCGCCCCGCCCAGACTGATGGCGATGTGGGACAGCACCCTGCTGGCCTACGCCGACCGCAGCCGCGTCGTTCCACCCGCGTACCGCAAACACGTGACGCGTGTGAACGGCGACGTACTGCCCACGCTGCTGGTCGACGGCTACGTCGCCGGTGTCTGGCGTGCCGTGGACGGCGGGATCGAGGCCACCGCCTTCCATCCCCTTCCCGGCCGTGTCTGGGAGGGACTGGCCGCGGAGGCCGGATCGCTCATGTCGTTGCTCGCCACCCGTGACCCCCGGGTCTACGGACGCTACGACCACTGGTGGACCAAGGGGCTGCCGGGCGCCGAAACACGGTTGCTCCCCGGTGACTGAACCGTCGGGCCGCCGCGTACCCGCTCCGTGACAGCGCGGCCCGCCTGCTCGGTCACCGCGCGGTCCGTAGGATGCGTGCCATGCCGGACGCCGTGCCTCGCCCCGAGCCGTTCACCCCTCACACCGCCCCCGCCGCGCTCGAGGACCTCCGCGCGCGGCTGCGCGCGACACGCTGGCCGGACTCGCCCGAGGACGCCGGGTGGTCGCTCGGGACCGACCTCGCCTACCTCCGCGAACTCGTCGCCTACTGGGCGGACGGCTTCGACTGGCCGGCGCGGGAGGCGGCACTCGCCCGGCTTCCCCACTTCCGCGTCCGGCTCGGCGGCCTCGGGATCCACTACGTACATGTCCGGGCCACCGGGCCGGCCGGGCCCGTGCTGCCGCTGGTCCTCAGCCACGGCTGGCCGGACTCGTTCTGGCGCTACGCGAAGGTCATCCCGCTCCTCACCGATCCCGGCGCGCACGGCGCCGACCCCGCCGACGCGTTCGACGTGGTCGTGCCCGACATGCCGGGCTACGGGTACTCCGACCGCCCCACCGGCCCGCCGCTCGACTCCATCGCCGTCGCCGGCCTGTGGGCCGAGCTGATGAGCGTCCTCGGATACCCGCGATTCGGGGCCGCGGGCGGGGACATCGGCAGCCATGTGAGCCGCTACCTCGGGCTCGACCACCCCGACCGGGTCGTGGCCGTCCACCGTATGGACGCGGGCCTGCCGATCTTCGCCGGAGACCCGGCGGACCTCGCGCCCGAGGAGCGTGCCTGGTTCGAGGGCGTCGCGGCCTGGGGCGTGACCGAGGGTGCCTACGCCGCCATGCACCGCACCAAGCCGCAGACCGCCGCCGTCGGGCTCACCGACTCGCCGGCCGGGCTCGCCGCGTGGATCGTCGAGAAGCTCCGCGCGTGGAGCGACTGTGACGGCGATGTCGAACGGAGCTTCACGAAGGACGAGATCCTCACGAACGTCACGCTCTACTGGCTCACGGGGACGATCGGCTCGTCCATGCGCATGTACCACGCGAACGCCGCGATCCCGCCCGCGCAGCACGCCCGCCGGGTCGAGGTGCCGTCCGGATTCTCGCTCTTCCCCGGTGACATCGTCCGGCCGCCGCGGGCGTGGATCGAGCGCACGGCGAACGTCGCGCGCGTGACCGAGCCCGCGCGCGGCGGGCACTTCGCACCGTTCGAGGAGCCCGAGCTGTACGCGGAGGAGCTGCGCGCGTTCTTCCGCCCGTACCGTGCGGCGGCGAGTGGCTGAGGGCGCCTCCCCGCGCGCCCGGGGAGGCGGCGGGTCCTTGAACGGACGGTCCTGTACGGGCAGGTCCTGTACGGGCAGGTCCTGTACAGGCGGGTCCTGTACAGGCGAGTCCTGAACGCGGGGTCCGACAGGTCTCGTACGAAGGTGACCGGCGTCCGTCCCGACCCGGCGCCTGTCTCAGGGGACCGGAGGCGGCGTGGCAGGCGCGGCGGACGCGTCGCCCGCGGCGTCGGCGTAGCGGCGGGCCAGCCGCGCGAAGGCGTCCTTGAGTTCGGCGGGGCCCACGACCTCGATGCCGGCGTCGAACCGGCCGATGGCGGCGGCCAGACCGGGCCATGACCACGAGCCCAGAACGAGCCGGCAGCGGTCCTGGCCGAGTTCCTCGACGACGCCGTCGCGGATGTAGCACGACACCGCGGCGGCCGGCAGGTCGAGGATCACCTCGCCGCGGCAGGGCCAGTCGCCGGCGCCGTCCAGGCCCTTGAACCGGCCGGCCACGAATGCCGCCACGTTCCCTCCGGGCAGTTCACGCGGGGTGAAGCGGGGCCCGGTGGGGGTACGCGGGGTGATCCGGTCCGCTCGGAAGGTACGCCAGTCCTCGCGGTCGAGGTCCCAGGCGACGAGGTACCAGCGCCCGCCCCAGGTGACGAGGTGATGGGGCTGCGCCCGGCGCGGCGGGGGGTCGGCGCGGTCGTCGTCGGTGGCTCCCGCCGGGGACGCGGGAGCGTAGTCGAAGCGCAGCACCTCGCGGGCGTGGACGGCGGCGCTGAGTGCCATGAGCACGCCGCCGTCGGCCTGGGGGTTCGGCCGGATCGCGGACGGTTCGACGGCGGTGAACCGGAGGGTGTCGATACGGCGGCGCAGCCGGGCGGGCATGACCTGCCGGACGGTGGTCAGCGCGCGTGCCGCGGCTTCCTCGATGCCGGCACCGGTGGTGGTGGCGATCTGGAGCGCGACGGCGAGGGCCACGGCCTGTTCGTCGTCGAACAGCAACGGGGGCAACTCCGCGCCGGCGTCGAGCCGGTACCCCCCGTCCGGCCCCTTGGACGCCACGATGGGATAGCCGAGCTCGCGCAGGCGGTCGACATCGCGGCGCACGGTGCGTTGGCTGACGTCCAGCCGCTCGGCCAGCAGCGCCCCCGGCCAGTCCCGGCGCGCCTGGAGCAGGGAGAGCAGGGAGAGCAGTCGGGCTGAGGTTTTCGGCATGTCCCGATCGTGCCACGGAGAAGCGGTCACACCCTGTCCGCTTCTCCTGCGACTGTTGCCGTATGCCGGAGAACGCCCCGGCCGGCGGGCGCGCGGCGCGCCTGAGGCGAAGGGCCTGCTCCCGGTGACCGATGAACTCCTCAGTCACACGGGAAGATCCGCACCGTCGACGGCTTCGCGATCGAAAAGGGTTTGCGGACGGGAGCGCGGTTGGATAGACGTTACCCCTGGACTCCCGCCGCGAGGGGTGAGGGGCCATGACAGCGAGAGGAGGGATAAGCCCATGATCGCCATGATCACCGCGCTTGTGTCCTCCCGGGGCGCGGACCACGTCTGACCCCGGAGCGGACGGGCGCCTTCACCGGAGCGTGCCTTGACCGTGGAACAGAACCACCAGAACCACCAGAACCACCTGACTATGCGTCCGATCACCGGACGTGAAGAACTCGATCTCTTCTCCCGACTGCCCTACGTGCTCAACGAGGAACTGGCGGACGACCTCGCCGCCGGCCGCCGGCGCCCCGCATGGATGTGGCTCGCCCTGCGCGGTGACCGTGTGCTGGCCAGGGCCGCCTGGTGGAGCCGGCCCGGCAGCGACGCGCCACGCGTCCTGGACATCCTCGACATCGACGACAGCGTCTCGGGTCCCGACCGTGTGGACATCGGAGTGCGGCTTCTGCGCGCCGCGATGGCGGCCACCCTCCCGAGCGGCTCGCCCCGCCCCGCGTACAGCCGTTTCGTCCCGCCGGACTGGCGTGAGAACGCGCGGACCAGACAGTCCGTCGAGGACCGCATGACAGCATTGGAACGGACCGGTGCCCGGCTCTTCGTCGAACGGCTGCGCCTGGAATGGCGTCCGGAATCGGCACTTCCCGAACCCGGCGGACGCCTTGTGTTCCGGCGGATCCACGATGCCGGGGAACTCGTGTCCCTGATGGCCCTGGCCATGGACGGGACGCTGGACGCACACAGCCGTGACGACCTGACCCGCATGTCCGTCCACGAAGCGGCCACCCGGCACTACGAGGACGAACTCGCGCGCTACACGAGCCCGCGGGACTGGTGGCGGATCGCGGCACTGCCCACCGGGGAGCCGGTGGGGTTCGTCCTCCCCGCCCGCAACGACTACAACCCGATCATCGCGTACCTCGCGGTCCTGCCCGCGCACCGCGGCAACGGCTATATCGACGACATTCTCGCCGAGGGCACCCGCGTCCTCGCCGCACAGGACGTCCCCCGCATCCGCGCGTCCACGGACCTGGGCAACGTTCCGATGGCGAACGCCTTCCGGCGCGCCGGATACGTCAATTTCCAGCGCGAGATCAACATGACCTGGAGCTGAGCGAGCGGGGGGCCGGGGGCCCGCGCCGCGTACTCGGCGGCTCGCGCGACAGCCTGACCAGCGCGGAGGAGCGACCGAGCGCACACCGCGCATCCAGTTCGTCGGGAGAAACTGTTGATGTGTCAATTGCCTTACTCTAAGGTCGCGTTCATCGAACGACCGCCCCCGGTCGGGAGTGCACCACCAGGAGCCCAGCCGTCCCCGGGCGGCGCGGAACAAGGGAGATCCATCATGGTCAAGCACTACGTCAAGTACGCGTTCAGCACGCTCACCGCGGCGATGTTCGCCAGCATGGTCTGACGTTCGGTCCCGGCCTGGACCGGGAGGACAACCCGGTCCAGGCATCAGGAGACCCCTTGTTCGGTACCGCTCTCAGCCAGCTCCGCTACGGCATGGCGATCCTGCGCAACCGTCGCATCCGCCCGCAGGACCTGGAACGCATCGCCCGCGACCTGATCGCGACCCTGGCCGAGTTCGGCGAGCCCGGGGCGGACTCGGCTCTGCTCCCCGGCCAGGCAGGGGCCGTCGACCCCGCCGTACGACGGACCGTCACGGAGCGCAGCCTGCGGGCCACCGCGTGCGCCGCCGCCCGGCACACGGCCCACTACCGGCGGACCTTCGACGTCCTGGGACTCGACCCGGGCACCCTCACCCCGGAGACCTGGGACCGCGTACCGGTCACCTCCAAGGAGGCCCTGCGCGGTCTGCCGGCCGCCTTCGTGTCCGCCGCCTCCACTCCCGCGCTGATGGCGCTCACCACGGGGACCAGCGGTACCCCCACCACGGTCTGGTACTCCAGGGCCGAGGTGGAGATCGCGGTTGCCATGAGTACGGTCTCGGCCGTGCTCGGCATGGGCCTGCGGCCCCGCCACACCATGGCGTACGCGGGCTGCTCACGGGCGACCCTGCCGCTGCTCAACGTGGAGGAGTCGGTGACCCGGATCGGTGCCTCGTTCGTCCAGATCGGCACCGTGGACCCGGCCGTGGCGCTGGACCGGCTGGCCGCCCCGCTCGGTCTGCGGGGCAAGGCGCCGCAGATCACCCATCTGACGGTCTCCGCGTCCTATCTCTCCGCCCTCGTCGAAGAAGCGGAGCGAAGCGGCTGGCACGCGTCGGACTTCGGCCTGGAATCCATCGGCGTCGGCGGTGAAGTGCTCTCCGACCCACTGCGGGAGCGGGCCACCACCGCCCTGGGGGCCCGGATCTCCACGGCGTACATGATGACCGAGACGCTCCCCTCGGGCGGCACGCCGTGCGCCGAGGGACATCTGCACCACACCACCGAGTTCGGGCACATGGAGATACTCGACCCCGTGACACACGAGCCGACACCGCCGGGCGCCGTCGGCATCATCGTGCAGACGCCGTACGTCCCCTACCGGGACTGCACCCTGCTGCTGCGCTACGCGACCGGCGACCTGGTCGCGCGCCCCGAGGCCGAGCCCACGTGCGAACTGGCCCATCTGCCCGCGACCTCGCCCATACTCGGCCGCTGGTCGGGTCCGCGGAGCATCGCGGTGCCCACCCGGTCGGTGCTGAACCTGCTGGAGTCCGAACCGGACATCCCGCTGCCGGCGCGCTACGCACTGGTCGACCGGCCCGGGGACCCCGTCCTTCATGTCCTCGTCCGCCGGCTGCCCGCCGCCGCCCTGCTCGGCAGGCTGGAGGAGCGGGCGACAGCGGCGGGCCTCGCGCTGGACGGCATCGTGCTCCATGACGATCCGGCCGCACTGCCGCCGACCGGCCCGGTCCGCGCCGATCTGCGCGAGCACACCTTCGAGTCGGCCCGCCCCGCCGCCGTACGCGTGTCGAGCCCGGCATGAGTACCGGCCTGGCCCTCGTGGGCCTCAACTGCGCCGTCGCCGCGATCACGGTGGCAGGTGCCGTCTACTTCGCGCGGGTCCGGATGCCCCGCCCTCCGGTCGGCAAGTACGAACTGCCCGACGTCGTGGCGATGACCGCCGTCGTGGTGGCGGCGCCCCTGGTGTATCTGGCAGTGCCCCGGACCGCGGTGGCCGTCGTCTTCGGCCTGGTCCTCTGCGTGGCGCTCCAGTTCACCCTCGCGCCGTTGATCGGCGGCGGGCGGGCCTGGCTGGCCGCGGCGGTCTCCGTGGCCGCCACCGCCGGATGCGCGTTCGCGGACCTGCCGGTCGCCGTGACGGCGCTGACCGACGTACTGCTCGCCATCGCCGTGGTGGGAGTGGCCAACATGTGGGCGCAGAGTGGGTTGCGCTCCGTCCATGCGGCGTGGTTCGCGGGCCTGCTCTGCTGCTATGACCTGGTGGCGACCGGACTCACCTCCGTCATGGACCGGTTCGCCGCCCAGGTCATGGGACTCCCGTTCGCCCCACTGCTGGCCGTCACCCAGGACAGACCACCGGTGGCGCTCGGCCTGGGCGACCTGCTGCTCCTGGTGCTCTTCCCCCTGGTGGCGCTCAAGGCCTTCGGGCGGGCCGCCGGTCTTCTCGCGGCCGGGGTCGGACTGGCGGTGTCCGCGAGCGTCAGCCTGCTGTTCGGGCTGGGAGTGCTGACCGGGGCGTTCCCGCTCCTGACGGCGCTCGGACCGCTGATCGTGCTACAGCACGTGCTGTGGTCACGGGCCAGGTCGGGCGAGCGGACCACCGCCGAGTGGCGCGCGGGAACACCGCGCGCGGCGGCGGCCGATATCCCCACGGACCCGGACCCGGCGCTGCTCCAGGCCCTCGAACCGGCCGGCGTGGACGAGCTGCGGACGGAGCTGTCCAAGGGCGACTGGCTCGCGGTCGTCGACGGCCGGGCGGTGGGCAGCGGGAAGTCGCCTGGTCAGGCGCGCAGGGACGCCCGTATCCGCGGCTGTGAATCGGTGCCTGTGGTACGCCAGAAGTGAGCCGGGCGGACGGCCGGGGCGATGGCCGGGCGGTCATGCGGTCATACGCCCGGCCGGTCGGCCTCTGTCCCGGATGTGCGGGCCAGCAGGTGAACCTCCTGGAACTGCCGTCGGTCGGTGGGCTGAGGCTCGCGAACCATCCGGGCCACCTCGGCCAGGCCGGACGTGCGCAGCAGCGCGGCGAGGTGATCCGGCGCCCACCGATAGGCCGGCGCCACGGCGTGATCGAAGACCTGCGTCGGGTGAGACGCGTCATCGGTGGCCGAGAAACCGAGCAGAAGGTGGCCGCCGGGTGCCAGCACGCGGTGGAACTCCGCCAGGGTGACGGGGAGTTCCTCCGGCGGAGTGTGGATGATGGACCAGCGTGAGAGTACGCCGCCGAGCGCGCCGTCGGCGATGTCCAGCGCGGCCATCGAGCCCACCTCGAACCGCAGCCCAGGATAGGCCTGTTGAGCCAACTCGATCATCGCGGGAGAGGCGTCGACGCCGAACGCCGCCAGCCCCGACTCGTCAAGGTGAGTGGTGATATGGCCGGGCCCACACCCCACATCCGCGACCTGGACGTTCCCACTCGCACGTACGAACTCGGCGAAGACATCCAGGATCGCGCGGTCCAGGGGACTGTCACGCAGCGTGTCGCGGAACAACTGGGCATAGGTGGAGGCAGCGGTGTCGTAGCCCTCGCGGGTGACACTGAGGGCATCGGGTTCGACCATGGTCGCGACCGTAGTGCCTGGCGCCGAGGCGAGCCAAGAGGATTACGGCTTCCCCGCTTCCCGCTCGGCCGGACCCCAACAGGGGCCGGTTGACGGGCTTTTCCGGCGCGGGTCAGCCGAGCGGTGGACCGCCGGCGGCACTCCGGAGCGGACGGGGCGGCTGTTCGACCTCGTCGTCGACGCACCGCGCCCATCGCGCGGATGAGGAGGGTGAGACGGCGCAAGCGACTTACTTGCCAAAAGCACCGCCCGGAATGCCTGGCCAATGCACTATTTGCCGTCCTCAAGAGTGTCCGAAGGTGACAGGCAAGCATTTTGTCACCGCTGTTGACTAACTACGGGGCGGGTGTCAGCATCGCTGCGACTTCTGGAGATCCGTCTTCCCGGTCAAGATCGCACAGGAGAGCCGACGTATGACGTCCCGTAGTACTGCTGTGTCCGTACACAATCCAGGAACAGGTGAAGTCCTCGGTGAGATCGAGGACTTCACAGCCGAGCGCATCGGCTCCGCACTCGAAGCCGCGGCGAACGGCCAACGGGCCATGGCTGCGCTACCGGCCCACGCGAGGGCACAACTCCTGCTGAGAGCAGCGGAGTTGATCGAAGGTGAGGCCGACGCGCTGGCCCGGCAGCTCGCCGCCGAGAACGGCAAGCCGGTCTTCCAGACCACCGAAGAGGTCCGCGCCGCCATCAGGATCTTCCGTGGCTTCGCGGGCGAGGCCACGCGGCTGCTGGGGAGGCAGATTCCCCTCGACGCCGTGCCGGGCCTGGAGCGCCACCTCGCCGTCACGATGCGCGAACCCCTCGGCCCCGTCGCGGCGTTGGTGCCCTTCAACTACCCCGTCGAGCTGTACGCCCACAAGGCCGCCGCCGCGCTCGCCGCGGGCAACGCGGTGCTCGTCCACCCGCCCGTGCGGTGCCCGCTCACACTCATCCGGATCGCGGAACTCATCGCCGCCGCCGGCTTCCCCGACGGCGCGCACCAACTGCTCACCGGCGGGGTACACGTCTCCCAGGAACTGGCCACCAGGGCGGGCGTCGCCGCGGTCAGCCTGACGGGATCCACCCACGCCGGACGCGAGATAGCCCGCCGTGCCGCGGACACCCTCAAGAAGGTCCACCTCGAACTCGGCGGCAACGACGCCCTGATCGTCTGCGACGACGCCGACGTGGAAGCCGCGGCGAACGCCGTGATCCTGGGGCGTCTCGCCCGCGGCAACGGGCAGATCTGCTGCGCGGTCAAGCGCGTCTACGTCCAGAACGGCGTGCACGACGCCTTCGTGGACGCCCTCCTGTCGGGCGCCGCCAAACTCAGCGTGGGCGACCAGCTCGCCGACGGCACCGACGTCGGCCCGCTGATCAGCGAGGCCGCCGCCGAACGCGTGGAGCAGGCCGTGGGCACCCTCGTCTCGGACGGCGCCCGCAAAGTGGCGGGCGGCGCCCGCCGCGGCGCCTTCTACGACCCCGCCGTCCTCGTCGACGTGCCCACCGACAGCGCGGCCTTCAACGAGGAGATCTTCGGACCCGTCGCCCCCGTGGCCCGCTTCGAAGACCCCCTGGACGCCGTCCGGATGGCGAACGCCTCCCCGTACGGACTCCAGGCCGCCGTCTTCACCCGGGACATCCAGCGCGCCTACACCCTGGCCGGCCGGCTGGACGTGGGCGGCGTCGTGATCAACGGATCCACCGCGCTGCGCGCCGAGAACCTGCCCTTCGGCGGCCCCAGGGACACCGGCGGCTCCGCCGAGGGACTGCACGACACGGCTCTGGAGTTCACCCGGCAGAAGACGGTCATCGTGATGGAGGCCTTCCAGTGAGCGGTGCGTCCGCTCCGCCGGCTCTCGACGTGCGGGGGGTGCACAAGTCGTACGGCGGCACGAAGGTGTTGCACGGCGTGGACCTCAAGGGCCATGCCGGTGACGTGCTCGCCGTGGTCGGCGCGAACGGCGCGGGGAAGTCCACCCTCATCAAGATCCTCGCGGGCGCGGAGCGCATGAGCAGCGGCGAACTGCGCCTCGACGGGCAGACCGTGGCCCTGCGCTCCCCGCATGACGCGCACATCCATGGCATCAGGACCGTCCACCAGGAGCTCACCCTCGTCCCCGAACTGTCCGTCACGGAGAATCTGTTGATGGGCCACTACCCGCGGATGCTGGGCGGCCTCATCAACTGGCGGGCCGCGCACGCCCGCGCCCGGGTCCTTCTCGAGGACATCGGATACGGGGCGATCGACCCCCGGGCCACAGCAGGCAGCCTCACCGTCGCGCGCCAGCAGATGGTGGAGATCGCCAAGGCCCTCGTGGACGAGAGCGGAGAGCCGAAGGTGCTGGTCCTCGACGAGCCGTCGGCGGTGCTCGCCGGCGCCGACCTGGAGGCCCTGTTCGCCCTGATCCGAAGGCTCCAGAAGCGCGGCGTGGTCATCGTCTACGTGTCGCACCGGCTCGCCGAGGTCACCGAACTGGCCACCACCATCGTCGTCATCAAGGACGGCCGCGTCGTCGCCGAGACCACCCCGCGGCACACGGACGAGAACGAGATGATCCGCCTGATGGCGGGCCGCCGTCCGCAGCAGCTGTACCCCGGCCGGCGCACCGACACGGGGCCCGAACTGCTGTCGGTCCAGGGACTCAGCAGACCGGGTGAGTTCGACGACGTCTCCTTCACCCTGCGGGCGGGCGAGATCACCGGCCTGTTCGGTCTCGTCGGGTCGGGACGCAGCGAGCTGGCCCACTGCGTCTTCGGTGCCCGGCGCGCGGCCGAAGGGACGATCAGGGCCGAGGGCTCACGCACCGACCGGTTCCGCAGCCCCAAGGAGGCCATCGGCGCGGGGCTCGCCCTGGTCACCGAGGACCGCAAACGCACCGGCCTCGTGCTCGGCCTCAGTACCGAGGACAACATCGGCCTGACCACGCTCAAGACCGCGACCAGAGGACCACTGCTGGACACCGCCCGGCGCAGACGGGACGCCCTGGCGATGACCGAACGGCTCGACATCAGGCCCGCACATTCCCCGCGGCTGCCGGTACGCACGCTCAGCGGCGGCAACCAGCAGAAGGCCGTTCTGGCGAAGTGGCTCCTCACGTCGCCCCGCGTGCTCCTCCTCGACGAGCCGACCCGCGGTGTCGACATGGCGACCCGCGTGGAGATCTACCGCATGCTCGACGAACTCGCCCGCGACGGCATGGCCGTCCTGCTCATCTCGTCCGACCTCACCGAGGTCCTCGGCGCCACCGACCGCGTGCTGGTGATGCACGAGGGACGGATCGCCGCCGAGCTTCCCTCTGACCGTACGTCCGAGGACACCGTCCTCGCCCACGCGATCGGACACGCCGCATGACGGACCAACTCTCGGCATCTCCACGGGATTCCGGGCATCTCTCGCAGAACGCCGCCGGGCCGGGGGCAGGCTCGCGGCTGCCCAGGATCAGGGTGGCGGGGCGCGACATCACCCTCGAAGTGGGCCTCGCCGCGCTGCTCGTCGCCTTCATCGCGATCGCCGGTGCGACCACCGACGCCTTCCTCACCGAGGCGAACGTGACGAACCTGCTCAAGCAGATGGTCACCACAGGACTGCTCGCCTACGGCATGCTCACGGTGATCCTGACGGGCGGCATCGACCTGTCGGTCGGCTCGGTGGTCGCCTTCTCCGGCATTCTCGCCGCGGGCCTGTCCGCCGGACTGCCCGTGTGGCTGGCGATGCTGATCGGCGTCGCGTCGGGCATCGGGTTCGGGCTGGTCAACGGGGCACTCGTGGCCCGCTTCCAGCTCGCCCCCTTCGTCGTGACACTCGCCGCGCTCACCACCATCCGCGGACTGGCCTTCGTCTACTCGGAGACCCCGGTCGCCCCGGAGAAGGCCGGCTTCTTCGAACTGGGATCGGCCGCGGTCGGCCCTGTGCCCGTGTCCACGATCATCATGATCGCCGTGTTCCTGCTCGGCGGAGTCTTCCTCGGCCGCACCCCGGCGGGCCGGGCGCTGACCGCGATCGGCGGCAGCGCGGAGACCGTACGCCTCGCGGGCATCGGCGTACGGCGCCATGTGGTGCTCGCCTACACCATCAGCGGCGCCTGCGCCGGGCTCGCGGGCGTCATCCTCGCCAGCCGCGTCGGCATCGCCCAGCCCAGCGTGGGCACCGCCTTCGAACTCGACGCCATCGCCGCCTGCGTGATCGGTGGTGCCAGCCTGGCCGGTGGCAAGGGCACCGTACGGGCGACCTGCGCCGGAGTTCTGGTGCTCGCGCTGATCAACAATCTGCTCAACCTCTACGACGTACAGAGCTTCTGGCAGCAGGTTTTCAAGGGGCTCATCATCGTTGCCGTCATTCTCGTCCAGCGTGCGGGGCGGCTCCGTCCCGCCGCCGGAGCGACGACCCCGGGAAAGGGATCGCTGTCATGATCGCCCACAGCAAGATGCGCTGCGCCGGACTGCTCGCCGGGGCCGTTCTCGTCACCACCCTGTCGGGCTGCTCGTCCGACGGTGGGAACGCGGGCGGTGAGGGGGACGGCGACTACACGGTCGGCGTCGCCAACTTCACCTTGAGCGGGCCCTACTTCAACGGCATGGACCGCGCGATCAAGGAACAGGCGAAGAAGAAGGGCGTCGAGATCCGCAGCACGGACGCGGGCGGAGACGCGGCCAAGCTCGCCTCGAATGTCGAGGACCTGCTGAGCAAGGGCGTGGACGCGGTCATCATCTCGGGCGGCCCCCTGGAGTCGGCCCCCGCCGTCCTCAACGCCATCAAGGCCGCGGGCAAGCCCGCCGTGCTCGTCGACCGCAAGTTCAAGACAGGCGAGTACACGAGCTGGATCGGCCCCGACAACGAGGCGATCGGCAAGCAGAACGGCGAGTTCCTGGCCGGACAACTGCCCGACGCGGCCACGGTCGCGATCGTCAAGGGCGGCCCCGCCGACAACAGCATCGGCCTGGCCCGCACCAACGGTGTCAAGAGCGCCCTCACCGGCGCCGGACTCAAGATCGTCGAGGCCCCCGACTTCGGCAACTGGAGCTCCGACGGGGGACTCACCGTGACGGAGAGCCTGCTCGCCTCGCACCAGGACATCGACGCGGTGTTCTGCGAGAACGACGCCATGTGCCTGGGTGCCCAGCGCGCCATCAAGGACGCCGGCCGCGACAAGGACATCGTGCTGGCTGGCGTCGACGGCCAGGCCGAAGCTCTCAAGGCCATCTCGGACGGCACGAACTACCTGGTCACCGGCCTCAACGACGCCGATCAGATCGGCAGCCTGGGCCTGGACAGGACCATCGACATCCTCGGCGGCAAGAAGACGGAGAAGGACACGGTGGTGCCTTCGCCGCGCGTCACCAAGGAGAACGCCGACACGTACTACGACCCGGACGGGGAGTTCTGATGAGCCGCAACGAATCGCACCGAGCCCGTCTCCCGCTGCGAAGAACACACCGCTACGTGCTGACCGCCCTGGTCGGCGGCGCCCTCGCCCTCACGCCGCTGCTCGCCGCGGCGCAGACCTCGGGCGACAGCGCCCCCGCGTCCCTCGCCGGGCAGAAGCCGCCCGCGCAGAAGCCGCCGACGAAGCAGCAGTGGAAGCTGCTGCACTCCGAGAACTTCGCCGGGAAGCTCGACCCGGGGAAGGCGCCATGGGTCAGGGAAGCCTACGACAACCCGTTCGACACCGTCATGGACGACAACGGCAAGTGGTTCCACAACGACTACGGTGATGCCTGGGACGAGCAGCTCAACTCCTTCGCCACCTACCGGAAGGAGTTCCCGGTCGGCGAGGACGGCTGGCTGACCGCGTCGCTGTCGGCCCGCGACTGGAACAAGGACGGCACCATCGAGAAGCCGCCGTCCATCACCAACGGCACAGCGGGCACGTCCACCGTCGCCAAACTCGATGTCCCCGACCACACGGGCGGCGCCATCTTCCGGCCCACCGAGTCACTTCCCGATCAGTACCGCATCGAGTACAAGCTCAAGACGCTCGACTTCGGCGGCAAGCGCAACGGAACCATCGACTACGACAACCGCGTCAACGGGTACAGCAAGGACGGGTGCAAGACACAGCACCCCTGGGGCGAGGGCTCCAGAAGCCCCGGCTGGGAGGGCGACGCCTCCGCCCCGTACTGCGAGTGGCAGGACGTCCGCGCGGGCAAGTACGGCTACAACGGATTCCACTACCTGTCCATCGTGGACTTCGCCGACCCCGCGCCCCGCAACAACCACTTCTGGCACTACCGGCGCAAGGTGCTCATGGACTCCTTCGCCCAGCACCCCGACCGCGTCGGCACGGGCACCGGAGGCCGCGTCTGCAACGCGAAGACCAACGAGTACTACGACTACAAGGACAGCAGCTTCAACACGGTCAACATGTGGATCAGCGGACTGCCGAACTGGGCCCCGGGCCAGGGCGGTCTGGCCGGTAACTCACAATGGTTCATGACCAGTTGCTCCAACGGTGTCGCCGAGCAGGAGCTGTCGTCCGCGGCCGAACTCCAGCCCGAGCTGATGCCGAACGAGGACTACACGTTCGCCATCGAGCGCGACGCGACCGGCTACACGCTGGAGGCCAGCGGGAACTTCGCCCGCGCCGGACAGCAGACACTCCGCTTCCACCGCGACTTCATCGTGGACAACAATCCGATCTGGCACTACAACGTCAAGCCCGACGAGTACGACGGCCGCTACAACAACACCCTCGTCCAGGGCAAGGACCTGAACGGGAAGGCCGAATGGCCCGACCAGTGGCCGAAGGACTCCGCCTACCCGGACTCCTTCGTCATCGGCGACCTCTACACCAACGTGTACGAGGGCAGCGCGAGCCTCACCGACATCAAGCTGTTCGTGCCGAAGCCCGGGAAGAAGTGAGCTGACTCCCGGACTCCACGGCTCCGCCTCCTCGCCCGGCCACCAGCGGGCGAGGAGGCGCGGCCATGCCACGCGGACCGTGCCGCGGAAGTCGAAGACGACGGGAGCGCCGAGGCCGTGATCGGTAATTCGATGGCGGCGAAGGCGAGTTGACGGGCACACTCGCTGATCGACTGCTTCCCGCGCGGGAAGTCACGCGGTCCAGGAAGGCACCTATGCCCGTCATCGAGGTGACAGACCTCGTCAAGGAGTTCCGCAGACCCAAGCGGCACGAAGGCTCGTTCGCGGGCATCCGCACCCTGCTGACCCGTGAGTACACCGTCAACCGGGCCGTCGACGGCATCAGCTTCCGGATCGAGCCGGGCGAGATAGTGGGTTACCTCGGTCCCAACGGCGCCGGGAAGTCCACCAGCATCAAAATGCTCACCGGCATTCTCGTCCCCACCTCCGGCACCGTCCGCGTCGCCGGAGCCACGCCCTGGCGCGACCGGGCCCGTAACGCCCGCCAGATCGGCGTGGTCTTCGGCCAGCGCAGCCAGCTCTGGTGGGACCTGCCACTGCGCGACTCGCTGTGGCTGATCGGCCGGCTCTACGACGTACCCGCGGGCCGGTTCGCCGAGAAACAGAAACAGTTCACCGAACTGCTCGACCTCGGCTCCTTCCTCGACACCCCGGTGCGCCAGCTCTCGCTCGGCCAGCGCATGCGCGGCGACCTCGCCGCCGCCATGCTCTACGACCCGAGCATCCTCTACCTCGACGAACCCACCGTCGGACTCGACATCGTCGCCAAGGAACGAATACGCGGCTTCGTCGCCGAACTCAACCGCGAGTCCGGCACCACGGTCGTCCTCACCACCCACGACCTCGACGATGTCGAGGAACTGTGCCAACGCATCGTGCTCATCGACCACGGCAAAGTCGCCTACGACGGCGACGTGGACGAACTCAAGGCCCGCTACGCCCCGCACCGCGAACTCGTCGTGCGGACCGAGCACCTCGACGAGGTCGAGGGCGCCGAGATCGTCCGCCGCGAGGAGGGCAAGGTGTGGCTCCGCTTCGACCCCGCGCGGACCTCGCCCGCCCGGCTGGTCGCCGCGGTACTGGCGGAACACCGGGTGACCGATCTGTCGATCGTGGAACCCGAGCTGGAGAGCGTCATCCACCGGATCTACGCGGACCGCGGATGAAAGCCCATCTCGCCTGCGCCCGGATGGAGTTCCGCGTCGCCCTCGCCTACCGCACGTCCTACCTGTCGACGTTCGTGATGATGCTCCTGCAGATCTACCTGCTGACGGTGGTGTGGAGCGCGTTCTACGACGGTCGCGAGGACGTGGACGGGATCCCCCTCGGCACCATGACGGCGTACGCGACCCTGGCCACCCTCCAGTACACGCTGGTCAGCCCCTGGCGGTCGTCGCCCATCGACCAGCGGGTGCGTGAGGGCAAGGTCGCGGTGGACCTGCTGCGCCCCATCGGCTTCCCCGGGCAGATGCTGGCGGGCCAGCTCGGGTGGATCTCCGCCTCGGTGCCGGTCCTGGTGGTGGCACTGCCGTTCGCGCTGCTGGTCGGCGCGGGCCGGGCCCCCGCGTCACCGGCCGCCGCGTTCGCCTATCCGCTGGCTCTGCTCGGCGCGCTGGTCGTCAGCCAGCTGCTGGGGCTGCTGCTCGGCATGGTGTCCTTCTGGACACTGGAGGTGAGCGGAGCCCTGCTGGCCTACCGCTTCGTCGCACAGTTCTTCTCCGGTGCCCTCGTACCCCTGTGGTTCATGCCGGATCCGGTCAGGTCCGCCGCGGAACTGCTCCCCTTCCAGGCGACCGCGCACGCCCCGGCCGCCATCTACCTCGGCCAGGCCGAGGGCTCCGGTATCGCCGCCGCCCTCGCCGTGCAGCTGGGGTGGATCGTCGCCCTGAGCGGGCTGGCCGCGCTGGTCTGGTCGCGGGCACGGCACCGCGTCATGTCGCAGGGCGGGTGAGCGCGATGCGAGGGCTTCGTGTCTACCTGCTGCTGGCCGGTGCGGCGTTCCGCGCCGAATTCCAGTACCGGGGAAACCTGTTCATCAACATCATCGGCGGTCTGTTCTACCAGGGCGTCGGGCTGGCCTTCATCTGGGCGGTCCTCGATCGTTTCGGCGAGGTCGGCGGCTGGGGGCTGTCCGAGATCGCCTTCCTCTACGGGCTGCGTCTCACCGCCCACGGCCTCTGGCTCGTCCCGGGCCACCAGCTGATCCATGTCGACGAGGTCGTCGTCGAGGGGGAGTACGACAGGTATCTGATCCGGCCCGTGTCGCCGTTGGTCCAACTCCTCACCCGCCGGCTTCGGCTGAGCGCGCTCGGCGATCTGCTGGGCGGGTTCGTACTGCTGGCCTTCGCCTCGGCCCAGGCGCCGGTCGACTGGTCACCGGGAGCCGTCGGCTTTCTGCTGCTGGCGGTCGTCGGTGGCGCGCTGGTGGAGGGATCCCTGCAACTCGCGGCCTCAGGACTGGCGTTCAGGATGAAGAAGGTCACTCCGATCAAGTTCGCCATCGACATGATCTTCAGCGACTTCGGCAACTACCCGCTGAAGATCTTCGGTTCGGCCGCCGGCTTCGGTCTGACCTTCGTCTTTCCCCTGGCGTTCGTCGCCTACCTCCCGGCCACCGTGCTGCTGGACCGCGAGGAGGAACTGGCCGTGCCCGCGTGGCTCGGCTGGGGAGCGCCCGTCGTCGGCGTCCTGCTGATGTACGCCGCGTACCGCTTCTGGGTGCACCAGTCCCGCCACTACGAGAGCAGCGGGCACTGAGCGGGACCTGTGGAGAGCGGCGGTCACTGAGCGGGACCTGTGGAGAGCGGCGGTCACTGAGCGGGACCTCGTGGCCCCGCGGGCCTCTCCCTTCAGAAACGCGGATCCTTCACTTCAGGAACAAGGAGCGGAGATAGGCCGACACATCAGACAGTTCGCCGCCTTCCTGGACGACCTTCCGTTGCCGGCCGGCCCAGGAGCCGTTCGCGCGTAACTCCGCGAGCAGATCGCCGGCCAGATCGAGGTCCCCCGCGTCGGACAGCGCGGGAGCGACATGCTCCACCAGTCGTTCCACCGATGTCCAGGCGGGTAACGGGCGCCCGGAGGACACGTCCAGGGCGTCGCCCTCCAGTCCGTACCGGGCCGCCTGCCAGTGGGCCGCGGCCAGCAACTGATCGGAGACCGGGGGGAGTTCGGTGTCCCGTTCCACATCCCGCAGGCAGGTGGCGACCAGCGCGCGGGTCAGTCCCGCCAGCAGGATCACGGTGTCGCTGGTGGGGCAGACATCCATGACGCGTATCTCGATGGTGGGTACGTTCTCGGAAGGGCGGGCGAACCAGTACGCCATCTTCCGGTCGAGGAGCACCTCCGAGGCGACCAGGCTGTCGAGCAGGGCGTCGTACTGACCGGCGTCGGCGAACAGCGGAGCCGGACCCGCCACCGGTGTGTATCCCCACCAGGTTGACCGAAAGCTCGCGTATCCGGTCTCCCTCCCCAGCGAGATGGGGGAGTTGGCGGCGAGCGCCTGGAGTGTGGGCAGCCAGGTCCGAAGACGGTTGCTCACCCGGACGGCATATTCCCGGTCGGGCATACCGACGTGGACGTGCAGGCCGCACGGTATGTGGCCGAACACGAGAGCACCGTACTTCTGGCGGATCGCACGATAGCGGGCGCCACTGGTCGACGGCATGTACGGCCCGGACACCAGCTCCGTCCCGCACGCCAGCACCGCACAGCCCGCCTTCTCCGCGGCGGCCGAGGCGGCCGAGCGCAGGGAGCGCACGTCGTCGGCCAGCAGGGACAGTTCATGATGAGGCTCCGTCACGGCCTCCACCACCGCCGCGGACACCTCCGGCTTCAGCCGTTGAGCGGGGCCGGTGGTGGGCGCGGCCGCGATCACCGCCTCGAAAGCAGGCACGGCCGCCCCACTGTCCGGGTCGACCAGCAGGAACTCCTCCTCAACACCGACGGACAACGGCTGTGCCATGGGCTTCCCCTCCCGGGCTTCGGAGCCTTGAGTATGTGCACGGCCGAAGCCCCACCGCTATACCACCTCACCCGTAACCGGCCACCTGCCCCAGAGCCCACGGAAGCCGCCGACCACGCGCGGCGAGCGCTTCGCCCGCTGTCCGGCGCCGCACCGCGCGATCGCCCGCGATGCGCGGACTGCCGGTCGAGGTCCCCGTCAAGAAGACCCGGTCGTGTCCGGGGCCTTCACCTCCACGGACACGACGGCTTCGCTCGTGTGGACGAGGAAGGTCAGCGTCTCCTGGAAGTACAGACGGACAGCGCGCTCGTCGTGCGACAGGTATCCGATGGACACGTCCTGGCCGATGCGCAGTTCGAAGTCGCCGCCCCGGGTGGACAGTAGGAAAGCCCCCTCGATCGCGGGCGCCCACACGATGTCGCCGTCCAGGAGCCGGGCCATGTGCTTGATGACCGGATAGCCGTAGTCGGAGGTCTCGCTGACGGCGGTGTACGCCTCGGCGCTCAGCGCGAGGGCGTACGGACCGCCGACCCCAGCCAGCCGCAGCGCGCTCGCGGCCTTGCTGACGACGGTCGGATAGTCGCGCACGTCGGCGGGCACGGTCAGGGCCCGGTTCGACGCGCTCGCCCGCAGCCCCGCGACACCGGCGGCGGGATAGCCCTCGAACACGGCACGGTCCTCGGCGAACGCGAGTCTTCGCGCCGCGTCCTTCACGGGCTGCCAGTCCGCGTCCTTGGCCCCGCGTTCCACATCGTCCACCTGCTGCCGGTCCACGGTGAACGGCACGCGCAGCTCCACAAGGGGCTGAAAGCCACGTGCATGGGCCGTGACCCCGGGGGCCGGGGCCTCGGCAGCCTCAAGATGGCCGGTGCCCACACCGGACAGCTCGGCGCCGCCCGGCTCGGGAACGTCCACGATCCGGCGGCCCGCCACATGGCGCGTGAACGTACGCCGCGCCTCCTGCTCCATATCGGCCCACGCGGCGGAGGAGATGGGCGCCAGTTCACGGTGCAGATTGCTCATCGGCGGTACTCGCCTTCTGTCGCTCTCTCAGGCCCCCGACCCCCAGGGAGCCGTCCACGGCGGAGTCGTCCACGGCCGGGAACCGGGCCACAGGGGGGTCGGGGACGGCATCGGTGTCAGCCCTCCCGGCTCTTCCGGCGTTCTCGCCGCGGCCCGGCGGATCGGGGAGATCGTCCAGGAAATCGCTGGTCGGCACGTAGAACAGTGACCCGGTGACCGCTGTGGAGAAGTCCAGGATCCGGTCGTGCGACACCGGGGGAGTGTTGTCGTGGGGCACCGGGGGAGTGCCCAGGAACATGCGCTCCAGCATCCGCTCGGTCACGGTCGGGGTACGGGCGTATCCGATGAAGTACGTGCCGAACTCGCCCTGTCCGACGGTCCCGAAGGGCATGTTGTCGCGCAGGATCTCGTGCTTGGTCCCGTCCGGGTCCTCGATCGTGGTGAGGGCCACATGGGAATCGGCCGGCTTGACGGCGTCGTCGAGTTCGATGTCGGACAGCTTCCTGCGCCCGATCGCCCTCTCCTGCGCCTCGACCGGAAGAGCGTTCCAGGCCCGCAGATCGTGCAGATACTTCTGCACGACCACATAGCTGCCTCCGCGGAACGGCGGGTCCTCCTCGCCGATCAGCACGGCGGCGCTCGCCGCCGGGCCCGTCGGATTCTCGGTGCCGTCGACGAATCCGAGCAGGTCACGCACGTCGAAGTACTTGAATCCATGGACCTCGTCGCACACGGTGACGACATCACGCAGCCGCGCCATGATCTCGGCCGCGAGCGCGAAACACAGGTCCAGGCGGGCGGCTCTGATGTGGAAGAGCAGGTCACCGGGTGTCGACACGGCGCGGTGGCGGGATCCCGTCAGCTCGGGGAAGGGATGCAGCTCCGCCGGGCGGGCCCCGGAGAACAGGCGGTCCCACGCCTGCGAGCCGATGCCCACGACGGCGCCGAGCCTGCCGTCCGGTGTGGCGCGGAAGCCCACTGCCCGCTGTAGCCCGTTCAGGTCCGACAACAGCCCCCGTGTGACCGGCTCGCCGCCCCGGTTGATGGTGAGGACCAGGAAGATCGCCGCGGCTGTCAGCGGGGACAGCACCGGCTGGGGAACCGGCTCGTGGGAGTGGACGCCCATGGGCCACATCCCTTTCTCGCGTCACGGCTCGGAAGGCGAGGCTCCGTCCACCGTATGGCGGGACCGCGACACCCGCCACCGCGCCGCTCGGCCCCTCTCGCCCCCGGGCCGTACCGGGGCGCGGAGCCGCTACATGGGCGGGACGCGGTAGACGGAGACGTGAGAGCGCGACTCGGCCGTGAACGCGGATCCGTCCCAGTCCCCGTGCCTGGTCTCCAGGTCGAATCCGGCCAGCCGGGCCATGAGGTCGAGTTCGGCCGGCCAGATGTAGCGGTGAGGGCTGCGGAACAACTGCGCCTGCTGGGTCTCGTCGAACCGGAAGTGGTGCGATACCACGTGCTGGCGCAGGACGTCGTAGGTGTCCAAACCGATGTAGCCGGGTTCGCAGTGCCAGACGGTGGCCTCCTGGCCCGGCGGTAGCTTGCGCAGCTCGGGCACCCAGAGCTCGATCACGAACCGGCCGCCGGGCGTGAGATGGCGGGCGGCGTTGTGGAAACACTGGACCTGCTCGTCCTGGGTGAGCAGGTTGGAGATCGTGTTGAAGACGAGGTAGACGAGGTCGAATTTCCCGGGGGCGACGGCGGTCGCCATGTCACCGATGACCACGGGGATCGTCGCTTCGTCCACCTTGGTCCGCAGTCGCTCCACCATCGGGCGCGAGAGCTCGATGCCGGTGACGGAGACCCCTCGCTCCGCGAGCGGGACGGCTACCCGTCCGGTCCCGATGGCGAACTCAAGCGCCGCTCCGTCCCCGGCGAGCTGAGCGAGGCGGTCCACGGTCGGTCCCAGCACCTCGGGCGCGAACATGCCGGAGCCGGGCGTGTCATAGCGCTGGGCGGTATCGGCGTCCCAGATCTCTTCCTGCTGCATGCCGCCAAGCTTGCTGCCGCCCGACGCGTTGTCCAACGATTTTCCCGCCACCGCCACCGCCACCGCCACCGCCACCGCCACCGCCACCGCCACCGCCACCGCTCCCACGCCGACGACCGGTTGGCTGGGCGCGGGACTCTTTGTGGCTGGCTGGCTGGCTGACGGGACGGGCATAGGCTCGAGTGTCTTCGTTTCATGATCCACTCGCGCTGGACGAGGACTTCTTCTCGGCCCCGCATGCCTCCTATGCGGCCCTGCGGTGCAAGGGCGACGTCCATCGGGCCGTCACTCAGGACGGCGCCCCACTCGTCCTCGTCACCGGGTACCGGGAGGTGCGGGACTCCCATCTCGCCTTCGGGCACGGACTGCATTATTGCCCCGGCGCGTCTCTCGCCCGCTTGGAAAACAGCGTCGCCGTCGTCTCCCTGATGTCCAGGTTCCCTGGATTATCACTGATCGATCACCCTGACAGGTTGCGGTGGGTCGCCTCTCCGCGGAGCCGCTGTCTCTCCGAACTGCGTGTTTCCCTAGGTCCGTTCCAGGGCTGAGCCTGGAGAAGCGGGCCCGTGCGGGCCCAGTGTCGCGCGCGTTTTCGGACGCGGCCCCGTTCACCGGCCTGAGCCCATGCTGTTTCCGTACGTTGGTCACCGCGCCGCGCCGCGCAAGGGCTGGTGCCCGCGCGTACGAGGCCGCGCCGTGCACCGGCCTGGTGCCATGCCGGCGGGGCCCCGCGACGAGGGGCTGCCCGATCCCTCGAAAGACACCCGGGCCTGTGAGCCGTCCTGCGGATAGCCGATCGCCGCGATGGCCACTGACAACACCACAGCCCAGCCCGCACCCGCGCCTCCACTGCTCACACCACACGAGCAGTCCCGGGCGTAGCGGCAGCACGGCTGCCGCCACGCTGACGGACTCCACCTCGCCTCCGCAGTGATTCCTCGAGGCAGGGCACGATTCGGCCAGAGAGAGTCAGCACCACAGGTGTGCCCAGTTATTGGAACTGCCGTTGTCGCCGTGGATCGCGTCACTGGGGGAGGAAGTCTGAGGCTGGATGGCCTTAACGGTCCCTTGGTAGTTCCTGGCGGACCAGACGCAGGCGATCATGCCCTCGGTGCCATTGTTGTACCAGGAGGAATCCTTGTTCTCGATGTCCCAGGAGCCCCAGGAAGCGTTGCTACCACCGAACTTGAACATCCTGCCCTCGTAGTTCGGATGCTCCCAGACACACAGGTAGCCGCGCGGACAGTCCGCCGTACCGGCGGAAGCAGTGGTTGCGGGGCCGGCGAGTGTCAGAGTGGCGGCGAATCCGACAGAGACGATGGAAACAAGAGCGCGACGCATGGTGATCTCCTCTTTCGCCTGGGCCGTTGGGTCGATCGTGCCTTCGCAACCTACGGCGCCCCGGAGGCGGTATGCCGTCGGCGCCGCGGTCTGTGACGGAAAGTGATTCACCCTCGGCTCAAGATGCTCTCTACCTCCGAATGTGCCTTCCTGCTAACGCGTCTTGGCCCCTTGGACCGTGTCCAATGGAGTGGTCAGGAACCGCCACATGAGAGACAGCACCGCCGTGGCCGGTTTCGTCAGTTCACCTGGTTCCGCGGGGTCGGTAGTGTCGTGGTCAAAGCGGTGCGCCCACGGCCGGCCGTGTACCGCTTGATAAGGAGGACCCGCAATGTCATGGATCACCAGATGCCTTCGAGCACTCAGCGGTGAGATGCGTGCACGTCGAAACCAGTACGGCGACAGGTACGGGCGGAAGGATTGATTCTCTGTTCCTGCGCGACGGGATGCGTCGTCGGATCGACGTATCCCGTCCCCTGTCGATGGGCTTAAGAACTCGTGTTCCTGGACAGACAGAGCCTGTGGCGTCATCTGCGGCAGTGGGAAAACCTGGCGGCGGAGGCCGAAGGCCCGTTCAGGCTGCGCTTCGGGACACTGTTCGTCGCCGACGCGGATTCAGCACGGGAGATTCTGGTCGACTCGGCCGACCGATATATACAGCAGTCCGGATTCTTCCGCCTCGGTCCCGAGCCTCTTCCTCAGGCGCTTCGGACGGCAGCGTCACATGAACTGCTCAGAGCCTTGAGCCATCACGATCTCCATGCGCTGTTCGACGTTGACGACGCCATTCATGAGTTGAGCGACAGCCGGGGCCATCTTCGGCACCAACGGTGGGGAGTGAGGCTGGTCCGGCGGTACTTCGCCCCCGTGATCGCGCACCATCGTCATACCGCACTCAACTCGCTTGTCGACGCGTACGTGGAATCCAGCGTCATCGCCGACGACGTCGTCGGCCGTGTGGTGACGCCCTCACACCGTTCGGTACGCCGCATCCGGGCCGGGTTCGCCGAACAGCTCAGACGGCTTCCGGCGCGGGAAACCGAAGCCGCAGCCACACCCGCAACAACTGCAACCGACGCCGACGCCGACGTGCGGGATCTGGTCGACGTGGTACTCGGTCTGCGGGGGGAGTTGACCCCGGCGGACCGCGCGCAACTTCTCCAGCGACTCATACTCTCCATGGTCGGCTTCACCGGAGCCGCCCTCGAATGGGTCGTGCTCCTCGGCATCCAACACGGGTACAACACCCCGGCGGTACGGCCGGACCAGGTCCGCTCTCTGGTCAGGGAGACCTTGCGCCTGTACCCGACCGCATGGCGCCTGGTCAGGGAAGCGGCCACCGACCACGAGATACGTGGCGTGCCGGTCAGCAAGGGCGAACATGTCATGATCGGCACCCACGCGATCCACCGGTCGGGAGCCGTATGGGACAGGCCACTGGATTTCGATCCGTCACGCTGGGAAAGGCTCACCGACGACCAGCGGCGAGCCTTTCTCCCCTTCGGTAAAGGTGCGGAGATGTGCCCGGCCAACGGATTCGCCCTCAAAGCGCTGGAGCATCTCGGCCACCTCATCCTGCACGGCTACCGGGGCACCGTGCGGATACGGAAACGGACGCCGCACGCCCGCACGCTCCTGGCACCACCAGCGGGCTGGACCCGCCTCACCAAGAGCGGATGACGCGATCCCCCGCATCGCGCCGTCGCTGTCCACCCGTGAGCCACACCGCACCACACCACTCCACACCACACCGAGAGCAGGTCGCCGCCGTCGGACACGGACGGTCCCGACGGCCGAAACGGTTGCTCAGCTCAGCCCGGACCAGAAACGGAGGAGTACGCGTCATCCCGGGGGAGGAGGCGGTCCGGTCGGCGGTTCCCGGCAGGAGCCGTGCGGCCAACAGCCTTTCGGGCAGCGGCCGTTCCGACAGGAGCCGCCTCGTGGCCTCCACGCTTCGCGTGCCGACCCGGGACGAGCCCCGGCAGCAGCATGGCGGGGAATGTTTACTTCTGTTGTTCCTCTTGTTCTTTTTTGGTGACGGCCCTACTTTCCAGCTATGACCTCGGATGAATGGCCTCGGACACCTCCTCGAAGGAACGACATGAGATCTCTGCGACCGGGCTTCGCCCCCTCTCGGTTCGGTGGGCGAAACGCCGTCCGATCCGCCACTGTCCTGGCCGTCGGGGTGTTGACTGCCCTGATGGGAACGGCCACCGCGCAGCCCGCCCTGCGACCGCAGACCTCCACGGTCATCGGAGGTCTTGGCGGTGCGGCCGTCGTGGACAACACCGGCCGCACGGTCATCGACGTCACGGACTTCGGCGCGGACCCTTCCGGCAAGGCCGACTCCGCGGCGGCCGTCGACGCCGCGATCGCCCACGCGAAGACCGTGGACGGTCCCACCACCCTCCACTTCCCGTCCGGTACGTACCACATCTGGCCCGAACGGACGCCGAAGCGGGAGCTGTACGTCAGCAACACGGTCGGCAGCGACCAGGCGTTCAAGACGAAGAACATCGGCATCCTCATCGAGGACATGCGGGACGTCGTCGTCGACGGCGGCGGGTCGACGATCGTCAACCACGGCTTCCAGACCGTCTTCGCGGCGATCCGATCGAGCGACGTGCGCTTCACCAACTTCTCGCAGACATGGGTCGCCCCCAAAACGGTCGACATCACGGTCGCCGACGCCGGGGTCGACTCCGGGCAGGCGTACCGGATCATCGACATCCCCGAGACGTACCACTACGCCGTGGAAGGCACCTCGGTGCGCTGGAACGGCGAGCGGAGCCCGGCCACCGGACAGCCGTACTGGACCGGCACGAACTCCTTCGACTACTCCCAGGTCCACGACCCCGCGACCAACAGGACATGGCGCACGTCCAACCCGGTCTTCCAGAACGTCACGAACATCACCGAACTCGGCGGCGACAGGCTGCGGATCACCTACGGCGACAGCACCGCCCCCGGCGACCGCGGATACGTCTATCAGATGCGCGAGGTCACCAGAGACACCCCGGGCGCGCTGTTCTGGGAGTCGTCGCGTGTCACGGTCGATCACCTCCGGCTCGGCTATCTGCACGGCTTCGGCATCGTGGGCCAGCTCAGCGAGGACATCAGCGTCGACTCGGTCACCTTCAAGGCCGACCGCGGCAGTGGCCGCGTCACCTCGGGCTTCGCCGACCACATCCAGATGTCCGGCGTCAAGGGCACCGTACGCATCACCAACAGCGTCTTCGACAACCCGCAGGACGACCCGATCAACATCCACGGCACCTACCTCCAGGCGACCGCCGCAGAGCGGGAGACGCTGAGCCTGCGCTACATGCACAACGAGACGTCCGGATTTCCCCAGTTTCATCCGGGCGACACGATCGAACTCGTCGACAAGCGCACCATGCTCGCCGCCCCCGGCGCGACGGCGAAGGTGGTCTCGGTGACCGGACCGACCGGCAGCGGTGTCCCGGCCGGCGCGGACCCGGACACCTACCTGCGCACCATGACCGTGGTCCTCGACCAGACACTGCCCGCCGCGGTGCTCGCCGCCCCGGGCGACTACGTGGCCGAGAACACCACCTACACGCCGACCGTCGAGATCACCGGAAACACGTTCCAGGCCGTTCCCACGCGAGGGATCCTCGTGACAACGCGCAGGCCGGTGCGGATCGAGAACAACCGCTTCGACGGCATGAGCATGGCCAGCATCTACATCTCGTCCGACGCCCGCTCCTGGTACGAGTCGGGCCCGGTACGGAACGTCACCATCCGCGGCAATGTCTTCGACCGCCCCGCGAGCCCGGTCATCTTCTTCGACCCCACCAACCAGGACTTCGTCGCAGGGCAGCCGGTGCACCGCAACGTCCTCGTCGAGGACAACGACTTCAACCTCACCGGCGGGACCATTCTCTCCGGCCGCGGTGTCGGCGATCTGACCTTCCGTGACAACCGCGTCGAGCGCTACGCCAAGCTGCGGCTCACCGGACCCTCGCGGGCCCTGCGTGTGGGTGACACGGCGACCGTGACCACGGACGCGCCGCCCGCGAGCCATACGTCCCCGCTGTTCACCTTCGACGGCGCGGATGACATCACCCTCGCCGGCAACACCTATGGCAGGGGCTTCAACAAGCGGGTGAACACGGCCAATATGGATGTTTCCGAGATCACGGTCACCGGTGACGGCCTGGCCCTCAACGCCGACAGCATCTCGTCCGCGCCGGTTGCCGTCAGCTACTCGAGCTCCCGCCCGAAGGTTGCCACGGTCGACAGCGAGGGCGTGGTCAAGGCGGTGGGCGGCGGCACGGCGTCGATCACCGCCCGCGCCACCATCGGCGGGGTACGGGTGACCTCCAACCCGGTGAAGGTCCTGGTCACCACCACGAGGTGACCAGGGCCGGTACGACCACGCCGCCCGGACGGACATCGCCCCGGGCGGCGTCTCCGCCGCTGGTCAGGCGGTGGTGGCAGGGGTGTCGAAGTAGTGCCCCTTGTCGAGGTTGTCGAGGTCGTCGAGGTCGTCGAGGAGGCCGGGGTGGGTCGGCCGCCAGTCCAGCAGCTCGCGGGTCAGGGTGTTCGACACCAGGGCGTCGAGACCCATGAAGGGGCTCAGCCAGGTGACGTGCCCGGCCACGGCCTCGGGGCGACGGAGGCCACCGGCACGTCGAGGTGGCGGCCGATCACCTCGGCGATGTCGCGGAGCGCGACGCCCTCCTCCGCGACGCCTCCTCCGCGACGCCGTGCAGCGCCGATCCGGCGGGCGCCTTCTGGACGGCCAGGCGGAACAGCCGTGCGACATCGGGGCGGTGGACCGCCGGCCAGTAGTTAGGTGTCGGAGCGGGCGAGCCCGGCGACCTCGTGTCCCGCGTCGACGAGATCGGGAACGACGGCGGAGCCGATGAAGCCGGACGCGCCGGTCACCAAGACGCGCACGAGGAACCTCAACTATTGACGTCAGTTACTGTCATCGAGCCTCCATCTGATATCAGCCGCTGTCATCACGTAGGATCCGCCCATGGGCAGATGGGAGCCGAACGCGCACGGGCGCCTGGCGACAGCAGCGCTGGAGCTCTACAACGAGCGCGGATACGAGCAGACCACCGTGGCCGAGATCGCCGGACGGGCCGGGCTCACGGAGCGGACCTTCTTCCGGCACTACGCCGACAAGCGCGAGGTACTGTTCGCCGGCTCCGGCGAGTTGCAGGAGCTGTTCGTACGGGCGGTCGCCGACGCTCCGGAGTCCGCGACGCCGATCGACGCACTGGCGGCGGGCCTCGACGCCGTCTCCGAGACGTTCGCCGACCTCCGCGAGTACGCGCGGAGGCGACAGAACGTCATCACGGCGAACCCGGAACTCAAGGAACGTGAGCTGATCAAACTCGCGTCGATCTCGGCCGCGCTCGCCGACACCCTGCGCCGACGCGGCGTCGCGGAGTCGGCCGCGAGCCTGACCGCCGAGGCGGGCGTCGCCGTCTTCAAGGTCGGCTTCGAGCGGTGGATCGTGGCCGCCGAGGAACGTGACATGGCGCAGCTGATGCGGGAATCGCTGGACGAGCTCAAGGCCGTGATCGCGGGCGGCCGGGGCGTGTGGTGAAAGAGGCGCGGTCCGCCCGCGGGGAGGGGCCCGCGTCCGCCGCGGCGGCCGAGGGGTCCCGGGCGAACTCCTGACGCGACCGGCCGGGAACACCACCCGTGGTGTGCGTGTCATCCGAGTGTTCTGGGGGCGGGCAGGACCGCCTCTGTCGCAACGGGCTCCCACCGCGTGCCGGTCAGACGTCCGAACGCCTGGTCACCGAAGTGGAAGGCGAACCCGGTCGTTCCCGGCCGTGCGAGTTCCCCGGCGATGCGCTTGCGCGCCGTCATGACCGCGGCGCTGTCGGAGTCCGGGCGCGACCCCCAGTGCGGATGCGCGATCTGCGCGGGGATGTGGAAGACATCGCCGAAGACCACGACCCGCTCGTTTCCCGCAGTGATCACATACGAGGTGTGTCCGGGAGAATGCCCCGGCGTCACCAGGGCGTGCACACCATCGAAGATCTCGTCTCCGTGTGAGATCAGGGTGTGCGCGTGCTTCATCGGTTCGATGGTGTCCTGAGCCGGTGCGCCGGGAACGATCTCGCCGCGGCTGTGCGGTGCCCACTCCTCGACGGCGACGAGATAGCGCGCGTCGGGGAAGAACTTCTCCGGTGTGAAGGACCAGCCGGTGTGGTCGGCATGCAGGTGGGTGAAGGCCACGGCCTCGATGTCGTGCGGCGCGATACCCAGCGCGGCGAGGGTTTCCGGGAGCGCGCCGGAGTTCGTGTGTCCGACAGGCTCTCCGTGGACCCTGGTCGGCCCGGACACGGGTCCGAGGCCGGCGTCGATGAGCAGGCGGCGGCCGTCGCGCTCCACGAGCAGTCCTCCCGCCGACATGGCGACCAAGCCGTGCTCGTCGAGCGTCTCCGGATGCTCCTGCCAGTACTCCGCGGGTACCTCGGGGAGGAAGCTCTCCGGCAGCATGCCCATCGCGCCGTCGACGACGTAGGTGAGGCGGGCGTCGCCCAGCTGGAGAGAGCGGACGGCGGACTGTTCGTTCAGTGCACCCATGAGTCGGGCCTGCTTCCTTGGTATCCGGTGGTACCTGCCGGTGCGGGACGAGTGGGGCTGTCCACGGCCACCAGCTTGCGGGCGCCGTCGGCCGTGTGCTGCCCGTTCTCGGGTTCTGGGTCACTAGGGATTTTCCCTGGTCCGTTCGGAGACCGCTCACGAGAGAGTGGCAATCCGTCGGCGCTTCCCGCGTCGGCCGACGTGAACACCGCGCGCTGCCGTGAGGCCACCGCACGCGCGCGCGTGGGGAAGTGGGCGAAATCGGCACGGCCGCGGCGGTCCGCGGCCTCACACACAGCTGTCGCTGGGCAGGCATATCGCAGGCGAACGAGGGCTCCAGGTCGTAGCACTTCAGGTTTGCCGGAAGGGCAGGCGAAGGTGAAGCGACCGTGGAGCGGCCGATGACCGACAGGAAACGCGACGAGCGCATCTCGATCATTCTCACGCTTCTGTCGCAGCGCGGAGACCTACAGGTCCACTTCCTTCCGAAAATTCTCGGAGTCTCCGGAGCCACGGTCCGCAGGGATCTGGCGGTCATGGAGGAAACGGGCCTCATCCGCCGTTCTTACGGCAAGGTCACCGCGGCCCGGCGCGGCGTCGAACTGCCGGTGAGTCTGAGGCATTCCCAGAACACCGAGGCGAAACGACGCATCGGATCCCTGACCTCGTCCCTGATCCCCAGTCGTCCCCTCACCATCGCGCTGACCGGCGGCACCACGATGGACTTCGTCGCCAGAAACCTGGCGACCCGCTCGGATCTCACGGTCGTGACGAACGGCCTGGACACGGCCACGTCCCTTATGGCGCGTCAGATGGTCCATGTCGTCGTCACCGGAGGAACCGCCAGGGCGCTCTCCAACGACCTCGTCGGAAAGGGAGCCGAGGAATCGCTGCGTTCGTACCGCTTCGACTTCGCGATCGTCGGGGCGGACGGCATCAGCCCGGCAGCTGGAATCACGCGCCACAGCTCCCGCGGAGCGGAGATCGACCGCGTCATGCTGGAGCAGGCGGAACATAGGATAGTCGTCGCCGACAGCTCCAAACTGGGCCGGGTACACAAGGCGAAAGTCGCCGACATCGGTTCCGTCGACACCGTAGTGACCGACTCGCATGCGAATCCCGCCATTGTCGCCGCTCTCCGGAAGGCCGGCGTGACGACGACCATGGTGGTTGTTCCTCCCCTCGGCGGCGCCGCTCAACAGCGCCGCCGTCAGCGGTGAGCGGCGGGAGAGAACCCGGTCCCGGAACGCGCCGAACGCGCCGAACGCGACAATGATCAATCCGAGTGCGCGTTGTCGGACGCGCCTCGATCCGCTGTCGTGGACCGTGGTGACCACCGTGTATTCGCCCTGATTTCGGCCACGTATCGCGAGCAGTGAGCAGTCAGAGTAAGCGGTGTGACGGTACGTAACAGAAAACCTTGTGAGCCGGAAAGGCAGCTTCTAGGGTGTGCGGGAGCGCCCGCCCGATCCTCCATTTGTGGGCGGTGGAAGGGCGCTCGTACCTTCGATCCCTTTCCCACGTCGTCTTCTGCCGAAGGAGGTTGTCCGACGTGCGTCCCCCACGCACACCCTGGTTATTACCGGGTGCGGCACCCGACGGTATCCCCCCACGAAAGAGGTTCACCATGACGTCGCGTTCCACCCGCTCCCTGATAGGCGGGGTGTTCGCCGCCGGAGCGCTCGCCCTGTGCGCGGTTCCGGCCGTTGCCGTCCCGGAGGCGCCCGTGGGCGACACCACGCAGGCGATCTCCCAGAAGGTCTCCGTGCCCGCCTACTTCTACCCCGGTCCTCTGTGGGACCAACTCACCCGGTCCGGAACGGGGGTTGGGCTGGCGGTCGCCAACCCGTACAACGGTCCCGGCGACGGTGACGACCAGTACACCGCGGCCATCAAGAAGGCCGACGCCGCCGGCATCACCGTCATCGGCTATGTGGCGACCGGCTACTTCGGTACCACCGGAATGACCACGCGGTCCGGCTCCACGGACCCGGACGAGTGGATGCGGCAGATCAAGGCCGATGTCGATGTCTGGTACCAGCTCTACGGTGGCGCGGGACTCGGCGGCATCTTCTTCGACGAGGGCCTGGCGCGCTGCGGTTCCGGAAACACCGACGTGAACCGGTACATCGAGCTGAAGAACTACGTCGAGAGCCGCTATGGCGACGACGCGGTCGTCGTGGACAACCCGGGGACCGGTGTCGAGGAGTGTTATACCGCGGCCGCCGACACACTGGTCACCTTCGAGGGCGACGAGAGTTCCTACCGCGGCCACCAGCCCGAGGCATGGGAGAGCAGCGCTTCCCCGGACAAGGTCTGGCACCTCGTCTATGACGTCCCGGACGAGGCCCGGATGCGTGGCGTCATGGAACTGGCACGCCAGCGCAATGCCGGGCATGTCTACGTCACCCCGGACACCATGGCGGACAAGAACCCCTGGGACACCCTGCCCCCGGACGCGTACTGGAACTCCGAGATCAGCCTCGCCGGCGGCGGTGCGGCCCGGCGTTGACGTCCGCCGGCCGTGCACGGGCACCGCCCCGGGCGCTCGGTCCCCCCTCTTGTCACAGGCTCCTGGCAGCTCCGAGCTATTCCTTTTCATCCCCACGTGATTGGAAGACAGCATGAAACTCTCCACGCGAACCGCCGTCTACGCGCTGTTGCCGGCGGTCGCCGCGGGGGCCGCGCTGATGACCCTGGGCGGCCCCGCGCAAGCGGCCGAGATATGCGGTCAGTACGACAGGGCCACGGTCGGCGCGTACACGGTGCAGAACAATCTGTGGAACCCGGCCGGCGCGCAGTGTGTCAGCCCCACCGGGTCCGGCTTCGAGGTGACGAAGGCCGAGGGGCAGGTCCCCACCAATGGTGCCCCCAAGTCCTATCCGTCCATCTTCAACGGCTGCCACTACACGGCGTGCTCGCCCGGCACCGAGCTGCCCGCGCGGATCAGCTCCATCAGCAGCGCCCCGAGCAGTGTGTCCTACGGTTACACCGCTGACGGGGTCTACAACGCGTCCTACGACATCTGGCTCGACCCGGAGCCCAAGACGGACGGTGTGTCCCAGGTCGAAATCATGATCTGGACCAACAAGGTCGGTCCCATCCAGCCCATCGGTACCGATACCGGCACCACCGTGACGATGGCGGGCACGACATGGCAGGTGTGGGAGGGTGACAACGGCCGGAACAAGGTCATCTCCTACGTGGCGCCGTCCGCCGTCGACGAACTGAACTTCGATGTCAAGGAGTTCGTCAGTCACGCCAACAGCCGCGGCTTCGGTGACTCCTCGTGGTACCTCACGAGCGTCCAGGCGGGCTTCGAACCGTGGCAGGGCGGAGCGGGCCTCAAGGTCAACTCCTTCTCCTCCGAAGTGAACACAGGCTGATCCGTCCAGCGGCGTCGCCATCCGGCGACGGTGCTCCACACCAGTGAGAGAAGCCTCCTCAGCGAGCGGGTCAGCCGCTCCCTGAGGAGGCCGTCGTGCTGCCGTACCGGCGCCGGTCACCCCCCACCTGACCGCGCGTCATTCCCTTCCCCTTCCTCCCGCCCTCACGGGCACACACGCCCCCTTTGGAGTTCCTCATGCGCTCCCGCCGCCGTTCCAGGACCGGAGCCATCGTGGCCGGCCTCGCCATAGCGACCACCCTCGGCGCCGCCGCCACCGCGCTCGATCTGACCAGGGCCGGGGCCAACCCGACCTTCACGCTTCCTCCGGTCAACGCGCCCTTCGACTACCAGATCGGCGGGGCGTACACCCCGCCCTCCGGGGTGAAGGTCGTCAGCCGTGATGTGAAGGCATCCCCGGCATCGGGTCTCTACAACATCTGCTACGTGAACGCCTTCCAGACCCAGCAAGAAGGCGACTCCGGCGGACCGCAGGAATGGGACAGCGACCTGTTGCTGACCGATGCCGGCGGCCCGGTCGTCGACCCCGACTGGGACGAGGTCATCCTCGACATCACCACGGACGCCAAGCGCCAGCGGATCGCGGACAAGATCAATGGCTATATCGACCAGTGTGCGTCCAAGGGCTTCGACGCCGTCGAACTCGACAACTACGACACCTTCACCCGTGACGTGGTGGACGGCAGGATCACCGCAGGCCACGCCCAGTCCTATATCCGTCTCCTGTCGCAGCACGCCCACGCCAAGGGACTGGCCGTCGGGCAGAAGAACACCGTCGAACTGGCCGGCGACCGGAAGGCCAACGGGCTCGACTTCGCCATCGCCGAGGAATGCGGCGACCCCCGGTGGAACGAGTGCGCCGAGTACCTCTCGGCCTTCGGCGACAACGCCATCTTCATCGAGTACACGAGCGCGGGCATGAAGAACGCGTGTGTCTACGGCGACCGCGTGAGCGTGGTCCGACGGGATGTCGACGTCACTCCGGCGGGCGGCAGCGGGTACGTGCGCGAGACCTGCTGACCCGGGCACCGCACTCCGCGGAACGACGAGCGGGCCGTGAGGACGCGTGAACCGGTGACGGTTACGCCTCCTCACGGCCCGTCGCCCGCTTCCGCGGGCCCGGATCAGGGCGTGGGGATCACTTGACGGACCCCGCCATCACCCCCTGCACGAAGTGCCGCTGGAAGGCGAAGAAGACCACGACGGGCACGATCAGCGAGAGGAAGGCCCCGGGGGCAAGGACGTCGATGTTGCTGCCGAACTGCCGTACCTGGGACTGTAGTTCCACCGTGAGCGGCTGTGATGACGTGTCCGCGAAGAGCAGCGCGACCAGCATGTCGTTCCACACCCACAGGAACTGGAAGATCGCCAGGCTGGCGATGGCCGGGCGTCCCACCGGGATGACGAGCCGGGTGAAGATCCGCCACTCGCTGCCGCCGTCCATCCGCGCGGCCTCCAGCATTTCGCGCGGTATGTCGGCGAAATAGTTGCGCAGCAGGAAGATCGCGAACGGCAGCCCGTAGGCGACGTGGAAGAGCACCACACCCGGGATGGTGCCGAACAGGCCCAGCTGCCCGAAGAGCTTGGCGACCGGCAGCAGGCCGATCTGGACCGGGACCACGAGCAGGGCCACGACCAGCAGGAAGATCCAGTCCCGGCCGGGGAACTCCAGCCAGGCGAAGGCGTATCCGGCCAGCGCCGCGATCACGACGACCAGCGCGGTGGCGGGCACCGAGATGAACACGGTGTTCCAGAAGGCCCGGGTGATCCCCGTGTTGCCCAGCAGTGCGGTGTAGTTGTCGAAGGACAGCTGCCCCGGGCTGGTCAGGGTGGTCCACCAGCCACTCGCCGCGTTGTCCTGTGCCGAGCGGAGGGAGGACAGGAGCAGGCCGGCGAGTGGGGTGATCCAGACGAGACTGATCACGACGAGGAATGCCTGGACCAGACTGTTGCCCAGCCAGCGGCCGAGCCGGCCGCGCGCGGTGCGTCGCGGACGCGCGGGCCCGACGGACGCAGGCTGCTTCACCTCCGCCGGCCGGGTGGGTGCGGTGGTGCTCATGACTGACTCCTGCGGAAGCGGCGGACGTTGAAGACCATGGCGGGGATGACCAGGAGCAGGAGCAGGACGCCGAGCGCGCTTCCCAGCCCCTGGTTGTTGCCTCCGCCGAACGAGACCAGCCACATCTGGGTGGCCAGCACGGTGGCGTCCTCCTGCACCGGGCCGGGCGCGATGATGTAGACGAGGTCGAAGACCTTCATCACATTGATCACCAGGGTCACGAAGACCACGGTCAGGATGGGAGCGAGCAGGGGCACGGTGATCTTGCGGAACACCTGCCACTCCGTCGCGCCGTCCATACGGGCCGCTTCGAGCGTGTCACGCGGCAGCGAGGCCAGCCCCGCGCCGATCAGCACCATGGCGAACCCGGTCCAGATCCACAGATACGCTCCGATGATGGCCGGGGTGACCAGCGCGGGTCCGAGCCAGGAGACGCCTTCGTAGGGCGGGGCGAAGTTCGTCGCCGGAAGCCGCACGGTGTACGCGCCGGGGTCGAGGTTCCGGAAGCTGAAGGAGCCGTCGGCCGCCGTGGTGGCACGGGCAACGGTCTCGCCGTCCCGCACCGCCTCGACGGCGACCTCCGGCAGCCCGCTCTCGGCCTTGTCGACCTTGCCCTGCTCGCCGCCACCGCCCGGAGCGAAGTCCAGATACACCACGCCGCGCAGCTCCGTCCCGGCCGCCGGCCGGGCAGCCGCCGCGAAGGCGGATTCGGCCTGGGACGGGACGTCCTTGGGTGCTACGCCGACGAGCCCCAGGGCCGTCGTCCCGCCGGGCGACACCGTGTCCGACGTCGCGTACGACCCGTCGGGGCCCTTGGTGAGGCCCTGGCCGTCACGGGCGCGTGCGGAGGGATAGGAGGCCGAGTCCTCGAAGGCGTCGTGCACCCCGACGGCGGCGGCGTTGAGGACACCCTTGTCGGGGTTCTCCTCGTAGGCGAGGCGGAAGATGATCCCGGCCGCGAGGAACGACACGGCCATCGGCAGGAACAGCAGCAGTTTGAACGCGGTGGCCCAACGCACCTTCTCCACCAGGACGGCGAGGATCAGGCCGAGCCCGGTGAGCACGGTCGGAGCGACGACGATCCAGATGGTGCTGTTGCGTATGGCCTTGAGCGTCGCCGGATCGCGGAACACCTCGGTGTAGTTCTCGCCGCCGACGAACCGGCTGCCGCCCGCGTCGAAGAAGCTGCGGCCGATCGAGAACAGCACCGGGTAGACGACGAGCGCGCCGAGGAGGAGCAGGGCCGGCAGGACGAAGGTGACGGCGACGGCCCGGCGGCGCCGCGTGGCGCGCTGACGGGCGTTCGTCCCCGGGGGAGCGGAGCCGGCCGGAACTTCGGCGCGGGCGGGGGCGGTGGTGGCGGTCATGATGTCCGCCTCAGCCCTGGTACGCCTTGGCGGCCGCGGCTTCGAGGCGGCCCGCCGTGGCCTTGGGGTCGGAGGGGTCGCGCAGGAAGTCCTGGAGGAGCTTCCACTCGCCCATGCCCTTGGTTCCGCCGAACGCGGCAGGCGCCTGGTCGGACATGTCGAAGCGGACCGAGTCCCCGGCCCCGACCAGCGATTCGGCGGTGCGCCGTGTGGTCTCGTCGCCGTACTTCGCGAGGTCGACGTTCTTGTTCGGGGAGACGAAGCCTCCCAGCTCGGCCCAGACCTCCGCCGCCTCAGGGCTCGCCAGGTACTCCATGAAGGCCATGGCCGCCTTCTGGTTCTTGCCGTCCTTGAGCACCACGGCGGCGTCGCCGCCGCTGACCACGGGGGCCTTTCCGCCGTCGACGGCGGGGAAGGGGAAGAAGGTGGCTTCCTCGCCGATCTTCTTGCCGAATTCGTCCTTGGCGACACCGGCCACGAAGTCGCCCTCGTAGACCATGCCCGCCTCGGGCTCGGGGCCGAAGACCTTCTCGACCGAACCGGGGAAGTCGGTGCTGAGGGCGCCCTTCTGGCCGCCCGCGATCAGTTCCTTGTCGGCGAAGAGGGTGCCGAGCGTGGTGAGTGCCTTGACCACCGTCGGGTCGGTCCACTTGATGGTGTGGGCGGCGAGCTGGTCGTACTTCTCGGGGCCGGCCTGCGAGAGGTAGATGTTCTCGAACCAGTCGGTGAGGGTCCAGCCGTCCTCGCCCGCGACGGCGAAGGCGGAGAGCCCGGAGTCGGAGACCGCCTGTGCCGAGGTGAGCATCTCCGCGTAGGTCTTCGGCGGCTCGACGCCCGCCTGGTCGAGGGCCTCGGGGCTGTACCAGACGGTCGACTTGTGGGCCGCCTTGTAGTACAGACCGTACAGCGAGCCGTCGACACTGCCGTACTTCTTCCACACGGACGCGTAGTTGGCGTCCACGGACTTCTGTACGGTCGCGGACAGCGGCTTGAGCCAGCCCTGCTTCGCGAACTGCTGGAGTACACCCACCTGGGGCACCATCGCGACATCGGGGGCGTTGCCGCCCTCGATCTTGCTTCCGATGACGGTCGAGACGTTGTCACCGGTCGAGACGAACTCGGTCCTGGCGCCGGTCTTCTCGGAGAAGGCGTCGAGCACCTTCTGGAAGTTCTTCTGCTCGGCGCCCGACCACACGCCGGCGACGGAGATCGTCTGCCCTCCGAGGGACTTGTCACCGCCGCCCGCGGTGGTGACGGGATCACCGCCGCAGGCGGTGGCGCCGAGTGCCAGGGTCACCGCGGTACAGCTCAGGAGCATCGCGCTTCGTCGCGTCATGGTCTGCTTCCTCTGGGGGTTGGGATGGGGGTTCGTGCGGTAAGCACGGGGAGACACCGAGGGGTGCCGGCGCTCTCAGAGTTCGGTGTGGTCGCTGATCCACCAGGCGGCGGTGGATCCTGGAAGCACACCGATGGGGCAGGGCCCGCTGGAGAGCAGGGGGGAACCGGAGACCGGGGCCGGTACGGGGGCGGTGCCGAAATTCACGGCGCAGACGAGCCCGTCGCCTCGGACGAAGGCCAGCACGTCGGGCCGGGTCTCCAGCCAGCGCAGGGTTCCTTCGCCCAACTGAGGCAGTCCGGCCCGCAGTTGCAGGCCGTCGCGATAGAGGTGCCAGAAGGAACGGGTGTCGGCGAGCGCGCGGTCGGTGGCGTGGTCGGCGAACCAGCCGGGCTGCGGCAGCCAGGGCTTGGCCCCGTCGGCGCCGGACGTGAAGCCGAACGGGGACGCGTGTCCTGACCAGGGCAGCGGGACCCGGCAGCCGTCGCGTATCCGGGCCCGGCTGCCGGTGCGCCGGAAGATGGGGTCGGTGACCACGTCGTCCGGAAGGTCGACGACCTCCGGCAGGCCGAGCTCCTCGCCCTGGTAGATATAGGCCCCACCGGGCAGCGCCAGCATCAGGAGGGCGGCGGCACGGGCGCGTGCCGCGCCCAGCCCGCTCTTCTCGGTGCCGGACTCCCCGTAACGGGTCACTGTCCGGACCTGGTCGTGGTTGTTGAGGACCCAGGTGACGGTGGAGCCGGTGCCCGCGATGTCCTGCATGGCCTCCGAGACGACCTTGCGGAAGGCGTCGGCGTCCCATGGCGCGCTGAGCAGGTCGAAGAAGAAGGCCTGGTGCAGTTCGTCCGGGCGTACGTACCGGGCGTGTTCGCGCGCGGTCGGCACGGAAACCTCGCCGACCAGCAGCCGTTCACGGCCGTCGCGGGCGGTGTACTCCTCGCACACCGACCGCCAGTGCCGCCATATGTCGTGCACCTCGGGCTGGTTCCACGCCAGTGGGTTCACCGAGTCACGGGTGCGGGCGTCGGCCTCGGGGTCGGGGGAGTCGGGCAGGTCAGGGTGTTTGAAGAGGCCGGCCGCCACGTCGATACGGAATCCGTCGACACCGCGGTCGAGCCAGAAGCGCAGCGCTTCGTCGAAGTAGGCGCCGACCTCGGTGTTGCGCCAGTTCAGATCGGGCTGCTCGGGCGTGAACATGTGCAGGTACCACTGGCCCGGTGAACCGTCCGCCTCCGTGACCCGGGTCCATGCCGGGCCGCCGAACATCGCGTGCCAGTTGTTCGGCGGCTCCTCGCCGCCGGGCCCCCTGCCGTCGGCGAAGTGGAACCGGGCGCGTGCCGGACTCCCGGGCGCGGAGGCGAGCGCTTCGGTGAACCACGGGTGTTCGCTGGAGCAGTGGTTGGGGACGATGTCGAGCAGCACCTTCACACCGAGCCGGTGTGCGTCGCCGACCAGCACACCGAACTCGGTGAGGTCGCCGAAGACGGGGTCGACGTCGCAGTAGTCGGCCACGTCGTAGCCGTGGTCGTGCTGGGGCGACGGGTAGAAGGGGCTCAGCCAGATGCCGTCGACACCGAGCTTCTTGAGATAGGGCAACCCGGCACGGACGCCGGCCAGATCACCGATCCCGTCTCCCGTGCTGTCCAGGAAGCTGCGCACATAGACCTGATAGATCACCGCGTCGCGCCACCAGGGACGTGCCGCGGAGAGTATGGGGCCGTCGCCGACCGGAGCTGGAAGCTTCACCCGTTGACCTTGTTTCTGCGCGAAGGGCATCCGCAGTTGACCCTGCGGTTATGCATACATGTTAGGTAGAGGTTTCCAGACAGTGTCAACGGTCAGTCCGAAACACAGGAGAAGTTGAGCCCTATATCCGCATTTGGCGGCCAGGAGGGCATGGCGAGAGGCGTCGTTCAATGCCTAACAAGTAACTAGGGTGTGTGCGAGGGGAGGGGGAGAATCAGCCGCGGCGCGCGATGGCCGCCAGCTCGACGGCCAGCCGGCGCACAGCGGCCTCCGGCGTCTGATGCTGCGCCATCGCGTCGTTCACCACGGCCTGCACGGCGAGACTCACCTGCTCGTACCGCGGGCTCTTGGGCCGGGGCGCGGCGGCCAGCACGCTCGCGCGCAGCGCCGGCAGGTAGGGGAACCGGCGTACGAGCTCGGGGTCCTGATAGACCGACGCCCTGACCGGCGGGAGCGAGCCCTCGGTGAGCACTCTGCGCTGCACCCGGTCGCTGGTGAGATAGGCGATCAGATCCCTGGCGGACGCGGGATACCGGGCATGCGCACCGACCGCCAGATTCGACCCCCCGAGAACGCTTGTGCCCGGACCATCGCTGCCCGGCAGCGGTACGGCACCGAACTTCCCGGCGATCTCCGAGTCGGCGCCGGACGCGCCGGCGAAGGCGTACGGCCAGTTGCGCAGAAAGAGCAGCCGGCCGTTCTGGAAGGCCCGCCGGGACTCCTCCTCCTTGTACGTCAGCGCGGCCTTCGGGATCCAGCCGTCACGCACCCCGCGGGCCAGGAGGCCGATACCGGTACGGGCCGCGGCAGAATCCACCGTCACCCGGTCGCCCTCGTCGCCGAGGATCGAGCCGCCCGCCGAATAGACCATCTCGGCGGCGTTGACGGTCAGGCCCTCGTACGGCAGGAACTGCCCCGCGTAGCCGCCGACACCGTACTTCGGGGCGATCGTCCTCGCCTGACGCTCCAGCTCGGACCAGGTGCGCGGGGGCCGCTCGCCCTCCCGGTCCAGGAGGTCCTTGCGGTAGTAGAGCATCCCGGCGTTGGTCACATACGGGACGGCGTACAGCTTCCCCGCGTAGGTCGCGGTCTCGACCACCGGCGGAAGGAAGGACTCCAGCGGGAACCTGCCGGGCTCCAGTGGTGTGATCCAGCCGGCCTCGGCGAACTCCGAGGTCCAGGCGACATCGATGTTGAGGATGTCGTAGCGCCCGGCACCGGAGCGCAGCTCCGTGATCATCTGCGCCCGCGCCTCGTCGGCGGAGTCCGGCAGTTCGACAAGCGTGACCTTCTCCCGCGGATGGCCGCGGTTCCAGTCGTCGAGCAACGGCCCCAGATAGTTGGTGAGGTCCCCGGCCGTGGCCAGCGTCATCGGCCCGCGCCCACCGTCCCGCACCCCGCCGGCCGCTTCGCCGCCGCGCACGCCGGCACCCGCGTAACCGGTCAGAACCATCGTGACGATCAAGAGCGCCCTACCGGCGGCACGTATCCACCGCATAGGTTCCTCCCTGTGCAAGGCCTCCAGGCATCGTCGTCCGGGGTTCCTGCATGTATACCCGTTAGGCATGGGCGATACTAGGCCCGGTCAGACGACGGGGGCGATCCGGGCCCACAGGCCGAGCGGCGAGGAATCCTCCCGGCGCGTGGCCCGACACCAGGGAGGAGTGAGCGCCCATGCGCATGCCTCTCCTGGCGCTGTTGTCCAGAGGACCGGCCCACGGATACGAACTCAAGCAGGACCTTGAGCAACTGCTGGGCGCAGCGTACCCTCAGCTGAACGTCGGCCAGATCTACGTCACCCTGAGCCGGCTGGAGAAATCGGGGCTGATCGCGGGCGAGGAGATCGCCCAGTCAAGCCGGCCCAACAAGAAGATCTACCGACTGACGGACGCCGGAACCGAAGCACTGAGCGTCTGGTTCGAGGAGACGGCGGACGAGCCACGGCTCCGGGACGACTTCTTCATGAAACTCGCCCTCGCTTCGCACACCGGTCTGGCCGACCAGATCGGCCTGATCAACAATCAGCGACGCGAATACCTCAACATCATGCGTGGTCTGTCGAAGCTGTCGATCACCGAGAACCGTGACAACCGCATCGCCCAACTGCTGATCGAGGGAGCCATGCTGCATCTCCAGGCCGATCTCGACTGGCTGGAGCGCTGCCAGGAAGAGCTGGAGGGCCCGCGATGAGCCGACCGGCCGACGCCGCCCATGTCGCGCTGCGCGCCGAAGCCCTGACCAAGACACACCAGGGAGAAGGCGCCCCCGCCCACGCGGTCCGCGGAGTGGATCTGACCGTGCGGCGTGGGGAGTTCGTCGCCGTCAGCGGGCCCTCGGGCGCCGGCAAGTCCACCCTGCTGCACCTTCTCGGCGGTCTTCAGCGCCCCGACAGCGGCAGCATCTGGCTCGACGGCGAGTGCACCGACTCCTACAGCGAAGCGCGCTGGGCCGTCGAACGCCGCCGCAGCATCGGCATCGTCTTCCAGTTCTTCAACCTTGTCTCGAACCTGACCGTCGCCGACAACATCGAGCTGCCCGCGCTGCTGACCGGCACCCCATGGAAGAAGGCGCGCGCGAAGCGCGAGGAACTGCTGTCCGAACTGGGCCTCGAAGGCAAAGCGCGCAGTATGCCGGGCGAACTGTCCGGCGGCGAGCAGCAGCGGGTGGCCCTGGCCCGCGCCCTCGTGAACCACCCGCGGCTCCTGCTCGCCGACGAGCCCACCGGCAGTCTGGACAGCAAAGGCACCCGGGAAGTGCTGCGACTGCTCTCCCGCTTCCACCAGCGCGGCCAGACGATCCTCCTGGTCACACACGACGCCCGGCTCGCCAGCACCGCCGACCGCGTCATCAGCTTCTTCGACGGCCGCATATCCGACGACGCCGAACTGGGCGGCACACACGCACGGCGCGCCGGCCTGTCCGGCGTCCTCGAACTGAAGGACTGACCGTGCGGGCAACCCTTCGCTGGGCGCACACCGATCTGCGCACCCACCGTGGCGAAGCACTGTTCATCGTGTCCGCCACCACCGGAATCGTCATCGCCCTGCTGCTCGCCGCCGCCCTGTTCGGTTATGCCACCAACCCCTGGCAGCGGATCTTCACCCAGTCCCAGGGCGCGCATGTCTGGATCCACACCGGACCCGCCGCCGACCCCGGCCGGCTCGCCTCCCTGGACGGTGTCGAAGCGCTGTCCGGCCCCTACCGCACCGCGTCCGCCACCCTCGAATCCCATGGCGCCCGAGCCAGTGTGGAACTGCGCGGCGCCGACGAGAACCCACCCGGCACGGCACGGCCGCTCATCGTCTCGGGCCAGTGGCTCACCTCCGGGAGCCCGGACGGTGTGGTCCTGGAGAGCAGCCTGGCCCGCGCCCTGTGGGCCGAGCCCGGTGACACCCTCACCGTCCCCGGCAGCGGCCGGACCCTGACCGTCCGCGGTGTCGCCGACAGCCCCGAACCCCGCTACCAGCCCGGCGAGCGAACGGGCACCGTATGGGCGCTGCCCGCCGCCGCCGAACGCGCGGGCGCCCCATGGTCGGGGCAGATCACCGGACTGCTGCTGACACAGCCCGACGACACCGACTACGCGATCCAGCGCGCCGTCACCGAACTCGGCGCGGGAACCGTGACCGACGTCTCCAGCTGGCAGCAGGCGCGCGCCGAAGCGCAGGGCGACACCCGGCTGCTCGGGCAAGTGCTCGCACTGTTCGGACTCGGGGCACTGGTCGCCGCCGCGCTGGCCGTGTTCGGGGCCATCAGCACACGGGTACGCGGACACCTGAGAGACATCTCCGTACTGAAGGCGATCGGATTCACCCCCGGGCAGGTCACCCGGGTCTTCCTGGCGCAACACGTCGCCCTCGCCCTGCTGGGCGCGCTCATCGCGACCGTGTTGACCGAGACGCTCGTCGGCCGGATCCCCGGCAGGCTGGGCGAGGCGGTCGACGTCTGGCAGCGGTTGCCCGGCCACTCCACCACACTGCTCGCCGTGCCGGTCGGCGCCGTCCTCTTCATCGGCGCCGCCACGTGCCTCGCCGCCTGGCGGGCCGGGCGGGTGCCGCCCGTACCCGTGCTTCCACCGGCGGCGGCGCCCTCCGGCCGGCTCTCCCGAACAGCGGGGAAGGGACTGGCACTTGGTGTGCCGGCGGCCCTGGTGCTGGGCTGGCACCGGACGCTCGTGCGCGGCCACCGGACACCGGCGACGATCGTCCGGCTGGCGCTGCCCCTTCTGCTGATCACGGTGGCCCTCAGCGCCTGGACCACCGTGGGCCGCTTCGAGAGCAGACCCGCGCAGATGGGAATGGCGGCCGCTCTCACCGCACGCGCCGAACAGGGACTGACCGACCGTGAGGCACGCTCGGTGCTCGAAGCGGGCGACCAGGTCGTGGCGGCCCACCCGGGCGTCGAGGTGGCGGCGCTCGTGCCGGGACAGACAGGGACCATCGCGCTGCGCGGCCTCGGCACCCGGGACGAGCCCTACCCCTTCACGGTCGTCGAGGGCAGACCCGCCGACGGGCCGGACGAAGCCGTCGCGGGCCAGGGGCTGCTCGACCTTCTCGATGTGAGAATCGGCGACTGGGTGCGGATGACCGTCGGCGGGCGACCGCAGATCCTGCACATCGTCGGCCGCAGCATCGAGCCCGAGAACAGCGGGCGGGTGATCTCCACCTCGCTCGACACCCTCCGCCAGAACGATCCCGGCCTGAGCCCCACGCTCTACCAGCTGAGGCTGCGGCCCGGCGCCGACCCCGAGGAGGTCCGCACGGCACTGACGGACGCCGCCCGGGGGCGCCTCGACATCCGCGAGGTCACGAGCCCGGGGGACCGGCTCTCCCCGATGCTGGGCGTCGTCGTCGGTGTGGTCGCCGTGCTCGCGCTCATCGGCCTCATCGAACTGTCGACGGCGATCGGCGGCAGCGTACGGGCGGGGGAGCGTGACCTGCTCGCGCTCAAGGCGATCGGCTTCTCACCGGGGCAGATCACCGCGGTCACGGTGACGGCCATCGGCTCCACGGCCCTGCTCGCGGCGGTGGCCGGCACGGTGCTCGGGGTGCCCCTCGCCCACTGGCTCATCGATGCCGAGGCACACTCCAGCGGGATCGGTGCGGGAGTCGCCCAAGCACCCCCGCTGCTCCATCTCGTACTGCTCGCCACCGCCGCGGTCGTGGGCGCTGTCTCCCTGGCCCTCCTTCCCGCCACCCGGGCGGCCCGGCGCCGGCTGGCGGACACGGTCGGCGTCGTCGGCTGAGACGTGTGGTGAAGGCGGCGCCGCCGCGCGGACTCAGGTGAACCGGGTCCGGCCGCCCGCGGGCGTGGGAGGAACCACGACCAGGGTCGTCGTCACACCGCTCTGCCGGATGGCCGCGACGATGGCGGCATTGGCCTGCGAGTCGGTGACGATGGTGTGGACGGAGCCGAGATCGGCGATCTTCGCGCGATGGACTCGGCCCAGTTTCGAACTGTCGGCGACGACGATGGTGTGGTCGGCCTGCTCCAGCATGATCCGGTCGACCTCGGCGCCCCGGGAACTGTGCCCTGTGAGCCCGGCCTTGGGGTTGATGCCGTCCACGCCGACGACGGCGAAGTCGAAGCGGTAGGAGCGCAGCGACTTCTCCGCCTCCTTTCCCACGAGATCGTTCGACAGCGGCCTGGCGGTTCCGCCGGTGACGACGACCTGCACCACCTGCCGGGTCATCAACTGGGCCGCCGTGTCCAGCCCGTTCGTCACGACCTTCAGATCCGCCCGGCCGACGAGCGTTCTCGCGACGAAACCCGCCGTGCTGCCGCCGCTCAGGGCCATGGTGAGCGGACGGTACGGAATCAGGGACGAGACCAGAGCACCTATACGGCGTTTGGCCTCGGTGTTCTGGGAGCGCCGCAGGCTCACCGGCAGTTCGGCTCCGGGCCGGGCGGCCATGATCTTCCCGTAGGAGCGACGGATGAGCCCCTGTCCCTCCATCCCGGCCAGATCGCGTCGCACCGTGGCCCCCGACGTGCCGAGGATCTCCTGGAGGGTGCGGACCTGCAATTCTCCGCGTTGAGCAACAAGCGTCAGGATCCTGGAGATGCGTTCGTCTCGCGTGCTGTCATTCACCGGCGGCCCTGCCGAATCCCTGCACAGGCATTTCGGCGAACTCCTGGGTATTCTCCCGCAGAGGCTCCGCTGCCGGGGAACATGTCCGAAAGTCTCGCGCGCGAGTACTCGTTATCCGATTTCATGGAATTTCCCGTGTGGCCGTTCCGATGGGGGTTCCGTGATGGAGCGATAGATGTACGGGGCGACAGTGCCGGGCGGTGGTGCGCGAAAGGCGCCGGGATCCTTACCTCGGACCTGGCCGTCACCGCTCCCCGGCCGGCGGACCGTCCGGCCGGGTCGGCTCCTCCGGGTACGCCGGCAGGACTCCATCTCGCATTGCCCGGAAAGAAGCGCCAGAGGCGTTATCTTTCAAGGCAACTATATTGCAACCTTGTTGCAATATTCGCCGTCCCGGACGAAGTGATCATTCGGTGTGAGCGTTTCAGGAGGGTCTTCCGGCGTCAATGACGCTCGTGCGCGGAGAACGTCACAACGTGGAGGGGTGATCCTCCGTCAACCCGGCGAAGTGCCCCTCGCCCATGGGCCGTCCGTGGATCCCGTCGACCACTGCCGGAGCACGACAGCGGTCAAGAAGTACAGGAATATCCGGCATCACTTCGACTGCGTCGAAAGTACTCATGCGCACCAGCCAAACACACGCCACTGACAACGCCCCGCACGCACATGTCGCCGTGGAGGGGCCCCTGCGAAACACCGCGCGAACGCTCACCGCGCATGAGTGCTTTCTCCGTTCCGGAGTGCGGGGGACGGTGCTCATGCAACGCTTCGAACGGCCGCGACGCACACGGCGATACGGCGTCCGCGACGCGAAGTGCTTCGACCGAGGCCGTCCGTGTGTCGGGCGGTGCCTCGCTTCACAACGCCGCCCATGAAAGAGGACTCGTGTCTCACTGGCTTGCTTCCAGGATGCCAAGGCGCCGGTCGGTCGTCGACGGCGGGAAAGCGGTGTCCGATCTCGGTCTCGGACTCTGGGAGGACGAACTCGGTCCCGTCCTGGCGTACGCGCGGATGTGCACGCGGAGCCGTGCCGCCGGGGTCGAACTCGCCGCGCAGGCCGTCGATTGCGGTCGCGCGAGGACATCGCCGCAGTCCGTCTCGTGGGCCGACGAACTCCCCAGTGTTCCGCGTGCCCTGCGCTGGGTTCTGGACACCGCGGTCGTGTGGAGCACAACGGACGCGCGGCGCGAGCACCTCGCCCCCGCGCTGTTGCGGTGGCTGGAGGACAGCGGTGCCCAGGAGAGCCGGCGGCGGCTCGCCTTCAACGAGGATTCGCTCGCTCTGCGCGGCCTGAGAGCACTTGCCCCGTCCGACGGGGAGTTGTTCTGGTGGAGCCGTGTGGAGGCGGTGCCCGTGCCCGAACTCGCGCGGCGGCTCGGGCGCTCGTCCCACGACGTGTCGGCGGAGGCCGACCGTGTGGCGGCGGAGTTCCGGGAGCGGTGCTGGAGCACGCACCGACTCGAACTCGCGGATGCGACGTGCCGTTCGTACTCCGGCATGCTGGACGCCATGGCCCGGGAGAGCGCCCCGTCACCCCCCTCGGACCTGCCGGAGCACCTCGGCTCCTGCGAGCGATGCGCGGAAGCCCTCACATGTCTGAGTGTCAAGAACGCGTCCCTTCCCATGGTTCTGGCCGAGGCCGCCCTGCGGTGGCGTGGCCCTGCCTATGTCGCACGGCGGCGGAAGCATCCGGCCGTGGCCGCGTCCGCCGCACCCGCGGACACGACCCGCCCGCTGCCCCCTCCCGGGTCGCCCGGCGGCGGGGCAGGCAATGGGCCGCGGCCGTCCGTCCTGGTGGGAGCCGTCACCGGGGTCGTGCTGATACTGGCGGCGGCCTACGCGCTGCGCGATGACCCGGTGGTCGAGAGCGGGCCGCCGTCCGACGCGTCGCCGCCCCGGCAGGAGCGGACGGCTCCGTTGCCGCCCACCGAGGTCCCGGAGGACATGCGCACCAGCTCTCCCTCGGCGAGCATGCCCGAGAGTCCGTCCCCGTCCCCGAGCAGCCCCAGTTCGTCGTCGACCGCCGGGCACGAGAAGAAGCCACCGGCCGAGAAGCCCCCCGCGTCGCGCGACGGCGCCGGCTGCACCACACGCTTCGCGGCGCGGAACACCTGGCCCGACGGAGTGCAGGCGGACCTGTTGCTCCAGCCGGGCCGGGCCGTCCCCGAGGGCTGGGTGGTGACCTTCGACCTCGCACCCGGCGCACGCGTCGACCGCCTGTGGCACGGCCGTTACGCCACCGAGGGCAGCCGGGTGTCGGTCAGGGCGGTCGACTACAACCGCACATTCTCCGCGAGTGCGACCGTGACCGTCGGCGTGGTGCTGCACGGTGACCCCGGGGGCGCGTGGGTCTCGGACGTCCGGATGAACGGGCGGTCCTGTCGGCCGACGGCGTAGCGCCGCGCCGGTCCGGGGCCGGGAGAGGGCGGTCCGGCCCCGGACCGGGACAGCGGCCTTGTGCCGCACAGGCCGCTGTCTCAGCCGGCGTTCATGGAGAGCTTCTCGATCTCGGCCGCGTCGAGTGTGTCGCGTACCGGAGGGGTCGAAGGCACGGTGAACGGCTTGTCGAAGTCGGACAGGAGCAGTGCCCCCTTCGGTTTCTGCCCTTCCACCTTCACCGTGTACGGTCGGCCCTCGGTGGCGACGTACACGGTCGACTTGCCGTCCTTCGCCGAGTCGATGTGTACGGGCACCGCCTTCACACCCTCCACCGTGGTCACGGCGCCCTTGGTCAGCTTCGCTCCGTCACCGGGGAGCTTCGCGAGACCGTCCGGCCCCCCGAACTCGCAGGACGCCGACGCCATTATCAGCACGAAGGAGTCTTCCACGTCGCCGTACAGGTACTTTTCCCTGGCATCGGGGAACTTGTCGAGAATCGGCTTGGCGACCGGGTCGTTCCAGTACGAGTCCTCCAGCTTGAGCCAGACCTTGTCGCCCTTCCTGATGACACGGTTGGTGAAGCCCTCATTGGTGAACGTACCGGCGCAGTTGCCTGCCTTGTCCATCGTCAGGTCGAGGGAACTCGTGGTGGAGCCCGCCGTGGAGACGCGCATCGTCCTGGCCGACGTGGTCGCCTCCGCGCTCTTTGCCAGGATGTCCCGAGCAGAGAGCTTTTCCACTCCCGAGGGGCCCTTCCGGCCGCCGGAAGAGGATTCCGTGTCCCCTGTGCCGGAGCTCCGGCGGTCCTTCTCCTTCACGGCGCTCCCGCTCTTCGCGTCGCTCTTCGTGCCGCTCTTCGCGCCGGGCTTGCGGCCGTCGTCACCCTCGCCGCCGCAACCGGTGACGCCCAGTACGACGCCGGCGCATACCGCCGCCGTCAGCATGGTGTGTTTCCTTGTCATCACTGACTCCTTCATGGATGTGAGGTGCGTCGATACGGAGACCGGGAGCAGCCGGCCTCCGCCTCTGCCCGAGCGGCGGTCCGAGCCGCGCCCGGGTGCCTGGCTTCCTTCGAGAAGCGCACGGGGACACGGATATTCGCTCACCGCATCGAACGTACGTGCTGCTTCACATCACAGCACACACGACTGACACCTCAGGGTCCGTGCCGTGGTGCCCGCGTGCACTCCTCGCCGATCCGCCGCCACACTGCTCATCCTTGCTGCGCGTTGTGTCCGTGCGGAGTCCGCGTTCCGGCCCGTACGCCTGGGGGTGGAGCGGTGCTCGACCGCACCACATGAACTGCGCGCGGCGTCCGAGCACTTCCGGGGGCCGGCTCGGCGCCGACGCCTTCTTCTCCTCGGCCCGTACAGCCTTCCGTACGTCCTCGGGGGAAGAACGTGGACGCCGGAGCCCTTGTGAACGCTGCCCGGCGCGTTCTCACCGGGCGGTTACCACGCGGTACGACGCGACGGTCGCCGCGCTTTACCCGACGTACCCGGCAGAGAGCAACGCCCCGGAGCGCGACCGCCGTTGCCTCGCCCGAACTGTGGTGGGGCACCCCACCGGTGTGGCACCGTGGTCATGCGCTTGGACCGCCCTCCCCCGTGGCGGTCCAAGCCTCTTCCCTCCCTGAGCAGACAAGCCTCCCCCCCCCACAGCAGACGTGACGCGCTCGAAGTGCCCCTGGCGTACCCGGCACAGGTTGATGTGCCGCGGGGGAGAAGCGTAGGAACGTCTCCGCCCCCAGGTCCTGTCCGGCCGGGTGGTTCCGGCGCGCGCGATGCGGCGGGGGACTCCTCGACGACCGCCGACAGTCCCAGGAGATCCGACGTGCCGCACCCCGGGCGCAACCTGCCCCTCTCTCCCGACCGGTCATCAGCGTCACCCGATCCTTCCCTCCGGGGCGCGGCGGGGTTGAGCGATCGCGAGCTGGTACGGATAACCCTCCGTGCCTCCGGCGGGGCGGAAGCCGCCGCCCGGGAGCTCTCCGACCGTCACCGTGGCGCGGCGACCGCCTACGCGGCTCAGTGCACCACCACCCCGACCGCCGCGGCTCTGCTGCTCACCGCCGCGGAGGTCGCGGCGGCGCAGTCGTTTCTTGTCGACGGCGGTTCCACGGCCTGGCGGCCCTACCTTCTGAACACGCTCGTGCGCACGGCCGCCGAGTGGGCCGGAGGGGACGAACAGCACCATCTCGCGCCCGATCTGTGCTCCTGGCTGGCGGAGTCCGGCGGAGTGGTCGCGGATCCGGTCCAGGGAGACGACAGCGCCGGTGTCGTCCTGCTCGTCCAGGCGTTCCACCAGCTTCCGGAGCGCCTTCAGGTCGTTCTCTGGCACAGGCTCGTGGACCAGGAGGACATCGCGCAGGTCGCACGGTGTACCGGCACCAGCCAGGACTCCGCCCGTATATGGGCCGACACCGTGGAGGACAAGTTCCTCACGCTGTACGGCCGGTTGTACGAGGAGACGGCGGCGGCGCGGTGTCGTCCCTTCAGCCGTCTGGTGCTCACGACGGCACGGACCGGTCTCCCCCGAGCGCTCGGCAACGGTGGCGCGAGCGGGCTCACAGGGCACCTGGCCGTGTGCGGGAACTGCGACCGGGTGTTCCGCCATCTGTCGCGGCTGCACGGGCACGAGTGGGGACCGCTGCTGGCGGAGAGCCTGCTGCTCTGGGGCGCGGAAGACTACTGCGCGGGCCGGGCGGTGGTCCGCGCGGGGGAGCCGCCCACCGGAGCGACGGCCGGGGACGTACCCGCGGCGTCGTCCCTCCGGCCGCGGACTCTCCGGACGCGGGCACTTCGGACGCGGGCGCTTCGGACGCGATCCGGCCGGGCCCTCGTCGCGGCCACCGTCGCCGGGGCCGTGCTCGGTGTGGTGCTTCTCGGCACCGGAGACTCCGACCCGGCCCCCGGCGATCCCGCGGCCACACTGCGGGACTCCCACGACAGCTCCCACACCTGGAGCGGAAGCACCACGCCTCCGAAGGGGCCGGGGCCGTCCCCTTCGGTGTCATCGTCCGCGTCGACGTCGTCGGAGTCGTCGACATCGTCGACGTCGCAGTCGGAGCCACCGGCCGACTCGCCCTCGGCGTCGAAGAGCCCCCCGCCGCCCCGGGCCGGGAACCTCGCGGACGCCCGGCTGCGCTGGGACTTCGAGAACGCCGGTGAACGTCCCGAGGACACCTCCGCGGCCGGACGTCCGGGCAGCTACCACGGCCGGGTCGAGTGGAGCGACGACCGGAACGGCTCGGTGTGGTTCAACGGCGTGAGCTACGTGGAGACCTCGCGGGCCGTGGTCGACACGGCCCGCAGTTTCACCGTCTCGGCATGGGCGCGGCTGACGTCGAGCGGGGAGTTCTACACCGTCGCCGCACAGGACGGTGGCGACATCAGCGGGTTCTTCCTCCAGTACGCCCAGGACGACAACCGCTGGCGGCTCGCCATGGGACATTCCGACTCCACGGAGGCGGGGGAGGACGAGGCCGAGTCGGACGGCCCACCGGCGATGAACACGTGGCAGCACCTCACGGGGGTGTTCGACGCGGAGAAGCGGCAGATCAGGCTGTATGTCGACGGCCGGCTCCAGAGCACCGCCGCGCACCGCTCCACCTGGAACGCGAACGGATCCTTCACCGTCGGACGTGGCCTGTGGGAAGGGGACGAGGCCGACCGGTACAAGGGCTACGTGGACGACGTCCGCGCCTATCAGCGGGCCATGAGCGCCTCGGAGATCTCGGCCCTGGCCTCCGCGGGTCCCAACGGCTGACATTCCTCCTCCCCGCGGCCGGGAAGGGCGGTTCACCGGGGAAGCGCGCGTCCGTCATGAGCACTTGGCGGCTCGCCGCGCCCGCCTCCACACCACCGCGGGCCGCACCGGCGTACCGCCGTACTGCCGGACCCTGGACGAGCGGCAAGCGTCGCCCCCTCCTGCCCTCCGAGGATCATGGGACCGAGATGAAGTGCTCATGCAAACGAGCGAATGATCTCGTTACACTCCGCCCCATGTATCTCACCCCCCACGGCAGGACGCGGAACACGCAGGGCAACCAGCCTATTTTCATTGAGCGTTCAGGTAAACGTCGCAGGATAGTGCGGTTCGCGGCGATCGCCCTCGGCGGTGCCTGCGGGGCATACCTGATGTTCGTCGCGATCGTGATCGCCGGGCTCTGGCTGCCGGCCGGACAACAGACCCCCACCGACGAGCGGGGCTACCAACAGGTCCGGCCGCCGTCGCCGCTCCCGGACAGCTCCCTCTCCCCCCATCCGGCCGAGGCCACTCGCGGATGAGCCCCCGGCACGCACTGCGCCGTCCCCCACGCGGGCACTGGGTGCTGTTGTCGCTCATCCTCACGGTCGTCGCCGTCACCCTCCTCTTCGAAGGCTGGACCACACACGAGGTCGACCCCGCGCGCACCAAACGCCCCTGCGCCGAGTCCATCCCGCGCGGCGCCGACACCGGGCGGCCCGTGCTGAGATTCACCGGCGCCGGTACCGAGACGGCCGCCATGCCCCCGCGCACGGTGGCCCTCACGTTCGACGGCGGCCCGGACCCGGTCTGGACACCCCGTCTCCTCGACCTGCTGGCGGTCCACGGCGCGAAAGCCACGTTCTTCGTCCACGGCAAGCAGGCGGCACGCCATCCGGGGCTCGTCAGACGCATCCGGGACGAGGGACACGAGATCGGCTCCTACACCTACACAGGCGGCGACCTGGGAGCGGCCTCCCGTCCGCGCGCCCGGATGGAACTGGGCCTCACCCAGACGGTGCTGGCCGGTGTGATCGGTGCGCACACCCGGCTGCTGAGGCTGCCTCACACCACAACGGCGGACACCCTGTGCGGGGCCGAGTGGCCGGCCGCACGGCGCGCCGCTGGTCAGGGCTATCTCATCGTCGCCTCGGACCGCCAGGACCGGAAGCCCGCCGACGGTGTCGTGCGCCAGTACAGCCACACCGGTCTCGGTTTCCGTGAGGCACGTTCGGTGCTGCGCGATCCCGGGGTCGAACGGTTCACGACCGTCTCGGCCGGCCTCGGGCAGCCCGGGGCCACCGGCCGAGCGCCGCTCACCGAGCGGCTGAAGGGCAGGGGCCTCCTGCACGCCCAGGAGCTGGGCCGGGCACTTCCCCGGGCGATGGCCTGGGCGCTGGTCGTGGCCGGCGTACTCGGTCTGCTGCGGCTGGCGATGCTCGTCCGGTTCGCACGGATCCACGCGCGTAGGCGCGGCGCCCGTCGGCCGGGCGGTCCGCGGGCATCCGGGGTGACCGGACCCGTCACGGTGCTGGTGCCCGCGCACAACGAGGAGGCGGGCATCGTGGCCACACTGCACTCGCTGCTCGGCTCCACCCACCGGGACCTTCAGATCATCGTCATCGACGACGGCTCCACAGACGGCACGGCGGCGGCCGTCGCCCGCCTCACCGACCCTCGGGTGACTCTGGTGCGCCAGCCCAACACCGGTAAACCGGGCGCCCTCAACGCCGGTCTCGTGGCGGCGCGGCACGCCCTCGTGGTGATGGTCGACGCGGACACCGTGCTGGAGCCCGACGCCATCCACCATCTCGTCCAGCCGATGGCCGACCCCTCGGTCGGGGCGGTCAGCGGCAACACGAAGGTGGGCAATCGCCGCCATCTGCTGGGCAAGTGGCAGCACTTGGAGTACGTGCTCGGCTTCAATCTGGACCGGCGCATGTTCGAGGTGCTGGAGTGCATGCCCACGGTCCCGGGCGCCATCGGTGCCTTCCGCAGGGAAGCGCTGCTGGGCGTCGGCGGCGTCAGCGACGACACCCTCGCCGAGGACACCGACCTGACGATGGCGCTGTGGCGGGCAGGCTGGCGGGTCGTCTACGAGGAGTCGGCCGTCGCGTGGACCGAGGTCCCGGACACCCTGGGGCAGTTGTGGCGACAGCGGTACCGCTGGTGCTACGGCACGCTCCAGTCGATGTGGAAGCACCGGCACGCCGTGCGCGAGACCGGCAGGGCGGGCAGGTTCGGCCGACGAGGGCTGGGCTATCTGGCGCTCTTCCAGGTCGCGCTGCCGCTCTTCGCACCCGTGGTCGACGTCTTCGCGCTGTACGCCGTGTGCTTCCGCGACCCGGTCGAAGCGGTCGCCGTCTGGCTCGGCTTCCTCGGCGTACAGCTGGCCACCGCGGGCTACGCGCTGTGGCTGGACGGCGAGCGGCTGCGGGTCCTGTGGTCGCTGCCGCTCCAGCTGTTCGTCTACCGGCAGCTGTTGTACCTGGTCGTCCTCCACTCGGTGATGACGGCGCTGCTCGGTACCCGGCTCACCTGGCACCGTATGCACCGCACCGGGACCGCCGACCCCTACCAGCTCGTCGAGCCGCCCACGGACGACCGCGGCCCGAGACCTGACCGCTCGAAGGGAGCCCCGCGATGACCGACCCGCTCGGTACAGCCGGCACGAGCGCACCGGGCCCGGCGGCGGCGCGGCGCGCGGCCTACGGATGGCGCGGCACCACGCCCCGGCGGCGGGGCGGGCGGCGTGCCGCACCGCGCCGCGGGCGCCGAATGGTACGGACCGTGCTCGCGCTGACGCTCACCCTGGCGACGGCCGCGTGCGGTACGTACGCCTGGGCGGAGGTGGAGCTGAACCGGGGTGTGGACCTCGACGCGTACGGCGCCGGGCCGACGGCGGGGAAGGGCACCAACTACCTGATCGTCGGCTCGGACAGCCGCGAGGGGCTCTCGGACGCCGATGTGCGCGAGCTGCGCGCGGGCGGCGGGGGAGGCCGCCGGACGGACTCGGTCATGGTGCTGCACACCGGGGCCCACGGCACGGTGATCGTCAGCCTGCCGCGCGACTCCTGGGTGACGATCCCCGGCTTCCACGATCCGGCGACCGGTAAGAACGTCCCGCCCGCCAAGGACAAGCTGAACGCCGCTTTCGCCTACGGCGGACCGGAGTTGCTGGCCCATACCGTGGAACACAACACCGGTCTGCGCATCGACCACTACGCGGAGATCGGTTTCGCCGGCTTCGTGAAGGCCGTCGACGCCATCGGCGGCGTCCGCTTCTGCCTGGATCGGGACATCAAGGACGAGAAGTCCGGGGCGGATCTCCGCCGGGGCTGCCGGACGCTGCACGGCAGGGAGGCGCTCGCCTTCGTCCGCCAGCGGCATCAGGAGGCCGAGGGCGACCTCGGGCGCTCGGCGAACCAGCAGCGGTTCCTCTCGGCACTGGCGCGGGAGGCCGCCACGTCGAGGACCTTGCTGGACCCCTCCCAGCTGTATCCCCTGCTGGACGCGGGCCTCGACACGCTGGTCGTGGACCGGGAGATGGACCTGCCGGAACTGGCGCGGATGTTCCGCTCGTTGCGAGGCTCCGGCGGGCAGGTCGGACGGGTGGTCATGCCGGTGGACGCGGTGGGGCTCCCCACCTCCAAGGGGCATGTCGTCCGCTGGGACACCGCGCGCGCCGCGCGGCTGCTCCGGCAGATCCGGGAGGACCGGCCGGTGACGGATCCCGGCGGCCGCGGGGACCGACCTCCGCACGGAGAGCGGTCGGCCCCGGCCGGCGCCAACCCCGGCCCCGGCCGAAACGCTCACCGTCGCTGAGCGTTTCGGACAAAGGTGCTACCGGTCAGTAGTAAGAATGTCGCCGGGCATTCATGATGAGACGCGAGCATGACAACTCGTTCGTCAGACCACTGTCCACGAGCCGTTGGCAGCTTCCCCCACATTCAGGAGAGCCCCGATGCACGCACGCGCCACCATCCCGCGCACCGCTGCGGCACTCGCCGCCACCTTCGTCCTCGTCGCGGTCCCCGTCACCTCGGCCACCGCCGCCGAGACGGCTCCGGCGGCCCGCACCACCGAGGCCACCGCCTCCGTCGCCGGTGTCGACTACACCGTCTGGCAGCGGGACGTCGCCGCCGTCGTCGCCGAGGCACGCCCCTGGATCGAGGCCCGCACCGCGAGTGCGGGCACCGAGAAGCAGGCGATCGTCCTGGACATCGACAACACCGCGCTGGAGACGCACTTCCACCCGTTCTGGCAGCTGCCCACGCCCGCCGTCTCGGACGTCCGGGAGCTGGCCCGCTACGCCGACTCGCGCGGTGTGGCCGTCTTCTTCATCACAGCCCGTCCCGGCATCATCTACTCCCTCACGGACTGGAACCTGAAGGAAGCCGGCTACCCCGTCGACGGACTGTACGTACGCGACCTGCCCGACCTCTTCGACGAGGTCAGCGCCTACAAGACGGAGAAGCGAGCCGAGATCGAGGCGAAGGGCTACACGATCATCGCCAACATAGGGAACAACACCACCGACGTCGTCGGCGGCCACGCCGAACGCACCTTCAAGCTCCCGGACTACGACGGCCAGCTCTCGTAGTGTCCTGAGCCGGGGAGTGCGTTGAGGAAGTCCCGCGACCGCGCGATCGGCCACCGCGCGGTCGCGGGATTCATGGTCCGACCGGTGTCATCCCGGATTCTCCTCCAGGACCTCGGTCAGGTCGAGGAGGAGTTCGGACGCCGCGAGGGGATCGAGCACGCCGAAGCGGACCTCGCCCCGATGGTTCGCGTAGTCGTTCCAGCATGTGTCGATCCAGACGTCCGTCAGCCGGACGGGGGCCGCGTAGTCCAGGTCATTGATGTTGAAGCCGTCTTCGGACGCCACGCTCACCACCTGATGCGGACCGCACACCTTGTAGACGCCGCCGAAGATGCCCGCGTCCCTGACGTCCATACGCTGCCAGCCGCGCTTGGTGAGACCGAGGAGCGTGCCGGTGACGGCCATGGCCCGCTCGAAGCGTGGGAGGCTGGACCCGGCGGCCTCCTCCGGCGTGAGGCTGAGGACCGGCCGGGCGAGCTGGCGGAACGGCTGGAGGATCTCGTAGTCCGCGAAGACCTCCCGCCAGGCCGGAAGCGTGTCACCGAGGTGCAGCGGGTGCGGGATCCGCACGGTCGCGTCGTCGGACAGGACGAACGTGTCGTCGGCGTGGTCGGCGAGGGTGCCGTCCTCGGCGACCCGGAAGGTGTGTTCGCCGGACCCGTGGACACTCGACCACACCAGGCGGCGGGCCATATGACGCATCAGCGGGTGGTGCGCGAACAGCTCGCGGAACTCGCCCGCCGTCCACGTACCGCCCAGGACCATGGCGGTCTCCAGGCGCTGGATCCGGTCGGCCGCGACGGTGCGTACGTCCTTCTTCAGCGCGCTGAAGCGCTTGCGCGCGGCGGTCGCGAGCCCGGTGTCGTCCGCGGCACCGGGCTTGGGCAGGTCCTTGCGGCGCTTCCCGGCCCCGTCCAGGACGTAGGGCCGCAGGAGTTCGTCGAAGCCGACGGTGAAGCGGCGCGTACCGTAGTCGATGACGGTGGTCCCGTCGGGTCCGAGGCCCAGGTCGGGCACGAGCCGGTCGGCCAGCTGGTCGGTCGTCAGGCCCAGCCCCTCGGCCACCTCGCCGATCTTCTTCCGGGCGTGCCCCTTCAGTCCGGTGAACTTCACCCGCTGCGCGATCCCGTGCAGATGGGTCAGGGCCACGTCGCTGCCGATTTCGGCCAGCACGTCCAGCCCGTTCACCGCGCGGCGGTGCGCCGACTCTCCGGGCCAGGCGCGGATCACGGGGGTCAGCCGGCGTACGGTCTCGTCGTCGCCGAGCCGGCCCAGCGCCATCAGCGCCCAGCTCTGCTTGGCCGGCATGTGGGCCTCGCGCCAGCGCTGGAACACGCTCCACGCGAACTCGGAGAGGGACGCGGGCTCGCAGATCTCCTCGGCCACGTCCAGCCCTGGATAGTGCACGCCCGGCTGGGACAGGGCGAGCATGGTGACCACGTGCCGGGTCGCCTCAGAGGGCAGCGCGCCACCGGCCCGGACCGCGATCTGCGGCAGCAGCCGGGGATCGGCCCAGTCGGGAACCCGCGGCATGGTCCGGGGCAGTGTGTCCGTCAGCGGGTCGGCGTGGTCCAGCAACTGACCGACCGCGGCGGCGGCCTTCGGCCCGTAGCCGGCGGCGGCCTCGCGCACCACGGCGTCGCCGTGCCGGAGGGCTATGTGCCGCAGGGCCGCCTCGGCGGCACGGCGGGCCGGACCGGTCAGGCCGACCGCGTCCGGTACCAGGAGTTCCGCCGCCCGGGGGCCGTTCCTGTCCAGCCATGAACGTGCCGTGGCGGCCGACGTGGTGAGCCGCACCAACCAGTCGGCCATCATCCGGGCGATGTCGGCGCTGACGAAGGGCAGGAGCAGGTGCCCGGCGATCTGCGGCTCACGGGCGGCCAGCCGGGCGAGGAACGTGTGTGCTGTGAGGCCGAACCTGGCCATGAACGGCCGCAGGACCTCCTGCCCGCTGACGAAGGAGGTCGGGGCCCAGTCGTCGAGCAGCGGCAGGATCCGGTCCTCGGGGAGTTCCATGTACCAGCCCGCGCTGTGCACTTCGTCGGACAGCCGTCCCTTGCGCAGCCGGTCCTTGTCGTACTTCATGGAATCGGGCCAGGGCCAGGGCACGTAGTCGGTCGGGGTGGCGGCCCACTCCTCGCGTTCCCCGGGCAGCCACGCCTCGACGGGTTCCTCGGGGGCGGCCAGGCCCGTGACGGTCAACGGCCGGACGGTTTTACGGGGCCGGGTCCAGGGCGGGCTCACCAGCAGGCCGGGCAGGCAGGCGGCGTCGGCGTCCGGCAGCCGGCCGGAGTCGTCGAGGACGGCCCGGACGGCCTCACCGGCCGCCGCGTCGAGAGAAGGCAGATGCTCGGCGGTCAGATCCGGATGAGCCCCGATGTGCGAGACGAGCAGGGCATGGACGGCGGAGCCCGCTCCGTCCACCGCCGCCGCGCGGGCCAGCAGCCTCAGGGCGCGTACGGGATAGCGCTCCATGGCCTTGACGGCGTAGGGCCGTATGTCCTTCTCGCCGGCGTGCGCCACGAAGTAGGACAACGCCCGGTCCGTGGGGACTTCGAGTAGCGCGCGACGCAGTTCGGTGGGCTTGCGGTACCAGGTAGGCGAGTGTTGCCACGTTTCCAGCCCCTGGATGATCAGTTCATCGACGGCGACACCCGCCCCTTCGGCCACGGTCGCGAACTCCTCCTGAACCGGGGGCACTTGGTCGTGCTCGGCCAGCGTCGCGACCTGCTCGGCCGTGTGCGGCAGACAGCGCAGCAACGCTCGCAGACCGTGATGGGCCGCCAGGGGCACGGCGTTGGCGAAGCAGTCGGCGAAGCACTCGGCGACCCAGCCGGTCTCGGTCGGGACGAGGTAGGCCACCACGACCCGGCGGGTGAAGTCGTCGCGATGGCCGGACAGCCGCGCGACGGCTTCGTCGTACGTCCGGTCGTCGCAGTCCGCGAGCAGCTCACGGACCCGGTCGAACGCTTCCCGCAGTCCGCCGTGAAGCGGCCTCTCGGTTCCGGCGACGGCGGCGACGGAAGGGTGGATCGGCCCCGCCAGGAGGGAGGCGGTGTTCCCTCGGTCCGTCAGCTCATAGTACTCGGAAGGGGAGTCCGCACCCCAGAACAGAGCGGAGGACCGGTCCCACAACTGGTCGCGCAGGCGCACCAGACGAGGATCCGCCTGGTGCACCCAGGCGACCTCAAGACCCAGCAGATGCATGACCCCGGACGCCGCGAACGGCAGCCCGTGAGCGGCGGCCCACGCGTCGACGACCGCGGGCAGGCCGACGTCGACGGTGGTCGCCATGGTGCCGATGACGGCGGCACCGAAGGGGTCGGGTTCGCCGTCGAGGTGTGCCAGCGCGGCCTCGACCAGCGCCGGGTCCGTCCGTTCGCTGAACGTCGCCGGAGTCCAGTGCTCGCGGTCGCGCAGCAGTGCCGGCGTACGGGCGCCCTGTTCCGGATCAGGAGCGGACGGCGGACGGCGGGCACCGCCACGCCGCGGGTACAGCTTGTCCCGCCACGCCGTGGGGAGCTGGAACGTGTCCTCGTCCGGGCGCCGTTGTGCCGTGGGCGCGGCGTCGGCCCGCGTTGTGGCGACCGGGGCCCCGGCGGTCGTCTCCTGGTAGCCCTTGCGTTCCTTCTGCGTGATCGTTCTGGCCAGGTACGCCTGGGCCGCCGAGGCGTCGGCGAACTCCTTCTCCTGCTCCTGCCCCCGTGTCCCCGTGCGTCCGTAGCGGACCGTCACCACGGTGCCCGAGACCTCCGCTTCCCAGAACTTCGAAGAGGTCCCCTGGTCGAACTCCCAACGGCGCATGGCGCGGACCGTCCTTTCCTTCGTACGGGTGATGTCGTGCGGGCCGGTCACAGCCCCGGTGCCGCCGTTCCGGCGGAGGCGGCCCCGTGGAGCGAGGCCGCGGTGAGGAGAAAGAGATGGGCGTCCGTCCAGTACGGGACGGCCGCTTCGGGCTCGCCCCGGGTGAGCGCCCCGGCGACGGCGCCCACCCGGGCCGCGGCCTCGCCGAGACCGGTTCGCGCCAGGGCCGCCGCGACGTCCTCCAGCCGGTGCGGGTCCGGTCCGTCCAGGTGGCGCAGGCCCCGGTGGGCGGTCTCGTCAAGGGCGTCGACGGCGTCGTCCAGCGCGGCGGTGATCGGGTCGGCGACGGCAGGGGCGGCTGGTGGGGGACCCGCGTGGCCACTCACCGGCGCCAGGTCGAGCACGGTCACGCCGGTCCGGGTCAGGACGGCGATCGGGTCCAGCAGCAGATCGCCGGACGCGGTCCCCGTCACGAAGGCGCTCACGTGGCGGGGCCCGTCCTCGGCCGCGTCACCGAGCGCGGCGGCCAGCGCGTCCAGCCCGCCGGGGCCGTACGGGTTGTACGGCGCCGCGAGCACGGCCCGGTGACCGTACGCGTCATGGACCACCGCGGTCAGGCTCTGCTCGGCGGGGTCGTAGCCGAGGTCCTCCACGGCGTGCACCGCGAAGACACGGACGTCGTCGGCGGCGACCCGGGGCCGGACCAGGCGCGGCGGGAGATCGCGCAGTCGTCGGGCGTGCGCGGCGAAATCGCGGACCAGCAGCGATTCCGGCAGCTCGGTCCAGGAGGTGCCGAGAGGGGAACACCCGGCGGCGACCTGGCGCGAGGCGCCGAGCACCAGGGCGTGCCCTGCGGTGCGGACGGCGTTCTCGGTGACCACCTGGGAGAGGGAGAGCCGGCCGAGGGTGGTCCCGGCGACCCGGCGGGACGCGAGGACGGCGCCGGCCGGGCCGACGGTCCGGCCGGTCCCCGGGGCGCCGGACCCGGACAGCTCCCAGCGGTGGCGCAGCACCAGGACGAGACCCGTGTCGCCGTGGCCGAAGTACACGTCGGCGGTGCGGGAGGTCCGGTCGCCGGAGATCCGGCAGCCGAGGGAGCTGAACCGGGCCTGGCGCATCGGCGTACGTCCGGGGCCGCCGTCGCCGTGGCGGCCGGTGCGGTGCCTGGCGTGGAGTTCGGTGAGGAGCGCGGCGAGCCGTCCGCGGTGGTGGTGGGCGGCGCGCGAGGCGTAGGCGTCGAGCTGGCCGGACAGCTCGCCGAGGGCGTCGGCGGTCCAGTGCAGGCCGTGTTCGGCGAGTTCGTCCCGGAGGCTCCGCAGGGCGGTGCCGAGGGCAGGACCGGCGTGGGCGGCGCCGTCCAGCACCAGCCGGGCGGCGAGTTCCACGGCTGCCGCGGCGGCGTCCCCGGCGTCCCGCCGGCTCGGAGCGGCAGCGCCGACGCGCACCTCGGCCGGAGGGTCTTCGGAGTCCATGGCCAGTGCTTCGCGGAACGCCCAGACGGCGAGTGCCACGGCTTCGCCGCGCTGCTCGTCGCGGCTGTCGGTGAGCGCCCAGGCCAGGGCTCCCGGCACGGTGAACCGCACAGTGGCGGTGGGCAGTTCGGCGCGGGCCTCGTCGTCGGCCCCGGTGGGGTGGACGAGCCGGGCGGTGTAGCCGCGGGCCCGGGTACGGCGGGCCGCCGCGACGGCCCGCGCGCCGACGGCCGTGGTCAGCTCGTCGTCGGCGATGCTCCCGGGCGACCAGGGGGCGGCCGGAGTGTCGGGACGGTCCCGTTCCGGGGGCGCGGCGGACTCCTGGCAGGCCAGGACCAGGCCGATCAGATGGCGGCAGACCCCGGTGGCGGCGCAGGCGCAACTGCCCAGATCCAGCCCGGCGCCCGGCGGCAGAGTCGCCTCGGTGCCATCGGGGTAACGGCCGGTGAGCGTACCGTCCGGAGCGAGGACGACAGTGGCGCCGTCGCCCGCCGCGTGCTCCTTGGCGGCCCGCTTCACCAGGCCGCGGTTGGCGAGCGCGGCCAGTGTCTCCGGAGTCAGGGCCATCAGATCGGCGCGGATCATCGGCCGAGCCTCTCCGCGACGAACAGGGCGAGCTGACCAGGGGTCATGGCCCCCACATACGCTCCGGCGTTCGCCAGGCGCTGGGCCGTCTCACGGTCGTACGCCGGGTTCGCCTCCTCGTCGAGCGCGGCCAGGCCCAGCACGGTGGTGCCCTGTTCGACCAGCCGTTGCACGGTGCGCACCAGCCGGGCGGGGTCGCCGCCCTCGTAGAAGTCGGTGACGAGGGCCACGATCGCGCGGCGCGGGGCGTCGATGAGCCCCTCGGCGTGGTCGACGGCGCGGGCGATGTCGGTTCCGCCGCCGAGCCGCACCCGCATGAGCAGTTCGACGGGGTCGGTGACCTCGTCGGTCAGATCCACCACCGAGGTGTCGAAGGCGACGAGATGCGTCCTCAGCCCGGGGAGCCCCCACAGGGCGGACGCGGTGACGGCCGAGTGGATGACCGAGCCGGCCATGGATCCGGACTGGTCGACGAGCAGGATGAGCTGCCGGCGTTCGAGATGGGGCCTGGTCCGGGAGGTGAACCGCGGCTTCTGGACGATGAGCCGCCGCTCCTCGGGCCGGTAGTGGGACAGGTTCGCCCGGACCGTGGCGCGCAGATCGAAGTCCCTGGCCCGCGGCAGCGCGCTGGGCCGCCGCGAACGGGTGCCGTGGAAGGAACGGCGGATCTCGGGCGTCAGCTTCGCCAGCAGTTCCCGGACGACGGCGTCGACGATGCGCCGGGCCGCCCGCAGGACGTCGGGGTTCATCAGATGCTTGGTGCGCAGCACGGCGCGCAGCAGGGTGGGGTTGGGGGCGACCCGTTCCAGGACGCGCGGGTCGGTGACGATCTCGTGGATCTCGTACCGTTCGACCGCGTCGCGTTCCAGCCGTTCGACGGTCTCGCGGGGGAAGAGCCGGTGCACGTCCTCCAGCCAGTCGACGGCCGTCACGACGGACGGCCCGTGGCCGCCCTCCCGGGAGGAGGGGGCGTCCCGGTGGTGCGGCACGAGGCCCTGGCGTACGCCGCGGCCCTCCTGTTCGGGGTCGCGTCCGTACAGCCAGTCCAGGGCGGCGTCCTGGGCCGCGGCCTCTTCGCCGAGTGCGCCGGTGCAGGCGCCCACGGGGCTGCCGAGGATCAGCCGCCAGCGTTCCAGTCCGGGGTCGGGCGCGCTCATCGGGCCGCTCCGAGCCCGTGCCGGTCGAGGGTGCGCAGCACGTCGTCCTCCAACTGGCGCGCGTGGGCGAGCAGCAGCGGGTCGCCGGTGGTCCGCAGCAGGGACCGGGCGGAGCCGCGCAGCCCACGCCGTTCGAGGAGCCGGTCCGCGATCCGCCGGCGTTCCCGGGGCGGGAAATAGGCGAACGCCTGCCGCAGGGCGGGCAGTCCGACGAGGAACTCGGTCCCGCTCAGGCCGGTCACCAGCGTGTCGAGGGTGGCGAGCAGGCTCCGGGAGTCGTCGCCGGGGGTGGTCAGTTCCTCCCGGGCGAGAGCGAACAGACCGGCCAGCCAGTCGCCGAGAACGGCGGGCCCCGAGAGGGACGCGACCGCCGCCGCCGGGTCGGCGCCGGTTCCCAGGGAGCGGCACAGGCCGAACGCGGCGCCCCGCAGGTCGGCGGGGGCCTCCCGGTCGCCGCTGACGCGCGTGCAGACGGCGACGGCCGCGTCCTGGTCCAGGGTGAGCCGGTCGGCGGCGTGCAGCAGGGCGTCGCGGACGGCGGCCAGGGCGCGCAGCCGTCCCAGATCGGCGTCGGCGGCGCCCCGCACCCCTTCGACCAGCCACAGCACCCGGTGCGCGGCGGCGTCCACGAAGCCCGCGAGCAGCGGATCGCGGCCGACCCCGTACACCCGGTCGTGCCGCCACAGGCCGAGTGCGGTGTGCAGCGCTTCCCCGAGCGGTCCGGGGTCCGCCGACCGGCCGACCGCCGCGCGCAGTTCGGCGAGCAGCGGGCCGAGCAGTCCGGTCACCCCGCAGACGACGGTGTCGAACAGGACACCGGCCAGCGCGTCGGGCGCGGAGCCGCCGGCCCGTATCCGTTCGGCGAGGGCGGCGGCGGAGGCGTCCTCCAGGGTCCTGCCGTGGCTCCCCGCCTCGATGAGGGCGGCCTCCCGGCCGACGGCGGGGCCCGGCTCCCAGCGCTCGGTGTACTCCGGGTCGGTGCCGTGGCCGGGGCCGCGGGTACGGAGGTATCCGGGGACGGCGAGGATCCGCAGCCGGTGCAGCAGCCTGCTGCGCTCACGCCCGGCGGTCTCGGTCAGCCGCAGGGTGACCGGGCCCGAGAAGTCCAGGCCGAGCGCGGCGAGCCGGTCGGTGACGTCCCGTACCAGCGGGGGCAGCGGGGTGTCGGGGTGCAGGCGGCCTGTCCGGTCGCCGCGGCCGGCGGCGACGAGTTCGGCGAGCACCGGATGGGTGCCGGAACGGAGCCGGCCGTGCCGGGTCCACGGCAGTGGTTCGTCGACGGCCTCGTCGAGCAGGGCACCGGCGAGGCCGTCGAAGAGGTCGAGCCTGGCGGGGCGGGTGTGCCCGCGCAGCGCGGCGAGTGCCCCCGCGGCGGCCCGCGCCCCGATCAGCGCGGCGGTGGAAACGTGCACACCGCGGGCGCGGAGCCGTCCGGTGACCGCCCGGACCAGGGCGTCACCCGCGGCGCGCGGACCGTTCTCCCACAGGTCCTGGTGGTAGCCGGGCGAGGGCATGCCGGACTGGTAGCCGGTGAACGCGTCGAGCCGGTGGAAGGAGTAGGGGACGAGATGGCTTCCGGCCTCGGCGTCAGCGGGTGGCCGGGGCACCTCCGGCCCGCCCTGCCGGCCGGAGGTCCCGCCCGCGGGCCTCTCGACGAGGGCGCGCAGCGCCGGCCGGTGGAACCCGCCGGTCACCACCAGCACGGGACGCTCGCCCGCTTCGGCGAGGGAGGCGCGGACCCATCCGGCCATGTACTCCTCCCGCGCACGGTCTCCCGTGTCGGCCTCGGCGTCGCCGCGCAGCACGTCGAAGTAGAGGGCGAGCCGTTCGGCGAGGGCGTCCTCGCCGTCCGGGTCCGGCGGATCCTGCGGGTCCGGTGAGCCGCCCGGGTCCGGCGGGTCGGCCGCTTCGAACAGCCGGTCCCACAGGGCGTCCGCGCAGTCCACACCGAACCTGTCGCGGAGCCGGGCGGACGCCCGTACGTAACGGGCCTCCGCGTCCGCGTACCGGTTGGAGCGTCCCTCGAACGCCGGGTGCCAGGCCGGCAGGTCGATGAAGCGGACCCGGGCGCCCGCCGCCCGGCCCTCGGTGAGCGCCACCCACTCCGGGGAGTACGCGCAGAACGGCGTCCACGACGTGGTGGTACGCACCGCGTCCCGGTAGTGGCTGAACACGGCGACGGGCAGCTCGTGGCCCAACAACAGTTCGTCGAGCCGGTCGTTCATGTCGGCCGGGCCCTCGATCAGCACATGCGAGGGACGCAGCGTGGCGATGGTCCGGGCGACGAGCCGCGCGCAGACGGGCGAGTGGTGGCGTACGCCGAGGAAGGTGGCCGGCATGTCAGCCCGCCAGCAGGTGCCGGGCCGCGTGCAGTTGCCGCCAGGCCCGGCCGACGTGGTGGACGGCCCGCTGCTCCAGGTAGCGGCGCAGCCGGACCAGGTCCTCCGGGCTGTCCTTGGCCGCCGTACCGGCGAGGCAGGTGACCAGGTCGGCGGCGTTGCCCGGTTCGCCGCGCAGGTACCAGCCGCGGACGCCGACCGCGTGGGCGACCGAGACGGCCTCGGCCGTGCTCATCACGGCGGTCATCGTGTCGCCTCCGCCGCTGCCGTCCTCGCCGCCCGAGCGGAGGTCCCGGAACGTGGTGACGAGGACCTCCATGACCTCGGGGTCGGGCGTCACGGTCACACCGGAGCGGCGCAGCAGGGCGGCGGCCTCGGCCTCGACCAGAGCGCTTTCGGTGTCATGGTCGGCGATGGGCAGCACGGTCTCGAAGTTGAAGCGGCGCTTGAGGGCGGCGCTCATCTCGTTGACGCCGCGGTCACGGGTGTTGGCGGTGGCGATGATGTTGAACCCGTGACGGGCGAAGGCCATGCCGCCGGGGCCGGGCAGCTCGGGGATGGTCACGACCCGTTCGGACAGCAAGGACAGCAGGGTGTCCTGTACCTCCAGCGGGCAGCGGGTGATCTCCTCGAAGCGCACCAGCGCGCCGTCCCGCATGCCGCGCAGCACCGGTGCCGGGACCAGCGAGCGGTCGGACGGCCCGTCGGAGACGAGGAGGGCGTAGTTCCAGGAGTACTTGATGTGTTCCTCGGTGGTGGCCGCGCCGCCCTGGACGACGAGGGTCGAGTCACCGCTGACGGCGGCGGCGATCAGCTCGGACAGCAGTGACTTCGCGGTGCCGGGCTCCCCGACCAGCATCAGGCCGCGGTTGGTGGCCAGCGCGACCAGGGCCCGTTCCACGAGCGCGATGTCGCCGACGAACTTGCGGCTGACACCCGCCTCGGCGTCACCGCAGATGAAGCGGCGGGCGGCGCGCAGGCTGAGCGCCCAGCCGGGCGGCCGGGGAGCGTCGTCGGCGGCCCGCAGGGCGGCGAGATCGTCGGCGTACCGGACCTCCGCGGGCGGACGCTGGAGGTTCTCCGGCTCCGTGTGCGCGGTGCCCGGGGACGTACCGCCGCCGGGGGCGGACGCCTGCCCGCCCGGGGGTACGTGAGGGCGCGGCCCGCCGATGCCGTCGCTGCCCTCGCCGTCGTGCTCCCAACGCCGCACCGCTCCTCCGCTCCGTTGTGACCGATGTTGCCGAGGACCATAACCACGACGACTGACAACGGACCGGGACACCCGGACACGGGAAACGGGGTGCGACAAGCCCTGATCATCCCGTTTCGTGCCGATGCTGGGAACCGATGAGGGCCGAGGTGTGCCCCGAGCACCGCCCGACACGGTCCCCTATTGCTCACTTTCTCTGAGCAATTGACGTCGGCACTCGGGGGGAGTGCGTCGCGGGAACGGCCGGGAGGCGGCGCGCGTACCTCGGCGTGTGCGTGTGCGTGTCCGCCGCCCGGCCGGATCGCTCAGCCGGCGCGCCGGACCGACACGTTGTCGATGTTGAGCCACTTGTCCTTCGCGCTGTCCGCCCAGATGCCGAGGTTCGCCCTCCCCGACGTCACGGTGAAGTTCACCGTCTTCGTCGTCCAGGCCTCCTGCTTCGTCGTGAGGTCGGTGCGCACCGCGGACGACCCGTGGTCCTTCACCTCGAAGTAGGCGTTGTTCTGACCGCCGCTGGTCCGGTAGTCGAAGGACAGCTTGTAGGAGCCGTTGGGAAGGGTGACCTGCTGGTCGACCCACGCGGAGTAGGCCGTGTCGTCCCACAGGCTGAGCTGGCGACGGCTGTTGCCCACCGTGGACTCGTCCACGCGAGCCGCGCCCGTCACCTTCCACTGGGGGATCTTGGTGCCGGTGACGTCCTGGTCGAAGCGGCCGTTGGCGACGGGGTTGCCGGTGACCGTACCCGCGGCCGCGTCGACGTCGACGTCGGTGTAGCCGTGCAGACGGGGCACTCCGCCCTCGAACGTCAGCGGGTACCAGGCGTTGCGGCCGATGCCGCCCGGTGCGTGAGCGCCGGGCTCGTAGTACTGCGAGTACCGGTCGCCGTTGTAGAGGTAGGAGGTCCCCTGTGCGCCGACCACCGGGATGATCTGCTCGAACTGCGTGCCGTACGAGTTGTCCGACGCGGGCTGCGTGGCGACGGACTTCCAGGAGTCCTGGCCCCAGGAGCTCATGTCCTTGCTCGTCCGGTACGAGGTCGGCGTGGCGTTCCACCAGTCCATGCCGGAGGCGAACAGGTAGTACGTCGAGCCGGCCTTCACGATGCCCGGGGCCTCCTTGTGGCCCGTGTTTCTCTCGGACCAGACGGCGGGCTCCACCGTGGTCCAGTTCGTGCCGAGCGGCGCCACGTTGACCGTGGAGTTGATGTCGCTGCCCTGGTCCCCCACATAGACGAGATAGGCGTGGGAGCCGTCGACGAAGACCGAATGGTCGCCCATCGTGGTGCCGTTGACCGGGGTGGCGCCGTCCTCCGTCGGCTTGTAGGTGCCGTCGACGGTGGGGCTCGTGGCGAAGAGCACATGGTTGCGCTTCGTCGTGGGGTCGGTGACCTCGACCACGAGGACGAACGTCCCGGTGGTCGGGTTGCGGATGAGCTGAGGACGCCCGAGCCACAGGTTGCCGGTGGCGGCCAGGGGGCCCTCGGTGCCGGACTGGCTCAGGATGGGGCCCTTGAACGTCCAGTTCTCCAGGTCGGTGGAGCTGTACAGGTTGACCTGCTTGGGCTGGCCGCTCACCAGCTTCGTGCCCACCCAGTAGTAGGTCGCGCCGACCTTGAGTACGTTGCCGCCCTGGGCGAGGATGGGGTTCCCGTCGGTGTCGGTCCAGACGGTGTCGTTGGCGATGACGGACGCGGGTCCCGCGGCGTGTGCGGGCAGTGTGAGGGCGCCACTCAGAGTCAGGGCGACGACGGCGGCGGTCAGTGTGGTGAGGTGCGTGGCACGTGCTCCGACGTTCATGGGGCTCCTCTGCCGGTAGGGGTTGGTGAAAAAAATTATCACGCAAGCTATCCAGATGACCCTTGCGTGAAATAAATTTGAGGAGCGGGTTGGCCGTCACCTCCCCGGGGCGCCCATCGCATCAGCACATCCCAGCGGCTCTGGAGTACACATGAAGAAAAGGTCGGCCTCAACGCCGCCCAGGGCGCCGGTCGTCCGGCGGCCCCTGAAGCGGCGGTTGACCGGATGGGCCTTCGTCCTGCCCTTCGCGGTGCCGTTTCTCCTCGCTGTCGTCGCCCCGATCGTCTACACGGCGGGCCTCAGCGTCTTCCAGGAACGGCTCGTCGGCGGTGTCACGTTCGTCGGCCTCGACAACTACCGGGACCAGCTGAGCGACCCGCGGTTCTGGGACGCCGTCGCGCGGGTAGGGCTCTTCCTCCTCATCCAGGTCCCGCTCATGATGGGGTTCGCGCTCGGCGCGGCCCTCGCCCTGGACAGTGCGCGGCTGTACGCTCCCGCGGTCTTCAGGCTCGGCATCTTCCTTCCCTACGCCGTGCCGGGCGTCGTGGCCTCCCTGCTCTGGGGCTACATCTACGGAGCGCAGTTCGGCCTGGTCGGAGACCTCAAGGAGATCTTCGACATCGCCCTGCCCGACCCACTGTCGAGCACACTCATCCTGCCGTCGATCGGCAACATCGGCCTGTGGCTCTACGTCGGCTACAACATGCTCGTCTTCTACGCGGCGTTGCAGGCCATTCCCTCGGAGCTGTTCGAGGCCGCCAGGCTCGACGGAGCGGGCACCTGGCACATCATCACCGGCATCAAGCTGCCCGCCATCCGCCCGACCCTGGTCGTCGCCACGGTCTTCTCGGTGATCGGCGGATTCCAGCTCTTCAACGAGCCCAACATCCTGCGATCCATGGTGCCCAACGTGATCAGCACCGACTTCACACCCAACATGTACGCCTACACACTGTCGTTCGCCGGACAGCAGTACAACAGCGCCGCCACCGTCGCCATGATCATGGGCGTCGTCACCGCGATCGTCGCCTTCGCGGTGCAGCGCCGCGGTATGGGGAGGGCCGTCTGATGCTCACCCACGAACAGCCGGCCGGCGTGGACCGGCGTACCTCCCGGCGCCGCGGAGTCGCGGCGGAACGCGGCCCGGCGTACGGGGCCGGGACCCGCCCCGGGCCGCGACGGCAGCGCTCGGTCGTCCTGACCGTACTCATGACGCTGCCGCTGCTCTACAGCCTGATGCCCCTGGTCTGGCTCGTCATCAACGCGACCAAGTCGCGGGATCAGCTGTTCTCCAGCTTCGGGCTGTGGTTCGGCGGCGACTTCTCCCTCTGGGACAACATCGTCGAGGTCCTCACCTACGACGGCGGCATCTTCGGCCGCTGGTTCGCGAACACACTGCTCTATGTCGTCGTCGGCGCCGCCGGTTCGACCCTCCTGGCGGCGCTCGCCGGATACGGGCTGGCCAAATTCGAGTTCCCCGGCCGCCGGGCCGTCCTCGCCGTCGTGCTGGGAGCCGTCGCCGTGCCCGGGGCCGCGCTCGCCGTGCCGACCTTCCTCCTCTTCGGCGAGCTGGGGCTGACGAACACTCCCTGGGGGGTGCTGATTCCGCTGCTCGTCACCCCATTCGGCCTCTTCCTCCTGTTCAGCTACGCGAATGAGGCCGTACCGAACGAGATCCTCGACGCCGCGCGCGTCGACGGCGCGGGTGAGTTCCGTACGTTCTTCACCGTCGTACTGCGGCTGCTGTCACCGGCGCTCGTCTCCGTCTTCCTCCTGGAAGTGGTGGGCGCCTGGAACAACTACTTCCTGCCACTCATCATGCTCAACGACCCCTCCTGGTTCCCCCTGACCGTGGGCCTGAACCAGTGGAACAGCCAGGGCGCCACCGCGGACGGCGAGGTCGTCACCCACCTGGTCCTCACCGGCTCGCTCCTGACGATCATCCCCCTCGTCATCGTCTTCCTCTGCCTCCAGCGCTTCTGGCGCGCGGGGCTGGCGGCGGGCAGCACCAAGGGCTGACATCCGCCCGTCCACCGCGTGGGGCCCACCACCCCACGCCGTTCACAGAACCAACGACAAGGAAACACCATGAACAGATGGTCGCGTCAGCGCAGAACGACCGCACTGCTGCTCGGCACCGTACTCACCGCGGTGAGTCTGGCCGCCTGCGGCGGAGGTCCGGGCGACGGCTCCGAGACCGAGACGGTCAGTGAGGCGGAGATCCAGAAGGCACTCGACAAGCCGTCGGAACTGACCGTGTGGAGCTGGTCCGCGAGCCTGGCGGATGTCGCCAAGGCGTTCGAGAAGGAGCACCCCAAGGTCAAGATCAGTGTCAGGAACGTCGGCACAGGACCGGCCCACTACACGAAGCTCCAGAACGCGATCAAGGCAGGCAAGGGCGGACCCGACCTCGCCACCGTGGAGTACAGCGCCATCCCGCAGTTCGCCCTGTCCAAGGCGCTCGTCGACCTCAACCGGTTCGGCTTCGACTCCCTGAAGGACGAGTTCACCTCCGCGACATGGGAGGCCGTCAATGTCGACGGAGGTCTCTACGAGCTTCCTCTGAACTCCGGCCCGATGGCGCTGTTCTACAACAAGAAGACGTTCGACACGTACGACATCAAGGTCCCCACCACCTGGGACGAGTACCTCGACGCGGCCCGCGCGCTCCGGAAGGCCGACCCCGACACGTACATCGCCGCCGACAACGGCAACCCCGGGCTCACCGAGAGCCTCATAGCCGCCGCCGGTGGCCGCCCCTTCAGCGCGGACGGTGACAAGCTCACCGTCAACCTCCAGGACGCCGGATCCAAGAGGTACGCCGAGAGCTACCAGAAGCTCCTGGACGAGAAGCTCCTGTCACCCATCGCGGGCTGGAGCAACGAGTGGTACCAGGGCCTGGCCAAGGGCAATATCGCCACCCTGCTGTCCGGGGCCTGGATGGCGGGCACCCTGAAGTCCGGCGTTCCCGAAGCGGCCGGTGACTGGCGGGTGGCCCCGCTGCCCACCTACGGCGGCGAGTACGCCACCTCCGTCAACGGCGGCGGCAGCCTGGCGATGATGGAGCAGAGCGACAACCAGCTCGTCGCCGCCGCGTTCCAGCGCTACGTCAGCGCGGAGAAGGGAGCGGACCTCACCCAGGCGACCGGCTCCTTCCCGGCCCGCGCCAAGGTGCTCGCGTCGGAGAAGTTCCTCGGCGAGAAGGACCCGTACTTCGGGGGCCAGGAAGTCAACCGTGTCCTCGCGGACTCACTGGCCGCGGTACGGGAGGGCTGGCAGTTCCTGCCCTACGACGTCTACGCCCTCAACATCTTCAACGACAAGGCCGGCAAGGCGTACACCGGCTCCACGACACTCCAGGAGGGCCTGAACCTCTGGCAGGAAGACCTGATCAAGTATGGAAGGGAGCAGGGATTCACCGTCAACTAGCCCTGGAGAACGGGTGGTTGGCCGCCGTGTGTACGGCGGCCACTGCCCTGACCGTCAGTGATCGAGTGATGCGGAACCGCGACCGCGAGGAGGGTAGAGTGTCATGAAGTGTGAGACCGGCCGGGGCGATCCCGCTGGCAGACCGACCGAAGCAGCCATCCCGTCCGGCGAGCGTCGAGACCGCCGCGGCCGACCCACAGTGAGGGAGCAGTCCGTGAGCCGCGACTCGGAGCCGACCCGGCGCCCCTCCAGGTCCCGGTCGCCCGAGGACGGCGCACCGGTGTCCCCGGCGAACGGGAAGGGCGCTCACGGCCGCGGAGGCCGTGCCGGAGGGGCCGAGGAGAACGAGAACCGGCGGGTCGGCGGTGTGGGCGAGGCCAGTCCGCTGGAACTGCTGCGATCCGCTCTCTCCGACCTCTCCGGCGCCAGGCTCCGGGTCGCCGAGGTCATCCTGAGGATCCCCGCCGTGGTGGGCCGCAGCTCCATCACCTGGCTCGCCGAGGAGGCCCGCACCTCACCGGCGACCATCACGCGGCTGTCGACGGCCCTGGGCTTCGAGGGTTTCCCCGAACTGCGCGCGGCGCTCGCCCGGGAACACGGCAGGGGCGTCCAGGCCGGCTGGGAGAAGGACATCGGCTCCGCCATCACCCCGGACGACCCCGCCGACAAGGTCCTCAGCACTCTGGCGGCCAATCAGTTCAGCGCGGCGCGCAACGCCATGGCCTCGGTGGACCTGGACGCCATGGCCCGGGTGGCGGACCACATCGTGTCCGCCCAGCGCGTGCAGCTGTTCGGCGAGTGGGGGGACGCTCCTCCGGCGTACGAGCTCTACCTGCGGCTGTTCCGCATCGGCATCCCCGTCTGGTACAACGAGGGGGCCTACTTCGCGCAGGTGGGGGCGAGCCTGCTGACGCCGGGCGACGTGGCCCTGGTCATCTCCCGCTCGGGCGAGAGCCCCATCGCCACGAAGTTCGTCGAGGTCGCCCGCGAGCATGGCGCGATGACCGTCCTCATCACCGGCGACCCGCAGTCCTCCCTGGCCACCGAGGTCGACGTCCCCCTGCGGACCGGCACCGGGGTGGACGGCTCCTGGACGGACTACTTCGCCGGGCGTTCGAGTGACGCCCTCGTCGGCGCGCTGCTGTGGGCGCTCGTCGCACAGCGGGTGCCGGACCGTATCTACGACCGGATGAACCAGAGCGGCCCACCCGAGCCGCGCACCCGGAGCCAGGCCATCTTCGACAACCCCGCGCACTGATCCCGTCCGCCGCGCGACGCGGCGGCGGGACACCGCACCAACGGCCCGCAGCGCGGCCGGGCGACCTCTCCGAGGAGCGTGTCCGCACACCACACGTCGGCCCGGCGCCATATGCGCCACGCCGCCGTAGGCCATCGCCTCCGCACGCCGGGGCCTTCCGTACGCCATTCCCTCCGTACACCGCCCTCGCCGTACGCCATTGCCTCCGCACGCCGGGACCGGGCCCTCGCCCGCCCGTCGCCGTGCCCTCAACAGAGAACGAGACACACCCATGCCCGAACTGAGCATCGCCGACGACGGCTTCCGCATCGGCGGCGAGCCGTTCCGGATCATCTCCGGGAGCCTGCACTACTTCAGGATTCATCCCGGCCAGTGGGCCGACCGACTGCGCAAGGCCCGCCTCATGGGACTCAACACGGTCGACGTCTACGTCCCCTGGAACCTGCACCAGCCCCACGAGGGAGGCCCGCTCGTCCTGGACGGCGGTCTCGACCTGCCCCGCTTCCTCGACCTCGCCGCCGCCGAGGACCTGTGCGTACTGCTCCGCCCCGGTCCCTACATCTGCGCCGAATGGGAGGCGGGCGGGCTGCCCGCCTGGCTGCTCGGAGACCCGGATGTGCGGCTCCGGACGTCGGACCCCCGCTACCAGGAGCCGGTCGAGCGGTACTTCGACCTGCTGCTGCCGCGTATCCGCCGCCATCTCGCGACCGCGGGCGGGCCCGTCATCGCCGTCCAGGTCGAGAACGAGTACGGCGCCTCCGGCCTGGGCGACAGCGCCCATCTCGCCCACCTCGTCACCCTGCTGCGCGAAGGAGGCGTCGACGTACCCCTGTTCACCTCCGACCAGGCCGGCGACCTCGCCGACGGCGGCATCCCCGGCATCCTGCGGACCGTCAACTTCCGCCGCGGTGCGGCGGAGCACCTGCGCACCCTCCGCGAGCACCAGCCCCGGGGCCCGCTGATGTGCGCCGAGTTCTGGGCGGGCTGGTTCGACCGGTGGGGGAGCGAACACAACGCGCGGCCCGCGTCCGAAGCCCGCGACACGCTGGACGAGATCCTCGCGGCGGGAGCGTCCGTCAACATCTACATGTTCCACGGCGGCACGAACTTCGGCTTCACCAACGGCGCCAATGACAAGGGCCATTACCGGCCCACGATCACCTCCTACGACTATGATGCCCCGCTCGACGAGGCCGGTGACCCCACCGACAAGTACCACGTGTTCCGCGAGACGATCGCCAAGTACGCCGCCGTGCCCGGCGAACCGGTTCCGTCCCCCGGCGCCAAACTGTCCCCGCGGGACATCCGGCTCACCGAGAGCGCGTCCCTGCTCGCCCAGGCCGGCCGTCTCGGCGCCGCCCGGCGGGCGGACCGTCCGCTCACCATGGAAGAGCTGGGGCAGGCATTTGGATACGTCCTGTACGACACCGCGCTGCCCACGGCCGGCGACGGAGTGCTGCACATCCCGGAGACGCGCGACCGTGCCCAGATCTTCGTCGACGGACAGCCGGTGGGCACCCTTGAGCGCGAGAACCACGAGCGGGCCCTCAGTCTCAGGTCCCCGGCCGAGGGCGCGAGGCTCACGATCCTCGTCGAGAACCAGGGACGGGTGAACTACGGCGCGGGGCTGCGGGACTGGAAGGGCATCGCGGGCCCCGTCACGTTCGACGGGCGCGAACTGTCCGACTGGGCCTGTACACCGCTGTCCCCGGACAGCCTGGAAGCCCTGGAAACCCTGTCGTTCTCGTCGGCCGGTGCCGAGGCCGGCCCGGCGTTCTTCCGGGGGAGGTTCGAGGTACCGGCTCCCGCGGACACCTTTCTCCACCTGCCGGGCTGGACCAAGGGCCAGGTCTGGATCAACGGGTTCGCGCTGGGCCGGTACTGGTCCCGGGGGCCGCAGCAGTCCCTGTACGTGCCCGGCCCGGTGCTGCGCCCGGGAGACAACGAGATCGTGGTCCTGGAACAGCACGGCCGCCGCGACGGCGTTGTGCACCTGGCGGAGACTCCGGACCTGGGGCCGACCGAGTAGGGAATCCCCTGATCGCCCCTGTCATAGATGAAAATATTTTTCTCATACTCAGGGTTCGATCATGAAGGATGATAATGTCTTTCGGGCGAGTGTCCCGGACAGACGACACGCACATCACGCACAAGAAGGTGGGCTGGCATGCAGCGGCTATCGGTCGAGACCGACGTCACCGTCGTCGGGGGAGGTCTCGCGGGCGTCGCGGCGGCCATCGGTGCGGCCCGCACCGGTGCCCGGGTCGCCCTGATCAACAACCGGCCCGTGCTCGGCGGCAACGCGAGCAGTGAGGTCCGCGTCTGGGTCTGCGGAGCGACCGCGCACGGCGCGCAGAAATACGCGCGGGAGACCGGCGTCATGGGCGAGCTGTTCCGGGAGAACCAGTACCGCAACCCGGAAGGCAACCCGTACCTCTGGGACCAGGTCGTCCTCGACGCCGTTCGCGCCGAGCCGGGGATCCGGCTCTACCTGAACACCGACGTACGCGAGGTGGAGGCCGACGGCGTCGTGGACGCCCGGACGGTCCGGGCCGTGACGGGGTGGCAGATGGGGTCGGAGCGGATCATCCGCTTCACCTCCCCGGTGTTCATCGACGCCACCGGGGACGGACTGGTCGGCGCCCAGGCCGGCGCCTGGTACCGCTCCGGCCGTGAGGCCGCCCACGAGTTCGGCGAGGAATGGGCGCCCGACCAGGCGGACTCCGAGATGCTCGGCAGCACGATGTTCTTCTACACGAAGGACACGGGGGAGCCCGTCCGCTTCGTACCGCCCTCGATCGCGAAAGACGTCGCGGCCACCTCCATCGTCCGTAACCGGCCCATCAGCACCACGGCCAACGGCTGCGACTACTGGTGGATCGAGTACGGGGGGCAACTCGACGCCGCCGCCGACAACGAGGCGATCCGCGACGAACTGTGGGCCGTGGTCTACGGCATCTGGGACCACATCAAGAACTCGGGGGAGTACGACGCGGACACCCTCACCCTGGAGTGGGTGGGCTCGGTGCCCGGCAAGAGGGAGTACCGGCGCTTTGTCGGCGACCACGTCCTCACACAGCGGGACATCATCGAGCAGACACGGTTCCCGGACGCCGTGGGCTTCGGCGGCTGGTCCATAGACCTGCACCCCGCCGGCGGCATGTACGCCGAAGGCGACGGATCCAAGCACCTCTTCTCCGCCGGTCTCTACCACATCCCCTTCCGCAGCCTGTACTCCCGGAACGTGGGAAACCTCCTGCTGGCCGGCCGTGACATCTCGGCCAGCCATGTGGCGTTCGGCACCACACGCGTCATGGCGACCTGCGCGGTCACCGGCGAAGCGGCGGGCGTCGCGGCCGGGCTCTGCGTCCGCGACGGCCTGACCCCCCGGCAGCTGGGCAACGACCACATCGACCGGCTCCAGCAGGAACTCCTGCGGCACGACGCCTCGCTGCTCGGCGTCGAGTGGCACCACCCGGCCGACCTCGCCCCAGCCGCGCGGGCCACCGCGTCGAGCGAACTGCGCACCCTGCGGGCGGAGCCCCGGCCCGGTGAGCGGACGAGCCGGCAGTCCCTCGACGGTCACGACGTCGGGCTCGTCATCCCCGTCGAGCCCGCCATCGAGTCGGTGGATCTCCTTCTCGACGCGTCGGAGGCGACGCCTCTGGAGCTCGAACTGTGGTCGACCGGCGGCGGGGAGAACCACATACCGGTGGAGCTGCTCGACCGCGCGTCCGTCCGGCTGGTCCCCGGTGAGCAGTGGGTCCGGGCCCCGTTCTCCCACCAGGCTCCCCGCGGTCGGAACGTGGTCCTGCTCCTGCGCCGCAACCCCTCCGCCGCGCTCGTGGTCGTCGACAGACCGGGTCCCTACGGCGTTCTGGGGCTGGTGAGCCGTACGCCCCGGACCGTGAGCGAGCGGCCGCAGTCCAATGCGTGGTCCGCCGAGGAACTGCGCCGCCGCTGCCCGGTGATGGTGGTGCGCGGCGACAGCGGCGCCCACAGCGCCGACCAGGTGACGGGCCCGTTGCAACGCCCCTACGACGGTCCGCGCATGTGGTCGTCGGAATCCCTCGGCGAGGACCCCGAGCCCTGGATCCGGCTCGACTGGACGGAGCCCCGCACCCTCGGATGCGTCGATGTCGTCTTCAACGACGACGTCGACCTGGATCTCATCAACCTCCACCATCACCGCACACCGTTCCCGGTCGTCCCGGAACTCGTACGGGACTACGGCATCGAGGTCCTGGTGGACGGTGACTGGCACACCGTCGTGTCGGTGCGGGACAACCGGGAGCGGCGCAGGTCGCACCCGCTGGCGGCACCCGTCGCCGCCACGGCCGTACGGCTGAACGTCGGCGCGACCAACGGATCCGAGTGGGCCACCGTCGTGGCGCTGCGGGTGTTCGAGGCGAAGGAGAACTGACGCGTGTCCGAGACCCCTCTCACACCGGAACACACCCGGCCCGTTCCGCCCGCCCTCGCCTTCGGCGGGGACTACAACCCCGAGCAGTGGCCCGAGTCCGTCTGGCGCGAGGACGTACGCCTGATGCGGGAGGCCGGCGTCAACCTGGTCAGCGTCGGTGTTTTCTCCTGGGCCCTGCTGGAACCGGAGCCGGGCCGGTACGACTTCGGCTGGCTCGACCGCGTTCTCGGCCTGCTGCACGAGCACGGCGTCCGCGCCGACCTCGCCACCCCCACGGTGGTCCCGCCCGCCTGGTTCTACCGCGCCCATCCCGACGCCCTGCCCGTCACACGCGAGGGCATCCGCTACGCCTTCGGCTCGCGCGGCGCCATCTGCCACAGCAGCCCCGCCTACCGCGAGGCCGCCGCCCGCATCACCACCGAGGTGGCCCGGCGCTACGCCGAGCACCCCGCGCTCGCGATGTGGCACGTCCACAACGAGTACGGTGCTCCGCTGAGCGCCTGCTACTGCGACCACTGCGCCGTGCGCTTCCGCCGGTGGCTCGCCGCCCGCCACGGAACGGTCGACGGCGTCAACGAGGCCTGGGGCACGGCCTTCTGGGGCCAGCACTACACCTCGTACGAACAGATCGACCCGCCGCGGCTGACACCGGCGGTGTGCAATCCGGCCCAGCAACTGGACTACCGGCGGTTCGCCGACGCCACCATGCGCGAGAACTTCGTGGCGGAGCGGGACATCCTGCACCGCCTGTCGCCCGGTGTGCCGGTCACCACCAACTTCATGACCGCGCTCAGCCAGTGCGACTCCGTCGACTACTGGGCCTGGGGGCGTGAGGTCGACCTCGTCACCAACGACCACTACCTGATGACCGACGGCCGCCGTACCCATGTCAACCTCGCGATGGCGGCCGACCTCACCCGCTCGGTCGCCGGCGGCGCGCCCTGGCTGCTCCTGGAGCACTCGACCTCGGGGGTCAACTGGCAGCGGCGCAACCCCGCCAAGGCGCCGGGCGAGATGGCCCGCAACTCCCTCGCCCACGTGGCCCGCGGCTCCGAGGGCGCGATGTTCTTCCAGTGGCGCCAGTCCCGGCGCGGCGCCGAGAAGTTCCACTCCGCGATGGTGCCGCACGGCGGCACCGACACCCGCGTCTGGCGCGAAGTGGTCCGGCTGGGCGCCGACATGAGAGCACTGGCCTGCCTCCAGGGCACACGGACCGTACCGGACGTGGCCATGGTGTGGGACTGGCAATCCTGGTGGGCGCAGCAGCTGGAGGGACAGCCGAGCGTCGACCACGATCCCCGCGAACGCGCCGACAGTTTCTACGAGGCGCTCTACGACCGGCATCTGACGGTTGACTTCGCCCACCCGGAAGCGGACCTGTCGCCCTATCCGCTCGTCGTCGTCCCCGCGCTGTACCTCGCGGCGGCGAGCGCCGGAGACAACCTGCGCCGGTACGTCGAGAACGGCGGGACGCTCGTCGTCTCCTATTTCTCGGGCATCGTCGACGAGCACGACGCCGTTCACCCGGGCCCCTGCCCGGGAGCGCTGCGTGATGTGCTCGGGCTCACCGTCGAGGAGTGGTCACCGCTGCTCCCCGGTGACACGGTCCGGGTCACGGATGCCGACGGGACATCGGCCGACGCCGACGTGTGGTCCGAGTTCGTGATCCCGGACGGGGCCGAGACGGTGTGGAGTTACGACGACGGCCCGGCGGCGGGCGGCCCGGCCGTCACCCGTCACCGCTACGGCGCGGGCACCGCCTGGTACGTGTCCACGCGCCTGAGCCCCGCGGGGCTGGCCACGGTACTGCGGGCGGCGTGCGACGACGCCGGCCTCACGGACCGCGGCACACTGCCCCGTGACATGGAGGTGGTACGGCGCTCCGGCGACAGCGGGGAGTACCTGTTCCTCATCAATCACTCGGCACAGCCGGCCCGGGTCCCGCTGCCGGACTCCGGAACCGAGCTGTTGAGCGGCGAGCGCGTCGCCGGGCGGCTCACCGTTCCTTCCGGCTCGGTCAGGGTCGTCCGTCCGGGCGGCTGACGGTCGCGTCGCTCATGTCCGGCGGGACTGCATCAGGTCGCGGAGCTGCCGCCTGCCCTTGATGTCGTTCCGCGTGTAGATGTTGCCCAGGTGGTACTCGACCGTCTTGACACTGAGGTACAGCTGCGCGGCGATCTCACGGTTCGTCCAGCCGCGGGCGACCAGGTCGGCGACGTCCCGTTCCCGGTCCGACAGTGTGTCGCAGAAGTACGTGCCGTCCGCCGCCCGCGCCGACGAGTCATCGAGGCTGTCCAGCAGGGTGCGGCAGCGCCGCCGGGACGGCTCCGCGCCCAGCAGGGCGAACGCCCGCTCGGCGGCGCTCAGGTGGCCGCGGGCCTGCTCGGTGTCACCGGCCGCCAGCAGCGCGGCGCCCAGGTCCTCCTCCGTGAAGGCCTTGTGCACCACGGGATCTCCGCCGTCCGGAGCCACGGCCAGTCCTTCCGCGTAGGCACGGGCGGCGGCCTCCGGGTCCCCGTCGGCGGCGGCGATGGCGCCCCGGAGCCAGTGGACCGCGACCGGGAGGAGCGCGCCGTGGGGCTCCGCCGCCTCCAGGCCGCACAAGACCGAACGCGCCTGGTCGGTCGCGCCCGTGCGGGCGTACGCCACCCCGAGCAGGGGCATGTGCCGGACGGCGTAGAGACGTGAGCGGCTCTCGTTGACGGGCATGTCCACCACGGGGCCGATGCGCGCGACCACCTCCTCGTAGTCACCCGCGGCGAACGCCACCGCCGCCCGGGTGGTGGCGAGATGGAAGTGCGGCCCCGCGAAGTCCGCCGCGGACTCCAGCGCCAGCGCTTCCCGCAGCGCGGCCCTGGCATCGTCGAACCGGCCGCTGAAGGCGTGCAGGACGGCGATGAAGCAGTTGAGGGCGAAGAAGTCGGCCGGGCGTCCCGAGGCGTGCGCGATGTCCAGGGCGACGGAGAGGTCGCGCCGCGCCTCGTGCCACTCGCCGAGCATGAAGTGACACCAGATGCTGTGGGTCAACGCGGACACACTGCTGATCCTCGACACTCCCAGGCTGCGTCGCCGGGCCGCCGCCGTGAGATCGCCGACCGCACCGGCCAGGTCGCCCGACAGGCCGCGGAACACCCCGCGGTAGATGAGGGCGTCGGTGCGGGTGGCCGGTACGCGGGAGGGGACCACCGGCAGATGACCGACGTGCCGCAGACCCCGGGCGGGGCCGCCGATGAGTGCGTGCCCGTACGCGAGGTTGGCCTGGGCCAAGCCCCGTACCGCCTCGTCCGGGGCGTGCCGCAGCGCGTACTCCGAGGTCCGCAGCGACTGCTGTCCCAGCCCCAGGAAACCTTCCGCGACACCCAGTTCGGACGCGGCGCAGGCCGCGTCGGCCAGGTCTCCGCGCGCCGCGAAGGCGTCGAGGGCGCGGCGCAGGTACGAGCGGGCGCGGGAATCCCCGCCCTTCGCGAGGCTGAGCAGGCCCAGGGCCTCGTCCCGCCGCGGCCCCGCGGAGGACCGGAGCAGCGCCTCCTCCTGGCGCAGCGCCGTCCGGTACTGGCCGCCGGTGACCTGGAGCCGCACGGCCGCGACCAGATCGTCCTGCCGGCGCTCGCCGTCAGGGTCCATCTCGGACGAGGCGAGCAGGTATTCGGCGGCGAGCGCCGCATGCCCGGTCTGTGCCTCGCGCAGCGCCGCGTCGCGCAACTCCGCGGCCAGGGAGGCATCGTAGGTCTCCGCCGCCGCCACCTGATGGCGCCAGCGGACCGGCGGCTCCAGCAACGCGGCGACCCGCAGATGCATACGGTCGCGCTCCGGCCGGGCGATGGCCGCGTACAGCGCGTCCCGCTGCCCCGCGTGGACGAGCCGGAGCGTCGGTACGCCGCCCGGCACCCACACCGCGGCGTGCTGTTCCAGCAGGGCCTCGGCGTCGGCACCGACGCGGTCCGAGCCGAGCAGCCGGCTGAGCAGCGGGACGCTGGCCGGAGTGTCGAGGACGGCGAGCATGTTGAGGATCGCCAGACCGGCGGGAGAGAAGGAACGGGACCACGCGCCGACCGCTTCGCTCAGCGACGCGGGCACGCGGATCGTGGCCGGGTCCTCGGGCAGGTTGCCGCCGAAGGCTCCGAGAGCGGCCTCCAGGAACAGCGGATTGCCATGGCTCCACACGGCGAGGCCGCGCAGCCTCGCCCCGGAGTGCGGCCGTGAGGTCCGGTCCTCGACGAAGTCCCGCGTCTCCGACAGGGAGAATCCCGTGAGTCCGATGTGGTCCGATTCCGACAGCAGGTCCGACACGGCCATGTCCCGCACGGTCCTGGCGGCGTGCTGCGTGCAGATGACGGTCAGCACGCGCTCCGCACCTTGGCGCAGCAGGGCGAAGCCGATCGCCTGCAAGGATTCCGGATCGATCCTGTGGGCGTCGTCCAATACGAAGAGCACCGGGCCGGTCTCCTGTGACGAGCCGAGCAGATCGATGACCGCCCCGCCCATGCTGAGAACCGAAGGCTGGGTACGGGAAGGATCGTACCGACGCCGTGCCGAGGACTCCGCGTCGCCGTCGGCGAGCAGCCCGGTGACGGTGTAGAAGGGGAGATTCGTCCTCGGCGGAGCGTCCGACGCTCTGACGACCGTGAGTTCCCCGCCGGCCTCTTCCGCGAAGTGGTCGACGAGCGCCGTCTTGCCCATGCCTGCCATCCCCGAGACGACGACGATCCGGGGGCTTTCCCGGACGGCGTCCCGGGCCGCCTTCCGCAGGATCCGCAATTCACCGGCCCGGCCGATGAACCGATGACCGGGAGACTCTTTCATACGCACCTCTCGATGCCGTCGTGGCTCACACGGCTCGGCAGTGTGCGTTCCAGTCTACTGATTCCGGTGTGTCACCCGCGGAGGCGGACCCGGTGTCCTACGCCATGACGCCGTCCACCTCCAGCGTCTGCAGACACTTCCCCGAGATCGGAATGGTCACCGTCTTGCCGGTCAGGGTCGCCGAACGGGCGGTGTAGGCGTCACCGGCCCCCGTGTTCCACCGGGGCACCAGGCCGTCCGCGCCCCCCGTCACCGTCGTGAAGCGGGAGAGGTCGAAGGTGAGGTTCTGGCGCGTGTCGGAGGTGTTGGCGACGACGATGACCAGCTTGTTCGCCTTCTCGTCCAGGGCCGCGGCGGCGTAGTTCACGCCGGTGTGGAGGATCCTCATACCCGGCCGGATGTGCCGGCTGAACTGCGCCATCAGGTAGTACTTGTTCTTGACGGCGCCCGGTGTCCTCGTGTCCGGGTCGTAGGCGATCATCCCCCAGTTCGGGTTCGGGTCCATCACCTGCCAGTACACCCAGGCGGTCGGGTGGAGCGCGTGGAGATCGCTCAGCAGGGAGAGGGCCATCGAGAAGCCCTGGCCGTCGCCGTTGCCCGTCTCGGAGTTCCACAGGCTCTTGCCGGACGTGGTGACGACGTCCTTGTGGAGCAGGTCCCGGGGGCCGCCTCCCTGCTCGTAACCGTGCACGTTCACGCGGTCCACCAGGGCCTTCGTGGCGGGGGTGAAGGCGGCCCAGGTCGCACGGGCGTGGCTGACGCTCGTCTCGTCCGATGCCGCGATCTTCGTCGCCGTCAGACCGCGCCGGTCCAGTTCGCTTCTGAGGAGGGGCAGCACGTCCGCCTGCACCGCCCGGTCCATGTGGCAGCCTTCCTGAATGCCCTTGTCCCACCAGTAGCTGGTGCTCGGCTCGTTGAAGGGCTCCACGGACCCGAAGTCAACGCCCCAGTTCTGCTTGGCGTACAGCGCCACGGAGGCCAGGTGGGAGGCGTGCTGGCGGTAGTTCCAGGGCTGGAGGTTGTTGCCCCGGTCGGCCGCTCCCGACGGGTTGTGGTTCTTGCACATCCACCACATGGGGGAGTTGGCGAACAGTTCGCTCATCGCCCCGCGTTGTGTCGCCTTGATCAGCATGGCCCGCTGACTGGCGTCGGCCGACCAGTTCCAGGCCGAGGAGGCCGGGTCCTCGTTCCTCCAGTCCTGCCAGTAGCCCTCGATCTGCTTGAAGTCCGGGATGTTGGGGGAGGCGGCCATCCTGGTGCCGTCCACGTCGTTCCAGCCGCACGCGCCGAGGTTGTAGCGGGCGATGTTCAGGCCCAGGCCGGGGCGGGACGTGCCGTCGTAGGTGACCCACTTGGTGGTGAAGAAGAGGTCGGCCAAGTCGTCACGGTCGCCGAAGAGCTTCGCCCACCAGGCCAGAGACGTTCCCCAGCCCTCCCAGATGCCGTAGTCCGTCGACGGGTCGACGGGGATCGTCACGTCGGCGTGTGCCGTGCCCGTCGCCAGGGCACTGCCGAGGAGGCCGGCTCCCGTAGCGGCCAGGAGAGTTCGTCGTCGCATCATCAGAGGTCTCCGCTCGATCGATTGCGGGTGGTCGAAGGGGCGTCGCTGCCGTCCGTTCCAGCGCGACTGCCGAACCAACAACACACACACTGCAACACCGAGGGCCTCGCCGTCGAGGCCCTCGGTGCGTATCCGTCGGCGTGAGACGGGCGGGAAGCCCTCCCGGAACGCCTCCGGACGCTCAGCGGGTGGTGAGAACGAGCTGGCTGGAGCCGTTGGGCAGGCCGGTGATGCCCACTTGGTCGCCCGCGAACGCCCCGGCCCCCTTGATGCCGCTCACACGCCGGAACGGGGTCCAGTCGCCACCGGAGGAGCGAACGCCGTGGTAGACATTGCCGTCACGTCCCACGGCGGCCACCTGGACGGACCCGTCGGGCATCCCGGCGAGGGAGACCGCGGAGGCTTCCATCGTGCCGCCCGACACCCCGGCCGGGAGGCCCCAGTCCGACCAACTGCCGTCGGCCCGGTGGGTGGTGTGCCAGACGTTGCCGTCGTTGCCGATCGCCGCGATCTGGCTGTCGCCGTTGGGCAGGGCCGCGATCGAGAGCGCCGATCCGGCGAAGTCCGGCGCGTTGACGCCCGCGACGGTCTTCCAGGCGCTCCAGGCGCCGTCGGCGGCCCGGGTACCCAGGCGCATCCTGCCGTCGCCGCCGAAGACCAGCACCTGGGCGGAGCCGTCGGGCATGCGGGCCGCGGCGACCCTGGTCGCCTTCAGCAGGCCCGCGTCATGGCCGGGCATGGACGCCCAGCCCTGCCAGCTGCCGTCGGCGAAGCGGATGTTGTGGTACGCGTAGCCGTCCTTGCCCACGGCCACGATCTGGGCGTCGCCGTTGGGTGCGGTCGTGAGGGCGATGTCCTCGGCGGCGAAGCCGGCCTTCTTGTTGTCCGCGGCCAGAAGGGCGTTCCAGCCCTGCCACCTACCGTCGGGGCGACGGATGTTGTGCCAGATGTTGCCGTCCACCCCGACGCCGAGCACCTGAACGCCACCGTCACGCATCGCGCTCACGGCCTGCCGGTCCCCGACATAGCGGAACGACGTGCCCGCTCCGCGCAGCGCGCTCGGCCCGGTCCACGTAGCGTCGGCCTCGCGCGTGGAGGTGTAGAACGTGTGCGAGGTGATCCGCTGCGGGAGGTTCTTGGAGATGATCTCCCGCTGGAGTTCCCCGGCGGCCACCCCGTTGCGGTTCTGGTTCACGTCGTCCGTCATGACGATGTTCATGTTGTCGGTGACGTTGGTGTTGTTCCAGGACGTGCGCAGTTTCGCCAGGAGTTGCCTGTTCAGCTCGTTCTCCATGCTGATCAGGAAGTTGTCGGCCTTCCACTCCGACACGAGCTTGAGCTTCTCCAGGATCTGGATGACGGCGGCGCTGGGTATGGAGTTGGAGGGATCGATCATGGCCTGCTGGACGAAGAGCTTCTGCTCGCTCCCCGGCTCGGGTGTCCTGCCCAGCACCTCGTCACCGCGCCTGAGCACCGCGTCGTACGTCTTCTGCTCCAGCGCCGGGTCCAGCGCCGCCTTGAGGATGTCGTCCCACTTGGAACTGACACCGACGTAGCTGCCCCGGTAGTCCTGTACGTTCGGCTGCTGCCAGGCCCATGGGTACGTCGTGCTGTTCGTGTCGTCGACGACGACCACGTGCTTGCCCGCGGCCATGAACTCGTTGTACGTCGACGTGGGCTTCAGCGATCCGTCCGCGATCGCCGGGTTGTCCAGCCCGCCGCCGCCCACCAGGCCGCCCAGAGCGGCGATGGCCGCGCGGCTGTCCTCCTTGAGGGTCGCCGCCGGGCCGGTGGTCTTCACCCGGAGGATGACGATCTCCTCGGGGTGCCGGTCGATCCAGTCGGCGAGCTCGCGCGCCTCTCCCGGGACGATCCCCTGGTTCCCGCCGAGCGAGTCGAAGAACTGCCGCCCCAGCGGGCCGCCGTGGTAGCTGTACCACTTGTCGCCCTGCTTGCACAGGCGCAGGTCCAGGTAGCGGGAGCCGGCTTCGAGCTGCTCCACGAGAGAGCCGCTCTGTGTGCGCGACATGCTGGAGGCCAGTTCGGGCCACATCCGCGCGGTGTCGACCGTGTCACCGGCATCGCACATGCCGCTGTTCTTCGTGATGCCCGCGCTGCCGGCGTCATGGCTGCCCGGTATCACGATCTGGTTCAGGGGACGGTCGCCGATGGTGCTGCCGAGCTGGGACATCCACGAGCCCAGCTGGATGTTCTCCGCGGCCGGCGTGACCCGCGCCGACGGGGCGCCGGAGTCCTGCCCGGCCACCGCGGTCCCGGCCGTGACGGTGCCCGCGGTGGCGGTACCGGTCGTCAGAACCCCGAGCACGACCGATAACGCCCCCAGCGTCGTCCCGCGCCGCACCACTCTGCCCACTGAGTCCATGGCTGTTCCCTCTTCTTCTGCGGTATTCCGCGGTGTAGGAAGTGGACCTCGGTCACCTCACGCACTCCGGCACACCGACCCTATGGGAGCGCTCCCAAGCCCGCCCGGAGCACGAAGGGGATGTATGGACCGCGTCAACTCGTGTGACCAAGGAGCGAAGTTACTCGGTAGTCGTGAGCGGCTGGGGTCCTCCGCGCCGGTTCCGGCGTCCGCCGCCACAACGCCGCGCGCGGCGTTGTGGGGGTCACCTGCCGGTACGCGGCCCGAGTGCGGCCGTCGGCCGCGCCGAACTGCTCACATCGATTGAGCGTTGTGAGTTCCGCTCTCAGGTGTCCGCCGCGCAGCGGAAGCCGCAGTTGCCACTGCTGGAGTCAGGGGTGTTGGCGGTGCGGGCCGCGACCCGGTACCGGTTGCAGTACGAGTCGTGGCACAGGTAGGAGCCGCCGCGCATGACCCGGCTCCCGCCCGCGTCGGGGCCGCGCGGGTCGGTGCGGGGCGTCGCCGCGTGCGAGGCCGTGAAGCGGTCGGCGACCCACTCCCACACGTTGCCCACCGTGTTGTACAGGCCGTACGCGTTGGGTCGGTACGCGCCGGCCGGGGCGGTGCCCGGGTAGCCGTCGTCGACGGTGTTGACCACGGGGAACTCGCCCTGCCAGATGTTGCAGCGCCAGCGGCCGCGCGGGGTCAGTTCGTCGCCCCACGGATAGCGGGCCTGGTCGAGGCCGCCACGTGCCGCGTACTCCCACTCGGCCTCGGTCGGCAGCCGCTTGCCCGCCCACGCCGCGTACGCGTGGGCGTCGTCCCAGGTCACATGGGTGACGGGGTGCTGGGACCGGTCACCGATGCCGGAACCGGGGCCCTCGGGAGTCCGCCACGCCGCGCCCTCGACGCCCCGCCACCACGGGGTGCCGGCCGCGGCCCGGCTCTCGCGCACCCGCTCCGGTGTGAGGAACCCCGCGAAGACGTAGGACCAGCCGAACCGTTCGGCGGCCGTGATGTATCCGGTGACCTTCACGAACGCCGCGAACCGGGCGTTGGTGACCGCGGTCTCGTCCATGAGGAACGGCGAGACGGTGACGTCGCGCACCGGCCCCTCCCCGTCTCCGGGGTTGGCGTGCGCGTCCTCGTTGCCCATCCGGAACGTACCGCCGGGCAGTGTCACCATGCCGCTGCGCGAGGCGCGCCGCGTGCGTGGCACGGCGGGTGCCACGGGCAGCGGTCCGCCCCCTCCGGCGGGCGCGCAGCACGCGGAACCGGTACCCGCACCGTCGCCGGGCGGCGTAAAAAAGTTTTGCACGGTCAATGGACTCCTCCTAGTCGAACATGGATTATCAGAACCGCACAGATTGATCCGCAAAAACCCTCGCAATCAAAACTGCTACGGAGAAGCTATGCCCAACCGTCGTCAGTTCCTCGCGGGTTCGGCCGCGGCGCTGGCCCTCGCGGGCCTGCCCAGCACACCAGTCTCGGCCGCCGCGCCCCGCGCTTCCGGCCGGGCCCCGAACATCGTGCTCGTCCTCGCCGACGACCTCGGCTACGGCGAGCTGGGTTCCTACGGACAGAAGCTCATCGCCACACCGAGACTCGACGAACTCTCCGCGCAGGGGCTGCGCTTCACCCAGGCGTACTCGGCGGCGGCCGTCTGCGCGCCGTCCCGCTGCTCGCTCCTGACGGGTCTGCACACCGGACACGCGACCGTGCGGCAGAACCCGTTCAGCGGCCCGCAGGGTGCGCTCGGCGACGGCGACACGACGTTCGCCGAGGTGCTGCGCGCCCGCGGCTACCGCACGGGGTGCATCGGCAAGTGGGGCTTCGGACCGGACGAGGCCGACCAGCCCAGCCATCCCAACGCGCGGGGCTTCGAGGAGTTCTACGGCTACATCGGGCACGGTCACGCCCACCAGTACTACCCAAGTTACCTGTGGCACAACGGCGAGCGGACCGACATCCCCGAGAACGCGAACGGCGCGAAGGGCGCGTACGCGATCGATCTGATCGAGCGGCGCGCGCTGGACTTCCTCGACACCCACGCGGACGAGCCGTTCCTGCTGTTCCTCACCCCTACCACTCCGCACGCGCCCTCGGACATCCCCAGCGACGGCGCGTACGCGAGCCGGCCCTGGCCCGCCGCGGACAAGGGGCACGCCGCCCAGGTCACCCGGCTGGACACGCTCGTCGGCAAGGTCGTGGACCGGCTCAAGGCGCTCGGCATCGACCGGGACACGCTGGTCCTCACCACCAGTGACAACGGCCCGCACGAGGAAGGGGGCGTCGACCCGGACCGCTTCGACGCGAACGGCCCCCTGCGCGGCTACAAGCGCAATCTGTACGAAGGCGGAGTGCGTGTTCCGCTCATCGCCTGGCAGCCGGGAACGGTCCCCGCGGGCACCACCGGCCGGCCGACCCCGCTCATCGATCTGCTGCCCACCTTCGCCCAGCTGGGCGGCGCGTCCGCGCCGCGCGACGTGGACGGGATATCGGTGGCCCCCCTGCTGACCGGCTCCACGGCACCGCGGCACCCGCAGCTGTACTGGATGCGCAACGACCCGTACGCGACCGGCCGCGCGGACGCCGCCGACAACGGTCGCAACCTCAGGCTGGCGGAGTCCATTCGCAAGGGGGACCTGAAAGCGGTCCGTTTCGCCCCCGCGCGCGACCGGACGGTGCCGGACGACCAGTGGCAGCTGGAGCTGTACGACCTCGCGGCGGACCCGGGGGAGAAGAACGACCTCGCGGCCGCGCGCCCGTCGGACGTCGCGGAGCTGACGGCCCTGCTGCGCGCGTCGTGGGTGGACACCTACGCGCGCGAACCCTACGGCGTGTCCCTGACGGTCCCCGGGGTCGTGGCCCGAGGGAAGGCGTTCACGGCCCGCGCCACCTTCGGCAACGCCTCGGCTTCGGCCTGGACCGGCCCCCGGGTGACACTCGACGTGCCGGACGGCTGGCAGGCCCGCGCGACCACACCGGTCACCGCGGACCAACTCGCCGCGGGCGGCACGCTCGTCGTGGCCTGGGAGGTGACACCGCCCTCGGACGCGGCCGTGGACGCCTCGTTCCCCCTGCGCGCCGAGGCCACCGCGTCGTACGGCGGGAACACCCTGCGGTTCGGCGACGACCGCACCACCGGGACCGTCGCGTCGCTGCCCGCGCCCCCCACGTCCGACGCGTATCTGAGCGACCTCGAGTGGGTGTCGGCGGCCAATGGCTGGGGGCCGGTCGAGCGGGACGCCTGCAACGGGAAGCAGGCCGCGGGAGACGGCACGCCGATCAGTCTCGGCGGGACCACGTACGCCAAGGGGCTGGGCGTGCACGCGCCGTCCGAGGTCGTCTACCACCTGGGCGGACGGGCGAAGCGGCTGACCGCACGCGTCGGCATCGACGACTTCTCGGCCGGGCAGTCCGCCGCCGGCGGGGTCCGGGCCCGTGTGTCCGGGGACGGTGTGCAGCTCTTCGACAGCGGAACGCTCACGGCCGCGGGCGGGCCGAAGTCCGTCGACGTGGACGTGACGGGCGTACAGATACTGCGGCTGGTCGTGCAGGACGCCAACGGCAACGGCTCGTACGACCACACGTCGTGGGCGGAGGCCCTCGTGCGGGTCTGAGGCCGCGCGTGGTCGCTCTGCCGTCACACGGATGGACCGCCGTGCGGTGACCGTCGTACGGACGACGCACCGTGCGGTGAGCGGTGCGTGCCGTGCATGTCATGGGGCGGGCGGCGAGACCCCCGCTCCCTCAGTGAAGGAGCCTTCCATGGTCAAACCTGCCATCCTGCGTGTGCTGGTCGCCTGTGCGGGCGTGGTCGCACTGCTCTCCGCGGGGGTGTCCGCGCAGGCGGCCCCGGCCACCGTGACCAACGGGACCCAGTTCGAGGACACCGGCGGCGCCGCGGTCCAGGCCCACGGCGGCGGGATGATCAAAGTCGGATCCGCCTACTACTGGTTCGGCGAGAACCGCAACGCCGACAACACCTTCAAAGCCGTGTCCGTATACCGCTCGACCGATCTGAAGACCTGGGAGTACCGACGCGACGTACTGACCCGGGACAGTGACCCCGAACTGGCGGTGGCCAACATCGAACGACCGAAGGTCGTCTACAACAGCACCACCGGCACATACGTCATGTGGATGCACAAGGAGAACGGCACCGACTACAAGGAGGCCCGTGCCGCTGTCGCCGTCTCCGACACGGTCGACGGTGACTACAGCTGGCAGGGCAGCTTCCGGCCGCCGAGCGGCACCACGTCACGCGACCAGACGCTGTTCAAGGACGACGACGGCACCGCGTACCAGATCACGTCCGCCACCAACAACGCCGACCTCCAGATCTACCGGCTGAACGCCGACTACACCGGTTACGAGAGCCTGGCCGCCAATCCCTGGCCGGGCGGCTTCCGCGAGGCGCCCGCGCTGTTCAAGCGTGACGGCGTCTACTTCATGCTGACCTCGGGCAACAGCGGCTGGGCCCCCAACCAGCAGCGGTACGCCACCGCCACCAGCATCACCGGTCCCTGGTCAGCCATGGCCGACGTCGGAGACGCCACCGGCTACGGCTCCCAGACCACCTTCGTACTGCCGGTCCAGGGCACCTCGGGTACGTCGTACCTCTACATGGGCGATCGCTGGGGCAACTCCTGGCCCGGCGGCACGGTCAACGACTCGCGGTACGTCTGGCTTCCGCTGTCCTTCCCCACCCGTACCACCATGACCCTTCCGTGGTATCCGCAGATCTCCGTCGACGCCGCGGCCGGCACCGTCAGCGGCGTCGGCGGTGGGCCCTACTACACCCTCGTCGCCCGTCACAGCGCGAAGTGCGTGGACATCAGCGAGAACTCCGCGGCGAACAAGGCGACGGTCCTCCAGTACACCTGCGCCGGCGGACTCAACCAGCGGTGGCGCACACAGGACACGGGCGACGGGTACGTCCGTATCATCGCCCAGCACAGTGGCAAGTGCCTCGACGTGTCCGGCGCCTCTCCGGACGACGGGGGCGTGGTACAGCAGTACTCCTGCTCCGGAAGTACCAACCAGCAGTGGCGGTTTCAGGACCAGGGCAACGGTTACTACCGTGTGGTGGCCCGTCACAGCGGCAAGTGTCTCGACGTGGCCAATGCCTCCACCGCCGACGGTGCCCGCGTCTTCCAGTACACCTGCGGCAGTGGCACCAACCAGCAGTTCCGGCGCCCGGTGGCATGAGCAACGCCGCCCGCACGAGCGGCAGCGAGCGCTCCGGGCCAGGTCAGAGGCGTATTCGCGGGGTTCACAAGCAGGCCGCCCGTAATAAAGGGTAAGAACAGGGCATAGGGCGACGTCGCCCCTGGCATTCACAACAACTCCCGCGCACGTCCCGGTTGTTGTTGAACCTCGTCCCACGGGCACTGCAAGATGACGAGTGTCCGGTGGGAGAACGTGTCACCCCGGGCCTGAGCATCCACGTCGCGAGCCGGGACAACCCGGTCGGGCGGTCATGTCACATGTGAGGAGTCGCGGCGAATGGGCAACAGAAAACGGCGTAACAAGCTGGCAGCGATCACGGGCGCCGGCATTCTGGGAGTCGTCTGCACGGTGTCCGTCACCGTGGGCTCGGCGGACGCCGCGCCCGAGGGGGACGAGCGGCACTGCACGGCCAACGTGGGCAACGGGGAGGAACAGTGCTTCAACACCCTTGAAGAAGCCCAGCAGTACGCCAACGTGAGGATCAAGGGCAACCCCGGCGGGGCTCAGACCCGTGTCGAGAAGCCCACCGACGTGGTGATCGGCACCCTCTTCGAGGACTATCGCTACGGCGGTGACTCGATCACCCTGTGGGGCAGTCGTCCCTGCACCTCCGAGCGCAAGACCGCCTTCTACTTCAACCTCCCGGACGAGTGGAAGGGCAGGGTCTCGTCCGTCCAGGGCTGGGCCGAGTGCGAGGTCACCCTGTACACGCGGTCCTACCTGGAGGGAGTGTCCTCGCCCCGCTTCAAGGACCTGACGCCGGTGCTCGACGGGACCTGGAACGACCTCGCCGAGTCCATCGAGTTCAGGTGAGGGTGCGGTCCATGTCCGAGATATCGCGTTCGAAGACCGACCGTCGCTCCGGAGGCGCACCGAGCATGTCACGCAACCGTGCCCGATGGGCGGGTGTCCTGGCGCTGCTGGTCGCCGGGGGCAGTCTGCTGACCGTTCCCTCGGCGCAGGCCGACGACAGCCGGCCGTCCGATGCCGAACTGCTGGCGAAGTGCGACAACGGCACCAAGAAGTGTGTCTTCCACCCCAGTGGTCCACCGGTCAAGTTCGCCGGTCCGGTGCGCAAGGTGGGCGACGAGGACTACAACTGCACCTCTCTCAGCCAGCGTTCGGGCATCTCCTGGTCGGACACCGTGGAGGAGTCCAACAGCGTTGGCCTGTCCATGACCGTCGGTCTCGGCTGGGAGGGGGTCTTCAGCACCAGCATCACCACGTCGTTCGAGACGTCCTGGAGGAAGGCGAAGACCGAGAGCGCCACCACATTCATCGATGTGCGTCCCGGTCAGGTCGGCTGGGTGACACGTGCCCCCGACACGCAGAAGGTGAAGGGGACCTACGAGCTGATCTTCAAGGACCGGTTCCGGGGAAAGCGTTACTGGTACGTCCCCTTCGAGGCCAGCGCACCGCTGGACACCGGCAGTATGGCTCAGAGGACCAGGCCCATGACGGAAGACGAGAAGGCGAACCACTGCTGAGGGCACGTGCCATGACGGCCCGTAGAAGGAGATCCTGAACATGTCACATTCGCGAAACCGTGCCCGATGGGCGGGTGTCCTGGCGCTGCTGGTCGCCGGGGGCAGTCTGCTGACCGTCCCGTCGGCGCAGGCCGCCGACAGCCGTCCGTCCGATGCCGAGCTGCTGGCGAAGTGCGACAACGGCACCAAGAAGTGTGTCTTCCACCCGTCCGGCGACGTTTCCATCGTGCCGGGGGAGGGCCACCAGGTCGGTGACCTCGCCTACAACTGCACCGAGGACCCCCAGACCTCGTCGCGGGCGTGGGAGGACACCACGGGGGAGTCCAACACCGCCGGCGTGTCCTTCCGCCAGGAGCTGGAGAACAAATTCCCCTTCGGCCCGGTCTTCAAGCTGGCCTTCGAGCAGTCCTACAAGCGCACCTGGGCCTCGTCACAGACGGAGAGCCAGTCGACGTTCATGAATGTTCCGCCGGGGTACGTCGGCTGGGTGACCCGGGCTCCGAAGCTCCAGAAGGTCAAGGGCACCTACGAGTTGATCTTCAAGGACCGGTTCGAAGGAAAGCGCTACTGGTACGTCCCCTTCGAGGCCACGGGACCGGCCACGGACGAACCCAGCGTCAAGACCCAGCGGGAGAGGCCGATGACGGCGGAGGAGCGGACCATGTACTGCTCGTAGAGCCCGCGGGCCGCGGAGCCGTGGTCCGGATACCGGGACAGCGGAACTCCCCCGTGTGACACCGGAGGCCGGTGCCTTCACCACAGTGCCGGCACCGGTTCCTGCGGTCCGCGCCCCGGCGCACGGGATGCCCGCGGGTACTCGGCCGCCTTGGTGAGGGCCGAAAGCATCTGGTTCAGGCAGGGCGGTGTGGCCAGCATGCTCCAGACCGCCGAGAACCGGCCCTCCGGCGCGTCCTCCAGTACGAGCGGTACCAGGCCCTGCGGTGGGTGCGCCGTATAGGACAGGGGCTGGAGCATCACCGCTTCGGTGGTGGTGAGGCGGGCGTGCGCGATGCTGAGCCAGGTCTCCGTCACGGCCGGGGACGGTCCCGTCATGGAGGCGAGCCGGTGGACCGCGCGCCAGTGCCCGGGATGGCTGGAGCGCGGCCAGCTGAGCCACTCGTAGCCGGCCAGTTCCACTGTGGCCACCCGCCCGCGAGCGGCCAGCGGATGCTCCGGACCGACCACGGCGCACCACGCTTCACGCCCCACCTCCTGGCTGGCGATCCGGCTTCCGCCGAAGGTGAGTTCCAGCCCCACGCCCAGATGCACACGCCCCTCGGCGACGGCGGACCGCAGACCGAGTTCCGTGTGCTGTTCGCTGCGCAGCTGGAGTTCCGGGGAGGTACGGTTCAGCAGGCCCGCGGCACGGGGAAGCAGCCGGTGCCCGGCCGACGCGGTGTGACCGACGACGAGGATCGTCCCGTCATGGCCGGCCGCCTCGCGCGCGTCGATGATCGCTTCCTCCATGGCCTGAAGGACCGGGCGCATGCGCTCCTGGAGCAGCTTGCCGGCCCGGGTGAGGTGGACGTTTCGGGTGGTCCGCCGGAACAGCTGCACGTTCAGGCTGGTTTCGAGCGCCCGTACCTGGGACGACACCGCCTGTTGTGTGAGGTAGAGCCGCGCACCGGCCCGGGTGAAACTCAGTTCGTGTGCGACGGCCATGAAGGTCTTGAGGAGCCGAATATCGATCAGGTCGTCGTCCGGACCCGCGCCGGCCATGTGTTCCCCTTTCACCGGCTCTCGTTCAGCCGGTCCACGCCCCGTCCCTGGCGCATCCCAGGCCGACGGCTGTCCGACGCGGACGGGGCGAATCGAGGGCGGGAGCCCGGTTGAACAAGTCCGTCATCAGGACCAGTATGAGGTCAGCGGTTGTCCCGCAGTGTCGTCCGGCCGGAAACGCTCACTCGCCATGGGTGGTTGTCCGGCCTCGGACGCGTCGCCCACCGGAGCGTCACGACGATGTGACTCCGGTGCCGTACACCCCGTCTCCGCACCCCGTCCCGAACAGGAGCCCCATGCCGCAGCCACACCAGGCCGACGGACCCGCACAGCACGCGGCGGGCAGGCCGCTGCCCGCACCGCGGACCCCCTCTCCCCGCGACGCGCCCCCTCTGAACTGGGGTGTCATCGCTCCCGGCGGCATAGCCGGCTCCTTCGTCGACGCGCTGCGCACGCACACCGAGCAGCGAGTGGTGGCGGTCGGGTCCCGCGACCCGGAGCGGGCGCGCGCGTTCGCCGACCGGTTCGGGATACCGGCGGCCTACGGCAGCTACGCCGAAGTGCTCGACGACCAGCGTGTGGACATCGTCTATATCGCGTCACCGCACTCCGCCCACTTCGCCCAGGCCCTCCAGGCGATCGAGGCCGGCCGGCACGTGCTCGTGGAGAAGGCGTTCACCCGCAACGCCCGCGAGGCGGAGCAGTTGATCGAGGCCGCCAGGGAACGCGGGGTGTTCCTGATGGAGGCGATGTGGACGCGCTTCCTGCCGCACATCGACGTCGTCCGCCAGGTGCTCGAATCCGGACTGCTCGGCGAGGTGCGCACGGTCGCCGCCGACCACGGCCAGTTCATGAACCCGGACGCGGCCCACCGGCTCTTCGCCCCCGAACTGGCGGGCGGAGCGCTGCTGGACCTCGGCGTCTACCCGGTCTCTTTCGCGTCGATGGTGCTGGGGCCGTTCGCCTCGCTCACCGCCGTGGGGGAGAAGGCCTTCACCGGCGTCGACGGACAGGCGTCGATCGTCGTCACCAACGGATCCGGCGCCCACGGCGTCCTGAACACCACCCTCTTCGCCCGCACCCCGACCACGGCGTCGATCTCGGGCACGCACGCCCGCCTGGAGATCGAGGGCGACTTCTACGCACCCGCCACGGTCCGCCTGATCAGCCGCGAGCGCGAAGTCCTCGACTCCTACGTGCCCGCACAGCGCGACGGCGGGCTCTGCTACGAGGCCGCCGAAGCGGCCCGGTGTGTCGCCGCCGGGCGGCTGGAGTCCGACCTGATGCCGCTCGACGAGACCCTGCGGGTCATGCGCGCCCTGGACGAGATCCGCCGCGACCTGGGCGTCGCCTACCCCGGCGAATGACACGCTTTCGCCCTCCCCGGTGCCGCACGGCGCCGGACGTTCCCTCCAGCCAGATCCCCGAGGAGTACCAACCTCTCATGACCCAGAGCCGTCTCGAGCGCCTGAAAGTCCTTTTCATCGGTGGCACCGGAGTCATCAGCTCGGCCTGTTCCCGGCGCGCCGCCGAGCTCGGCGCCGATCTCCACCTGCTCAACCGGAGTGTCTCCTCGGCGCGGCCGGTTCCCGACGGCGCCACCGTCATCACGGCCGACATCCGCGACACGGACCGGACGCGCACCGCGCTGAAGGGCCAGGAGTTCGATGTCGTCGTCGACTTCCTGAGCTTCACGACCGAGCATGTCGCCAGCGCCGTCGAGCTGTTCGGCGGACGGACCGGCCAGTATGTCTTCATCGGCTCGGCAGCCGCCTACCAGAGGCCCCCGGGTCTGCTGCCCCTCCCCGAGACCGCGCCGCTGCACAACCCCCACTCCGCCTACGCCCGCGACAAGATCGCCTGCGAGGAACTGCTCGGCAGGGTCCACGAGGAGGGGCGGCTGCCGGTCACCGTCGTGCGGCCCTCGCACACCTACGACCGCACCGCCGTGCCGTTCGACGGGGGCTGGACGGCGGTGGAGCGCATGCGCCGGGGACAGGAGGTGCTGGTGCACGGCGACGGGACCTCGCTGTGGACCCTCACCCATCACACGGACTTCGCCCGCGGCTTCGTCGGCCTCCTCGGCCACCCCGAGGCCCTCGGCGAGACCTTCCACATCACCGGCGACGAAGTGCTGAGCTGGGACCGGATCTACCGGACCGTCGCCGAGGCGGCCGGCGTCGAACCGCGGCTCGTGCACGTGCCCTCGGACGCGATCGCCGCGGCCGACCCGCAGTGGGGTGAGGCACTGCTCGGCGACAAGGCGCACTCCATGGTGTTCGACAACGACAAGATCCGCCGGGTGGTGCCGGAGTTCACGGCGTCCATACCGTTCTCCGAGGGCGCGCGGGAGATCGTCGAGTGGCATGACGAGGACCCGTCCCGCCGTGTCGTCGACGCGCGGCTCGACGCCCTCATGGACCGGCTGATCGACGCCCACCGGCCGCACACGTCATAAGCCGCGGCCACCGGCCACCACGGCACGGCGTACCCTCGTGACGCCCGTGTGACGGAGTGTCAGAAGACCTTCCGTCCACGGGCGTTCCACGCCACGGGTGTTCCACACCACCGGTGTCGCCGCGCCCGAACCGGCGCTCACAACCAGCCGAGGGCGCCGAACACGGCCAGGGCGAGAGCGTCGATGCCGAGGATCGTCCCCACCGTGACGGCCTTCGTGCGCACCCTGGGCATGTCATGGACGACGAAGCAGGCCAGGAAGAACGGGACGTACCCCACGAGGAAGAGCACGAACGGGAAACCGGCCCGCCACCAGTCCCACTCCCAGGTGAGCACGCCGGCCCTGTTCAGCACGATCTCGACGCCCACCGCCGCGGCGGAGTTCACCGCGATCAGCACGGGGCGGTTCGGCAGCCCGAGGACGCGGGTGCCGCGCGGCGGAAGGAACTTCGCCGCGACGATGCCCATGACGGCGAACATGAAGCAGATCTCGATGTTCAGCCCGATGAGGATCTGGTACGCCGTGTCTCCCCGGGCGCCCCAGACCGGTGCGCGCCCGCTGAAGTGAAAGACCAGCGCGTTCCAGATCTCGTTGAACCAGTCCATGCCCCACAGGGCGAGCCCGGCGAACAGCACGTCCCAGTTCCGGCGCTCCACCTCGGCGGCGTACGCGTAGAGCACCAGCAGCAGGAGCGGGATGACGTACCACTCGAACTGACTCGCGTCACGGAGCTGTTCCAGTGCCGCTCGGGCGTCGTCGGTCATCGTCTCCCTCTCGCCGGCGACGGATCGGTTACCGGTCGGTAAGGATGGTGCCGGGGCATGTCCCCGTCAAGGGGGCGCCGTACGCCCCGGCATACGCCCCGGCGCCGTACGCGGGGCGTACGGCGCCGGAAGGACGCGAAGCCGACGTGGCCGAAGGGGACCGGGGACGGCCGGGTACGGCCGGGGTCGCCCGGCCCGCCCGGCTACGGCAGCGCGGCGCCGCGCGCGGTGATCCAGAGTGAGTACCACTCCTCGTGGGTGAGCTCGGGGTCCCGCAGGGCCGCGTCGCCGCACGCGCGGATGCGCTCGGGCCGGGCGCTGCCGACGACCGGTGCGATGCGGGCCGGGTGCCTCTGCAACCACCACAGCAGAATCGTTTCCGGTGTCGTGCCCTTCGCCTCGGCGAGCGCGGCGACATGCTGCGCCGTCGCCCGCTCGACGGGTGTCTCCTGCCGGCCGGTGAAGCGGCCCCGCGCGAGAGCGCCCCAGGCCTGTACGCGGATCCCGTTCGCCCGGCAGTGCTCCAGCGTCCCCTGCGGGAAACCGACGGACGTCTCCTCCGGCGTGTTCACCAGCACACCGCCCTCCAGCCAGTCCCTGCGGTGCAGGCTCATCTCCAACTGGTTGGCCACCAGCGGGAATTCGAGGTGTGATTGGAGCAGCGCGATCTGCGCGGCGCTCATGTTGGACACCCCGAACGCGCGCACCAGCTTCTGCCGGTGCAGCGAGGTCAGCGCGCGGGCCACGTCCTCGGGATCGGCCAGCGGGTCCGGCCGGTGCAGCAGCAGTACGTCGATGACGTCCGTGCGCAGGCGGCCGAGACTCTCCTCGACGCGGCTGACGATGGTCTCGCCCCGCAGGTCGTACATGCCCGGCCGGTCGCCGTCGGCCAGCCGGATTCCACACTTGGTCTGCACCACGATGCGCTCGCGCAGCCCGGGTGTCCGTGCGAGAACCTCGCCGAACACCGCCTCAGATTTCCCGTGCCGATAGATGTCGGCGAGGTCGAACACCGTGATCCCGCTGTCGAGTGCCGCCTCGACCGCGGCCTCGGCCTCCGCGATGTCCACCGCGCCGTACGGGGTGGTGTCCCAGCCCCCGCCGAGCCCCATGCACCCGTACAACAGCCGTTCTTCGCCCAGGCCCTGGGCCGTATTCGCATTCGTTGTCACGGGCGGTCAGCCTTCCACAGGCGCGCACCCCGGCCAAACGACTTCGCGACCCGGCCGGGAAACGCTCGGCGAAGCTGATCGGTTCACGGGGAACGGCGCGTGCCCCACGGTGGTGGGGCGGTACGGGCGTGTACGACGCCCGTGTTGCCCCGGCACGGCACCGCGCGGCGTGGCGTGGGCGGGGTCGGCGGCGGGCCCGGCTCGGGCCTCCTCGATCCGCCCCGGTAGGCTACGGCGGAAGACAAGACGGCAAGGCGCCGCCCGCAGCCCCCGCACCGCATGACACATGTTTTCCGCCGGGCCCGCCCTTCCCCCACACCCCTGGAAGCTGCGACACCATGTCACCGACGGCACCCGCCACCGAACCGGGCGCGCAGCGCACGTCCGGCGCGGTGCGGGCGGCCGGGTTCGCGGCCCTGTGTGTGCTGCTCCCGCTGCTGGGGCAATCCGTCTTCGGCGGACACGCACCGACCGGTATCGCCGTGTGCGCGGCCGTCGCGTCCCTGGGCATGGCCGTGGGCGTCCTCGGCCGCCGCACCCTCTCCCCGCAGCAGTCACTGGCGGCGCTGGCCGGAGCCCAACTCGCCTTCCACGCCGCCTACACCCTGCCCGGGGCCTGTGCCGCCGCCGGATCGCGGACCGCGGCTCTCTGGCTGGAGCACACCACGGGCAGTGCGCATCCCGTGGGGGAAGAGCTGGTCGCCCATGTGGTGGTCGTCGTGCTCGCGGGACGTCTGCTCGGCGTCGCCGAAGCCTTGCGTCAGCCCCTGCGTTTCCTGATCGACGCCGCGCGCGAGCGGGCGGCTCTGCTCCGTGTGCGGACGGGGCCCTGGTGTCCGCTGCTGCCTCTCGTCCGGGCGGACGGGCCGCGTATCACTCCGACCGGGTTCCGTGCCCCGCCGAGGCGCGGGGTCAGGGCACCGCCCCAGCACCGGCAGCACCCACACGCTCCGCTTCCCACCCGGCTCGCACCGGGCGGCGGTGCCCTGCCGGCCTGATGGCCGAAGGCGGCCCGCCCCTCTGGCGCGGCCACCAACCGCCCGACCGTACCGACTGGTCGGAGTGAAGGCACCGTCATGACCTCATCGCCGTTCACACGTGTGATCACGGCGGGGGTGCTGGCCTGCGCCGTATCCGGCGCGGCCGTCGTCCTCGCACCCCCCGCCCAGGCGCACACCGCGCTTGCCTCCAGCAGTCCCTCCGACAAGTCGACACTGTCCGCGTCTCCTGGGGAGGTCGCACTGACCTTCAACGAGACGATGGACGGCGCGTACGCCCGTATCGCCGTGACCGGCCCCGACGACCGCTCCGTCGTGAGCGGGAGCGCGACCGCCGAGGGCCGGACCGTGACGCAGCGGCTGAAGGCGGCTGCCCCGGCCGGCCGCTACACCGTCGCCTTCCGGGTGGTATCCACCGACGGGCACCCCGTCACCGGCAGCCTCACGTACACCGTGACAACGCCACCCGCGCCCTCCGCTTCATCCGGCGACGCCGCCGCGGACCCGGACCACTCGGCCACTCCCAGCGCCGCCCCGAGCGGAGAAAGAGGAGGGCGAAGGGAACGGGAAGGAGAAGGGGGCGGTATCGGCGTCTCGACAGCCGCCGCGGTGGGCGCCGTGCTCTTGATCACCGCAGCGAGTGCCACCGCGTACAGGCTGAGGCGGCAACGGCGAGGCCACCATGGTGCTTGAACCCGCCGTACGACGCGCGGCCCTGCGCGCGCCACTGCTGATCACGGCCGCCCTGGCCGTCGCCGGTGCCGCGACGGCCGGAGCCGTCCGGTTCGGCGGCGGCATCCCCGAGGCGCTGCCCGGACTGCCCCAGGCCGGACCTGTCACCTCCTGGGGCCTGCCACTGGCCGAGACCGCCGCGAATCTGGCCGCCGTACTCACCGTCGCCATGCTGCTCCTGGTGACCGTCCTGATCCCCTCCGGACAGCGGCGCCTGACCACACGTCGGCAGCACGCCCTGACCTGTGCCTGGGGAGCGGCCGGACTCTGGCTCGCGGCCACCGTGGCGACGCTGCTGCTGACCGCCTCCGACCTGCTCGCCCAGCCGGTCGGACAGATCCTCGAACCTCGCCTGCTCACGCATTTCGCCGTCTCGCTGCCCCAGGGACGCGCCCTGGCACTCACCGCCGGCGCGGTACTGCTGCTGGTGACGTTCGGCCCCGGAGTCACCACCGTACGGAGCGCGCGCGTGGCGCTGGTGATCGCGCTCGCCGCCCTCGTGCCTCCCGCGTTCACCGGTCACTCGGCCTCGGCCGAGAACCACGACGCGGCCGTCATCAGCCTGGCGGTTCATATCGTGGCCGCCACCCTGTGGATCGCCGGCCTCGTCGCCGTCGCGGTCACCACCGTCCGGGCCCGCGGCCACGCGGCGAAGGCCGTCGGCAGGTTCAGCGCGCTCGCCGGCTGGTGCCTGCTCGCCGTCGCGGTCTCCGGCATCGTCAACGCCCTCGTCCGTCTCGACTCGCCGATCCGGCTCGTCACCACCCCGTACGGGCAGTTGCTTCTCGCCAAGACCGCCGCGCTGGCCGTGCTCGCGGCCTGCGGGGCCTGGCACCGGCGCCGTACGATGGCGGAACTCACGGCTGGGCGTCCCGCGGTGTTCGTGCGCCTGATGGTGGCCGAACTGCTGCTGATGGCGCTCACGGCGGGGCTGGCCGTCGGGCTGTCCCGCAGTCCGGCGCCCGCCGGGGAACCACCGCCCTACTCGGCGGCACGTGAACTCATCGGATACCCGATGCCGGCCCCCCTCAACGCCCTCCGCCTGCTGACCGAATGGCGCTTCGATCCGTTCTTCGCCCTCGTCGTCGCTGTCGCCGCCCTCGCCTACTGGCGCGGCGTACGGCGCCTCACAGCCCGTGGCGACGCCTGGCCCCGGGGGCGGACGGTGGCCTGGATGCTGGGTCTGCTCGCCCTGGTCCTGTGCACCATGAGCGGCCTGGCCACTTATGGACGCGTCATGTTCAGCGTCCACATGGGCCAGCACATGGCGATGGCCATGGTCGTCCCGATCCTCCTCGTCCTCGGTGCGCCGATCACGCTGGCCCTGCGCGCGCTGCGGCCCGCACCCCGAGGCGGCCCGGCCGGGGCACGCGAACTGCTGCTGAAGTTCCTGCACAGCCGGGTCAACTCGGTACTCACTCACCCGGTCGCCGCCATGGCGCTCTTCATCGGCAGTTCGTTCATGGTCTACTTCACGTCGCTCTTCGAGACCGCCATGCGCAACCACCTCGGTCACCTGGCCATGCAGCTGCACTTCCTCGCCATGGGCCTGCTGTTCTTCTGGGTGATCATCGGTGTCGACCCCACGCCGCGACATGTCCCGCACTTCGCGAAACTGATCGTTCTCGTGCTCGCCATGCCCTTCCACTCGTTCTTCTCCATCGCGCTGATGAGTTCCACCGACCTGATCGGCGGGGACTACTTCCAGGCGGTGGAACGCGTCTGGGGCGCGACGCTGGCGGCAGACCAATACCGGGCGGGCGCCATCGCCTGGGCCACCGGCGACATTCCCATGCTGATCACCACCATCACCCTGGCCGCCCAGTGGGTTCGCTCGGACGCCCGGGAGGCCAGACGCGTCGACCGAGCCATCGACCGGGGCGACGGCAAGGACCCGCTCACGGCGTACAACGCCTACCTCGCCTCGCTCCACCGACGCGACCGGCCGGGCAACCCGCCCGCATCCCCCACCCCTGCCTCTGCTCCTGCCACCGCCACCGCCACCGCCACCGCCACCGCCACTGTCCCTGACCCTGACCCTGCCCTTTCCTCTTCCCGTTCGCCTTCCCCGGATGATGGATCATGACGAAGAACCTGAAGATCTCCCTCGCTCTGGCCGCGACCGTACTGACCGTTGTGGCCGTGTTGTTGGCGGCCAACCGTTCCTCCGCCCCGGACGCGCGTGCCGACGGCGCGTCGGAAGCGCCTGAGGCGGCGGCTTCGGCATCGCTGCTGGTACGGCCGGACAGCCACCGGTTGTCGACCGCCAAGGACGGCAAGGTCACCGTGGTGGAATTCCTGGACTTCGAGTGCGAGTCGTGTCGCGCCGCGTTCCCGGTGGTGGAGCGGCTGCGCAAGCAGTACGCCGGACGCGTCACCTTCGTACTGCGCTACTTCCCGATCCCCAGCCATCGGAACGCCGAGTCGGCGGCGCGCGCCGTGGAAGCCGCCGCCGCGCAGGGGAAGCTGGAGGCGATGTACACGAAGATGTACGAGACCCAGGAGGAGTGGGGGGATCAGCAGGTCTCGCACGAGAAGACCTTCCGGGGTTTCGCCCGTGAACTGGGCCTGGACATGGCGGTGTTCGAGAAGACGTGGAAGGACCCGGCCACCGCCGAGCGGGTGAAGAAGGACCGCGAGGACGGCCTGAGGCTCGGCGTGCAGGGCACCCCGACGTTCTTCGTCAACGGCAAGCGTCCGCAGATCACCTCGTACGACGACTTCACGGCGGCCATCGACGCGGAGCTGGCGAAGTGACCGTCCCGGCACGGCGGACGACCGGGCACGCTGTCCCGGGTACGGACGCCGACACAGCTGTCGCTGGCACCGCGGCCGATGGCACCGCGGTCGCCGTGCCGGCCCGGTGGCTCGCGTGGCTGCTGGTGACGGGCGGGCTGACCGGTCTGCTGGCCGCGTTCACGCTCACCATCGAGCGGTTCGCTCTGCTGGAGGATCCCTCCTACACCCCGTCGTGCAGCATCAACCCGGTGCTGTCCTGCGGCTCGGTGATGACCACTCCGCAGGCGGAGGTCTTCGGCTTTCCCAATCCGCTTCTGGGGATCGCCGGATTCGCGGTGGTGACCGTCCTCGGGACGGTACTGCTGGCGGGTGCGATCCTGCCGCGCTGGTTCTGGCTGGTGATACAGGCCGGGGTCACCCTGGGGGCGATCTTCGTTCACTGGCTGATCTTCCAGAGCCTGTACCGGATCGACGCGCTGTGTCCCTATTGCATGGTCGTCTGGGCGGTGATGATCCCCGTCTTCTGGTACACCACCCTGCACACTCTTGCCCACCACCTCCGCACCGCGCCCACGTGGTGGCGTGGGGCGGTGCGAAGGCTGGCCGGCTGTCACGGCGTGGTGCTGACTGCCTGGTACCTGCTGATCGTCGTCCTGATCGTGCAGCGATTCTGGCTCTACTGGACCAGTCTGTAACGCTGCCGCCCGGCCTGAACCGGAGGCTACGGGGCAATCTCCTACGCGCGGGTCACGGTCCGTGCGCTGTTGTATGCCTCGGTCTGAAGGGCGGGCCGTCCGGAGTGAAGGGCGTCCGCCGGCCAGGACAGGGTCACCGTCCGGGACTCACCGGGCAGCAGCCACAGGTAGTTGTCGCTGTAGAGCGTCGGCAGCACGCGTCGTCCGTTCTGCGCGTCGAGCAGCGACAACCGCACCATCGACGCGACAGCGGCGCCCCGATTGCGCACGGTCGCGGTCATGGTGCGCCGCGCCCCGGACCGGGAGACATGGCCCAGGTCCGCCGTGATCGTGACCGTCCTGGTCCGGTTGAGCGCCCGCATGTCGGCTGTCTCGCGGTAGCGCCAGTAGGTGTTCTGGGACAGCGGCCTGCCCTTGCTGTCCTCCAGGCTCAGCCGCAGCAGATGCAGGTCCGGGAGGTCCGATCCGAAGCCGGCGGTGAACGCGACGGCCGTGGCCGACGGAGCGACGTCGAGCTTCGTACGCCGGGTGGACCCGAGTTGGCGCCCGGACAGATCGTGGAGCCGGGCGGTGACCGTCACACCTTTCAGCTCGCGGGCGGTGTGATTGACGGCGATGACCTCCCACTTCTGTGGGTCGGCCTGCACATGGAACGGTTCGCAGGCCGTGCGCGCGCCGTAGTAGGTGCCGTTGACGTCGAAGTCGTAGTCGTACGTCTGCCAGACGGTGCTGTGCCAGGCCGGGTGGGACATCCAGAGCATCAGGCCGCTGGCGTCCTTCCACAGGTTGGCGTTCCACGCCTCGAACATGGCCCGGGTGCTCTCGTAGTTGACGAACTGCGCCTTGCGGGCGAAGTCGTCCAGATCCTTCGCCGTGTCGAGGCGGGCCTCGATGGCGGCGCGGTAGTTCTGCGGAGCCTGATTCCCCCGGGTGCTCCAGTCGTGGTAGTACCACGCGTCGCCGATCGGCCATTCCGGCTCGTCGCCGACCAGGTTGCGCATGCTCTCGGCCGTGGAGACCACGGGCATGCCGATCTCGGTGTGGAAGCCGAAGTGGCCGCCGCCGTAGGTGGACCGGGAGAAGTAGCGTTCCGGCTCGACCCAGCCGTACGGGCCGCCGCCGGAGATGATGCCACCCGCGGAGTTGTTCTGGTACAGGATGCCCGGTGCCTGCGACTGGACGGCCTCGCGCATGCCGGTGTCGATCGCCGCGGGCGGGTTGCCCTCGTTGGCACCGCACCAGACGACGACACTGGGGTGGATGCGGTAGCGGAGCACGGTGTCGCGCGCCACGCTGTTGAACGCGTCGTGATCCGGCGGGTCCATCGCCCAGGCGTTCGGGAAGTCGTTCCACACGAGCAGGCCGTACTCGTCACAACTGGCGAAGAACTCCTCCCGGTTGCTGCTGCCGAGCCAGTTGCGGATCATGGTGAAGTTCATGTCCCTGTGCATGCGCACCGCCGTGTCCATCCGCTCGGCGGGCATCCGGCGCAGCAGTTCGTCCCAGCCCCAGTTGCCGCCCCGGCAGAAGACCCGGACGCCGTTGACACTGATCTTCAGCGGCTCGGGGGTGTTGTCGACGGCCTTCACATCCGTCCAGCTGTCACCGTCGTCGGACACCTGGATGACGTACGTCTTGGGGTAGGCCGGCTCCCACACGACCACGACGCGGTCGAAGGACACGGACCCGCCGAGGTCCACCTGGATCCACTGGTCGTCCTCGTACGCGGAGGACCAGCGGGTGTCGGACCTGCCGTCGGTGGCGTTGGCCGCCTTGTTGTCGCCGTCCTCCGTGGAGGCGGTGGCGGTCCTGCGCAGCGCCAGGTCGGTGCCGGGCGCCGCGCTGTCGATCACCGACAGGCTCCACAGCGAGGAGCCCCAACTGGTCGCCCGCTCACCGCCGCTCAGCCGCACGTACCGGGCCTCGTGGGCGCCGATGTCGACGCTCTGGAGACTCGCGTTGGCGTTCTCGAACGGCAGGGGTACCGCCGAGTTGTCGACCGACTCCGCGTCCGTCCAGGTGTCGCCGTCGTCCGAGACCTGCACCACATACGTCCTGGCGTACGCCCGCTCCCACCGCAGCTCCACCCGGTCGAAGGACACCGCCCCGCCGAGGTCCACCTGGATCCACTGGTCGTCCTCGAACGCCGATGCCCAGCGTGTCTTCGCGTCCCCGTCCGTGACATGGGCGGCTTCATGGCCCGCCTCGTCGACGGACGAGGCGGTGGCGGTTCTGTGCAGTGCCAGGTCGGTGCCGGGCGCGGCGCTGTCGATCACCGAGAGGCCCCACAGCGACGAGCCCCAGTCGGTGGCGCGCGTCAGGCACCTGACGCGCACGTACCGGGCCTTCCTGGCGCCCACGTCCACCGACTGCGTATACATGTCGGTGCCGCCGCCGAAGGGGAGCGGCACCGCGTACTCATAGCCGAACTGGCGGATGCCGAAGCGGGTGGTGCGCCGGTCGCTCTCCGCGCCGTCGACCGCGGCGACGAGCGTCAGATCGTGCAGGGCGGGCTCGCCGTAGCCGTTGGGCCACCACAGCTTCGGGTCGCGCACGCGCAGCCGCGCGTGGTCGGCGGGCGCGAAGATCACGTCGGTGCTCGTGCCACCGGGCACGGTGACGGTCCTGGAGACCCGTACGTCGTCGAACGACGCGGTCACGGTCACGCGCCGTTCGGCGGAGTCCGCGTTGCGCACCGGCACCACGATCGTGACCTCGGCGGTGCCGGTGTCGGGCAGTCCGGGCAGTGTGGTGTCCACGCGCGGGTCACCGAGGACGGCGTGCCCCGTCGAGCGCAGCCGTACGTGGTTCCAGATGCCCGAGACACGGTCGCGTACGGCAGGCATCCAGTCCCAGCCGGAAGCGGCCAGATACGTGGGTGAGTTGCGGTTCATCATGGTGGCCCCGGCGTCCACGAAGGCCAGACCCGCCTCGCTCTTGTCCCCGGGGCTGCCGGGGAAGGGCATGGGCGTGATCCGTACCGCGAGCGCCTGCTCGCCGCCGCCGGAGACCAGCAGGCGCGTCACGTCGTGGGCGGAGCGCGCGAAGGGATACGTCAGCCCGCCCACCTGCTCGCCGTTGAGCCAGATGTCGGCCTGGTGGTTGACGCCGTCGAACTCCAGCCAGACGTGGCGGCCGGGGCCGGTGCGCAGACCGCGCGGCAGCCGGAAACCGCGCCGGTACCACCACGCGTGGCGCGAAAGGGCCTCGGGTATGCGGAGGTTGTTCAGCCCGGCGACCGGATCGGGCAGGTGGCCCTGGTCCACCAGCGAACCGAGGACGGTGCCGGGTACGGTCGCGGGCAGCCAGCGGCTGGTGTCGACGGAGGGCCGGGACAGCTCGGCGCCCTCGGCTCCGGCCCAGTCGTCCATCGTCAGCGTCCAGCCCGACTCCAGCGGGACCGTTCCGTCGTCGGCGACCTCCAGCGCGGGCGCGCGGTGGTCGTGCCTGCCCCAGTCGGTCCATCCGCTGGCCGCGGGCCTGTGGCCCCTGGCCGTGCCGTAGACCTCGAAGCCGTTGAGGCCCAGTGGGTTGGCGTTCGACCGCTTCGTCACGGTCATCCGCACCCAGCGCGCCCTGACCGGCTTGGCCAGCTCGATCTCCGCCACCCCGCCGGCGCCCGACGCGGTGCGGTACACCGTGGTCCACTCACGCCTGTCCCGGGACGTCTCGATGGTGAAAGCCACCGCACAGCTGGACAGGATCTCCTGGCCGGTCGTGCTGTCCCGCGGATTGCCGCTGGTGGACGGGGTGAAGACCGGGTCGTCCTTGGTCGCCTCGAAGGTCAGCCGTACGGAATCGACCTCGCACTCCGCCTGGAGATCGATGGAGATCCACTGCGGGTCACCCCCGGCGGCCCGCCACCCACTGCCCTTCACACCGGTGGACGTGAGCTTGTCCACCACGAACTCGCCCGGTGTGGGCGCGTAGTCGACGGACGACACCTCGACGGGCCGGTACGCGGCGAGTTCACCCCGGGACCCGGCGTCGCCGGCGGCGACCGCGGCCCCCGCGGCGTAACTCGTACCGGAGAACGCGGCCCCGAGCCCGAAGCTCGCGAGCAGGGTCGATCCGGTCGCGACAACGGCCCTGCGGGAAGGGTGAGATGACTGGTCAGACATGAGTGACGTGATCCATTCCAGGCGAGCCCTCAAGAGCAGGCGGCCTGAACCGGCCCGCCTGACAACGTTGCCATAGGCTTTAATCCGCCAACGAATCTGTCAAGAGTCTGAGCGAGGTCCGCCGGATCACGGTGGCCCGCCGGGCCGCCGCGGGACCTGTTGTGGCATCGAAGGAAACGCGGCCTCACTGGCTAGGCTGAGACGCGAGAGGGACCTCGCGGACAGGCTGGATGGGGTGCGGCATGGTGGACGGCAGTGAACTGCGGTACTTGCGGCGCTGTGTGGAGCTGGCGGCCGAGGCGCTGGAGGCCGGTGACGAACCCTTCGGCTCGGTGCTGGTGGCGGCGGACGGCGCGGTGCTGGCCGAGGACCGCAACCGGGTGGCTTCCGGCGATCACACCCGTCACCCGGAGTTCGAGCTGGCGCGTTGGGCGGCGTCCCATCTGACGCCACCGGAGCGGGCGGCGGCGACCGTCTACACGTCCGGTGAGCACTGCCCCATGTGCGCGGCGGCGCATGGCTGGGTCGGTCTCGGCCGGATCGTGTACGTCGCCTCCTCGGAGCAACTCGTATCCTGGCTGGGCGAGTTGGGGGTACCGGCGCCTCCGGTGCGGGCCCTGCCGATCAACGACGTCGTGCCCGGGGTGACTGTCGAGGGCCCGGTGCCGGAACTGGCCGCACACGTACGCGAGCTGCACCGCGGATTCCACCGTTCCGTCGGCCCGGCGGACGCGGAGGGATGAGAACGGCGGGGGTGGGCGGCTCCCGGAACACCTCCCGCGGCCGGGCCACCGGACACTGCCGGGAGCCGGTCGGGACCGACGGACCGCGCGTCGGGAGCCGGTCGGGGTCGCCGGACCCCGCGTCGGGAGTCGGCGCATACCTCCAGGTCAACGGTGTACGAGGCCGTCGATCATCAGGGCGAGGGTGAAGTCGAACCGGTCATGTCCCTCGCCGGCCGTGAGCTCGGCGGCGTGGCGGGTGGTGTGGGGAAAGCTCCCGGCGGGCAGGGCGGTGAACCGGCGGAGCAGTTCGTCCCGGTCGAGGACCCAGGCGGCGTCGTCGGCGTGCGCCGATCGCCGGCGCGCGATCGACACTTCGAGGCAGTAGGCGGCCACGTACAGCAACAGGGCGTCGATGGCCCAGGCGGCGGCCTGCGGGGCGACGCCGCCGGCGAGCAGGATCGCCAGCATCCCTTCGGTGACGCGCACGGTCTCGAGGTCGCTGGGGGCCATGGCGAGCGCGGCACGGGAGATTCCGGGGTACTTCAGGTACTGGTCGCGCATCTGGGTGCACACACCGCGGATCTGTTCCCGCCAGGCCGCGGGGTCGGGCTCGGGCAGTACGAGCGCGGCGCACAGCCGCCCGATGAGCAGTTCGTCGAGGTCGGCCTTGTTCACCACGTGGGCGTAGAGCGAGGCGGGTCCGGTGTCGAGCGCGGCGGCGAGGCGGCGCATGGTCAGCGCCTCGTAGCCCTCTGTGACGATGACGTTCAGTGCGGTGTCGACCACCTGCTCCACGGTGATCGGGGCCTTGCGGCGCCGTGGCCTGGGGCCCGCTTCGGCCTCGGGGTTCGGTGGCCGGTGGCGCGCCGCGCGTCGTTCTCTCGGGTTCACCCCGCCATCATAGCTTGACACGAACAGCGTTCGTATATAGAACGCTGTTCGTGACGACATATGCGAACGATGACGATGACGTGGATGTGGATGTGGACGTGGATGTGACCGTGGTGGGAGCCGGGCCGGTGGGCCTCGTGCTCGCGGCGGAGCTGGCACTCTCCGGGGCGACGGTGCGGGTGATCGAGCGGCGGGCCCGGCCGGACGAGGCGATGAAGGCGCAGTCGATCAACGTGCCGACAGCCGAGGCACTCGACCGCCGCGGTCTGCTGCCCGCGGCCGAACAGGTGCAGCGCGAGACGCTGGAGCGCGTGGGGTCGTTCTCCGGCACGGCCGACGCCCCGCCCGCCGGAGTCGGCGGGCGAGCGCCCCGGTCACGATTCACCGGGCACTTCGCGGGAATGAGCCTCGACCCCGACCTCGTGGACTGGTCCGATCCCGACCTTGCCGCGCACGCCGCCGCCGACGGGGCACGGATGGTGCCGCAGCCTCAGCTGGAGGCGCTGCTGGCCGGCCACGTCGCACGACTCGGCGTGCCGGTACGTCGCGGGGTGGAGGTCACCGCGCTCGACGACACCGGCGACGGTGTGTTCGTCACCACCACCGCCGGCACGATGCGCACCGGATGGCTGGTCGGGTGCGACGGCGGGCACAGCGCCGTGCGCCGTCTCGCGGGCATCGGCTTCCCGGGCACCGACCCCGAACTCACCGGCTACCAGGCGGTCGCCGACATCGCCGACCCCGAGAAGCTCGCCAACGGATGGGTGTGGTCGACCCGAGGGGCGTACCGCTACGGGCCACAGCCCGGGAGGGTGGCCACGCTGGAGTTCGACGCGCCTCCCGCCGACCGCTCGACACCGGTCACCCTCGAACAGGTGCAGACCAGTCTGCGCCGGATCTCGGGCACCGACGTCACACTGACCGCGCTGCGCGCCGCCCCGACCCGCTGGACGGACAACACACGCCAGGCCGCGGCCTACCGTTCGGGGCACGTGCTCCTGGCGGGCGACGCCGCGCACGTGCACCCGCCGTTCGGCGGTCAGGGGCTGAATCTCGGGGTCGGCGACGCGATGAACCTCGGGTGGAAGCTCGGTGCCGTGGTCGCGGGGTGGGCGCCCGACGGGCTGCTCGACACCTACGACGCCGAGCGTCGTCCCCTCGGCGCCTGGGTGCTGGACTGGACGCGGGCCCAGATCGGAGTGTTGCGCGGGGACCCCAAGTCGGCCGCGCTCCGGGAGGTCGTCGCCGGTCTGCTGAGCACCCGGGACGGCACGACCTACGCGGTGAAGAAGATCTCCGGCGTCACGCAGCACGTCGACCTGCCCGGCGGCCATCCGCTGGTCGGCCGGTTCGTCCCCGACCTGTGGTGCCGGGACGGCTCCCGTCTGGCCGACCACGGTCACGGCGGCGGGTTCCTGCTGCTCGACCGCACTCCGGACGGCGCGTTCGCCCGCCTCGCCGCGACCCGGTCCGGGCGAGTGACCACCGTGACCGACGGCCACGGGACGCCGACGGGGGTGCTGGTACGCCCGGACGGCGTGGTCGCCTGGGCCTCCGACACCACCGGCGGCGCCGCCGTCGCCGGCCTCGAAGCCGCCCTGCGCCGCTGGACCGGCGCGCCCTCGTCCGCGCCCGGGAAAGAGCCGATGGGCTGAACCGGCACCACGCCGAGCGGTGACACGAAGACGGCCGGGACGAAGACGGCCGGGACGGGGACGGCCGGGACGGGGACGGCTTCGACGGGTCGGCTGATCCGTCCTGTTACAACACCACCACCGAGCGGAGCACGTCGCCCTTGTGCATGCGCGTGAACGCCTCCTCCACGCCGTCCAGTCCGATGGTCTCGGTGACGAAGGCGTCCAGGTCCAGTCGCCCCCGCCGGTACAGATCGATCAGCATCGGGAAGTCCCGGGACGGCAGGCAGTCGCCGTACCAGGAGGACTTCAGCGCGCCGCCGCGCCCGAACACGTCCAGGAGCGGCAGGTCCACGCGCATGTCGGGCGTGGGGACGCCGACGAGGACGACGGTGCCGGCCAGGTCACGGGCGTAGAAGGCCTGTTCGTACGTCTCCGGGCGGCCGACGGCCTCGATGACGACGTCGGCGCCGTGGCCCCCGGTGAGCGCGCGGATCGCCTCCACGGCGTCCTGCGAGCGGGAGTTGACGGTGTGCGTGGCACCGAGCCCGCGGGCCGTCTCCAGCTTGCGGTCGTCGATGTCGACGGCGATGACGCACGCCGCACCGGCCAACGCGGAGCCCGCGATCGCCGCCGCCCCGACGCCGCCACAGCCGATCACCGCCACCGAGTCGCCCCGGCCGACGCCTCCGGTGTTGATCGCGGCTCCGATACCGGCCATCACACCGCAGCCGAGGAGACCCGCGGCGGCCGGTGAGGCGGCCGGGTCGACCTTGGTGCACTGACCCGCGGAGACCAGGGTCTTCTCGGCGAAGGCACCGATGCCGAGGGCGGGGGACAGTTCGGTGCCGTCCGTCAGGCTCATGCGTTGCCGCGCGTTGTGGGTGTCGAAGCAGTACCAGGGCCTGCCCCGGCGACAGGCGCGGCACCGGCCGCACACCGCACGCCAGTTGAGGACGACGAAGTCCCCCGGGGCGACATCCGTCACCCCCTCGCCCACGGACTCCACCGTTCCGGCCGCCTCGTGGCCCAGCAGGAACGGGAAGTCGCCGCTGATCCCGCCCTCGCGGTAGTGCAGATCGGTGTGGCACACCCCGCACGCCTGGACCTTCACCACGGCTTCGCCGGGACCCGGATCCGGCACCACGATCGTCTCCAGCCGGACCGGTTCGCCTTGCGCCCGCGCCACCACGCCTCGTACCCGCTGTGCCATCTTCACGGCCTTTCTCGTGTCTGGTCCGATATCCGCCGCCGCTTCCACGGCGGCGGCTCCTGTCCGGCGATGCCCCGGCGGCGTCAGGGCAGGTGACGTGCGATCACGATGCGCATGATGTCCGACGTGCCCTCTTCGATCTCTTCGAGCTTGGCGTCACGCATCCACTGCTCCACCGGGTATTCGCGTGAGTAACCCCAGCCGCCGAGGGTCTGTACGGCGGCCCAGGTGCAGAACATGGCGGTCTCCGACGCGGTCAGCTTGGCCATGGCCGCCAACCCGGTCACATCCGCTCCGGCGTCCACCGCGCGTGCGGCGCGCAGGACCAGCAGCCGTGCCCCCTCGATCCGGTTGGCCATGTCGGCCAGCCGGAACGCGACGGCCTGGTGCTCGATGATGGGCCGGTCGAACTGGATACGCGTACGCGCGTAGTCCCGGGCGTATTCGTACGCCGCCCTGGCGGCGCCGACGGAGGCCGCGCCGAGGATGACGCGCGAGATGTCGAAGGTCCGCATCAGACCGTGGAAGCCCTGGCCCTCGGCGCCGAGCCGGTTCTCCTCGGGAACGAAGGCGTCCGAGAAGAACAACTCCCGGCAGACGATGGCCCGCTGGCCCATCTTCCGCATCGGCTCGCCGACGGTGAGCCCGTCGGTGTCCGCGTCCACGAGAAAGGCCGTGATCCCCCTGGACCGCTGGGTGGGGTCCGTCTTGGCGAAGACGACGTAGGACCGCGCGGCTCCGGCGTTGGAGATCCACGCCTTCTGGCCGCTCAGGACGTACCCGCCGTCGACGCGCCGGGCCACGGTCTTGATCGACGCGGCGTCCGACCCCGAGCCGGGCTCGGTGGTCGCCAGCGCGGTCATCGGCGCGTCCGGGCCGACGAGCGGGCCGAGCCAGCGCTTCTTCTGGTCGTCGGTGCCCAGTTCGAGCAGCGGGTCGGCGAAGAAGCCGTTGGAGCAGACGAGGTTGCCGATGCCGGGGTCGCCGAAGCAGAGTTCCTCCTGGACGAGACACTGGGTGAACACATCGGTGAATCCACCGCCGCCGACCTCGGTCGGCAGCATGAAGTCGGTGATGCCGACCTGCGCGGCCTTGCGCCAGATGTCGACCGGGGTGACGACATCGGCCTCGTCGACCTCCCGGGCACGCGGCCGGATCTCGTTCCGTGCGAAGTCGCGGCAGAGTTGGACGACCGCCCGCTGCTCGTCGGTGAGCGGCCAGGGTTCAGTGGGTGCGTTCATGGTTTCCTCCGGTGAGACGGTTTCCTCCGGTGAGGTGGTGCGGCCGTACGCCGGCGGTCCGGAAGTACGGGCGTACCTCCCCGTCCGCCGCGCGTGTCATCGGGCGGCGTCCTCGGGCAGGTGGATCAGCGTGGGGCGATCGGCGGCGAGCGCGGTCTCCAGTTCCCGGGCGAGCCGCGCGGTGCCGTCGATCCGTACGCCGTGGCAGCCCATGGCGCGGGCGATCCCGGCGAAATCGGGCCGTGGCAGATCGACGGCGTGGACGGTGTCCCCGCGGCCGGCCATCTCGTCGCGGATCTCGCCGTAGCCGCCGTTGTCCGAGACGATGACGGGGAGCGGCAGCCCCAACTGGGCCGCCGAGGCGAGTTCCTGGATGGTGAACATGATCCCGCCGTCGCCGTGCAGCGCCACCACCGGAGCGTCGGGGCGGGCGAGTTTCGCGCCGATCGCGGCCGGCAGTCCGTAGCCGAGGGTGCCGAGGCCGGTCGGGTACAGGAACGACCGAGGGTGATGGGCGGGCAGATTCGACAACGCGCCGTAGTAGCAGGCCATGGCGGAGTCTCCGACGAGGAACCCCTCGCGGCCGAGCGCCTGGGCCAGGGCTCCCGTGAGTCCGAGGTAGCGTGCGCCCTCGGCCCGTGCCTGGGCGGTGAACGCCGTACGGGCCTCCGCGGCACGGGTGTTGCCCAGGGCGGACGGGCCGGCGGGCGGCAGCCGGTCACGGATGGCACGGAGGGCGAGGGCCGCGTCGGCGACGACGGCGACGTCGGCGCGGGCGTTGGTCACGACGGCCTGCGCGTCGATGTCGACACGCACCAGCGGTCCGGTGACATCGAGCGGACCGTTCCACAGGTCGGCGGGCGCGAGTTCCGTGCCCACGGCCAGCACCACATCGCTGTCCGCCACGAGGGCGCGCACCGCGGCGTGGTGCGGTCCGGCACCGATGGCGAGCGGGTGCCCGTCGTCGAAGGTCCCCTTGCCGTTCGCGGTGGTGACGACCGGCGCGCCGAGCCGCTCGGCCAGCTCCCGCAGTTCGGGGGCGGCGCCGCTGCTCCCGCCGCCCGCGATGATCACGGGGCGCTCGGCGGCGGCCAGCACCCGTGCGGCGGCGGCGGCCTGTTCGGCGGACGGGACGGCCGGAGGCACCGGCACCGGCGCGGGCACATGGACCCGGTCCCGCTCGTCGAGAAGGTCGAGCGGGATCTCCAGGTGCACCGGACGCGGCCGTCCGGTCGCCATCGCGGCGTACGCCTGGGCCACCGCGAGAGGGATCTCCGCCACGCTGGTGACCCGGTGGCTGTACGCCACGACGGCGTCCATCGCGGCGCGCTGGTCCTTCACCTCGTGCAGATAGCCGTTGCCGCGGCCGGGATGGCGCAGCGGCAGGCCCGGTGACACGAGCAGCATCGGCACCGAGTCGGAGTACGCCTGGGCTGCGGCCGTCGCGGCGTTGAGCAGGGCCGGTCCTGTCGTGGTCACACAGACGCCGGGTTGTCCGCCCGCACGGGCCCAGCCGTCCGCGGCGAAGGCGGCGCCCTGTTCGTGCCGGGGCGAGACATGCCGGATGCCGTAGCGCGCGAGCGCCATGTAGACCGGCAGGTTGTGAGTGCCGGGAATCCCGAAGACGGTGCGGACGTCGTGCTTGTGCAGCGCGGCGACGAGCGCCTCGCCACCGGTCAGGGTGCCGCTCATGGTGTGTCCTGCTGGGTGGTGTAGATGGACTTGCCGAGCCACTGGCCGCCGTCGGCGACGAGCACATCGCCCGTGATGTACGAGGCGCGGTCGCTGACCAGGAACGCCGCGGACTCCGCCACCTCCTCCGGGGTGGCGAACCGTGCGGCCGGGACGCTGCTGAGCACCTGCGCGCGGGCGGCCCGGGTCGGCCAGAGAGCGGCCGAGGCACCCTCGGTCTCGGTCGGACCGGGAGCGATGCAGTTGAGCCGGACACCGCGAGCCGCCCACTCCACGGCCAGCGTCCGTGTCATGGCGAGCACGCCCGCCTTGGCGGCGGCGCTGTGCACGGTACCGGGGTGTCCGTGCCACGCGTAGCCGGCGATCACGCTGAGGACCGCGCCGCGGCCCTTCGGCAGCATGTGCCGCGCGGCGGCCCGGGTGCAGTGGAACGTGCCGTTGAGGACGATGTCGATGACGGCCTTCCAGCCGTTCGGCGACAACTGTTCACCGGGCATCACGAAGTTGCCCGCGGCGTTGTTGACCAGCACGTCGAGCCGGCCGCGCTCCGCGGCCACCCGGTCCACGGCCGTGTCCACGGCATCGGCGTCGCGCACGTCGCACGGCACGGCGTCGGCGCTGCCGCCCGCGGCCTCGATGAGCGCGACGGTTTCCCGCAGCGCCTCTTCGCGCCGGCCGAGGACCGCCACGTGACCGCCGCCGGCCGCCCAGCGTCGCGCGACGGCCCGGCCGATACCCGATCCGCCGCCGGTGACCAGTGCCACCCGTCCGTTGAATTCGTCGGGCTGTATCCGGTGGTTCATGTCTTTTCCTTGGTATCGAGGGCGGTGTCGTCCCGGTCCGTGAGCAGCAGCGCGTCGACGGCGATCACACCGTCGGGCCCTGCGCGCAGGGGGTTGACCTCAAGTTCGACGCGGTCGCCGGTGAGCCGCGCCACCAGCTCGGACACCGCGACAACAGCCCTGGCCAGTGATTCGACGTCCACCGCGGGCCGTCCGCGCCATCCGTCGAGGAGCGGCGCGCAGCGCAGTCCGCGCACCATCGCTCTCGCCAGGTCCAGATCGACCGGAGCGCATTCGGTGACGGTGTCCCGGTGCACCTCGGCCTCGGTACCGCCGGCGCCGACCGTGACCATCGGCCCGAGGCAGGCGTCCCGTCGTCCGCCGACGATCACTTCGGCCACGTCCGGTCGTACGTCCTGCTCCTCGAGGACGTAGGGTCCGTCGCCCAGCCGCGCGCGCATGGCCGTGAACGCGCGGACCGCGTCCGGGGTGTCGTCGAGACCGGTCCGCACCCCGCCGGCTTCGCTCTTGTGCTCCAGCCAGCCGGCCTTGAGCACATAGGGCGCGCGGAGTTCTTCCGTGGCCCGCGCCACTTCCTGGGCGTCGTGCACCCGGCGCGCCGCCGGGAACGCGAGACCGGCCTCGCTCAGCAGGGCGCGTGCCGCCCAGTATCCGGTCCCTTCCGGCGCGTCGACGGCGCCGGCCGGCGCGAGGAGACGGCCGGGATGCGCCTGGAGCGCGACCGCGCCGGCCAGCGCGTCGGTGGCGGTTTCGATGGTGGCGAAGACGGGGACGCCCGCCTCGCGCAGGATGCGGGCCGCGTCGCTGTCGGCGCCCATGGAGTGCAGGAGGAGCGGCCTTCCGGCGGCCCGTGCCGTCTCCGCCAGTTCGGCCGCGACGCGCTGCTCCGCCGCGGCGAGCGCCGGGCTGTCGAGACCGTATCTGCCGAAGTACCCGGACAGGATGACGCTGTCGACCTCTCCGGAGCGCAGCAGGGCGGCCGTGACCTCGCGGTAGGTACCGAGGTCGCGTTCACCGGCGCCCGCGAGATCGACCGGGTTGGCGCTCGCCGCGCCGTCGGGCAGGGAGCGGGCGAGCGCCGAGGCGACCGGCTCGCTCAGTTCCGGCACCGACAGGCCCCGCCGGCTCGCACGGTCGGCGGCCAGTGCCCCCTGTCCGCCGCTGTCGCTGACGATCCCGACCCTGGGCCCGGCGGGCATGCTGTCCGCGAGCAGGCACGCGGACACGTCGACCAGCGCGGACGGCGTTCGCACCCGCACCGCGCCCGCCGCCCGGCAGGCGGCGTCGACCAGCTCCATCGGTGAGGTGAGCGCGCTGGTGTGGGAGCGCGCGGCGCGGGCCCCGGCCTCGCTGCCGCCGGCGGCGAGCAGCACGACGGGTTTGCCGGCGGCTCGCAGGGCTCGTACCGCGTCGAAGATCCGCCGGCCGTCCTGGAAGCCTTCGAGATAGACACCGACGGCACGGGTGAGGCCGTGGTCGACGAGGTCCTCCAGCAGATCCGCCGTCGTGACGTCGGCCTGGCCGCCCACGGAGACGAACCGGGATATCCCGAGGCCGGCCCGCCGCGCGAGCAACGCGATCTCGCTGCCCACCTGTCCGCTCTGCGACACCACGGCCAGCGCGCCGGAGGGGAAGTCCCCCCACGCGATCCGCAGGGAGGAAGCGGCGTCGAAGAGGCCGAGGCTGCTGGGGCCGATCATCCTGGCACCCGACGCGACGACCCGGGCGGCGAGTGCGGACTCGTCCGGTACCCCGGCGGTGATGCCCAGCAGCCCCCGGACACCCAGGGCGAGGGCCTCGTCGACCACCGCCGGTACCTCCGAGGCGGGTACGCAGAAGGCGACCAGCTCGGGCACTTCGGGGAGGTCGCTCAGCGAGGCGGCGGTGGGGGAGCCGAGGATGTCGCCACCGCCGCGGGTGACCAGGTGGACCGCGCGCCGGGCCGAGCCCGTCAGGGCGCCGCGGGCCAGCCAGTACCCCCACTTCGCCGGGTTGGCCGACGCACCGACGACGGCGACGGAGGACGGGTCACGGAAGACGGCGAGGCCGCTGTCTCGGGTTCCGCGGTCGGACGGGATCGCAGGCATCGTGCCGGCAACTCCTCTCTGCGAAGGGGAGGTTGGGGTGGGGGCGGGGGGCGATCACCCGGAGGGGCACGGTCCGTACCGGTCCGGCCTCCGGTCTTCCGGTGGTCACTACTGACTGACGGAACAGTCAAGTAAGGGGAAGCATGTGGCGGCCCTCAAGCCTTGTCAATGCTTCTCGCGCGATATTCCCGAAGCCCGCGCGACACCACCGGCGACCCGCTCTTGACAGGCGCGAATCCGTTACTGCATCGTCGTTCAGTATTCGCTCCCTCGCGGGGGCCGCCCTCACGCGTCGGCCCCGCCCCGGGGCGCCGTTCCGACCACCGCGAGTGGTTCCCGAGCCCTTTCCGTCGTCGCCGTTCCCCGTGGCCCAGTCCGCGGAACGCGCGACACGAGCTCCACGTCGAGAGGCCACCTATGAACGTGCACACAGGGACCGAGTCGTTCGATGTCGTCGTCGTGGGTCTGGGAGGACTCGGCTCCGCCGCGGCCTGGCATCTCGCGGCTTCGGGGCGGCGTGTGCTCGGACTGGAACAGTTCGCGCTCGGCCACGAACGCGGCGCGTCGCACGACACGTCACGCATCCTCCGGCACAGCTACCACCGACCCGACTACGTGCGCCTGACCCGCCACGCGTACGACGACTGGGCCCGCCTGGAGCAGGCCGCCGGTGAGCGGTTCGTCACGCGCACGGGCGGAGTCGATCTGTGCCCGGAGAACTCCGGCCTCCCGCTCGACGACTACTGGCAGAGCCTCGCCGCCGAGCGGATCCCCTACGAACTCCTGGACGCGGACGAGGTACGCGTCCGCTGGCCCCAGATCGCCGTCCCCGACGGCACGACGGCGATGTACCAGGAACGTACGTCCATCGTGCCCGCGGCGCGGTCCACGGCCGCGATGCAGCGGCTGGCCGTCGAGGCGGGCGCCCGGCTGCGGGACAACACACCGGTCACCGGGATACGGCACGGCGCACACGGGGTGGAGGTCATCACACCGCACGCGCGCTACTCCGCCGACCAGGTCGTGCTGTGCACGGACGCGTGGGCCAACACCCTTCTGGAGCCGCTGGGATGGGACATCCCGCTGGTGGTGCTGGAGGAACAGGTCACCTACTTCGAGCCGGCGGACCCGGCCCGGTTCGCACCCGGGGCCTTCCCCGTCTGGATCTGGCTCGACGACCCGTGCTTCTACGGCTTCCCGGCCTACGGCGAGGCGACGGTGAAGGCCGGTCAGGACTGCGGCGGTCCGGAGGTCCGGCCGGACGACCGGTCCGGTACGACCGACCCGGACATGCTGCGCCTGCTGTCCCGCTTCATGGAGGAACGGTTCCCCGGGAGCGGCCGGCCGGTCCGGTCCAAGCGCTGTCTGTACACCCTCACACCGGACCGCGACTTCGTGCTCGGCCCGGTACCGGGCGCGGAGCGGGTGCTGGTGGGCCTCGGCGCCGCGCACGCCTTCAAGTTCGCGCCCACGCTCGGCCGGATGCTGTCCGAGCTCGCGCGGGACCCGGCGCTCGCGACGGCCGAGCCCTACACGACGTTCCGGCTCGACCGGCCCGCGCTGACCGACCGCGACCACCCGGTCAACTGGATGACCTGACCGCCCCGGGCGTCCCGCCTCTCCGTACGGCGCCCCGCTTCCCGGAACGGCGCCCCGCGTCACCGGAGCAGGCGGCCGTCCCCCCCTCGCCCCCTTGAGAACGCACCCGTCTGCGACGAGTGCCCGCACCGGACGGAAGCCATGACAGCCAGCCCGCTCAGCACTCCCCGCACGACCACCACCGTCGCCGCACCGCCGCACCTTCAGATGATCTGGACCGACCCGGTCACCGGACGGCAGGGATTCGTCGTCATCGACCGGCTGGTCAGAGGCGTCGCCAGCGGAGGACTCCGCATGCGCGAGGGGTGCACACTCGACGAGGTGCGTGGCCTGGCGGCCGGAATGACCCGCAAGGAAGCGCTCCACTACGACCCGGTCAGCCGGTACATCCCGCTCGGTGGCGCGAAGGGCGGCATCGATTGCAGTCCGCACGATCCGGAGGCCCGTGCCGTCCTCGGCCGCTTCCTCGACGCCGTACGGTCCGTCCTGAAACACCACTGGACCACCGGCGAGGACCTGGGGCTGCGCCAGGACACCATCGACGACGTCCTCACCGAACTGGGCCTGGACAGTTCCATCGAGGCCATCTACCCCCTGCTGGACGATGCCGCGGAGGCGCGCCGACGACTGGCGGACGCGTTCGCCGTCGATGTCGACGGCATCCCGCTCCCCGAACTCGTCGGCGGTCTCGGTGTCGCCGAATCGGCCCTCACCGCCCTCGACCACCTCGGTATCGCCCGCCCATCGGCGCGGGCCGTCGTCCAGGGATTCGGATCCATGGGCGGCGCGACCGCCCGCTACCTCGCGCGCGCGGGCGTCACGGTGGTGGGTCTGGCCGACGCCCGGGGCGTGATCGTCAACCCCGAGGGACTCGACGTCGAGCGGCTGCTCCTCACCCGCGACGCCCTGGGCGGAATCGACCGCGCGCAGCTGAGCCCCGGGGACAGCCTGGCCGCCGGTGACGCGTGGCTCGACATCGACTGCGAGATCCTCGTCCCGGCGGCGGTCTCCTACTGCATCGACGCGTCCGGCCAGGCACGGATCAAGGCCCGCGTCATCGCCGAGGCCGCCAACATGCCCACGCTCCCCGAGGCGGAAGCCGCGCTGCACGCGCGCGGCACCCTCGTCCTGCCCGACTTCGTGGCCAACTCGGCGACGAACGCGTGGTGGTGGTGGACGCTCTTCGGTGATATCGGCGCCGACCCGGCCCAGGCCCACGCCAAGGTCAGGGAAGCCATGAGCCGCCTCACCGCCGACATGCTCTCGGACGCCGGGAAGCACGGTGTCACGCCGCGTGAAGCGGCGCTCGGGGTCGTGGACCGCAAGATCGCTCACATCGAGGCCCGGTTCGGCCGGCACGCCGGGCCCGCCGGAACACACCCCACCGGAGGCGGCCATGACGACCCGTGCTGAACTCATCGTGATCGGTGGCGGGCTGATGGGCGCCGCCACCGCCTGGGCGGCCTCGCGCCGCGGCCTGTCGGTGCTCCTGCTGGAGCAGTTCGATCCCGGGCACCATCAGGGCAGTTCGCACGGCAGCGCGCGTATCGTCCGGCGCGGTTACGAGGACGCGCTGTACACCGAGCTGACCGGAAGGTCGTTCGAACTCTGGCGGGAGCTGGAGTCCGACGCGGGTGTGTCGTTGCTGCGGATGCTCGGCAGCCTGGACTTCGGAACGGACCAGTACGCCGGTGCGGTCGCCGCGCGGCTCGCCGCCGCGGGTGTGGACCACGAGGTGCTGGACGCGCGGGAGGCGGAACGCCGCTGGCCGGGCATGCGCTTCGAGGGCCCGGTCGTCCATCACACGCAGGGCGGGACCGTCGACGCCGCTTCGGCGGTGACCGCGTTCCTGGACCGCGCCGTCCACAGGGGCGCGACCGTCCGGTACGGCGCGGCGGTCCGCTCGCTCGACGCGACGACGGACGGGGTCCGCGTCCTGCTGGCCGACGGCGACACCCTGCGGGCCGAGCGGGTCGTCGTCGCCGCCGGGGCGTGGACGGCGGGGCTGCTCGGCGCGCACCTCGCCCTGCCCCCGCTGACGGTCACCCAGCAGGACACCTTCCATTTCCCGCGGCTGGATCCGGCGGCCCCCGCGTGGCCCAGCGTCCTCCACGAGCGGGGGGACGGGATCTACCACCTGGCGGGCGGCCGTGACGGCGGGCCGGACGACGACCGCAAGATCGGCGAGCACTACAGCGGCCGGAGGACGACCGCCACCGGCAGGGACGGCGTGATCACTCCGCGCTCGCGGGCCCGGGTCACCGAGTACGTGAAGCGGTGGCTGCCCGGTCTGGATCCGACGCCGCGCTCCGAGAGCAGCTGCCTGTTCACCTTCACGCCGAGCGAGGACTTCCTGCTCGACCGCGTCGGACCGTTCGTCGTCTGCTCGCCCTGCTCGGGGCACGGGGCGAAGTTCGCGCCGCTCATCGGCGAACTCACGACGGACCTGGCGACCGGGGCCGGAGGACCGCCCGAGCGGTTCCGGCTCGCCGCCCACGTCCTCGGCGCCGAGGGTTCCCGCTGACCGGCGCCCGCCGATCGTCCCCTGGGGGCCGGCCGGGCGTCCTGACACGCGAGTCAGGACGCCCGGGTAGGGTGTCCTCCGTGGCACGCAAAAAGGTTGTCCTGAGGCGTGAGGAAATCCTCGAAGCGACAGTGGAGCAGATCAAGCAGCGGGGCATCGCGACCACGCGGGTCGCCGATGTCGCCGGGGCGCTGAAGGTGAGCAGTGGGCTGGTCCACTACCACTTCGCGACCAAGGAACTGCTCGTGGAGGAAGCCTTCGCCTACGCGGCGCGGCGCGAGATGGAGGCCCTGCGGACGACGGTCGCCCGGTCCGGGTCCGTGGTGGCCCGGATGAAAGCGCTGATCCGGCTGTACGCGCCGACGGGACAGGCGCCCGGCTGGCGGCTGTGGATCGACGGCTGGTCGGCGGGCATGCGGGACAAGGGTCTCCACGACGTGATGCGCGAGATGGACGAGGAGTGGAAGTCCCGCATCACCGCGCTGGTCCAGGAGGGAATGGACAACGGGGAGTTCCGGTGCGCCGACGCGCGGGTGGTGGCGTGGCGCATCACGGTCTTCCTCGACGGTCTCGCCGTGCAGCTCGTCGCCCGGCGCGGAGCCCTGGAGAAGGCGGAGGCCGCGCAGTGGGTGCGTGAGCATGTGGCCGGGCAGCTCGGGATCGATCCCGCGGTCCTCGGTCCGCGCCGTACCGCCGGGCAGCCGGCCGCCGACATCTCCTGAACCTCCCGAGACATGGCCTCGGCCGTACGCCGAGGCCGGTGGGCATCGTCACGAACCCAGCTATTGACTGACGAATCAGTCAGTAAATACGCTCGATCAATACGCTGTGATGGGCGAACGCCCGTCGTGGCCCAACCGACCGCCGCGTACCGCGAGGGGGACTCAGTGGTGTCGACGCGTCAGACGGGAAACGTCCCCGGCCGGAGGGACCCGGGCCGCCGCATCGCCTTCCTGGCGCTGACATGTGCCACCGCGGTCTGGGGCTGGAGCTATCTGGCGACGGTCTGGCTCCTCCCGGAAATGGGCACGGCCAGTCTGGTCGCCGTCCGTTTCCTCCTCGCCGGACTGATCATGGTGGCGGTCCGGCCCCGCGCGGTCCTGGCGCTCGGCCGCCGGCACACGCTCGCCGGACTGGGCCTCGCCTGCTTCCTCGGATCCGGGACGCTCCTCCAGGTCCAGGGGCAGCACTACCTCCCCGCCTCCCAATCCGGCTTCCTCACCTCGCTGTTCGTGATCCTGACGCCGCTGGTGGCGCGGATCCTCTTCAAGACGAAGGTGACGCGGGGCGTCTGGGGCGGTGTGATCGCGGCGACGGCGGGCCTGGGCGTCATCGCCTTCAACGGGGTCTCCTTCAGCTTCGGCACCTGGCTGACCCTGGCGGGCGCGCTGTCGTACTCGGTGCAGATGGCACTCCTGTCGGCGTACTCGTCGGCCGACAAGGTCTACGGGCTGGCCACACTCCAGATCCTCGGCACCGGCGTGATCGCCTCGATCTGGGCGGTACCGAGCGGGATCGACCTGCCGGACACCCCGGCCGGCTGGGGCTGGCTCGCCTACTCGACCCTGCTGGCGACACTCGGCATGTACGTGGTGCAGACCTGGGCACAGTCCCGGCTCACCGCCGCGAGCGCCGCGGTCGTCATGGCCTGCGAACCACTGTTCGTGGCCCTCTTCAGCCTGCTCGTGGGGGCTTCCCTGTCGGACCGGACGATCGTCGGCGGACTGCTGATCCTGCTGGCGATGTACCTCGTCATCGCCGTCGACCGCCCGGTCGCGCCACCACTCGCGGATCCGCTCGCCGTCAACCCCGCGCCGCCAGAACGTTCTTGACGATCTGTCCGCCCTTCATGACGAAACGCACGTCCGTGAACGCCGACAGATCGCCGGACGTGCCCGGGACGGCGATGAGATCGGCGTACTTGCCCGGTGTGATCGAACCGACCCTGTCCTCCCAGCCCATGCACTCGGCGCTGGTGAGCGTGGCCGTACGCAGCGCCTGCGCCGGCGTCATGCCGTACGCGCACAGGGTCGTGAGCTGACGGGCCTGCATGCCGTGCGGGAACCCGCCGGCGTCCGTACCGAAGCCGATCTTCACACCGGCCCGCACGGCCTTCGTGAACGCCTGGCGCTGTGCTTCGGTGGCGTGGTCGTTCTTGGCCTGTGACTCGGCGTCGAACCCCGCGGCGTCCGCGTGCTCGGCGAGCCAGTCGCTCCACCAGAGGTCGGCGGAGAGATAGGTGCCGTGCTCCAGCATGAGCTCGATGCCCTCGTCGTCGAGATAGCAGCCGTGCTCGATGGAACGCACGCCGGCGCGGGCCGCCCTCCTGATGCCCTCGCTGCCGTGGGCGTGCACCGCGACGTACGCCCCGTAGAGAGCCGCCTCCTCCACCGCGGCGCGGATCTGCGCCTCGGTGAGTTCCGGTGCGCCGGGGACGGTGCCCGTCGCCATGACCGCGCCGGTGCCGATCAGCTTGATCAGGTCGGCGCCGCCGTGCAGGATCTGCCGGACACGTTCGCGTACGTCGTCCACGTCCCGCACGGAACCGAAGCGGAACTCCCTGGGCAGTTCGATGTCGTGGGCCAGACCGGTGATCATCCCGCCCCCGGTGGAGACCGTCACATAGGCCCCGGCGACGGCCATCCGGGGCCCGATGACGATGCCGCTGTTGATCGCGTCCCGCAGGGCCGTGTCGACGAACGCACGGAAGACGCCCACGTCCCGGACCGTGGTGAAGCCGGCGAGCAGGGTGTCGCGCGCGTGGTTGATCGATTCGAACGCCTGCCGCGCGGCACTCTGCTTGATCTCCTGTACCGGGTCCCCGCAGGCGGCGATACCGACCAGATGGGTGTGCAGGTCGATCAGGCCGGGGCTGAGCGTGGCCTCGCCCAGATCGATGACCTCGACACCGCCGGGAACCGGCGCCGCGCCGGGCAGCACCGCCCGGATCCGTTCCCCTTCCACCAGCACGGTCCGGTCGGTCAGTACCTCACCGGCCTCGACATCCATCAGGCGCGCGCAACGCAACGCGAGGGCCATCAGTCCTCCTCGACGAGTTGAACGCGGAGGCCGGGAACGTCCCGGCCTCCGCGCGACGGTACGAACTCACTGCTCCAGCACGGCCATGGCCGCGTTGTGACCGGGGATACCGCTCACACCGCCGCCGCGCACCGCGCCGGCGCCGCAGAGCAGCACGTTCTTGTGCGAGGTCTCGACTCCCCAGCGGCCGGTACCCCTCTCCTCGTCGGCGAACGGGAACGCCAGCGACCGGTGGAAGATGTTTCCCCGTGGCAACCGCAGCTCCTCCTCCAGGTCGAGGGGGGTCTTCGCCTCGACGCACGGCCTGCCGTCCCCGTCCAGCGCCAGACAGTCGGCGATCGGCTCGTCCAGCACCGCGTCGAGTTCGGCGAGAGCCGTCTTGAGCAGCGCCTCCCGCTTCGCCGCGTTGTCCTCGGCGAACAGCCGCGCCGGTGCGTGGACTCCGAACATCGTCAGTGTCTGATAGCCGCGGGCGACCAGCTCGGGGGCGAGGATGGTGGGGTCGGTGAGCGAATGGCAGTAGATCTCCGAGGGAGGTGACGACGGCAGCGAGCCTCCGGCGGCCTCCCGGTAGGCCGTGGCCAGTTGTCCGTAGCCCTCCGCGATGTGGAACGTACCGGAGAACGCCTCGCGCGGGTCGACGGAGGTGTCGCGCAGCCGAGGCAGCCGGCGCAGCAGCATGTTGACCTTGAGCTGGGCGCCCTCGGCCCGCTCGGCCGGGGCCTCGTCGCCGACGAGCTGGGCGAGGGCCTCGGGGGAGGCGTTCACCAGGACCTTGCGGGCCGCGACGGTGCCCTCTCCCTCCCGGGTGCGGTAGGTGACGACCGAGTGGGGATCGTCCGGGTCGATGCGGAGCACTTCGTGACCGGTGACGATCTCGGTCCCGGCCGCGCGGGCCGCACGGGCCAGCGCGTCGGTGAAGGCGCCCATGCCGCCGACCGGAACGTCCCAGTCTCCCGTGCCCCCGCCGATCACGTGGTACAGGAAGCAGATGTTCTGGGCCAGGGAGGCGTCGTGCGCGTCGCTGAAGGTGCCGATGATGCCGTCGGTGAGAACGACGCCGCGCACCAGGTCGTCCTTGAACTTCTCCTCGATCGCGACGCCCAGCGGCTGCTCGAAGAGCATGTGCCAGGCGGTGTCGTCGCCGATCCGCGCGCGAAGCGCCTCGCGGCTGGGCAACGGCTCGGTGAGCGTGGGGAAGACGCTCCGGGCGACGCGCTCGGTCGTGGCGTAGAAGTCCTGCCACGCCGCGTACTCGGCATCGGATCCCGTGAGAGCGCGGAAGGACGCGCGGGTGCGCTCCTCACCGCCACCGATGAACAGCCCGGTGGCACGGCCGTCGCGCACCGTGGGCGTGTAGGACGCCACCGTGCGCTTCCGTACGGCGAAACTCAGGCCGAGGTCGTCGACGACCTTCGACGGCAGCAGGGAGACGAGGTACGAATAGCGGGACAGGCGCGCGTCCACGCCGGCGAAGGCCCGGGTCGAGACGGCGGCGCCGCCCGTGACGTCGAGACGTTCGAGGACGAGTACGGAGCGTCCTTCCCGGGCGAGATAGGCGGCGGCGACCAGCCCGTTGTGCCCACCACCGACAATGACGACGTCGTAGACGTCCCTGGTGAATTCCGCGTGTGCAGCCATGACGGTAATATTCCGTTCCTTTCGTGTCTCCTGGACATCCAGGGTCATACGGGCGCCTGCTCCGCGCCCTCCGGTGCGGCCGGGGAGCCGGGCGCCGGCTTGGCGCCGATGCGCCGTTCCCGGGGCGAGACGGCGGGGACCGCGCCGAGCAGCCGCCGCGTGTACGCGTGCCGGGGACGGTGGGTGACCTGGTCCGCGCCGCCGCGCTCCACGACCGTGCCACGCAGCAGCACATCGACCTCGTCGCTGATCCGGCGGACGACGTCCAGATCGTGGGTGATGAACAAGTAGGCCAGTCCGCGCCGCCGTTGGAGGTCCAGAAGCAGATTGAGGATCTGTGCCTGGACGGAGACGTCGAGCGCCGACGTGGGCTCGTCACAGATGACCAGGTCGGGGTCGGTGGCCAGGGCCCGTGCGATGCAGACGCGTTGTCGCTGGCCTCCGGAGAACCGGTGCGGGTAGGCATCGGGTTCGACGCCCTCCATACCGACGGCGTCGAGCAGTTCGCGGACGCGGCCCCGTTCGTCGTGCCGGTGCAGCCGGTGGGCGCGCAGCGGCTCCGCGACGGCCTCGCCGATCGTCAGCCGTGGATCGAGCGACTCGTAGGGGTCCTGGAAGACCATGCCGACACTGCGGTGGAACGCCTGCCTGGCGCGACGGCCCCGGACCGTCTCGCCGCGGAAGCGCACGGTGCCGCTGTCGGCGCGCTCCAGCCCCACGAGGACACGCGCGAGAGTGGACTTGCCCGAGCCGGACTCGCCCACGATGCTCACCGTGCGGCCCGCCTCGATACGCAGGTCCACCGCGTCGAGCGCGGTGTAACGGCCGTAGCGTTTGGTGATGCCGGTCGCCTCCAGCAGCGGCGTCGCGTCGCCGGTGGCGTGCTCGGCATGCCCGGCCTCGTTCACCGGACGTTCTGCCGTGTTCATCGGACGTCCTCCAGACGGTGGCAGGCCGCGACGTGGTCCGCCGACAGCCGCAGGGGCTCGGGGAGATCGGTGCCGCAGCGGACATCCGCGTGCGGACACCTGGTGTGGAAGGGGCAGCCCGCGGGGGGACCACCGATGGGCGGGCTCCCGGAGATCGTGGTGAAGGGCTCCTTGGGCCCGGCGCCGCGACCGCTCCGGAAGCACTTGAGCAGGGCCTGGGTGTACGGGTGCTCGGCGCCCTCGAAGAGGGTGAGCACATCGGTGTGCTCGACCAGCCGGCCGCCGTAGAGCACCGCGACATGGTCGGCGATCTCCGCGACGACCGACATGTCGTGGGTGATCCAGACGACGGTGAGTCCGTACTCCTGCTGGAGCCGGCTGATCAGTCCGAGGATCTCGGCCTGCACGGTCACGTCCAGCGCGGTGGTCGGCTCGTCGGCGATGAGCAGCTGGGGATGGAAGGCGAGCGCCATCGCGATGATCACGCGCTGCCGCATGCCGCCGGAGAGCGCGTGGGGGTAGAGCCGGGCGACGCGATCGGGGTCCGGGATGCCGACATCGGCGAGGGCCTCACGAGCCAGCCGGTCGGCCTCCGGCCTGCCCGCCCCGTTGCGGACGCGGTGGACCTCCGCGATCTGTTTCCCCACGCGGATCACGGGGTTGAGGGCCGCGGAGGCGTCCTGCGCGAGGTAGGCCGCGGTGCGGCCCCGCGCCTCGCGCAGGGCCTTGCCGTCGAGTGCGGTCAGTTCCACGTCCCCGACCCGCACCGACCCGGTGGTGATCCGCGCGCCCGCCGGGAGAATCCGGCCCGCGGCCAGGGCGAGCGTGGACTTGCCGGAACCGGACTCGCCGACGAGGGCCGTGGTGGTGCCGGCCGGTACGTGGAGCGTGACGTCCCGCAGGGCGGGAAAGTCGCCGTAGGCGACGCCGAGACCGTCGATCGCGACGTCACTGCCGAGGCGGCGCGCGGTGGGTGTCTCCGGGGTGGGGGTCATGGTGTCTCCGATGCGGCACGGGGGTCGATGGCGGTCCTGACCAGGTCCACCAGCAGGTTCGCCGTCACGACGAGGGACGCGGCGACGATCACCGTGCCGGTGAGCAGCGGACGGTCGAGCGCGGCGAACGCCGATGTCTGCATCTGGCCGATGCCCGGCCACCCGAAGATCGTCTCGACGAAGACGACGCCGGAGAGGAACACCGCCACGTCCATGCCGAGCAGGGTCGTCACCGGGGACGCCGTATTGCGCAGCACATGCCGGGTCACGATCCGGCGGCGGCTCAGGCCCTTGGCGACCGCCGTCCGCACATAGGCCGAGGAGAGCGCCTCGCGCACACTGTCCCGGACGACGTTCGCGTAATAGGGGGCGCCGAGGATCCCGAGCGTCATCGCCGGCAGCACGATCTGTGCCGGACCGGTTCCGCCGTCGATCGGGAAGACCGGCAGCTTGTATCCGAAGAAGAGCAGCAGCAGGAAGCCGAGCGAGAACACGGGCATCGACAGCAGGCCCACGTTGATGGTGGCCAGCAGCCAGCTGCGCCTGGGCCGCAGCGCCTCCCACAGTCCCCACAGACCGCCGAGGACCAGCTCCACCGTGAGGGCGGCTGCCGCGAGGACGGCGGTGGCGGGAAGCCGTTCGAGGATCAGCGAGAGGACGGGACGGTCGTGGGAGTAGGAGGTGCCCAGGTCTCCGGTGGCCACGGAGCCCAGATAGTGGCCGAGCTGCGACCAGAGGGGGTCGTCCAGCCGGAGCCTCCCGCGGATCTCGGAGAGGACCTCGGGACTGGCCTTGGGACCCGCGATGCTGCGGGCCGGGTCGCCGGGGACCACGTACTGAAGGACGAAGGTGAGCAGGACCACCGCGGTGACGGTGAACAGGCCCAGCAGGATGCGTATGCCTATGCGTCGAGCCATGAGCGTCGCTCCGAGAGTGGGTTGCGGCGGTTCAGCCCTTCGGCGATCAGAACGAAGGCCAGGACGGTCGCGATGACGAGGGCGAGGGGAATGAACAGGGTGTGCGGGGCGTAGGTCATGCTGTCGGACCCGTCCGCGAGCATGTTGCCGATCTCCGGGGTGGGCGGCTGGATCCCCGCCCCGAGGTACGACAGGCCGGCGCCGACCACCACGACGGCCGCGCCGTTGAGCGCCGCGACGTTGAGCAGGACCGTGGACAGATGGGGCAGCACATGGCGGCGCAGTGCGGTGTGGCGGCGCACACCGTGCGCGAGGGCCGCCTCGACGTATCCGCGGTTGCGCAGCCGCAGCGTCTCACCGTGTACCAGCCGCGCGGTCCAGGCCCAGTACAGGGCTGTGACGACGATGATGATGCCGGTGGTGCCACGGCCCACGATGCTCGCGAGCGCGAGACCCGACAGCACGGTGGGGATGGACAGGAACACATCGACCAGACGCATCAGGCACTGCTCGATCCAGCCCTGGTAGAAACCGGCGACGAGCCCCACCACCGCGCCCAGTCCGACGGAGGTGATGTTGGCGACGAGCGCGATGACCAGCGTGGCCCGCAGTCCGTGGAGCGAACGGGCGAGCAGGTCACGGCCGATGGCGTCGGTCCCGAGCGGGTGGCCGTCCGCGCCGATCCCGGCGGGCAGACCGTTGGCGGTGAGACTGTCGGTGTGAATCGTGTACGGCGATCCGGCCAGGGGGGCCAGCAGCGCCAGCAGGCCCAGCACACCGAGCAGGCAGAGCCCGGCGAGCCACAGACGGCTCCCCTTGTCCCGCGCGGACCGGGACCCCGCGGTGGCCGGTCCGGGGAGACCGTTCCCCGGGGCGGATTTCGCCGCCGTGGAGGCGGCCGTCCGCGTGGTGACGGGAAGAGTGCTCATCGTTTCACCCACAACCGGTCGTAGTACGTGCCGGTCTCTCCGCGCATCTGGTAGTTGCGGACCTCCGGTGCGCGTGCGGCGAGGAAGTTCATGCTCCCGATGAAGATCCCGGCGGCGTCCCGGACGAGTTCCTCCTCGACCTCCGCGAGGAGCGAGTTGGCCGCCTCCGCGGTGGGCGCCTTCCGGGCCCTGGCCGTCAGGGCGTCCACACGAGTGTTCGCGTACCCGGAGTAGTTCTGGGCGGCGGACGAGGTGAAGCAGGACGAGGCGGTTTCGAGGGCGCTGTCCAGCGTGACGTACAGGTGGGAGCCGTAGAGATCGCCCTCGCCCTTCGACGTGGCCAGCTCGAACGCGGACTGGCTCATGGCGTTCAGGCTGATCTCCACCCCCACCGCCTTGAGCTGCTGCTGGAGGACCTGGCCCAGCAGCGGCCAGGGATCCTGGGTGCCGTGCAGGAAGTCCAGGCGGAGGCGGCGCACCCCCGCCTGTTCGAGGAGGCCGCGGGCCCGCTCGGGATCGTGGGTGTACGGCTTCGCCGTGCGCCGGTACCGGCTGAGCCGCTTGGGGAAGGGACATCCCCACGGATCCGACAGGCCGAAGGACAGCCGCATGAGCTGTTCCCGGTCGACCGCCCAGTTCAGGGCCTGCCGCACACGCGGATCACGGAGTTCCGCGCGCTTGTTGTTCGCCGAGACCCACTGGCTGCCGCGCACCGGGACGGTCTGTACGTACCGCTCGCGCATGGACGGGTCGGCGGTGAACCTGGCGGCCTGGCTGGCCACCAGCCCTTCACCGAGCACATCGACCCTGCCCCCGCTGAGCTGGAGCGTCTGAAGGGGATAGTCGATGCCCCAGCGGTACTCCAGGGTGTCGATGAGCGGGGTGCCGCGCCAGAAGTACCGGTCGAACGCGGTGAAGACCGCTCGCCGGCCCTTGCTGTCGTACCGGGCGATGCGGAAGGGGCCGTTGCCGACCGGAGTGCGGCCGAAGTCCGGGCCGAGGCGGCGGATCTCCTCCTGGGGCAGGGCGGCGGTGTAGGGCATGCACAGCACCGCGAGCAGCAGGACGTCCGGCTCGGTGAGCTGGATCCGCAGTGTGTGCGCGTCCAGCGCCCGCAGTCCGCTGACCTTCGCCGCCTTCTGCTGGTTGACGGCCTCGGCCCCCTCGATCCCGAAGAGATAGCTGGACGCCCAGGACGCCAGTTCGGGATCCAGCAGACGCGTCCACGTGTAGATGTAGTCCTCGGCCGTGACCGGCCGGCCGTTGTGGAATCGCACGTCCCGCCGCAGGGGGACGGTGTACACCCTCCGGTCCGCCGATATCCGGGGCATGGCCGCCGCGGCGTGCGGGGCGGGTCCTTCGTTCTGCCGGGCGTACTGGTACAGCGGGGCGTACAGGACCGTCGAGATGGCCTCCCAGCTGTGCAGATCCCAGCCGATCGCCGGGTCGTAGGACTGTGCCTCGTTCGACCAGGCCGTGATCACCCTGCCCTCGCGCCGTGCGCCGGCCGGGTCACCCGGCCCCGGCGCCCATTCCACGACATCGGCCACGGGGCCGGGCCGGGAGCGCGGCGGACCGGCGTCGCAGCCGCTCAGCAGCACGCCCGCGGCGCCCGCGGCCCCTGTGGTCAGCACCTGTCGTCGGGTCGGTTTGTGGTGTGGTCCGGCCATGAGAGTCCTCTCCTGAAGCTGCCGCTGCGCGGAATGACCGGACGGCGGGGCAAGTCCTGGCCTCGGATGTGAGGTATGGCGTTTCACCTGGAGGCACGCCATCGGGAGCATGGGGCTGCGCGGGAGCCGGGGACGGTCCTCCCCGGGCGATGGTGTGATCCGGGTGGCAGCGCGCCCGGCGTCGTCCGGACCCATCCCACCCCACCCGGGGTCGCTCTGTCACCATTGGATTGTTTTCGTTTCCATATATTCGAGGAGTCCTGGTACGCCCAGTTCCCGCCCGATCCCGGATTGTTTGTATCCCCCCGTGGGGGCGAGGACGTTGAACGCGCCGCCGTTCACGGTGACGAGCCCGGCCCGGATCCGCCGGGCGATCCGCTCCGCGCGGACCGGATCGGCACACCACACCGCTCCCGCGAGTCCGTAGATCGAGTCGTTGGCCATCCGGACGGCCTCCTGCTCGTCCCGGTAGCGCATGAGACACACCACCGGGCCGAAGATCTCTTCCCTGGCTATCGCCATGTCGCCGGTGACGTCGGCGAAGACCGTGGGGAGGACCCAGTGGCCCGCGTCCAGACCGTCGGGAATCCGGTCCTCCGGGGCGCTGCCACCGGCGACCAGACGCGCGCCTTCCGCCACCCCCCGCTCGATATGGGACAGCACACTGACGTACTGCCCGGCCGTGGCGACGGGACCGATGTGGTCACCGGCCACGGCCGGATCGCCGAGCCGCCAGCGGCCGGCCTCCGCGGCGGCGAGCGCGACCGCCTCGTCGTACACCGCGTCGGGCAGCAGTACGCGGGTGCACGCGGTACACGTCTGCCCGGAGTTGAAGAAGGCGTCGGCGAGCGCCACCCGTACGGCCCGGTCCAGATCCGTGACCGTCCGGCCGTCCCGCTCATCGGCGAGGATCACCCGGGCGGACTTCCCGCCGAGCTCCAGACCCACTCGCTTGACGGTTCCGGCGGCGGCAGCAGCGACGGACCGGCCCGCCGCGGTGGACCCGGTGAACGAGACCGCGTCGACATCGGGATGGGAGGCGAGAGCGGCGCCGACCACCGCGCCCGAGCCTGTGATCAGGTTGAACACCCCGCCGGGCGCGCCGACGGCGGAGCACGCGTCGGCGAGGACCTCGGCCAGCAGGAAGGCGTTCAACGGGGCGTCGCAGCTCGGTTTGAGGACGACCGTGCAGCCCGCGGCGAGTGCCGCGGCGACCTTGGCCGCGGCGAGATAGAGGGGATAGTTCCACGGTGTGATGGCGGCGACGACGCCCACCGGTTCCTGCACGACCTGGGAGGAGCCGATGCGTTCCTCCCAGGCATGGCCGGCCAGGATGTCGGCGTAGGAACGGAACACCTCGGCCGCGAGACGCGTCTGCGCGTGGAGGGCGTTGTCGAGCGGGGCGCCCATCTCCGCGCTGATCACCTCGGCGAAGTCCGCCTCGCGCTCCCGGATTCCCGCCGCGACCGCGGAGAGCAGCGCCCGGCGGGTGGCGACGTCCGTCGCGGCCCAGGCGGGGAACGCGGCGCGGGCCGCGGCCACCGCGAGGGACACATCCTCCCGCGTCCCCTCCGGCACCTGGCCCACCGCACCGCGGCCGGTGGGATCGGTCACGACGGTGTACGGGCCGCCGGGCCCGCCGGAGGGAGCCTGCCACGCGCCGCCTATCCGGAAGTGCGCGCGTTCCGTGTCGAGGCGGCCTCTGGTGGTGTGGGTGACCGGATGACCCATGGTCGTGCTCCTCAAGGGCGACTGGGGATTCGGTGGAGACGGCGCGGCGGGCCGGCGGGGCAGCCGCGCCTGGCTGGTTCCGAACGGTAGGTCGCTACTGATTCGAGAGTCAATAGAGGTCGCGCAATTGCTGACTCTCGAATCAATATCCGGCCGCCCGCCTCGCGGTGCGGCGGGCCCCGGCCCGCGCGCGATCCCGGTGGCCACGGGGGCGCGGAGGCGGCGGGTGCGACAGAAGGCGGGACAGAAGGCGGGACGGAAAGCGGGACAGGAATCGGAACGGCAAACGGCACGGCGGACGGAACGGGGTGTGGGACGAAAGCCGAACGGGAAGCCGAACGGAAAGCCGAACAGCGGTGCAGGGGCGCGTTATTGGTCTAGGCCAAGCCGCCCTGTCCCTGTATCCTCATCCGTAGCCAGTAGCACACAATCCCCCCACCCAGGTTGCGTGCTGGCACGGGCGACGCCCCTACAACTGCCCAAAGCAGCCGGGTTCCCCCCATTCGCCGCACCAGGAGGGTCACGGTGAAAGTTCGCACCAGAAGCTCCGCGATCATCGGCTCCATCTGCCTCGTCGCTTCCCTCGCCTTAACCACGGCGTCCGCCGACGAGCCCGCCGTCCCGCGTCAGGCGGCGGCCGAAGTGGCGCTCACGAAAGTGGCCACAGCCCAGAATCCCATCGCCGGCGCCGCCGGGCCCGGTGACACGGTCTGGATAGCCGAACGCGCGGGCACCGTAAGGGTCCTGGGCGATCAGGGGCTCGGCGAGCCCGTCCTCGACATATCGGGCGAGACCACCACCGACGGCGAACGCGGCCTGCTGGGCATCGCGTTCGACAAGGAGTTCGCGCACTTCTACATCTCGTTCACCAGTCTTGAAGGCACCAGCACCGTGGACGAGTTCGCCGTAAAGGACGGCCGGCTCCAGCCGGACACCCGGCGCACGGTCCTCACCCAGACGCAGCCGTACCCCAACCACAACGGCGGCGACATCAGGTTCGGCCCCGACGGCTATCTCTACATCGCCTTCGGCGACGGCGGTTCGGGCGGCGATCCGCACGGCAACGGGCAGAAGCTCGACACGCTGCTCGGCAAGATACTGCGGATCGACCCGAGCGGCGGCGAGCCGTACGCGATCCCGTCGGACAACCCGTTCGTGAACGACCCGAACGCCAAGGGCGAGATCTGGGCGTACGGGCTGCGCAACCCGTGGCGGTTCTCCTTCGACTCGGGCACGGGCGACCTGCTGATCGCCGACGTCGGCCAGAGCGCCTGGGAGGAGATCGACTGGGCCCCGGCGGACAGCAAGGGCGGCGAGAACTACGGCTGGTCCTCGATGGAGGGCAACCACCCCTTCCGGGGCGGGACGGAGCCCGCGAACCATGTGCCGCCGATCCACGAGTACGACCGTAACGGGCTGGGCTGCTCGGTGACCGGCGGATATGTCTACCGGGGCGAGGCGATCCCGGACCTCAAGGGCCAGTACCTGTTCAGCGACTACTGCGACGGCACCGTCCGCGCTCTGCGAATAGAGAACGGCAAGGTGACCGGCGAGAGCGACCTCGGAGTCAACGGCGGCGAAACGATCTCGTTCGTCCAGGACGGCGACGGCGAGCTGTACGTGCTCGCCATCGGCGGCAGCATCTCCCGCATCGACCCCGCGTAACCACGAGTCCGGTTCGAAGGGGCCGTGGGTTGACGGCCCACCGCCCCGGTGGATGAAACACACCAGGTCAGGCCCGGTGCTGAGAAGTCAGCACCGGGCCTGATGTGCTGTGCGGCTCCCGACGGCGGACTACCGAACGTGACGACGCGGCCCCGACCGGTACGGTGCGTCGTCGACCGTCTCGGGAGACCATGGAAGCACCGGAAAGGCACGGGAGCCATTCCGGCGCCGCGGCTCCAGGGCGCGCGCCGGGAACGCCCCGCACCGGCAGGTGGAAGGAGCGTCCGGGATGGCTGAAACGGGATCCGCTGAAACGGGATCCTTCGGTGCCGGCGGTGCCGGCGGTGCCGGCGGTGCCGGCGGCTCCTCCGGCCCCTTCCCGGAGCGGCCGAGCGGGGTGCTGGACGCCCTCGGTGTGGCGGTGGTGGCGCTGGACACGGCCGGGCGGATCATCCTGTGGGGCCCGCGCGCCGAGGAGCTCTTCGGCTACTCCGCGCGGGAAGCGCTGGGACGGCACGCGGCGCGGCTGCTGGTCGACGACCGGTGCGCGGACCTGGTGGCCGGCGCGTACGAACGGATGCTGGAGACCGGTGTGGGCTGGGCCGGTACCGTTCCCGTCCGGACCGCGGACGGCTGCCGGCGGCTGGTGGAATTCCGCTGGACGCGACTACCGGGCGATCAGGGGGACTTCTTCGCGCTGGGTACCGCAACGGACGCGTCGACGGTGCGTGAGGTGGAGCGGGACATCGCGTTGTCCACGCAGCTGATCGCCCAGTCGCCGATCGGGCTGGCGGTTCTGGACACCGAGCTGCGCTTTGTGGCCGTCAATCCGGCGATGGAACGGATCCACGGTCTGCCGGCCAAGGATCAGCTGGGACGGAGTCTCGGGGAGGTCCTGCCCTCGATCAGCGTCGAGGCGTCCGAAGCGATGGCCAGGGACGTGGTCGAGTCCGGACGCCCCCAGATCGACACGTACACCACCGGCCGCACCGCGGCCGACCCCGACAACGATCATGCCTGGTCCGTCTCCGTCTACCGGCTGGAGGATTCCCACGGACAGGTTCTGGGGGTGGCCACGTCGGTAGTGGATGTCACCGACCGCTACGGTGCGATCACGGCGGCGGCCGAGGCGCGCCGGCGTCTGGCCCTGATCGCCGAGGGCTCCGCCCGTATCGGAACCACCCTGGACCTCACACAGACCGCCCGTGAACTGGCCGACGTCGTGGTGCCCGGAATCGGCGACCTCGCGGTGGTGGACGTACTCGACTCCACCCTGGGCCATCGCCGCCCCGCGGTACTCGACAGCGGCCCGGTGCTCCTGCGCACCCTCGCGATGAAGGCCGCCTGCCCCGCGGAGGGGGTCCCCGCTTTCGGCGCCGCCGGCCAGCTGGTCCGCTACGACCCCGACCAGCTGGTCACCCAGTGCCTGCGGACCGCTCGCCCGGTCATGGTGGCGCATATGGACGAAGGCGATCTGGCGCGCGTCGCCCGCGACGCCGGAGCCGCCGCCGCCCTGGCCAGAAACGGCATCCACTCGTATCTCGCGATACCGCTGGCCGCCCAGGGCGAGGTACGGGGAGTGCTGAGCCTGATGCGCGGCCCAAATCCCCGCCCTTTCACGGCGGACGACTCCATCCTGGCCGGTGAGCTGGCCGGCCGGACCGCGGTGTCCCTCGACAACGCGCGCCTGTACGAGAGCGTCCGCGACACGGCGGTGACCCTCCAGCGCAGCCTGCTGCCGCGACCGGCGTCGCCCGAGGGCCTGGAGGTCGCCACGCGCTACCAACCCGCGGTCGCCACCGACGAGGTCGGCGGCGACTGGTTCGATGTCATCCCTCTCGCGGGGGACAGGACCGCGCTCGTGGTGGGCGATGTGATGGGCAGTGGCATCGACGCCGCCGCCGCGATGGGCCGCCTGCGCACCGCCACCGCCACGCTGGCCGACCTCGACCTCCCGCCCTCCGAGGTGCTGCGGCACCTCGACAAGATCACCGCCGGTCTGGAGCCGTACTTCGCCACCTGCATCTACGTCGAGTACGACCCGCACAGCGACCGATGCCGCATCGCCGGGGCCGGACACCTGCCTCCGGCACTCATCCCCGCGGGCCGGCCTCCCGAACTGCTCGACCTGCCGTCCGGCGCACCGCTCGGGGTCGGCGGGGTCCCCTTCGAAACGACCAGCGCGCCCCTGTACCCCGGGGACCAACTGGTCCTCTACACCGACGGCTTGGTCGAAACCCGCCGTGACGCCATCGACGAACGCCTCGGCGTCTTCCTCGGTGTGCTCGACGGTCCCGGCCGTTCTCTGGAGGAAACCTGCGACCGTCTTCTGGACACGCTGCGTGATCCGTACGATCAGGACGACGTGGCGGTACTGATCGCCCGGCCTCGACCGCACCCGTGACCGACCGCATCCCTGACCGACCGCATCCCTGATCCGCCGCACCCGTGATCCACCGCGGACGCCGGTCAAGGGCCGAGAAGGGGCCACGACGGCCCCCTCCCGGCCCTCGACTCCCGTCAGGACGCGGGAAGTTCCGCCCGTACCGTGCGGGCGGCGGAGACCAGGTTCTCCAGAGACGCGCGGGTCTCGGGCCAGCCCCGGGTCTTCAGACCGCAGTCGGGGTTGACCCACAGCCGGTCGGCCGGGATGGCTTCCAGCCCCTTGCGGAGCAGCGCGGCGGCTTCGTCCACGTCGGGCACGCGCGGGGAGTGGATGTCGTACACGCCGGGACCCGCCTCGCGTGGGTAGCCGTGTGCGGCGAGTTCGCTCGCGACCTGCATATGGGAGCGGGCGGCCTCCAGACTGATGACGTCGGCGTCGAGGTCGTCGATGGCCTGGACGATGTCGCCGAACTCGGCGTAGCACATGTGGGTGTGGATCTGGGTGTCCGGACGCACGCCGCCGGTGGTGAGGCGGAAGGACTCGGTGGCCCAGTCCAGATACGCGGCGTGGCCGGCGGCGCGCAGCGGCAGGGTCTCGCGCAGGGCGGGTTCGTCGACCTGGATGACCGAGGTGCCGGCCGCCTCCAGGTCGGCGACCTCGTCGCGCAGGGCGAGGGCCACCTGGCGGGCCGTGTCGCCGAGCGGCTGGTCGTCGCGGACGAAGGACCAGGCGAGCATGGTGACCGGGCCCGTGAGCATGCCCTTGACGGGGCGCTCGCTGAGCGACTGGGCGTAGGAGGTCCAGCGCACCGTCATCGGCTCGGGGCGGGAGATGTCGCCGGCGAGGATCGGCGGGCGGACGTAGCGGGTGCCGTACGACTGGACCCAGCCGTGCTGTGTGGCGAGGTAGCCGGTGAGCTGCTCGGCGAAGTACTGGACCATGTCGTTGCGTTCGGGCTCGCCGTGCACCAGCACATCGATGCCCGTCTTCTCCTGGAAGGAGATGACCTCGCCGATCTCGGCCTTGATGCGCTCCTCGTAGCCGGCGGTGTCGATCCGCCCCGTGCGCAGATCGGCGCGGGCCGTGCGCAGTTCACCGGTCTGCGGGAACGAGCCGATGGTGGTCGTCGGCAGCAAGGGCAGCCCGAGGTGGGCGCGCTGGGCGACGGCGCGCTCGGTGTACGGCTGCGAGCGGCGGCCGTCGGCGTCGGTGACGGCGGCGGTCCTGGCGCGTACGGCCGGGTCGTGGGTGAGCGCCGAGTTGGCGCGGGACGCGAGGTCGGCGCGGTTGGCGGCGATCGCGGCGGCGATGGTGTCGGTTCCCCGGGCGAGCCCCTTGGCCAGGGTGACGATCTCGTCGGTCTTCTGACGGGCGAAGGCGAGCCAGCGCAGGATCTGCGGGTCGATGTCCCGTTCGGCCGCGGTGTCGAGCGGTACGTGCAGGAGGGAGCAGGAGGCGGCCACATCGACCCGGTCGGCGAGGCCGAGCAGGGTGGCGAGGGTGGACAGCGACTTCTCGAAGTTGTTGATCCAGATGTTGCGGCCGTTGACGACGCCCGCGACGAGACGCTTGCCGGGCAGTCCGCCGACGGCCGCGAGGTCGTCGAGGTTGGCGGCGGCGGCGTCGGTGAAGTCCAGTGCCAGACCGTCGACCGGGGCCTTCGCGAGGACGGGCAGAGCCTCGCCGAGCCGGTCGAAGTAGGAGGCGACGAGCAGCTTCGGCCGGTCGGACGCACCGCCGAGGTCACGGTACGCGCGGGCGGTGGCGTTCAGCTCGGCGGGCGTGCGGTCCTGGGCCAGGGCGGGCTCGTCGAGCTGGACCCATTCGGCGCCGGCGGCGCGCAGTCCGGCGAGCACCTCGGCGTAGACGGGCAGCAGCCGGTCCAGCAGGGTCAGCGGTTCGAAGTCGGCGGCCACCCCAGGGGCGGGCTTGGCCAGCAGGAGATACGTGATCGGGCCGACCAGCACCGGGCGGGCGGCGAGGCCGAGCGCGAGGGCCTCCCTCAGCTCGGCGACCTGCTTGGTGGAGTCGGCCGCGAAGACCGTGTCCGGGCCCAACTCGGGAACGAGATAGTGGTAGTTGGTGTCGAACCACTTGGTCATCTCAAGAGGGGCCACGTCCTGGTTGCCGCGGGCCATGGCGAAGTAGCCGTCGAGCGCGTCGGCTTCGACGGCAGCACGGTGCCGCTGGGGGACAGCGCCGACCATGACGCTGGTGTCCAGGACATGGTCGTAGTACGAGAAGTCACCTGTCGGCACCTCGTGGATGCCGGCGTCGGCCAACTGCCGCCAGTTCGAACGGCGCAGGCCCTCGGCGGTCTCCCTGAGGGCGTCGGCGGTGACCCGGCCCTTCCAGTAGCCCTCGATGGCCTTCTTCAGTTCACGGTTCCGACCCTGGCGGGGGTAGCCGTACACGGTGGCCCGTGCTGCCGCGGCCGCGGACTTCGCTGTCACGGAAATCTCCTTCGCGAGATGACTCCTGAACTCCCGGAGACGGGACGCGGACGCGAAGGGGTGACGAACCGTACGGACCCGGCTCGCGCATCCGCGCGGCCTTCCGTCTGGTATGTACGCCGACCCGCCCACGAGGTCACCGGGATATCCGCACGCGATCGGTCGCGTACGGGCAACGGGCAGGTCTTCGGACTCGCGGGCACGTCTGCCGGGGCAGATTCCTACTGGCCGTCGCTTCCCAGATCCACGGTCGGATCCAGTGCGTATGACGGCGGTCGTTCCCGCTCACCGCTGCGGGGCAGTCCCGGATTCCCACCGGGTTCCCTCTTACGACGCTCCTGCCTGGCGGACAGGGCGAACCAGCTGCACGGCCCACCCTAGAGGGCGGACCATTCCTCGCGCATCACCGCTCACATTCCGGAACGTGACATGAGACACGGGATCCGCCCCCGCGGGCCGGTCGTCAGGGACGGCTGGTGAGATAGCCGCCCATGGAGGTGAAGTACTCGGTCGCGGGCAGCTCGCGGCCGTCCTCCGTCCGTACGCGGGTGATGGCCAGGCCGTGGTTGCGGCCGGTGCGGGCGTCCGCGCCGGCGACGATCACCACGCCCTCGCCCTCGCGGTAGAAGACGCGGCCGGGGGTGCCTCCGTAACGGCCCTCCGAGACGACCGCGGTCAGCACCTCCAGGCGCTTGCCCTTGTGGAAGGTGAAGGCGCTCGGGTACGGCGCGGACTGGGCGCGGACCAGGCGCTCCAGGACATCGGCCGGCCAGTCCCAGTTGATCCGGATGTCCGCCTCGGCCCGCTTGTGGAAGAAGGTGGCCTGGGAGCGGTCCTGCTTGGTGAACTCGGTCTGCCCGGAGGCGATCCGGTCCAGGGCGCCGACCGTCACGGGGGCGATGAGGTCGACGGTCTTGTGGAACAGGTCGGTGGCGGTGTCGGTGGGCTCCACCGGCACCGCGCGCTGGTCCACGATGTCGCCCGCGTCGAGCACCTCGTCCATCATGTGGGCCGTGACGCCGACTTCCCGCTCTCCGTTGATCAGGGCCCAGATCAGCGGCGAGAAACCGGCGTACTTCGGCAGAAGCGAGTCGTGGATGTTCAGTGTGCCGAAGCGGGGAAGGCCGTAGATCCGCGGCGGGATCCAGGTGCGCCAGTTGTTGGCCACGATGATGTCCGGGCCGGCCTCCTTGAGCCGCTGGAACAGCTCCTCGTCGTCCGGCCTGTTGCGGATGATGACGGGGACGCCGTGCTCCTCGGCCAGGTCGGCGACCGAGTCGCTCCAGATCTTCTCGTAGGCGTGCTCGCTCTTGGGGTGTGTCACGACCATCACCACGTCGTGCTCGGAGTCCAGGAGTGCTCGCAGGGTGCGATGTCCCCAGGTCTGGTAACCGAACATGACGACCCGCATGGGGTTCCTCCTCAGAAGAGCGAATGATCGCAGTAAGTAAAGCAAGCCTTACCTAAGGATGCAACGGGCGCCGTTTCCGGGCCCGTTCGACACCGAGGTGGGTCGCATGTCCGATTCATCCGGTCGACAGGTCGACCTAGGTCAGGTTAGCTTTACCTAACTTCGACTGGCCGGTGTTCTCGGCGGGCTCGGCGTCTTCGTTTCTTCTCACCCACGCCTGACAGGCGGCTGTCCCGCACGATGGGAGTGACATGTCACAGGTTCTTCCTGGCGACGCACCTCTGATCCACGACCTCATAGGAATCGGCTTCGGGCCGTCCAATGTGGCCATGGCGATCGCGCTCAGCGAGCACAACGCGAGCGTCGGCAGGCAGGAGGCGGTCACTGCCCACTTCTTCGAGAGCCAGCCGAACTTCGGCTGGCACCGCGGCATGCTGATCGACGACGCGACGATGCAGGTGTCCTTCCTCAAGGACCTGGTGACGCTGCGCAACCCGTCCAGCGAGTACACGTTCCTGCGGTACTTGCAGAGCAAGGGCCGGCTGATCGACTTCGTCAACCACAAGAACCTCTTCCCGCTGCGCGTCGAGTTCCACGACTACTTCGAGTGGGCCGCGGCGAAGGTCGACGACATGGTCTCCTACGGCCACGAGGTCGTCGCCGTCGCCCCCGTCATACGCGACGGAGTCGTGGAGTACCTCGATGTGACGGCCCGTTCGGGCACGGAGACGGTGGTCCACCGTGCCCGCAATCTCGTCATCGGCACGGGTCTGCGCCCCCTCCTGCCGGAAGGGATCGAGCGGACCGAGCGTGTCTGGCACAACTCCGACCTCCTGGCGAAGGTGGACAGCCTGGAAGGCGCGGACCCCACTCGCTTCATCGTGGTCGGCGCAGGCCAGAGCGCCGCCGAGAACGTGGCGTACCTGCACCGCCGTTTCCCGGGCGCCGAGGTCTGCGCCGTCTTCTCCCGTTACGGCTACAGCCCCGCCGACGACAGCAGCTTCGCCAACCGCATCTTCGACCCCGAAGCGGTCGACGAGTACTTCACGGCCCCCGACGACATCAAGCGCCGGCTGATGGACTACCACGGCAACACCAACTACTCCGTCGTGGACATCGATCTGATCGACGACCTGTACCGGCAGGCGTACCAGGAGAAGGTCCTGGGCACCGAGCGGCTGCGCTTCCTCAACATCTCCCGGCTGACCGCCGTCGAGGAGGTCGAGGGCCAGGTCCGCGCCACCGTCACCTCCCTGGTCAACGGCGAGGAAGAGGTACTGGACGCCGACGTCGTGGTCCTCGCCACCGGCTACAGCCAGGCGGACCCCCTCGGCCTCCTCGGCGAGGTCGCGGACAGCTGCCACCGCGACGGCCAGGGCCGTGTCCGCGTCGAGCGGGACTACCGCATCACGACGGACCCCGAAGTGCGCTGCGGCATCTACCTCCAGGGCGGCACCGAGCACACGCACGGCATCACGTCGTCCCTGCTCTCCAACACCGCGATCAGGGTCGGCGAGATCCTGGACTCCATCCTCGACCGTGGTCAGGAGCCCGCGCGGGGCGAGTCCCGGCCGGTCGCCGACGGCATCGGCTCCGTGCGCTGAGGACTCCTCCGTCCCCGAGATCCCTCCCTGACAGACCTTCCTGGCAGACCTCCCCGACCAGACCTCCCCGGCCCCACCGCCACGCTCGCCTCCTGGCGCCGTCGTACGCGACGGGCGTGGCACGCACCGTGCAATCCCCGTGAAAGGAACATCCGTGTCCACTGGTACCCGCCCCCCACTGACGCGTTTCGTCAGATACGTCCCCCGTGTGGCCGTCGCCACTGCCGCCGCACTCGCTCTGTCCGCCTGTGGGGGCGGTACCGACACGGCCGAGTCGAAGCCCTCGGGCGCGGCGGGCGACTCGTCGGCCGCCTTCCCGGTGACGGTGGAGCACAAGTACGGCAGCACGACGGTCGAGGCGGAGCCGAAGAGGGTGGTCACCCTGGGCCTGTCGGACCAGGACGCGGTGCTGGCGCTCGGCGTCAAGCCGGTCGGAGCGGTCGACTGGTTCAAGGAGAAGCCGTACGGCAAGTGGCCCTGGACGAAGGACAAGTGGGGCTCCACCACACCGGAGATCGTCGGCGAGCGTGACGAGTACAACATCGAGAAGATCGCGGCGCTGAAGCCGGACCTGGTCGTCGCGCAGTACTCGGGGATGAAGAAGGAGCAGTACGACACGCTGTCCAAGTTCACCAAGGTCGTCGCCCAGCCCAAGGGCCTGCCCGACTACGGGGCGTCCTGGCAGGTGATGACCCGGCAGATCGGCAAGTCCCTCGGCAAGGAAGCGGAGAGCGAGAAGCTGATCTCCGGCATCGACGCGCGCTTCAAGGCCGTGCGCGAGAAGAACCCCGGGTTCGCCGAGAAGACCCTCGCCGTCGCCGACAGCTTCGAGGCGGGCAAGTACTCGGGCTTCACGAAGACCGACCCGAAGTCCATCTTCTTCTCCGAGCTGGGATTCAAGCTGAAGCCCGAGCTGGACACTCTGGCCAAGCCGGGCTGGAACGTGGCCGAACTGAGCGCCGAGAAGCTGAACGTGCTCGACGTCGACCGTCTCGTCTGGGTCACCTCCAGCACGGAGGCCAACGACCGCATCAAGGCCGAGCCGCTCTACCAGAAGCTGAAGGTCCACCAGGAGAAGCGTGACCTGTTCGTCCCGTACCAGGACCCGGACATCGGCGCGGCCTTCTCCTTCAACACCGTCCTCTCGATCCCGTACGCCATCGACGAGGTCGAGCCGCTGATCGCGGCCATCAAGTAGGCGCCGGTCCAACGGGGTCCCGTCCGTCCGCGCCCGGCAGGAGCGCGGACGGACGGGACCCGCGACACACCTCACTGACGTACCACCAGGGAAAGGCCCTTTCGAACGATGTTTGACGTCGAGTCGGACCGGACATCCGCTTCCGGCATACCCGTCACGGGTGGGCAGTCCGGTATCTGGCTTGCCCAGCAGATCGACCCGGACAGCTCCGCCTACAACATCGTTTTCGCTCTGGACCTGCGAGGCCGCGTCGACCTCGACCGTCTGGCCGCCTCCGTCCGGCAGGCCGTCGGGGAAGCCGGGAGCCTGCACGTGCGGGTCGGCGCCGGGGACGGCGGACCGCGGCAGACGCCCGCTCCCGTCCCCTTCGACGTCCCCGTCGTCGACCTGCGCGGAGCCCCGGACCCCGAGCGGGCCGCCGCCGACTGGATGGACGCCGAGCGGGATCGCCCGGCCGATCCGGCCGGGGGCGCCCTCTTCGCCCAGGCACTGCTGCGCCTGACGGACGACCACGTCACCTGGTACCAGCGCTACCATCACATCGTCAACGACGGCATGGGCGTCGCGCTCATCACGCGCCGGGCGGGGGAGATCTACAGCGACGGCGACCGGGCCGCCGCCCCCGGCGACTGGCGGATCTCCCGTCTGGTCGAGGCGGACCTGGCCTACCGCGCCTCGGACCGCCATCAGGAGGACCGCGCCTACTGGCTGGCCCGCATGGCCGAACGCCCCGAGCCCGTACGCCTCGTGGAACGCGCCCCGGCGCTCATGACGCGACGGCTGCGACGCACGTCGGAACTGTCCGCCGCGGACGTCCAGTCGCTGTACGCCGCCGCCGAGCGGGCCGGCACCCGCGTCTCCCGCCTGCTCATCGCGGCCGTGGCCGCCTACCTGCACCGGGTCAGCGGCGAGCGGGACCTCGTCCTCGGCCTGCCGATCGCCGCCCGCCAGGACGCCGTGTCGGCCGGCGTCCCCGGCATGGTGTCCAACATCGTCCCGCTGCGGCTCTCCGTCCGTCCGGACACGACCGGCACCGAACTTCTGGCCGCTGTACGCGACGCGGTCACCGAGGCGGTGGACCACGGGCGTTACCGCGCCGAGGACCTCGCCAGGGAACTGGGCCTGGCCGACGGCGTGCCCGAACTCGTCGGCCCGACGGTCAACGTCCTGCCCCGCGGCGACGACCTGCGGTTCTCCGACCACGAGAGCGAACTCGAACCGGTCTGGGTCGGCCCCGTCAGCGACCTGGCCCTCAGCTTCGTCGAGACCCGCAGGGGACTCGGTCTCCGCGTCCACATCGACGCCGACGCGGACATGTGCGACGAGGACACCCTGCGCGCCCACGAGCGCCGCTTCCTGGCGCTGCTGGCCGACCTGGCCGAGGACCTGGACCGCCCCGTCGGCCGCATCGAGCTGACCTCCGGCGCGGAACGCGCCCGGCTCCTCGACGACTTCGGCGTGTCACCGCGCGAGACGGCCGAGCTCTCCTGGCCCGCCGCGTTCGAGCGCCAAGTCCGCCGCGCCCCGGACTCCGTCGCCCTCGTCTGCGAGGACCGGGAGCTGACCTACACCGAACTGAACGCGGCGGCCAACCGGCTGGCCCGCCTCCTCGCCGCCCGCGGCGTGGGCGCCGAGGACGTCGTCGCCGTGGCCATGCCGCGTTCCCCCGAACTCGTGGTGTCGCTGCTCGCGGTCATGAAGGCGGGGGCCGCCTATCTGCCGCTGGACGTCGACCACCCGCAGGACCGCGTCCGCTACATGCTGGACGACGCCGGGGCACGCACCGTCATCACCACCCGTGAGGTGTCCGGCGTCCTCCCGAAGACCCCCGGCGTCGGCCACCTGCTGCTCGACGACCCGTCCGTGGCCTCCGCGTGCGCCGCCCTCGACGCCACGGACCCGCGCGTGCCGCTCACCCTGGACCGGGCCGCGTACGTCATCTACACCTCGGGCTCCACCGGCCGGCCCAAGGGCGTCGTCGTCTCCCACGACGGCGTCGGCAGCCTCGTCGCCACCGCCACCGACCGCATCGGCATCACGTCCGACAGCCGCGTCGTCCAGTTCGCCTCCGCCGGTTTCGACGTGACGGTCTGGGACCTGATCATGTCCCTGTGCGTGGGCGGCCGTGTCATCGTCGTCCCCACCGAGCGGCGCGTCGCCGGACCCGCCCTCACGGACTACATCGCACACCATCGCGCCACCCATATGATCCTGCCGCCGTCCCTCGTCTCGGCCCTGCCGCAGGACTGCGAGCTGCCCGACGGCGCCGTGCTGATCGTCGGCACCGAAGCCGTGCCCAGCGAGCTGATCGGCCGCTGGTCCGGCCGGCTCCGGGTGGTCGTCGCGTACGGCCTCACCGAAGCCACCGTCAACTCCACCCTGTGGACCGCCACCCCGGACAGGCCGGGACCCGCTCCCATCGGCGAGCCCGACCCCAACACCCGTGCCTACGTGCTCGACTCCGCGCTCCGCTGCGTACCGGTCGGCGCCGTCGGTGAGCTGTACGTCGCCGGACGCGGCCTCGCCCGCGGCTACCTGGGCAGGCCGGGGCTCACCTCGGAACGCTTCGTCGCCGACCCGTACGCGGCCGAGCCCGGCGCGCGCATGTACCGGACGGGCGACCGCGTCCGCTGGGCCGCCGACGGCAACCTGGAGTTCCTGGGCCGCGCCGACGGACAGATCAAGATACGCGGCCACCGCATCGAGCCCGGCGAGATCGAGAGCGCCTTCATGGCCTGCCCCGGCATCGCCCAGGCCGCCGTCCTCGTCCGCGAGGACCACCGGAGCGCCAAGCGGCTCGTCGCCTACCTCGTGGCCGAGGCGGGTACGGACGCGGACGCCTCCGTGGCGGACGCGCGCGCCCGGATCGCCGGAGCGCTGCCCGACCACATGGTCCCCTCCGCCGTCGTACGCCTCGACGGGCCGCTGCCGCTGACGCCCAACGGCAAGCTCGACAGCCGCGCCCTGCCCGAGCCCCGGTGGACCGCGACGGCCGGCGGCGACGCGCCCACCACCCCCGCCGAGACCACGCTCGCCGCGCTGTTCGCCGAGGTGCTCGGACTGCCGTCGGCCGGCGTCCACGACAGCTTCTTCGAGCTGGGCGGCGACAGCATCGTCGCGATCCAGCTCGTCAACCGCGCCCGCGACGCCGGACTCGTGATCACCCCACGCGAGGTGTTCCGGCAGCGGACCGTGGCGGCGCTCGCCAGGACGGCGGGCCTGTCCGGCGCGGACGGGGCGCCGGCGGCCGGGACGGCCGTACGGGCCGTCCCCCTCGACGAGGACGCCCTGCCCGTCTCCCCGCTCCAGGAAGGCTTCTTCTTCCACGCGGAGTTCGACCCGGAGGCCGGCGATCTGTACGTCGTCCAGGAACTCCTCGACCTCGCGGGCACCGTCGACCCGGACCGGCTGCGCCGGTCCCTCCAATTGCTGCTCGACCGGCACCCGCTGCTGCGCGCCTCGTTCCGCCAGCTCCCGGGCGGCGACGTGGTCCAGCGCATCCCCGGCCACGCGGCCCTTCCGTGGCGCGAGGCGGACACCGCCGACACCGCGCTGGAGGACCTGCTGCGCCAGGACCGTGCCGAGCGGTTCGACCTCGCCCGGCCGCCCCTGCTGCGGGCCACCCTGATCCGGGACGGGCAGCGTCGGCGGCTCCTGCTCACCCTGCACCACATCATCGCCGACGGCTGGTCCGTCTCCGTCCTGCTGCGTGAACTCACCGCCGTCCACCGGGGCGAGGCCCTGCCCGAGCCGTCCGCCCCCGGGCCGTATCTGTCCTGGCTGGCCGGCCGGGACCGCGACGCCGCCCGCGACGCCTGGCGGCGGGCTCTGGCCGGTCTGGACGGCGCCACCCGGCTGACCGCCTCCGCTGCCGCCTCCGCCTCTGCCGCCTCCGCTCCCGCCTCCTCCGTCGCGACGGGCGACGAGCAGGCGGCACCCGCCGCCGGATCCGAGCACGTGGACGTCCGGCTGCCCGAGTCGCTCACCGCCGACCTGACCGCCTTCTCCCGCGGCCACGGCCTCACCCTCAGCACCGTCGTGCACGGCGCCTGGGCCCTGCTGCTCGGCGGCCTGACCGGCGGCCAGGACATCGTGTTCGGCACCACCGTCTCCGGACGCACCACCGAGGTCGAGGGCCTGGACTCGGCCGTGGGCCTGTTCATCAACACGGTGCCGGCCCGCGTCACCCTGCGCGCGGGGGAGTCGCCCGTCGACCTGCTGCGGCGCGTCCAGGACGAGCACGCGGCCCTCCTCGACCACCAGCACCTCGGGCTCGCCGAGATCCAGCGGATCGCGGGCGGCGGGGAACTCTTCGACACGCTCGTCGTGTTCGAGAACTTCCCGGCCGGTGACCTGTCCACCGGACAGGACGAGGACGCGTTGCGCGTCACCGGCGCCGAGGTGTTCGACGCCGTGCACTACCCGCTCGCGCTGATCGTCGAGCCCGGCACCCATCTGTCCCTGCGGTTCACGTACGACGCGGTCCGGCTCGACCAGCTGTCCGTGGCGGTGATCGCCCGCCGGTTCGAGGCGCTGCTGCGGGCACTCCTGTCCGACCCCGCCCGCCCGGTCGCCCGCGTGGGGCTGCTGTCCGGCCGGGAGCGTGAGCGCCTGACCGCGCTGAACGCCACGGCGCACCCGCTGCCCGCCGCGGACGCCACCCTCGCCTCGCTCTTCGCCGCACAGGTGGAACGGACCCCGCACGCCCCGGCCGTCGTCTTCGAGGACACCACCCTGACCTACGCCGAACTGGACCGGCGCGCGGAGGCACTCGCCCGGCGGCTGCGGGCACGCGGCGCGGGCCCGGAGCGGTTCGTCGCGGTCGCGGTGCCCCGCTCCGCGGAGCTGATGGTCGCGCTGCTCGGCGTGCACAAGGCGGGCGCCGCCTACCTGCCCGTGGACCTCGACTACCCCGCCGACCGGGTGGCGTTCATGCTCGCCGACTCCGGGGCCCGGACCGTCGTGACCACCGGCGACGCGGCCGGGCGACTGCCCGGCGTGCCCGGTCTCGGACACCTCGTCGTGGACCACGACGAGGAGGTCCCCGACACCTCCGACACGCCCGGCACCCCCGGCGCGCACGCGGGACCCGACCACCCCGCGTACCTGATCTACACCTCCGGATCCACCGGGCGCCCCAAGGGCGTCACCGTCACCCACCGGGCGATCGTCAACCGCCTCGGCTGGATGCAGGGCGCGTACGGACTCACCGCCGACGACCGGGTGCTCCAGAAGACCCCGTCCAGCTTCGACGTGTCCGTCTGGGAGTTCTTCTGGGCCCTGGTCGAGGGCGCGACCGTCGTCCTCGCCCGGCCCGACGGCCATCGCGACCCCGCGTACCTCGCCGAGCTGATCCACGCCCGGCGGATCACGACGGCGCACTTCGTACCGTCGATGCTGGCCGCGTTCGTCCAGGCGATGGACGCCGCCGCCGACGCCCCGGACTGGACGGCGAGCCTGCGCCGGGTGTTCTGCAGCGGCGAGGCCCTCACCGGACCGGACGCCCGCCGCTGGCGGGAGCTGACGGCCCGGCACGGCCATGGCCCGGTACCGCTGCACAACCTGTACGGCCCCACCGAGGCGGCCGTCGACGTCACGTACTTCCCGTACGAGGGCGGCACCGAGCCCGCCGTGCCCATCGGCCGGCCCGTGTGGAACACTCGGCTGTACGTGCTCGACGCCTTCCTGCGCCCCGTCCCGGACGGCGTGCCCGGCGAGCTGTACCTGGCCGGCGCCCAGTTGGCGCGCGGCTACCACGACCGCCATGGCCTGACCGCCGAGCGGTTCGTCGCCGACCCGTTCGGCGGGCCGGGCGAGCGGATGTACCGGACCGGCGACCTGGTCCGGCGCCGCGCCGACGGCGCCGTCGAGTACCTGGGGCGCACCGACCGGCAGGTGAAGATCCGCGGCAATCGTGTCGAGCCGGGCGAGATCGAAGCCGCCCTGGCCGCCCTGCCGGGTGTCGCCCGCTCCGCCGTCATCGTCCGTGACGGGGTGCTTCTGGGCTACGCCGTACCGGCCCCCGGCGCCGCCCCGGACGCCGAAGCCCTCCACCGGGCGCTCGCCGAGGCACTGCCCGCGGCGATGGTGCCGACGGCCGTCGTGGTCGTCGGGGAACTGCCGCTGACCCCCAGCGGCAAGCTCGACCAGATCGCCCTGCCCTCGCCGTCCGTCGTTCCGGGGGCCGGTGGCCGGGCGCCCCGGGGCGAGCGCGAACGCGCCCTGTGCGAGATCTTCACCGACGTCCTCGGCCTGGCCGGGATCGGTGCCGACGACGACTTCTTCATGCTCGGCGGCGACAGCCTCACCTCGATCGCCGTCGCCACCGGGGCCCGTGAAAGGGGACTGACCATCAGCCCGCGCGATGTGTTCGAGCACCGCACGCCCGCCGCGCTCGCCGCGGCTGTCGCGAGCGCGCCCGCGGAGCCCGCTCCCGCCGGCCCGAGCGGTACCGGCGCGCCCACCGGCGCCGTGACCGTGTCCGCCGCCGAGGCCGGGCAGGCCGCCGCCGCCCTCCAGGCCGTGCTCGCCCAGCAGCAGCGGTCCGGGGCAGGGGCCGACCCGGCCCTGAAGGCGCTCCTGGACCAGCTGACCGCCGGCGTACCGACGGAGCCCGAGGCCCCCGCCCCGCTGGGCGGGCTGGAGTTGTCCCCGGAGGAGAACGCCCGCGTCGAGGCCGTCGCCGGGCTGCCGGTCGCCGACATCTGGCCGCTCTCCCCGCTCCAGGAGGGCATGTACTTCCACGCCACCTACGACGCGGGAGACGCGCTCGACGTCTACCTGTCACAGGAGACCCTGGACTTCGACCACCGCCTGGACATCGACCGGCTGCGCGCCGCCTGCCGGGCTCTCCTGGAGCGCAACGCCAGCCTGCGCGCCGGATTCACCAGCGACGGCCCGCCCCGGCCCGTGCAGTTCATCGTGGACGGTGCCGAGATCCCGCTGGTGGAGACCGACCTCTCCGGACTGCCCGCGGAGGAGCGGCGCGCCCGCGTGGACGAGCTGCTCGCCGCCGACCGCCGCGAGCGCTTCGATCTGTCGGCGCCGCCGCTCTGCCGCCTCCAGCTGATCCGGCTCGACGACGGCCGTGACCGGCTCGTCGTCACCCACCACCTCATCCTGTGGGACGGCTGGTCCGCGTGGCTGTTCCTGGAGGAACTCTTCACGCTCTACGAGCGGGCCGGCGACACCACGGGCCTGCCCGCCCCCGGCTCCTACCGCGACTACCTGGCGTGGCTCGACGACCAGGACACGAGCCGGGCCGCCGGCGCGTGGCGCGGCGCGCTCGGCGGTCTCGACGAGCCGACCCTCGTCGCCCCGACGGGCCGCGACGCGGATCCGGTCATCCCGGCCGACTTCGACGCGGTGCTGACACGCGAGACCAGCGACCGGCTGCGCGCCCTGGCCCGGCAGTACGGCCTCACCCTGAACACGGTGCTCAACGCCGCCTGGGGGCTGGTCCTCTCCGCGATGACCGGCCGCGACGACGTCGTCTTCGGCACGGCGGTCGCCGGACGGCCCGCGGACGTGCCGAACGTCGCCGGCATCATCGGCATGTTCCTCAACACCGTCCCGGCACGGATCGGGTTCGCGCCGGACGAGCCACTGCTCGACCTGCTGCGGCGCATGCAGTCCGAGCGGGCCGCGGTCATGCCGTACGAGTACGTCGGACTCGGCACGATCCAGCAGGAGACCGGCCACCGCCGCCTGTTCGACACGCTGTTCGTGCTCCGTTCCGCCGACGGCGAGGACCGGGCGGCGGCGCTCCGGCAGCGCCACGGCATCACCGACGTGTCGAACGTGGACGGCACCCACTTCCCGCTCACCCTCATCGTCACGCCCGAGACCCGGCTGCGGGTGACCCTGGCGGCCCGGCCCGACCTGTTCGGCGCGGAGGCCGCGACCACGATCCTCGGACGGTTCACGACCGTCCTCGAACGGCTCGGGGAGAGCCTCGCCGCCCCGGACGCCGCCTCCGCCCGTACCGTCGGCGTGGACCTGCTGCTGCCGCCGGAGCGCGCCGCCCTGGCGGCCGAGTGGGCCGGCAGCCGGGAGCCCGTGCCGAACGAGACCGTCGCCGACATGCTGGCGGCCCAGGTCGCCCGTACCCCGGACGCCGTGGCGCTGGTCTTCGGCGAGCGCGCCCTCACGTACGCCGAACTGGACGCGCGCGTCAACCGGTTCGCCCGCCTGCTCCTTGCCCGGGGCGCGGGACCCGAGAAGGTCGTGGCGCTGGCGCTGCCCCGGTCGATCGACATGGTGGCCGCGCTGTTCGCCGTCCTGCGCACCGGCGCCGCGTACCTGCCGCTGGACCTGGACCACCCGGCCGACCGGCTGCGGCTGATGATCGAGGACACCGGCCCCCTGTGCCTCGTCTCCACCACGGCGGTCGCCCCGGCCCTCCGCGGTGACACCGGGGCGGCGGCTCCCGAACTCCTCCTGGACGACGCGGCCGTGGCCGCCGAACTGGCGGCCCTGCCCGGCGGGGAGATCGCGGACGACGAGCGGCGCGCGTTCGCCCACGACGTGCGGGACCGGCTGGAACACCCGGCGTACGTCATCTACACCTCCGGCTCCACCGGCCGTCCCAAGGGCGTCGTCACCCCCTACCGGGGACTGACCAACATGCAGCTCAACCACCAGAAGGAGATCTTCGACCCGGCCATCGCCTCGGCCGGCGGGCGGCGCCTGCGCATCGCGCACACGGTGTCCTTCGCCTTCGACATGTCCTGGGAGGAACTGCTCTGGCTCGTCGAGGGCCACGAGGTGCACGTCTGCGACGAGGATCTGCGCCGCGACGCCGAGGCGCTGGTCGCCTACTGCGACCGGCACCAGGTCGACGTGGTCAACGTGACCCCCACCTACGCCCAGCTCCTCATCGAGGAGGGCCTCCTCGACCGGGACGACACGGCCGGCAAGCACCGCCCCGCTCTCGTCCTCCTCGGCGGCGAGGCCGTCTCCGACACCGTGTGGACGAAGCTCCGCCGGACCGACGGCACCTACGGCTACAACCTGTACGGGCCGACCGAATACACCATCAACACCCTCGGCGGCTCGACGACGGACAGCGCCACCCCCACGGTCGGCCTGCCCATCCGCAACACCCGCGCCTACGTCCTGGACGCCATGCTGCGCCCGGTTCCGCCGGGCGGCCCCGGCGAGCTGTACATCGCCGGCACCGGTCTGGCCCGTGGCTACCACGACCGTCCCGCTCTGAGCGCCGAGCGGTTCGTCGCGGACCCGTTCGGCGATCCGGGCGAGCGGATGTACCGCACGGGCGACCTCGTACGGCAGCGCCCCGACGGACTGCTCGACTTCCTGGGCCGTACCGACGACCAGGTGAAGATCCGCGGCTACCGGATCGAACTGGGCGAGATCTCCACGGCCCTGTCCTCGCACCCCGAGGTCGCCCACGCGGCGGTCGTCGTGAACGAGAGCACCGGCACGAAGCGCCTGGTCGGCTACTTCGCGCCGGAGGACGGCACGGAGCCGGGGGAGCACCTGCTCCAGCGGCTGCGCGACCACCTGAAGGCGGGGCTGCCCGACTACATGGTCCCGTCCGCGCTCGTCCCCGTGGACACGCTGCCGCTCACCGTCAACGGCAAGCTGGACGTACGGGCCCTGCCCGCCCCGGACTTCGCCGCGACGGGCACGAGCCGCGATCCCCGCACGCCGCGCGAGGAGACGCTGTGCGCCCTCTTCGCGGAGGTGCTCGGCCTGCCCGAGGGCAGCGTCGGCATCGACAGCGACTTCTTCGAGCTGGGCGGCCACTCCCTGCTGGCCACCCGTCTCGTGAGCCGCGCCCGCACCGCGCTCGACGCCGAACTCGCGATCCGCGACCTGTTCGAGGCGCCCACCGTCGCCGAACTGGTCGAGCGCGCGGCCCGCTCCGCGGCCCCGGCACGCCCGGCCCTGACCGCCGGTGAGCGGCCCGGCGTGCTGCCCCTCTCGTACGCCCAGCAGCGGCTGTGGGTCATCCAGCAGATCGAGTGCGCCTCCGCCGCGTACAACTTCCCGCTGGTCATGCGGGTGCGCGGCGACCTCGACATCGAAGCGTGGGGCGCGGCGCTCGCCGATGTGACGGCCCGCCACGAGGCCCTGCGGACGGTGTTCGTGGAGCCCGACGGCCAGGTGATCCAGCACGTACTGCCCGCCGACGAGGCACGGCCCGTCGTGGAGCGGCTGCGCGCCACCGAGGACGAGGTTCCCGCGCTCGTCGACGCGGCCGTCAACCGGCCGTTCGACCTGGCCGCCGAACCGCCGTTGCGCACCACGATCCTGGAGCTGACACCGCGGGACCATGTCGTCGTCCTGCTGCTGCACCACATCACCACCGACGAGTGGTCGGACCGCCCGTTCCTCCGCGACCTCGCCACCGCCTACGCGGCCCGCGTCTCCGGCGCGGCACCGCGGTGGGAGCCGCTGCCCGTCCAGTACGCCGACTACGCGCTGTGGCAGCAGCGCCTGCTCGGCGACCCGGCGGACGCGGCCGGTCTGGCGGCCCGGCAGCTGGAGTACTGGCGTACGACGCTGGAGGGCGCCCCCGAGGAGCTGGAACTGCCCACGGACCGGCCGCGCCCGGCGCGGCCGGCGTTCTCCGGCGCCGAGTTGGACCTCGCGTTCGACACCGATGTCCACGAGGGGCTCAAGCGGCTCGCCCGTGAGACCGGCGCCAGCATGTTCATGGTGGCGCACGCCGCCGTGGCCGCCCTGCTGTACCGCATGGGCGCCGGTACGGACATCCCCCTCGGCTCGCCCATCGCGGGACGCGGCGACGAAGCGCTGGACGACCTGGTCGGCTTCTTCGTCAACACGCTCGTGCTGCGCACGGACCTGAGCGGCGACCCGAGCTTCACCGAACTGCTGGCCCGGGTGCGGGAGACCGACCTGGCCGCGTTCTCGCACGCGGACGTGCCGTTCGAGTCGGTCGTGGAGAAGCTCAACCCGACGCGCTCGCTGTCCCGGAACCCGCTGTTCCAGGTGATGGTCGGCTACCACGCCCGCACGGGCGACGGACTGGAACTGCCCGGCCTCCGGGCGGACTACATGCCGTTCCGTGTCCGCTCGGCCAAGTTCGACCTCGTGTTCAGCTTCACCGAGCACACCCCGGCCGACGGGGGAGCGGGCTCCCTGGGCTGCCGCCTCGAATACGCCACCGAGCTGTTCGACCACGAGACCGCCGCACGCTTCGGCGATCGCCTGCTGGCGCTCGTCGCGGCCCTCGTCGCCGCACCCGGGCGGCCCGTCTCGCGGGCGGAGATCCTCGCCGACGACGAGCGGCGGATGGTCCTGGAGGGCTTCAACGCCACGGCCCGCGAGGTCGAGGAGGAGTCGTTCCCCGCACTGTTCGCACGGCGCCTCGCCGAGCGCCCCGACGCGGTCGCCGTCGTCGACCGCGCCCGCTCCGTGACATACGCGCGGCTCGACGCCCGCGCCGACCGCGTGGCCCGGCTGCTGGCCGCGCGCGGCGTGGGCCCCGGGAGCGTGGTCGGCGTGGCCGTGCCCCGCTCGGTCGACATGGTCGCCACGGTGCTCGCCGCGATGAAGCTGGGCGCCGCGTTCCTGCCGCTCGACCTGATCCACCCCGCCGACCGCCTGACGTACATGATCGAGGACTCGCGGGCGGCGCTCGTGGTCGGCACCGAGCCGGTCGCGGGCAAGATCCCGGACGTGGCGGGCGTGCCGGTGGTGCTGCTCGACGAGCCCGCGGTGGCCGCCGAACTGGCCGCCCTGCCCGAGACCCCGGTCGAGGGCGGGCGGATCGGCCTGGACCAGGCCGCGTACGTCATCTACACGTCCGGTTCGACCGGCCGCCCCAAGGGCGTGGTCGTCCCGCACGAGGGCATCGCCAGTCTCGTCGCCACCGCGGTCGACCGGATGGGGCTCGAACGCGACAGCCATGTCCTTCAGTTCGCCTCGATCGGCTTCGACGTCTTCGCCTTCGAGCTGTCCATGGCGCTGTGCCGGGGAGGCCGGCTCGTTCTCATCACCGACGAGGCGCGGGTCGCCGGCCCCGCGCTCACCGACTTCCTCGCGGACCAGCGGATCACCCACATGATCCTTCCGCCGTCCCTCGTGTCGGCCCTGCCGCCGGGATGCGAGCTGCCCGAGGGGTCGACCGTCCTGGTCGGTACGGAGACGGTGCCGCCGGACCTGTTCGAGCGGTTCGGCGACACGGCCCACCTGATCTGCGCGTACGGGCTCACCGAGGCGACCGTCAACTCCACGCTGTGGCCCGCGCGCGAGCACGGCGGACGCCCGTCCGGCCGCGTGCCCATCGGCCGGCCCGACCCCAACACCCGCTGCTACGTCCTGGACGAGAACCTGCGGCCGGTCCCGCCGGGTGTCACGGGCGAGCTGTACGTCTCCGGACGCGGCCTCGCGCGCGGCTACCTCGGCAAGGCCGCCCTCACGTCGGAGAGGTTCGTCGCCGACCCGTACGGCCCGCCCGGCGGCCGGATGTACCGCACCGGCGACCGCGCCCGCTGGCGCCCGGACGGCAACCTCGACTTCCTCGGGCGCGTCGACACCCAGGTCAAGGTCCGCGGCTTCCGTATCGAGCTGGGTGAGATCGAGGCGGCCCTCGCCGGACACCCCTCGGTCGCGCAGGCCGCCGTGGTGCCCGACCGCGACGGCGACATCGTCCGGCTCGTCGGCTACGCCGTACCGGACACCGGCGCGCTGGACCCGCGCGAACTGCGCGCCCATCTGGCCGGAGTGCTGCCCGAGTACATGGTCCCGGCGCTCGTCGTCCCCCTGGACGGCCCGCTGCCGCTGACCCCCAACGGCAAGCTGGACCACAAGGCGCTGCCCGCGCCGGACTGGACCGCGATGACCGGCGGCGCGCTCCCGGCCACCGAGGCGCAGGCCAGGCTCGCCGGGCTGTTCCGCGAGATCCTCAAGCTGGAGAAGGTCGGCATCCACGACAACTTCTTCGCGCTGGGCGGCCACTCCATGGCGTCGATGCGGCTCCTGGCCCGGATCCGCGCCGAGTTCGGGGCCGAGCTGAGCATCCGGGACGTCTTCGACGCGCTGACCGTCGCCGGTCTCGAGAGCAAGCTGAAGGACGCGTCGACGGCCCGCCCGGCACTGCGCCCGGCGCGGGAACGCAGGCAGCCGCAGGCGGCCGCCCCGGTCCAGCGCTGGCAGTGGGACGCCCACCGCCGTGCCGCGCGCTTCGACCACGCGCTCGTCCTGCGCTCGTCCGGCGGTCTGGACGCGGAGGCGCTGTCCGCCGCGCTGGCCGATGTGACCGCTCGTCACGAACCGCTCCGCACGGCGTTCACGGAACGGGACGGCGCGCTGTACCACCGGGCCGCCGAGCCCCCGGTCCTGGAGCGGGAGGAGTGCGACGACCTGGAGGCCCGCCTGACGGAACTGGCGGCCGGGGCGCCGGACCCGGTCCGCGGGGCACCCCTCGCGGCGCACCTGCTGACGGCGGCCACGGGAGAGCAGGCCCTGCTGCTGACCATGCACTACCTGGCGGTGGACGAGTGGTCCGTCGTCCCGCTCTTCCGCGACCTGACGGCCGCGTACGCGGCCCGTGCGGAAGGCCGGGCGCCCGAGTGGCACCCACTGCCGGTCTCGTACGCGGACTACGCCCAGTGGGCCGGTGAGATCCTGGGCGACCTGGACGATCCGGACAGCAGGGGCGGCCGGCAGCTCGCCTACTGGCGGGAGACGTTGAAGGACGTACCCGCCGAGCTCGCTCTCCCGGCGGACGGCCCGCGCTCCTCCTCGCCCGGCGCCGGCCAGGTGGGCTTCGTCCTCGACGAGCGGACGCACGCGGCCGTGGACGAGCTGGCCCGCGCCACCGGCACCAGCATGTTCATGGTTCTGCACTCCGCCCTGGCGGCGCTGCTCACCGCCCGCGGCGCGGGCACGGACCTGCCCATCGGCACGATGGTCGCCGGCCGCACGGACGATCAACTGGCCGACCTGGTCGGCTGCTGCTTCAACACGGTCGTGCTGCGCACCGACGTGGCGGGCGACCCGACGTTCCTGGAACTGCTGTCCCGCGTACGGGAGACCACGCTCAGCGCTCTCGACCGGCAGGACGTCCCGTTCGAGGAGGTCGTACGGGCGACCGGACTGCCTCCGGAGGGCCCGCGGGTGATGGTGATCCATCACGAGCAGGCGGACCTGGAACGGCTGGAAGGCGGCGTCGGCTCCCTCGACGCCGTACCGACCGGTGCGACCCGCGCCCGGCTGACCCTCAGCTTCTACGAGCCTCAGGGTGACGGCCCCGTGCACTGCGCCCTGATCCACGCCACCGACCTGCTCGGCACCGCCGAGGCACGACGACTCGCCGACGAACTCCAGGGGCTGCTGCGTACCGTGGCAGCCGACCCTCAGCAGCCGCTCTCGGAGCTGTTCACCGCCCTGTCGACAAGGAGTGACACCGCATGACCACCAACCCGTTCGAGGACCCGCAGGGCCGCTTCCTGGTCCTGGTCAACGACGAGAACCAGCACTCGCTGTGGCCGTCCTTCGCGGAGGTTCCCGCCGGGTGGCGGACCGCCTTCGGCGAGGACACGCGCGAGGCCTGCCTCGCGTACGTCGAGGAGCACTGGACGGACCTGCGCCCGGCGAGCCTCGTCGCTCAGCAGGGCTGACCCGCACCGCACGGCCGGACGCCGCCACCCATGGAGAACCCTCTCCATGGGCGGCGGCGTTTCCGCGCGTGGCCGGTCCGCGGTCCGCGCGGCCCTCCGACAGCACGAGGCTCCCGCCCGGATGTGCCGGGCGGGAGCCTCGCGGGAGGTGAATCGGGGGAGACTCTAGGCCGGCAGGGCCGGTTCCTGGTCCGGTTCCCGGCGGCTGTCGGACCACGCCGACCAGAGCTCGGCGTAGCGGCCGCCCGCCGCGACGAGTTCGTCGTGGGTGCCCGTCTCGACGACGCGGCCCTCGTTCAGGACGACGACGCGGTCCGCGGTCGCCGCCTGGGGAAGGCGGTGGGCGACCATCACGCCCGTACGGCCCTCCAGCGCGCGCAGGGCGGCCGTTTCCAGCACACGGGCGCCCGCGCTGCCCGCGTCGGCGGTGGCCTCGTCCAGGATCGCGATGGGCGGATCGGCGAGCACGAGCCGGGCGAGGGCGAGTTGCTGGGCCTGGGTCACCGTGAGGCGGTGGCCGCCCTCGCCCACGACCGTTGCCAGGCCCTCGGGCAGCGCGTCCGCCCAGTCCAGCGCGTCGACGCGGGCCAGCGCGGCGCGCAGCTCCTCGTCCGTCGCCTCGGGCCGGGCCAGCCGCAGGTCCTCGGAGAGCGGGCCGGCGAAGACATGGACCTCCTGGCTGATCAGCGTGACGGACTGCCGGATCCCGGCGGGGCCCAGCTCCCGGGAGTCCACGCCGCCCAGGGAGATCGCGCCCGTCTCCGGGGTGTGGACGCCCGCGATCAGCTTCGCGAGCGTGGTCTTTCCGGCGCCGCTGGCACCGACCAGGGCCACGCGTTCGCCGTCCCGCACCTCCAGGTCCACCGCGCGCAGCACCGGGTGGCCGTCCACGTACGCGTGGCCGAGGTCCACCACCTTGACCGAGCCGTCCACCGGCGCGGCGGCCCGGCCGTCGGGCTCCCGTTCGGCGGGGAGGCTCGACACGCCGACGAGACGGGCGAGGCTCGCCCCGGCGGACTGGGCGTCGTCGATGAGGAAGAGCGCCGCGTTGATCGGGTTGAACAGGCCGTGGAAGTAGAGCGCCGCCGCGGTCGCCGTACCGATGCTCGCCGAGCCGCTGTCGACGAGGAGGAATCCGGTGACGAGGATCGACGTCATGCCCAGGAACTCGGCGATGTTCAGCCGGGAGAAGAAGCCCGAGACGAGGCGCATGCCCCGCGCCGCCAGGTCGACGGCCGCCTGCGACCGCTGCTCCAGCAGATCCGCGTGACGCCCGTTCAGACGGAACGCCCGTACCGTACGCACCCCGCCGACGCTGTCGAGCAGCTGGTGCTGGAGGGCGCCGGTCGCCACCCGGTGCGCGGCGTAGACGCGCGCGGCGCGCGGGATGTACCAGCGCACCGTGAGGACATGGACCGGGACGGACACCAGCACCGCGAGCAGGAAGCGCCAGTCGAGGACGGCGAGACCCCCCAGCGTCAGCACGATGGTGAGGAAGGCGCTGATGAACTCCGGCAGCGCCTGCCGTACCGCCCTCGCGATCAGGGTGACATCACCGGTGACCCGTGACGTCAGGTCGCCGGAACCGGCCCGTTCCACCCGTTCCAGCGGCAGTCGCAGCGCCCGCGCGATGAACCGTTCCCGCAGGTCCGCGAGGACCGTCTCGCCGAGCCTGGCGACGAGGGACTTGCCGATGGCGGTCGCGACGGCCCTGGCGACGGCGACGGCCAGGAGGAGCACCATCGGTACGGTCAGCGCGCTCGCGCCGCGCTCGTCCACGACCAGGTCCACGATGTGTCCGAGCAGCGGCGCGGTCAGCAGCCCGGTGCCCGTGCCGATGACCAGTACGGTCACCGCGCCCACCGTCAGCGACCGGTGCCGGCGCAGCAGTCCGCGGACGACGGCGAGGGTCCGGGCGCCGGTGGCGGTGGGCAGGAGTTCGCGTTCCGCCGTGCCGGGTCCGCTCATCGTCCGTCCCTCGTCCTTCTCGTCCGGGTCCCGCGGGTCTCTGTCCTGAGGGGTCGTCATGCCAGCACCGCCGAGCGGTACGTCTCGTGGGCGCCGGCCAGCTCGGGGTGGCTGCCCCGGGCGGCCACCCTGCCGTCGTCGAGCATGAACACGACGTCGGTTCCGGCGAGCAGGGCGGGGCTGGTGGTGACCAGGACCGTGGTGCGGCCCCCGCGCAGGTCCCGCAGCCGGGCCGCGATGCGGGCCTCGGTGACCGTGTCGACGGCGGTGGTCGGGTCGTGGACGACGAGGACCGGCGGGTCGGCGGCCAGGGCCCGCGCCAGGGCCACCCGCTGGCGCTGGCCGCCGGACAGCGAACGGCCCCGTTCGGTGAGGACGGTGTCCACCCCGTCGGGCAGGGCTCGGGCGACGTCGTCCGCCGCCGAGGCGGCCAGCGCCGCGTTCATGTCCGCCCCCTCGGTGTCCGATCCGGCCCGTACGTTGGCGAGGAGACTGTCCTCGAACAGGTCGGCGTCGTGGTGGGCGACCAGGATCGTGCGCCGTACGTCGCCGGGATCGAGGTCGGTCAGGGGTACGCCGTCGAGTTCGACGGTCCCCTCGGCGGGGTCGAGTTCGCGGCCCAGACAGAGCAGCAGATCGTTCGCGGCGGCCGGGTCACGGGTGACCACACCGACGAGGCTGCCGGGGGCGATGTCGAGGTCGACGCCGCGCAGCGCGCCCTGGGTGACGCCGCGCAGCCGCAGCCGCCCGGCGACCGGCTCGGGGAGCGCGGACTTCCCGGCCACGACCGCCGGAGGCGACGCGAGGATTTCGGCGATCCGGTCGGCCGAGGCGCGGCCCTGGGCGAACTCCCCGTTGACGAAGGTGAGGAGCTGGAAGGGACCGAGGAGGTACTGGGCGAGACCGACGGCCGCCACCAGGTCACCCACGCTGATGGTGCCCCGCATCGCCAGATGGGCGCCGACGAGCCCGATGACCGCGATGAAGATGCCCGTCAGGGCGAGGATCGCGCCGTCGTGCCAGGCCCGGCTGCCGGCCGCCCGCAGCGCGGCGGACAGCGAGCCGCGGCTCGTCTTCCGGTACCGGGAGACCGCGGCCGATTCGGCGCCGATCCCCTTCAGTACGCGCAGGCCGGTGACCAGGTCGGCGGCGACCCCGGACGCGTGGGCGGCGTGCTCCTGTTCGGCCTCGCTGCGCCGTTCGAGCGGGCGGCTGATGAGATGGCCGATCCACAGCAGCGGCGGGACGCCGAGCAGGACGAGCAGGCCGAGCGGCACGGAGATACGGAGCAGCGCCACCGCGCTGATGGCCAGCCCGGCGAGTGCGGACAGCGCGTACGGCAGTGCGGAGGCGACGGAGCCGACGCGCCGGGCGTCGCCGGTCGCGACGGCGGTGAGCGCGCCGGGCAGCCGGCCGGAGTCGGCCCCGCCCCGCGGATCGAGCACGCGGGCGGCGAGGTCCAGCCGGATCCGGTGCGCGGCGCCTTCGCCCGCGCCTTCGGTGAGCCGTGCGGAGTTCCGGTAGCACGTGGAAAGCACGAGGAAGAGACCGGCGAGCACCAGCAGCCAGCGCAGGAGGGCGCCGGAGGAACCGGTCGCCACCGCCTCGTCGATGACCAGGCCGATGACCACGGGGACGAGGGCCTCGCACGCCTGGTGCGTCATGCCGAGGACGGATGCTCCGACGACAGGGCGGCGCTGGTCGGCGAGCGCTCTCCGGAGGACCAGGCCCCCCGTTGGTCCTCCAGCGGGTGGTCCTCCAGCGGGCATGCGCGGCCTCCACAAGAACAGAGCAGGATAGTTAGGTAAGCCTACCTTAATCGTAGGCCGGGCCAAGGGTGTGCGTCCGGGACCGGCGATGGTCCACGGGGGCGGGTATCGGCGCAGGCGGAGCCGTCGCGTTGACCCCGTCACGGCCGTACGGTTAGGCTCACCTAAGTTTCATCGTTCGTACGTCATATCGCTTGCGGCACCCCCATGTTCAACGCTTCGCGCGCTGCGTGGGGCTCGAAAGCGCCGCCAGGGGAGTGGTCCTTGTCTGTCGAAGTCCGGGCGGCGTCCGGAAGCGAGACCGGTGGTCCCGTCGTGCCCGCGGCACGTCCGGCCACGGTGGCCCTGCGCGGGCTCGGGCTGCTCGTGACGCTCGGCGCGCTCGTCCTGGTCTCGCTGATCAGCGTCTGGGTGGGCACCAGAGGGATTCCGTTCGCGTCGACATGGGGCCTGCTGTGGAGCCCTGACGGATCGGAAGCCTCCGTCATCGTCCACGACTACCGCATCCCCCGCACCCTCCTCGGCGTCGTCGTCGGAGTGGCCCTCGGACTGTCCGGCGCCCTGATGCAGGCCCTGACACGCAACCCGCTCGCCGACCCGGGACTCCTCGGAGTGAACCTGGGCGCCTCCGCGGGCGTCGTCGTGGCCATCGCGTTCATGGGCGTGGCCGCGCCGCTCGGCTATGTGTGGTTCGCCCTCGCCGGGGCGGCCGTGGCGTCCGTGGGCGTGCATCTCCTCGGCTCCTCCGGACGGAAACTGGCCACCCCCGACCGGCTCGTCGTCGCGGGAGCGGCGGTGACCGCCGTGCTGTACGCCTTCAACTGGGGCGTGCTGCTCTTCGACCCGGAGGCGTTCGACCAGTTCCGCTTCTGGACGGTGGGCTCTCTCGCGGGCCGGTACTACGACATCGTGTTCCTCGTCCTGCCGTTCGTCGCCACCGGTACGATCGTCGCCTTCCTCCTGGCCCCGTCCCTCAACGCCCTCGCGATGGGCGACCAGTTGGGGCGTGCCCTGGGCGTGAACGTCGGCCGCACCCGCGTGCTGGCGGCGGTCGCCGTGATGCTGCTGTGCGGCGCCGCCACCGCCGCCGTGGGACCGATCAGCTTCGTGGGCCTGGCCGTTCCGCATGTCGCCCGGTTCCTCTCCGGAACCGACCAGCGCTGGGTGCTCGCGTACTCGATGCTGCTCGCACCGGTCCTGCTCATCGGCTCGGACGTGCTGGGCCGTGTGCTCGGCGCCCCGGGCGAGGTGCAGGTCGGCATCGTCACCGCGTTCATCGGCGCGCCCCTGTTCATCGCGCTGTGCCGCCGTCGAAAGCTGGTCATGCTGTGAGTGCCGTGGAGGAGGCGGAAACCTCCGTGCCCGGATCCGCCGACACCCCCGCCCCCCGCGTCGTCAGCGGCCGGGTCCTGCGCACCGGAGCGGGCGGCGTCTCGCTGCGCGTCCAGGGCCGTGTGGTCGCCGTGACCGCCCTGCTGCTCCTCGCGCTGATCGCCGTCATGGGGGTCACCCTGACCACCGGCGACTTCCCGCTCTCCGTCACAGAGGTCCTCCAGGCCCTGACCGGAAGCGGATCCGACGCCGCGGGCTTCGTCGTCAACACCCTGCGCATGCCGCGCATCCTGACCGCGGTGTTCGTCGGCGCGGCCCTCGCGGTGAGCGGGGCGATCCTCCAGAGTCTCACCCGCAACTCCCTCGGCAGCCCCGACATCATCGGCTTCACCAACGGCTCCGCCGTGGGCGCGCTCGTCGTCATCATCGTGCTGCACGGCAGCATGACCCAGATCGCGTTCGGCGCGCTGATCGGCGGTCTCGCCACGGCGCTCGCCGTCAACCTCCTCATGGTCGGCCGGGGTCTGCAGGGGTTCCGGCTGGTCGTCATCGGCATCGGCGTCAGCGCCCTGCTGCTCGCCGTCAACTCGTACCTGGTCACCCGGGCGACCTTCCAGGAGGCGCTGGAGGCCCAGGCCTGGCTGATCGGCAGTCTGGGGAACCGGCTGTGGACGCACGCGAACGCCATCGGGCTCGCCCTCGCCGTGCTGCTGCCGCCCGCCTTCCTGCTCTCCCGCCGTCTCACCATGGTGGAGATGGGCGACACCACCGCCATGGCGCTCGGCGTCGACGTGCGGCGCACCCGCACGGTCCTCCTCGTCATCAGCGTCGCCCTCGCCGCGTTCGCCACCGCCGTCACCGGCCCCATCTGGTTCATCGCCCTGGCCGCGCCCCAGGTGGTCCGCAGACTCACCGGGTCGTCCGGGCCCGCGCTGCTGCCGTCCGCCCTCATGGGCGCCTTCCTGCTCGCCCTGAGCGACCTCGTCGTGCAGCGGGTCTTCGCACCCGCGCTCCTTCCGGTGGGCACGGCGACCGGCGCCATCGGCGGGCTCTACCTCATCTGGCTGCTGATCACCGAGTCGCGAAAGAGCCGCGCATGACTGCAACGAACTCCCCGCGGCCCCGGCTGCGCGCCGAGGACCTCACGCTCTCCTACGACCAGCGGACGGTCGCCACGTCCCTGAGCGTCGACATCCCCGACCACTCCTTCACGGTGATCATCGGGCCCAACGCCTGCGGCAAGTCGACACTGCTCACGGCGCTGGCGCGGATGCTCAAGCCCAAGGCCGGGCAGGTTTATCTCGACGGCGCCGCCATCGCCTCGTACCGCTCCCGCGAGGTCGCCCGCCGCCTCGGCCTGCTCCCGCAGTCCTCCAGCGCGCCGGGCGGGATCACGGCCGGCGATCTCGTGGCCCGCGGCCGGTACCCGCACCAGCGGCTGCTGAAGCAGTGGTCCGTCGAGGACGAGGAGGCCGTCACCGAGGCGATGCGGCAGACCGGCGTACTCGAACTCGCCGACCGGCCCGTGGACGACCTCTCCGGCGGACAGCGGCAGCGCGTCTGGCTGTCCATGGTGCTGGCCCAGCAGACCTCCATCCTTCTGCTGGACGAACCCACCACCTTCCTCGACATCGCCCACCAGGTCGAGGTGCTCGACCTGTGCGCCGAGCTCCACGCCCGCAAGGGCCACACCGTCGTCGCGGTCCTGCACGACCTCAACCAGGCGTGCCGCTACGCCACTCACCTCATCGTGATGCGGCCGGGCGGGGTCATCGCCGCCGAGGGAGACCCCGCCACCGTCATGACCGCCGAGCTGGTCGAGGACGTGTTCGGCCTGCCCTGCCGCATCATCGCCGACCCCGAGACCGGCACCCCGCTGATGGTTCCGGCCGCCCCCAGGCGGTACGTGCCGGAGGACGGCGGCGCGGCCGTCGTCCCGGACCCGGCCACCGACTCCGTGCTCGCCGAAACCTCCTGAGGACGGACGGACCGCCCATGATGCTCTGTACGAGGCTGACGAACGCGCACATCCTCACGATGGATCCGGAGCATCCGGTCGCTCACGACCTGGGCATCTGGCGGGGGCGGATCGCGGGCCTGGACGAGGCCGTCAGCTCACTGCCCGCCCGTGAGGTGATCGACCTCCAGGGCGCCACCGTCCTGCCGGGGTTCATCGACAGCCATGTCCACCTGGCGTGGACGGGGCTCAAGGCCAGCTCCCCGAGCATCGCCGGCCTCGCACGCGTCGAGGACGTCCTCGCCGTCGTGGAGGAGGCCGTCTCCCGCGAGCACACCCCCGGTGAGTGGGTGCACCTCGGCGGATACGACCAACGAGCCCTCGGACGGCACCTGACCGCGGCGGATCTCGACCGGGTCAGCCACGGCCGGCGGGTGTTCGTGATGCACGACTCCGGCCACGCCTGCGTGGTCAACAGCGCCGTGCTCGATCTGCTGCCCGCCGAAGTCCCCCATGACAACGGCGTTCTGGTGGAAGGCGCGATGAGCGCCGTACGGCGCCTGCGCCTGCCGTACTCCCAGCGGGAGCTCGCCGACGCCATCGAGTACGCCGCGCGCGCCTGTCTCGCCGAAGGCATCACGGGCTGCGCCGAGGCCGGCATCGGCGCCGGCCTGCTGGGGCACAGCCCCGTCGAGCTCGGCGCCTACCAACTCCTGCGCGACCAGGGCCGGCTGCCCCTGCGGATCCAGCTCATGCCGGGCGCCGACACGCTGCGGCCGATCGACGCGCACGAGCACGACGGCATCCCGCGCGCGCTCGACCTCGGCCTGCGCACGGGGTTCGGCGACGACTGGCTGTCCATCGGCGCTCTCAAGATCTACACCGACGGCGGCATGATGGCCCGTACGGCCGCCCTCACGGCGCCGTACGAGGGGACGACACACACGGGCCAGCTCCAGGACGACCCGGAGCGCCTCACCTCCCTCATCGTCGACGGCCACCTGGCGGGCTGGCAGCTCGCCGTCCACGCGATCGGCGACCGGGCCGCGGACCTCGCCCTGGACGCCCTGGAGCGGGCCCGGACGCTGCGGCCCCGCACCGACGCGCGCCACCGGGTCGAGCACGCCGGGCTCATACGGCCCGACCAACTGCCCCGCTTCGCCCGGCTCGGACTCAGCGCCGTGATCCAGCCCAACTTCCTGCGCCACTTCGGCGACGACTACGCGACGGTCATGGGCGCGGAGCGTGCGCCCTGGATGTATCGCGGCCGGGCCTTCCTCGACCACGGCATCACGCTCGTCGGCAGCTCCGACCGGCCCGTCACCGACGGATCACCGCTGAAGGCCATTCAGTTCATGGTCGAGCGTGCCTCGCTCTCGGGGCGGCTCATCGGGCCCGACGAGGCGATCACCGTCGACGAGGCGCTGCACGCCTACACGGTCGCCGGGGCGTACGCCTCGCGGTGGGACGACAGCGCCGGCAGCCTCACGCCCGGCAAGCGCGCCGACTTCGTCGTCCTGGGCGACGATCCGCGTCGCGTCGAGCCCTCCAGGATCGGCGGCATCGAGGTCGTCGCGACCTTCGTCGACGGACGCGAGGCGACGGAGGCACGGACACGGTGAGCGCGTCGGCCGCGACTTGGCCGTGAGCTTAGGTAAGGCTAACCTTAGCTTGACTGTGCTTCACTGACGCGGGCCCGCGCACCACATGGGGGCCTCACGCGGTGAAGCCGAGGAAGGAACGCCTTGATCACGGCCAGGCCGCGCCCCGCACCGCAGCTGTCCGACACGCCCCACCCGATATCCCCGCCCTCTCCATCTGTCTGTTCGGTGCGTCCCGCCCGCCCCCGGGACGCCGCGGCGCTCGCCGCTCTCTCCGAGCCGTTCGTCCGCTCGGGCGCACTGCGTGCCAGGCCGTCCCAGGTCTACGCCTGGCACGCCACGGATTTCCTGGTGGCCGAGGCGCCTGACGGGTCGTTGGCGGGCTGCCTGGCGCTCCGTGTCCACCCGGAACCGACGCGCGACGGGCGGGTGAGCGGCGTTCTGTACAACTTCTGTGTCGCGCACGGCAGTCAGGGCAGTGGCCTGGGGGCACAGCTCCTGACCGCCGCCCTCGCCGAGGGGGGTTCGCGGGCGCTCGACGCGCTGTTCACCGCGACGACCGGAAGCGGCCGTCTCTTCCTCCACCACGGCTTCGCCCCGGTCTCCCCTCGTCTTGCCCCGGAGACCTGGGCGCGTTCGCTGGATCCGCGGCGCGGCGCCACGGTCCTCGCCCGCGTCCTGTGACCACGCCCCGGCGCGGGGGCGGCACAACGGCGGGGAGGGTCCGGGCCGGATGGCCCGAGCCCTCCCCGCCGGTCCCGCGGACCTACACCTGGACCTCCGCGTCCGGGACGACCGTCGTGCCCGTGCCCTCCTCGGAGAAGACACCGCGCAGCAGTGCGTGCGGCACCCGGCCGTCCAGTACATGGGCTCTGCGGACCCCGGCACGTACCGCCCGCAGGCATCCCTCCATCTTCGGGAGCATGCCGCTCGCGAGCCCCGGGAGCAGCGCGTCCAGTTCACCGGCGGTGAGCCGGCCGATCACCTCGGTGCTGTGCGGCCAGTCCGCGTACAGTCCCTCGACATCGGTCAGTACCACCAGTCGCTCAGCTCCGAGCGCGGCGGCGAGCGCCGACGCCGCGAGATCGGCGTTGATGTTGTAGACCTCCCCGTCCGTGCCCCGGGCGATGGGGGAGACGACGGGGATGCGGCCCGCCTCGAGCAGTGTGCGCAGGGTGCCGGGGTCCACGGACACCACCTCTCCGACGAGGCCGATGTCGACCGTGCGTCCGTCCACCCGCGCCGGGCGCCGTACGGCGGTCATGGTGTGCGCGTCCTCGCCCGACATGCCCACGGCGTAGGGGCCATGGGCGTTGAGGGCGCCGACCAGATCCCGCTGGACCCGGCCGGTCAGGACCATGCGGGCCACGTCCATGGTCTCGGGCGTGGTCACTCGCAGCCCCGCCTCGAAACGGACCTCCAGACCGAGGCGGTCGAGCATCGCGCTGATCTGGGGTCCGCCGCCGTGTACGACGACCGGGCACAGCCCCGCGCGCCGCAGCTCCACGACGTCCTGCGCGAACGTCCGGTGAAGCGCGGTGTCCACCATGGCGTTACCGCCGAATTTGATGACCACGGTGCGGCCCCGGAGGTCCTTGAGCCACGGTGGATCCGCTGTGACCAGGCCGGCGGCGGTCTCGGGCCGGCTGAAAGGGAGTGATCTCATCCGCGTCTTCGTTCCGTCTTTCCGCGTGGGGAGGAGCTGGTGGATGGGGGCGAGGGTTCTCATGTGATCCGTGTCGACTTGTGGAGAAGCAGGTCGCGCAGCAGCGCGTCCGTCGTGCGGACCACGCCGCACCTGGCCGCCCACCGCAGCGCCATGGTGTGGTCCTCCGCGGAGACGTCGGCCACGGCGTCCGCGACGACGAAGGGCTGAATGTCGTTCATGAAGGCGTCGGCGGCTGTCAGGAGAACCCCGAGGTGCGCGTGCACACCGCAGATGATCAGCTGATCGCGGTTCTCCAGACGCAGCAGTCTGCCCAGATGGCTCCGGAGAAAGGCGTTGTGGCGGACGTTCGTCACCAGATGTTCGCCCCGTCGTGGGGCCAGCGGGGCGATGATCGCCGCGGCATCGGGCTCGTCGCCGATCCCGGGACCCCAGACGTCCCCCATGAGCCCGCGCCGGCCGGGCGGTTGGGCGGCCGGCTCGGCGGTGAACACCACCGGCATGCCGAGTGTCCGGGCGAGCTCGCGCAGAGCGGCGATGTTGCGGACCATGTCGGTGACCGGGGGCACGAAGGCCGGAAACGTCCCTACGAAATGGTTCTGCATGTCGTGCACGAGCAGTGCCGCCCGGCCGGGATCGATGTCCCATGGGGCACACGACGCGGGGAGCGCGGAACGGTCGGGCATCGGATACGACGCGATGGCCGGCAGGCCCATGACTGTCCCTCCCCGGGTGACGTGGACGCCCCACCGAATGAACTTAGCTAAGCCTAGCCTAACTTGCATCGTGTTCGGTCAACTCGCCCTCCGGTGACGGGCGGTGCGCGGCTCTCGTCCCCTCCGTCCGTGCTCCATGGCCCCGGACGGGGAACATGCCGAGACGGCAAGTAAGGTAACCCTAAGAGTGCCTGGTCAGCGTCCCGCTGCGGCAGCCCCTCACGGTACGGAGCACCCCTTGTCGAACGCCTCGCCGGGCGCCCGCCCCACCGCCCGGGATCTCCTCGCCGGAGCCGTACCCGTGCGGTCGGCCGACGAGTTGCGCGACATCCTCGGCCTGCCCCACCCCATCGTCATCGACAAGGTGCACGACCGGCTCACCGCGGAGGACCTGGACCTGCTGGCACGCTCCCCCTTCTGCGCCCTGTCCACCGCGGACGCGTCGGGGAACTGCGATGTCTCCCCGCGCGGCGACGGCCCGGGGTTCACCCACGTCCTCGACGCGTCCACCCTCGCCCTGCCCGACCGCCCGGGTAACCGGCGCGGCGACAGCTTCCACAACGTGCTGTCCAACCCGCATGTGGGACTGCTCTATCTGATACCCGGCGTGATGGACGTGCTGCGCGTCAACGGCCGCGCCCGCGTCCTCAGGGACGCCCCGTTCTTCGACGCGATGACGGTCAGGGGCCGGCGTCCGGACCTCGCCCTGGTCGTCGAGATCGACGAGATCTTCCGCCACTGTCCGGCGGCGCTCCGCCGCTCGGGCGTGTGGTCGCCGGAGACATGGGAGCGGGCCGCCGGGCCGGCCCCGGCGTGACGCGGTACCCCGCGCTCCCCGCTATCCGGCGGCCTTCGACCGCCACAGCAGCCAGCCGAAGTAGGGGGCACCGATCACCGCGGTGACGACTCCGACGGGGATCTGAGCGGGCGCGATGACCGTACGGCCGAGCAGATCGGCGACCACCACCAGCAGGGCGCCCGCCAGCGCGGCCACCGGGAGCACCCGGCCATGACGCCGGCCCACCAGGGCGCGCGCCGCATGCGGTGCCACGAGCCCGACGAAGCCGATGACCCCGACCGCCGCCACCGACGCGGCGGTGAGCACCACCGCGACGCCGAGCAGCGCCAGACGCGTGCCGCCGAGGCGGATCCCGAGCAGTCGTGGTGTGTCGCCGTCCAGACCGATGAGATCGAGGTTGCGGCGCATCGCGGCGAGTACCGGCAGGGACACGGCGAGAGCGGCGAGCACCGGGAGGACCTCCGGGAACGTACGCCCGTAGGTCGAGCCGGACAGCCACACGAGCGCTTTCGTCCCGTTGTGCGGATCGGTCAGCACGATCAGCAGACTGACCAGCGCCGCCGCGCCCGCGGAGACACCGATACCGATCAGCACCAGCCGGTTCTGCTCCAGTCCGTGCCGTGCCGCGAGTCCGAAGACCAGCGCGGTGGCCGCCGCGGCCCCGGCGAGCGCGGATCCGCCGATCAGCCAGAAGCTCGCGAGCGGGACGGCCGTCAGGGTGATGACGGCGCCGACCCCCGCTCCTCCGACGACCCCGAGGATGCCCGGTTCCGCGAGCGGATTGCGCGAGACCGCCTGGACGACCGTGCCCGCCGTCGCGAGCGCGGCACCCGAGAGCAGCGCCGCGGTGACGCGCGGCATCCGGGTGTCGAGCACGTAGGTGACGAACTGTCCGGATCTGCCCGTGAGCCAGTTCGCCACATCGCCGAGCAACAGCGGGGCGTCGCCGAGGAGAGTCGCCGCGACGACCGCGACGACCAGAGCGGCGGTCACCACCGAGAGGGTGAGCACGAAGGCCCGGCGGCTCCGCAGCCGGGCGAAGGCCGCCTCGGGGCCGGTGGAGCCCCCGTCCCGGGACCGGTGGGCGAGAGCGACGAGAACCACGGCGCCGAAGAAGCTGGTCACGATGCCGGTCGGTACGGCCGCGCCCGCCTGGGCCCCGAAGAGGGCACGCAGCAGGACATCGGCGCCGAGCACGACGAGTACGCCCGCCAGCGCCGAGGCGGGGATGAACGCGCGGTGGCGCAGGAGCGCGGGCATCCGGGAACCGGCCAGCCGGACGATCGCGGGCGCGCACAGCCCGACGAAGCCGATGGGCCCGGCGACGGTCACGGAGACGGCGGCGAGGACCACGGACAGGACGACGGCGACGGCCCGGGTGAGACGGGGGCTCACCCCCACCACCTGGGCTTCGTCGTCACCGAGTCCGAGGATGTCCAGCCGCCTGCCGAGCATGACCAGCCCGGTCAGTGCCACGAGCGCGACCGGGGCGAGCCGGTCGATCGTCTGCATGCCGGTCTGGGCGAGGGAGCCGTTGCCCCACGCGTAGAGGCCGGTGGTCTGCTGGGCGCGCAGAAGGAGGAGCATCTGGCTCAGTCCGCCGAGCCCGAGGGTGAGTGCCGAGCCCGCCAGGACGAGCCGGGTGGGGCCCGCCCCGGCACGGGCGAGGCCCAGCACGAGGACGGCGGCGAGCAGCCCGCCGGCCAGGGCCGTGCCGCCGGCCGGGAAGGCGGGCAGGGTGATGCCGAACGCGGCGACGGCGACGACCGCGAGATAGGCGCCGGCGTTGACGGCGAGTGTGTCGGGCGAGGCCAGGACATTGCGCGACACCGACTGCAATACGGCTCCGGCCGCGCCCAGTGTGCAGCCGACCACCAGCCCGGCGGCGAGCCGTGGCAGCCGCGAGGCCACCAGCACGGCGTCCGCCTGGGCCGAACCGTCGCCGCCGGCCCACAGGGTGCTGAAGGCGCGCCAGAGGGCGTGCGGTCCGACGGCCGCCGTGCCCTGGCCGATGTGCACGACCGCGAGTACGGCCAGCACGAGCAGCGCCCCGAGCGCGAGAAGCGCGGGAGAGCCGCGGTGTGCCGGCCCGCCTGCCCCGGCGGAGGGTGCCGCGTCCGTCGGGACCGGCGGTGTGTCCTCCGCCGGGGCGGCCGGAGAGGCGCCCGCGGCCTTCGTCGTGCGGGTGCTCACGCTCACGGGGCCAGTGCGTCCACGAGCGCGTCGACGTACTGCGACATCGACGCCGTGCCACCGAACATCCAGATGCCGTCCGGGAGCCGGTGGACGTTGTCCTTCTTGACGAAGGGCAGCGACTTCCACACCGCGTTGTCCTTGAGCCCTTCGGCGAACGGGTCCCCGTTGTCGGCGGTGTTGGCGATGTACACGAACTGGGCGTCGCCGATCTTCGTCAGGCCCTCCACGTCCGTCGCCGCCAGGCCGTAGCCCTTGTCGCCCTTCATGGTCCAGGGGCTGACGAGGCCGAGTTCGGTGTTGATGTCGGTGATGAGCGAGCCCTTCACGTAGGGGCGCACCGAGACCTGGCTGCCTTCCTGCCAGCCGTCGGCGAAGGCGACCTTCTCGCCGTCGAGGCCGGCGGCCGCGAGCTTCTTCTTCCCCTGGGCGATCTTCTCGCGGAAGGCGGCGATCTCGGTCCTGGCCCTGTCCTCGGTTCCGGTGGCCCTGGCGATGAGGTTCACGTTGTCGGTCATCTGCTCGATCTGCCGGCCCGCGTCAGCCGCCCGTACCACGATGAGTGGGGCCACCTTGGAGAGTTGCGTGACGGCGGAGGCCGGCAGGTCGTCCGTCGCGACGATGAGATCGGGCTCGAGAGCGGCGACCGTGTCCACGCTGGGCTCGCCGCGCGTACCGATGTCCTTGACGTCGCCGGTCAGCGGAGCGGCGGTGTCGTATGCCGTGTAGCCCTTCACGTCGGCGACGCCGACCGGGTCGACGCCCAGCGTGACGAGCGATTCGACGACGTTCCATTCGGTGCCGACGACACGCTTGGCGGGCCCGTCGAGCGTCACCTTCTTGCCGCGTGCGTCGGTGATGGTCAGTGCGGAACCCGAGGCGGAGTCCTCCGCGGGCGCCTCGGAGGTGCCGCAGCCGACGAGGGTGATCGCGGCGGTCCCGACGATCACGGGCCATGCCCAGTGCTTGGTCGTCATGAGGTGTTTCAGGGCCTTTCGAGCCGAAGGTGGTGCCGTCCCACCGCACGGGTGCGGGGGGTGCCAGTGGCAGGGTCGGATTCGACCTCGATACGGATGCCGTAGGTGTCGGTGAGCAGGTGGGGGTCGTACACCTGGGCGGGCGTCCCTGCGGCGGCGACGCGGCCCGAGGACAGCAGGACGACCTGGTCCGCCACCGCGGCGGCCTGATCCAGGTCGTGCAGCACGACGCCGATGGTCACGCCGTGGGTGTCGGCGAGATCCCGCACGAGGTCCAGGATCTCCACCTGGTAGCGCAGGTCGAGATAGGTCGTCGGTTCGTCGAGGAGCAGCACCTCGGTGTCCTGCGCCAGGCAGCAGGCGAACCAGACGCGTTGGAGCTGGCCTCCGGAGAGGCTCTCGACGCCGCGGTCGGCGAGTCCCGCGATGTTCGTGACGGCCAGGGCGTGTTCGACGAGCCGCGCGCCGTCCGGGTCGCTCCCTCTCAGCCGGCCGCGGTACGGGTGCCGGCCGAAGCCGACCACCTCGCGGACGCTGAGACCGGCCGGGGTGGTGCGGCTCTGCGCGAGCAGGGTGACGCGCCGGGCGAAGTCCGTACGGGAGAGGGCGAGGGCGTCGACCGGCCCGGGGGCCTCGGCGTCCTCGGCCGGTACGGTCACGCTGCCGGTACGAGCCCGGTGCAGGCGGGCGACAGCCCGCAACAGGGTTGATTTTCCGCTGCCGTTCGGGCCGATGAGCGCGGTGACCCGCCCTCTCGGAAGACGGAGGTCCGCCTCGTGCACGACGTCCACGCCGTCGTAGGCGACCGTGATTCCCGTGGCGGCGAGGCCGGACGGAAGTCCGGCGCTCCTCGCGGACGCGCCTGGGGGGCCGGCCAGGGTGTGGTGAGGCCGAGGGGTGTCCGGTCGGCCGGATGGAGTCACGATCACCCGACAGAGGTTAGCCTAACCTAAGTGACAGCTGAAAATCGGCCCTAAATCAGGGGTGGTGGCTGGAAATGAACCTGGAGAGCGTTGACCGTCCCGGCTTCCCGTGGCGGTGCCGGTCTTCCGCCGGGGAGCAGGTGCGCTGTCGCGCGGCACGCGTCTCCCGCGCCTGCGGTCTCACCTCCGGGGGCTGACTCCCTCCATGGTCAGAGTGAGCAGCCGCTGTGCCTCGGCGGCGGGGTCCGGATGGTGTTCCGTGGCCAGGGCGATGCCCGTGACCAGCGTGACCAGGTCGGCGGCGGTCACGTCCGGTGCCACCGCACCGGCCCGCGCGGCGCGGTGCAGCAGCGGGTCGGCCGCCCAGGTGAGCTTGGCCGAGCAGGCGTTCACATGGCCCGGACCGTCCGTCTCGTCCAGGGCCAGCGCGTCGGCCATGCCCCGCGCGGAGGCCGCGTAGGCGGTGAGCCCGCCCAGCCACTCCAGCAGGGCGGCCCGCGCGTCGGCCGCCGCGGCCAGCTCCGTGGCGCGGGCGCACAGAGCCTCGATCCGTTCGCCGAACACCGCTTCCAGCAGTGCGCGCCGGCCGGGGAAGTGCCGGCGCACGGTGGCCGATCCGACCCCCGCGACGCGGGCGATCTGCTCCAGGGAGGCGTCGGCGCCGTGCGCGGCGACCTCCTCCTCGGCCACGGCGAGGATCCGCGCGTAGTTGCGCCGGGCGTCCGCGCGCTGGACGGTCATGGCGTCATCTCCGGGGTTGCTAAGTGGCGGGGTCCTCCGTATCGTACCGGAGCGTAAGTGGCGGGCCTCGCCACTTAGCCCTGTCCGGCCGGTCCTCGCAGGTCCGCGACGCGACCGGACGGCACCTGACTGCCTCTCACCACCCGAGGAACCACCATGACGTCACCTACCGCACCCGCCCTGGTCGTCGGCGCCACCGGCCGGCAGGGCGGCGCCACCGCCCGCGCCCTGCTCGCCACGGGCATCCCCGTCCGGGCGCTGGTCCGTGACCCGGCCACCGACCGGGCGAAGGCCGTCGAGGCGCTCGGCGCCGAACTGGTCACCGGCGACCTCGACGACCTCGACTCCGTGACCAGGGCCGCCGAAGGAGCCCGCGCCGTCTTCTCGGTCCAGATGCCTGACATGAACGGACGCGCCTTCGAGGGCGAGGTCGCCCAGGCCGTCCGTCTGATCGAGGGCGCGAGGGCCGCGGGAGTGCCGCAGTTCGTGCACACGTCCGTCTCCGGCGCCGGGCAGCACACCAGCTGGGTCAAGGACCGCTGGGCCTGGATGGACCCCTACTACGCGGCGAAGGCCGGGATCCAGGACCGGGTCCGTGAGGCGGGCTTCACGCACTGGACGCTCATCAAGCCGGGCTTCTTCATGGAGAACTTCCTCCCTTCCGAGGAAATCCTGTTCCCCCGCGGGGTCCGGGGCGGTCTGGTGAGCCTCCTGAAGCCCGCGACCCGGCTGTCGCTCGTCGCCGTCGAGGACATCGGCACGGCGGCCGCCGCGGCCATCGCCGCGCCCGAGCGGTTCGACCGTGTCGAACTGGAGTTGGCCAGTGACTATCTGACGATGACGGACATCGCCGAGGTCCTCTCCCGCGCCCTGGGCGCCGAGCTGACCGCGCCCGACATGACCGCGGAGGAGGCGACCGCCGCCGGGATGCCCGACATGGGCTTCGGGCAGGCGCATGTCAATGAGTTCCCGCAGCCCGCGCTCCCGGAGTTCGCGCGGGAGCTCGGTCTCCCTCTCACGACCTTCGAGGTGTGGGCGCGGGACCACCTGCGGCCAACTTTCAGTTAATTAGTAATAATTATTGACACGGTGTGGATGGGGCAGCACAGTCATCGACGTGCGCCGCCCCTCCGTGAGCAGGGGAGCGCGGCGCTCGTCATCCCCAACTCTCGGGAGTATCAAGTGACTTCGCATCGTGCAGGGATGGTGCGCGCCCGTCGGGCCGTCGCCGTGCTCGGGGCCGCCGCGCTGGTCCCGGTGGCGGCACCCGTGGCGCGGGCCGCCGAACCCGTGGCCGCGGGAGCCCCGCGGTTCCACGACAGTGGGCCCGCCCCGACGCCGTACATGGGCTGGAACACCTACTACGCCCTCGGCGCTCCGACGGAGGCCCAGGTCAAGGGAGTCGCCGACTATCTGGTCAGCAGCGGCCTCAAGGACAGCGGCTACGACATCGTGTGGCTCGACGGCGGCTGGCAGGCGGACGATCCGCGGGACAGCGCGGGCCGGCTGACGGCGCATCCGGGCCGCTTCCCCTCCGGCATTCCCGCGCTGGTCACCTACCTGCACCAGCGGGGACTGAAGGCCGGGATCTACACGGATGCCGGGACCTACGACGGCGGCAAGACCTGCGGCCTCGGCAGCCGCGGCCACTACCAGGAGGACGCCGACCAGTTCGCCGGCTGGAAAGTCGACGCCATCAAGGTCGACTTCCTCTGCGGGATCACCGAGAAGCTCGATCCCGGACCGGCGTTCAAGGAGTTCGGCGACGCCGTCGCCAAGTCCGGCCGTCGCATGCTGCTCAATCTGTGCAACCCGCTCACCGACGACTGGGGGCTCCCGCACACCCCGGCGCAGGACGCGCACAACGCCTACGTGTACGGACCGACGACCGGCGACTCCTGGCGCACCGGTACCGACATCGCGTGGGGCACGCCGACGCCCGGTCAGTGGCCCAACGTCCTGCGCAACATGGACGCCAACGCCTGGCACCCCGAGGCGCAGGGGCCCGGCCGCTACAACGACCCCGACTACCTCATACCGATGCGCGAGCTGGCGGACGGTTCGTACGAGCTGACCGAGGAGGAGTCCACCACCCAGCTCGTCATGTGGGCCGTGATGGGCTCCCCGCTGGTCATCGGCTCCGACCCGCGCAAGCTGCCGCAGTCGATGATCGACACCCTGCGCAACCCGGAGATCCTCGCCGTCGACCAGGACCCCCTCGCCATCCAGGGGGTGCGCGTCGCCACGGACGCCACCGGTGACGTCTACAGCAAGGTGCTCCAGGGCTCGGGCAGGCGTGCGGTCGTGCTCCTCAACCGCTCCGACCGGCCGGCCGAACGCACCGTACGGTTCGCCGACGCCGGTCTCGCGGGCGAGGTCGCCGTACGGGACCTGCGGGCCGGAGAGGGCCGGGGCACCCACTCCGGTACGTACACCGTGACCGTCCCCGCGCACGGCACGGCGTTCCTCTCGCTGAGCGGCACGGACGACGCGCCCGGCGCCTCGCTCGGGGTGCGGACCGACGCCACTCCCGCCCTCGTGCGCGACGGTGACCGGCTGACCGTGTTCACGCGGGGCGGGGACGGTTCGCTGCGGCAGCAGACCGGCCGGGACGGCCACTGGTCCCCGGCGACCACCCGTCTCGGTGGTCCCACGGACGGCCGGATCGTCGGACAGCCCGCCGCGTACTCCACCTCGCCCGGACGTATCGACGTCTTCGTGCGCGGCACGGACAACGCCGCGTACCGGCTGAGCCATCGCGACGGGCACTGGGGCCGCTGGCAGAAGCTCGGCGGGCGGCTCGCCGACGCCCCGGGTATCGCCTACGCGGGCCCGGACGACTGGACGCTCTTCGCGCGGGGCGAGGACGGACGGATCCACACGCGTGGCGCGGCCTCCGGCTGGACCTCCTTCGAGGGGCCGGGCGGGGTGGCTCTGTACGGGCGGCCCGCCGCTGTCACGGATCCCGCGGGACGCACGCATCTCGCCGTGCGAACCGCCGACGACTCGGTCCGGACCCGGGTACGCGACGCGGCGGGCACCTGGTCCGACTGGTCCTCACTGGGCGGGACCGTGAGTGGCGGCCCCACGCTCGTCGCCGTCGGGGACACCGTACGGCTCTACGCGCGCGCCGGGGACTACACCCTCTGGCAGCGCACCTACGACGCGACGGGCGCCGGCGGCTGGGGCGACTGGTCGAAGCGTGAGAAGTTCGCCAGCGGAGCCTTCGACGGCGAACTCGGCGCGGTCGCCGGGTCCGACGGCGGCGTGCTGACCGTGTTCCGCGGCGTGGGCGGACTCGTCCGCCAGGGCCGGGACTGACGGGCCTGCCGCCTCATACCGGGCCTGGCCGAAGCATCGGTAAATAAATTAGTAATTAATCTTGACGCGGGTGTGGTGCCGCGTCAGTCTGTAGCAGCCGAACGAGAGCCCGGCCGTCAGGGGGCCGGGCCTCGTTCCTCGGGCGCTTAGGGAGACCCATGAACACCTCAGCACACAGCCGCCGCACCTTCCTCGTGGGTGCCGGCGCCGTCGGCGCCGCCGCACTGATGAGCGGCTGCGTCACCTCCTCGTCATCGAGCGGCAAGAGCGCGTCGGGCGGCGCTGTCACCCTGCAGTCCAACCTCTCCGCACCGCAGGCCAAGTCCGCGATGCAGGACGTCATCGACGCCTTCAACAAGCGGGGCGGCGCCCAGGGGTCGCTCAACACCGTCGCCTCGGAGACGTTCCGTACCCAGCTGCCGACCTACCTCACCTCGGCCAACCCGCCGGACCTCTACACCTGGTACCCCGGATCGGTCGCCGAGTCGTACGCCGGCAAGGACCTGCTCCTCGATGTCAGCGACATCTGGCAGCAGCCCGAACTCGCCGGATACTCCGACGCGTTGCGGAAGCTGTGCACCGACTCCTCCGGCAAGAAGGTCTTCGTCCCCACCACCTTCTACTGGTGGGGTGTGTTCTACCGGAAGTCGAACTTCGCCAAGTGGGGCGTCGAGGAGCCCCGGACCTGGGACGATTTCCTCGGCCTGTGCGACACGCTCAAGAGCAAGGGAGTCGCACCGATCGGCCTCGGGGCCGGCGGCAACACCCCCTGGGTGGCCGCCTCCTGGTTCGACTACCTCAACATCCGGATCAACGGCGCCGCCTACCACCGCGAACTGCTCGCGGGCAAGCACCGCTTCGACGACCCCGAGGTCCGCAAGGTCTTCGACCGCTGGGGCGAGGCCCTGCCGTACTTCGACCCGAACGGGACCGCGCTGCCCTTCCAGGACGCCACCACCGCGCTCCTCCAGGGCCGTACCGGCATGATGCTGATCGGCACCTTCTTCGCCGACTCCACCCCCAAGGACCAGCTCGACGACATCGACTTCTTCCGCTTCCCGGTGATCGACCCCAAGATCCCGCTCGCCGAGGAGGCCCCCACCGACGGCTACTTCGCCAGCGCCCGCACCGGCCGCGCCGACGAGACCAAGGAACTCCTGCGCTACCTCGCCACCGCCGAGTCCCAGGAGATCTACCTCAAGGGCTCGTCCGGCACCTCGCTGCCCACCCACCCCGACGCCAAGGACAGCGGAACGCCCCTGGTGACCAAGGGCCGCAAGCTGATCGAGGACGCCGCGGACATCACACAGTTCTTCAACCGCGACTCCAGCGACGCCCTCGCCCCCACCGCCGACACCGCGCTCACCCGCTACCTGGCCAAGCCCAAGGAGATCGGCTCCATCCTCACGACGTGGCAACGCGACGCGCAGAAGATCTGGAGCCAGTGACATGGCGGTCCTCACCGCACCCCGGAAGACGGCCGGCGGCCGGGCGACCGGCCGGCCCCCGGCCCGCGAGCGGGCGACGAGGGTCCCACCCACCGTGCTCGCCTTCGTGCTCGTACCGCTGCTCGCCGAGGCGTTCTGGGTGTTCTGGCCGGCGGTCCAGGGGGTCTATCTCTCCTTCACCAAGTGGGACGGCGTCAGCGCCCCGCAGTTCATCGGTCTCGCCAACTTCCGCGAGATGTTCGGCGACGCCGTCTTCCGCACCGCCGCCCTGGACACCGTCATCTGGCTGGTGCTCTTCGGCGGACTCTCCGCCGCCCTCGGCCTCGGCGCGGCGCTCCTGCTCCAGCAGGAACGCCGGGGTGTTGGTTTCTACCGCGCCGCGCTGTTCCTGCCCGTGGTGTTCTCGCTGGTCGCGACGGCCCTGGTGTGGCAGGCGATGTACCAGCCCGACGGGCTGATCAACAAGACCCTCGAAGGGATCGGGCTCGGCAGCCTCACCCATGCCTGGCTCGCCGACCAGGACACCGCCCTGTACGCCGTGATCGTGCCCGCGCTGTGGCGCCAGATCGGCTATGTGATGGTGCTCTACCTCGCCGGACTCAAGGGCATCGACCCGGTGCTCTACGAGGCGGCGAAGGTCGACGGCGCCACCCGCCGGCAGCAGTTCCGGCACATCACACTGCCCCAGCTGAGCAGTGTCAACGCCGTGGTGCTCTCGGTCGTCGTCATCGACTCGCTGCGCTCCTTCGACGTGGTGTGGGCACTCACCCGCGGTGGCCCCTACCACTCCTCCGAACTGCTCAGCACCTACATGTACTCCACCGCCTTCCAGTCGCTGCGACTGGGCTACGGCTCCGCTCTCGCGGTCGTGATCTTCGTTCTCGCCTTCGGCGTCATCGCGTCCTACCTCGTCCGCGCCTTCCGGGAGGCCGACTGATGAGCGTCACCCACGCCTCCGCACCGCCCACCGACGGACACGGCACCGCCCCGGCCCCACAGGACCGCGCCCGGCCGCGGAACCGCCGCGGGATCTGGCGAACCGCGGGATTCCACCTCAGCGCCGGGCTGCTCTCCGCCCTGTGGCTGCTGCCCATCGCGCTCGTCCTGGTCACCAGCACCCGGTCCTTCGACGATGTGGCCGCCCACGGCGTCGGCAGCCTGCCGCACTCCTTCACCCTCGACGGATTCCGGCAGGCATGGGTCGACGGCGGCCAGCAGCGCGCACTGATCAACAGCCTCCTCGTCACCGTGCCGACGGTGCTCCTCTCGCTGCTCCTCGCCTCGACGGCCGCGTTCGCCCTCAGCCGCTACGACCTGCCGCTGCGCCGTACCCTCCTGCTGCTGATGCTCGGCGGAAACCTGCTGCCCCCGCAGATCCTCCTGGTACCGGTCTCCAAACTCAGCGAAATGCTGGGCCTGTACGACTCGTTGTACGCGCTCATCGGCGTCCAGGTCGGCTTCGGCGTCGGCTTCTACGTCTTCGTCCTGCACGGCTTCATGCGGGCCATCCCGCCGGAGATCCAGCAGGCCGCGGTCATCGACGGCGCCGGTCCGTGGCAGATCTACACCAGGATCATCATGCCCCTGGCCAAGCCCGCCATGGCCGCGCTGAGCGCCCTGTCGTTCACCTGGATCTTCAACGACCTGCTGTGGGCCATCACCGTCCTGCGCACGGACAGCCAGATGCCGATCACCGCCTCGCTGATCGGACTTCAGGGCCAGTACGTGTCCATGTGGAACGTCATCGCGGCGGGCTCCGTCATCGCCGCGGCCCCGACCGTCGTCGTATTCCTCACGTTCCAGCGCCACTTCGTCGCCGGACTCAACCTGGGAGCGGTGAAGTGACCCACGACCGCTGGCTGCTGCGCACCGAGAACACCACCTACGCGGTACGGCTCGCCGGCCGGGGACGCTGGGCCGAACTGGACGCCTGGGGTCCCCACGGCGCCGAGACCGGCCCCTCGCCCTTCGAGCACCCGCACCGCACCCACTTCCTCACCCCCGCGGACGCCGCACCGGCCGAGTACATCCCCCACGGCCTGCGGCCCTTCACCGGAGCCGACCTCGTGGCCCGGCGCCCCGGCGGGGAACGCGGCGTCTGGTGGACGTTCGACACCGCCGCACACGACGGCGACCACGCGCTGCGCCTCGACTTCACCGACGAGGAACTGGGCCTGCGCACGGCGCTCCACTACGAGACCGTACCCGGCACCGATGTGATCCTGCGGTGGACGGAGCTGACCTGCACCGGCGACGAGGGACTGCGGCTGGAGCGCCTCGACTCGGCTGCCGTGAACATTCCCGTCGCGGGCGGCGCCCGGCTCACGTATCTCACCGGCCAGTGGTCCCAGGAGTTCCAGCGCACCCAACTGGAGCTCACCCGCGGCCGTTTCGAGATGGCCTCCACCCAGGCCGTGCCCGGCCACGCGTACGCACCCTGGCTCGCCGTCCAGGACGCCTCGGAACCGGACGGGGGGAACACACCCACGTACGGCATCGCCCTGGAGTGGTCCGGGAACTGGCACATGGCCGCGGACGCCGAGCCCGGCGGCGCCGTCCGGGTCCGCGCGGGCCGTGTGCCCCACGAGGGCTCCCTCCTCCTCGCCCCCGGTGCCACCCTCACCACCCCCCGGCTGGCCTGCGCGTTCAGCCCGGAAGGACTCGACGGACTGGCCCGTGTCTGGCACACCTACGAACGCCGGCTCAGCGGCGAGCGCCTCCACCGGCCCCGCAAGGTCCTCTACAACTCCTGGGAAGCGACCGGCTTCGACGTCGACGCCGCCGACCAGCTGGAACTGGCCACGATCGCCGCCGAGATGGGAACCGAGGTGTTCGTCGTCGACGACGGGTGGTTCACGGGACGCCACGACGAGACCGGGGGACTCGGCGACTGGCACCCGGACCCGGCGAACTTCCCCGACGGCTTCGACACCTTCATCGACCGGATCCGCGCCACCGGCATGGACTTCGGCCTCTGGATCGAGCCCGAGGCGATCAGCCCCCGCTCCGCGCTCTACGCCGAGCACCCGGAGTGGGTCTACCGCGTCGACGGACGGCCCGCCACGCTGGTGCGCGAGCAACTCCTGCTCGACCTGGGCCGCGAGGACGTCCAGGACTTCGTCATCGCCACCCTCGACCGGCTCCTCGGCGAACACGCCATCAGCTACCTGAAGTGGGACATGAACCGCCCGCCCACCGAACGCGGCCGGCCCGGCACCGTCCCCGTCGAAGAGCAGGACCTGGACGCCGCGCACGTCGCCGGATACCTGCGCGTACTCGACCACCTGCGCGGCCACCACCCGCGGGTCACCGTCGAAGGGTGCGCCGGCGGTGGCGGCCGGATCGAACACGCCACCCTCGCCCGTACCGACGTGGTGTGGCCGAGCGACAACACCGCACCACTGGACCGTCTCGCCATCCAGTACGGCTATCTGCACGCCCACGCCCCGCACACGATGAGCTCCTGGGTCACCGACTCACCGGGCGTCTTCGACCCGCGGCCCCGGTCACCGGCCTTCCGTTTCGTCACCGCCATGGCCGGTGTCCTCGGAATCGGCGCCGACATCCGCACCTGGCCGGCGGAACGGCGCGCCGAGGCCGCACGCTGGGTGGCCCGCTACAAGGAGATCCGCGACGTCCTCCACCACGGCGAGGTCCGGCTGCTGAACACGCCGTCCGACCCCTGCTGCGGTGTCCAGTACGACGCGCCGGGTGGCGACCGCACCGTCGTCACCGCCTGGAACACCGGCCGCCTGGACGGGGCGCCCCTCGTCCCCGGCCGCCCCGCCCGGCTGCGGCTGCGCGGCCTCGACCGGACCGCCCACTACACCGACCAGGACACCGGCACCGTCTACAGCGGAGCCCATCTGACGCAGTACGGCCTGCCGTTCGCCTGGACCGCCCAGTACGACGCGGAACTGGTAGTCCTGGTCCGGACGTAGTCGTCACCGGCCCCGGCACACTGTCACGAGAGCCGCCGATACCGCCGGATACTGTTCACGAACCCCGAGGAGTCGACCCGCCCCATGAACGGACCCACCCGCTTCGCCGACCAGGTGGCCGTGGTCACCGGAGCCGCCTCGGGCATCGGCGCGGCCACCGCCGGACGTCTCGCCGCCGAAGGGGCCTCCGTGATCCTCGCGGATGTCGCGGCGGCACCCGGCGAACGCGTCGCCGAGGACATCCGCGCACAGGGCGGCCACGCGCGGTTCGTCCACGCGGACGTCGCGGACCAGGGGGACTGGGAACGGATCGTGTCCGCCGCGCACACCTTCGGACCGGTCTCCGTACTCGTCAGCAACGCCTTCACCGTGGACGTGGCCCCCGCCCACGAGATGACCGTCGCGTCCTGGGAACGCCAGCTCGCCGTCAATCTCACCGGCGGGTTCCTCGGATTCCGGGCCGCGCTGCCCGACCTGCGCGCCCACGACGGCGCCGTCGTCCTGACCTCCTCCGTCCACGCGCACAAGGGCATCCCCGGCCACCCCGCGTACGCCGCGTCCAAGGGCGCACTGCTCTCGCTGTGCGGACAACTCGCCGTGGAGTACGGGCCCGAGGTCCGGGTCAACGCGGTGCTGCCCGGCCCCATCCTCACCGGGGCCTGGGACCGGGTCCCGGAGGAGGACCGGCGGAAGAGCGTCGCCGAGACCGCCGCACAGCGCTTCGGCACCCCGCGGGAGGTCGCCGCCGCCATCGCCTTCCTGGCAGCCCGGGAAGCCTCCTACATCACCGGATCGAGCCTGCTTGTCGACGGCGGCTGGTCCGTCGTCAAAGCCTCGGCCTGACCGCCGCCGTCCCCCATCCCACCAGCAGAAAGGCACACCACCATGACGCCATACGCGCGCCGCGGAGTGCACGGCCAGACCGTGGAGACTCTCGCGCGCCGGGTGCTCAGCGGCGAGATCCCCGAAGGGGCGACACTCGATCTCGTGTCACTGCAAGGCGAACTGGACGTCAGTCTGACCGCGCTGCGGGAGTCCCTGAAGGTCCTCGCGGCCAAGGGGATGGTCGACGCACGCCAGAAGCGCGGCACCTTCGTCCGCCCACGCTCCGACTGGAACCTCCTCGACGCGGACGTGCTGCGCTGGCAGTTCGCCGGCAGCGCGGGCACCGGTACCGACCTGGCCCTGCTGCGCAACCTGGGCGAGGTCCGCGGCATCATCGAGCCGGCCGCGGTCAGGCTGGCCGCCGAGCGCCGTACCGACGCCGATCTCGACGCGCTGGAGGCGGCCCTGACGGCGATGGGCGAGGACGAGGGGGGCGCGGCGCACGCGGTCGAGGCGGACCTCGCCTTCCACCGCGCGCTCCTCGCGGCCACCCACAACGAACTCCTCGAACGTATGGAGATGGTCATCGAGTCCGGTCTCGCTCACCGTGACGAGATCGTCCACAGCACCCTCCACGGCGAGAACCCGGTCCCCAGCCACCGAGCCGTCCTGGACGCCGTGCGCGACCAGGACCCGGAAACCGCCGAACGCGCCATGCGAGCCCTCCTCGACCAGGCGGTCCGCGACCTCGACCGGGTCCGCGGCAGCGAGAGCGACAGCGCCGGCGCGCCGGCGACCACCGGCGACACGCACCACGGGAGCCCGGCCCAGTGAAGATCACGCGCATCGAGACCTTTCTCGTCCCGCCCCGCTGGCTGTTCTGCCGGATCGAGACCGACGAGGGAGTCGTCGGCTGGGGCGAACCCGTGGTCGAGGGCAGGGCCGAGGTGGTGCGCGCCGCGGTCGATGTCCTGGCCGAGTATCTGATCGGCCAGGACCCCCTGCGCATCCAGGACCACTGGCAGGTGCTCAGCAAGGGCGGTTTCTACCGCAGCGGCCCCATACTCTCCAGCGCCGTCGCCGGAATCGACCAGGCGCTGTGGGACATCGCGGGCAAGGTGTACGGGGCGCCCGTGCACGCTCTGCTCGGCGGGGCGCTGCGTGACGAGGTCCGGGTCTACGCCTGGGTGGGAGGCGACGAACCCGCCGGGCTCGCCGACGCGATCGCCGCCCAGGTCGAGGCGGGCTTCACCGCCGTGAAGATGAACGCGGCGGCCCGTACCTCCCCGATTCCCACCCTCGCGGAGACGGCCGCCGTCGTCGAGCGCGTGGCCGTGGCCCGTGAGATCCTGGGCCCCGACCGCGATGTGGCCGTCGACATGCACGGCCGGTTCGGACCGGCCGCGGCCCGCCGAGTCCTCCAGGCCATCGAGCCACTGCACCCGCTGTTCGTCGAGGAGCCGCTGCTGCCCGAGCAGGGCCATCTGCTCGCCGCGCTCGTGGGTGCCACATCCGTCCCCATCGCCACCGGTGAACGGCTCTACGGCAGGGCGGAGTTCCTGCCCGCCCTCCACGCGGGCATCGCCGTCGCCCAGCCGGACCTGTCGCACGCCGGCGGCATCTCCGAGGTCCACCGCATCGCGTCGCTCGCCGACACGTACGGCGTACAGCTCGCGCCGCACTGCCCCCTCGGTCCGATCGCCCTCGCCGCGAGCCTCCAGATCGCCTTCTGCACCCCGAACTTCCTCATCCAGGAGCAGAGCCGGGGCATCCACTACAACAAGGACGCCGATCTGCTCTCGTACGTCGTCGATACGGATCCGTTCCGCTTCGTCGCCGGACAGGCTCCGCGTACCGCACTCCCGGGACTCGGCATCACCGTCGACGAGGCCGCCGTACGCGCCGCCGACCGCACCGGGCACGCCTGGCGCAACCCCGTGTGGCGCCACCCCGACGGATCGTTCGCCGAATGGTGAACGCCCCGTCCCCGATCCGGATCACCACCGACCCGGCCCACGGCGGACGCTGGACCTCGCTGTGGGCGGCCGGCCGCGAATGGCTCTGGCACCGCGAGGAACCCCGGCGCCCGCACGTCGTCCCGGGCGACGCCTTCGCCGACGCGGGCGGCCTGGAGGAGTGTGTTCCCACGGTCCGGGGCACCCCCGACCACGGGCACGCCTGGGCCAGGGCCTGGCGGTGCGACGGTGACACGGAATCCGTCACCTGCCCGGACTTCCGGCTCAGCCGCCGAATCCGTCACCAGGACCGGCGCGCGGTGGCCGACTACCGGCTCACCGCCCGGCCCGGCTACCGCTTCCTCTGGGCGGGACACGCCCTGCTGGATCTGTCCGAGCACGCGCACCTCGGCATGCCCGACGGGACGCACACCCGGGTCTACCCGGACGGCGGGTCCCGGTGGACCCCCTGCGCGTGGCCGTGGTGGCCGGCGGAGTCGGCCGCGCTCGACCGGCTGGGACCCGACGACGGCACGGCCGTCGGCCTGATCGCCGACACCTCCCAGGTGGACGTCCACGAGGGAACCGCCGTGCTGCGCCTGTCCGTTGAGGCCGAGGGACAGCCCGTGTCCGTCGCCGTGTGGCGCAACCTCCGCGGCTTCCCCGACGACGATCCCTACCGGTCCATCGGGGTCGAACCGATGCTGGGACGCGTCTTCGACCTCGCCGCGGCCGGGGAAGGCGACGCGGCATGCGTGCCGGCCGGCGGGGAAGTCCGGTGGCGGCTCAGCGTGAGCGCGGGAACGGAACGAACGTGACAGCACCTCGGACTGGAAAGGAATCCCGCACGTGGATCTGCTGACCGCGCTGCGTACCCACCGGATCGTCGCCATCGTGCGCGGCGACGACGCGGACGCCGCGCTCAGGACCGTCCTCACCCTCGCGGAGGAGCACATCCCGCTCATCGAGGTCTCGCTCAGCGGCAAGGACGCGCTGAGCGTCATCCGCCGGGCACGCGCGGCTCTCGGCCCCGCCGCTCCGCTCGGCGCGGGTACCGTCCTGACGGCGCGGGACGCGCGGGCGGTGCACGAGGCGGGTGCCGACTTCGTCGTCACCCCGGCCGTCTGCGAGGGGATCACCGAAGCGAAGCGGCTCGAACTGCCCGTTCTCGCCGGGGTGATGACCCCCACGGACATCGTCGCCGCACAGCGGCTCGGCGCCGACTCCTTCAAGATCTTCCCGGCGGCGCAGGCGGGCGGCCCCGCGTATCTGCGCGCCCTGCGCGGCCCGTTCCCGGCCGCGCCGTTCGTACCCGTCGGGGGAGTGGACACCGAAGCGGCCGTCGCCTATCTCGCACACGGCGCGACGGCGGTGGGAGTGGGGTCGCCGCTCATCGGTGACGCCGCCGACGGTGGCAGTGTCGACGCCCTGCGCACCAGAGCCCGCGCCTTCCTCGGCGCGGTCCGCGCCACCGGCCCCGGGGCGGCGGGACGATGACGGGCGGCGCACCCGCCGCGGACCGGACCGGCCGCCCCGGCGCCCGGTCCCTCCGCGACGCCCCCGCATGGCGGCCGGCCCACGCCCCGGTGGCCTGCGTCGGCGAGACGATGGCCGCTCTCGTGCCGGATCCCGTCGCTCCGCTGGACAGCGCCGACCTGCTCCGGGTCCGGATCGCCGGCGCCGAGTCGAACGTGGCGATGTACCTGGCCGGCCACGGGGTGCCCGCGCGCTGGGTGTCCGCGCTCGGCGACGACCCGTTCGGCCACCGGATCCGCGACGAAGTGGCCGCGTCCGGCGTCGACATCAGCGGCGTACGCACCGATCCGCACCGCCCGACCGGACTCCTCGTGAAGAACCCGGGCCCCGGCGGAACCACGGTCCACTACTACCGGCGCGGCTCGGCCGCCTCCGCCCTGGGCCCCGGCGTCCTCGACGACGAGGCCGTACGGACCGCCGGGCTCGTCCACCTGAGCGGTATCACTCCCGCGCTCTCACCGGACTGCCTGGCTCTCGTCGCCGCGCTGCTGCGGCCGGTGCCCGGAACACGCCCGTGCCCCGTCAGCTTCGACGTCAACCACCGGCCGGCCCTGTGGAGCGGAGACACGGCCGCCGCCGTGCTCCACGACTTCGCGGACCGGGCGGACATCACGTTCGTCGGACTCGACGAGGCCCAGGCGCTCTGGGGGAGCGGGCTGGCCGGGCCCACGGACGTACGGTCCCTGTTGCCCGGACCCCGCATCCTCGTGGTCAAGGACGGCGGGTACGCCGCGACCGCGTTCGAGGGCACCCGTGTCCACACCGTGCCCGCGCCGAAGACCGGGATCGTCGAACCGGTCGGGGCGGGCGACGCGTTCGCGGCCGGATTCCTCGCGGGGCTGCTGCGCGACGAGGGCATGGTGCGGTCCCTGCGGCTCGGACACCTCACGGCGGGCGCCGCGCTCAGCGTGACAGGAGACCATGGCCCGCTGCCGGACCGTGGCCGTATCGCCGCTCTCCTCGACATGCCCCCCGAGACGTGGGCGTGAGACCGCGGCGGCCCGCCGCAGTCGGACGCGCCCGACGCGACGCGCACGGGAACTGGCCGACAGCCGGGCGGAGTTGCTCACGGCGTTGCACGCGGTGGGCGTCGCCCCGTACGACCGGAGCACGTCGACGGACACCCGCGTGCGGGACACCGGCGAAACAGGAAGCGCCGGGATGCTGTTCGGCACCCCGGCGTCCACGAAGAGGGCGAGGAAAGCGGAAGGACTAATTTCATAGAAGAAGGAGAAGGAAGTCCCTCCATGGCCTCGCCGAGTCCCACGCTAGCAGTCAGCCGGGGATCAGGTCGCGCAGATTTTCCGGCGTGACGATCCGGGACTCCGGGTGCAGTCCGTCCGGGCGCTCCAGGCCGATGTAGGTGACCGGGCCGTCCGGGACCGTCGTACCGTCCCACAGTGTGGTGCCCGTGGCACGGTCGGCCATCAGGCCGGTGAGGTACCGGACCGTGAGGTAGTCACGCTCGACGATGCCGCGCACCAGCGTGGCCACCGACACCCGGTTCTCCTCGACGCGGTTGGAGTCCGGGGTGCCCTGGAGGTACAGGTGGAGCCACTTGGCGTGCCAGCGGCCGTCGCTCCCGCGCCGGAACGCCAGCGGCAGCGCGACTCTTCCCGGGCCGCGCAGGTCCGACTTCATGCGCACGGTACGCGGCTCGAAGGGGCGGCCCCGCTGCTCGGCATCGCGCTGCATGAAGCCGAAGAACGACTCCTCGACCGCTTCGAAGTCCTCCCCCGAATAGATGTTGACCTGCGGGACGATGAAGGTGCCGCGCACGGCGCCCAGGCGCAGGTTGATGAACTCCGAGGCGCCGTCCGGCGCGTCCGTGATGTCGCCCGAGTGCTCGCCCCCGACCTCCGTGAGAGCGGTGTACGACAGCCAGCAGACGGTCGCGTACGCGGCGTCGAGCATCAGCGCCGACAGGTCGTAGTCGGTGCTGTGGCTCTTCTGCTTCCAGTGGACGAAGAAGCGCAGCAGTTCACCGTCGACGGGGGAGAGGGAGCCACGGGGCAGCACGCCGAGCCCGGCGGCCGACGCCTTGCCGCTGAGCGGGAGCGCGACATCGAGGACGTCGGGGTCGATCAGCAGATGCCCGGGGTCCGGAAGGCGGCGGCGCGTCTCGGTATCCAGCGCGGCGATCAGGCGCCGCCGCTCGGGCGGCAGTACGGGGAGACGGGTGTCGGCGGTGACCCAGGCGCGGCCCCGCTGGTTGACGAAGACGCGACGCTCGCCGGTCTCCCGCACGCGGTTGTGCAGGTGCTCGCGGACCGACAGCAGGACACGGCCGGAGACCCGCGAGGCGACCTCCTCGGCGGCGGCCACGACGGCGTCGCGTTCCTCCTGGGTGACGCACGCGCGCAGCAGCCGGTCCAGAGCACGGAACAGCTTGCCCGGGGCGGCGGTCAGCAGCCGCGCCGCCCCGGTGACGTCGTTCAGGCCGAGCAGTTCCTCGACACGGCTGTCGAAGGACCGGGCCTCCCTCTCGCCCCGGGCGACGGCGAACACCTCGGCGGCATGCGGCCAGCGCGGATACTCGTGCGGGTGGAGGCGCTCGCCGAGGCGCTTGAACGGTTCGCGCCGCGCGGTGACATCGGCGAGCTTGGCGGGAGCGGCCGCCACCACGGCGTCGAGACCGGCGAGCAGGGCGCGCCGGGCCGGTCGGGACAGCGACCGGAAGCGGGTGGGTTCCACGAGGGTCACGTCGCCGTCCGAGAGCGCGCAGGCCAGCCGGAGGACATCGGTGACGGTGTCCAGAAGGAGATCCCGGCCGGCTGTGAGACGGGCGACGTTGATGACCGCTCGGTTCTCGCGTACCGGTATCGCCTCGGGCTGCGGGCTGTCGACGCACCGCTCCGCGAGTGCCCGGAGGTCGCGCAGTCCCTCGTCGCCCAGCGGGGTGACGCTGCCGGCCAGCGCCAGGTACAGGGCATCGACCTCGTCGTCCGGGGCGCCGCCCAGGTGCAGGAGCGTGATGCGGTCGCCCGCGGCGGCGATCAGCTCATCGTGCGCGGCGAGCATCTCGGCGTACGTGTGCCGGTAGGTGCCGTACGACGGAAGCGTCAGCAGGTCGACCACCCCGGCGCGCAGCTGGGCGAGCGTGCTGTCGCGCGAGGCGTCGTCGGCGAGCGCCTCGGCGATGCACTGCCTCCAGAAGTCGAACGTGTCCGGCACGTTGGCCGGGAAGTCGAGGAAGTAGACGTTGTGCCGCACGTGGTCGCCCACCATCTCGCGGACGGTGTCCAGCGTACGCGCGGCGGTGGCGACGACTGTCTCCGCGGACAGCCCCGACAGACGCTCCATCACGGCCGCCGAGAGTTTGAAGCCGACGGACATCAGCGCGGCATCGAACTGCCGCGCCGCGACGTCGCCGTGCCCGGCCGGTCCGGAGGGGGCGGGCAGACGGTGGGTGTGCCGGATGACAAGAGGGTCGAGAGGGTGGGCCATCCGGGCATGATCCCAGAACCACCCGAGCCGGAGCATTCGGGTTTTCGCCCATGGTGTGCGCCACGACGGCGGGCCGAGGTCACGAGCGTTCAGGGCGGCAGGCGCGGTGATGGCCGCGGTGCAGGCGAAGAACGCGCCCAGCATGAGCGGAGGCGGCTATAGACTGCCTGAGCAGCGCGAGATCCGATCGGGAACAACGCGAGTGGCAGGAACAGCCGTCGTCCGGTCTCGCACGGCTTCCGCAGGCCACGGACATGGAGTTGAGTACGTGCCGTCGAACACGGACGGGTGGTTGGCGGACACCCGCGGCTCCTACGACACGGTCGCGGTCAGCTACGCCGACCACATGCGCGGAGTGCTGGCAGGGGAGCCGTATCTTCGGGCGGCACTGGCGTTGTTCGCCGGCATGGTTCACACCGCCGGCGGCGGGCCGGTGGCGGATGTGGGATGCGGACCGGGGCATGTCACCGCCCACCTGCGTGAGTTGGGCGTCGACGCGTTCGGTATCGACCTCTCACCCGTGATGATCGACGTGGCCCGGCGGGACCACCCGGGCCTGCGGTTCGAGGTGGGCTCGATGACGGATCTCAACCTCGCCGACGCGTCGGTCACCGCCCTGCTCGCCTTCTGGTCGTTGATCCACGTCCCCGACGACGCGATCCCCGCGGTCCTCGGCCATTTCCGGCGGGTGCTGCGCCCCGGCGGACCGCTGCTGCTCGGCTTCCACATCGGCGACGAGTCGCGGCTGAAGACGCGGGGCTACGGCGGCCATCCGATGAAGGTCCATGTCCATCGCCGACGGCCCGACCAGGTGACCGCCTGGCTGCGCGACGCCGGATTCACCGTCGAGGCCCAGTTGTTGCTCGACCTCGACGGAAGCCGTCCAGGAGCGGTCCTGTTCGCGCGCCGCCAGTCCTGACACCGCGTCGAGCCGGCCGCTCCCGTATCACCGGCGCGAGCCCGCCCGATCCCGAACCGGCCCTCGGCCGCGACACCGCTGTCGGTGCGGCGGAGCCGCTCGACCACGAACGGCCGTCCCCCGCTCGTCGGCCGCTGAGTGGCGGCGCCCTTCCCGCTGACGTCGAATGGAGCGAGAGACCCGTCCCCGGTCACGAGGGCTCGGTCTCCGTTGGGTGTGCCCGATCCCAGGAGTCCACGTGTCTGTCGTGCCGCTTGCCGACATCCTGTCCGACGCCTTCGAAAAGCGTTACGGCGTGCCGGCCATCAACGTGTTCAACGACCTCACCATGGAGGCGGTGCTCGCGGCCGCGGTGGAGAAGGACTCGCCACTGATCGTGCAGACGTCTGTCAAGACGGTCAAATCGATCGGAAGCGAGGTGCTCTTCGCGATGTGGACGTCCATGACGGCCGGTATCGAGGTGCCCGTCACACTCCATCTGGACCACTGCCCGGAGCGCGAGGTCATCACGGAATGCCTGCGGCGGGGCTGGAACTCCGTCCTGTTCGACGCCTCGAACCTGCCGGTGGCGGAGAACATGCGGCAGACGGTCGAGGTCGTCGCCGAGGCCCGCGGGCACGGCGCCCACGTGGAGGGCGAGATCGAGTCCATCACCGGAGTCGAGGACGACATCGGCAGCGACAGCGCGGCCGCCCAGCAGGATCTCGACGTGGCACTGGAGTTCCTCAGAACGACACACGTCGATGTCTTCGCGCCCGCCATCGGCAACGCCCACGGAACGTACAAGCGCCCACCGGTACTCGACTTCGAGCGGGTCTCCGACATCGTCACGGCGTACCCCCTGCCGATCGCGCTCCACGGCGGCAGCGGTCTCTCCGACGAGCAGTTCCGCGATCTCATCTCCCGGGGCTGCGCGAAGGTCAACATCTCGACCGCCCTCAAGGAGACGTTCATGAAGTCGGGCCTGGCCTTCCTCGAATCGGCGGCGGAGAAGCAGAAGTGGGACCCGCCCTCGCTGTTCCGGTCCGTCCGCCAGGACGTCATCGGGATGACCGGCTCGCTCATGACACTCTTCGGCAGCGCCGGCCGGGCCGGGTGACACCGTGCCCGCCCTCCTCTTCGACTGCGACGGCGTCCTCGCCGACACCGAGCGCTACGGGCACCTGCCCGCGTTCAACCAGACCTTCCAGGAGTTCGGCCTGCCCGTACGGTGGAGCGACAGCGACTACGCCGAGAAGGTGAAGGTCGGCGGGGGCAAGGAACGGATGAAGACGCTCCTCACCCCCGACTTCATCGCCGCGACCGGGCTGCCCAGCGACGCCGACGCGCTCGACGAGCAGGTCGCCCGGTGGCATCGGCGCAAGACCGAGATCTACACCGGGATCATCGAGGGCGGCACCGTTCCGCCCCGGCCCGGCGTACGGCGGATCGCCGCCGAGGCCGACGCCGCCGGATGGACACTGGCCGTCGCCTCCACCTCCGCGGAGCCGTCCGTACGCAGTGTGCTGGAACTCGCCGCCGGACCCGAACTGGCCCGGCGCTTCAGTGTGTTCGCCGGAGACATCGTGCCGCACAAGAAACCGGCGCCGGACATCTACCTGTACGCGGCGGACCGGCTCGGGCTCGACCCGGCGGGCACCCTCGTCATCGAGGACAGCCGCAACGGGCTGCTCGCGGCACGGGGCGCGGGCTTCGGCTGCACCGTCACGACCAGCGCCTATACCGCGCTGGAGGATTTCACCGGTGCGTGGCTGGTGGTGTCGTCATTGGGCGATCCCGAGCCGGAGGAGGCCACCACGAAGGTGCTGAGCGACCCCTTCGGTGCCGACCCCCGCCCGTTCGTCAGGCTCGCCGACCTCGAATTCCTGCTCGCCGCCGGCGCGACGTGACGGTCAGGACGGACAGTCAGGAGAGCCATGCCATCGACAACAGCCAGTGATCTCGAGTTCGTCGTCAGGACCATCGCCAGGACGGCGGTGGACAACGAGCGCGAGTTCGGCGAGCTCGACGCCGTCGTGGGCGACGGGGACTTCGGGTACTCGCTCGCGCGCGGCTTCGAGATCGTTCTCGCCGACTGGGACTCGCTGGACCGCGGCTCCCCGTCGGCGTTTCTGAAGAAGGTGGCCCTGGTGATCTCCAAGCGGGTGGGCGGAACCTCCGGGCCACTCTGGGGCACCGCGTTCCTCCGGGCGGCCGGAGCCGTCAACGACCGCTCCGAGCTGAACGGTGAGGACGCGGTCGCCATGCTGCGCGCCGCCGCCGAGGGCATCAAGGTGCGAGGCAAGTCCGACCTCGGTGACAAAACACTGCTGGACGCGCTGATCCCGATGACCGACGCACTGGAGAACGCGCTGGCGAACGAGGGGAAGACCGGCGAGGGCCCGGCGGCCGGCCCCGCCGCTCTCGCCCGGGTCGCGGCCTCCGCGGCGCGTACCGCCGCTGAAGCCACCACACCGATGATCGCCAGGCGTGGCCGGCCGAGCTACACCGGGGAACGCAGCATCGGTTCCCCGGACGCGGGAGCCATGGCGGTCGCCATCATGGCGGAGCGCGTCGCCGACGAATGGGCCGTACGTACCTGAACCCGCCGTGCCCCCGGGACCGGGCCCGTACGGGGCCCGGGACCGGGCCCGTACCGAGCCAGTCCGTGTCCCCACGCCGAGATCCAGGAGCGATCGCATGAAGAAGTTCGTCAACGACCCGAAGAACTACGTGCCCGAGATGCTCCAGGGACTGGCCCTCGCCAACCCCGGCACCCTGCGGTACGTCCCCGAATACAACCTGATCATGCGCGCCGACGCGCCCCGGCCGGACAAGGTCTCCCTCGTCCAGGGCTCGGGCTCCGGACATGAGCCGTCGCATGTCATGACCGTCGGCAGGGGAATGCTCGACGCCGCCTGCCCGGGTGACGTCTTCTCCGCGCCCCCCACCGACTACGTATACGAGACGGTCAAGCTCGTCTCGTCCCCCAAGGGCGTCCTGCTGCTGGTCAACAACTACACGGGCGACCGCATGGCCTTCGAGATGGCCGAGGAGCTCTCGCAGGCCGACGGTGTCACCGTTCGTACGCTGTTCATCGACGACGACGTTTCGGTGCAGGACTCGACGTACACGGTCGGCCGACGCGGGGTGGCCGGCAACTTCTTTGTGATGAAGGCCACCGGCGCGGCGGCGGAGCGTGGTGCCGATCTCGACGAGGTGTACCGGATCGGCGAGAAGGTGAACTCCGTCACGCGCACCATGGGCATGGCGCTCACCGCGTGCACGCCGCCGGCCAAGGGGTCCCCGCTGTTCGAACTGCCCGACGACGAGATCGAGATGGGCGTGGGGATCCACGGCGAGCCGGGCCGGCGGCGGGAGAAGATGAAGCCCGCGGACGCGATCGTGCGGGAGCTGGTCACCGCTGTCGTCGACGACCTGCCCTACGTCTCGGGCGACGGCGTCGCCCTCATGGTCAACGGCCTGGGCGGCACCCCGATCGGCGAGCTCTATCTGGTGTACGGGCTGGCTCACAGGCAACTGGCAGAACGGGGCATCGAGATCCGCCGCAGCTACGTGGGCGAGTACTGCACCTCGCTCGACATGGCCGGCGCGTCCATCACCCTGGTCCGTCTGGACGACGAGATCTCCGGCCTGCTCGCGGACCCGGCCGAGATCCCGATCCGCGTCTTCTGACCGACGCGTGTGGTGAAGTACGTCTCCGGCGGCGACCGGGCGGACGTCACCGTCGGGTTGAACACTTCATGGCTGCCGGGGGCGTCCCGCGTGTACGGGCCCCATGAAGTCCACCGCGCGTCGGCTGGTGTGGCCGTGGCGCCCGATTCGGGTGTGCGGGACGTGCGAGCTGACCCGTGGCGAGCGGGCACGAAGCCGAAGCGGGCGGTAAACGGGCATCATGAGCGGTCAAACGGGCGCCTGTTCGGTCACGGGTGCCGGCCCCCGGAGTCGGGGTGCGGTGCGTGGGGCGCTCCGACGCCAGGTTTCGCACATGTGAACGGCGCGAAGCAGCCCCAGGTAGTGGCGGCGCCGGTGATTCGTGACGGCCGATGCGTGGGCGTATTCACCACGTGGGGGAACGCTCCTGCGCGCCGGTATGGAAGTGTTATTCCGCTTCCAATAACCACAAGGGAAGAGGCTGGAGCGGGCAACGCCGATTCCGATACCCTTGGGGCAGGCAGGGATCGCGAGGCTTTCGCATTCATTGCGGCCTTGTAAGATCTACCGGGCGCATCCAATCGGGTTTCCCCGTGGCGCCGCTCCCTTGGTCCTCTGTATCGAGCGCGATACCCGGAGTTCATGTAAAGGGACTAAGGCCCGGTTACCCGCGATGCGGGTTCCGGCACTTCTCGGTGTGCCGCCCTCGGCTTCTGCGCGGAGAAACAGGTCGCGCTGTTGGTTTTACTCATGTGCCGGCCATCCTGTGGTTCCAGCGTATTCATCGCGGACCTCGACTCCGGCTTTCGTTTCGGCGAGGTAAACAGGGTGTTGTTTGTAATACGGTTTCACATCCTTCGCAAGCTGGCTGATTGATCCCCCCGGGTATGGCTTGATTGGTCGCTTCGCCGTCATAACCGTTCACTCCGGCCTCGGGGTGGTGAGTGGCGTAACCGTCGTTATTCGGCCGGGCGGTGCTGAGGCCGACTCTCCCGAGCCCTTGGCCGGCCCTGTGATCAGCGGCCGAGCGCTGTCACTCCCTGGGTGCGCGCATTCCTGAGGTTATTGCTGCTGAGGCTTCCCCCGTACGGTTCGCGCCAGGCCGCGCCCCTGCCGCGGGGCGGCGTCGGGCTCCGGCTTTCGTCGCTGCCGCGCGAGCGTCGCAGTTCAGCCAGAACGCCCGATGTCCCCGGCCTATGCCACTGGTCTCCGGGCGCAGGCCCGCGGCCGCGGGGCGCGGCGGGATTTCGTCGAGATGCCGCCACGCCTCCCCGGCTTGAATCCATGCGTCGCCGTCCGGACGGCATATCGGGCGTTTCCGTGTGAACTCCGACGCGTCCGGCTGAATGAGGTCGGTTTTCTGTCTGTATACCGTTGGTGATTCCGGGCGGAGATATGCAAGGGCACGTGCGCGGACAAGTGCCCAGTCAGTCATTTCCTGGAGGCGCCGAGAGGCGGGTAAATTTCGGAAGTTCGCGCGGTAAATTTCGAGAGTCCTCGCGCTCGGACACGCGCCTGTGTGTCCTTGACGGGCATTCTCGGCCTGGCGCGCTACCGTCAACGCAGCCGGCCATGCGCTGGTTGACAATTCCCGAAGCGCTGGCTTGAATTGCGCCCGTTATGGCGGCGGCGTCGCCAAGAAAAGCGTTTCGATTCTGGTGGACGACTGACGAGAGCAGAGGCTGCCATGTGCGAATCAGCACGAGTGGACACCGGCACTGTCGCCGTCATCGGGGCCGCGCCCGCGGTACCGGTGCGGGCGGAGCGCGATCCCGGCGCGCTGACCGAACTGGCCGGTATGCCGCTACCCGCGGACCGAACGGCCGAACTGGAGTCCGCGTGGGCGGCCTGTGAAGACGCGGGCGTCGGAGCCGACGACCCGTCAGGCGTCGGTGTCTATCTGGCCGCCGGCGGAGCGGGCACGGACGACGCCGACGGGCTGGCGCGCGTGCTCGGCTTCCACGGCCCGAGCCGGACCGGGCACGACCCGGTCGCCGAGGCCGTCGCCGCGGTGCGGTCCGGCGAGTGCGACGTGGCCCTGGTCGGGGCGGACGGGGCCTTCGCCGTGCTCACGCGTGGGAACGGCGCGCGGACCGGGACCTTCGCCTACCGAATAACCACCGACGACGAGTGGCCGGACGCCGTCCCCGCGCTGGTCGAGGCCGCGTTGCGCGCGGGCCGTCCCGAGCCCGGCCGCGCCGCGCCGGACGGGCCCGCCGTCGCCATCGCGCTGTCGGCGCACAACCAGGACGCGCTGCGCGCGCGGGCCGCCGACCTGCACGCTCTTCTCGGCGCCGAGCCGGCTCTCCCGCTCGTCGACCTCGCCTTATCCCTCGGCTCGTCCCTCACCACGACGCAACCCGCGTTCGGTCAGCGCGCTGTGTTCGTCGGCGGGGACCGTACGCGGCTCGCCGACGAGTTACTCGCCGTCAGCGAGGGCCGGCCGGTACCGGGGCTCGCGACCGGAGATCCCGCGCGAGCCGCCGCGAACGGTGTCGCCTTCGTGTTCCCCGGGCACGGGCCGCAGTGGCTGGGCATGGCCGACGAATTACTCGAAGAATCGCCGGTGTTCGCCGAGCAGCTGCACGCCTGTGTGGAAGCCCTCACACCGTTCGTGGACTGGCCCGTGATGGACGTGTTGCGCGGCAGGACGGACACACCGTCGCTCGACCGGCCGGATGTGGGCCAGCCCGCGCTCTGGGCGATGATGGTCTCCCTGGCCGCGCTGTGGCGGTCCTGGGGCGTGGAGCCCGGCGCTGTGATCGGTTCCAGCGTCGGCGAGATACCCGCCGCCACGGTCGCGGGCGCCCTGTCCGTCGAGGACGGCGCACGGGCCGTGGCCCTGTTCAGCCAGGCGCAGGTGCACCTGCTCGAACGCGGTGTGATGGTCTCCGTGCTGGCGTCCGCCGACGAGGTACGCGAGCGGCTGACCCGCTACGAGGGGCTCGACCTGGCCGCCGTACACGCCCCCGGCTCCGTCCTGGTCTCCGGGACCGAGGACGCGGCCACCGAACTGCTGGCCGAACTGGCCGCCGACGGCATCAGGGCCAGGAGCATCGCGATCCGCCTCGCGGCGCACGGCCGCCAGGTCGACTCCGTGCTCGACGCGATGCGCGACGGCCTCGCCCCGATCACACCACGCCCGACGGACGTGCCCATCTACGTGGCCACGACGGGCACGAGGGTCGACCCGCTCACACTCACCGCCGACCACTGGTGCCGCAACCTCCGCAACACCGCGGACTTCGAGAGCGCCACCCGCGCCGCGCTCGCCGCCGGGCACCGCCTGCTGCTGGAGTCGAGCCCGCACCCCGTCCTCACCAGGGCCATGCAGGAGACCGCCGAGGACGCCGCCGTCGAGGCCGCCGTCATCGGTACGCTGCGCAAGGAGAAGGGCGGCGCCGGCCAGATGGTCTCCGCGCTCGCCGAACTCCACGCGCACGGCGTGCTCCCCGACTGGCGGTCGGTGTTCGCGGGCCGGGACGCGCGCGCGGTGCCGCTGCCCGCGTATCCGCTGCACCCGGCGCCCGCGGCCGGCCCCGCCCCGTCGCTGGCCGACCGGCTCGCGGACGCCCCCGACCGCATCGAATTCCTGATCGACCTGGTCCGCGCGCAGGTCGCCGCCGTCGTCGGCGGGGACATCGACTCCTCCGCCTACGCGGACGCCCCGCTGCTGGAGCTGGGCGTCGACTCGGCGGGCGCGGTGGCGCTGCGCAACCTGGTGAACGCGGCCACCGGCCTGAACCTGCCCGTGTCGGCGGTCTTCGACAACCCGACGTGCCGCGGCCTCGCCGAGCTCATCAGTCGCGTCCTGCTCGGCGAGCCGGCCGAGGACGACGAACTCGTGGCTCCCGCACAGCTCGGGGACGACGAGCCGATCGCCGTCGTGGCGATGAGCTGCCGCCTGCCCGGAGGTGTGAACAGCCCCGAGGACCTGTGGGAGATGCTGTCCACGGGCGGCGAGGGCATCACCGCGTTCCCCACCGACCGGGGCTGGGACCTGGACGGGCGCTACGACGAGGACGCCGAGCGGGCGGGCGGCTACTACCAGCGCGAGGCCGGCTTCCTGCCCGACGTCACCCAGTTCGACCCGGAGTTCTTCGGCATCGCGCCGCGCGAGGCCCTGGCGATGGACCCGCAGCAGCGACTGCTGATGGAGATCGCCTGGGAGGCGCTGGAGCGGGCGGGCCTCGACCCGAAGGAGCTGCGCGGCAGCCGGGCGGGCGTGTTCGTGGGCGCGATGACGATGGACTACGGGCCGAGGCTGCACGAGGCGCCCGCGGACCTGGAGGGCTACCTCCTCACCGGCAACACCGGCAGCGTCGCGTCCGGCAGGCTCTCCTACACGTTCGGGTTCGGAGGGCCCTCCATCTCCGTCGACACGGCGTGCTCGTCCTCGCTGGTCGCCCTGCACCTGGCCGTGCAGTCGCTGCGGCGCGGCGAGTGCCCCCTCGCACTCGCGGGCGGTGTCACGGTCATGCCGTCGCCCGGCATGTTCGTGGAGTTCAGCAGACAGCGCGCGCTGGCCCCCGACGGGCGGTGCAAGGCCTTCTCGGCGAGCGCGGACGGATTCGGCCTCGCCGAGGGCGGCACGATGGTGCTGCTGGAGCGGCTGTCCGACGCGCGGCGCAACGGGCACCCCGTGCTCGCCCTGATCAAGGGCACCGCGATCAACCAGGACGGCGCGTCCAACGGCCTCACCGCTCCCAGCGGTCCCGCGCAGCGCCGGGTGATCCGGCAGGCGCTCGCCAACGCGGGCGTGGAGGCCGCCGAGGTCGACGCCGTCGAGGCGCACGGCACCGGCACACGGCTGGGCGACCCGATCGAGGCGGACGCGCTGCTCGCCACCTACGGCCGGGAGCACCCGGCCGACCAGCCGCTCCTGCTCGGCTCGTTGAAGTCGAACATCGGCCACACGCAGGCGGCGTCCGGCGTCGCCGGCCTGATCAAGATGGTGCTCGCGCTGCGCCACGGCGAGCTGCCCGAGAGCCTGCACATCACCGAACCCACTCCCCACGTGGACTGGTCGTCGGGCGCGGTGTCACTCGTCACCGAGACCACGCCGTGGCCGCAGTCCGCGCACCCCCGGCGGGCCGGTGTGTCCTCGTTCGGCATCAGCGGCACCAACGCCCACGCCGTGCTGGAGCAGGCGCCCGACGAGACCCCGGTCGAGCCGCCCTCCCCGTCCGAGCCCGTCCCGATGGTGTTCTCCGCGTCCACGGAGGACGCCCTGCGCGCCCACGCCGCCCAGCTCGCCGCCGCCGCGGAGCGGCTGGCACCGGCCGACATGGCGAACGCCCTGCTGTCCCGGTCGGTGTTCGACCACCGGGCCGTGGTAGTGGCAGGCGGAGCCGACGCGCTGACAGCGGTGGCCCGAGGGGGCGAGTCCGCTCGCATGGCGATCGGCGTCGCACGGCCCCCGGGCAAGGTGGCGTTCGTCTTCCCCGGCCAGGGCTCGCAGTGGCTGGGCATGGGCGCCGCGCTGGCCGAGTCGTCGCCGGTGTTCCGCGACTCGCTCGACGCGTGCGCCGAGGCGCTCGCCCCGCACGTGGACTGGTCGCTGTGGGACGTCCTGGCCGACGGCGCCGAACTGGACCGGGTCGACGTCGTGCAGCCCGCGCTGTTCGCCGTGATGGTGTCGCTGGCCGCGCTCTGGCGCTCGTACGGTGTGGAGCCGGACGCGGTGGTGGGGCACAGCCAGGGCGAGATCGCCGCCGCCCATGTCGCGGGCGCGCTGTCGCTGGCCGACGCCGCCAAGATCGTCGCACTGCGCAGCAGGGCGCTGCCCGCGCTGTCCGGCCAGGGCGGCATGGTGTCGCTGGCCGCGACGGTCGACGACGCCCGCACGCGGATCGCACGGTGGGACGGGCGGATCTCCGTCGCCGCGATCAACGGACCCGGCTCGGTGGTCGTGGCGGGCGACGCCGACGCCCTGGACGAACTGGTCGAGTCCTGCGCCGCCGACGGCGTACGGGCCCGGCGGGTCCCCGTCGACTACGCGTCCCACTCACCGCACGTCGAGCGCATCCGGGACACACTGGCGACCGTGCTGGCCGGGGTGGAACCCATGCCCGCGCGCGTGCCGATGCTGTCCACCGTCACCGGGGAGTGGCTGACCGGGACCGAGGTGGGCGCGGAGTACTGGTACCAGAACCTGCGCGAGACCGTACGGTTCGAGGACGCCACCCGCGGCCTCCTCGACCGGGGCGTCGGTGTGTTCGTCGAGTGCAGCCCGCACCCCGTGCTCACCATCGGGGTGCGCGAGACGCTGGACGCGACCGGTGCCGACGCCATCGTGGTCGGCACACTGCGCCGGACCGACGGTGACCTCGACCGGTTCCTGCTCTCCGCCGCCGAGGCCTATGTGGAGGGTCTGCCCTTCGACTGGCGTGCCGTGGTGCCCGCCGGGCGGCAGGTGGACCTGCCGACCTACCCGTTCCAGCGCAGGCGGTTCTGGATCGACGAGCCGGCCCGTCCCACGGCGGCCGGCGACCCGGCGCTGGAGGAGTTCTGGTCCGCGGTGGAGCGGGGCGACCTCGCCGAGACGCTGGACGTGCCCGCCGACGCGCCGCTGACCGACGTCCTGCCCAGCCTGGCAGGCTGGCGGCGCCGCAGGCAGGAGCGGTCCGCCGTCGACTCGTGGCGCTACCGGGTCACCTGGCGCCCGCTCGCCGCCCCCGCCTCGCCGGTCCTGACCGGCACCTGGCTCGTGGTCGGCTCGCCGTCCGAGGCGGAGCACCCGTGGCGTGCGGCGGCCGTCGACGCGCTGCGCGCCCACGGCGCCGACGTCCTGGAAGCCGACGGCTCGGTGGAGTCGCTGCGCGCCGCGGGCGTCGTGCCCAGTGGTGTGCTGTCCCTGCTGGCGCTGGACGAACGGCCCGACCCCGCGGCGCCGGCCGTCCCGAGCGGACTGTCCGGCACGCCGGAGCTGGTACGGGCGCTCGGCGAGGCCGGAATCGGCGCCCCGCTGTGGCTGGCCACGACGGGCGCGGTGTCCGTCGGACGGTCCGACCCGCTGACCCACCCGGCGCAGAGCCAGCTGTGGGGCCTCGGGCTCGCCATCGGCCTGGAGCACCCGGACCGCTGGGGCGGCATCGTCGACCTCCCCGTGACCCCCGACGCCAGGACCGCGACACGGCTCGCCGCCGTCCTGGCCGGGCAGAACGACGAGGACCAGCTGGCGATCCGCGCCTCCGGCGTGTCCGTACGACGGCTGACCCCGGCCCCCGCGCCCGCGGCTCCGGCTCCCTGGCGCGCCCGCGGCACCGTACTGATCACCGGTGGCACCGGCGCCATCGGCGGCCAGGTCGCCCGCTGGCTGGCGTCCAACGGCGCCGAGCACATCGTGCTGACCAGCCGCAGTGGCGCCGACGCCCCCGGCGCCCACGAGCTGGAGGCCGAGCTGACCGCGCTCGGCGTCCGGACCACCATCGCCGCCTGCGACGCCGCCGACCGTGCCGCGCTGGCCGACCTGTTCGCCCGGTTCGACGCCGACGGCGCACCGATCCGCTCCGTCTTCCACGCGGCGGGCACCGTCCCGTCCCTGCCGCTGGCCGACACGTACACCCCCGACCTCGCGTACGCCCTGGCGGCGAAGGCCGTCGGCGCCGCGCACCTCGACGAGCTGTGTGCCGGGCGCGAGCTGGACGCGTTCGTCCTGTTCTCCTCCGGGTCCGCGGTCTGGGGCAGTGGCGAACTGGGCGCGTACGGCGCCGCCAACGCCTTCCTCGACGGCCTCGCGCAGCGCCGCCACGCCGACGGCCTGCCCGCCACCTCCGTCTCCTGGGGCATGTGGGCGGGCGAAGGGATGGCGGCCGGCGACCTCAACGACCAGCTGCGCCGCAGGGGTATGCGCCCGATGCGGCCCGAACTCGCGGTCGGCGCGCTCGCCACCGCCCTCGCGACGGGCGAGACGACCCTGACGGTCGCGGACGTCGACTGGGCCCGCTTCGCCCCCGGCTTCACGGCGGCCCGCTCGCGCCCGCTGATCAGCGAGATCCCCGACGTCGTCGCCCTGGCCGAACAGGACACGGCGGAACAGCCTGCCTCCGGCGGGGCACTGGCCGACCGGCTCGCCGGGCTCACCGAGGCCGACCAGCACCGGCTCCTGCTCGACCTGGTGCGCGGCCACGCGGCGGCGGTCCTCGGCCACGACGGCCCCGACGCCGTCACACCGGACCGGGCCTTCCGCGAGCTGGGCTTCGACTCCCTCACCGCCATCGAGGTCCGCAAGCGCCTCAACACCGCCACCGGCGTACGGCTGGCCACGACCGTCGTGTTCGACCACCCGACGCCGGACGCGCTCGCCCGCCACCTGCACACCGTGGTGCTCGGCGAGCGGGAGACCGCCGCGCCGGCCGGCCGGACCGCGACCCGTGACGCCGACGAGCCGATCGCGGTGGTGGCGATGAGCTGCCGCTACCCCGGCGGCGTGCGCGGACCCGAGAACCTCTGGTCCCTCGTCATGGACGGGCACGACGCCATCGGTCCCTTCCCGGACGACCGGGGCTGGGACACCGACCGGCTGTACCCGGCCGACGCGGAGGCCCAGGGCCACAGCCGCACCCTGGAGGGCGCCTTCGTCGACGACGCGGGCGGGTTCGACGCGGGCTTCTTCGGTATCGCCCCGCGCGAGGCACTGGCGATGGACCCCCAGCAGCGGCAGGTACTCGAACTGGCCTGGGAGGCCTTCGAGCGGGCGGGCATCGACCCGTCCTCGGTACGCGACAGCCTCACCGGCGTGTTCATCGGCGCCTCGCCGCAGGGCTACGCCGGCACCCTGGAACAGGCGACGCCCGAGATGGACGGCTACCGGCTGACCGGCGACGCGCTGAGCGTCATGTCGGGCCGGATCGCCTACTCGCTGGGCCTGCGCGGGCCCGCCGTCACCGTCGACACCGCGTGCTCGTCCTCGCTGGTCGCCCTGCACCTCGCGATGCAGGCGCTGCGGTCGGGGGAGTGCTCGATGGCCCTGGCGGGCGGCACGGCGATCATGGTGACACCGACGCCCTTCGCCGAGTTCAGCCTCCAGGGCGGCCTGGCCCCCGACGGCCGGTGCAAGCCCTTCGCCGACGCCGCCGACGGCGTCGGCTGGGGAGAGGGCGCGGGCCTGGTCCTGCTGGAACCCCTCTCCGCCGCCCGCGCCAACGGCCACGAGGTGCTCGCCGTCGTCCGCGGTTCCGCGATCAACCAGGACGGCGCGTCGAACGGACTGTCCGCACCGAACGGCCCCGCGCAGCAGCGAGTCATCCAGGCGGCCCTCGCCAACGCCGGCCTGACCGCCTCGGACGTGGACGCCGTCGAGGGCCACGGCACGGGCACCCGGCTCGGCGACCCCATCGAGGCGCAGGCACTGCTCGCCACCTACGGCCAGAACCGCCCCGCCGACCGGCCGCTGCTGCTGGGCGCGCTGAAGTCGAACATCGGCCACACCCAGGCCGCGTCGGGCATCGCGGGCATCATCAAGATGGTGCAGGCGCTGCGGCACGGCGTACTGCCGCGCACCCTGCACCTCGACCGCCCGTCCCAGCACGTGGACTGGACGACCGGCGCCGTGGAACTGCTGGCCGACGAGCGCCCGTGGCCGGAGACCGGCAGGCCGAGGAGGGCCGCCGTCTCCGCGTTCGGCGTCAGCGGCACCAACGGCCACGTCATCCTCGAACAGGCCGAGCCCGTCACCCCCGCGCCCGCGGACGAGCCCGACGGCCGCACCCTGGCCTGGGCGCTGTCCGCCCGCGACACCTCGGCGCTGCGCGAGCAGGCCGTCCGCCTGGCGACCGCCATGGACGAGCGGCCCGAGCTGTCGCCCGTGGACATCGCCGCGACGCTCGCGGCCGGGCGGGCCGCGCTCGACCACCGCGCGGTCGTTCTCGGCACCGGCACCCCCGAACTGCGCGCCGGACTCGACGCGCTGGCCCGGGGCGCGGACGACCCGGCCGTCGTACGAGGCACCCCCGACGGCGGTAGGCTCGCCGTACTGTTCTCCGGCCAGGGCTCCCAGCGCATCGGCATGGGCCGGGAACTGTACGAGACGCACCCCGTGTTCGCCGACGCGCTCGACGAGGCGTTCGCCCACCTCGACCCGCTGCTGGCCGTGCCGCTGCGCGACGTGGTCTTCGGCGACGACCAGGCCGTGCTGGACCGCACCGAATACGCCCAGCCCGCGCTGTTCGCCGTCGAGGTCGCGCTGTACCGGCTCTGGGAGTCCTGGGGAATGCGCCCCGACGCGCTCGCGGGCCACTCGATCGGCGAACTGGCCGCCGCGCACGTGGCGGGCGTGTTCTCGCTGGCCGACGCGTGCGCGATAGTCGCCGCGCGCGGCGCGCTCATGCAGGCACTGCCCGCCGGCGGCGTCATGGTCGCGGTGCAGGCCACCGAGGACGAGATCGCGCCGGAGTGCTCCGAGGACGTCGGGATCGCCGCCATCAACGGCCCGAACTCGCTCGTCCTGTCCGGCAGCGAACTGGAAGTGCTCGAACTCACCGACCGCCTCAAGGCACAGGGCCGCAAGGTGACCCGACTGCGGGTCAGCCACGCGTTCCACTCGCCGCTCATGGAACCGATGCTGGCGGAGTTCCGCCGCGTCGTGGCGGGCGTGACCGCCAACCCGCCCGCGCTGCCGATCGTGTCCACACTGACCGGCGCGCCCGTCGACGCCGAGGAACTGGCCTCGCCGGACTACTGGGCACGGCACGTACGCCGGCCCGTACGGTTCGCCGACGGTGTCACGGCGCTCGTCGCGCAGGGCGTGACGACGATGGTGGAGGTCGGGCCCGGCAGTGTGCTCACCGCGATGGGCCAGGACAGCGCCCCCGACGCCGTGTTCGTGCCGACGCTCCGCACCGACCGGCCCGAAGCGGACACGCTGACCCTCGCCGCCGCGCAGCTCCACGTCCGGGGCGCGCGGCTGGACCTGGCCGCCGTGCTCGGCGACCGCGGCAGCCGCGTCGACCTGCCCACGTACGCCTTCCAGCACGACCGGTACTGGCTGACCGCCGCCGTCGCCCCCGCGGGCGACGGGGCGACGGCGGCCCTCGGTGTCGCCGCCGGCGACCACCCGCTGCTCCGGGCCGCCGTCGCGCTGCCCGACTCCGACGGCGTCGTGTTCACCGGCAGGCTGTCCACCCGGACCCAGCCGTGGCTCGCCGACCACGGTGTCGGCGACCGGGTGCTGTTCCCCGGCACGGGCTTCCTCGACCTCGCCCTGCACGCCGCGGGCCACTGCGGACTCGACGAGGTCGAGGAGCTGACCCTGCAAGCCCCGCTGGTCCTGCCCGAGCGCGGCGGCGTCGCCCTGCGGGTCGCGGTCGGCGCGGAGACCGACGACAGGCGGAGCATCCGGGTCCACTCGCGGGCCGAGGACGCCGACCGGGACGCGCCATGGACCGAACACGCCACCGGCACGCTCACGACCGGCGACGCACAGCCGACCGAACTGGCCGCGTGGCCGCCGCGGGGCGCCACCCCGATGGACGTCGACGACGTCTACCACCGCCTCACCGAACTCGGCTACGACTACGGGCCCGTCTTCCGCGCGCTGCGCGCCGCCTGGCGCCTCGACAGCGATGTCTACGTCGAAGTGGCCCTGGAGGACGCGACCGGCGGCGAGGGATTCAGCCTGCACCCCGCCCTGCTCGACGCCGCGCTGCACGCCCCCGTGCTGCGCGCACTGGACGAGACCGGCGGCGGCCCCCGGCTGCCCTTCAGCTTCACGGGCGTACGGCTGCACGCCGTCGGCGCGTCGACGCTGCGGGTGCGCTGGACGCCCACGGGTCAGGACGAGATGGCGCTGGCCGTCGCGGACCAGACCGGCAGGCCCCTGGCCACCGTCGAGTCGCTGGTGATGCGACCGGCGGAGCTCAAGAAGGTCGCCTCCCGAACCACCGACGCCCTGTTCGCCCTGGAGTGGACGCCCGTCGACGAGACCGGGGACAGCCCGGTCGGGCTCGCCGTGCTCGGCGCGGACGCGGACGGCCTCGGCCTCGACGCGCCGGCCGTGTCCGGCTTCGGCGCCCTCGACGGTGTGACCGACCTGCTCGCCCCCTGCCCCCGGCCGTCCGGCGGGGACGACGGCAAGGCGGCGCGGGAAGCGGTGTCCTGGGCACTGACCCGGGCCCAGGACTGGCTCGCCGACGAACGGACCGCGGACACCCGCCTGGTGTTCGTGACCCGCGGCGCCGTCCACACCGACGCGCCCGACCCGGCGCACGCCGCCGTGTGGGGGCTCATACGGTCGGCGATGACCGAGAACCCCGGCCGGTTCGCGCTCCTCGACCTCGACGACACCGAGGAATCCGCCCTCGCCGTACCCACCGCACTGGCCTCCGGCGAGCCCCAACTCGCCGTACGGGCCGGACTGGTGACGGCGCCCAGGCTCGCCCGCGCCACCACCGGCACCCCGCCCACCCCGCCCGGCGACGGCCCGTGGCCGACGGACCCGGACCGCCCCGTGCTGGTCACCGGCGGCCTCGGCACACTCGGCGCACTCGTGGCACGGCACCTGGTCGCCGACCGGGGCGTCCGGAACCTCGTACTGGCAGGTCGCAAGGGCCCGGCGACCGAGGGCGCGGAGGAACTGCGCGACGAACTGGTCGCGCTGGGCGCCGAGGTGTCCGTGGCGGCCTGCGACATGGCCGACCGCGACGCGGTGGCGGCCCTGCTCGCCTCGCTGGACCGCCCGCTCGGCGCGGTCGTCCACGCCGCGGGCGTCGTCGACGACGGCGTACTGGAGTCGCTGACACCCGAACGGGTCGACCGCGTATTCGGCCCGAAGCTCGACGGCCTGCTCCACCTGGACGAGCTGACCAGGGGCACCGACCTGTCCGCGTTCGTCGTGTTCTCCTCGGCGGCCGGGATCCTCGGCAGCGCGGGCCAGGCGAGCTACGCCGCCGCGAACGCGGCGCTCGACGCGGTCGTACGGCGCCGCCACACGCTCGGCCTGCCCGGCGTCTCGCTGGCCTGGGGCATGTGGGCCGCCGCGAGCGGCATGACGGCGGGACTCGACACGGGCGACCGGGCCAGGCTCGGCCGCTCCGGCATCCTCGAACTGCCCACCGAGGACGGGCTCGCACTGTTCGACGCCGCCGCCCAGGACGGCCGCGCCACGCTCGTACCGGTCCTGCTGGACACCGCGGCGCTGCGCGGACAGGCGGCGGACGGCACACTGCCCCAGATGCTGCGGGGCCTGGTCCGCGCCCCCGCCCGCCGCGTCACGACGACGGCCCCCGTCGCGACCACGACGTTCGCCGACACCATCGCGGGCCAGTCCGCCGCCGACCGCGAACAGACCGTGCTCGACCTGGTCTGCGCGCAGGTCGCCGCGACGCTCGGCCACTCCGGCGACGCCCACGTCGATCCCGGTCGCGCGCTGCGGGACCTCGGATTCGACTCGCTGACCTCGGTGGAACTGCGCAACCGGCTCACCGCGGCCACCGGGCTGCGGCTGCCCTCGACGCTCGTCTTCGACCACCCGTCGGCCGCCGCGATCACCCGGCACGTGCTCACGCTGCTCCCGCGCACCGAGCCCGATCCCGAGACCGGCGTGCTCGACCAGCTCGACCGGCTGGAGAGCGCGCTGCTCGCCCTCACCGACGACGGCGCCGCCACAAAGGCGGACCTGCGGCTGCGCGCCCTGCTGGCCAAGTGGAGCGACACCCGGACCGGTGACGCGGTCGAGGACATCGAGTCCGACCTCGACTCGGCCACCGACGACGAACTCTTCGGCTACCTCGACAACGAACTCGAGACCTCGTGACCGGGCCGGACCGCGTCGATCTCGCCCCCACCGCTGTAAGGAGCGCACGCCAGATGGAGAACGAGGACAAGCTCCGCGACTACCTCAAGCGGGCCACCACCGACCTGCGCACCACACGCCGGCGTCTGCGCGAGGTCGAGGAGCGGGAGAACGAGCCCATCGCGATCATCGGGATGAGCTGCCGCTATCCCGGTGGTGTCGAGTCGCCGGAGGACCTGTGGCGGCTGCTGGCCGACGGCGGGGACGCCGTCGTGGAGTTCCCGGCCGACCGCGGCTGGGACACCGAAGCGCTGCACAACCCCGACCCGGATCACGTCGGTACCTCGATCACCCGGCACGGCGGATTCCTCCAGGACGCCACGGGCTTCGACCCGGCGTTCTTCGGAATCTCACCGCGTGAGGCGCTGGCGACGGATCCGCAGCAGCGGCTGCTGCTGGAGACCTCCTGGGAGGCCTTCGAGCGCGCGGGCATCGACCCGTTACAGGCCAAGGACACCAGGACCGGCGTGTTCGCGGGCGTCATGTACAACGACTACGCGACACGGATGTCGCAGGCGCCCGAGGGGTTCGAGGGCTTCCTCGCCAACGGCAGCGCCGGCAGCATCGCGTCCGGCCGGATCGCCTACACGCTCGGCCTGGTCGGGCCCGCCGTCACGGTGGACACGGCATGCTCGTCGTCGCTGGTGGCGCTGCACCTCGCGATGGTCGCGCTGCGCCGCGAGGAATGCTCGCTGGCGCTCGCCGGCGGCGCCACGTTCATGTCCACGCCGCGCACATTCGTCGAGTACAGCAGGCAGCGCGCGCTGTCCGTGGACGGCCGCTGCAAGGCGTTCTCGGACAGCGCCGACGGCACCGGCTGGGGCGAGGGCGTCGGGATGCTGCTCGTGGAGCGGCTGTCCGACGCCCGCCGCAACGGCCACCAGGTACTGGCGGTCGTACGCGGTTCCGCGGTGAACCAGGACGGCGCGTCCAACGGCCTGACCGCGCCGAACGGACCGTCCCAGCAGGCGGTGATCCGTCAGGCGCTGGCGAGCGCGCGGCTCACCCCGGAGCAGGTGGACGCGGTCGAGGCACACGGCACCGGCACCACGCTCGGCGACCCGATCGAGGCCCAGGCCCTCATCGCGACCTACGGAGCCGAGCGGGCCGACGACCGGCCGCTGTGGCTGGGGTCGCTGAAGTCGAACATCGGCCACGCCCAGGCGGCGGCCGGGGTCGGCGGCATCATCAAGATGGTCATGGCGATGCGGCACGGTGTGCTGCCCAAGACCCTGCACGTCGATGAGCCGAGCAGCCACGTCGACTGGTCGGTGGGCACCGTGGCGCTGCTGACCGAGGGCCGGCCGTGGCCGGAGACCGGCGAACCCCGACGCGCCGGTGTGTCCTCGTTCGGCGTCAGCGGGACGAACGCCCACGTCATCCTGGAGGAGCCGCCCGCCGCCGATGAGCAGTCCACCGCGGACGTCGAGCCGCGGGCCACCGCTGTCGCGCCGTGGGCGCTGTCCGCCCGTACCCCCGACGGGCTGCGCGCGCAGGCGGACCGTCTCCTGTCCGCCGTGGAGGCTTCCGCCGACTTCGACCCGGTGGGGGTCGGCTTCTCGCTGGCCACGACTCGGAGCGTGTTCGAGCACCGCGCCGTCCTGCTGGCCGAGGACCGGGCCACCACCACCGACCGGCTCGCCGCTCTCGCCGAGGGGCGTGGTGGTCCGGGTGTCGCGGTGGGTGAGGCGACGCCGCACCGGCTGGGTTTCCTGTTCTCGGGGCAGGGCTCGCAGCGGCTGGGGATGGGGCGTGAACTGGCCGAGCGTTTCCCGGTGTTCGCCGAGGCGCTGGACGCGGTGCTGGGTGAGTTCGATCCGCGGGTGCGTGAGGTGCTGTTCGGTGAGGACGCCGACGCGCTGAACGAGACGGGTGTGACGCAGCCGGCGTTGTTCGCGGTCGAGGTGGCGTTGTTCCGCTTGCTCACGTCGTGGGGTGTGAGGCCGGATGTGCTGGCCGGGCATTCGATCGGTGAGCTGGCTGCCGCGCATGTGGCGGGTGTGTGGTCGTTGGCGGACGCGGTGAAGGTGGTGTCGGCGCGTGGTGCGCTGATGCAGGCGCTGCCGTCGGGTGGTGCGATGGTGGCGGTCCAGGCGTCCGAGGCCGAGGTGGCGCCTGAGCTGCCGGAGACCGTGGGTATCGCGGCCGTCAACGGTCCGGACTCGGTCGTTGTCTCCGGCGTTGCCGCCGATGTGGAGGCGGTCGCGGAGCGGTGGCGTGAGGCGGGGCGCAAGGTGTCCCGGCTGCGGGTCAGCCATGCGTTCCACTCGCCGCTGATGGACCCGATGCTGGACGAGTTCCGCCGGGTGCTGGAGGGCGTGTCGTACGAGGCGCCCGCGATCCCGATCGTGTCGACGCTGACCGGTGCGCGGGCCACGGCCGAGGAGTTGGCCTCGCCGGAGTACTGGGTGCGGCACGTACGCGGGTCCGTACGGTTCCACGACGCGGTCGTGGCACTGCGCGAGCGAGGCGCCGATGTCTTCCTGGAGATCGGTCCCGGCGGCGTGCTGTCCGGTCTCGGGCAGCTCAACGCCCCGGAGGCCGCCTTCGTACCCGCCTTGCGCGGTGACCGGCCCGAGCTTGTCGCGCTGACCGCCGCCGTCGGTCAACTGCACGTACGCGGCGTCCCGGTGAACCTGGCCGCCTGTTTCGACGACACCGGCGCGCGGCAGGTGGACCTGCCGACGTACGCGTTCCAGCGGGAGCGCTACTGGCTGGAAGCTCCGGCCGCCGACGAGGCCGTCGAGCGGATGTCGCCGGTGGAGGCGCGGTTCTGGGAGGCCGTGGAGGAGGGCGACCCCGATGATCTCGCCCGCACGCTCGATGTGTCGCCCGACGATCCGCTGAGTGCCGTGCTGCCCCGGCTCTCCGCCTGGCGCAGGAAGCAGCGGGACCGGTCCGCCGCCGATGACTGGCGCTACCGGGTCGACTGGCTGCCGGTAGCCGCCGAGGGGCGGCGGTTGGACGGTGCCTGGCTGGTGGTCGCGCCGGCCGGGGAGCCGCGTGCCGAGTGGGTCCGCGACGCACTGGTCCGGAATGGTGCGGACGTGCAGCTTCTGTATGTGGGTGCGGAAGGTGTGGACTGGACGGGTCAGTTGGGCGGGTTGCCCGCGCTGAGTGGTGTGGTGTCGCTGTTGGGGCTGGCGGGTGTTAGCGGTTCGGTGGTGCCCGAGGGTGTGGCGGGCACGATTGGTCTGCTGGGGGCGTTGGGTGGCGCGGATGTGCCGGCGCCGTTGTGGTGTGTGACGTCGGGTGCGGTGTCGGTGGGTGCGGGTGACGCGGTCGCCGGGTTCGAGCAGTCGATGCTGTGGGGTCTGGGCCGGGTGGCGGCACTGGAACACCCCGATCGCTGGGGCGGCCTGGTCGATCTGCCCGACGCGCGGGACGAGGCGACCGGCGACCTCCTTGCCTCCGCCCTCGCCGGAACGGCCGGCGAGGACCAGGTCGCCGTACGCGGCGGCGCGATCCTCGGCCGCAGGCTGGTGCCCGCGCCGCTCGGCGATGTTTCCGGGGAGGGCTGGGCGCCGCGTGGCACGGTCCTGGTCACCGGCGGTACCGGTGCCCTGGGCGGTCGGGTGGCGCGCTGGCTGGCGGAGCGCGGGGCCGAGCACATCGTGCTGGTGAGCCGGCGTGGCCGGGCCGCCGAGGGGGCCGACGAACTGGAAGCCGAGCTGGTCGAGTTGGGCGCGGACGTCACGTTCGCCTCCTGCGACATGGCCGACCGGGAGTCCGTCGCGGCGCTGCTGGAGAGCGTCCCGTCGCTCACCGCCGTCTTCCACACGGCGGGCATCGAGCGCTCGGCGACTCTCGCCGACCTCGACCCGGACGACCTCACCGACGTCGCCGATGTGCTGGCGGCCAAGGCCGACAGCGCCAGGAATCTGCACGAGCTGCTGGCCGGCACACCGTTGGACGCGTTCGTGCTGTTCTCGTCCATCGCCGGTGTGTGGGGCAGTGGCGGCCAGGCCGCCTACGGCGCGGCCAACGCCTACCTGGACGCCCTCGCCGACCACCGCAGGGCGGCGGGTCTGACCGCCACCGCGGTCGCGTGGGGTCCGTGGGGCGGCGGCGGTATGGTCGCGGACTCCGGGCAGGCCGCACACCTCCAGCGCAGGGGCCTGACCACGATGGCCCCCGAGGCGGCGCTCGCCGGACTCGGCACGGCCATCGAACACGGTGACGGGAAGGTCACCATCGCCGATGTCGACTGGTCCCGGTTCGCGGGCACCTTCATGGCGCGGCGGCCGAGCCCGCTGCTGCGTGAACTGCCCGAGGTCCGCGCCGCGTTCGACGCCGCTCCGGCGGCCGACGGTGGTACGTCGGCCCTCGCCCAGCGGCTCGCGGGCCTGGACGAGGCCGAGCAGGAGCGGGAGCTCACCGAGCTGGTCCGGTACGAGGCCGCCGCGGTGCTCGGCCATGTGTCCGCCGCCGCCTTCTCCGCGACCCGCGCCTTCAGGGAGCTGGGGTTCGACTCGCTGACGGCGGTGGAGCTGCGTACGCGGCTCAGCGAGGCCACCGGCGTCGCCCTGCCCGCGACCGTGGTGTTCGACTACCCGACAGTCGGGGCGCTCGCGGCCTGTCTCCGTGCTGAGCTGTCCGGTGTGGTGGCGGCCCCCACCGCCGCCGGTCCGGTCGCCGTGCCGGGGGTGACCGACGAGCCGATCGCGATCGTGGCGATGGCGTGCCGGTTCCCCGGCGGCGTCGAGTCGCCGGAGGACCTGTGGAACGTACTCCTGTCAGGTGGGGACGCCGTGTCGGAGTTCCCGGCCGACCGTGGCTGGGACGTGGAGTCCCTGTACGACCCGGATGCCGCCCGTGCCGGCACGTCGTACACCCGCATGGGCGCTTTCCTCGACCGCGTGGCGGACTTCGACCCGGCGTTCTTCGGGATCTCGCCGCGTGAGGCGCTGGCGATGGACCCGCAGCAGCGGCTGTTGCTGGAGACGTCGTGGGAGGCGTTCGAGCGGGCGGGTATCGACCCGAACTCGTTGCGGGGCAGCCGGTCCGGTGTGTTCGTCGGCACCAACGGCCAGGACTACACGACGTTGATGATGGCCGCGCCGGAGAGCGTCGAGGGCTACTTCGGCACCGGCAGCGCGGCGAGTGTCATCTCCGGCCGGCTGTCGTACACGTTCGGCCTTGAGGGCCCCGCGGTGACGGTGGACACGGCGTGCTCGTCGTCGCTCGTGGCACTGCATCTGGCGGTGCAGGCGCTGCACAAGGGCGAGTGCGAACTGGCGCTCGCGGGTGGCGTGACCGTGATGTCCACGCCCGCCGCGTTCGTGGAGTTCAGCAAGCAGCGCGGGCTGTCGGTGGACGGCCGGTGCAAGGCGTTCGGGGCGGGCGCGGACGGTACGGGCTGGGGCGAGGGCATCGGGATGCTGGTCGTCGAGCGGCTGTCCGACGCCCAGCGCAACGGCCACCAGGTGCTCGCCGTCGTGCGAGGCTCCGCGGTGAACCAGGACGGCGCGTCGAACGGTCTGACGGCTCCGAACGGTCCCTCGCAGCAGCGGGTGATCCGGGCCGCACAGGCGGCCGCGGGCCTCGCGCCGTCCGACGTGGACGCGGTCGAGGCACACGGCACCGGTACGACGCTGGGTGACCCGATCGAGGCGCAGGCGCTGCTGGCCACGTACGGTCAGGACCGGCCCGCCGACCGGCCGTTGTTGCTGGGGTCGGTGAAGTCGAACATCGGTCACACGCAGGCGGCAGCCGGTGTGGCGGGCGTGATCAAGATGGTCATGGCGATGCGGCACGGTGTGCTGCCGCGCACCCTCCACGCCGACGAGCCGTCGCCGCACGTGGACTGGTCCGCCGGCGCGGTGGAGCTGCTGACGGAGGCGCGGCCGTGGCCGGAGACCGGTCAGCCGTGGCGGGCGGGTGTGTCGTCGTTCGGGTTCAGCGGGACGAACGCGCACACCATCATCGAGCAGGCCCCCGTGGTGGAGCGCGAGGACGCCCCCGAGCCGTTGCCCGCCGGGACGGTCGTCCCATGGCTGGTGTCGGCCGGGAGCCCCGAGGCATTGCGGGAGCAGGCCGCGCGACTCACATCGTTCGTTGATGACTCGTCGGATCTGTCCGTGGCCGACGTGGGCCGCACGCTGGTGTTCTCGCGCGCGGCGCTGGAGCACCGCGCGGTGGTCGTCGCGGCGGAGCCCGCCGAGTTCCGGTCCGCTCTGGCCGCTGTCGCCGAGGGGCGCGGTGGTCCCGGTGTGGTGGTGGGCGAGGCGGAGACGCACCGGGTGGGTTTCCTGTTCTCGGGCCAGGGCTCGCAGAAGCTGGGGATGGGTCGTGAACTGTCCGCCCGCTTCCCGGTGTTCGCGGAAGCCCTGGATGCCGTGCTGGGTGAGTTCGATCCGCGGGTGCGCGAGGTCCTGTTCGGCGAGGACGCCGACGCGCTGAACGAGACGGGTGTGACGCAGCCGGCGCTGTTCGCCGTTGAGGTGGCGTTGTTCCGGCTGCTGGAGTCGTGGGGTGTGCGCCCCGACGTGCTGGCGGGCCACTCGATCGGTGAGCTGGCCGCCGCGCATGTGTCCGGTGTGTGGTCGTTGGCGGACGCGGTGAAGGTGGTGTCGGCGCGTGGTGCGCTGATGCAGGCGCTGCCGTCGGGTGGTGCGATGGTGGCGGTCCAGGCTTCTGAAGCCGAGGTCGTCTCGGACCTGCCGGACACCGTGGGCATCGCCGCGGTCAACGGTCCGAACTCAGTGGTCGTCTCCGGTGTGGCCGACGACGTGGACGTACTGGCGGAACTGTGGCGCGAGGCGGGCCGGAAGGTGACACGGCTGCGGGTCAGCCACGCGTTCCACTCTCCGCTGATGGAGCCGATGCTGGACGAGTTCCGCGCGGTGGTCGAGGGAATCGGGTTCGCTGAACCCGAGATCCCGATCGTGTCGACGCTGACGGGCCGGTTGGCGAGCGCCGAGGAGCTGGCCTCGCCGGAGTACTGGGTGCGGCACGTACGCGAGTCCGTACGGTTCGCCGATGCCGTCGGCACGCTCGTGGACGAGGGCGTGACCCTGTTTGTCGAGGTCGGTCCTGGCGGCACGCTGTCGGCGCTGGGCCAGGAGTCCGCGCCGGACGCGGCCTTCGTGCCGGTGCTGCGCGGTGACCGTCCGGAGGCCGTGGCGGCCACCACGGCCGCGGGACAGTTGCACGTCCGCGGTGTCCGGGTGGACTGGCAGCCCTTCTTCGGCGGCCGTGGTGCCCAGTGGCTCGACCTGCCGACGTACGCGTTCCAGCGCGAGCGCTACTGGCTGGACGCGCTCCCCGTCGACGACGGCGCCCAGCGCATGTCGCCGGTGGAGGAGCGGTTCTGGGAGGTCGTCGAGGGCGGTGACCTCGATGATCTCGCCCGTACGCTGGACGTGTCGTCGGACGACCCGCTGAGTGCCGTGCTGCCCCGGCTGTCCGCGTGGCGCAGGGAGCAGAGGGACCGTTCCACCGCTGATGGCTGGCGGTACCGGGTCGACTGGCGGCAGGTGACCGCCGGAAGCCGGCGGCTGGACGGTGCCTGGCTGGTCGTCGCGCCGGCCGGTGAGGACCGCGCGGAGTGGGTCCGTGACGCGCTCGCCCGGAACGGTGCCGACGCGCACGTACTGCGGGTGGCCCCGGAAGCCGACGACTGGGCGGGGCGGCTGACCGACCTGCCCGCGCTGAGTGGTGTGGTCTCGCTGCTGGGACTCGCGGACGCGGGTGTCGCGGCCACGATCGGTCTGCTGCGGGCGTTGGGTGACGTGGATGTGCCGGCGCCGTTGTGGTGTGTGACGTCGGGTGCGGTGTCGGTGGGCGCGGATGACGCGGTCGCCGGGTTCGAGCAGTCGATGCTGTGGGGTCTGGGCCGGGTGGCGGCACTGGAGCACCCCGGTCGCTGGGGCGGTCTGGTGGATTTGCCGGACGCGCGGGACGAGGTGACCGGTGATCTGCTGGCCTCGGTGCTCGCCGGGTCGAGCGGTGAGGACCAGGTCGCCGTACGCGGTGGCGGGATCCTCGGCCGCAGGCTGGTGCCCGCGCCGCTGAGTGCGGCCACCTCCGGCGCCGGCTGGACGCCGCGCGGGACGGTCCTGGTCACCGGTGGTCTCGGTGCCCTGGGTGGTCACGTGGCGCGCTGGCTGGCGGAGCGCGGGGCCGAGCACATCGTGCTGGCGGGCCGGCGTGGCCGGGCCGCCGAGGGCGCCGACGAACTGGAAGCCGAGCTGGTCGAGTTGGGCGCGGACGTCACGTTCGCCTCCTGCGACATGGCCGACCGGGAGTCCGTCGCGGCGCTGCTGGAGAGCGTTCCGACGCTCACCGCGGTCGTCCACGCGGCGGGCATCGAGCGCTCGGCCGCCCTCGCCGACCTCGACCGGGACGAACTCGCCGATGTGCTGGCGGCCAAGGCCGACGGCGCGAGGAATCTGCACGAGTTGCTGGGCGACGCACCGTTGGACGCGTTCGTGCTGTTCTCGTCCATCGCCGGTGTGTGGGGCAGCAGTGGGCAGGGCGCGTACGCCGCCGCCAACGCCTACCTGGACGCCCTCGCCGACCACCGCAGGGCGGCGGGCCTGCCCGCCACGGCCGTCGCGTGGGGTCCGTGGGGCGGCGGCGGCATGGTGGCGACCGCCGAACAGGCCACACTGCTGAACCGCTGGGGCCTGTCCACGATGGCTCCGGCCGGCGCGATCGCGGGTCTGGCCACGGCGCTGGAGCGCGGGGACGGGAACGTCGTCGTCGCCGATGTCGACTGGGAGCGGTTCGCGGGCACCTTCATGTCGCAGCGGCCCAGCTCGCTGCTGGGCGAACTGCCCGAGGTGCGCGCCGCGTTCGAGGCCGCTCCGGCGGAGCAGGGCCTGTCGGCACTCGCTCAGCGGCTCGCCGGCCTGGACGAGGCCGAGCAGGAGCGGCAGCTCACCGAGCTGGTCCGGTACGAGGCCGCCGCGGTGCTCGGTCACGTATCCGCCGACGCGTTCTCCGCGACCCGCGCCTTCAAGGAGCTGGGCTTCGACTCGCTGACCGCGGTGGAACTGCGTACGCGGCTCAGCGAGGCCACCGGCGTCGCCCTGCCCGCGACCCTCGTCTTCGACTACCCGACGGCCGCCGTACTCGCCGCCTACCTGCGGACCGAGTTGTCCGGTGCGGGCGTCGTCACTCCCTCCGCTCCGGTCGCCGTCGCCGGTGTGACCGACGAGCCGATCGCGATCGTGTCGATGGCGTGCCGGTTCCCCGGCGGGGTCCTGAGCCCCGAGGACCTGTGGGACGTGCTCCTCGCGGGCGGGGACGCCGTGTCGGAGTTCCCGGCCGACCGCGGCTGGGACGTGGAGGCGCTGTACGACCCGGACCCGGACGCGGTGGGGACCACGTACCTGCGTTCCGGCGCGTTCCTGTCGGACGTGAGCGGGTTCGACGCCGGATTCTTCGGGATCTCGCCGCGCGAGGCGCTGGCGATGGACCCGCAGCAGCGGCTGCTGCTGGAGACCTCCTGGGAACTGCTGGAACGGGCCGGCGTCGACCCGGAGTCGCTGCGCGGTGAGCGCGTCGGTGTGTTCGTCGGCTCGAACGCGCAGGACTACGGCCTGGTGCTGGGCAAGGCCACCGAGGACGTGGGCGGTCACATGGCGACCGGCAACGCCGCCAGCGTGGCCTCGGGACGGCTGTCCTACACCTTCGGCTTCGAAGGCCCCGCGGTGACAGTGGACACCGCCTGCTCGTCGTCACTGGTCGCCCTGCACCTGGCGGTGCAGGCACTGCGGTCCGGCGAGTGCTCGTCCGCACTGGCGGGCGGTGTCACCGTGATGTCCACGCCGGGCGCGTTCATCGAGTTCAGCCGCCAGCGCGGACTGTCGATGGACGGCCGGTGCAAGGCGTTCTCCGCCGACGCCGACGGCACGAGCTGGGGTGAGGGCGTTGGCATGCTGCTCGTGGAGCGGCTGTCGGACGCCCAGCGCAACGGGCATCCGGTGCTCGCCGTCGTCCGCGGTTCCGCGGTGAACCAGGACGGCGCGTCCAACGGTCTGACCGCTCCGAACGGTCCCTCGCAGCAGCGGGTCATCCGCCAGGCGCTCGCGAGCGCGGGTCTGGCTCCGTCCGATGTGGACGCGGTCGAGGCGCACGGCACCGGTACGAGGCTCGGTGACCCGATCGAGGCGCAGGCGCTGCTGGCCACGTACGGTCAGGACCGGCCCGCCGACCGGCCGTTGTTGCTGGGATCGGTGAAGTCGAACATCGGACACACGCAGGCGGCAGCAGGTGTCGCCGGTGTGATCAAGATGGTCATGGCGATGCGCCACGGAGTGCTGTCGAAGACACTGCACGTGGATGAGCCGTCGCCGCACGTCGACTGGACGGCGGGGGCGGTGGAACTGCTCACCGACCAGCGCGCGTGGCCCGCCGTGGACCGGCCGTGGCGGGCGGGTGTGTCGTCGTTCGGGTTCAGCGGGACGAACGCGCACGCCATCATCGAGCAGGCCCCCGCCGGGACACCGGCCGACGCCGAACCCGGTGAGCCGGCTGTCGTGCCCTGGATCTTGTCGGCGCGGTCCGGCGAGGCACTGCGCGAACAGGCGTCCCGGCTCCGCGAGGAGTGCGAGCACGAGACGGCCGCCTCGGTCGCCGATATCGCCCACTCGCTGCGGTCCCGGACGGTCTTCGACCACCGGGCCGTGGTGGTGGGGCTGGACCGGGAGGAGTTCCTCTCCGGGCTCACCGCCCTGGCCGACGGCCGTGAGGCGCCGAACGTCGTGACCGGTGTGGCGGAGAACCCCGGCGCCGGCGTGGTGTTCGTCTTCCCCGGCCACGGCTCCCAGTGGGTCGGCATGGCGCTGGAACTGCTGGAGTCCTCCCCGGTGTTCCGCACGCGGATGGAGGAGTGCGCACGGGCGCTGGACGAGTTCGTCGACTGGTCGCTGCTGGACGCGATCGGCGACGCCGGCCTGATGGAGCGGCTGGACGTCGTCCAGCCCGCCCTGTTCGCGGTGATGGTGTCGCTGGCCGCCACCTGGCGGTCGTGGGGCGTCGAGCCGAGCGGCGTACTGGGGCACTCGCAGGGCGAGATCGCGGCGGCGTGCGTCGCCGGCGCCCTGTCCCTGGAGGACGCGACGCGGCTGGTCGTCGTACGGAGCAAGGCGCTGGCCTCGCTGTCCGGTCAGGGCGGCATGGTGTCGGTCGCGCTCGGCGTGGCCGCCGTACGGGAGCTGCTGACCCGTTGGGACGGCCGGCTCGCGGTCGGCGTCGTGAACGGCCCCGCCTCGGTCGTCGTCTCCGGCGACATCACCGCGCTCGACGAACTCGTGGAGGTCTGCGCCGAGGAAGGGGTGTGGGCACGGCGGGTCCTGGCGGACTACGCCCCGCACTCCCACCACGTCGAGCGGATCGAGGCGCAGCTCATGGAGGCGCTGGCGGACGTGTCACCGCGCTCCGGCGACGTGCCGTACTACTCCCCGCTGACCGGCGGGTGGCTGGACACGCGTGAGATGGACGCCGCGTACTGGTACCGGAGTCTGCGGCAGACGGTGGAGTTCGCCGACTCCGTCTCCGCCCTGGTGGCGGAGGGCTTCACAACCTTCGTCGAGGTGAGCCCGCACCCGGTACTGGTGGCCGGCCTGGGCGAGCTGGTCGGCGCCGACGGCGTGGTGGTCGGCTCGTCGCGGCGCGGGGACGGCAGCCTGGCCCGGCTGATGACCTCGGCGAGCACACTGTTCGTACGCGGCGGCCAGGTGGAGTGGGAGCTCTCCGGGGCACGGCGGGTGGACCTGCCGACGTACCCGTTCCAGCACCAGCGCTTCTGGCCCACGACGGCGCACACCGCGTCCGGCGACGTGACCTCGGCCGGGCTGGGCCGGGTGGACCACCCCCTGCTCGCCGCCGTCACCGAACTCGCCGACTCCGAGGGCCTGGTGTTCAGCGGCAGGCTGTCCCTGCGCACCCACCCGTGGCTCACCGACTACCGCGTCCTGGGCACCGCCGTACTCCCCGGAGCGGCCTACACCGACCTCGCACTGCGCGCAGGCGACCACGTCGGCTGCGCGTCGCTGGACGACCTGGTGCTCGGGGCGCCCCTGGTGCTGCCCGAGCGGGACGGCGTTCAGGTGCGGCTCAGCCTCGACGGGCCGGACGCGTCGGGCAGGCGGGCCTTCACCGTCGATTCCCGGGGCGATGAAGGCGGAGCCTGGACCCGCCACGCCACCGGCACCCTGGCGGCCGAGGCGGAACCCGTCACCGACGACCTCATCGCCTGGCCGCCGAGCGAGGCCGAGCCGGTCGAGCTGGACGGCCACTACGCCACCCTCGCCGCCTCCGGCCTCGACCACGGCCCCGCCTTCCAGGGGCTGCGCGCGGCCTGGCGCAAGGGCGACGAGGTGTTCGCCGAGGTGGCGCTGCCGGACGGCCTCGCGGACGAGGGCTTCGGCCTGCACCCGGCTCTGCTGGACGCCGCGTTGCACGTCATCGGGCTCGGGGTGAGCTCGGAGGGGCTCCCGTTCTCGTGGGCCGGGGTGCGGCTGCTGGCCACCGGCGCGACGGAACTGCGGGTCCGGTTGACGCCGGTCGGCGTGGACGCCGTCGCGGTACTGGTCGCCGACGGCCACGGCGAGCCGGTCGCCGCTGTCGACGAGCTGAGCCTGCGGCCCATCTCGGCCGACCAGTTCACCCTCGCGCGGTCCGCCCACCGCGACTCGCTGTTCGAGGTCAAGTGGGTGCCGATGCCGGACGCCGCTCCCGACAGCGGCACCTGGGCGGTCCTCGGCGGCGACACCGCCCGGTCGGCCCACGCGCTCACCGCGGCCGGTGAACCGGTCGACGAGCACGGCGACCTGGCCGCGCTGCTGGCCGCCGTCGACGCCGGCGCGCCGGTGCCCCGGTTCGTGGCCGTGACGCCGGGCGAGGGCGCGACAAGCCCCCGCGAGGCGACGCGCCTCACCCTCGAACTGCTCCAGAAGTGGCTCGCGGACGACCGGTTCGCCGAGTCGCGGCTCGTACTGCTGACAAGCGGCGCGGTCGCGGCCGGACCCGAGGAGGACGTCCCCGACCTGGTGCGCGCTCCCGCGTGGGGCCTGGTGCGCTCCGCGCAGTCGGAGCACCCGGCGCGGTTCGTACTGGTCGACGTGGACGGGCACGAGAAGTCGCTGCGCAGGCTGCCCGCCGCGGTGGCGACCGGAGAGCCACAGGTCGCGATCAGGAACGGCGCCGCCTCGATGGCCAGGCTCGCACCGCTCGCCGTTCCGGCCGACGCGCCCGAGCCGCCGGCGTTCGCCCCCGACGGCACGGTCCTGATCACCGGTGGTTTCGGCATGCTCGGCGGCTTGACCGCGCGGCACCTCGTCACCCACCACGGAGTCCGGGACCTGGTCCTGACCGGCAGGCGCGGCGCGGCAGCGCCGGGTGCCGAGGAGCTGACCCGGGAGCTGGAGACACTGGGCGCGCGGGTCACGGCCGTGGCCTGCGACGTGAGCGACCGCGACGCGGTCGCCGCACTGCTGGCCGAACACCCCGTGACCGCCGTCGTCCACACGGCGGGCGTACTGGACGACGGCACGATCGAGTCGCTGACCCCGGAACACGTCGACGCGGTGTTCCGCCCCAAGGCCGACGCCGCGCTGCACCTGCACGAGCTGACCCTGGGGACGGACCTCACGGCGTTCGTGCTGTTCTCCGCCGTCGCCGGTGTGTTCGGCAGCCCCGGCCAGGGCAACTACGCGGCGGCCAACACGTTCCTCGACGCGCTCGCGCAGCACCGCCGGGCCGCGGGACTGTGCGCGACCTCGTTGGCCTGGGGTCTGTGGGCCGAGGCCAGCGGTATCACCGGCCACCTCGACGACGCCGATGTGCGGCGGATGGCGAGGGGCGGCATGGCCCCGCTGTCCTCCGAGGACGGCATGGCGCTGTTCGACGCGGCGCGCGCGACCGGCGCCGCGACCGCGGTACCCGCCGCGATCGACCTGGCCGCGCTGCGGGCCCACCCGGAGCAGGTGCGACCGCTGCTGCGCGGTCTGGTACCCACGCCCGCCCGCCGGTCCGCGCGGTCCGGCAACGGCTCCGGCGCGGTACCGCTCACCCAGCGGCTCGCGGGCCTCACCGAGGCGGAGCAGGACCGCGCGCTGGTGCACCTCGTACGTACCCACACCGCGGCCGTGCTCGGCTTCGCCGGACCCGAGACCGTCGAGGCGGACCGGGCGTTCAAGGAACTCGGGTTCGACTCGCTCACCGCCGTGGAGCTGCGCAACAGGCTCGACGCCGAGGTCGACTCGCGACTGCCCGCCACCCTGGTCTTCGACCACCCGAACCCGGCGGCGCTCGCGGCCCACCTGCGGACGACGGTGCTCGCCGACCACGGCACACCCGCCGCCGCGGTGCTCAGCGAACTGAACAAGCTGACGATCGACATCTCCAAGCTCGACCCGGACGACGCGCTGGTCGGGGACATCCGGCTGAGGCTTCGGTCGCTCCTGTCCACATGGGACGACAAGGAGGCCGAGGTCGCGGTGGACGACCTGAACTCGGCAACGCTGGACGACGTGTTCGACATCATCGACGAGGAACTCGGCAACTCCTGATCCACGGGTCCCGAGTCTCACCAAGAGGGGTTAGCAAGAATATGTCGAATGACGACAAGGTCCTCGACTACCTGAAGCGCCTGACCGCCGATCTGCGGCAGACCAAGCAACGGCTTCGCGAGGTCGAGGAGAAGGCCAGCGAGCCGATCGCGATCGTCGGTATGAGCTGCCGTTTCCCCGGTGGTGTCGAGTCGCCCGAGGACCTGTGGCGTCTGGTGGCCGAGGGCGGGGACGCGGTGTCCGGGTTCCCGGCCGACCGTGGCTGGGACGTGGAGTCCCTGTACGACCCCGACCCCGACCACTCGGGCACCACCTACAGCCGTAAGGGTGCCTTCCTCGACCGGGTGGCGGACTTCGACTCCGGTTTCTTCGGGATCTCGCCGCGTGAGGCAGTGGCGATGGACCCCCAGCAGCGCTTACTGCTGGAGACGTCGTGGGAGGCGTTCGAGCGCGCGGGTATCGACCCGAACTCGTTGCGGGGCAGCCGGTCCGGTGTGTTCGTCGGCACCAACGGCCAGGACTACGCGTCGTTGTTGCTGGCCTCGCAGGAGACCGTCGAGGGATACATAGGCACCGGTATCTCGGCGAGCGTCATCTCCGGCCGGCTGTCGTACACGTTCGGCCTTGAGGGGCCCGCCGTCACCGTGGACACGGCGTGCTCGTCGTCGCTGGTGGCACTGCACCTGGCGGCTCAGGCGCTGCACAAGGGTGAGTGCGAGCTGGCGCTGGTCGGCGGTGTGACGGTGATGACCACGCCGGGCTCCTTCGTGGAGTTCAGCCGCCAGCGCGGCCTGTCGGTGGACGGCCGGTGCAAGGCGTTCTCCGACAGCGCCGACGGCACCGGTTGGGGTGAGGGTGTCGGCATGCTGCTGGTGGAGCGGCTGTCGGATGCCCAGCGCAACGGGCACCAGGTGCTGGCGGTCGTGCGCGGTTCCGCGGTGAACCAGGACGGCGCGTCGAACGGTCTGACGGCTCCGAACGGTCCGTCGCAGCAGCGGGTGATCCGGCAGGCGCTCGCGACTGCGGGTCTGGCCCCGTCCGATGTGGACGCCCTGGAGGCGCACGGCACGGGCACGACGCTGGGCGACCCGATCGAGGCGCAGGCACTGCTGGCGACCTACGGCCAGGACCGCGGTGGTGAGCCGCTGTGGCTCGGTTCGGTGAAGTCGAACATCGGTCACACGCAGGCCGCCGCCGGTGTGGCCGGTGTGATCAAGATGGTCATGGCGATGCGGCACGGTGTGCTGCCGCAGACGCTGCACGTCACCGAGCCGTCGTCACACGTGGACTGGTCCGCCGGTGCGGTGGAACTGCTGACGGAGGCCCGGCCGTGGCCGGAGACCGACCGGCCGCGCCGGTTCGGTGTGTCGTCGTTCGGTGTGAGTGGGACGAACGCGCACACCATCATCGAGCAGGCTCCGGAGGCCGAGGAGTCGGGTTCGGTTGTGGCGTCCGGGCCGGTTGGTCTGGTGCCGTGGGTGCTGTCGGCGCGGAGTGCGGAGGCGTTGCGGTACCAGGCGGAGCGGCTGCACTCGGGTGTGGTCGGTCTGGATCCGGTGGATGTCGGGTTCTCTCTGGCGACGTCGCGTGCGTCGTTCGAGCAGCGTGCGGTGGTGGTCGCGGAGGACGCGGAGGCCGGGCTGATCGCTCTGGCCGCGCTGGCCGAGGGCCGGCACGTGGCGGGTGTGGTGACGGGCTCTGTGGTGAGCGGGATGCTGGGCTTCCTGTTCTCGGGTCAGGGGTCGCAGCGGCTGGGCATGGGTCGTGAACTGTCCGCGCGTTTCCCGGTGTTCGCCGAGGCGCTGGACGCGGTGCTGGGTGAGTTCGATCCGCGGGTGCGCGAGGTGCTGTGGGGCGAGGATGCCGACGCGCTGAACGAGACGGGTGTGACGCAGCCGGCGCTGTTCGCCGTTGAGGTGGCGTTGTTCCGGCTGCTGGAGTCGTGGGGTGTGCGCCCCGACATGCTGGCGGGCCACTCGATCGGTGAGCTGGCCGCCGCGCACGTGTCCGGTGTGTGGTCACTGGCTGACGCGGTCAAGGTGGTGTCGGCTCGCGGTCGTCTGATGCAGGCGCTGCCCGAGGGCGGCGCGATGGTGGCGGTCCAGGCGTCCGAGGCCGAGGTCGCCGCCGACCTGCCGGAGACCGTGGGCATCGCGGCGGTGAACGGTCCGACGTCGGTGGTCGTCTCGGGTGTCGCCGCCGATGTCGAGGCGGTCGCGGAGCGGTGGCGTGAGGCGGGGCGCAAGGTGTCCCGGCTGCGGGTGAGCCATGCCTTCCACTCACCGCTGATGGACCCGATGCTCGACGAGTTCCGCCGGGTGCTGGAGGGCGTGTCGTACGAGGCGCCCGCGATCCCGATCGTGTCGACGCTGACGGGCCGGTCGGCGAGCGCCGAAGAACTCGCCTCGCCGGAGTACTGGGTGCGGCACGTACGCGAGTCCGTACGGTTCGCCGACGCCGTGAGCACGCTGCGGGACGAGGGCGTGACCACGTTTGTCGAGGTCGGCCCTGGTGGGACGCTGTCGGCGCTGGGCCAGGAGACCGCACCCGACGCCGGGTTCGTGCCGGTGCTGCGCACCGACCGTCCGGAGGAGTCGGCGCTGACCGCCGCGATCGCGGAGGCACACGTACGTGGCGCCCACGTGGACTGGGCCGCCTACTTCAAGGGCAGCGGCGCTCAGCGGGTCGACCTGCCGACGTACGCGTTCCAGCGCGAGCGCTACTGGCTGGACGCGCTGCCGCTGATCGGTGATGTCTCGGCCGCCGGGCTCGGTTCGGCGGAGCACCCGCTGCTGGGCGCGACGGTCGCCGTGGGTGACACCGACGGTGTGCTGCTGACCGGTCGCCTGTCGGTCCAGACCCATCCGTGGCTGGCCGATTATGTGGTTCAGGGCTCCACCCTGCTGCCCGGTACGGCGTTCCTCGAGCTGGCGATCAGAGCGGGCGACCAGGTCGGCTGCGACCTGGTCGAGGAGCTGACGCTGGAGACGCCGCTCGTCCTGCCCGAGAACGGCTCGGTGCGGGTGCAGGCGTGGGCCGGTGCCGAGGACGAGTCCGGCCGGCGCGAACTGACCCTCTATTCCAGCACGGGCGACGACGACCGTTCGTGGACCCGGCACGCCACCGGCGTGCTGCGCCAGGACGGCCGTTCCGCCGGGACTTCCCTGGTCGAGTGGCCGCCGGCCGGGGCCGAGGCCGTGAACCCGGACGGGGCCTACGACCGGCTGGCGGAGCAGGGCTTCGGCTACGGCCCGGTGTTCCAGGGTCTGCGGTCGGCGTGGCGCAAGGGCGATGAGGTGTTCGCCGAGGTGGCCCTGCCGGATGGTGTGGGTGTGGACGGGTTCGGTCTGCACCCGGCGCTGCTGGACGCGGCGCTGCATGCCGTCTCGCTGATGGGTGATGCCGATGTGCTCGGCGGGCTGCCGTTCGCGTGGTCGGGTGTGCGGCTGCATGCCTCGGGTGCGACCGTTCTGCGGGTGCGGTTGTCGCCCGCAGGGGACGGGGTCGCGTTGGCCGTCGCGGACGGGGCGGGAGCCCCGGTGGCCACGATCGACTCGCTGGAACTGCGCCCTGTCTCGCCGGAACAGTTCACCGGTGACGACGGCGGTGACGCGCTCTTCGGCATCGACTGGGTGCCGGTGCCCTTGGCCGACCGCGACCTTCCGACGACCGAGTGGAGCGATCTGGAGGCGCTGGCGGAGTCGGCGGAACTCCCCGGCTTCGTTGTTCTGCCGTGCCCGGTCACCTCGGCGTCTGACCCGGTCGCCGGCGCGCACAAGGCGGCGCACTGGGCGCTGAACGCGGTGCAGGCCTGGTTGGCGGAGGACCGGTTCGACGCGTCACGCCTGGCCATCGTGACCAGTGGCGCGATCGCCACCTTGCCTGATGAGGATGTCCGGGACGTCGCGCAGGCGGCGGTGTGGGGCCTCGTACGGTCCGCACAGTCGGAGAACCCGGACCGGATCGTCCTGGTGGATCTCGACGACGAGGCGGCCTCGCTCGACGCGCTGCCGTCCGTGCTGGCCACGGGAGAGCCGCAGTTGGCGGTGCGTTCGGGTGCTGCCAGTGCGCCGCGCATGGCGCGGGTCCGGCAGTCCGTGGTGGACGACCCCGGGTTCGGTTCGGGCGCGGTGCTGGTCACGGGCGCGACGGGCACGCTCGGCGGCCTTGTCGCCCGGCATCTGGTCGCGGAGCGCGGCGTACGGAACCTGCTGCTGGTCAGCAGGCGCGGCGCCGCGGCCGAGGGCGCCGAGCAACTGCGCGACGAACTCGTCGCGCAGGGCGCCGCAGTGGTGCTCGCGGCGTGTGATGTGGCGGATCGGGACGCGGTGGCGGCGCTGCTGGCCGAGCACCCTGTAACGGCTGTCGTCCACACGGCGGGTGTCCTGGACGATGCCACGATCGGCTCGCTGACACCGGAGCGGATCGATGGTGTGTTCCGTCCGAAGGTCGACGCGGCCTGGCATCTGCACGAGCTGACCCGCGACCTGGACCTTTCCGCGTTCGTCCTGTTCTCGTCCGCCGCCGGTGTGTTCGGCGGCCCCGGCCAGGGCAACTACGCCTCGGCGAACGCCTTCCTGGACGCCCTCGCGCAGCACCGCCGGGCGGCCGGTCTGGCGGCGACCTCGCTGGCATGGGGCCTGTGGGCCGAGGCCAGCGGTATCACCGGCGAGCTTGACGAGGCCGACGTACGGCGGATGACCAGCGGAGGCATGATCCCGCTCGGTTCGGCCGAGGGTCTGGCGCTGTTCGACGCGGCGGGTTCGACGGGGCGTGCCGCGCTGGTGCCGGTGCCGGTGGATCTGACCGTGCTGCACCGGCGGGCGCGCTCCGCCCCTGTGCCGCACCTGCTGCGTGGACTGGTGCGCGGCACAGTACGCAGGACCGCCGAGTCCGGGTCCGCCGCGACCGGGTCCGCGCTGGCGCGGTCGCTGGCCGGGATGAGTGCCGGAGAGCGGGAGAAGGCGCTGCTGGATCTGGTGCTCGGCCATGTGGCCGTGGTGCTGGGTCACAGCTCGGCACAGGCCATCGCGCCCGACCGGGCGTTCAGGGAGCTGGGTTTCGACTCGCTGAGTTCGGTCGAGCTGCGGAACCGTCTCAACGCGGCGACCGAGCTGACGCTGCCGGCCACGCTGGTCTTCGACTTCCCGACGCCCGCTGTTCTCGCGGCGCGACTTGGCGCTGAGCTGCTGGGCGGGGTACTTGACGAGGTGGCCGAGGGCTCCGCCGCGATCGTGACCGACGAGCCGATCGCGATCGTCGGTATGAGCTGCCGCTTCCCCGGTGGTGTCGAGTCGCCCGAGGACCTGTGGCGTCTGGTGGCCGAGGGCGGGGACGCGGTGGCGGGGTTCCCGGCCGACCGTGGCTGGGACGTGGAGGCGCTCTACGACCCGGATCCCGCCCACATGGGCACCACCTACAGCCGTATGGGTGCCTTCCTCGACGGTGTGGCGGACTTCGACTCGGGTTTCTTCGGGATCTCGCCGCGTGAGGCGCTGGCGATGGACCCGCAGCAGCGGCTGTTGCTGGAGACGTCGTGGGAGGCGTTCGAGCGGGCGGGTATCGACCCGAACTCGTTGCGGGGCAGCCGGTCCGGTGTGTTCGTCGGTACCAACGGCCAGGACTACGCGTCGTTGTTGCTGGCCGCGCAGGAGACCGTCGAGGGGTACGCGGGCACGGGCATCTCGGCGAGTGTTATCTCGGGTCGGCTGTCGTACACGTTCGGGCTCGAAGGCCCTGCGGTGACGGTGGACACGGCGTGCTCGTCGTCGCTGGTGGCACTGCACCTGGCGGTGCAGGCGCTGAACAGGGGCGAATGTGACCTGGGGCTGGTCGGCGGTGTGACAGTGATGTCGACGCCCGGCTCCTTCATCGAGTTCAGCCGCCAGCGGGGCCTGTCGGTGGACGGGCGCTGCAAGGCGTTCTCCGCCGACGCGGACGGCACCGGTTGGGGTGAGGGCGTCGGCATGCTGCTCGTGGAGCGGCTGTCCGATGCCCAGCGCAACGGTCACCAGGTGCTGGCGGTCGTGCGCGGTTCCGCCGTGAACCAGGACGGTGCGTCGAACGGTCTGACGGCTCCGAACGGTCCGTCGCAGCAGCGGGTTATCCGGCAGGCGCTCGCCAGTGCGGGGCTCGCGCCGTCCGATGTGGACGCCATGGAGGCGCACGGCACCGGCACGACGCTGGGTGATCCGATCGAGGCGCAGGCGCTGCTGGCGACCTACGGCCAGGACCGTAGCGGCGAGCCGCTGTGGCTCGGCTCGGTGAAGTCGAACATCGGTCACACGCAGGCGGCAGCCGGTGTCGCCGGTGTGATCAAGATGGTCATGGCGATGCGGCACGGTGTGCTGCCGCAGACGCTGCATGTGAACGAGCCGACTCCGCAGGTCGACTGGTCGGCCGGCGATGTCGCGCTCCTCACCGAGACCCGTTCCTGGCCGGAGACCGACCGGCCGCGCCGGTTCGGTGTGTCGTCGTTCGGGTTCAGCGGTACGAACGCGCACACCATCATCGAGCAGGCTCCGGAGGCCGAGGAGTCGGGTTCGGTTGTGGCGTCCGGGCCGGTTGGTCTGGTGCCGTGGGTGCTGTCGGCGCGGAGTGCGGAGGCGTTGCGGTACCAGGCGGAGCGGCTGCACTCGGGTGTGGTCGGTCTGGATCCGGTGGATGTCGGGTTCTCTCTGGCGACGTCGCGTGCGTCGTTCGAGCAGCGTGCGGTGGTGGTCGCGGAGGACGCGGAGGCCGGGCTGATCGCTCTGGCCGCGCTGGCCGAGGGCCGGCACGTGGCGGGCGTGGTGACGGGCTCCGTGGTGAGCGGGATGCTGGGCTTCCTGTTCTCCGGTCAGGGCTCGCAGCGGCTGGGCATGGGCCGTGAACTGTCCGAGCGCTTTCCGGTGTTCGCGGAAGCCCTGGACGAGGTCCTGCGTCGGTTCGATCCACGGGTGCGCGAGGTGCTGTTCGGTGAGGATGCCGACGCGCTGAACGAGACGGGTGTGACGCAGCCGGCGTTGTTCGCGGTCGAGGTGGCGTTGTTCCGCTTGCTCGCGTCGTGGGGTGTGAGGCCGGATGTGCTGGCCGGGCATTCGATTGGTGAGCTGGCTGCCGCGCATGTGTCGGGTGTGTGGTCGTTGGCGGATGCGGTGAAGGTGGTGTCGGCTCGCGGTCGTCTGATGCAGGCGCTGCCTGAGGGCGGCGCGATGGTGGCCGTCCAGGCGTCCGAGGCCGAGGTGGCGCCTGAGCTGCCGGAGACCGTGGGTATCGCCGCGGTCAACGGTCCGGACTCGGTGGTCGTCTCCGGTGTCGCCGCCGATGTCGACGCGGTTGCTGAGCGGTGGCGTGAGGCGGGGCGCAAGGTGTCCCGGCTGCGGGTGAGCCATGCGTTCCACTCGCCGCTGATGGACCCGATGCTGGACGAGTTCCGTGCGGTGCTGGAGGGCGTGTCGTACGAGGCGCCCGCGATCCCGATCGTGTCGACGCTGACCGGTGCGCGAGCCACGGCCGAGGAGTTGGCCTCGCCGGAGTACTGGGTGCGGCACGTACGCGAGTCTGTACGGTTCCATGACGCCGTCCTGACACTGCGTGAGCAGGGTGCCGGTGTGTTTGTCGAGGTCGGGCCGGGCGGGACGCTGTCCGCGCTCGGTCTCGGCGGGGCGCCCGACGCGGTGTTCCTGCCGGCGCTGCGCACGGACAGGCCTGAGGAGATGGCGCTCGTCACCACCGTCGCCGCACTGCACGCGCACGGTGTGGCGGTCGACTGGACCGCCTACTTCGCGGGCAGCGGGGCCCGGCGAGTGGATCTGCCGACGTACGCGTTCCAGCGCGAGCGCTACTGGCTGGACATGCCCGCCGAGCGCACCCAGCGGATGTCGCCGGTGGAGGCACAGTTCTGGGAGGTCGTGGAGGAGGGCGACCTCGATGATCTCGCCCGTACGCTGGACGTGTCGTCGGACGACCCGCTGAGCGCCGTGCTGCCCCGGCTGTCCGCCTGGCGCAAGGAGCAGCAGGGCCGTTCCGCTGTGGACGGTTGGCGGTACCGGGTCGACTGGCTGCCGGTAACCGCCGAGGGCCGACCGCTGGACGGTGCCTGGCTGGTGGTCGCGCCGGCCGGGGAGCCGCGCGCCGAGTGGGTCCGCGACACGTTGGTCCGGAATGGTGCGGATGTAGAGCTTCTGTATGTGGATGCGGAAGGTGTGGACTGGGCCGGTCAGTTGGGCGGGTTGCCCGCGCTGAGTGGTGTGGTGTCGCTGTTGGGGCTGGCGGGTGCGGGCGGTTCGGTGGTGCCCGAGGGTGTGGCGGGCACGATTGGTCTGCTGGGGGCGTTGGGTGGCGCGGATGTGCCGGCGCCGTTGTGGTGTGTGACGTCGGGTGCGGTGTCGGTGGGCGCGGATGACGTCGTCGCCGGGTTCGAGCAGTCGATGCTGTGGGGTCTGGGCCGGGTGGCGGCACTGGAACACCCGGGTCGCTGGGGCGGCTTGGTGGATCTGCCGGATACGCGGGACGAGGTGACCGGTGATCTGCTGGTCTCGGTGCTCGCGGGAACGGCCGGTGAGGACCAGGTCGCCGTACGCGGTGGTGGGATCCTCGGCCGCAGGCTGGTGCCCGCGCCGCTGGGCAAGGCGTCCGGGGTCGGCTGGGCGCCGCGTGGCACGGTCCTCGTCACCGGCGGTACCGGTGCGCTCGGTGCGCGTGTCGCCAGATGGCTGGTGGCGAAGGGCGCCGAACACCTGCTGCTGACCAGCAGGCGTGGGCTGGACGCCGAAGGCGCGGAGGAACTGCGTGCGGAGCTGACCGAGCTGGGTGCCCGCGTCACGGTCGCGGCCTGTGACGTCGCCGACCGGGACGCGCTGGCGGACGTGCTCGCCTCGGTGCCCGACGAGTTCCCGCTCACCGCGGTCGTGCACACGGCGGGCATCGAGCGCTCGGCCGCCCTTGCCGGCCTCGATCCGACCGACCTCGCCGAGTTCGCCGATGTGCTGGCGGCCAAGGTCGTCGGCGCGAGGAATCTGCACGAGCTGCTGGGCGACACACCGTTGGACGCGTTCGTCCTGTTCTCCTCGATCGCCGGTGTGTGGGGCAGTGGCGGGCAGGGCGCGTACGCTGCCGCCAACGCCTACCTGGACGCCCTCGCCGACCACCGCAGGGCGGCGGGCCTGACCGCCACCGCGGTCGCGTGGGGTCCGTGGGGCGATGGCGGAATGGTCGCGGACGCCGGGCAGGACGCGGCGGCCCAGCTGCGCCGCAGGGGCCTCATCACGATGGCTCCGGCTGTGGCGATGGCGGGTCTGGCCACGGCCCTGGAACGCGGTGACGGGAACCTCGTCGTCGCGGATGTCGACTGGGAGCGGTTCGCGGGCACCTTCATGTCGCAGCGGCCGAGTCCGCTGCTGGGTGAACTGCCTGAGGTGCGGGCCGCGTTCGAGGCCGCTCCGGCGGAGCAGGGCCTGTCGGCCCTCGCTCAGCGGTTGGTCGGTCTGGACGAGGCCGAGCAGGAGCGGGAGCTCACCGAGCTGGTCCGGTACGAGGCCGCCGCGGTGCTCGGCCACGTATCCGGTGACGCGTTCTCCGCGACCCGCGCCTTCAAGGAGCTGGGCTTCGACTCGCTGACCGCGGTGGAGCTGCGTACCCGGCTGAGCGAGGCCACCGGCGTCGCGCTCCCCGCGACGCTCGTCTTCGACTACCCGACGGCCGCCGCGCTGGCCGCTTTCCTGCGGGTCGAGTTGTCCGGTGCGGGCGTGGCCCCCACCACCTCCGCTCCGGTCGCCGTCTCCGGTGTGACCGACGAGCCCATCGCGATCGTGTCGATGGCGTGCCGGTTCCCCGGTGGTGTGTCGAGCCCGGAGGACCTCTGGGACGTACTCCTCGCGGGTGGGGACGCCGTGTCGGACTTCCCGACCGACCGCGGCTGGAATCTGGAGACGCTGTACGACCCGGACCCGGCGGGTGTGGGCACGTCGTACAGCCGCATGGGTGCCTTCCTCGACCGTGTGGCGGACTTCGACTCGGGATTCTTCGGGATCTCGCCGCGCGAGGCGCTGGCGATGGACCCGCAGCAGCGGCTGCTGCTGGAGACCTCCTGGGAACTGCTGGAACGGGCCGGCGTCGACCCGGAGTCGCTGCGCGGTGAGCGCGTCGGTGTGTTCGTCGGCTCGAACGTGCAGGACTACACGCTCGTGCTGGACGGGGCCGCCGATGACGTGGGCGGATACGTGGCGACCGGCAACGCGTCCAGCGTGGCCTCCGGCCGGCTGTCCTACACGTTCGGCTTCGAAGGCCCCGCGGTGACGGTCGACACCGCCTGCTCGTCGTCGCTGGTCGCCCTGCACCTGGCGGTGCAGGCACTGCGGTCCGGCGAGTGCTCGCTCGCGCTGGCGGGCGGCGTCACCGTGATGTCCACGCCGGGCGGGTTCATCGAGTTCAGCCGCCAGCGCGGACTGTCCGTGGACGGCCGGTGCAAGGCGTTCTCCGACAGCGCCGACGGCACGGGCTGGGGTGAGGGCATCGGGATGCTGTTCGTCGAGCGGCTGTCCGACGCCCAGCGCAACGGCCACCAGGTGCTGGCGGTCGTGCGCGGTTCCGCGGTGAACCAGGACGGCGCGTCGAACGGTCTGACCGCGCCGAACGGTCCCTCGCAGCAGCGGGTCATCCGCCAGGCGCTCGCGAGTGCCGGTCTCGCGCCGTCCGATGTGCAGGCGGTCGAGGCACACGGCACCGGTACCACGCTGGGTGACCCGATCGAGGCGCAGGCGCTGCTGGCCACGTACGGCAAGGACCGCGAGGGCGAGCCGCTGTGGCTCGGCTCGATCAAGTCGAACATCGGTCACACGCAGGCCGCGGCCGGTGTGGCGGGTGTGATCAAGATGGTCATGGCGATGCGACACGGCGTTCTGCCGCGCACGCTGCATGTCACCGAGCCGTCCACGCACGTGGACTGGTCCGCCGGTGCGGTGGAGCTGCTGGCGGAGGCGCGGCCGTGGCCGGAGACCGGCGGGTCGTGGCGGGCCGGTGTGTCGTCGTTCGGGTTCAGCGGGACGAACGCGCACACCATCATCGAGCAGGCCCCCGTGGTCGAGCGCGAGGAAGCCCCCGAGCCGGTACGTGACGGCCTGGTGCCGTGGGTGCTGTCGGCGGGTGCCGAGGGTGCCCTGCGTGGTCAGGCCGAGCGCCTGATGGCGATGGTGGAGGGGCACGCGCCCGTTGATGTCGGCTACTCACTCGCGACTTCGCGATCGGCGTTGGACCACCGTGCGGTGGTGGTCGGCGCCGACCGGTCCGAGTTCCTGGCCGCTCTGGCGGCCGTGGCCGACGGTCAGGCGACCGGTGCCGTGGTCGCGGGCGTCGTGGACGAGCCCGGCCGGGTGGGTTTCCTGTTCTCGGGTCAGGGGTCGCAGAAGCTCGGGATGGGTCGTGAACTGTCCGAGCGGTTCCCGGTGTTCGCCGCGGCGCTGGACGAGGTGCTGGGGCATCTGGCTCCGGAGGTCCGGGAGGCGCTGTTCGGCGACGACGCCGAGGTGTTGAACCAGACCGGTGTGACCCAGCCGGCGTTGTTCGCGGTCGAGGTCGCGCTGTTCCACCTGCTCAAGTCGTGGGGTGTCCGGGCCGACATGCTGGCGGGCCACTCGATCGGTGAGCTGGCCGCCGCGCACGTGGCGGGCGTCTGGTCGCTGGCCGATGCCGCCAAGGTGGTGTCGGCTCGCGGTCGTCTGATGCAGGCGCTGCCCGAGGGCGGCGCGATGGTGGCGATTCAGGCGTCCGAGGCCGAGGTCGCCTCGGACCTGTCGGAGTCCGTGGGCATCGGTGCGGTGAACGGTTCGACGTCGGTGGTCATCTCCGGGATTGCCGCCGATGTGGAGGCGGTTGCTGAGCGGTGGCGTGAGGCGGGGCGGAAGGTGTCCCGGCTGCGGGTGAGCCATGCCTTCCACTCGCCGTTGATGGAGCCGATGCTGGATGAGTTCCGTGCGGTGCTGGAGGGCGTGTCGTTCGAGGCGCCCGTGATTCCGATCGTGTCGACGCTGACCGGTGCGCGGGCGAGCGCGGAGGAGTTGGCCTCGCCGGAGTACTGGGTGCGGCACGTACGCGAGTCGGTGCGGTTCGCCGACGCTGTCGGCACACTCGTGGACGAGGGTGTGGGCACGTTCGTCGAGGTCGGTCCCGGTGGGACGCTGTCGGCGCTGGGCCAGGAGTCCGCGCCGGACGCGCTCTTCGTACCGGTGCTGCGCGGTGACCGTCCGGAGGCCGTGGCCGCAACGACGGCCGCGGGACAGCTCCACGTCCGCGGTGTCCGGGTGGACTGGGAACCGTTCTTCACCGGCCGTGGCGCTCAGCGGGTCGACCTGCCGACGTACGCGTTCCAGCGCGAGCGCTACTGGCCGGACGCGCTGCCGCTGATCGGTGACGTCACCGCGGCCGGGCTCGGTGCGGCGGAGCACCCGTTGCTGGGCGCGGCGGTCGCGGTGGGTGGCACGGACGGTGTGCTGCTGACGGGTCGCCTGTCGGTCCAGACCCATCCGTGGCTGGCCGATTATGTGGTCCAGGGCTCGACTCTGCTGCCGGGTACGGCGTTCGTCGAGCTGGCGATCAGGGCGGGTGACCAGGTCGGTTGCGACCTGGTGGAGGAACTGGCGCTGGAAGCGCCGCTCGTCCTGCCCGAGAACGGCTCGGTGCGGGTACAGGTGTGGGTCGGTGCCGAGGACGAGTCCGGCCGACGTGAGCTGACCTTCCACTCCAGTGCGGGTGACGCGGAGGACGGCCGTACGTGGACCCGGCACGCCACCGGTGTGCTGCGTGCCGGCGAGAGCTCCGCTGGGACGTCCCTGGTCGAGTGGCCGCCGGTGGGCGCCGAGGTCGTGGACCTGGACGGGCTCTACGACGGCATGGCAGACGGCGGTTTCGCCTACGGGCCGGTGTTCCAGGGACTGCGCGCGGTATGGCGCGGCGGGGACGAGATGTTCGCGGAGGTCGTGCTGCCGGACGGTGTGGCTGCGGACGGGTTCGGTCTGCACCCGGCGCTGCTGGACGCGGCATTGCACGCGATCGGCCTGGCGGGCGGCGATTCCGATCGGTGGCCCTTCGCGTGGTCGGGTGTGCGGCTGCATGCCTCGGGTGCGACCGTTCTGCGGGTGCGGTTGTCGCCCGCCGGGGCGGACAGGCTGGCGTTGGCGGTCGCGGACGGCACCGGCGCGCCGGTGGCCACGATCGACTCGCTGGAACTGCGCCCGGTGTCGGCGACACTGACGCGGCAGGACCGGGACTCGCTGTTCGGCGTCGACTGGGTACCGGTGCCGGTGTCCGACGGTGACCTTCCGACGACCGAGTGGAGCGATCTGGAGGCGCTGGCGGAGTCGGTCGACCTGCCTGACTTCGTCGTTCTGCCGTGCCCGATCACCTCGGCGTCCGACCCGGTCGCTGGCGCGCACGAGGCGGCGCACTGGGCGTTGAACACGGTGCAGAGCTGGCTCGCCGACGAGCGGTTCGACGCGTCACGTCTGGCGATCGTGACCAGCGGCGCTGTCGCCACTACGGCCGACGAGGATGTGCGGAACCTCGCGCACGCCACGGTGTGGGGCCTGGTGCGGTCGGCTCAGTCGGAGAACCCGGACAGGATCGTCCTGGTCGACATCGACGACGAAACGACATCTCTCGACGCGCTGCCTTCGGTGCTGGCCACGGGAGAGACGCAGCTCGCGGTGCGTTCGGGTGTTGCCAGCGCGCCGCGCATGGCGAGGGTCCGGCAGTCCGTGGTGGACGATCCCGGGTTCGGTTCGGATGCGGTGCTGGTCACCGGTGCGACGGGCACGCTGGGCGGTCTTCTTGCCCGGCATCTGGTCGCGGAGCGCGGTGTACGGAACCTGCTGCTGGTCAGCAGGCGCGGCGCTGCGGCCGAGGGCGCGGAGGAGCTGCGCGCTGAACTGGTCGCGCTGGGTGCCGAGGTGGCGTTCGCGGCGTGTGACGTGGCCGACCGGGAAGCCGTCGCCGGCCTGCTGGCCGGCCATCGGATCTCCGCCGTGGTGCACACCGCCGGTGTCCTGGACGACGCCACGATCGGCTCGCTGACGCCTGAGCGGATCGATGGTGTGTTCCGGCCGAAGGTCGACGCGGCCTGGCATCTGCACGAGCTGACCCGCGACCTGGACCTCTCCGCGTTCGTCCTGTTCTCCTCGGTGGCGGGCATCCTCGGGGGTCCTGGTCAGGGCAACTACGCGGCGGCCAACACGTTCCTGGACGCGCTGGCCCATCACCGCCGGGCCACCGGTCTGGCCGCCACGTCGCTGGCGTGGGGTCTGTGGGCGGACGCGGCCGGCATGGCCGGTGGGCTTGACGAGGCGGATGTGCGCCGGATGGCCAGGGGCGGTGTGATTCCGCTCGGTTCGGCCGAGGGTCTGGCGCTGTTCGACGCGGCGGGTTCGACGGGGCGTGCCGCGCTGGTGCCGGTGCCTCTGGACCTGGCCGTGTTGCAGCGGCAGGCGCGCTCCGCCCCTGTGCCCCACATGCTGCGTGGTCTGGTACGCGGTACGGCACGCAGGACCGCCGAGTCCGGCTCCGCCGCGACCGGGTCCGCATTGGCGCGGTCGCTGGCCGGGATGAGTGCCGGAGAGCGGGAGAAGGCGCTGCTGGACCTCGTACTCGGCCATGTGGCCGTGGTGCTGGGTCACAGCTCGGCGCAGGCCGTCGCGCCCGACCGGGCGTTCAGGGAGCTTGGTTTCGATTCGCTGAGTTCGGTCGAGCTGCGGAACCGTCTCAACGCGGCGACCGAGCTGACGCTGCCGGCCACGCTGGTCTTCGACTATCCGACGCCCGCTGTTCTCGCGGCGCGACTTGGCGCTGAGCTGCTGGGCGGTGTGCTCGACGCCGTGGCGGAGGGCCCCGCCGCGGCCGTGACCGACGAGCCGATCGCGATCGTCGGTATGAGCTGCCGCTTCCCCGGGGGCGTCGAGTCGCCCGAGGACCTGTGGCGTCTGGTGGCCGAGGGTGTGGACGCGGTGGCGGGGTTCCCGACCGACCGTGGCTGGGACGTGGAGTCCCTGTACGACCCCGACCCCGACCACTCGGGTACCACGTACGCGCGTGAAGGCGGATTCCTCTACGGGGCGGCGGGATTCGACCCGGCGTTCTTCGGGATCTCACCGCGCGAGGCGCTGGCCATGGACCCTCAGCAGCGACTGCTGCTGGAGACCTCCTGGGAAGCCTTCGAGCGGGCCGGCATCGACCCGCATTCGGTACGGGGCCGTCGGGCCGGTGTGTTCGTCGGCACCAACGGCCAGGACTACGGCGCGTTGGTGATGGCCGCGCACGAGACCGTCGAGGGGTACGCCGGCACGGGAATCTCGGCGAGCGTCATCTCCGGCCGGCTGTCGTACACGTTCGGCCTGGAGGGGCCCGCCGTCACGGTGGACACGGCGTGCTCGTCGTCGCTGGTGGCACTGCATCTGGCGGTGCAGGCGCTGAACAAGGGTGAGTGCGAACTCGGGCTGGTCGGCGGTGTGACAGTGATGTCGACGCCGGGCGCGTTCGTCGAGTTCAGCCGTCAGCGGGGGCTGGCCCCGGACGGCCGGTGCAAGGCGTTCTCCGACAGTGCCGACGGCACCGGTTGGGGTGAGGGCGTCGGCATGCTGGTCGTGGAGCGGCTGTCGGACGCCCGGCGCAACGGCCACCAGGTGCTGGCGATCGTGCGCGGTTCCGCGGTGAACCAGGACGGTGCGTCGAACGGTCTGACGGCGCCGAACGGTCCCTCGCAGCAGAGGGTCATCCGGCAGGCGCTCGCCAGTGCGGGGCTCGCGCCGTCCGACGTGGACGCCATGGAGGCGCACGGCACCGGTACGACGCTGGGCGACCCGATCGAGGCACAGGCGCTGCTGGCCACCTACGGCCAGGGCAGGCCCGCCGACCGGCCGTTGTGGCTGGGATCGGTGAAGTCGAACATCGGTCACACGCAGGCGGCAGCAGGTGTGGCGGGTGTGATCAAGATGGTCATGGCGATGCGGAATGGTGTGCTGCCGCGGACGCTGCATGTCACCGAGCCGTCGTCGCACGTGGACTGGTCCGCCGGCGCGGTGTCGTTGCTGACGGAGGCCCAGCCGTGGCCGGAGACCGGTCAGCCGTGGCGGGCGGGAGTGTCGTCGTTCGGTGTGAGTGGGACGAACGCGCACACCATCATCGAGCAGGCCCCCGCCGTGGAGCGGGAGGAAGCCCCGGAGCCGGTACGAGACAACCTGGTGCCGTGGGTGCTGTCGGCCAGGAGCGCCGACGCGTTGCGGGAGCAGGCGTCGCGGCTCGCGTCCTTTGTGGACGCGACTCCTGAGCTGACCGTGGCCGACGCGGGCCGCGCGCTGGTGTCGACGCGGGCGGTGCTGGAGCACCGTGCGGTGGTGGTCGGCGCCGACCGGTCCGAGTTCCTGGCCGCTCTGGCGGCCGTGGCCGACGGTCAGGCGACCGGTGCCGTGGTCGCGGGCGTCGTGGACGAGCCCGGCCGGGTGGGTTTCCTGTTCTCGGGTCAGGGATCGCAGAAGCTCGGGATGGGTCGTGAACTGTCCGAGCGTTTCCCGGTGTTCGCGGAAGCCTTGGACGAGGTCCTGCGTCGGTTCGATCCGCGGGTGCGTGAGGTGCTGTTCGGTGAGGATGCCGATGCGCTGAACGAGACGGGTGTGACGCAGCCGGCGTTGTTCGCGGTCGAGGTGGCGTTGTTCCGGCTGCTGGAGTCGTGGGGTGTGCGCCCCGACATGCTGGCGGGCCACTCGATCGGTGAGCTGGCCGCCGCGCATGTGTCCGGTGTGTGGTCGCTGGCGGACGCGGTCAAGGTGGTGTCGGCGCGTGGTGCGCTGATGCAGGCGCTGCCGTCGGGTGGTGCGATGGTGGCGGTCCAGGCTTCTGAGGCCGAGGTTGCCGCCGATCTGCCGGAGACCGTGGGCATCGCCGCGGTGAACGGTCCGAACTCGGTGGTCGTCTCCGGTGTCGCCGCCGATGTGGACGTGCTGGCGGAACTGTGGCGCGAGGGTGGTCGGAAGGTGACGCGGCTTCGCGTCAGCCACGCGTTCCACTCGCCGTTGATGGAGCCGATGCTGGATGAGTTCCGTGCGGTGCTGGAGGGCGTGTCGTTCGAGGCGCCCGTGATTCCGATCGTGTCGACGCTGACCGGTGCGCGGGCGAGCGCGGAGGAGTTGGCCTCGCCGGAGTACTGGGTGCGGCACGTACGGGAGTCCGTACGGTTCGCCGATGCTGTCGGCACGCTCCTGGGTGAGGGTGTGGGCACGTTCGTCGAGGTCGGTCCCGGTGGGACGCTGTCGGCGCTGGGCCAGGAGACCGCACCCGACGCCGGGTTCGTACCAATGCTGCGTGGTGACCGTCCGGAGGCCGTGGCCGCCACGACGGCCGCGGGACAGCTGCATGTACGCGGTGTCCGGGTGGACTGGGCACCCTTCTTCGGCGGCCGTGGCACCCAGTGGCTGGACCTGCCGACATACCCGTTCCAGCGCGAGCGCTACTGGCTGGACGTGCTGCCGCTGATCGGCGATGTCTCGGCGGCCGGTCTCGGTGCGGCGGAGCACCCGTTGCTGGGTGCGGCGGTCGCGGTGGGTGGCACGGACGGTGTGCTGCTGACGGGTCGCCTGTCGGTCCAGACTCATCCGTGGCTGGCCGATTATGTGGTCCAGGGATCGACCTTGCTGCCGGGTACGGCGTTCGTCGAGCTGGCGATCAGGGCGGGTGACCAGGTCGGTTGCGACCTGGTGGAGGAACTGGCGCTGGAAGCGCCGCTCGTCCTGCCCGAGAACGGCTCGGTGCGGGTACAGGTGTGGGTCGGTGCCGAGGACGAGTCCGGCCGACGTGAGCTGACCCTCTACTCCAGCGCGGCTGACGCGGACGATGGCCGTACGTGGACCCGGCACGCCACCGGTGTGCTGCGCGAGGGCGGCCGGTCCGTCGAGCCCGTCCTGGTCGAGTGGCCGCCCGTAGGAGCGGAGGTCCTGGACCTGGACGAGTTCTACGGCCGCGTGACCAGCGACGGTTTCGCCTATGGACCGGTGTTCCAGGGTCTGCGGTCGGCGTGGCGCAAGGGCGATGAGGTGTTCGCCGAGGTGGCCCTGCCGGATGGTGTGGGTGTGGACGGGTTCGGTCTGCACCCGGCGCTGCTGGACGCGGCGCTGCATGCCGTCTCGCTGATGGGTGATGCCGATGCGTTCGGCGGGCTGCCGTTCGCGTGGTCGGGTGTGCGGCTGCACGCCTCGGGTGCGACCGTTCTGCGGGTGCGGTTGTCGCCCGCCGGGGCGGACGGGGTGGCGTTGGCGGTCGCGGACGGCACCGGCGCGCCGGTGGCCACGATCGACTCGCTGGAACTGCGCCCGGTGTCGGCGACACTGACGCGGCAGGACTGGGACTCGCTGTTCGGCGTCGACTGGACTGCCGTTCCCCTGCCCGACGGTGACGCTCCCACGACCGAGTGGAGCGACCTGGAGGCGCTGGCGGGGCTGGCCGAACTGCCTGACTTCGTCGTTCTGCCCTGCCCGGTCACCTCGGCGTCCGACCCGGTCGCCGGCGCCCACGAGGCGGCGCACTGGGCGCTGAACGTGGTGCAGAGCTGGCTCGCCGACGAGCGGTTCGACGCGTCACGCCTGGCGATCGTGACCAGCGGCGCGATCGCGACCACGGCCGACGAGGACGTGCGGAACGTCGCGCACGCAACGGTGTGGGGCCTGGTGCGGTCGGCGCAGTCGGAGAACCCGGACCGGATCGTCCTGGTGGATCTCGACGACGAGGCGGCCTCGCGCGACGCACTGCCGTCCGTGCTGGCCACGGGAGAGCCGCAACTCGCCGTACGCTCCGGCGACATCCGAGTACCCCGCCTGGCGAGGGTCCCGCAGTCCGTGGTGGACGATCCCGGCTTCGGTTCGGGCGCGGTGCTGCTCACCGGCGCGACGGGCACGCTCGGCGGCCTCGTCGCCCGGCACCTGGTCGCGGAGCGCGGCGTACGGAACCTGCTGCTGGTCAGCAGGCGCGGCGCCGCGGCGGAAGGCGCCGAGGAGCTGCGCGCTGAACTGGTCGCGCAGGGCGCCGAGGTGGCGTTCGCGGCATGTGACGTGGCCGACCGGCAAGCCGTCGCCGGCCTGCTGGCCGAGCACCCCGTGTCCGCTGTCGTCCACACGGCGGGTGTTCTGGACGACGCCACGATCGGCTCGCTGACGGCGGAGCGGATCGATGGTGTGTTCCGGCCGAAGGTCGACGCGGCCTGGCATCTGCACGAGCTGACCCGCGACCTGGACCTCTCCGCGTTCGTCCTGTTCTCCTCGGCCGCCGGCACCCTCGGTGGCCCTGGCCAGGGCAACTACGCGGCGGCCAACACATTCCTGGACGCGCTGGCGCAGCACCGCCGGGCCACCGGTCTGGCCGCCACGTCGCTGGCGTGGGGTCTGTGGGCGGACGCCGACGGCATGGCCGGTGGGCTTGACGAGGCGGATGTGCGCCGGATGGCCAGGGGCGGTGTGATTCCGCTCGGTTCGGCCGAGGGTCTGGCGCTGTTCGACGCGGCGAACTCCACGGGGCGCGCCGCGCTGGTGCCGGTGCCTCTGGACCTGGCCGTGTTGCAGCGGCAGGCGCGCTCCGCCCCCGTACCGCACCTGCTGCGTGGTCTGGTGCGCGGCACGGCACGCAGGACCGCCGAGTCCGGCTCCGCCGCGACCGGGTCCGCGCTGGCGCGGTCGCTGGCCGGGATGAGTGCCGGTGAGCGGGAGAAGGCGCTGCTGGACCTCGTACTCGGCCATGTGGCCGTGGTACTCGGCCACGGCTCGGCACAGGCCGTCGCACCCGACCGGGCCTTCAAGGAACTGGGCTTCGACTCACTGACCGCCGTCGAGTTCCGCAACCGTCTCAACGCGGCGACCGAACTGCGTCTGTCGGCCACGCTGGTCTTCGACTACCCGACACCCGCCGCGCTCGTGGCGCACCTCGGCGCCGAGTTCGCGGGGGCGCCCGTCGTCGCGGCGCCCACCCGAACGACCGTGACCACGGCCGTGACCGACGATCCGATCGCGCTCGTGAGCATGAGCTGCCGCTTCCCCGGCGGGGTGAATTCCCCCGAGGATCTGTGGCGGCTGGTGCTGGACGGTGTCGACGCCATCAGCGAGTTCCCCGGCAACCGTGGCTGGGACCTGGACGGGCTGTACGACCCGGACCCCGACCACGCCGGCACCTCGTACGCCCGTGAGGGCGGTTTCCTGCACGATGTCGACCAGTTCGACCCGGCGTTCTTCGGGATCTCGCCGCGCGAGGCGCTGTCGATGGACCCGCAGCAGCGACTGCTGCTGGAGACCTCCTGGGAGGCCTTCGAGCGGGCCGGTATCGACCCGAACTCGTTGCGAGGGCACGACGTCGGCGTCTTCACCGGCTCCAACACGCAGGACTACGCCACACTGCTGGCGGCGAGCGAGGAGAGCTTCGAAGGGCACATCGGCACCGGCAACGCGGCGAGCGTCGTGTCCGGCCGGATCGCCTACACGTTCGGTCTTGAGGGGCCGGCGGTGACGGTCGACACGGCGTGCTCGTCGTCGCTCGTGGCACTGCACCTGGCCGCGCAGGCGCTGCGGGCGGGTGAGTGCTCGCTGGCGCTGGCGGGCGGTGTGACGGTGATGTCGACGCCGGGCGCGTTCATGGAGTTCAGCCGTCAGCGGGGCCTCGCCACCGACGGTCGGTGCAGGCCGTTCTCGTCGGACGCGGACGGCACCGGCTGGGGTGAGGGCGTCGGCATGCTGGTGCTGGAGCGGCTGTCCGACGCGCAGCGCAACGGGCACCGGGTGATGGCGGTCGTGCGGGGTTCGGCGATCAACCAGGACGGCGCGTCCAACGGGCTCACGGCTCCGAACGGTCCGTCGCAACAGCGGGTGATCCGGCAGGCGTTGGCGAGCGCGGGCCTGGCCCCGTCCGATGTGGACGCCATGGAGGCGCACGGCACCGGCACCAAGCTCGGCGACCCGATCGAGGCGCAGGCACTTCTCGCCACCTACGGCCAGGACCGCGGCGGTGAGCCGCTGTGGCTCGGCTCGATCAAGTCGAACATCGGCCACACGCAGGCCGCGGCCGGTGTCGCCGGTGTGATCAAGATGGTCATGGCGATGAGGAACGGCGTGCTGCCGCAGACGCTGCACGTGGACGAGCCGACTCCGCAGGTCGACTGGTCGGCCGGCGATGTCGCGCTCCTCACCGAGACCCGCTCCTGGCCGGACACCGACCGGCCGCGCCGGTTCGGTGTGTCGGCCTTCGGGTTCAGCGGCACCAACGCGCACGCCATCATCGAGCAGGCACCGGTCACCGAGGCCGCCGTAAGGAAGGCCGCACCGCAGGCCGCACCGGGCACGCCCGTACTGCCGCCGCCGTTGCTGGTGTCGGGCCGAGGCGGCGACGCGCTGCGGGCGCAGGCCGACCGGCTGCGCGCCCACCTCGTGGCACACCCCGAGCTGAACCCGCTCGACGTCGCCACCACACTCGCGGTGGCGCGACCCGCCCTCGACCACCGGGCGGTCGTCGTCGGGCAGGACCGCGACGGACTGCTCACGGCCCTCAAGGCGCTCGCCGAGGGGCGGACCGCGGGCGGGCTGGTCACCGGCGTCGCGGCGGGGCACAGGCTGGCGTTCCTCTTCTCCGGTCAGGGCTCGCAGCGGCTGGGCATGGGCCGTGAACTGGCCGAGCGTTTCCCGGTGTTCGCCGAGGCGCTGGACGCGGTGCTGGGTGAGTTCGGCCCGCGGGTGCGTGAGGTCCTGTTCGGTGAGGACGCCGACGCGCTGAACGAGACCGGGGTGACACAGCCGGCGCTGTTCGCGGTCGAGGTCGCCCTGTTCCGCCTGCTGGGGGCATGGGGCGTCCGGCCGGATCTGCTGGCCGGACACTCGATCGGCGAGCTGGCCGCGGCCCATGTGGCGGGTGTGTGGTCGCTGGCCGACGCCGCCGCCGTGGTGTCGGCTCGGGGCCGGCTGATGCAGGCGCTGCCGTCCGGTGGCGCGATGGTCGCGATCCAGGCGACCGAGGCCGAGATCCTGCCCGAGCTGTCCGACACTGTCGGCATCGCCGCGGTCAACGGCCCGGCGTCGGTGGTCCTCTCGGGCGTCGACGCCGATGTCGAGGCCCTTGCCGAGCGCTGGCGTGAGGCGGGGCGCAAGGTCTCCCGCCTCCGGGTCAGCCACGCGTTCCACTCGCCGCTGATGGAGCCGATGCTGGACGAGTTCCGCCGCGTACTGGAAGCGGTGTCGTACGAGGCGCCCGCCATCCCGATCGTGTCGACGCTGACCGGCGCGCGGGCCACCGCGGAGGAGCTGGCCTCGCCGGAGTACTGGATGCGGCACGTACGCGAGTCGGTACGGTTCGCCGACGCCGTCTCCACACTGCGGGACCAGGGCGCGGACGTCTTCCTGGAGATCGGTCCCGGCGGGGTGCTCACCGCGCTGGGCCGGGAGAACGCGCCCGACGCCGAGTTCGTACCCGCGCTGCGCGGCGACCGGTCCGAGACGCTCGCGCTGGCGACGGCCGCGGGCAGCCTGCACGTGCTCGGCGTCGCCGTCGACTGGACCGGCCTGACCGCCGGTGGCGCCCACGTCGACCTGCCCACCTACGCCTTCCGGCGGCAGAGGTTCTGGCCGACCCTGGCCAAGGCCTCCTCGGGCGACGTCGCGGGGACCGTCGACGCGCGGTTCTGGGCGGCCGTGGCGGACGGCGACCTCGGTGAGCTGGCGGACGAGCTGGCCGTGTCCCCCGACGACCCGATCGGCGCGGTGCTGCCCCGGCTGTCGTCGTGGCGGCGGGAACAGGCCGAGAACTCCGCGGCCGACGGCTGGCGCTACCGCGTCACCTGGCTGCCGGTGAGCGAGCCCACCGCCGCGCTCTCGGGCACCTGGCTCGTGGTCAGCCGCGACGGCGCCGGTGAGGAATCCGTCGCCGCCGCGCTGAGCAAGCACGGTGCGCGGGTGCTGCCGGTACGCACCGGCGGGGCGGTGGACCGGGACTCGCTGGCGGCCCGTGTGGCGATCGACGAGCCCGTCGCGGGCGTGCTGTCGCTGTACGCGCTCGACCCCGAACTGCCCTCCGGCGGCCTGGCCGCCACCCTCGCCCTCGTCCAGGCCCTCGGTGACACCGGCCTCGCCGCGAAGCTGTGGTGCGCGACGCGCGGCGGGGTCGCGACCGGTGGCTCCGACACGCCCGCCAGCCCCGACCAGGCGATGGTGTGGGGACTCGGCCGGGTCGTCGGACTGGAGCACCCCGAGCGCTGGGGCGGCCTCGTGGACCTGCCCGGCACACTGGACGAGCGCACCGGAGCCCGCCTCGCGGGCGTCCTGTCCGGCGCGCAGGAAGAGGACCAGGTCGCGCTCCGCGCCGGCGGGGTGTACGGCCGGAGGCTCGTACCGGTGTCCTCCGGGCGCGCGGGTGACTGGGATCCCACCGGTACGGTGCTGGTCACCGGCGGTACCGGCGCACTTGGCGCACACGTCGCCAGGTGGCTGGTCGCGCGGGGGGCCGAGCATCTGCTGCTGACCAGCAGGCGCGGGCCGGACGCCGAAGGCGCCGAGGAACTGCGCGCGGAGCTGACCGCGCTGGGCGCCCGCGTCACGATCGCGGCCTGTGACGCCGCCGACCGGGACGCGCTGGCGGACCTGCTGGCCTCGGTGCCCGACGAGTTCCCGCTCACCGCGGTCGTGCACGCGGCCGGGGTCCTGGACGACGGCGTGCTGTCCGCGCTCACCCCGGACCGGCTCCACGCCGTACTGCGGCCGAAGGTCGACGCCGCGGTCAACCTGGACGAACTGACCAGGGACCGGGACCTGACCGCGTTCGTCATGTTCTCCTCGGTGTCGGGCACGTTCGGCGCGGCGGGCCAGGGGAACTACGCGGCCGCCAACGCCTTCCTCGACGCGCTCGCGGAACGGCGCGTGGCGGCGGGCCTGCCCGCCACCGCGGTCGCGTGGGGGCCGTGGGGCGGCGGCGGCATGGTCGAAGGGCAGCTCGGCGACCACCTGCGCCGCCGCGGCCTGGCCCCGATGGCGCCCGAGCGGGCGGTTGCCGCACTGGACCGGTCCATCCGCCAGGGCGACCCGACGGCACTGGTGGCGGACGTCGACTGGAACGTGTTCGCCCCGGCCTTCACGACGGTGCGGCCCAGCCCGCTGCTGCGGGAACTGGCCGGCGCACAGCGCGCCCCGGCGGCAGCCGAGGCGGCGATGCCGCTCGACCTGGCGGCCAGGCTCGCCACGCTGTCCGGTCCCGAGCGGGAACGCGCCGTCGTGGAGCTGGTACGGGAGCAGGCCGCCGCGGTCCTCGGCCACGAGGACACCAAGCTGGTGGAAGCGGGCCGGGCGTTCAAGGAACTGGGCTTCGACTCGCTGACCTCGGTCGAGTTCCGCAACCTCCTCAACGCGGCCACCGGACTGAGCCTGCCCGCGACGCTCGTCTTCGACCACCCCACACCGTCCGCGCTCGCCGCGCAGGTGCTCGACGAACTGCCGGGAGGCGGGGCGCCGGCCATCGACGCCGAGCTGGACCGCCTGGAGTCCGCACTGTCCCTCCTGACGCCGGACGACCAGCAGAGCGCCGCCGTCAGTGCCCGCCTCCGCGCTCTGCTGTCCATGTGGGACGAAGCGAACACCCGCACGGAACCCGCCGAGTCCGGACCGGACGTGCGCACCGCGTCGGCGGACGAACTGCTCGCGCTGCTCGACGAAGAACTCGGTAGGTCTTGAGCCAATGAACTCGCCTGAAGGGTCGGAACACATGTCGAACGAGGAGAAGTACCTCGACTACCTCCGGCGGGCCACCGTGGACCTGCAGGAGGCGCGCGGCAAGCTGCGCGAATACGAGGAGCGGGACGTCGAGCCGATCGCCATCGTCGGCATGAGCTGCCGGTTCCCCGGTGGCGTACGGTCGCCGGAGGACCTGTGGCGGCTCGTGCTGGACGGCAAGGACACCGTCTCCGAGTTCCCCACCGACCGGGGGTGGGACCTGGAGGCACTCTTCGACGACGACCCCGACCGGCAGGGGACCTGCTACGCCCGTGAGGGCGCCTTCATCTATGACGTCCCGGACTTCGACCCCGCCTTCTTCGGGATCTCGCCGCGTGAGGCCGCGGCGATGGACCCGCAGCAGCGGTTACTCCTGGAGACGTCGTGGGAGGCGTTCGAGCGGGCGGGCATCGACCCGCACACGCTGCGCGGCAGCAGGACGGGCGTGTTCGTCGGCACCAACGGCCAGGACTACGCGGCACGCGTGTTCACCGGCGTGCCGGACGGCTATGAGGGCTACATCGGCACCGGCAACGCGGCGAGCATCATCTCGGGGCGCATCTCCTACACGTTCGGTTTCGAAGGCCCCGCGCTGACCGTCGACACCGCCTGCTCGTCGTCCCTCGTCGCCATGCACCTCGCGGTGCACGCACTGCGGCACGAGGACTCCCCGATCGCGATCGCGGGCGGCGTCACCGTGATGTCGACGCCGGGCGTGTTCATCGACTTCAGCCGCCAGCGGGGCCTGGCCCCGAACGGCCGGTGCAAGGCGTTCGCCGACGGCGCCGACGGCACCGGTTGGGGCGAGGGCGTCGGGATGCTGGTGCTGGAGCGGCTCTCGGACGCGCAGCGCAACGGGCACCCCGTACTGGCGGTGATCCGCGGCTCGGCGGTGAACCAGGACGGCGCGTCGAACGGGCTGACGGCACCCAACGGGCCGTCCCAGCGGCGGGTGATCCGGCAGGCGCTGGCGAGCGCCCGGCTCTCCGCGGCGCAGGTCGACGCGGTCGAGGCGCACGGCACCGGCACGAAGCTGGGTGACCCGATCGAGGCGCAGGCGCTGCTGGCGACGTACGGTCAGGGCAGGCCCGCCGACCGGCCGTTGTGGCTGGGATCGGTGAAGTCGAACATCGGTCACACGCAGGCCGCGGCCGGTGTCGCCGGTGTGATCAAGATGGTCATGGCGATGCGGCACGGTGTGCTGCCCCAGACGCTGCACGTGGACGAGCCGTCGTCGCACGTGGACTGGTCCGCCGGTGCCGTGGAACTGCTGACGGAGGCACGGCCGTGGCCGGAGACGGGCCAGCCGTGGCGGGCCGGTGTGTCGTCGTTCGGTGTCAGTGGCACGAACGCGCACGTCATCTTCGAGCAGGCCCCCGTGGTCGAGCGGGAGGAAGCCTCCGACCAGGCCCCCGCACAGGCCACCGAGCAGGCCCGCGACGGGCTGATGCCGTGGGTGCTGTCGGCCAGGAGCGCGGAAGCGCTGCGGGAGCAGGCCGCGCGGCTCACGTCCTTCGTGGACGAAGCGCCGGATCTCACCCTGGCCGACGTGGGCCGCACACTGGTGTCCTCGCGGGCGCTGCTGGAACACCGTGCGGTGGTGGTCGGCGCCGACCGGTCCGAGTTCCTGGCCGCGCTGGCGGCCGTGGCCGACGGTCAGCCGAGTGGCGCCGTGGTCAGGGGAGTCGCCGACGAACCCGGACAGGTGGGTTTCCTGTTCTCGGGTCAGGGGTCGCAGAAGCTCGGGATGGGCCGTGAACTGTCCGCCCGTTTCCCGGTGTTCGCGGAAGCGTTGGACGCCGTGCTGGGTGAGTTCGACCCGCGGGTGCGCGAGGTCCTGTTCGGCGAGGACGCCGACGCGCTGAACGAGACGGGTGTGACGCAGCCGGCGCTGTTCGCCGTTGAGGTGGCGTTGTTCCGGCTGCTGGAGTCGTGGGGTGTGCGCCCCGACATGCTGGCGGGCCACTCGATCGGTGAGCTGGCCGCCGCGCACGTGTCCGGTGTGTGGTCGCTGGCGGACGCCGTCAAGGCGGTGTCGGCGCGTGGTGCGCTGATGCAGGCGCTGCCGTCGGGTGGTGCGATGGTGGCGGTCCAGGCTTCTGAAGCCGAGGTTGCCGCCGATCTGCCGGAGACCGTGGGCATCGCGGCGGTGAACGGTCCGACGTCGGTGGTCGTCTCGGGTGTTGCCGCCGATGTGGAGGCGGTCGCGGAGCGGTGGCGTGAGGCGGGGCGGAAGGTGTCCCGGCTGCGGGTCAGCCATGCGTTCCACTCGCCGCTGATGGAGCCGATGCTCGGGGAGTTCCGCCGGGTGCTGGAGTCGGTGGCCTTCCAGGAGCCGGCCATCCCGATCGTGTCGACGCTGACCGGTGCGCGGGCGAGCGCGGAGGAGTTGGCCTCGCCGGAGTACTGGGTGCGGCACGTACGCGAGTCGGTGCGGTTCGCCGATGCTGTCGGCACGCTCGTGGACGAGGGTGTGGGCACGTTCGTCGAGGTCGGTCCGGGTGGGACGCTGTCGGCGCTGGGCCAGGAGTCCGCGCCGGACGCGGTCTTCGTACCGGTGCTGCGTGGTGACCGTCCGGAGGCCGTGGCCGCCACCACGGCCGCGGGCCAGCTGCATGTACGCGGTGTCCGGGTGGACTGGGCACCCTTCTTCGACGGCCGTGGCGCCCGGTGGCTGGACCTGCCGACGTACGCGTTCCAGCGCGAGCGCTACTGGCTCGACCCCGTGCCGCAGACCGGTGACGTCACCGCGGCCGGGCTCGGTCCCGCCGAGCACCCGCTGCTGGGCGCCGCCGTCGCCCTCGGCGGCATGGACGGTGTGCTGCTCACCGGCCGCCTGTCGGTCCAGACCCACCCGTGGCTGGCCGATCACGCGATCATGGGTTCGGTGCTGCTGCCCGGTACGGCGTTCGTCGAGCTGGCGGTGCGCGCGGGTGACCAGGTCGGCTGCGACCTGGTCGAGGAGCTGACGCTGGAAGCGCCGCTCGTCCTGCCCGAGAACGGCTCGATGCGGGTACAGGTGTGGGTCGGTGCCGAGGACTCGTCGGGCCGGCGCGAGCTGACCTTCCACTCCAGTGCGGGTGACGCGGAGGACGGCCGTACATGGACCCGGCACGCCACCGGTGTGCTGCGCCAGGGCGGCCGGTCCGTGGAGCCCGTCCTGGTCGAGTGGCCGCCGGCGGGCGCCGAGGCCGTGGACCTGGACGGCTACTACGACCGTATGGCCGCGGGCGGTTTCGGCTACGGACCGGTCTTCCAGGGCCTGCGGTCGCTGTGGCGCGGCGGGGACGAGATGTTCGCCGAGGTGGCCCTGCCGGACGGGGTGGGTGCGGACGGATTCGGTCTGCACCCGGCGCTGCTGGACGCGACGCTGCACGCCATTGGGCTGATGGGCGATGCCGACGCTCCCGGCAGGCTGCCGTTCGCGTGGTCGGGTGTACGGCTGCACGCTTCGGGCGCGACCGTTCTGCGGGTGCGGTTGTCGCCCGCCGGGGCGGACGGGGTGGCGTTGGCGGTCGCGGACGGCACCGGCGCGCCGGTGGCCACGATCGACTCGCTGGTGCTGCGCCCGGCCGCGCCGGACCAGGTCGCCGCCGACGACCGGGGCGACGCGCTGTTCGGCGTCGACTGGACGGCCGTTCCCCTGCCCGACGGTGACGCTCCCACGACCGAGTGGAGCGATCTGGAGGCGCTGGCGAGGTCGGCGGAACTGCCCGACTTCGTCGTTCTGCCGTGCCCGATCACCTCCGCGTCCGACCCGGTCGCCGGCGCCCACGAGGCGGCGCACTGGGCACTGAACACGGTGCAGAACTGGCTCACCGACGAGCGGTTCGACGCGTCACGCCTGGCCATCGTGACCAGTGGCGCGATCGCGACCACGGCCGACGAGGACGTGCGGAACCTCGCGCACGCCACGGTGTGGGGCCTGGTGCGGTCCGCGCAGTCGGAGAACCCGGACAGGATCGTCCTGGTCGACATCGACGACGAGGCGGCCTCGCTCGACGCGCTCCCGTCCGTGCTGGCCACGGGAGAGCCGCAACTCGCCGTACGGTCCGGCGCCGCCAGCGCGCCACGCCTGGCCAGGGTCCGGCGCTCCGTGGTGGACGATCCCGGGTTCGGTTCCGATGCGGTGCTGGTCACCGGCGCGACGGGCACGCTCGGCGGCCTCGTCGCCCGGCATCTGGTCGCGGAGCGGGGTGTACGGAACCTGCTGCTGGTCAGCAGGCGTGGTGCCGCGGCCGAGGGCGCGGAGGAGCTGCGCGCTGAACTGGTCGCGCTGGGTGCCGAGGTGGCGTTCGCGGCGTGTGACGTGGCTGACCGGGAGGCCGTCGCCGGCCTGCTGGCCGGCCATCGGATCTCGGCCGTGGTGCACACCGCCGGTGTTCTGGACGACGCCACGATCGGCTCGCTGACGGCGGAGCGGATCGATGGTGTGTTCCGTCCGAAGGTCGACGCGGCCTGGCATCTGCACGAGCTGACCCGCGACCTGGACCTTTCCGCGTTCGTCCTGTTCTCGTCCGCCGCCGGTGTGTTCGGCGGCCCCGGCCAGGGCAACTACGCCTCGGCGAACACCTTCCTGGACGCGCTGGCACAGCACCGCCGGGCCACCGGTCTGGCCGCCACGTCGCTGGCATGGGGTCTGTGGGCCACGGCCAGCGGTATCACCGGCCAACTCGACGAGGCCGACGTACGACGGATCACCAGCGGCGGCATGATCCCGCTCGGCTCCGCCGAAGGCCTCGCGCTGTTCGACGCGGCGAACTCCACGGGGCGCGCCGCACTGGTGCCGATCCCCATGGACCTGGCCGTACTGCACCGGCAGGCGCGCTCCCACCCCGTACCGTACCTCCTGCGTGGCCTGGTGCGCGGCACGGTACGCAGGACCGCCGAATCCGGGTCCGCGGCGGCCGGGTCCGCGCTCGCGCAGTCACTGGCGGGCCTGACCGAGGCCGAACGTGAGAAGGCTCTGCTCGACCTCGTCCGCACGCACGCCGCCACGGTGCTCGGTCACAGCTCGGCGCATGCCGTCGCGCCCGACCGCGCGTTCAGGGAGCTGGGCTTCGACTCGCTCAGCTCCGTCGAACTGCGCAACCACCTCAACGCGGCGACCGAGCTGCGTCTGCCCGCCACGCTGGTCTTCGACTACCCGACACCCGCCGCGCTCGCCGCCTTCGTCGGCACCGAGCTCGCGGGGGCGCCCGTCGTCGCGGCGCCCACCCGTACGGCCGTGACCGTGACCGACGAGCCGATCGCGCTCGTCGGTATGAGCTGCCGCTTCCCCGGCGGGGTGAGCTCGCCCGAGGACCTGTGGCGGCTCGTGCTGGACGGTGCCGACGCCATCAGCGAGTTCCCCGGCAACCGTGGCTGGGACCTGGACGCGCTGTACGACCCGGACCCCGACCACACCGGCACCTCCTACACCCGCGAGGGCGGGTTCCTGCACGACGCCGACCAGTTCGACCCGGCGTTCTTCGGGATCTCGCCGCGCGAGGCGCTGGCCATGGACCCGCAGCAGCGACTGCTGCTGGAGACCTCCTGGGAAGCCTTCGAGCGGGCCGGCATCGACCCGGACTCGGTACGGGGCAGCGCGATCGGCGTGTTCGCGGGCGTGATGTACCACGACTACGTATCGCGGCTGCGTTCCGTCCCGGACGGCGTCGAGGGCTACCTCGGCACCGGCGGGTCCGGCAGCGTCGCGTCCGGCCGTGTCGCCTACGCGCTGGGCCTGGAGGGGCCCGCCGTCACCGTCGACACCGCCTGTTCCTCGTCGCTGGTCGCCCTGCACTGGGCGGTGCAGGCGCTGCGCCAGGGGGAGTGCACGATGGCGCTGGCCGGCGGTGTCGCCGTGATGGCGACCCCCGGCACGTTCGTCGACTTCAGCCGTCAGCGCGGCCTCGCCGCCGACGGACGGTGCAAGTCGTTCTCCGACAGCGCCGACGGCACCGGCTGGGGTGAGGGCGCCGGCATGCTGCTGGTGGAGCGGCTGTCGGACGCCCGGCGCAACGGGCACCCGGTCCTGGCGGTGATCCGTGGTTCCGCGGTGAACCAGGACGGTGCCTCGAACGGTCTGACCGCGCCGAACGGCCCCTCGCAGCAGCGGGTCATCCGCCAGGCTCTGGCGAGCGCGGGCCTGGCCCCGTCCGATGTGGACGCGGTCGAGGCGCACGGCACCGGCACCACGCTCGGCGACCCCATCGAGGCGCAGGCGCTGCTGGCCACGTACGGCAAGGACCGCGAGGGCGAGCCGCTGTGGCTCGGCTCGATCAAGTCGAACATCGGCCACACGCAGGCCGCGGCCGGTGTCGCGGGCGTCATCAAGATGGTCATGGCGATGCGGCACGGTGTGCTGCCGCGGACGCTGCACGTCGGCGAGCCCTCGACGAAGGTGGACTGGTCCTCGAACGCCGTCGAGCTGCTGACGGAGGCCCGGCCGTGGCCGGAGAGCGGTCGCCTGCGCCGGGCCGGTGTGTCGTCGTTCGGTGTGAGCGGCACGAACGCGCACACCATCATCGAGTACGTGCCGGGCGAGGACCATCTCCCGGCCCCCGTTGACGGCGTTGTGCCGTGGCTGCTGTCCGCGCGGAGCGCCGAGGCGTTGCGGGATCAGGCGATCCGGCTGCGGGAGCATGTCGCGGGCGAGCCGGGGACCGGTCTGCTGGACGTCGGCTACTCGCTGGCGACGACGCGCTCGGCCTTCGGCCACAGGGCGGTCGTCCTCGGCGACGACCGCGAGACACTGCTGGACGGGCTCACCGCTCTGGCCGAGGGACGGCCGTCCTCCGGCCTGATCGCGGGACCCGTTGCCGTGGGCGGTGTGGGTTTCCTGTTCTCGGGGCAGGGCTCGCAGCGGCTGGGCATGGGGCGTGAACTGTCCGCGCGTTTCCCGGTGTTCGCGGAAGCGCTGGACGTGGTGCTGGGTGAGTTCGATCCGGCGGTCCGTGAGGTGTTGTTCGGTGAGGATGCCGACGCGCTGAACGAGACGGGTGTGACGCAGCCGGCGTTGTTCGCGGTCGAGGTCGCGCTGTTCCGCCTGCTGGAGTCGTGGGGCGTCCGGCCCGACGTGCTGGCCGGGCACTCGATCGGCGAGCTGGCCGCGGCCCATGTGGCGGGCGTGTGGTCGCTCGCCGACGCCGCCAAGGTGGTCTCGGCGCGCGCCGGGCTGATGCAGGCGGTGCCCAAGGGCGGTGCGATGGTCGCGATCCGGGCGACCGAGGCCGAGGTCGCCGCCGACCTGCCGGAGACCGTGGGCATCGCCGCGGTCAACGGTCCGGACTCGGTGGTCGTCTCCGGTGTCGCCGCCGACGCCGAGGCGGTCGCCGAGCGGTGGCGCGAGGCGGGGCGCAAGGTCTCCCGTCTCCGGGTCAGCCACGCGTTCCACTCGCCGCTGATGGACCCGATGCTGGACGACTTCCGCCGGGTCCTGGAAGGCGTGTCGTACGAGGCGGCCACGATCCCGATCGTGTCGACGCTGACCGGCGCGCGGGCCACCGCCGAGGAGCTGGCCTCACCGGAGTACTGGGTGCGGCACGTACGCGAGTCCGTGCGGTTCGCCGACGCCGTCTCCACGCTCGCGGACGAGGACATCGCCACGTTCGTCGAGATCGGTCCCGGCGGGACGCTGTCGGCACTGGGCCAGGAGTCCGCGCCCGACGCGGCCTTCGTACCCGTGCTGCGGGCCGACCGGCCGGAGGAGCCCGCGCTGATCGCCGCCGTGGCAGAGATGTGCGCGCGGGGCGTGCGGGTGGACTGGGAGGCATTCTTCGCCGGTCGTGGCGCGCGGCGGGTGGACCTGCCGACGTACGCGTTCCAGTACCAGCGCTACTGGCTGGACACCGGAGTGGGTGCAGGCGATCTGGACGCCGCGGGGCTCGGCTCGGCCGACCACCCGCTGCTCGGCGCGTTCGTCGACACGGCCGACTCGGACGGGCAGCTCTTCACCGGCCGGTTGTCGGTGGAGTCCCACCCGTGGCTGGCCGATCACATGATCCAGGGTTCGGTGCTGCTGCCCGGTACGGCGTTCGTCGAGCTGGCGATCCGTGCGGGGGACCAGGTCGGGTGCGACCTGGTGGAGGAGCTGACGCTGGAGGCGCCGCTGGTGCTGCCCGAGCGTGGTGGTGTGCGGGTGCAGGTGGGGGTCGGTGTGCCGGACGAGTCCGGCCGGCGCTCCATAACGGTGCACGCGCGGGACGACGAGGGTGAGGTGTGGGTCCGGCACGCGAGTGGCGTGCTGGCGGAGGGTGCCGAGGCGCCGTCGGCCGATGGCGGTGTCTGGCCGCCCGCCGGGGCGGAGGCCGTGGACCTGGCCGGGTTCTATGACGGTATGGCCGATGGCGGCTTCGGCTATGGGCCGGTGTTCCAGGGTCTGCGGTCGGCGTGGCGCAAGGGCGGCGAGGTGTTCGCCGAGGTCGCGCTGCCGGACGGGGCGGAAGCGGACGGATTTGGTCTGCATCCCGCCTTGCTGGACGCGTCGCTGCACGCCGTCGGGCTGATGGGTGAGGCGGATGCTCCTGGTGGGTTGCCGTTCGCGTGGTCGGGTGTGCGGTTGCACGCCTCGGGTGCGACCGTCCTGCGGGTGCGGCTGGCACGTGCGGGGTCGGACGGGGTGTCGTTGGCGGTCGCGGACGGCTCCGGTGCTCCGGTGGCCACGATCGACTCGCTCGTACTGCGCCCCGTCTCGACGGCGCTGACGCGGCAGGGCTGGGAGTCGCTGTTCCGGCTGGACTGGGTGCCTGCCACGGCGTCGGCCGGGAGCGCCGGTTCGGTGGCGGAGTTCGCGGACTGGGCGGCGGTGCGTTCGGCCCTGGACGCGAGGGAGTCGCTGCCGGAGAACGTGGTGGTGCGGTGCGCCGCCTCCGAGAACCCGGACGCGGTGCGCGGCCAGGTACTGACCGCTCTGGAACTGGTCCAGGGCTGGCTGGCCGACGACCGGTGCGCGGCGTCACGGCTGGCCCTGGTCACCAGCGGCGCCGTGGCGGTCGGCGCCGGGGACGACGTACCGGATCCGGCGTCGGCCGCGGTGTGGGGTCTGGTGCGGACGGCGCAGACGGAGAACCCCGATCGCTTCGTCCTGCTGGACATCGACGACGAGGACGGCTGGCGGCCGGCGCTCGCGACCGGGGAACCCCAGGCCGTCGTACGGGACGGCAGGGTGTTCGTGGCCCGCCTGGCGCGGGTGCGCCCGGAGGCGGGCGCCGACCCGGCGTTCGGGCCGGACAGTTCGGTCCTGGTGACCGGCGCCTCCGGTGCGCTGGGCGGTCTGGTCGCCCGGCACCTCGTCGCCCGGCACGGGGTCGGGCGGCTGGTGCTGGCGAGCAGGCGCGGGATGGCGGCGGAGGGCGCCGAGGAACTGCGCGACGAACTGATCGCGGGGGGAGCCGAGGTCGCCGTGGCCGCCTGTGACGTCGCGGACCGGGACGCGCTGGCCGCGCTGCTGGCCGAGCACCCCGTGACGGCGGTCGTGCACACCGCCGGTGTGCTGGACGACGCCACGGTCGGCTCGCTGACCCCGGATCAGGTCGACGCGGTGTTCCGGCCCAAGGTCGACGCCGCCCGGCATCTGCACGAGCTGACCCGTGGCCTGGACCTGTCGGCGTTCGTGCTGTTCTCCTCGGTCGCGGGCACGCTCGGCGCGCCCGGCCAGGCCAACTACTCGGCGGCCAACGCGTTCCTCGACGCGCTCGCCCAGCGGCGGCGCGCCGCCGGGCTGCCCGCCACATCGCTGGCATGGGGCCTGTGGGCCGACGGCATGGGTGCCCGGGTGGCGCAGTCCGACGCGAACGGTCTGTCCTCCGAGGAGGGCGTCGCGCTGTTCGACGCCGCGGTCTCCGGGACCGATGCGGTTGTCGTGCCGATGCGGCTCGACCTGCGGACCGTACGGGAACTCCCGCTGGTGCCCCCGGTGCTGAGCGGCCTGGTACGGACAACGGGCCGCAAGACGGCGGGGAACGGGGCCGACCCGGCCGGGGCGCTCCGCGACCGGCTGGCACCGCTGGCCGAGGACGAGCGCGAGCGGGTGCTGCTGGAACTCGTCCGTACGCAGGCCGCCGTGGTGCTCGGGCACGCCGGGCCGGCGGCGGTCGCGTCCGGCCAGGCGTTCACCGAGCTGGGCTTCGACTCGCTGACCGCCGTCGACCTGCGCAACCGGCTCACCATGGCGACCGGGCTGCGTCTGCCCGCCACGCTGGTCTTCGACTACCCGACCCCCGCGGCGCTCGCCGCGTTCGTCGGCGCCGAGTTCGCGGGCGCGCCGGTCGCCGCGGCGACGGTCTCCACGGCCGTGGCCGTGACCGACGAGCCGATCGCGATCGTCGGCATGAGCTGCCGCTACCCCGGTGGCGTCCGCTCGCCGGAGGACCTGTGGCGGCTGGTCGCCGACGGCGCCGAAGGGATCACGCTGTTCCCGACCGAGCGCGGATGGGACATGGACGCGCTCTACGACCCCTCGGGCGAACGGGTCGGCAGCTCCTACACCCGCGAGGGCGGCTTCCTGCACGACGCCGACCTGTTCGACCCGGCGTTCTTCGGGATCAGCCCCCGCGAGGCACTGGCCATGGACCCGCAGCACCGGCTGCTGCTGGAGACCTCCTGGGTGGCGTTCGAGCGGGCGGGCATCGACCCCAGGTCGCTGCGGGGCAGCGCCACCGGCGTGTTCGCCGGTGTGATGTACCACGACTACGCCTCCCAGCTGTATGGCGTGCCGAAGAGCGTCGAGGGCTATCTCGGCACGGGCAACGCGGGCAGTGTCGCGTCCGGCCGTGTGTCCTACACGTTCGGCCTCGAAGGCCCCGCGATGACCGTGGACACGGCGTGCTCGTCGTCGCTCGTCGCGCTGCACCTGGCGGCGCAGGCACTGCGCTCGGGTGAGTGCTCGCTCGCGCTCGCCGGTGGTGTCACCGTGATGTCGACGCCCGCCGCGTTCATCGACTTCAGCCGCCAGCAGGGCCTGTCGCCGGACGGCCGGTGCCGCTCGTTCTCCGCCGACGCCAACGGGACCGGCTGGGGCGAGGGCGTCGGGATGCTGGTGCTGGAGCGGCTCTCGGACGCCCGGCGCAACGGACACCCGGTCCTCGCGGTGATCCGCGGCTCCGCGGTGAACCAGGACGGCGCGTCCAACGGGCTGACCGCCCCCAACGGGCCGTCGCAGCAGCGGGTCATCCGGCAGGCGCTGGCCGGCGCGGGTCTGGCGCCGTCCGATGTGGACGCCGTCGAGGCACACGGCACCGGTACGACCCTGGGCGACCCGATCGAGGCGCAGTCGCTGCTCGCCACCTACGGACGGGACCGGAAGGGCGAGCCGCTGTGGCTGGGCTCGCTGAAGTCCAACATCGGCCACACGCAGGCCGCCGCGGGCGTGGGCGGCGTCATCAAGATGGTGATGGCGCTGCGGCACGGTGTGCTGCCGCGGACGCTGCACGCCGATGAGCGCTCCCCGCACGTCGACTGGTCGGCGGGCGCCGTGGAACTGCTGACCGAGGCACGGCCGTGGCCCGAGGCGGACCGGCCCCGGCGTGCCGGTGTGTCGTCCTTCGGCTTCAGCGGCACCAACGCGCACGTCATCATCGAGTCCACGTCGGATGACGACGACGCGCCGCGGGCCGACGAGGCGCCGCTCGGTCCGTGGCTGGTGTCCGGCCGCACCGAGAGCGCCCTGCGCGACCAGGCGGTACGGCTGCGCGACCACCTGACCGCGCGGCCCGGCCTCGACCCGGCGGAGGTCGCCCGCGCGCTGGCGACCTCGCGTGCCGGATTCGAGCATCGACTCGCCGTCGTCGGCCGGGACCTGGCCGACCTGGTGGCCGGGCTCACCGACGCCGTCGAGGGACGGCCGGGTGGCGGGGACGTACGCGGTGTCGCCGACGAGCACCGGGTCGGTTTCCTGTTCTCCGGTCAGGGCTCGCAGCGGCTGGGCATGGGTCGTGAACTGTCCGCGCGTTTCCCGGTGTTCGCGGAAGCCCTGGACGCGGTGCTGGGTGAGTTCGACCCGGCGGTCCGTGAGGTGTTGTTCGGTGAGGATGCCGACGCGCTGAACGAGACCGGGGTGACGCAGCCGGCGTTGTTCGCGGTCGAGGTCGCGCTGTTCCGCCTGCTGGAGTCGTGGGGCGTCCGGCCGGACGTGCTGGCCGGGCACTCGATCGGTGAACTGGCCGCGGCCCATGTGGCGGGCGTGTGGTCGCTCGCCGACGCCGCCAAGGTGGTCGCGGCGCGCGGTGCGCTGATGCAGGCCCTGCCGTCGGGTGGCGCGATGGTGGCCATTCAGGCGGCCGAGGCCGAGGTCGCGCCCGACGTGTCGGAGACCGTGGGGATCGCCGCGGTCAACAGCCCGGCGTCGGTCGTCCTCTCCGGTGTCGCCGAGGATGTGGAGGCGGTCGCCGAGCGGTGGCGTGAGGCGGGCCGGAAGGTGACGCGGCTGCGGGTGAGCCACGCGTTCCACTCGCCGCTGATGGACCCGATGCTGGACGAGTTCCGCGCGGTGCTGGAGGGCGTGTCGTACGGGGCGCCCGCGATACCGGCCGTGTCCACACTGACGGGCGGGCCGGCCTCCGCGGAGGAATGGGGTTCGCCGGAGTACTGGGTGCGGCACGTACGGGAGTCCGTACGGTTCGCCGACGCCGTGTCCGGCATGGACGCGGACGTCCTCGTCGAGATCGGACCCGGCGGTGTGCTGTCGGCACTGGGACAGGAGTCCCTGCCGGACGCGGCTTTCGTACCGGTGCTGCGCGGCGACCGGGCGGAGGACGGCGCCCTGATGACCGCGCTCGCCGAGCTGCATGTGCGCGGCGTGCGCGTCGACTGGGACGCCTACTTCCGGGGTACCGGCCGCGGCGTCGACCTGCCGACGTACGCCTTCCAGTACCAGCGGTTCTGGCCCGACACGAGCCTGCGGCCCGCGACCGACGCGACCGGGCTCGGGCTCGGTTCCGCCGATCACCCGCTGCTGGGCGCGGCGGTCACCCTGGCCGACGAGGACACCGTCCTCCTCACGGGCAGGCTCTCCCTGGCCACCCACCCGTGGCTGGCCGATCACGCGGTCCAGGGCTCGGTGCTGCTGCCCGGAACGGCCTTCCTCGAGTTGGCGGTGCGTGCGGGTGACCAGGCCGGGTGCGACCTGGTGGAGGAGCTGACGCTGGAGGCGCCGCTCGTCCTGGCCGAGAACGGCTCGGTGCTCGTGCAGGTGCGCGTGGGTGTGCCGGACGAGTCGGACCGGCGTCCTGTCACGGTGCACGCGCGGGACGAAGCCGGTGAGCTCTGGGTCCGGCACGCGAGTGGCGTGCTGGCGGAGGGCGCCGAGGCGCCGCCGGCCGATGGCGGTGTCTGGCCGCCCGCCGGGGCGGAGGCCCTGGACCTGGACGGGCTGTACGACCGTATGGCCGATGGCGGTTTCGGTTACGGGCCGGTGTTCCAGGGTCTGCGGTCGGCGTGGCGCAAGGGCGGTGAGGTGTTCGCCGAGGTCGCGCTGCCGGAGGACGTGACGGTGGACGGCTTCGGTCTGCATCCGGCGCTGCTGGACGCGTCGCTGCATGCCATCGGGCTGATGGGTGAGGCGGATGCTCCTGGTGGGTTGCCGTTCTCGTGGTCGGGTGTGCGATTGCACGCCTCGGGTGCGACCGTCCTGCGGGTGCGGCTGGCGCGTACGGGGTCGGACGGGGTGTCGTTGGCGGTCGCGGACGGCTCCGGCGCTCCGGTGGCCACGATCGACTCGCTCGTACTGCGCGCGGTAACGGCGGGTTCGCTGGGGTCGGCGCGCAGGCACGAATCGCTGTTCCGGCTGGACTGGGTGCCTGCCACGGCGTCGGCCGGGAGCGCCGGTTCGGTGGCGGAGTTCGCGGACTGGGCGGCGGTGCGTTCGGCCCTGGACGCCGGGGAGTCGCTGCCGGAGAACGTGGTGGTGCGGTGCGCCGAGTCCCGCGACATGGACGCGGGTGTGGTGCGCCGGGAGGTGCTGACGGCTCTGGAGCTGGTGCGGGGCTGGCTGGCCGACGACCGGTGCGCGGCGTCACGGCTGGTGCTGGTGACGCGTGGTGCGGTGGCGGTCGGTGCCGGGGACGACGTACCGGATCTGGCGTCGGCCGCGGTGTGGGGTCTGGTGCGGACGGCGCAGACGGAGAACCCGGATCGCTTCGTCCTGGTGGACGTCGACGACGAGGACAGCTGGAAGTCGGCCATCACCAGCTCGGAACCCGAGCTGGCCGTGCGTGCCGGTGAACCGTTCGCGCCGAGGCTCGTGCGGGCCCGTCCGGCGGAATCGGAGGGTTCGGGTTCGGGCTCGGGCTTCGACGAGGGGCCGGTGCTGGTGACCGGTGCGAGCGGGATGCTCGGTGGGCTGGTGGCGCGGCATCTGGTCGTACAGCACGGGGTGCGGCGGCTGGTGCTGGCGAGCCGGCGTGGCCAGGTGGGCGCACTGCACGACGAGTTGACGGATCTCGGCGCCGAGGTCACCGCCGTCGCCTGTGACGTGGCGGACCGGGACGCGGTGGCGGCGCTGCTCGCCGAGCACCCCGTGACGGCGCTCGTACATGTGGCGGGAGTCCTGGACGACGGTGTGATCGGGTCGATGACGCCGGAACGGATCGACACCGTGTTCCGGCCCAAGGTCGACGCGGCGTGGAACCTGCACGAGCTGACCCGTGATCTGGACCTGTCGGCGTTCGTGCTGTTCTCGTCGGCGGCGGGCACGCTGGGCACGCCCGGCCAGGCCAACTACGCCTCGGCCAACGCGTTCCTCGACGCGCTCGCCCAGCACCGGCGCGCCGGCGGGCTGCCCGCCACGTCGCTGGCGTGGGGCCTGTGGGCCGGGGAGGACGGCATGGGCGCCCGGCTGGCCGAGACCGGGACCGCGGGCCTGTCCGCGGAGGAAGGCCTGGAGCTGTTCGACGCCGGGGTCGGCGGGGCGGACCCGGTCGTCGTGCCGATGCGGCTCGACCTGCGGGCCCTACGGGAACTCCCGGTGGTGCCAACACTGTTCAGCGGTCTGGTGCGGACGACGACCCGCAGGGCGGCGGAGACCGGGGCCGACCCCGCCGCCGCGCTGCGGGACCGGCTCGCGGCGCTGCCGAAGAGCGAGCGGACCTCCGCCCTGGTGGACCTGGTGTGCGCGCACGTCGCGGCCGTACTGGCGCTCCCCGGTCCCGAGGCGGTCGACGAGCGGCGCGCGTTCACCGAGCTGGGCTTCGACTCGCTGACCGCCGTCGACCTGCGCAACCGGCTCAACGCCGCCACCGGGCTGCGTCTGCCCGCCACTCTGATATTCGACCATCCGAACCCGCTCGACCTGGTCGGCCACCTCGTGGACACGCTCGTCGTCGACGAACCCGTCGGAGTGGCTCCGCTGCTCGCCGAGCTGAGCCGTATCGAGGCGAGCCTCGCCTCGATCAAGCCCGGCGACGACGAGGACGACCGCGTCGGCGCCCGACTGTCGGCGTTGCTGGCGGTGTGGCGCGACGGTCGTGCCGACACCACCGAACAGGCGGCCGACGACCTCGACGACGCGACGGACGACGAGGTGTTCGACCTGCTCGGAAAAGAATTCGGCATTTCCTGACCCGCCCGGCCACCCCCACTTGCTCGACGTTCCCTGGAGTAGAGACGGCATGGACAACGAGGACAAGCTCCGTTATTTCCTTAAGCGGGTCACCGCTGACCTGCGCGACACGCGTCGGCGGTTGCGCGAGGTCGAGGAGGGCGAGCAGGAGCCGATCGCGATCATCGGCATGAGCTGCCGCTACCCCGGCGGCGTGCGCACCCCCGAGGACCTGTGGGAGCTGGTCGCGAACGGCCGCGACGGCGTGACGGCGTTCCCCACCGACCGGGGCTGGGGCGACGTCGAGTTGTCCGACCCCGAGGACCCCGACCGCGCGTTCCTCACGGAGGGCGGGTTCCTGCACGACGCGGCCGACTTCGACCCCGGGGTGTTCGGGATCTCGCCGCGTGAGGCACTGGCGATGGACCCGCAGCAGCGGCTGCTGCTGGAGACGTCGTGGGAGGCGTTCGAGCGGGCCGGGATCGACGCGTCGTCGCTGCGCGGCAGCAGGACCGGCGTGTTCGCCGGAGTGATGTACCACGACTACGCGTCACGGCTGCGGTCGGTGCCTGAGGAGCTGGACGGCTTCCTCGGCACCGGCAGCTTCGGCAGCGTCGCCTCCGGCCGCGTGTCGTACACGTTCGCGCTGGAGGGGCCCGCCGTCACGGTGGACACCGCCTGCTCGTCCTCCCTGGTCACCCTGCACCTGGCGGCCCAGGCACTGCGGTCGGGCGAATGCGGGCTCGCCCTCGCGGGCGGTGTCACCGTCATGCCGACCCCGAACACGTTCATCGGCTTCAGCAAGCAGCGCGGCCTCGCCGCGGACGGACGGTGCAAGTCGTTCTCCGACAGCGCCGACGGCACCGGCTGGGGCGAGGGCGCCGGAATGCTGCTGCTGGAGCGGCTGTCCGACGCCCGGCGCAACGGCCACCCCGTACTGGCGGTCGTGCGCGGTTCCGCGGTCAACCAGGACGGCGCGTCCAACGGCCTCACCGCGCCCAACGGTCCGTCGCAGCAGCGCGTGATCCGGCAGGCGCTGGACAGCGCGGGACTGACCGTGGCCCAGGTCGACGCGGTCGAGGCGCACGGCACCGGCACCACGCTCGGCGACCCGATCGAGGCGCAGGCGCTGCTGGCCACGTACGGCAAGGACCGTGCCGGCGAGCCGCTGTGGCTGGGCTCGGTGAAGTCCAACATCGGCCACACGCAGGCCGCGGCCGGTGTCGCGGGCGTCATCAAGATGGTCATGGCGATGCGGCACAGCACGCTGCCGCCGACCCTGCACGTCGGCGAGCGCTCCCGGCACGTCGACTGGTCGGCGGGCGCCGTGGAGCTGCTGACCGAGGCGCGGCCGTGGCCGGAGACCGGCCAGCCGCACAGGACGGCGGTGTCGTCGTTCGGCATCAGCGGCACCAACGCCCATGTCGTCCTCGAACAGGCCCCGGCGGAGGACGCCGACGACGAGCTGCGCGAGCCCGTCGACCCCGTCCTGGCCGACGCGGTGCCGTGGGTGCTGTCCGGCAACGACCCCGCCGCGCTGCGCGACCGCGCCGCGTCCCTCCTCTCCCACCTCGACGGCCGGGACGTGCCGCCGGTGGACACCGGCTACTCGCTCGCCGTGACCAGGACCGCGCTGGAGCACAGGGCCGCCGTCGTCGGCGCGGACCGCGCGGAGCTGCTGCGCGGGCTCGCCGCCCTGGCCGCCGGTGATGAGGCGCCGAACCTGGTGCGCGGCACGGTGGGCTCGCGCGGCAAGCTCGCGTTCCTGTTCAGCGGACAGGGCAGCCAGCGGGTGGGCATGGGCCGCGAACTGTACGGGGAGTTCCCCCTGTTCGCGCAGGCGCTGGACGAGGTCTGCGCCGGCCTGGACCCGCACCTGGACCGGCCGTTGCGTGACGTGCTCTTCGCCGAGCCCGGCACCGAGGCCGCCGCCCTGCTCGACCGGACCACCTACACGCAGCCCGCGCTGTTCGCGATCGAGGTGGCGCTGTTCCGCCTCGTCACGGCATGGGGGCTCGCCCCCCAGTTCCTCGCGGGCCACTCCATCGGGGAACTCGCGGCGGCGCACGTGTCGGGCGTGTTCTCCCTCGCCGACGCGTGCGTCCTGGTCGCCACCCGCGGCAGGCTGATGGGAGCCCTGCCCGAGGGCGGTGCGATGCTGTCGCTGCGCGCGGACGAGGAGACCGTCCGCCGCCTGGTCGCCGAACACGGCGGCACGGTGGACATCGCGGCGGTCAACGGCCCCGAGTCCACGGTGGTCGCGGGCGACGCCGACGCGGTGGCCGCGATCGACGGCGCGTGGCGGGAGCGCGGCGGGAAGACCCGGTACCTGCGGGTCAGCCACGCGTTCCACTCGCCGCACGTGGACGCCGTACTGGACGACTTCCGCGCCGTCGCCAGGACCATCACCTACGGCACGCCGGCGATCCCGATCGTGTCCACCCTGACCGGTGCCGTCCTGAGCCCGGCGCAGGCACGCGACCCGGAGCACTGGGTACGCCACGTCCGCGAGGCGGTACGGTTCCTCGACGGCGTACGGTGCCTGCGCGAGCAGGGCGTCGCGAACTTCCTGGAGCTGGGCCCCGACGCGGTACTGACCGCGATGGGCCGCGACTGCGCCGACGAGGGCGCGCTGCTGGTGGCCGGGTCACGCGCGAACCGGCCCGAGGGCTCCACGCTCACCTCGGCGGTAGCGGCGCTGCACGTGCGGGGCGTCGCCCTCGACTGGCAGGCGGTGTTCGCGGGACGCGGCGCCCGGCGCACCGACCTGCCCACGTACCCCTTCCAGCGCACCACGTACTGGCTGGACGCGGGCGCGTACGTGGGAGACATGACCTCGGCGGGCCTGCGGTCCGCCGACCACCCGCTGCTGGGCGCCGCGGTCACCCTGGCCGACGAGGAGGGCGCCCTGCTCACCGGCAGGCTCTCCCTGGCCACCCACCCGTGGCTGGCCGACCACACCGTCGGCGGTGTGGTCCTCGTACCGGGTGCCGCGTTCGTGGAACTGGCGATCAGGGCCGGCGACCAGGTCGGACTCGACCACGTCGAGGAGCTGACACTGGCGGCGCCGCTGGTCCTCCCGGCGGACGGCGCGGTATGGCTCCAGGTGTCCGTCGGGGCGCCGGACGAGTCGGGGCGCCGCGCGCTGAGCGCCTACTCGCGGGCCGACGACGCGCCCGACGACCAGCCGTGGACACGGCACGCCTTCGGCACGCTCGCGGCGGGCGAGGAGGTCCCGGCCGCCGGCGGGGACGCCTGGCCGCCCGCGGGGGCCGAACGGATCGGCATCGAGGGCCGTTACGACGACCTCGCCGCGTCGGGACTCGGCTACGGGCCCGCGTTCCGCGGCCTGCGAGCGGCGTGGCGGCGGGGCGACGACGTGTTCGTCGAGGTGGACCTGCCCGAACCGGACACCGCTGGCTCCTTCGGACTGCACCCCGCGCTGCTCGACTCCGCGCTGCACGCCATCGGGCTCGGCGGCTTCGTCGCCGACGCGGAGAAGCTCCACCTGCCGTACTCCTGGCGCGGGGTGCGGCTGCACAGCACCGGCGCGTCCGCGCTGCGGGGACGGCTGTCCCCGGCCGGCGCCTCGGGCGTCGCGATCACCCTGACCGACGACACGGGCGCCCCCGTCGCCTCGGTCGAGGCACTGTCGCTGCGGCCACTGGCGGCGGACGGGCTGGGCGGTGACTGGCTGAACTCGCTGTTCCGGGTCGACTGGACGCCCGTGCGGCCCGCCGCCCCGGCCCCGGCCCGCTGGGCGTTCCTGGGGAACGGGCTCGGTGGGACGGAGACCTCCGAGCCGGCCCGCGTGTACGCGGACCTGGCCGCGCTGGGCGAGGACGAGGTGCCGGACCTCGTGTTCGCCCCCGCGCCCTCGGCCGAGGGCCCCGCGGAGGCGACGCACCGCGCCCTGGCGCTGGTGCGGACCTGGCTCTCCGACGACCGGTTCGGCTCGGCGCGGCTGGTGTTCGTCACCAGCGGCGCGGTGGCGGCGGACCCCGACGAGGACATCTCCGACCTGGCCAACTCGCCGGTGTGGGGCCTCGTCCGCGCGGCGCAGGCCGAGCACCCCGGCCGGTTCGTCCTCATCGACGTCGACGAGCCGGCGGACTCGGTCCAGGCGCTGCTGAGCGCCGTCGCGACCGACGAGCCGCAACTGGCCGTGCGTGCCGGTGAACCGTTCGCGCCGAGGCTCGTGCGGGCCCGTCCGGCGGAATCGGAGGGCTCGGGTCCGGGCTCGGGCTTCGGCGAGGGGCCGGTGCTGGTGACCGGTGCGAGCGGGATGCTCGGTGGGCTGGTGGCGCGGCATCTGGTCGTACAGCACGGGGTGCGGCGGCTGGTGCTGGCGAGCCGGCGTGGCCAGGTGGGCGCGCTGCACGACGAGTTGACGGAGCTGGGCGCCGAGGTCGCCGTCGTCGCCTGTGACGTGGCGGACCGTGACGCGGTGGCGGCGCTGCTCGCCGAACACCCCGTGACAGCGGTCGTGCACGCGGCGGGTGTCCTGGACGACGGTGTGATCGAGTCGATGACACCGGAACGGATCGACACCGTGTTCCGGCCCAAGGTCGACGCGGCATGGAACCTGCACGAGCTGACCCGTGGACTGGACCTGTCGGCGTTCGTGCTGTTCTCGTCGGCGGCGGGCACGTTCGGCAATCCCGGCCAGGCCAACTACTCGGCGGCCAACGCGTTCCTCGACGCGCTCGCCCAGCACCGGCGCGCCGCCGGGCTGCCCGCCACGTCGCTGGCGTGGGGCCTGTGGGCGGACGCGAGCGGTATGACCGACGAACTGGCCGACACCGACCGCGGCCGCCTCTCGCGCGCCGGGGTCGCCGCCCTCTCCGCCGAGGAGGGGCTGCGGCTGCTCGACGCCTCCATCGCGCTGCCGACGGCCGTCACCGTGCCCATGCGGCTGGACCTGGCGCCGCTGCGGGCGCGCCCCGAGACCGTCCCCGCGCTGCTGCGCGCGCTGGTGCGCACGGCGCGCCCCGCGGCCGCCAAGGCCGAAGGGAGCCTCGCGGCACGGATATCGGCGCTGCCCGAGGACGAGCGGCTGCCGCTGCTGCTCGATCTCGTCCGCACCTGCGTCGCCGCCGTGCTCGGCCACGCGTCCGCCGCCGAGGTGGAACCGGAGCGGGCGTTCGGCGAGCTCGGGTTCGACTCGCTCACGGCGGTCGAGCTGCGCAACCGGCTCGACGCGGCGAGCGGCCTGCGCCTGCCCGCCACGCTGATCTTCGACTACCCGACGCCCGTGGTGCTCGCGGGCCACCTGCGCTCCACGCTGCTCGGCGACGAGGCACGGACAGCGACCATCCGCACGGCCGTCGCCGAGGACGAACCGATCGCGATCGTCGGCATGAGCTGCCGTTTCCCCGGTGGTGTCGAGTCGCCGGAGGACCTGTGGCGGCTGGTCGCCGAGGGCCGTGACGCGGTGTCCGACTTCCCGGACAACCGGGGCTGGAACGTGGACGCGCTCTACAACCCGGACCCCGGGCACTCCGGCACCAGCACCGTCCGGTGGGGCGGCTTCCTGCACGACGCCGCCGAGTTCGACCCCGCGTTCTTCGGCATGTCGCCGCGCGAGGCGCTGGCGGTCGACCCGCAGCAGCGACTGCTGCTGGAGACCTCGTGGGAGGCGCTGGAACGGGCCGGGATCGAGCCGAAAACGCTGCGGGGCAGCGCGACCGGCGTGTTCGCGGGCGTGATGTACAACGACTACGCCTCCCGCCTCCGGCGCGCTCCGGAGGGTTTCGAGGGCCAGCTCGGGTTCGGCAGCTCGGGCAGCATCGCCTCCGGCCGCGTGTCCTACGTGCTCGGTCTCGAAGGCCCCGCGATGACCGTGGACACGGCGTGCTCGTCGTCGCTCGTCGCACTGCACCTGGCGGCGCAGGCGCTGCGCTCCGGTGAGTGCTCGCTGGCGCTGGCGGGCGGTGTGACGGTGATGTCCAGCCCGGCGGCCTTCGTGGAGTTCAGCAGGCAGCGCGGCCTGGCCCCGGACGGCCGCTGCAAGGCGTTCTCCGCCGACGCGGACGGCACCGGCTGGGGTGAGGGCGTCGGCATGCTGGCGCTGGAGCGGCTGTCCGACGCGCAGCGGAACGGGCACCGGGTGCTGGCGGTCGTGCGGGGCTCGGCGGTCAACCAGGACGGTGCGTCCAACGGGCTCACGGCTCCGAACGGTCCGTCGCAGCAGCGGGTGATCCGGCAGGCGCTCGCCAGCGCGGGTCTCGCGCCGTCCGAGGTGGACGCGGTCGAGGCGCACGGCACGGGTACGACGCTGGGTGACCCGATCGAGGCGCAGGCGCTGCTGGCCACCTACGGCCAGGACCGCGACGGAGAGCCGCTGTGGCTCGGATCGCTGAAGTCGAACGTCGGCCACACCCAGGCCGCGGCCGGTGTCGCGGGCGTCATCAAGATGGTGATGGCGATGCGGCACGGCGTGCTGCCGAGGACGCTGCACGTCTCCGAACGCTCCCCGCACGTGGACTGGTCCGCGGGCGCGGTCGACGTACTGACGGAGCCCCGGCCCTGGACGGCGGCCGGCCGGCCGCGCCGGGCCGGTGTGTCGTCGTTCGGTGTGGGCGGGACGAACGCGCACACCATCATCGAGCAGGCCCCGGAAGCAGAAGAGTCCGCTCCCGCCGTGGTGTCCTCGCCGGCCGACGGCGTCGTGCCGTGGGTGCTCTCCGCGCGGAGTGCGGAGGCGTTGCGGGACCAGGCGATCCGGCTGCGGGAGCATGTCGCGGATCAGCCGGGGACCGGTGCGGTGGACGTCGGCTACGCGCTGGCGACGACCCGGCAGGCCTTCGACCACAGGGCCGTTGTCCTCGGCGACGACCGCGCGGTACTGCTGGACGGGCTCACCGCTCTGGCCGAGGGGCGGCCCTTCCACGGCCTGGTCGCGGGCTCCGTCGCCATCGGCGGTGTGGGTTTCCTGTTCTCGGGCCAGGGCTCGCAGCGGCTCGGCATGGGCCGTGAACTGGCCGCCCGTTTCCCGGTGTTCGCCGAGGCGTTGGACGCGGTGCTGGGTGAGTTCGACCCGGCGGTCCGTGAGGTGTTGTTCGGTGAGGACGCCGACGCGCTGAACGAGACGGGCGTGACGCAGCCGGCGCTGTTCGCGGTCGAGGTCGCGCTGTTCCGCCTGCTGGAGTCGTGGGGTGTGAGGCCGGATGTCCTGGCCGGGCACTCGATCGGCGAGCTGGCCGCGGCCCATGTGGCGGGCGTGTGGTCACTGGCCGACGCCGCCAAGGTGGTCTCGGCGCGCGCCGGGCTGATGCAGGCGCTGCCCAAGGGCGGTGCGATGGCCGCGATCCGGGCGACCGAGGCCGAGGTCGCCGCGGACCTGCCGGACACCGTCGGTATCGCCGCGGTCAACGGCCCGACCTCGGTGGTCATCTCCGGTGTCGCCGCCGATGTGGACGTACTGGCGGAGCTGTGGCGCGAGGGCGGCCGGAAGGCGACCGGGCTCCGCGTCAGCCACGCGTTCCACTCGCCGCTGATGGAGCCCATGCTCGACGAGTTCCGCGCGGTGCTCGAAAGCGTGTCCTACGAGGCACCCGCGATTCCCCTCGTGTCGACGCTGACCGGCGCGCGGGCCACCGCCGAGGAGCTTGCCTCTCCGGCGTACTGGGTGCGGCACGTACGGGAGTCGGTGCGGTTCGCCGACGCCGTCTCCACCCTTGTGGACGAGGGCGTGGCGACGTTCGTCGAGATCGGACCGGGCGGAACGCTGTCCGCGCTCGGCCAGGAGTCCGCGCCCGACGCGGCCTTCGTACCGGCCCTGCGCGGCGATCGCCCGGAGGAGTCCGCGCTGGTCTCCGCCGTCGCCGAGCTGGGCACGCGGGGCGTGCGGGTGGACTGGACGAAGCTGCTCCCCGGCGGGCGCCCGGTCGACCTCCCCACGTACGCGTTCCAGCGCAAGCGCTACTGGCTGGACGCGCCGCGTGACCTGCACATCGACGAAGCGGCCGGTGGTCTCGGCCTGGCGGGCGCGGACCACCCGCTGCTCGGCGCCGCCGTGGACCTCGCCGACGGGCAGGGGCTCGTGTGCACCGGCAGGCTGGGCACGGACACGCACCCGTGGCTCGCCGACCACGCCGTCGCGCAGGTGACCCTCCTGCCCGGCACGGCCTTCGCGGAACTCGCGCTCGCCGCGGGCGGCAGGCTCGGCCTGGACGAGGTGGAAGAGCTGACGCTGGCCGCCCCGCTGGTGCTGCCCGAACGAGGCGGGGTGCGACTGCGGGTGTCGGTCGGCGGCGACGACGGCTCCGGCCGCCGTACGCTGAGCGTCGACTCCCGTCCGGACGACCCGGTCGCCGACACCGACTGGACCCGGCACGCCACCGGCTTCCTCACCACCGGAGACCCCGCCCACCCGGCCGCGATCACGGAATGGCCGCCCGCCGGAGCCGAGCCCGTCGACGTCGACGGACTCTACGACGGGCTGGCGGAGGCCGGATTCGGATACGGGCCCGCCTTCCAGGGCCTCCGGGCGGCATGGCGCGGCGAGGGCGCCGTGTACGCCGAGATCGAGCTTGACGAGGCCCAGCACCGGGACGCCGCGTCGTTCGGCACCCACCCGGCGCTGCTCGACGCCGCGCTGCACGCCTGCACGCTCGGCGGCCTCGTCGAAGACGCCGGTCGCCCCCGGCTGCCGTTCTCCTGGAACGGCGTCCGGTGGCACGCGACCGGTGCCACCGCGGCGCGGGTCCGGCTCACGCCGGCCGGATCCGACGCCGTGACCCTGGAGCTGACCGACGTACAGGGGCACCCCCTGGCGACGGTCGCATCCCTTGTGCTGCGGCCGATCGCCGCAGACCAATGGGGTGCGCGCCACCGCGATTCACTGTTCCGGTTGGAGTGGGTGGCCGCACAGACCCGTGCGGCCACTCCCGCTCCGAATCGCGGTTGCGCTGTTATTGGCCCGGACGACCTGAAGGTCGGCGCGGGTCTCGCCCTGTCCGGCATCGCCGTCGAGGAACACCGCGACCTCGCGGCCCTCGCCGAGGCCGGCGTACCGGAGCTGGTGGTCATCCCGTGCGCGGAGGACGGCTCGGAGCCGGTCTCCGGCGCCCGCACCGCCGCCCTCCGCGCGCTGCGGCTGGCCCAGGAATGGCTGGCGGACGACCGGTTCCTCGACTCCCGCCTCGTCTTCGTGACCCGAGGCGCCGTCGCGACCGGGCCGGACGAGGACGTGCCCGACCTCGCCAACGCGGCGGTGTGGGGCCTGATCCGGTCGGCGCAGTCCGAGAACCCCGAGCGGTTCACGCTGGTCGACGTGGACGTGCACGACGCGTCCTGGGAGGTGCTGCCCGACATCCTCGCCGGTGCCGAGCCGCAGGCGGCGGTGCGCGCCGGTGACCTGCTGGTGCCGCGCCTCGCACCGTCCCGGCCGTCCGAGGAGGAGTCCCCGGTCGAGTTCGCACCGGACGGCACCGTCCTGGTGACCGGCGCCACCGGCACGATCGGCGGCCTCGTCACCCGGCACCTGGTGACCGGACACGGCGTCCGGCACCTGGTGCTGGCCAGCCGCCGCGGCGCCGCCGCGCCCGGCGCCGACGAGCTCCGTGCCGAACTGGCCGGCCTCGGCGCGCACGTCACACTCGCCGCCTGCGACGTCACCGACCCCGGTGCGCTGGCGGACCTGCTGGCCGCCGTGGACCCGGACCACCCGCTGACCGGCGTGGTGCACTCGGCCGGAGTGCTGGACGACGGTGTGATCGGCTCGATGACACCCGAGCGGATCGACCGGGTGTTCCGGCCGAAGGTCGACGCGGCCTGGCACCTGCACGAGCTGACCCGCGAGCTGGACCTGTCGGCGTTCGTGCTGTTCTCGTCGGCGGCGGGCACGTTCGGCAATGCCGGCCAGGCCAACTACGCCTCGGCCAACACGTTCCTCGACGCGCTCGCCCAGCACCGGCGCGCCGCCGGCCTGCCCGCCACGTCGCTGGCGTGGGGCCTGTGGGAGACGACCGGCGCGATGACCGACGGACTGGCGGGGACCGACGTGGCGCGGATGTCCCGCTCCGGTGTCACCGGCCTGACCGAGGAGCAGGGCCTCGCGCTGTTCGACCTCGGGTGCGCGGCGGCCGACCCGGTCGTGGTGCCGATGCGCCTCGACGTCGGCGCCCTGCGCGGCGCCCCCGAGGACGTGCCCGCGCTGCTGCGCGGCCTCGTCCGCCCCCGGGCCACCAGGGCGGCCGGCCCGAGCGAGGAGCGGTTGGAGCAGCGGCTGGCCGGACTGACGGAGGAGGAGCAGGAGCGGGAACTGCTGCGGGTCGTCCGCGACCAGGCGGCGGCCGTGCTCGGTTACTCGCCGGACGAACTCGACGTCTCCGGCGTCCTGACCCAGCTCGGTCTCGACTCGCTGACCGCGCTGGAACTGCGCAACCGGCTCGCGGCCGCGACCGGGCTGCGACTGCCCACCACCATCGTGTTCGACCAGCCGACCGGCCCGGATCTCGCCGGGTACCTGCGGCGCGAACTCGCTCTGGGGACCGCGGGCGCCCCCGTGGCGTCCGCCGCCCTGGCGGTCGAGGACACGTTCACCGGCTTGTACCGGCAGGCCTGCGACCTCGGACTGTACGAGGAGGGCTGGCAGATGGTGACCGCGGCCGCGCGGATACGTCCGGTGTTCGAGACACCGGACGAGGTACCCGCGCTGTCGGCGATCAGGCTGGCGACCGGGCCGGAAACCCAACTGCTGTGCTTCCCGCCGACGATGGCGCCCTCCGGGCCGCACTACTTCGCCCGGTTCGCCCCCGTGTTCGCGGGCGAGCGGGACGTGACCGTGCTGCCCCACCCCGGTTTCGCACCGGGGGAGGCGCTCCCCGCGACCAGGGAGGCCGTCGTCCGCTTTCAGGCCGAGGCCGTCAGGAGGCAGGCGGGCGACCGGCCGTTCGTGCTCCTCGGCTACTCGTCGGGCGGCTGGCTGGCCAACGCCGTGGGCGCACTGCTCGAACGGGAGGGCAGCGCACCGACGGCGGTGGTGCTGCTCGACACCTACACCGCGACCACCTCGTTCGAGGAACGGCTGGAGGCGGCGCTGAGGGTGCGCATGACCACCAGCAAGGCGTTCGAGCTGCTGACCGGCGCGCAACTGACCGGGCAGGGCGGCTACGTGCCGGTGTTCAGCGACTGGGAGCCCGAACCGCTCGACGCGCCGACGCTGTACGTGCACGCCACCTTCCCGCCGGGGGTGCCGAAGGCAGTGAAGACCGAGGACGCATGGCAGCCCACGTGGCCCTTCCCGACCGAGGACGCCGACGTTCCCGGCGACCACTTCACGATCATGGAAGACCACTCGGAGTCGACGGCGCTCGCCGTACGGGCTTGGCTGGCCGGCGGCGGGGACGACATCATTCTCTGAAGCCGCCGAAGCTTCTGAACCCTCTGAGCACGACAACGACAGCAGAACGGAAAAGAACATGACTGTTGCCGATGGCAGCGACCTCTGGCTCCGCCGGTTCCACCCCGCACCGGACGCCCCGGTCCGGCTGGTGTGCTTCCCGCACGCGGGCGGATCGGCGAGCTTCTACTTCCCCGTCTCGGCCGCGCTCAAGAGCGACAGCGACGTGGTGGCCCTCCAGTACCCCGGCCGCCAGGACAGGCGCACCGAGCCGAGTGTGGACGACATCGGCGTACTGGCCGACCAGATCGCGCCCGTGGTGGCGCCGCTGTTCGACCGGCCCGTCGTGTTCTTCGGACACAGCATGGGCGCGGTCGTCGCGTTCGAGGTCGCGCGCAGGCTCGAAGGCCTCGGCCACACGCCCGCGCTGCTCTTCGCCTCCGGCAGGCGCGCACCGTCGACGAAGCGCGTGGAGACCGTCCACCAGCGGGACGACGACGGCCTCGTCGCCGAGATGAAGGCCCTGAGCGGCACCGACGCCCAGGTGCTCGGTGACGAGGAACTGCTGCGGATGGTGCTGCCGGCCATCCGCAGCGACTACCGGGCCATCGAGACGTACGGTCCCGTGGACGGGACCGTCGACTGCCCGATCACCGCCCTGGTGGGCGACAAGGACCCGAAGGCGACGGTCGAGGAGGCCGACGTGTGGCGTGCCCACACGACAGCCGAGTTCACCCTCCAGGTGTTCCGCGGGGGCCACTTCTACCTCAGCTCGCGCGCGCCGGAGGTGCTCGCGGTGATGCGTGAGGCGCTGCGTGGCGCCGTGGCCGTCGGCTAGCAACGGGAGAAACAGGGGGCCGGACGAGGAGATCGTCCGGCCCTCCGTTGCGTTGTGTGAGGATCATGAGTGAGCGCCGACGCGTAACAGCCCCCGCCCGTCGGCCGGTTACCGCGCCGGGACCGTGCCTCCACGCACGTCGTGTCATACGCCCAGGTGTCCCAGCTGCTGAGAGCACCGGCCGACGGGCATCGGGACTGAGCATTCGCCGTGGGGGGCGTGCGGCGTCACGTCGTACGGGTGTGCGGTGACCGTGGCCGGGCTGGTGGATACTTGCCCCCGGACACAGGCACGGACGAGGAGCACGGCCGATGAGCAGCGACCATCGCACAGCACCGCCCACCCGTGGCAGCGAACGCGAGACGTTGCGGGCCTTCCTCGACTACCACCGCGCGACCCTCGCCATGAAGTGCGAAGGGCTCACCGACGAGGAGTTGCGGCAGCGGTCGATGCCCCCGTCGACGCTGTCCCTCCTCGGCCTGGTACGGCACATGGCAGAGGTGGAACGCGCTTGGTTCCGCCGGGTGTTCGAGGACAACGACGCGCCCATGGTCTGGTCCGACACGATCGACTTCCAGGCGGCCTACGACGCGAGCGCGTCGACCAGGGCCGAGGCGTTCACCGTCTGGGAGGCCGAGGCGGAGAACTCGCGCCGCATCGAGCGGGAGGCCGAATCCCTGGACCTGACGGGACGTCAACCGAGGTGGGAACGGGAGGTGACGCTGCGGATGGTGATGGTGCACGTGCTTCTGGAGTACGGCCGTCACAACGGGCACGCGGACTTCCTGCGCGAGGGGATCGACGGGACCGTGGGCGCCTGAAGTCCGTTGGCGCTGTTTCGCTGACGGTAGTGTGCTCGGATGATCGCGGTACCGGATACGTTCACGCAGACCACGCTCGAACGCGAGGGTGAGCCAGGAGCGGCATGGCTCGCCGAACTGCCGGGGATCGTGGACGCGTTGCTGGAACGCTGGGGATGCGTGCCGGACGGCGACATCACGCACGGGGGCGTCGGAGTCATCGTCCCGGTACGACGGCGGACCGGGGGGACCGCTGTGCTGAAGGTGTCGTTTCCGCATCCCGGCAATGTCCATGAGCCGGATGCCTTCGCCGCCTGGGGCGGCCGCGGAGCTGTTCTGCTGTATGAGCGCGACGACGTGGATTTCGCGATGCTGCTGGAGCGGGTCCACATGTCGACCCTCGCGGACGTCGAGGACGACGATGAGATCGTGACGGTCGCGGCGCGGATCAGCCGCCGACTGGCCGTTCCCGCGCCGCCCGGCCTGCCCCGGCTGCGGGAGCGGACCGGCACCTGGGAGGAGCAGCTGCGCGAGGATGCCGAGGAGCTGGCACACACGATGCCGCGCCACGTCGTGGACGCCGCCACGGCGACCGTACGTGAACTGGGCGGCATCCAGCCGGATGTCCTCATCCACGGTGATCTGCACGCCAGGAACATCTTGCGCGCCGACCGTGAGCCGTGGCTGGCCGTCGACCCGAAGGGGTACGCGGGAGACCCCGCGTACGACGGCGGCACACTGCTCACGTCACGCGCGTTGGCGCTGCTGGCAGCGGATGACCTGGACAAGGCCGCCCACCGCGTCCTGGACATCTTCGCCGAGGCCGCCGAACTCGATCGCGCGCGCGTCCAGCGCTGGGCTCAGTTCCACGCCGTCCAGGCCGCGTTCTGGGGGCGCCGGCACGGCTTCCGCATCGCCCGCGGCGGATCACGATTGGACGAGCTGACCGCGTTCGCCGAACGTCTCGCCGAGTCGCTGACGGAACGCACGTAGAAGCCTGCCGCGGCGGCATCGTCCCGCCGCGGTTCGAGTGCGGGCCGCTTCCCGCTGGAGGCAGCCCGCAGCCGTGAAGCCGTCCGGAGGTCAGCCGGTGCAGCCCGGTACCGAAGGGGCGCTGCCCACGCAGTTGTTGGGGGTGTTGCCACTGATGGGGGAGGTGGTGAGGGAGAGGCTGCCGTTCTGGCGGTAGACGCCTGCGGCGGTGAGGGCCTTGTTGGCGCTGACCGGGGTACTGGTCAGCGTGGTCGCCGTGAAATTGACGGCGGCGATGCCGCCGCCCACGGCTCCGGAGGTGTTGTTCTTGACGGCGCTTCTCCACTGTCGGCGAAAACCCGAAGTCACGCACCTGTGCCTCTACGATCATGTGATGATCCATGGATGGTGCGTTGATCACTTGAGAGCGCCTTCCCTGTAGTGCCACGGTTACGGGGATTTTCCGTCTCGGCCTCATACTCGCGTTGACGCGGCGCACTGTGGACCGAGTCGGCTGGTTATCGCCATTCGACCGAAGCCGGGTCGTCCTTGTGTTATGCGCGAACTGGCGTTCCAGAGAAGTGATCTGTGACTTGACGGCCTCGAAAGCGTACGCGCACGTCCGGAAGCGCCCTGTCTTTTCTTCGGATTCCCGGCACCGATGTTCGAAGGATAAGGCGGTGAGCGTCTCGATTCGGGGCCCGAAGCGCTGTTGACCGGTGTCTGAACGATCGACATTCTGATTACGTGGAGAGGAGCGCCTGTCGCGCTCCTGCCGGGATGTACACGGAGGTGGCTCAAGCCCTCGTCGGGCCGACGGCGCCGCTCCACCTCGACATCGATTCCCGAGACCACGGAGAGGATTCACTAGTGCCGGGCACCACGTCGGACTTGAAGTCGCTCAGGGCGACGAAGTACACCTCGTCGCTCCGCCGGGCCGGCGCCGTCGAGCGACTGCGAGGCTCCGGTTTCCGCGCGGGGCTCCACCTGCTGGACCTGCTGGAGCGGGCGCGCGGCAGGCGGCACCCGCTCCTGCCGCCCCGCCGCTACCGCCGCTTCATCGGCAACGGCGACTTCCTCGAGGTCGGCCGTGAGATCACCGCCTACATGCGCGATGAACTGGGCATGAGCCCGTCCCACGACGTGCTGGACGCCGGCTGCGGAGCGGGTCGCATCGCGGTACCGCTGACGGGCGTGCTCACCGAAGGCTCCTACCTGGGCTTCGACATCGTGCCGCACGCGATCGAGTGGTGCAGCTCCGCGATCACCTCCCGCTACCCGAACTTCCGTTTCGAGCACGTCGACATCCGCCAGGAAATCTACAATCCCGAGGGCACCCTCTCCGCGTCCGGCTTCCGCTTCCCCGCGGACGACGCGGCCTTCGACATCGCCGCCCTCGTCGGGCTGATCAGTCACCTGCTGCCGGAGGAGATGGACAACTATCTGGCGGAATCCGCGAGAGTACTCCGGCCCGGGGGACAGTGTTTCGCCACCGCCTACCTGGTGGACGACAAGGTGGCCGAGAACATTTCCCGCGGCAACACCGCGTTCAGCTTCACGCACGATCACGGCGATTACTACGTACATTCGGAAGACGAACCGACGTACGCCATTGCCTATCGACTGGAGCACATTCAGGCGGTGGCGGCGCGATATGGTCTGCGCATGCGCCGGGAGCCTCAACTCGGCACCTGGGGCATTTCCATCGAACGGCCCGCTTCGATGGACCTTCTCGTCCTCGAACGCGTCTAGCGACACGTCACGCTGCCGCCGCCCCGCCTTTCGCTCGGCGGCTCACCAGAGAGGAACTCCTTCCGTTCATGACCGACAACATCACCACATCTCGCCAGGACGGAGAGAACCCCGGCGTCATCGTCATCTCGGGCATCTCCGCGGCGGGGAAATCGACCGTCGCCCAGGCACTCGCCGAGCGCTTGACCCGTTCCGTCCATGTGCGCGGTGACCTCTTCCGCCGCATGATCGTCAACGGCCAGGTGCACATGACCGCCGATCCGCCGCCGCAGGCCCTCACCCAGCTCAAGCTGCGGCACTGGCTCGCCGCCGCGTCCGCCGACGCGTACTGCCGCGCCGGATTCACGGCCATCGTCCAGGACATCCTGCTGGGTGAGCACCTGGCAGAGATCACCGAGTCCATCACCAGCCGTCCGCTGGCCGTCGTCGTGCTCGCGCCCGACCCGGACGCCGTCGCGGAGCGCGAGGAGAAGCGGGCCAAGTCGGGATACGGGCCGGACTGGCAGCCGCGTGATCTGGACAAGGTGCTGCGGGACAGCACGCCCAGGATCGGGCTCTGGCTCGACACCTCGTCGCAGACCGTCGACGAGACGGTCGACGAGATCCTGGACCGGGCCTGGACCGAGGGCGCCATCTCCTGAACGACCCGTGGGCCGGACCGGCCGGCGACGGAGGACCCCCTGCGCGTCCGGCCGGTCCGCTCTCCCGAGCGCGTTCGAGCGACCCTGAGGGAGGAACCGTGTTGCGCACCAGTCGAACAGCATCGGACGGGCAGCCGGTGGGCGTCATCGGCCTGGGCTGCATGGGCATGTCGTACGCCTACGATCCCGCCGGGCGGGACGACACCACCTCGGTCGCCGTGATCCACCGCGCCCTTGATCTCGGTGCCACCCTGATCGACACCGCCGACGTCTACGGCCCCCACACCAATGAGGAGTTGGTCGGCCGTGCGCTCGCCGGCCGCCGGGAGCGGGCGTTCCTGGCCACCAAGGTGGGCTTCGTCGCCGGTGGGACCCGGCTGCGGCGTGACGGCCGCCCCGAACACATCCGTGCCGCGATCGACGCCAGCCTGCGCCGGCTGGGCACCGACCACATCGACCTGTACCAACTGCACCGGGTCGACCCCGAGGTGCCGCTGGAGGAGACCTGGGGGGCCATGGCCGAGGTGGTGAAAGCCGGCAAAGCGCGGATGCTGGGCCTGTCGGACGTGACGCCCGGCCAGGTCCTCCGCGCCCGGACCGTGCACCCGGTGGCCTCGGTGCAGAGCGAACTCTCGCTGTGGACCAGGGACAGGGCGGCGGAACTGCTGCCGTTCACCGCCCGGGAGGGGATCACGCTCATCGCGTACTCCCCGCTCGGCCGGGGCTTCCTCGCAGGCCGGTTCGGCTCGGCCGACGACATCCCGGCCGACGATTTCCGGCGGACGATCCCACGTTTCCAGGGGGAGAACTTCGCGGCGAACCTGCCGCTCGCCGAGGGTGTGCGCGAGGTCGCCGGGCGACGTGGCCTCACCCCCGCCCAGGTCGCCCTGGCATGGGTGCTCTCCCGAGGTGAGCACGTGGTGCCGATCCCCGGTACCAAGAACCCCCGCTACCTGGCGGACAACGTCGCCGCCGCCCGCGTCCGGCTGGACCGCGCGGAACTGGCACTGCTGGACGCCCTGCCGGAACCGGCCGGAGCCCGCCAATGATCCCGTACGCGGTCGGCACGGCGCCCCACGCGTCACCGAGCCACGCGGACGCCGCACGAAAGGAACCTCTCCGTGTCCGGAACCGACAGGTCCACCCTCCGCAGAGGTCTGGGAGTCCTCTCCGTCGCCGTACGTGAGGAACCGTGGATCTTCACCGCGGCGTTGCTGGCAAGCTGCCTCTACGGCGTGGCTCCGGTCGCCACTTCCTGGGTGCTGGGCCGGATCACCGAAGGCGTGGTACTGCCCGCGTTCGACACCGGCCGGACCACCACGGCCGCGCTCGTCTCCGCCGGACTCGCCATCTTCGGGGTGGCGATGCTCCGCGTGGTCGGCGTCATCGGACGCCGGGTCGGAGCCGGCATCATGCAGTTCCGCCTCCAGGCCACGTACCGCCGCAAGGTCGTGCACCGCTATCTGCGGCTCCCTCTCTCCTGGCACCGGCGGCACCCGGCAGGGCAGTTGCTCTCCAACGTCAACTCCGACGTGGAGGCTGTGTGGTCGCCCATCGTGCCGCTGCCCACCGCGATCGGCGTGGTGGTCATGCTGCTCGCCGCCGTCGTCTCCATGACGCTGGTGGATCCGGTGCTCGCCGGGGTGAGCTTGCTGGTCTTTCCCGCGATCGGTCTGCTGAACGTGTTCTACCAGCGCAGACTGTCGCCCCTGGCGGCACGCGCGCAGAGCCTGCGGGCCGAGGTCAGCGATATCGCGCACGAGAGCTTCGACGGCGCCGTCGTCGTCAAGACGCTCGGTCTGGAGGCCCACGAGACACAGCGGATGACCGTCGCCGCGGAACGGCTGCGCGATGCCAACGTCGAGGTGGGCAGGACCCGTGGCCGCTTCGACCCGGTGCTCGACGCCCTGCCCAACCTCGGCATCCTCACCGTGCTCGCCGTGGGTACGGTGCGGTTGGCGGCCGGGGTGATCACCGTGGGCGAACTCGTACAGGTGTCCTACCTCTTCACGATGATCGCCTTCCCGGTGAGGGCGTTCGGCTGGGTGCTGGCCGAACTGCCCCGCAGTTCCGTGGGCTGGTCACGGGTACGGCACGTCCTGGACGCCGTGGGCGAGCAGCCCATGGGCGAGCTGCGGCTCTCGGACGCCGGTCCCATCAGCCTGGACACGCGCGGCGTGAGCTACGCCTACGACGGCGGCAACGTGCTGCACGACGTGACCCTTCAGGTCGGTTCCGGACGCACCGTGGCCGTGGTCGGCCCGACCGGGTCCGGCAAGTCGACGCTGGCGGCGCTCATGGTGCGGCTCGTCGACCCGCACGAGGGCGATGTCCTGATGGACGGCAAGGACGCCCGTGAGATGCGGTCCGGTGAGGTGTCCTCGGCCGTGGCGTTCGTGCCGCAGGAGGCCCTGCTCTTCGACGACACGGTGCGCGGCAATGTGCTGCTCGGCCTGGAGGTTCCGGACGAGCGGGTATGGGAGGCGCTGGAGACGGTGCACGTCGCCGATGTCGTGCGGTCGCTGCCGCAGGGGCTGGACACCCGGGTCGGCGAACGGGGCGCCACGCTCTCCGGCGGCCAGCGCCAGCGTGTCGCCCTGGCCCGTGCCCTGGTGCGCAGGCCGCGGCTGCTGGTCCTCGACGACGCGACGTCAAGCATCGATCCGCAGGTCGAAAGCCTGATCCTCGGGCGCCTGCGGGAGGCGCGGGTGCCGTCCACGCTAGTCCTGGTCGCCTACCGGCAGGCCACCATCGCGCTCGCCGACCACGTGGTCTACATCGAGCGCGGACGCGTCCTGGACAGCGGAACGCCCGACGAGTTGCTGGCCCGCAGCGCCGGCTACCGGGCGCTGGTCACCGCCTACGAGCGCGAGGAGCAACAGTCGGCCGGTCAGGAATGCTCCGGTGGCGCGAGGACGGAGAAGGAGCGGACGGCATGAGCCGGATCGACGCGGAGGACAGGACCGCCACGGCCACGTTCCGGCGGGCGCTCCAGGTCTCCCCGGGGCTGCGGGAGGGGCTCCTCGTCGTGGCGGGGCTGGCCCTCCTCGCCGCGATGGGGCGGGTGGTGGTCCCGATCGCCGTCCAGATCACGCTGGACGAGGGGCTCCAGGCGGCCGGGGAACCGCGTACCGGCTTCGTCCTGACGACGGTGGCCGTGTGCGCGGTGGCGGTGATGTTCACGGCCTGGGTGACGTACCGGATGAACTACCGCCTCTACCGCAGCACCGAGGCGGGGCTCTCGACGCTGCGCGTCAAGGCGTTCCGGCGGGTCCACGACCTGTCGGCCCCCGCTCTCAGTGGTGAGCGGCGCGGCGACCTGGTGGCGCGGGTCACCGCTGATGTCGACCAGTTCAGCATCTTCCTCCAGTTCGGCGGGATGCTGCTGGTGAGCCTGTGCCAGCTGGTGGTGGGCAGCGCGGTGATGTTCGCCTACTCGTGGGGCCTGACGCTGATGGTGTGGGCGGTCTTCGCGCCCCTGCTGCTGGCGTCGCCGCCGATGCAGCGCAGGCTCTCGCGGCACTACGGGCGGGTGCGGGCACGGGCGGGCGACATGCTCGCCGCGACGGGGGAGGCGGTGGTCGGGATCGAGGTGATCCGCGCGTACGACGCCGGCGACCTGATCGGACGGCGTATCGACACGGCCGTCGAGGAGCACCGGCGGGCGCAGAGCCGCGCCCAGCGGCTGGTGGCCGTCACGCTCTCCAGCGGCGAGGTCGCGGCGGCACTGGCCATCGGGGGCGTGGTGAGTCTGGGCGTGGTGCTGGGCATTCAGGGGCATCTGACGGCCGGTGAGCTGGTGGCGTTCCTGTTCCTGGTCACGCTGTTCATCGGGCCCGCCCAGATGAGTACGGAGGTGCTGAACGAGCTCCAGAACGCGTTGGCCGGCTGGCGGCGCTCCTTGGCGGTCGTGGACGCGCCTGTCGATGTGGCCGACCCCGGGGAGGCCGGGGTGGAGCTCGAACGGGGCCCGATGGAGGTGCGGTTGGAGGATGTCGGCTACGCGTACCCGGACGGTCCGCAGGTGCTGCACGGAGTGTCGGCGTACATCGCGCCACGCACCCGAGTGGCCGTCGTGGGGGAGACCGGCTCGGGCAAGTCGACCTTCGCCAAGCTGCTGATCCGACTCGCGGACCCGTCCTCGGGCCGGGTCGCGGTGAACGGTGTGCCGCTGACGAAGGTGCGGTTCTCCTCACTGCGCCGACGAGTCGTGATGGTGCCGCAGGACGGTTTCCTGTTCGACACCACGGTCGGGGCCAACATCCGGTACGGGCGCCCCGGGGTGTCCGACGACGAGGTACGGGAGGCGCTGGCCACTCTCGGTCTGGAGAGCTGGTGCCAGGGGCTTCCGCAGGGCCTGGACACACCGGTGGGGCAGCGCGGCGAAGCGTTGTCCGCGGGCGAGCGGCAGTTGGTGGCACTGGCCCGCGCCTATCTCGCCGACCCGGATCTGCTGGTGCTGGACGAGGCCACGTCCGCGGTCGACCCCGCCACCGAGCAACGGCTCCAGCGGGCCCTGGAGAACGCCACCCGGGGCCGTACCGCCGTGTCGGTGGCGCACCGGTTGTCGACGGCACGGGCGGCGGACCGGGTGCTGGTCTTCGACCGGGGGCGGATCGTCCAGCAGGGCAGTCACGAGGAGCTGGTCGCGAGCCCCGGGCGGTACGCCGAGCTGTACGCCGCGTGGATGTCGGCGACGACGTCGGGCACCGGGACGTCCTGATCCGCCGTGCCGGCGTCGGCCGCCCCGGCCCCGGTTCCGTGCGGGCCGGGGCGCCCGGCGTTCGGCACGCCCTCTGCTGATGTGGCGTCAGGAGACCCCGCGCATCAGCCTGCTGAGGTTCGTGCGTCCGGCGGCGACCGCCCCGGCGCAGAGCAGCGCGGCGGTGCCGAGTACGGCGAAGTAGGTCGCGTCCGACCACACGGTGGTGAGCCGAACGACCTGGGAGCTGAGTGCGCCGCCCATCGCGACGGACAGGAACCACAGACTCATGATCTGGTGGGCGAAACGGGCCGGTGCCAGTCGCGTACTCACGCTCAGACCGGTGGGGCTGAGGCACATCTCGGCCATGATCTGGACGAAGAAGGCCCCCAGCAGCCACATCGGCGAGACGCGTCCGCCGTCCGCCGCGGCGAGCCCGGCTCCCGCCAAGACCAGTGTCGCCAGGCCCAGTCCGCACAGGCCGAGGGCGAACTTCGCCGCGGTGCTCGGCTGGCGGCGGCCCATACGCAGCCACAGTACGGCGAACGCCCCGGCCAGCAGGATGCTGTAGAGCGGGCCGAGGGACTGGAACCAGCTCGTGGGGAACTCCCAGCCGAACAGCGAGCGGTCGACGTGGTCGCGGGCGAACAGGCTGATCAGGGAGCCGCCCTGTTCGGCGATCATCCAGAACATGGCGGCCGCCAGGAAGATCCACACATAGGCGCGCAGCCTGCTGCGGTCCACCGGATCCAGCCCGGCCGCGCGAAACATCGTGGTGAAGTAGACGACCGGGATGACGATGGTGAGCAGCGTGATGGCCTGGATGACCCCGTCGGTGAAGGTCCGGCCGAGCAGCATACTGACGCCGAGCGCCACGCCGGCGAAGGCGAGCGCGCCGCCGCACGCGCCGAGCATGCTCCTGGTTCCGTCCGGAGTGGCGGTCCGTACCGGCCGGCGGACCGCGTCGGGCAGCCGGCCACCGCTCCTGAGACAGATGAGGAGTCCGATGAGCATGCCGGCCGCCGCGGCCCCGAACCCGGCGTGCCAGTTGACGCGCTCGCCGAGGAAGCCGGTGATCAGCGGTGCGGCGAAGGCCCCGACGCTGATGCCCATGTAGAACAGCGAGAACCCGGCGTCGCGCCGGGCCGCGCCCTTGGCGGTGTCGCTCCCGGGCCGGGTCTCGGCGTCGTACAGTCCGCCGACCATCGTGGAGATGCTGGGCTTGAGCATGCCGGTCCCGGCGGCGACGAGCAGCAGGCCGCAGCAGGTGCCGGCAGCGCCGACGGGCAGCGCCAGGACACAGTGTCCCGCCGTGATGACCGCTCCGCCCCACAGGACGGCCCGGTGCGAACCGAGGACCCGGTCGGCGAGCCAGCCGCCGGGCAGCGCCAGCAGGTTGACCAGGGCCCCGTACACACCGAAGACCGCCGCCGCCACATGCGGTGCGAGGCCGAGTCCGCCATCGCCGGGCGACGCCGCGAGGAAGAGCACCAGGATCGCCCGCATGCCGTAGAAACTGAACCGCTCCCACATCTCGATGCTCCACAGCGTGAGCAGTCCTCGTGGGTGACGTGCCCGGACCCTTCGGTCCGGGGCCGTGTCCTGTGCCTTCAATGCGTCCCCCCCCCGTGTTCGCCGGCCGGAACTCAGTCGGCCACCGGGGACTTCCGTGAGCAGGTGTCGCCGGGTTCCCCGGGGCCCGGGTGTGCTCGGTGGCGCCGGACCGCGAAGGTCACGCCCGGTACGGCGCCGGCGCCTGTGCGGGCGGATGGCCGCGGACGGCGTCCGCGGGGGACGGTTCGTCGGGCGGGTCCTCGGGGAGAAGTGCCCGCACCGGCGCTCCGGCCTTGAGCAGCATCTCCCGGTACTCCTCGGCCGGATCGGAGTCGAGCACGATGGCGCCGCCGGCTCCGACGGTCCATTGCCCGCCGGACCGGACCGCGGTCCGGATGACGATGTTGAGGTCCGCGCCACCGCCCAGGCCCAGGTATCCGATGGACCCGGAGTAGACGCCGCGCGGTGCGCCCTCCAGCCGGTCGATGATCTCCATGGTCCGCAGCTTCGGGGCACCGGTCATGGAACCGCCCGGGAAGCAGGCCCGCACGCAGCTGACGGCGTCCGCGCCGGGTCGCAGCGTGCCGCGCACGGTGGAGACGAGCTGGTGCACCGTCGCGTACGACTCCACGTGCATCAGGCGCGGCACATGGACGGTTCCGATCTCGCAGAGGCGGCCGAGGTCGTTGCGGAGCAGGTCGACGATCATCAGGTTCTCGGCCCGGGACTTGGGGTCGGTGGCGAGGGATTCCTTCAGCCGCGCGTCGGAGGCGGCGTCGGTGCCGCGCGGCGCGGTGCCCTTGATGGGCTTGCTCTCCACGACCCCGTCGGCGGTGATGCGCAGGAAGCGTTCCGGTGAGGAGCAGGCCGCCTCCATATCGCCGAACCGCAGATAGGCCGCGTAGGGGGCCGGGTTGAGGCGGCGCAGCCGGGAGTACGCGGCGACGGCGTCGCCGTCGGCCGGGACCGTGAGCGTGTTCGTCAGGCAGATCTCGTAGCTTTCCCCCGCGCGCAGTTCCTCGCGGCAGCGGCGCACGTCCGCCAGGTGCTGTTCCCGGCCCCGGGCGAGCCAGTGGTCCGGCGGGGCCGGGGCGACGGGACCCGGGGCGGTGACGCGCGCGGAGTGCGGCGGGAGCGCGGCGATACGTGAGCCGGTCTCGCGCAGCCAGCGCTCGGCGCGCCGCTGGTCGGCGCGGTCACGGCGCGACAGGCACAGGAGATAGGCCGTCCGTTGCTCGTGGTCGACAGCGACCAGCCGGTCGGCGAAGATCCACCCGGCGTCGTCGGCGGTGGACGGCCGGGCGAGCGGTGATCCGCAGTCGGCGCGCAGTTCGTAGCCGAAGTAGCCGACATAGCCGCAGGCGAAGTCGAAGGGGAGTCCGGAGACCTCGGTCCGGCGGCGGGTGAGCTGGTCGCGCAGGTGGTCGAAGACGGTGCCCGCGACCTCGGTCACGGTGCCGTCGGCCGCGGTCACCTCGACGTGGCCGGAGCCCGCCCGGTAGCGCACGGTCTCGGCCAGGGGCCCGGAGGCGTCGCCGAGGAAGGAGAAGCGCGAGAGACCCGGTTCCACGCGCGAGCTGTCCAGCCAGAAGGCGTGCCGTGAGTCGGCGAACAGGGTGCGGAAGACCTTCTCGGTGTCCGGTTCCGTCCCCAGCCGGCGTACGTGCAGCCGGTACGGCCCGCCGCCTCGCCGGGCGCCGTCTCCCTGGTCCGTGCTCCCCGCCGGGCCGGGCGCCGGGCGCCGGGTGCGGCGCGCCCCGGACGCGGACGCGCCGCGGTGGGCGAGGGCCAGGCGCGCGTAGTTGGCGATCAGTTCCGCGCCGAACTCGGTGCAGACGGACTCCGGGTGGAACTGCACGCCCCACTGGGGCAGGGTGCGGTGGCGCAGTGCCATCACCACGCCGTCCTCGGCCCACGCGGTCGCTTCCAGGGCGGCGGGAAGGGGTTCGGGTACGGCCAGCGAGTGGTAGCGGACCCCGGTGAAGTTCTGCGGGATTCCCGCGAAGAGGTCCTCGCCCCGGTGGCGTACCGGGCTCAGGTGTCCGTGCCGGGGCATCGGCGCCCGGTGTACGCGGGCACCGGCGGCCAGCGCGATGCCCTGGTGCCCCAGGCACACCCCGAGGGTGGGGAGCCCGAAGCCGGACAGCAGGCCGGCGGCCGGTCCGAGGTCACGGGGACGGCCGGGGTGCCCCGGTCCGGGCGATATCACCAGGCCGTCGAAGGCGTCGGGGTTCACCTGCCGCAGCGCCGGGTCGTCGTTGCGCAGGACCACGGGCTCCACACCGGTCGTCCGGGCGATGAGCTGGTAGAGGTTGTAGCTGTACGAATCGTAGTTGTCCACGAGCAGCGTCCGCATGAGGGCTCCTGGTGCGGTTCGAACGGCGACGGCGGGGCGGGCCCGCGAACGGAAGACGGCCGGGGCGGGGGCGGTGCCCGGTGGCCCGTGCCGGGCGTCAGTGGCCCATGGCCAGCCCCCCGTCCGCCGGGACCACGGCTCCGGTGACGTAACTCGCCGCCTCCGACGTGAGGAAGGCCACCACGGCGGCGATCTCCTCGGGGCGTGCCGCCCGGTTCAGCGGGGTGCCGGCGAGGATGCCGTCCCGCCGCCGGGCGGCCAGGCCGGAGGTGAGCCGGGTGTCCACGAAGCCGGGGAGCACCACATTGCAGGTCACTCCGTCCGGGCCGAGCTCGCGGGCGACGCTGCGGGCCAGTCCGGTCAGGCCCGCCTTGGAGGCCGCGTAGGAGACCTGCCCGGCCGTACCGAGTGCGGCGGCGACGGAGGAGATCAGAACGACCCGGCCCCAGCCCCCGCGGACCATCGAGGGCGCGGCCCGGCGCACGGCACGCCAGGATCCGGTGAGGTTGGTGTCGACGACGCGCCGGAAGGACGCTTCATCGGTCCGCAGGAGCAGGCCGTCCTCGCGGATGCCGACCCCCGAGATCAGGATCTGCACGGGGCCCTGCGTTTCCTCGGCGCGGGTGAACGCCGCGTCGATCTGCCGGGGGTCGGACACGTCGCAGCGCACGGCCGCGAAGCCGTCGGGCCCCTCGCCGCCGCGCGAGGCGACGGTCACCCGATGTCCCCGGGCGGCGAGGGCGTGTGCGGTGGCCAGGCCGATGCCCCGGCTGCCGCCGAACACCAGGGCGGAGCGCGTGGCGCCTTCGTCCCGGGGGACCGGCGCCCCTCGGGTGTCCTCGGCGGTCCGGTCCTGCGGCCGGAGGTGACGGTGGCTCACGGAAGCGGCACCGCCTTTTCGAGGGGCCGCATGAAGTTCAGCGCCACGGCGACGGGTTCGGGGTGCAGGAGGGCGGCGCGGGCGAGCACCTGATTGGGGCCGGTGTCCACGACGGTGGTGATGCCGGCCTCCACGACCGTGCGCATCGCGTCGTTCCACCGCACCGGGACCGAGAGCTGGCGCAGCAGATCCTCGCGCAGCTCGCCGGTGCCGAGGGCGGCCCTGCCGTCACCGTTGAGGAGGACGGGAACGGAGGGCTCGGCCAGGGGTACGGAGGAGAGTGCCGTGGCCATGGCCCGTTGCACGGGGTCCATCAGCGGAGAGTGGGACGCGACGCCAGCTGTCAGCTCCCGGGCCCGGACATCCTGCTCCCGCGCGGCGCGCCCGGTGACCCACCGCACCGCCGCGGTGTCGCCGGAGACGACCGTCTGCGCCGGTCCGTTGAAACAGGCGGGCACCACCACGCCCAGGGCCGCGGGGCAGGCGGCGCACCAGTCGGCCACGCGGCCGGGTCCTGGGCCGCTGACGGATGCCATCAGGGCGGGCCTGCGGCGGGCCTCCTCCGCCATCAGCCGGGCGCGCCGGGCGACGAGGCGCAGGGCCTCATCGAATCCGAGGGCACCGGCTTCGACGAGCGCGGCGAAGTGTCCGAGGCTGTGGCCGCCGACCAGGGCGGGCGGCGACCAGCGGGTTCCGGTGTGCTCGCGCAGCGCCGCGGCGGCCGCGAGGGCGGTCGCGACGACAGCCGGGTGGGAGATCTCCGGTGGCGCCAGCTCGGCCGGGGTGCCTTCGCGGCAGAGCCGTACGAGATCGAGACCGGTCGCCTTCCGGGCGCGTTCGAGCACGTCGGCGGCGGAGCCGAAGGAACGGCACAGCCGACGGGCCATCGCGGGCAGGTGCGAGCCCGCGCCGGGGAAGACCAGGGCGTAGCGGCCGAGGGAGATGTCGTCGAGGACCGTCATGCGCTCAACTCCTGCCACAGGCGGGCCAGATGCACCTTGCCCGACCCCGTGCGCGGAAGGGTGTCCCGCAGATCGAAGCGGGTGGGCACCTTGTACGAGGACAGGGTCCGGGCGACGTGCCGGCGCACCTCGGTCTCGGTGACGCCGGGTTCGACGGCCAGGAACGCCACGAAGAGGCCGCCGTGCCCCTCGGTGCCCTCCGGTGGCGCCGCGACCAGGCATTCGGTCACGCCAGGTGCGGCCAGGACGGCGCGTTCCACCTCGTCGGGATCCACCTTGCGGCCGGCCACCGAGATGCGGCGGGTGGTGCGGCCCTCGACCACGACGGTGCGGGGGGTGGGGAGCCGTCCGGTGTCCCCGGTCCGGAACCAGCCGTCGATGTGGCTCGTACGGCTGAGGTCGGGCAGCCCCCAGTAGAGGACCGGTCCGCCGTCACGGCGGAGGTACAGCTCGCCGGAGGCGTCCGGGTCGTGCGCGACCCATCCGCCGTCCGCGGTGCGCAGCCGTGCCTCGACGCCGGGCATGAGACGCATCGGCCCGCCCGGGTCGCCGACGGTGTACGCGATCTGGCCGAACTCGGTGGACCCGTACTGGTCGCGCAGCGGGACACCGGCGGCCTCGAGCCAGTCGCGGGCGAGCGGGGCGGGGAGGGGTTCGCCGGCGCTGACGCAGACCCGCGGCGCGGGAGCCGCCGGTCGTTCGCCGACGGCGAGCAGCGAGCGGTAGAGGAACGGCACGCTCTGCACGACGGTGGCGTCGCTGCGCCGCAGTGCGGCGGCGAGTGCCGCGGGGGTGGCGGGGTGCGGGGCGAGCACCAGCGTCGCACCGGTGAGGAGGGCGGGCAGCAGGGCGACACCGAAGGCGTAGGCGTGGTGCAGCGGGGTGGTGCAGAGAATGCGGTCGTCGGCGCGGTAGCCGGCGGCATCGGCGAAGGCCGCCGCGTTGGCGAGGGTGGCGTCCCAGGGTTTGCGTACCACCTTGGGCAGGCCGCCGGTTCCGGAGGTGACCAGGCCGAAGTACCGCGCGGGCGCCCGCTGTCCGGACGGTGCGTGCCCGGAGGACACGGGTGAGGCGGGCCCTGGACCGACGGGCACGGTGGACGCCGGTACGGGGATGCCGGCCGGGGTGTGCCAGGTGGTGACGCCTGCGAGGGCCGCCACCTGGCCGCGTTCGTGGGCGGTCGCACGGGCGTCGTAGAGCAGTGGTTCGGCACCGTTCGCGGCCACCGCGAGCAGGGCGACGACAGTGTCCGGATGGTTGCGCCCGAGTATGCCGACGCGTCGGCCCGGCACCCGGTCGTCGGCCGTGCGGTACCGGGCGCGGCCCAGGCCGACCCGTGCGTACAGCTGTTCCCAGGTGACGGCACCGCTCTCGTGCTCCAGCGCGGGGCGGTGCGGGGTGTGCGCGGCCCACCGGGCGAGGGCCGCGGCGAGGGCCGCCGCGCTCATGCGCCGGCTCCCGGTACGAGGACGACGCGCGACCCGCCGCCGTACAGCTCGATGCCGTTCGACGGCCGCCGCGCGTACCAGTCCGCGAGCGCGGCGAAGGGCGCGCCGGTACCGCCTTCGTCGTCGGCGTCGTTCCGGGGCCGTACGGCCGGATGGCCGCCGCCGGGGCGCCACCCGGTGACGTTCCCCCAGCCGCCGTCGGCGCGGAGCACGACGGCCGCGGTGCTCAGCGGGGTGGGGGCCGTGTCCCCCGGCACCTCGGGAAGCGGCCAGTTCGCGGTGGCGACCAGGACCCGCGCGCAGCGCCCGGAGGCGATCATCCCGGCCGCGTAGCCCAGCGCGTCCACTCCTCCGGCCGGGCCGGTCAGGGTGATCGCGGTGCCGTCGAGCCCGAGTTCGATGCAGAGCCGTCCGGTCAGCGAGTGCGGCGAGTAGTCCAGGAAGCATTCCGGTGCCAGCCAGCGGGGGCCCGGTCCGTCCAGCACCTCGGCGATGTACGCGGCGGTGGCCGCGGTGGCGCCGTGGGAGGCGGTGACACAGCCCAGTTCGCGGGCGTCCTCGGCGGTGATCCCGGCCGCGTCCAGCGCCTGCCGGGCGGTGGTGAGGAGTTCGGGGCCCAGCACGTCGCGTACCGCAAGCGGCATGCGGGGCAGGCAGCCGGTGTCCCCGGGCACCGGGGGGATCCGCCGGGACACCGAGCGCAGGGCGGTGCCGGCGATCCGGGCGGTGTCACGCCTCACGGCCGAACACCACCGCGACGTTGGAGCCGCCCAGGCCGCACGAGATGGTCATGGCGGTCTCCGGAGGGTGGTCGGGGCTCTTGTCGCCCAGGTTGAGGTGGTCCCAGCGCGGGTCGCGGTCCTCCAGTCCGAGCGTGGGGAGCACCTCGCCGCGCACCAGGGTCAGTACGGTCACGATCGCCTCCACCGTGCCCGCGGCGCCCTGGCAGTGGCCGAGCGCCGCCTTGGTGCTCACGACGGGGACGCGCGGCAGGCGTTCGCCCAGCACCTCTTCCAGCGCGCGGAGTTCGGCCACGTCGCCGTGGCGGGTTCCGGCGGCGTGCGCGTTGATGTAGCCGAGTTCCTCCGGTTCGGTGCGGGCGTCCCGCAGGGCGCGGCGGATCGCCTTGGCCACGCCTCCGACGTCGGGCCGGGCCGCCTGGCCGGCCTCGTTGCTGCCGCCCCAGCCGCGCAGGTGGGCGTAGGCGTGGGGCGAGCCGGAGTCGAGAACCAGGGCGGCGGCGCACTCGGAGACCCGGATGCCGGAGCGGCGGGTGCTGAAGGGGCGGCAGCCGCGGGGGCTGAGGGTGCGCAGGGAGGCGAGCCCCTGATAGGCGGTCTCGGTGACCGTGTCCACGCCGCACACCAGGACACGTTCCGCGATGCCGTCGCGCAGCAGGTCCGCGCCGACGCCCAGCGCGGTGGCGCCGGCCGCGCTGGCGTTGGCGACCTGGATCACCGGTCCGTCCCACGCGGGCGCGGAGTACGGGGTCCAGCCCGCGCCGGCGTTCGGGGAGCGGCCGCCGCGCCAGTCGCGCCACGCCTCCGCGGAGGGGCAGCCTCCGCTGTCGGTGCTGCCGAGCACCAGGGCGGTGGGCACACCGCGGCGTCCCGTGCGTGCCTCCGCGTCGGCCAGGGCGTCCGTCGTCGCCCGGTGCAGCAGGTAGGGCAGCCTCCCCGGCCGGCCCGGGGCGGGCACGTCGGGTGCGTCGGCGGGTACGAATCCGGCGATCCGGGCTCCGGTGCGGGAGACGTCGAAGTGCTCGATGGTGCGGAAGCCGGCGGTGCCCCGCTCGCAGGCCCGCCACAGCGCGTCCACACCGGACCCGCCCGGGGAGAGCACGCCCAGTCCGGTGACCGCGACGGACGGCGCGGCGTCCCGGCCGCGCGGCGCCGCGTTCACGGCCGCTCCGCGGATGTGCGGCCGTGCTCGGACAGGTAGCGCACCAGCGCGTCGACGGTGTCGGCGATGTCCCACAGTTCGCCGTCGGCGATCCGGTCGACGGCGCACTCGCGTTCGAGTGCGGCGAGGACGGTGACGATGTCGAGGGAGTCGATGCCGAGGTCGTGGAACTTCTCCTCCCGCCCGACGCTTCTCGCGAGATCCTCACCGATCCGTTCGGCCAGCCGGTCGCGCACCAGGCTCTCCAGCCGTCCGGTGGTGTCCTGGCCGTCGTGTGTGTGCCGCATCCGTCTCCCCTCTCGTGTGTCCCGCTCAGTGGGTTCGTACGTGCGTGCCCTCGCGGCAGGCGACGGCCGCGACATGGCCGGGGGCGCCGGCCGGCAGCGCCCGCACCGCCCAGCCGTCCAGGTCGCCGGGGCGGGCGACGCTCACCCGTCCGTCGGCGTCGACCTCCGCGCCGACGCGGCCGAGCGCATGGCCCAGGGCGGTGCCCGACGCCTTGGCGTAGGACTCGGCGCTCGTCCACGCCCCGAGGAGCGCGATCCGGCGTCTGTACGGGGACAGCCCGGCCAGCCGGCGCCGCTGGGCGGCGCCGAACAGCCGGGGCTCCAGCCCGCGCAGATCGGCGGTCCTGGCCGCGGTCTCCACGTCCACGCCCACCGGTCGGCCGGTGTAGTCGACGGCGACGGCCGCCAGGAGACCGGCGTGGGACACGGAGATCCGCCAGCCGGGCCCGTCCGGTGCCAGGCGCGGCGGACCGTGGTCGGTTCCTCCGCATCCCGGGCAGCGGGTGAACAGCCCCACCCGCGCGGGGTGCAGGCCGAGCCGGCCGCCGAGCAGCGAGCGCAGTAGGCCACGCGCGACGGTGAACCGGTCCCGGGCCGGGAGGCCCATCCGGGCCGACCTGGCCCGCTCGGCGGGGCTCAGCAGCCCGGAGCAGTGCCGGGCGAACTCCGGGCCGACCACGGCCTGGCGCACGTCGGCGGAGCCGTCCTCCGGCGGCGGCCCGCAGCGCGCGAGCCGGGCCAGGCAGCGCGGGTGTGCGAGAGCCGCGGTTGCCGCCCCGGGGCCCGTCGGCGGCTCCATCACGGGATCTCGCTCTCGTCGAGCCGTGCCAGGATGTCCTCCACGGTCTCCTGCGCCCTCTGCCCGGAGGTGTCGATCCACAGGCCGAGCTGTGCGGTGTCCCGCCGGAAGACCCGGTCCAGTTCGGGGGCGGTCCAGCCGCCCTTGTCGTACGCGCGGGCCGCCCGGCCCGCGTCGCGCCGCAGCACGGTGTCGCTGTCGGGCGCCAGCACGATCACGTGCCTCGGGTGTACGCCGCCCAGCAGGCCGACGAACTCCTCCAGGTACCGGCCGAGAAGGTTGTCCTCGGCGACCACGGTGAAGCCCTCGGCGGCGTACGAACGGGTGAGGTGGGCCAGGTGGCGCAGGCGCAGACCGTACTGGCGCAGCGCGGCGGGCGACGGGTCGGGGGTCATCTCGGCCCGGCCGGTCACCACCAGGCGGCGCAGCGTGTCGCCCTCGATCAGCACCGCCGGATCGAAGCGCCGGGCGAGCAGCGCGCTCACCGTCGACTTGCCGCTGCCGGGGATGCCGGTGAGGACGAACACCCGCACCCGGCCGGAGTCGTGCGGGGCCTCGTTCACGAGACGGCTCCGGCCACGGACGGTTCACGGGTCGCGCTGCCGGAGCCGTGGTGGACCTGCCACTTGAGCGGGGGCTCACGGAAGGTCATGAGTTCCACGAGGATGCGGTTGCCGATCGGCTCGACCTTCTGGAAGGCGCGCTTGACCGCTTCGGTGCCCGTCTCGCCGAGGGCGTGGGGGAGGTACTGCTTGATCTGTTCGAACAGCAGCCACTGGCGTCCCTTGCGGTTCTTGGTGACGCGCTCCACATAGGCGGGCTCGATGCCGTACTTGTGAGCGAAGTGCTTCAGCGTGTCGGCCGTCCAGGCGTCGCTCCAGCGCAACATGAAGTACGGCAGGTCGGTCAGTGCGAACGGCGGCGGCATCCGGTAGGTGATCACGGACGAGGGTTCGAACCACACGGTGCCGCCCGCGTCCAGGACCCGCTGGCTGAAGTCGAGGTGCTCACGGGTGGTCAGCAGTCCCTCGTCCATGCCGCCGACCCGGTCGAGGACGGAGCGGCGCACCAGCGCGCAGTGGAACTCGATGATGTCGCACCGCTGCCGCCTCAGTTCCCCGGCGGGAACCTCGGAGAGGTGCTTCATGAAGTGGCGCTGGGTCTGGACGAAGCTCCTGGTTCCCCAGGCGCCCGAGAACTCCATGTCGCCGCCGGCCATGTGCACGGTCTGCTCGTCCAGCGGCCCGTGCAGGTAGAGGGGCCCGACCATCGCGGCTTTCTCCTCGTCGGCGCAGGCGACGAGGGGTTCGAGCCAGTTCGCGGTGTATTCCACGTCGTTGTCGAGGAAGGCGACGTACTCTCCCCGGGCATAGCGCAGTCCGATGTTGCGGGCGCAGTTCGGGGACACGTACTTGTTGACGCGCACGGCCGTGAAGCCGTGCGCGTCGCTCAGGTGTTTCAGGCGTTCCCAGCGCTCGCGCGGGGAGTTGACGTCCACGTACACCACGTGACACGGGACACCGGTGTTCTCGGAGAAGCTCTTCAGGGACTCCTCCGCGTAGGAGAAGCGTTCCCGGCTGGTGATGATGGCGGTGACGCGGGGCGAGGTATCCATGTCTGCTCCGTTCGCGTACGGGTGAGGGCCGGTGGAGGTCAGTCGGGCCGGGCGGTGACCAGTGCGTAGTGGCCGTACACCGGGGTGGCCGCGCACTGCGGGAATCGGGCTTCTTCGAGCAGGGCGGCGAGTTCGGGCAGGGTCCGCAGCCGTCCTCCGGTCATGACGGCGAGGGCCATGGAGTATCCGGCGGCGGTCGCGGACACGTGGCGTGAGTCGTCGAGCAGCACTTGGTGGATCAGCAGGCGGCCGTCAGGGGCGAGGGACTCGCGCGCCTTGACCATGAGTTCGCGGGTCCGTTCGTCGTCCCAGTCGCTGAGGACGTCGGCGAAGAGGACCCGGTCCTGGCCGGCCGGCCAGGGGTCCGTGAACATGTCGCCGGGGCGCAGGGTGACGCGGTCCGTCAGTCCGGCGTCCGTCAGGACGCGCGTGGCGGGCCCCTCCACCACGGGCAGGTCCACGACGGTGGTCCTGAGCCGCGGGTTGCGCCGGGCCAGCGCCATGGAGAAGGTGCCGACCCCGCCCGCGACGTCCAGCAGCGAGGTGCAGCCCGACAGGTCCAGGTGGGCGGCGAGCGCCGCGGCGGGTGCCGCGGAGTGCGCGTGCATGGCGCGGGCGAAGAGTTCGCCGTGGCGCGGGGAGCGTTCGTGCGTTTCCCAGATGGCCTTTCCGCGGTAGCCGTGCGGGCTGCCGTTCCTGACGACGTGGCGGACGGCTGTGCACCTCTCGTCCCAGCCGAGGCCGAGCATCGGGCCCCAGTAGCGCGCGGCGCCCCGCAGCAGGAAGGCGCTCGCGGAGGGGGTGAGGTGGTATCTCGCGCCGTGCACGGCGAGGAATCCGAGCGCGGTCAGGAAGGAGAGGAGCACGGTGGTGCCGTACGTGTCGAGGCCGCGGGTACGGGCGAGGTCCTCGGCGGACGCGGGCTCCTCGGACAGCGCGGAGAAGACGCCGAGCCGGTCGGCGGCGGCGAGGGCGGGCAGCCGGTACTGGGACATGTACGTGTCCATCAGCAGCCGGTCGTCGGGTGCCGTCGCGTCGGTGGCGGCGCCGGGGGGTGTCATGGTCCTTCCGGTCACCGGGCGTCCGGTCCGGCCACGCGGCCGACGAGCGTGTCGAGGAGTTCGCCCACGGTCGTGTAGCGCATCGGGTCGATGTCGTCGTTCTCGAACGTCAGGTCATGCCTCTGCTCGACATACGTGAACACATAGGCAAGGGTGATCGAGTCGAGTTCGAGGGAGGACATGAGGTCCTTCTCCGTGAGGGTTCTCGCCCGCTCCGGCGGCGTTTCACACTGTTCCACCAGCACCTTTCGAATGTCATCGAAGATTTGACTCCGCAAGGGCGATGCGAAGCCGTTCTCACTGGTCAGCGACATCATGACTCCCTCGTTTCACGGTACTGAGACGCGAGATCCGGACCGGAGAATGCCGCATCTCCCTCTGGGATTTCTCTTTCCGTAAGGCTTCCATCGCATTTCCCTTCGTGTTTCGGCCTACCCGAAGGACAGTTCCGGCAGCGGTTTGTCCTCGCCGAAACACCAGTGCGTCTCCCCGCGCAGCCGACGTACGAGCCGGGTCCCGTCCCCGGCGGCCCGGGGGCGTACGGCACCGGCGTACCGGCACATCGCGTCCAGCAGCACATCGAGACTCGCGGCCAGCATCGCGACCTCCTCGTGCGCCATCGCGTACACGCCCTCCGCCCGGAACCGGTGCAGTCCGAGCAGGAGCAGTCCGAGTTTCTGGGCGCGGGCGGCGGCTTCGAGGCACGCGGTCGAGACCTCGGCCGTCCGCCGGTCGTCCGAGCCGGCCAGTGCGTGCCCGAGGATGAAGAGCTGGGGCTGGATGTCGCCGAGCACGAGAACGTCCATGCCCTTGGCCAGCAGGAGAGGCAGCCGCGCCCCGGACCACACCCGGTCGTGGAAGGCGCGCAGTTCGGCGATGTCCTGCGCCAGGGGCAGTACGGATCCGGGCACCAGCCGGGCCGCCAGTTCCTCCGGCCGGTGGGCCACGGGGTGCTCCACGCGCTCCAGTACCGCGTACCGGGCGCAGGACCGTCGGAGCTTTTCGGTGACCGGAATGACCCGCCGGAATCCCTCGGAGGCGGGGGCATCGGTGTCGAGCAGATGCAGGCCGTCCTCGTCCAGCCGGTGGGCGAGCACCATGTGGTGGTGGAAGTGCTCCTTCCCCTCGTACTCGTCGCCGGGCCAGTGGTGGGCGTCGGGCATCAGCACCACGGGGGTGCCGGATGTGACGAGGGCGGCGATCCGCGGCCACTGCCGCTCACCCGTCCCGATGCCGGTCAGGTGCCAGCGTGCGGTGCAGGCGCCGAACTCGCTCATCGGGCCGTACCAGTCACCGCGCCGCACCAGGTCCAGGGGCGCCGCCAGCCCTTGTGCCACCTCTCTGGCCCCGTAGCCACGGTGCAGGAGCACCGCCTCGACCGCGCGCAGGAAACAGCCGAGGCCGTCGAGTCCGATGTTCTTCCAGCCCAGCGCGGTGGCCGGGTCGAAGGCGTAGGGACGGGCGGCGGTGTCCGTGGACGGTCCGGCGGGGGGCTCGTCGGTCACGTCGTCCTCCTGGTGTTCCGCAGCACGGTGGCCATGATCGTCAGGGTCGGGTTGTGCGCCCCGGAGGTGGGGAAGAGGCTGCCGTCGGCGACGAACACGTTGTCCAGCGCGTGCAGCCGGCCGACGCCGTCGGTGACGCCGGCGCGTGGGTCCTCGCTCATCCGCATGCCGCCGAGCGTGTGGAAGTTCCCCGGCACGGTGGCCGGTTCACCGGGAAACGCGCGGGAGCGCGTCTCGGGCACGGCCGCGACCTCGTCGGCGCCCGCGGCACGCAGCAGTGCGGCCAGCCGGGGCAGGTAGAAGCGCTGGGCCGTCGTTTCGTGGTGGTGCGGTGCCCAGGAGATCCGGGGCACCGGCACGCCGAGCCAGTCCCGGGCCGAGGGGTCGAGTTCGACGCGGTTCTCCCGCTGGGAGACGTCCTCACCGTGCATCTGGACGCCCAGCAGCCGGTCGCGCAACGGACTCTCGCGCATCAGCCGCTTGAATGCCGTGCCGTACGGAAGGCCCGCCGTTCCGGCCAGCAGACGACGGTAGATCCTGCCCTCCTGGACCGGGCCCGGCGGGCTGGAACCCAGCTCCACCACTCCGCCCCGGAAGTACGCCAGTCCCGCCTCCCGTGCGGCATCGCGGGCTCCGGGATGCTCCGGGTCGGCGAAGTCGTCCAGCGCGTGGGTGATGTTGCGGCCGCGGTCCTCGCGTACCCGCTCGTTCAGGAACAGCCCGTACGCGACGGAGTACCAGTGGAACATCAGATGCCGTCCGAGGAGGCCCGAGGGATCGGGCAGCGCGGACAACAGGGCCAGCCGGCAGCTCTCCACCGCGGAGCCGGCCAGCACCACCCGCTGAGCGCCCAGTTCACGGCTCCGCCCCGCCGCGTCCACGTACACCACGCCGCTCGCCCGGCGCCCCGTGTGCCGCACCCCGGCGGCGGTGGACAGCGGCAGGACTTCCGCGCCGGCGAGCACCGCGCGGCGCAGCGCCGGGAGCGCGCTGCCGCGCGACTGGTTCGGGCAGCCGTAGCCGCAGCACATCCCGCAGTCCGTGCAGGCCGGTCTGCCGCCGTAGGGGCGGGAGTTGGCGGCCATCGGCATGGGGTACGGGCGCAGCCCCAGTCCGCGCGCCGCGCCGGCGACCCGCACCGACGACCCCTGGTCCGGGCCCGGAGGCAGGGGAAAGCCGCCCTCGCGCGGCGCGTGGCGCAGCGTCGGCGAAGCAGGCAGCGCCGCCAGATCGCCCTGTACGCCCAGCAGTTCTTCGGTCTCGGCGTAGTACGGGGCGAGTTCGGCGTAGTCGAACGGCCAGTCCATCACCTCGCAGTCCGGGAGGGGGCCGAGGAGGGAGCGCTTGGCGAAATCCAGGTCCCACAGCCGGGGGGTCTTGGCGTCCCAGTGCACCGATCCGCCTCCGACGGCGGCGGGCAGCGCGTTGACGAAGCCTGTGTGCGGCGGCCCGGGGAACGCGCGGTCCTGGTAGACGCGCGGTTCGGCCAGCGCGTCGGGGTACTCGAAACCGCGCACCGGTCCCTTGATCTCGTCGGCGGAGAAGGTGTGGCGGGGCGCGGGGTCCCGGAGGTCCTCGAAGTGGTTCGGGCCGCGCTCCAGCACCACGACGTCCCAGCCGTTCTCGGCGAGCACCATGGCGGCCACCGCTCCGCCCGGACCGCTGCCGATCACCACGGCGCGCTCAGCCATCGGACCCTCCGGATGCCACAGCGCGGGCGGCGTCGGTGAAGTGCCGGGCCAGCCTCCGTACGGGGTCCTCGCCCTCCCCGGCGTACGGACGCAGCGGCGCGGGCCCGCGGGCACCGTCGCCGGACGCGGCCCCGCCGCGCGTGCGGGGAACGGGGCCGGGACGCGCCGGGGCGCCGGCCGGGCCCGGCATCCCCAGGTGGAGGGGGCCGTCGGCCGCCGGGTCCTCCCGGTGCGCGGTGCGCCCGCGGTAGACCGGGTCGCCGTAGGTCGCCTCGACGGCGTGGTCGAAGAGCAGCCCCCGGAAATCCTCCGCCCCGGGGTCGCGCAGCGCCAGGTGCCGGGCCGCCACCGGAGCGGCGGCGAAGTCGCCGCCCGCGAGACGGTCCAGCGCGGCGATGCCGGTGCGGTACGCCTCCTGGAGCTCTCCGACGCGCCGACGCCAGCCCACGCCCTGGGCGGGGGTCAGGGGCAGGAACGAGCCGTCACCCCGCCCGGACGCGTAGACCAGGGGCGGTTCGGCCGTGAAGGCGCCCAGCAGCCGGTCGGCGTACCGCACCGCGTCCGCCTCACGGGCGCCGGGGTCGGTCTCCCCCGGGGCGTCGGCGGGGCCGGGGATGAGCAGCGCGGTCGCTTCGCGCACCACCTCCGCCTGGTGGGCGTCGAAGAAGCTCCACGCCAACTCTTCTAACTTCAGGGGACTTTGACCATAATCTCCCGTTACAGCCACATTTTTCCTCCGTACTTGAGGAGATCCGCATGAGCCGTACCGAAGCCGTTCCGCCCACCGGTGCCGATCAGCGCCGGGACGCCAGGGACGGGGCCTTCGCCCTCACCAAGCAGCTCCTGGCCACGACGGCGCCCCGGTTCACCGGACGCCACGGGGTGGAGGTGCACAGCCTCGTCTCGTCGGACCATGTGCCGCTCTACCTGTTCGCCGCGAAGTCGCTGGCCCGTTTCTGGCCCGAGGTGACCCCCGTCGTGCACGACGACGGCACACTGACCGCGCGCGACACCGCACGGCTGCGCCGGCACGCTCCCGAGGTGCGGATCATCGGCCGCGCGGAGGCGGACCGCCGGGTCGGGCAGCTGCTCGCGGACTTCCCCGTGCTGGCGGCGGTGCGGCGCAACAACGTCCGCATCCTCCAGCTCGTGGACTACTTCCTGCTCAGCGAGGCCCCGATGGTGGTCAGCATGGACAGCGACGTGGTCTTCCTGGCGCGTCCGGCGAAGCTGATCGAGTGGGCCGCCACGCCGCCCGCGGACCGCCCGGCCTTCCTGTACTCGCCGGAGTTCGGCTGGGAACCGCGGGGGGTGCACTGGATCACCGACCACCTGCCGGGCACGCCGTACGTGCCGTACATGTGCTGCGGGTTCGCGGCCGTCGACACGGCCGCGTTCTTCGACGCGGCGTTCCTGGAACGCACGCTGGCGGCCCTGCCCCGGGAGATCAGCTTCGCGCCGCGCTACGTGACACAGATGTCGTACTCCCTCCTCGGCGGGAGGCTCGGCGAGAAGGGAACGCTCGGCCTCGGTGAGCCGTACAGGTCCGGCCGGCTGGAATGGCTGCCCCTGATCGAGGACCGCGTGATCTGCCACTACTTCGCCTCCCACGAACGTTCCACCACCTTCGACAACCTGACGGAGGAAGGGCCGCTGCTCGCTCGGGCGCTGGGCCTCGCCCCCGGCACCACGCGGTGACCGGCTGACGCGTGTGGCCGGTACGGACCGGTCCCGGACCGGCCACACGCGTTCACAGCGACATCACCCGGCCGGCCTCGGCGGCCGAGGCATACGCCGTCTCCACGACACGTGCGGTGTCGACGATCTCCCGCGCCGGCTCGTGCCACAGGGCCGGATCGGCCAGCACGCGGCGGAAGTCCGCGTACATCGGGGGGAACCACTCCAGGTGGGTCTGGTCCTTGCTGGGCGAGACCAGGGTGTGCTGCCAGGAGCCGTCCGCGCTCCGTCCGGTGACAAGTCCGTCGTCGATCCGCAGCAGGCCCGAGGTCCCGGACACCCGGTAGTGGCTGGAGCGTTCGCCGCTCGTCCAGCTCAGCTCGATGTCGCAGTACGCCTCGCCGAACTCCAGGCGCAGCCGTGCCGCCTCGTCCACCGAGTCGGGGTCCCCGCCGGGCCTCTCGACCGTGCAGGAGAGCTTCCGCGGCGCACGGCCGAACAGGCGCAGCGCCATGTACACACAGTGCGTGCCGTGGTCGAGCAGGATGCCGCCGCCCGCCAGTTCACGGGAGCGGCGCCAGTCCGGCGCGTACTCGGACACGCCGCGCGCGTGACGGTCGCGCAGAACGCGGAACGCCGCCGACTCCAGCCGTCCGAGGCGGCCGTCGACCGCGGCCTCCCGCAGGGTCCGCATGACCGGTGATGTCCCATAGTTGTGCGACGGGAACAGCAGCCGGCCCCGCTCGGCCGCCTCACGGGTGAGGCCGAGGGCCTCGTCGCCGCGCACCGCCACCGGCTTCTCGCAGATGACGTGGCATCCGGCCGCCAGCGCGGCACGGGCGAGCGGGCCGTGGAACACCGGCGGGGAGCAGATGTCCACGACGTCCGCCCCGTCCACGGCGAGCAGTTCGCCGAGCGTGGCGAACACCCGCCCGTCGGGCAGCAGCCGCGCCGCCCGGTCCCGGCGCTCCCCGCACGGATCCACGACGGCCACCACCTCGGCGCCGTCCACGGACCGATAGCCGCTCAGCCGTGCGGTGCCGGCCACACCGAACCCCACGATCGCCACCCTCATGCCCGGCCTCCCGGCTCGGCGGCCGGCGGGCAGGGGCCGCCGGCCTCGACCAGACTCCGGTGGAAGGCGGGTGACGCCGCGACGAGGTGCCCCCGCGCCGCCACGAACTCGCCGCCGCCCCAGCCGGTGACCGTTCCCCCCGCCTCGGTGACCAGCAAGGCACCGGGCGCGGTGTCCCACACCCCGATGCCGAACTCCAGATAGCCGTCGTACGCGCCCGAGGCGACCCGGCACAGCCCCGTGGAGGCGCTGCCCGGTTCCCGGATCTCGAATCCCGCGTTGAGCAGCCGGTCCGCCACGGAACGCTGCTGCCCGCGCACCACCCCTTCCGTGCCGAAGCCCGTGCCCGCCAGGGGGCGTCCAGGACGCGGGTCCGGGACGCGCAGGCGTACGCCGTCACGGAAGGCCCCGCGCCCTTCGACCGCCCGGAAGACGGCACCGTACTCGGGCAGCAGGATCAGGGACAGAACGGTCCGGCCCTCGACGGCGAGGGCGAGGGCCACCGCGTAGTCCGGCAGACCACGCAGATAGTTGGTGGTGCCGTCCAGCGGGTCGACGATCCAGGTGGGCCGACGGCCGCCGCCGCCGTCGGGGCTCTCCTCCTCGGACACGACCGCGAACTGCGGGGTGTGCTCGCGCAGTACGGCGAGCGTGAGCCTCTCGGCGGCCAGGTCCGCGTCGCTGACCGGTGCGTCTCCCTCCTTCACGCGCACCTCGCGGGGCGCGAGTCGACGGCGCAGGAGTTCCTCGCCGGCCACGGACGCGGCCTGTGCCGCGGTCGCGGTGAGGCGGTCCATGTCGAGGGTGACCGTCATGCGTCACCTCGCGTGCGGATCAGCGTCTCCCGGATGATTCCGACAGCCGTGTCGGCGAGTTCCCGCCCGATACGGAGCGGCGGGTAGAGCCGTAGCGCGTTCCCGCCGAGCATCACCAGGACGCCGGCCTCCATCAGTTCGAGGTAGACACTCTGGACGACACTCCTGGGGGCCGGTTCCCGGGTCTTCTTGTCCGCGACCAGCTCGATCCCGATGGCGAGGCCCGAGCCGCGCACATCTCCGACCAACGGGGCCAGTTCGGTCAGGTCGAGGAGTCGCGCCAGCATCTCGCGCCCCCGCTCGGCGGCGTTCTCGACGAGCTTGTCGCCCACGAGGATCTCCGTCGTGGTGGCTACCGCACGGCATGCCATGGGGAACGCCCCGAAGCTGGACGAGTTCGCGCTGGGGTCGGAGAAGGGAGACGCCGCCATGGTCGTCCCGGCCGCTATCACCCCGGTGACGGGATAGCCGCCGCCCATGCCCTTGCCGACGGTGAGGACATCGGGGCGCACGTCCTCGTGCTGGTAGGCGAACGCGGCGCCGGTCCGGCCGAATCCCGTCATCATCTCGTCCGCGATCAGCAGGGCGTCGAACTCCTTCGCCACCTCGCCCAGGGCGGAGAGGTAGCCGGACGGCGGTACGACATTGCCGGACCTGCCCTGCACCGGCTCGACCACGATCGCGGCGAGGGCCCCCGTGGAGTTCTCCTTGATCACGTCCCGGGCGTGGTCGACACAGGCGAAGCCGCAGCCGGGTGCGGTCAGCTTGAAGGGGCAGTGGTAGCAGTTGGCGTACGGGGCGGAGAAGCAGCCGGGCGGCAGCGGCCCGAGGCCGGACCTGGCGCCCGCGGTGAGGGCCAGGCTGCCCATGGTCTTGCCGTGGAAGCCGCCCCAGAACGAGAGGAACTCGTGTTTGCCCGTGACGGACTTGGCCAGCCGCAGTGCCGCCTCGACCGCCTCGGTGCCGCCGCTGTAGAGCTGGATGGTGTCCAGGTCCTCCGGCAGGAAGCCGCGCAGCATCCGCACCATGTCGAGGCGGGCGGGCGTGGCGAAGGCGCCCGCCGTGGCCCGGGTGAGCTCCTGGGCGAGGGCGGCCGTGAACCGCGGCTCGGCGTGGCCGAGGGAGTTGACGCCGCCCGCTCCCTGGAAGTCGATGATCCGGTTGCCGTCGACATCGGTGAGCACCGCGCCGTCGGCGTCCGCCACGCACAGCCGTGACAGCAGCATCACGGCCTGGAGTCCCGGGCCGATCACCTCCTGCTCCTCCGCCCAGTGCCGCTCGGTGGCGCTGCGCGGCCGGATCATGCCCCAGCCGTGCCCGGCGGCGGGGACCCGCGGACCGGTGACGGGAGGCGTCGTCACAGAATCCGTCATCGCGCCGTCGCTCCCTCGCTCGTGAGCCACCCGTCCCGGGCCAGCGCCTCGAACCCGGTTCGCGCGGCGCGCAACGCCGTGCCGATGTCGTCCTCGGTGGTGGCGGCCGAGATGAACCAGTGGTGATTGGGGTGCAGGAAGACGCCTTCGCCGATGGTGGCCTTGTAGAAGGAGCGCTTCGCCCGCTGATCGCGTTCCTCGCTGCCGAAGCCGAAGCCGAGGAACGGCATCGGCGGGTGGCCGACGACCTCCATGGGCGCCCGGTAAGCGGTGACCAGTTCACGCAGTCCGCTCTGGAGCCGTTCGCCCAGGTGCCGGACGCGCTTGAGGTGTTCTCCGGAGCGGAGTTTGCGCACGGTGGCCAGGGCCGCCGCCATGGCCTCGGCGTTGGCGTAGTAGGTGGATGAGATGTGCACCGTGTCGAGAGTGCGCAGCACGTCCGCCCGGCCGGTGAGCGCGGAGATCGCGTAGCCGTTCGCGAACGCCTTGCTGAGGGTCACCAGGTCGGCGGTGACGCCGTAGTACTCCTGGGCCCCGCCGACCGCGAGCCGGAAACCGGACCGGATCTCGTCGAAGACGAGCAGGGTGCCGTGCTCACGCGTCAGCTCGCGCACCCCCTCCAGGAACCCGGGGTCGGGGCGGTCGATCATGAACGGCATCATCACCACGCAGGCGATGCGTCCCGGGTGCCGTTCGAACAGCACGCGCAGGGAATCGAGGTCGTTGTACGTGAAGGTGTCCACCAGCTCGCGGCTGACGGCCGGGATGCCGTTGTCCCACTGGGCGCACCAGTCGTGCCAGCCGTTGTAGCCCCAGCGCACCACCCGGTCGCGTCCCGTGAAGGCACGGGACAGCCGTACGGCCGCGCCTGTCGCGTCGGAGCCCGTCTTGAGCAGCATGCCCATCTCCGCGCCGGGGATGATCTCCAGCAGCTCCCCGATCAGTTCCGTCTGGATCGGCTTCATCAGGCCGGTGGCGAAGCCGCGCCGGATCTCTCTGACGACGGCCTCGTCCACGTCCGGGTCCGCGTGGCCGAGGATGACGGTTCCGTAGGACAGGAAGAAGTCGAGGTACTTGTTGCCGTCCACGTCCCAGAAGTGGGCTCCCTGGGCTCGGTCGGCGAAGATCGGGTAGTGCCCCTCGACCATCTGGTCCGAGGCGATGACGTTCTTCCGCTTGGCCGCCAGAGCGTCGATCTGCTCGGCCCTGCGATCGAGTTCGAAGGAAATGTCCAGGCCCAAGGGAATCCCTTTCGGCTGGGGCACGCCCGGTCGCCACGGCGACCGGTGCGGGGTTAACCGCCGGAGGCCTGCGTGGGGTGCCGGTTCGCGGATGTCGGTACGTGGCGGGGGTGCGGGGCGGGTGCCGCGTCGGGCGGACGGACGGTGCCGGTTCGCCGTCGGCGTGCCGGGGCGGCTATCCGCCCCGTACGGCGCGCACCTGGTCGAGCAGGTCCGCCGCCCGGTGCCGTACGTCCGAGAGGTTCCCGCCGCGCAGGGCGTCGCCGACGAGCGGCCGTCCCAGCGCGGCGGCGTGGGCACCGGCTCTGAAGTAGTCCGGCAGGTCCTCGGCGGTGATGCCGCCGGTCGGGACGATCGGGATGTCGGCGAAGGCCATCGTCAGCGACGCCAGATACGCCGGACCGCCCAGCCGGGCGGGAAACAGCTTGACCAGAGCGGCGCCGAGCCGCCAGGCCTCCATCACTTCGGTGGTGGTGAAGGCGCCGCACACGACGGGGACGCCGAGCCTGTGCGCCTCGTCCAGCACGTCCGGCAGCACCCCGGGGGTGAGGAGATAGTGGGCGCCCGCTTCCACCGCCCGGACGGCGGTCTCCCGGTCACGGATCGTTCCGGCGCCGACCAGCGCGGCGCCGGTGGCCACGCTGCGTTCCACGGAGCGCAGCGCGTGGGGTGAGGTGAGGGTGATCTCCACGGCGCGGATGCCGGCCTTGCCGAGCTCCTCGGTCACCCCGGGCACGGCCGGGGACTCGGGCTCGGTGAGCATGGCGATCAGTGGTGTGCCCGCGACTTCGGCGGCGATGTCCGGGCCATGCGTCCTCGCCATGGTCAGGGCTGCCTTTCGAGGACGATGACCTGCCGCCGGGTCCGCCGGGTGACCTGTGCCTCCGGATCGGGCAGGGCACGCAACTCCCGTACGAGCGGCGCGACCTTCTCGTCGAAGACGGAGTCGTCCACCGCCCACAAGTGGTACAGCATGCGCTGTTCCAGCCCGGAGGCGATCTGCTCGGGGCTGTGCTCGTGTGTCGCCGCCTCCAGCTCCCCCACCTCGACGGCCTTGAATCCCACGGACTCGGCGAGGGGCACCAGTCGTTCCGCCCGGTCGTCGGCCTCGGCGGTCCGGGACTGGATCTCCTCCATGATCCTGCTGACCTCGTGGTCGTCGAAGAGGATCATCCCGGGGATCACCACGTACCGTCCGCCGGGCTTGAGCACCCGGTGGACCTCGGAGAGCCCCTTGCGCAGATCGCCGACGACATGGGTCACCCACACGCTGTAGATCTGGCTGAAGGTGGCCGACTGGAAGGGCAGAGCGGTGAGGGAAGCGGCCGCCGCGGCGTTGCCGATCCGGCTCACGGCCTTCCTGAGCATGGAGTGGGAGAGGTCGATGCCCACCACCGTGTGCCCCAGCTCCGTGAGCGCGAGGGCCACGACTCCGGTTCCCATCCCGGCATCGAGGACGAGTTCGTTCTTCGCGATGCGTTCGGTGATCGCGGGGGCGATCCTGCGGCCCCGCGCCTCGCCTCCGCGTGTCTTGTCGTAGAAATCCGCTGCCGGGGAAAAATTCACAGACGACTGCACGGGAACCCACTTATTCGAAGAATAATGCGCGGATATCCATTTTCTGCCGAACCCCTTTCATAGAGTACCGATCATGTGCACTCGGTTTCGAAAGCACGGATGCGCCCGTTCGGAAGTCTGTACGAGTAGCCTCCACTCTTTCGAGTTCTCCGGCGGTGCGCTTCCATACGCGCGCGACCGCCACGGAAAATCGACTCGTGATGGCCGTGTGCCCGCCGCGGTCCGTCGGGGCTGCGTCGCAACGGCGGGAATACGCCCTGCGCCGAAGGCCAACGCCTGCCGCCTCACGTGGCCTGCCGAGAACCGCCCGGCGCGACAGAGCATCGCGCAATTTCATCCCGAAGAATTTCGGTTGATGGCCAACAGGGGCACCTTCCGCCCCCGGCACGCTATGAACCGCCCTTCTTCAGGACCCTCTCATCAAGCCGCCTCAGGCAGTATGCATGAGCGTACGCCGGGAAACAATCGAACCCCGTGTTCCCGTCGCCGTCCAGTATGAATGGGACAGGAACTCAACGGCGCTCGTTGCATTCACGGTGGGATTCGGATAACCGACGCAGAGCGCATTACGCGGGCTTGCGCCGGTGAGAGACCGGCGCGCGATTCGCCGCCGCTGGGCGTGGCGCTTGTGTTCGTCCCGACCGCGAGCCGTTCACCGGCCCGGTCCGCGGGCCGTGTCGATGGCCGGCGTGCCGTCGGCCGACTTCCGGGTGCCGAACCATTTCGGCGCCTCCGGCCCGCGCTCGGCCTTCGGCGACCGCGTCCTCGCGCGGCGCGCGCACCCGGACCTGCCGCACCTCCTGGACAACCGTCCGCTGACGACGGTCAGCGGCGGCGCAGGCGTTTGTCCGTGATCGGCGGGGTGGGGTCGATGTAGAAGTCGCCGGGATTCACGTCGACGCCGGGCGGGACGATCTCGTCGATGCGGTCGAGGACGTCGTCGCCGAGTTCCGCGTCGGCCGCGGCGAGGAGGTCGGTCAGCTGTTCGGGGCGGCGCGGGCCGATGAGTACCGCGGTGACCGCCGGATGGGCACGGACGAAGGCGGTGGCCAGATGAGGCAGCGGCAGGCCGGCCTCAGCGGCCAGAGCGGTCAGTGCGCGCACGGCGTCGGCCTTGGCCTGTACGCCCGGCCGGGTGAGATCGAACATCCTCGCCCCCGCGCCGGCACCGCGGTGCCCGGCGGTGGGATCCGCGCGGCCCGAGAGCCAGCCGGAGTTGAGCGGGCCGAAGGTCAGCACGCCCATGCCGTAGCGCCGTGCCGTGGGCAGCACCCGGCTCTCCACACCGCGGGTGAGGATCGAGTACGGCGGCTGCTCGGTACGGAAGCGGTGGTGACCGCGGCGCTCAGCCGTCCACTGGGCCTCGACGATCTCCTCGGGGGAGAAGAACGAGCCGCCGATGGCACGGACCTTCCCGGCTCGGACCAGGTCCGACAGGGCGCCGAGGGTCTCGTCGATGTCGGTGTGCGGGTCCGGGCGGTGCATCTGGTACAGGTCGACATGGTCGGTGCCCAGGCGGCGCAGGCTGTCCTCCACCGCGCGGCGGATCCAGCGGGCCGAGCCACCGGCCCGGTTGGGGTCCTCGCCCATCGCCAGCCCGAACTTGGTGGCCAGGACGACATCGTCGCGCCGGCCCTTGAGCGCCTTGGCCACGATCACCTCCGATTCGCCGCCGGAGTACACGTCGGCGGTGTCGATGAGGTTGATCCCGGCGTCCAGCGCCGTGTGGATCATGCGGACCGACTCGTCGTGGTCGGTGTTGCCCATCGCGCCGAACATCATCGTGCCGAGCGCGTACTCGCTCACCGACATGCCGGTGCCGCCGAGAATCCTGCGCTTCATCAGGGGTGCCTCCAGGTGCGTGCTTGCTCTGCCACCAGACGAGCACCGCTCGCGGCCGGGGCGGGAGACCCACTCTGACCGGGGGTCCGACAGACCCCCTTTGGCGCAGCTGCTCCCAGGTCACCCCGGTCTACGGTGGTGGCATGGCCCAGGAACCGAACAGCGAGCTGCGGGACTTTCTCCGCTCGCGCCGCGCGAAGATCACCCCCGAGGAGGCGGGCCTGGCACCCGAGCCCGGCGCCCGCCGCGTGCCGGGCCTACGGCGCGAGGAGGTGGCCCGGCTCGCCGGCGTCAGTGTCGACTACTACATCCGCCTGGAGCGCGGACGACACCTGAACGTCTCCGCATCCGTCCTGGACGCGATCGCCCGCGCCCTGCGCCTGAACGACCTGGAACGCGCCCACCTGTTCCGGGTCGCCGGACCGGCCCGCACCCGTCCCCGCCCGCTGCCCCCGCAGCGCGTCCGCCCCGGTCTGCGGCTGCTGCTGGACAGCCTCACCGATGTCCCCGCCCTCGTGTACGGGCGCCGCATGGATGTCCTGGCCGCCAACCACCTCGCCCGCGCCCTGTACACGGACTTCGAGGCCCTGCCCGTCCGCAGCCGCAACATGGCCCGCCTGATCTTCCTCGACGACCACTTCCGGACCCTGTACGCCGACTGGGAGGACGCCGCCCGGGGCATCGTCGCCTCCCTCCGCCTGTACGCGGGACGCCACCCGCATGACCCCGCCCTGGCCGGGCTCGTCGGCGAACTCTCGGTCCAGGACGCGGATTTTCGCCACTGGTGGGCCGGCCACGACGTGTTCCAGCGCACCCACGGCACCAAGCGCTTCCGCCACCCCGTCGTCGGGGACCTCGTCCTGGGCTACGAAGCCTTCACCGCCGCCGACGACCCCGAGCAGACCCTCGGCGTCTCCACCGCCGAACCAGGCTCCCCCTCCGCGGAACGCCTGAAGTCGCTGGCCGGCTGGTCCCCGTCCCCGCGGCACCCCGCACCGGGTTCCCGCTCGTCCCATGGAGCTGAAGCGGCCGGCTTCGCGGTCGTCCCGGTCCGGAACAGAAGTGACCGCGCGGACCGCAACGGGAATACTCCGTAGGGGAGTTGACCCATCAGGGGTCACACGGGGGGCGGAGGTCGCGGTGACGGCTGCGGAGACGGGCACGGGGACAGGGTCGCGAAGCCCCGAAGAGGCACTGGCCGCGGCCGTGGTCCGGGTCACGGGCCCCGGCGGCGACATCGCGGGCGCCGGCTTTCTCGTCGCCCCCGAACTGGTGCTGACCTGCGCCCATGTGGTGAACGACGCCCTTGACCGGCCCCGCGAGGACGAGGTGCTCGCGGGCACCGAGGTCTTCGTCGACCTGCCCTTCGCCGAGGGCGCCGGCGCGGCGGAGGTCGAGCGCTGGGTTCCGGTACGGCCGGACCAGACCGGCGACATCGCGGTCCTCCGGCTGCGTACGCCGATACCCGGGGCCCGCCCGCTGAGCATGGCCGACACCGAGCGGGTGTGGGGCCACGACGTCCGCGTACCGGGCTTCCCGCGCCGCTCCCCGGGCGGCGTCTGGCACTACGGGAGGCTGCGCGGCGGCACCGCGGAGGGCTGGGTGCAGCTGTCCCAGGCGGATCCGCACGGCGTACCCGTCGAGGAGGGGTTCAGCGGCAGCCCGGTCTGGGACGAACAACTGCGGGCCGTGGCCGGCATGGTCGTCGTGATCCAGCCCGGGGGAGTCCGGCAGAGCTTTCTGATACCCACCCGCACCCTGGTCGGTGAACTGCCCGAACTGGCGCCCGTGGTCCGCCCCGCGTCGCCGTTCCGCGGCCTGTCCACCTTCCAGGAGTCCGACGCGGACGTCTACTTCGGGCGGCAGGACGACATCGCCGACGTCACCGCGCTGCTCGCCGGCTCGCACCCGTGCGTCACCCTCGTCGGTCCCTCCGGCTGCGGCAAATCCTCGCTCGCCCGCGCAGGCGTGGTGCCGCGGATGCGCGAGCGGGGCCATGCCGTCCTGGTGGTGCGCTCAGGTGAGGGCGTCTCCTTGCGGGCGGCCCTCGCCTCGGAGCTGGTGACGGCCGTACGTCCCCGGCTGCGCGGAGCCGCACGGGCCCAGGAGGTGCGGGAGCTGGAGGAACTCCTCGCCGAGCGCGGTCTCATGGACGCCCTGCGCATGACCGGCGGGGAGCGGGAGCGGCGGCTGCTCGTCCTGCTCGATCAAGGGGAAGAGCTGCTCGCCGGACCGGACCGCGAGGTCGAGGAGGCCGTACGGCTGCTGTTTCCCGTGCACCAGCCCGACGGACTGCGGGTGTGTGTCACCCTCAGGTCGGACCTCACGGACGTGGCCCTCGGCCACCCGCTGCTCGGCCCGGCACTCGGCCGCGGCCAGGTGCGGTTCCTCACCCCGATGTCCCGCGCGCAGTTGGAGCAGGTGATCCGCCGCCCGCTGGAGGCGACGCCCGCCGTGACGTACGACGACGGGCTCGTGGAACGGATGCTCGACGACGCGGGGGACGGCCCCGGCGCGCTGCCACTGCTGGGCTTCGTCATGGCGCAGCTGTGGGACGGGCAGGCCGCGGGGCGGCTGAGATTCGCCACGTACCGTGACGTCGGGGGTGTGCAGGGTGCGTTGGGACGGTACGCCGAGACCGTCTGGGGGCAGTGCGTCCGCGAGGCCGACGAGACCGAGGCCATGCGGCTGCTCACCGATCTCGTCCGGTTTCTGCCGGGCGGCGAGGCCCCGATGCGCAACGCCCTGAGCCGGGAGGAGGCGGGCGCGGAGCGGTGGCGGATCGCGACCGCGCTCGCGGAGCGGCGGCTGCTCGTACTGCGCGGCGGTGACGGGGACGCGGTGACCGTCGAACTGGCGCACGAGGCATTGATCGGCGCCTGGAAGCGGCTCGAGGAGCGGGTACGGCAGGACCGGAAGTTCCTGGCCTGGCGGGCCGAGCTGCGGCACGACGTGGAACGTGAGCAGCTCCTGGAAGGCGAGCCGCTCACGGAGGCGGAACAGTGGACGGAGCTGCGGGGGCCCGAACTGACCGGCACGGAGCGGCAGTTCATCGACCGCTCGGTCGGGAGGCGGGAGGCGCGCGAGGAGCGTGTCCGGCGGCGGGTGCGGCAGAAGCGCTGGTTCATCGGCGGACTCGCCGTCCTGACGGTGCTCGCCGTGGTCGCCTCCGGGCTCTTCTTGTCGCGCAACGCGGAGCTCGACGGACAACTGCGGCGGGCGGCGTCCGAGCAGCTGGCGGCGCGGGCCGAGCAGCTCGACGATGTGTCGGTGGTGACGTCGGCGCTGTTCTCGGGGGCGGCCTATCGGACGGCCCAGGAGCCGGAGGCCCGGACCGCGTTGATCCGGCAGTACCTTCGGCTGCGCCACGTGGAGCGAGTGGTGTGGGACAACCACGCTCCGGTCCGCGATGTCGCGATGAGCGAGGACGGCAAGCGGATCAACGTGGGCATGACCTCCGGTGACGTCGTCGGTCTGACGCTCGGCCCGGACGAGGTGCACGAGCGCGGACTGCCGTCAGGATCGAGGATCGTCACACTCTCGCCCGACGGCCGCATCTCCGCGCGGGCGTCCACCAACGGGAAGGTGTCGCTGGGAATCCCTCCGGAACACGGGGACGGGAACGGGGACGGGGAGGGAGGCGGAGAGGGAGACGAAGGCGACTGGCGCACGGTGGTCCTGCGGGACGGTGACGCCGTACGGAAGAACGCGCGCGCCGCCGTCGACCTCCGCTTCGACGGCACCGGACGCAGAATCCTCGCCGCACTGCCCGGCGAAGGGGTCCTGGCCTGGGAGTCCGAGAGCGGCCGGCGCGTGGGCAAGGCGCTGCGCGCACCGAAGGGATGGGAGACGGCCGAGGCGTGGTTCGGACCGGAGGACACGGTGATCGGCAGGATCACGCAGGAAGGCGCGGCCGAGGGGGCCGAGGGCCGCCTGGTCCGCTGGAACCTCGGTAACGGCCAACGCGACGCGGCGACCTGGGGAGCGGACAGGACGGGCGCCGTCACGGTCAGCGGCGACGGCCGGACGCTGGTGCGGTGCACCCCGGAAGGGTTCCTGCAGTCCTGGGACCTGACCGGTACGCCGAAAGTGCGCCATCAGTACACCACGCGGCAACTGGGCCTGGTCTGCCCGCTGTACGTGCCGCGCCTGGACCATTCCGGGCGTTTCCTCATCAACCCGGTGCAGCGCTTCGGTACCTCTCTCGGCCGGTTCCGGTTCCTGGTCCTCGACCTGGCCGCGGGGCGCCCCAGCACCCTTGACCTGCCCGCGCCCGCACAGCAGGACGAATCGTTCACCGGCAGCTCACAGTTGCCCGCCGTGGCGCTCACCGGCCCGCCCGACCGGCTCCGGGCCGTGGTCGGGGTCGGGGCGACCGTCATGGTGGCGCGTGTTCCGGAGCCGTCCGCGTTCGACAGCGCCATGCTCACCGCCCGGATCAGGACCGTCGACGCCGACCACGACCGTGTCATCAGCGTCGACGCCAACGGTGAGGGGCTGCGCCTGTGGGACCTGCGGACGCACGGACTGCTGGCCGCCGTGCGGCCGTCCCGTCCGCTGGCCGCCCAGTACGGCGCGTACAGCCCGGACGGCACACGGGTCCTCACACCGGCGGCGGACGGCCGCACCGTCCTGGTCTGGGAGATGGACGGGAGCACGCTGAAAGAGCGGGACGCGATCGACCTGCCGCGACCGCCGGACATCGACCCCACGGCCCCGGACCCGCGCTCCGGACGCACCCCGGCGTGGGTCAACATGACGTTCGACGGTCCGGAGCATGTGGTGATCTCCGCGTTGTCGTACGTCGTGCGGTGGGACCTGGCGCGGGGCAGGGAAGCGGGCACGGCCTACCGGCCCAGGGCCCAGGAGTCGGTCGAGGTCTCGTTCGCGGCCGCCGGTACCTGGGCGGTGGCCCGTCCGGGCCACGGGCAGGCGGCGGTGCGCACACCCGCCGGGAAGTACGACATCGTGATCTGGGACTTCGAAGAAGGCCGGGAGGTCGGTTCGATCGACAGCAAGGAGTTCGGTGTCGTCAAGCAGTTGGGCTTCGACCCGACAGGACGGCTCCTCGCGGTGCTGGACTACGACGGCGGCGTACGGGTCTGGGACATGGACAAGGAGGGTGAGGACAAGTGGCTCGAACCGCTGGCGTACCGGGGCGTCCAATGGCTCAGCGCCTTCGCCTCGGAGTCCACCCTGAGCACCCAGAGCACGCTGAACGAGTACACCGCCTGGGATGTTCGCAGCGGCACCGAGCGCTACCGCTTCACACCGGGGTACGGCGCGACCGCCGATCTGACCGCGGACGGCGCGTTCATGGGGCTGGTCGACGGATCGGACGGCCACCTCCTCGAACTCGATCCGGAACGATGGCTGGAGAAGCTGTGCGCGATAGCGGGGCGCGGCCTCTCGTCGGGGGAGAAGGACCTGGCCCCGCCGGGCAGCCGGACGGACGGGGTCTGCGACTGAGCCGGCGGGAGACCGGGACCGCCGGGCGGGACAGTGCTGGTGCCGGGGCTGTCGGCGGTGTCCCCGGACGGCGGCACCGCCCGGAGAGGGCGCCTCAGGTCGAGTCGCCGGTCTGAGGTGTTCCGCCGCCGCTGGGGTCGCCCACTACGTGTCAGCCGGTGCACAGGGTCGACTACAGGGCGTGAAGGCCGGTTGCGGAGAGTTCCGGCTGCGCTGCGGCGCACTTCGTAGGTCGTGGCACCCCCCACGCGCTGGTCATATGCCACCTGTACACGCGGGGGACCTATGACCCCATGCTGTCAGGAGCATGCCCAACACGGTCGCCTGTCCCGGGTCTGCGCGGAACCTCGTTCGCCCCCAGCCCCCCCGGGTGAAAGGCACACCCCCATGGTCACCACCGCCACACCCCACACCCTCCAGTCGTCCGGACCGGCGGGCCCGCTCCTGGACTCGGTCGCCACGCCTCGCGACGTCCGCCGCCTGCCGGCGGCCCGTCTGGGGCAACTCGCCGCGGAGATCAGGGACTTCCTGATCGACAAGGTGACCGCGACAGGCGGCCATCTCGGTTCGAACCTCGGGGTGGTGGAACTGACGCTGGCGGTGCACCGGGTCTTCGACGTCGAAGCCGGCGACGTCGTCCTGTTCGACACCGGGCATCAGGCGTACGTCCACAAGCTGCTGACCGGCCGCCGCGGGGATTTCGACGGTCTGCGGCAGGCGGGCGGCTTGTCCGGATACCCCTCACGGGCCGAATCCCCGCATGACTGGATCGAGAACTCCCACGCCTCCACCGCCCTGTCCTACGCCGACGGCATCGTCAAGGCCCGCCTTTTGTCCGGAGACACGGGGTGCGTCGTGGCGGTGGTGGGGGACGGCGGTCTGACCGGCGGCATGGCCTGGGAGGCGTTGAACAACCTCGGCGCCGCACAGGAGCGCCCGGTGATCGTGGTCCTCAACGACAACGGGCGCTCCTACGCCCCCACGACCGGCGGCATCGCGACGCATCTGGCGGAGCTGCGGGCAGGCGACAAGGCGGCGGTGCGCCGCAATGTGTTCACCGGCCTGGGGCTCGCGTACATCGGCCCGGTGGACGGCCACGACACCGAGGCGCTGGGGAGGACGCTGGTCCGGGCGCGAGCGTTGCGCCGTCCCGTGGTGGTGCACGCGGTCACGGCCAAGGGCAGAGGCCACACGCCGGCCGAAGAGGACGAGGCGGACCGGTTGCACGCGGTCGGACCCTCCGTACCTTCCCCGGGTCCGGCGCGTCCGTCCTGGACCAGCGTGTTCTCCGAAGCGCTGAGGGAACTGGGTGCGGAGCGCGCGGACTTGGTGGCGATCACGGCCGCGATGGGCGGGCCCACCGGTCTGGCCCCCTTCGGGGAGCGGTTCCCCGGCCGGTTCTTCGATGTGGGGATCGCCGAGCAGCACGCCGTGGCCTCCGCCGCGGGGATGGCGATGCAGGGCCTGCACCCGGTCGTCGCCGTCTACGCCACCTTCCTGAACCGGGCCTTCGACCAGGTGTTGATGGATGTCGCGTTGCACCGGTTGGCGGTGACGTTCGTCCTGGACCGGGCCGGCGTCACCGGCCCCGACGGACCGTCGCACCACGGTATGTGGGATCCCGCCCTCCTGGCGGCCGTCCCGGGCCTGCGTCTGGCCGTCCCGCGCGACGCCGCGCAACTGCGCGAGCTGCTGCGCGAAGCGGTCGGCCACCGGGACGGGCCGACCGCGGTGCGGTTCCCCAAAGCCACGGCCGGCGACAACATCGCGGCCCTGCGCAGAGAGGGGCCCGTCGACATCCTGTCCGCCTCCGGGATCCACGACGTCCTGCTCGTCGCCCATGGCCCACTCGCCGGTCCGTGCCTGGAGGCCGCCACGGCCCTGACCGCGCGAGGCGTCGGCGTCACGGTCGCCGACCCCCGCTGGGGGCTCCCCATCTCGCCCGAACTCCTGCACCTGGCGTCCACGCACCGGCTCGTCGTCACCGTCGAGGACAGCCTGCGCACCAACGGCGCCGGCGGTCTCCTGTCCCAGGCGGTACGCGATCACGCTGTCACCACGCCGGTGCACACCCTCGGTCTGCCCACCGCGTTCCTCCCCCACGGTGGCCGCGACCCCCTCCTCACCGAAGCGGGCCTCAGTACTGCCCGGATCGTCCACGCCGTGCTGCGCGCCCGCGCGGGCACACCGCTGTACACCCCCCACGTCCCTGCTCCCGACGGGAACCGCCGATGACCGCCGTCGATCTCCCCAGCCCCGCCCCGCCCGGCCGACGTTCCACCACGGATGCCAGTCCTTCACCAGAACCGGTACGCCGCCCCACGCGGCGGATCCAGGTGGGCGGCGTCGCCGTCGGCGGAGGCGCACCGATCACGGTGCAGACGATGACCACCACCCCGACCGCCGACGTGGGCGCCACCTTGCGGCAGATCGCCGAGGTCACCGCCGCGGGCTGCGACATCATCCGGGTGGCCGTGCCCTCGCAGGACGACGCCGACGTCCTTCCGCGGATCGTGGCGAAGTCTCCGATCCCGGTGATCGCGGACATCCACTTCCAGCCCCGCTACGTCTTCCAGGCCATCGACGCCGGCTGCGCCGCGGTCCGCGTGAATCCGGGCAACATCAAGAAGTTCGATGACAAGATCGCCGAGATCTCCCTCGCCGCCACGGCCGCCGGAGTGCCGATCCGCATCGGTGTCAACGCCGGCTCCCTCGATCCGCGGCTCCTCGCCAAACACGGGAAGGCCACGCCCGAAGCGCTGGTGGAGTCCGCGCTATGGGAGTGCGGCCTGTTCGAGGAACACGGCTTCCAGGAACTGAAGATCGCGGTGAAGCACCACGACCCGCTCACGGTGATCGCCGCCTACCGGCAGCTCGCCGAACGCTGCGACTACCCGCTGCACCTGGGCGTCACCGAAGCGGGCACCGCGATGCAGGGATCGATCAAGACGGCTGTCGCCTTCGGGATCCTCCTCAGCGAAGGCATCGGCGACACCATCCGCGTCTCCCTGTCCACCGACCCGGTCGAACAGGTCAAGGCCGGCTGCCACATCCTGTCCTCGCTCGGACTGCGCCCCCGCAAGCTGGAGATCGTGTCCTGCCCCGGCTGCGGCAGGCTGCAAGTCGACATCCATAAACTGGCCGCCCAGGTCGAGGCGGCCTTCGACGGCTTCCCCCACCCCTTGCGCATCGCGGTCATGGGCTGCGTCGTCAACGGGCCCGGCGAATCCCGCGAGGCCGACCTCGGTGTCTCCTCGGGCAATGGCAAGGGCCAGATCTTCGCCCGGGGCAAAGCCATCCGCACCGTCCCCGAGAGCCGGATCGTCGAAGCCCTCCTGGAAGAGGCCTTGAAGCTCACCGATCTGGGAGGTACCCCGTGATCGCCGCGACGACGTCATATTCGTCCCTGGATCCCGAACGCGTACCCGCGGCCGTCGAGACGCTGCTGTACGAGTTCCTCGACGAGCAGACCCGCAACGCGACCGACCTGCCCGAAATCACCCTGTTCACCGACCTGTTACGCGACATGATCGCTGCCGGGGGCAAACGGATCCGGCCCGTGCTGTGCGTCCTCGGCTGGCAGGCGGTAAGCGACCGGCCGCCGTCGCCGGCGCTCTGGCGGGTGGCGGCCTCACTGGAACTGTTCCACCTCTTCGCGCTGATCCACGACGACATCATGGACGCCTCGGAGACCCGGCGGGGAAAACCCACCGCCCACCGCTGTCTCGCCGCTCGCCACCCGGACCGGGACGACGCCGACACCCTCGGCATCAACGCCGCGATCCTCCTGGGCGACCTCGCACTGGGCTGGTCCTACGAACTCCTCTGCCCCGCCCACCCCGGCCACGCCGACGGACATCTCGGCCGGGCCTGGCCCCTGCTCAACACCCTGCGCACGGAAACCCTCGTCGGACAGTACCTCGACCTCGTCAACGCGGGACCGGCCTCCGCCGCCCTCCCCGACGCCCGTACGGCGCGGCGTGTCATCCGCTACAAGACGGCCAAGTACACCTGCGAGCGCCCCCTGCAACTCGGGGCGCACCTCGCCGGAGCCGACCCGGCACTGCTCGCGGCACTGTCCGCGTACGCCCTTCCGCTGGGCGAGGCGTTCCAGCTGCGCGACGACCTGCTGGGCGTGTACGGAGCCCCCGAGCGCACCGGAAAGTCCGTCCTGGACGACTTCCGCGAAGGCAAACACACCGTACTGGCCGCCACCGCGTTCCAGCGCGCCACTCCGGCGCAGGCACGCGTCCTGCACGACGGCCTCGGCAACCAGGAACTCACCTCCACGCAGGCCTCGGAGATGCGCCAGGTCCTCACCGACACCGGGGCGCGGGCCGCCGTCGAGAACCTGATCGATGAACGCTACGAGCAAGCGCTGGCCGCCCTCCACCAGGCACCCCTGCGGCCCGCGATCGCCACCGTACTGCGAACCATGGCGACTGCCGTGGTCACCCGAACCTCCTGACCGACCAGTCCCGTTCCACAAGCGCCCCACCCCCCACAGACGGGAGACCAGCCGGTGACGACCGTCAACGAGCCCGACGACACCGACACCCACGAGACAACACGCGTCCGTTCGGGCCGGCCGGTGGCTCACGTGAAGAGACCGATCGTGTCCCGACCGCCACCACCAGGGCCTACGTGAGGAGGGTGAGGAAGAAGTCCCGGACGTCCGCGGCGAGCAGATCCGGCACCTCCATCGCGGCGAAGTGGCCGCCGCGCTCGAACTCCGACCAGTGCCTGATGTCGTATAGCCGCTCGGCCAGCGGTCGCACCGACTGCGTGATGTCGTGCGCGAACACCGCCACGCCGAGCGGCACCGGGCACGGCTCGATCCGCCGCGGAGTCTCGCGGTGCAGTCGCGCCGAGGAAGCCGCGGTGGCGGTCAGCCAGTACAGCGAGATGTCGGTGAGCATCCGCTCGTCACTGATCCGTGAGCGGGGGTCCGTCCACTGTGCGAAGCGCTCGGCGATCCAGGCCAGTTGGCCGACCGGCGAGTCGGTCAGCGCGTAGCCGATGGTCTGTGGGGTGCTGGCCTGCAGAGCCTGGTACGGCGGACGATTCGCCATCAGCTGCCTGACCTTGTCCAGCCGGGCCTCATCCGTTTCGGACAGTTCGATGCCGGCGTCCGGGACCGGCCGGGTCGGCAGGTAGTTGACGTGTACCCCGACGACCTGCTCGGGTGCCACCGCGCCGAGCGCCGTGGAGATGCCCGAGCCGAAGTCGCCGCCCTGCGCGCCGTAGCGCCCGTACCCGAGACGGCGCATCAGCTCGGCCCAGGCCCGCGCGACCCGGGTGATGTCCCAGCCGCGCTCGTGGGTCGGACCGGAGAAGCCGTAACCGGGGATGGACGGAATCACCAGGTGGAAATCGCGCGACAGTGGCTCGATCACGTCGAGGAACTCCAGGAACGAACCGGGCCAGCCGTGGGTGAGGATCAGCGCGAGCGCGTCCGGTTCCGGCGAGCGGACATGGACGAAGTGGATGTTCTGGCCGTCGATCTCGGTGGTGAAGTGCGGAAGCTCGTTGAGCCCGGCCTCGTGCTCGCGCCAGTCGTAGCCGGTGCGCCAGTGCTCGGCCAGTTCCTTGAGCCGCGCCAGCGGGAAGCCGTAGTCCCACCCGGCGTCGGCGATCTCGTTGGGCCAACGAGTACGGGAGAGGCGGTCGTTCAGGTCGTCGAGGTCGGCCTGGGGGATGTCGATACGGAACGGTTCGATCATGGTCTCAGCTCCGGAGGATTTCATTCGTCGACTAAACGTTTGTGCGCGAAACGTTTGTCCGACCAACGATACCCGCAATCGTTGACGCGTCCAACGATTAGTTAGACTCGCCCCATGCCATCCGAGGAGACGCCCGCGAAGTGGGAGAGCCTGCCCAGCTGGCTGCTCACCCAGACCGCCCACCACGCACACCGCCTGGTGGCCGACGGCTTCTCGTCCGTCCGCGCCCGCGGCTACCACTACCGCCTGCTGGCGACGCTGGAGGCGTCCGGCCCGGCCAGCCAGGCCGCGCTGAGCCGCGGGAGTGGCATCCATGTCAGCGACATGGTCGCGACGATCAACGAGCTCGCCGATCGCAAACTGGTCGAGCGCACCCCGGACCCCGCCGACCGGCGGCGCAACATCATCTCGTTGACCGCGGCGGGCAAGCGGCAGCTGCGACGGCTGGAGAAGCGGCTCGACGAATGCCAGGACGAACTGCTGGCTCCGCTGTCATCCGAGGAGCGACAGCGGTTGACCGAACTGCTGTCCAGGCTGCTGGACCACCACAACCGGCGAACGGGCACCGCCGAAGAGCCGTGGAGCTGAGTGCCCGACCCGGTCGACGCGTCCCACTGCCGCGGCTCCATCGCCTCCGGCGAGCTTCCGCCGGTCACCGGACGGACCGCACGAGGGTCCCGTGCGCCCCGTGAACTGCCCGTCGGTCACTCGTTCGGGGGTGCAGTCCCGTCGGCCGACGCTCGTTGAACAGGTATGACCACTGCGTTCGCGCCGTTCCGGCCCGCCCCTGCCCCCGGCTTCCACCGGACCAGTGCCCCGCCGGGCCGCCCGGCGGCCGTTTCATGGACGCGACCGCCCACTGAACGCCTCTGCCGCGGTACGAAGGGATGCGAGCAGCGATGACCGAAGGCGGCCAGAGGCCGGGCAAGTCCGGGGTGGACCGGTCGGAGGGGTTCGGCGAGCGGCTGCTGGGTGTGCTGCTGGACCGCGCGCACGAGATGCCGCCGCAGTTGATCGCCCCGCTCGTCGCGGAAGAGGTGGCCAGGGTCGGCGGCCGGGATCTGTCGATCCTCTTGCAGGACTACGAACAGATGCGGATGGTGCCGCTGCCGGGCCGTGGGCTGACGGTCGGTGACCCTGAGCCGGTCGAGGGCTCGCCCGCGGGCGAGGCGTTCCTGCGGCGCAGAACCGTAGAGGTGCCGGGGGAGGGCGGCGTGCGGATGTACCTGCCCTTGCTGGACGGCAGTGACCAGATCGGGGCGATGGCCCTCACCCTGGACAGCGTCGATGACGACGACCGGCGGCTGCTGCGCAGACTCGCCGGTCTGGTCGCCGACATGATCGTCACCAAGGACGCCTACACCGATCTGTTCTTCCAGGCCCGTCGCAGGGCCCCGATGAGCGTGGCCGCCGAGATCCAGTGGTCGTTGCTGCCTCCGCTCTCGATGACGGTTCCGCAGGTTGAGGTGGCCGGGATCCTGGAGCCCGCCTACGACGTGGCCGGCGACAGTTTCGACTACGCCCTCAACGGCGACATCCTGCATGTGGCCATGATCGACGCGATGGGCCACGGCCTGGACGCGGCGACCATGGCGACGGTGGCCATCGGCGCCTACCGCCACACACGACGGGCCAACACCGGCCTGTCCGAGGTGTACGCGTTCATGGACAAGGCCATCAACGAGCAGTTCGGCCATGACCACTTCGTCACCGCGCAGATGATGTGCCTGAACATCGCCACAGGCAGGCTGCAATGGGTCAACGCCGGCCACCCGGCACCCCTGTTGATCCGTGACCGCGCCGTGGTGGACCGGCTGGAGAGCCCGACGACCTTGCCGGTCGGCTTCGGCGGTGAGCAGCCGCAAGTGAGCGAGCGGGTGCTGCGCCCCGGAGACCGGCTGCTGTGTTTCACCGACGGGCTGATCGAGGAGCACCAGGCCGGCGGGGAACAGTTCGGCGAGGAACAGCTCATCGAGTGGACCAACCGCGTCATCCGTGAGCACACCGCGGTGCGGGCGGTGGTGCGCGCGCTCTCCCATGCTCTGAAGAAGGAACGAGGCGGCACCACCAGCGACGACGCGACCATGTTCCTCATCGAGTGGCGTGGAGGCGACGCCGACCATCTCGCCGTTCTGGACTGAGCCGGCAACCACCCCGTCCGGATACGTGAAAGTCAGCTACGCACGAAGTCGAGCAGGTCCTTGTTGAACCGCTCGGCGTATACGGGGACCATCGACAGGCCGTGGGGGGCTCCGGGATAGACCTTGAAAGTCGCGTCCTTGACCAACGTGGACGACTTGTTCCCGGAGGCGACGATCGGGACGATCTGGTCGTCGTCGCCCTGCGCGATCAGAGTGGGTACGTCGATTCTCTTCAGATCTTCGGTGAGGTCCGTCTCGGAGAACGCCTTGACGCAGTCGTAGGCGCCCTTGATTCCCACCGACATCGCCCAGAGCCAGAACTCGTCCCGGGTCCCCTGCGTGACGGTCGATCCGTCGCGGTTCGCGCCGTAGAAGGCGGCGCTGAGGTCCTGGTAGAACTGCGAGCGGTCCTTGGCGACACCGGCTCGGATCTCGTCGAAGACCTCGATCGGAAGCCCTTCCGGGTTCGCGTCCGTTTTCAGCATCAGCGGCGGGATCGCACTGAGCAGTACGGCCTTGGCGACCCGGCCGGAACCGTAGGTGCCGAGGTAACGGGTGACCTCGCCGCCGCCGGTCGAATGGCCGACCAGGACGGCGTCGCGCAGGTCGAGGGCCTCGATGAGTGACGCCAGGTCGTCGGCGTACGTGTCGAGGTTGTTGCCGTCCCAGGTCTGGCCGGAGCGTCCGCCCCCGCGCCGGTCGTGGGCGATCGCGCGGAAACCGTTGTCGGCCATGAGTTTCAGTTGGGGATCCCACGCATCGGCTGTCAGCGGCCAGCCGTGGGAGAACACCACCGGCTGACCGGATCCCCAGTCCTTGTAGAAGATTTCTGTTCCGTCTTTGGCGGTAATGAAAGGCATGCTGCGGTTCCTTTTCTCACTGGTCCGGAACGCCCTGCGTATGCCGATGAGCAGCGCCTGACACCTCTCCGCGCACATGACCGCGCGTCGCGGGGGCTTTCGTTTCAGGCTGGCAGTCGTGCAGGGGATCGGCAACCGGTGGTGAGCGCCCGGGGCCGGGCCTGAGCGGCCAGGCCAGGCCAGTGCCAGCGCCAGTGCCAGCGGCAGCGGCAGTGCCGGTGTCGGCTCCAGCGCCAGGACGCACCGACGAAAAAATCCGTCTTGACAAAAACTTTCGTCGGTCGGATCCTGGACCGGTGCTGGATGTCGCTGTGATCGAAGAACCCGCCGCGGCCGAGGCGTCCTTGGACCCGATACGGTCCCGGATCCTCGCCGCCCTGGCCGAGCCCGGCTCCGCCGCCATGCTGGCCGTCCGCCTGGGGCTGCCCAGACAGAAGGCCAACTACCACCTCAAGGAACTGGAGCGGCACGGGCTGGTCGAGCTCGCCGAGGAGCGCCGCAAGGGCAGCATCACCGAACGGGTATACCGCGCCACCGCCGCTTCCTATGTGATCTCTCCCAGCGCCCTGGCGGCCGTCAGCCCCGATCCGTCCCGGTCTCCCGACCAGCTCTCCGCCCGCTGGCTGCTGGCGCTGGGTTCCCGGCTGGTGCAGGAGGTCGGCACACTGCTGACCGGCGCCGCCCGTGCCAAGCGGCGCATCGCCACCTTCGGTATCGACGCCGAGGTGCGGTTCGCCTCCGCGGCCGACCGGACGGCCTTCGCCGACGAGCTGGCCCAGGCGGTGGCGGCCCTTGTCGGCCGCTACCACGACGAGTCCGCCCCGGGAGGCCGCAGTCACCGAGTGGTGGCCGGGCTCCACCAGATCCCCGCACCTCAGCCCGGCGGCCCTGAGGGGAGTGCGGCCGGCCCGCGACAGCGGTCCGGAGGAACACGCAAGACCGAACCCGAGGCAGGACAGGAAAACGCACCATGACACATCCGTTCGAGATCGAGCTGGAGACGGTCCTCCCGGCGAGCCCGGAACAGGTCTGGGAGGCGATCGCGACAGGGCCGGGGATCGACTCCTGGTTCATGGGCCGCAACGAGGTGGAGTCGCGCGAGGGCGGCATCGCCGCCATGAGCACCGGAGGCCACCGGGAGGAGGCGGTGATCACCGCCTACGAGCCCGGCGAACGCCTCGCCACCCGCACGCCCGCCGCCGAGGACGGCCGGTTCATGGCCTTCGAGTACCTGATCGAGGGGCGGGACGGCGCCGGCACCGTCCTCCGCGTCGTCCACAGCGGCCTGCTCGGTGACGACTGGCAGGACGAGTACGACGCCCTGCGCCGTGGCTGGCCCTTCCACCTCCACACACTCCGCGAGTACCTGACGCACTTCCCCGGACGCATCGGCGTTCCCGTCTTCGCCGTCGCGCCCACAGGCGGGCGGCCGGAACGGGAGATCAGGGCGGCGCTCACCCGTGGACTGTCGCTGCCGGACCCCGTCGTCGTGGGCGCGCGGGTGCGTGCCGAGCCGGCCGGGCAGCCGCCGCTCGACGGCGAAGTGGTCTGGGCCGACGACGAGCGCGTGGAGGTCCGCACCGCCGACGGGCTCTACACCTTCCATCACGGCTCCGGCGTGGCGCTGATGTTCCACCACCTGTTCGGGCCGGACACGGAGCACGCCGAGGCCGCCTGGCAGCGATGGCTGACCGGACTCCTCGGGTGACCTCCGTGGGCCGCTCCTGACGCCCACCGCACGGGCCGGACCGCCCGTCCGACCGTGGGATCCGCACCAAGTTCCCGATACCACCGGAAGGCCCGCCCCACGGGTGTTCCGGGATGCATCATCGTCAGGTCCCTGCCGCCTCCGACATGGCCGAAGCGGCAGCGGGCAATCGCATACACGACACCGAGGAAATCTCATGCGCACCCTGATCAGCACCGCCTTCATCTCCCTGGACGGCGTGGTGGAGGCCCCTGGTGGCGAACCGGGCTACCGCAACTCCGGATGGACCTTCAAGAACGTCGAGTTCGTCCCCGAGGCCTTCGAAATCAAGGGGCGGGAGCAGGAGGAATCCACCGCGCTCCTGCTGGGCCGGGTCAGCTACGAGGCGTTCAGCCCGGTGTGGCCGGACATGGCGGACTTCGCCGACTACAAGACGATGCCGAAGTACGTCGTCTCCACCACCCTCACCGACGACGACCTGGTCCCGAACTGGGGCGAGACCACGATCCTGCGCTCGCTCGACGAGGTCGCCGCCCTGAAGGAGACCGAGGGAGGCCCGATCATCGTCCACGGCAGCGCCTCCCTCAACCACGCCCTGTCCGACGCGGGCCTGATCGACCGCTACCACCTGCTCGTCTTCCCGCTGCTCCTCGGCGCGGGCAAGCGCCTGTTCAGCACCACGGACAAGGACACCCAGAAGCTGAAGCTGGTGGAGTACGAGGCGTACGCCAACGGACTCCAGAAGAACGTCTTCGACGTCGTCCGCTGACACGTCGTCCGCTGACACGATGTTCGCCGGCATGCCGTCCGCCGGCAACGTCGCGGAACCAGCGGACAGGAAGGGACCGTCTACGCCGTGAAACGGCGAGGCACGAGCGGAATAGGGCGACGATGGCTGTGTACGAAACAGAGGACCGTGCCGAGCAGACGGTTCGCGCGAGGGGCGGTCTCTGGGTACCCGGCTTGGTGAACCTCGCGCTCGGTGTGCCCGCGATCGTGCCGATCTATCTGCTGTGGTGGCTGCTGACCGAGTACCTGCCGATGGACTGCCGGCAGGTGGAGGACGTCGTCAAACCCGGTGTCACCAACTGCAACTTCACGACCCTCGATCATGCGGGTGTCGTGATGTTCCTCCTGGCGGTGACCGGCCTGTTCATGCTGGCACTGGTGTTTCTCGTCGACGTGGTCCTCCCGCGCCGTCGCGGACGGCGCACCGGAGTCTGGCTCATCGCCGCCCTGCTCGTCCCTGTGCCGTTCATGGTGTGCCTGGTGCTGGCTTGAGAAGCGGCTGGTGCGTCGTCGAGGAACAGCACCAGCCACGTGTGCTCTTCACCGGCCGGACCGGAAGCTGGAGGCGCGTGCCGTTCAGGAGAGCCAGTCGGCGTAGCGGGTGGGGGCGAGCTGGGCGTCCTTGTCGGTGAGGACGTCGCCCTTGACGGCGGCGAACATGCCGGCGGTGGGGTCGGTGACAACGGTGCGGCCGTCGCCCTTGTGGGCGAGAGTGACGCGGCCCAGCTCGTCCAGGGCGAAGACCTCGGGGCCGGCGACGTTGCGCATGCCATTCAGCGGGGCGCCCGCGGCGACCTCCGCCACCGCTTCGGCCACGTCCTTGGAGGCGATCGGCTGGATCGGTGTGGCGGGCAACCGGACGGTGTCGCCGTCGGCGGTCCACGAGAGTACGTCGTCCACGAACTCCATGAATTGCGTCGCCCGGACGATCGAGTAGGGGATCGGCCCGGCCGCGAGGATGTCCTCCTGGAGCACCTTGGCCCGGTAGTAGTCCAGCTCCGGTACCTGGTCCGCACCGACGATCGAGAGGATGACGACGTGGCCGACACCGCCCGAGCGGGCCGCGGCCAGAAGGTTGTCCATCGACGTCCGGAAGAAGGCCGGGGAGGCTTCGTCGAAGGTCGGGGAGTTCGTCAGGTTGACGACGACATCGGCTCCCGCCACCGCCTCGTCCAGTCCCTGACCGCTGATGATGTCGACTCCGGTGGAGTGTGAGTGCGGTACCGCCTCGTGCCCCGCGGCGTTGAGCTTGCTGACGACCTGCGACCCGATCAGCCCGGTGCCGCCGATGACCGCGAACTTCATGACATGCCTTTCATCGTGAGATGTGTCCGCAATATGACACATGATCACCCTGGGGGCGTTCGGTGGGAGATCGGGGCCGCGCATTCGGCCCAGGTATTGCCCAACAACCAGGCCGACCGGGATCGCCCCCGGAGAACTTCGGGCCGCGCGGCCGGGGCGCCCTCGCCTGGCGGACCGCCGGACCCGCGAGCCCCGCGACGCGAGCGTTCCCCGGCCGCCTGCGCGAGGCCCCGCCGGGGACGGAAACGGGCTCTGCCCGAGGGAAGCGGGGGTGTCCCGCCACGTGGGACCGCCGCGCGGAGTGACGGTACGGTCTCGTACCGTAATAAATTGCTTTGGGGTCAATCATAGGGATATTCCCTGAAGGCCACGCGGCCGTGCCGTGCCAGTGTGGACAGCGAGCGCTCCTCCGAGATTTCCGATCGGTCACCAACCGCTGCTTGAGGAAGCGAGTCGCAGGCAATGATGGCGAAGCCCATGACGCTCGAACCTGTCCGTGCGGTCACCGGCCGCACCATCCCTCTGGCCGGCCGCCTTCACGCTGCTCGCTGCGCCCGCGGTGTCCTGACGGAGTTCCTCGATCACCGAGGGCTCCTGAAGGGACCGGACGGAGAACCGCGTGAGCAGGCGGAGGACGCCCTGCTGGTGGTGTCCGAGCTGGTGACCAATGCCTGTCGGCACACGGCGGGCCCTCGCTATCTGGGGATGGTCCTCGAAGCCGGCAGCCTTCTGCTCGAAGTGGGGGACCGGAGCATGAGGATCCCGCGTCTGGTGCCGCCCGAGGAGCGGGGGGCCTCCGGTGGGTTCGGGCTCGGCCTCGTCGCGGAACTGATCGACGCCTGGTCGGTGGCGACCAGTGCCCGGGGCAAGGCGATCCGGGTGAGGCTTCCGATGGCGCTGTGAACCGCCGGCCGCGGCGCGGTCGGTGGGGTCGGGAGGCCTGGCGGCGGCGTCCCCGGCCCGTCCTGGCGGCGCCCGTGCTTTCGATGCCGCACCTTCGGCGTTCAGGTGCGGACGGGGCTGTCCTGCTGCACCATGTTCCGGAGCTGGCGGCGCCCGGAGAGAGACAGCTTCTGGTACACGTGGCTGAGGTGGTACTCAACCGTCTTGCTGCTGATGAACAGCGTGGAGGCGATCTCCCGGTTGGTGAGTCCGCGGCCGATGAGCAGGGAGATGTCGCGCTCGCGGTCGGTCAGCCCGGAGAGGGGAACACCGGCCGCGTGGTCGCGGCCGGAGGGCCGGTCCGCGAAGTCGTCGTGGTAGCGCGTGAGGAACGGCTGCGCTCCCAGCGCAGTGAAGAGGTCGCGGGCCTGGGTGAAACACGCCCCTGCCCCGTGGTGCTCCCCGCTCCGGGCCAGCAACCGGCCGTGGCTGTGCGCGAGCATCGCCCGGTGCAGCGGCGGATCGTCGGCGGCAGCGGAAAGACCGAGACCCTCGTCGAACAGGTCACGGGCTCGCTCGTGCTCTCCGCGTGCCTGCGCCAGGAGACCCGAGAGCCACATCACGGACAAGCGGAGCGAGGGAGCGTCCTCGCCCAGCGCCGTCAGATCGGCCAGGGCCGCGGTGGCCTCGTCCAGGTCACCGACGGCGATCAAGGCCTCGACGTACAGGGGGCGCCACCACGTCTGGAAGGCCAGCGGTCCCGAGTCGGGGCGGGCCCGCAGGACCGTCCGCAGCGCGGTGCGCACGGCGGGATAGTCGCCCCGCGCCTGTGCCAGCACGGCCTCCCCGAAGGCGGCGAAACCCGGCGAGAACGCCCTGGACCACTGGTACGAGCGCTGGATCAGTTCCCGGGCTCGCCGCCACTGTCCGCGGCCCGCGGGCACCCAGGCCGCCACGGAGCAGGCGTACGACAATGCCCAGGGCTTCTCCTCGGCCTCGGCGATGACCAGGGCGTGGTCGGCGCTGATCGCGGCCTCGTCCCAGTGGCCCAGGAAGTACTGGGAGACCGCGAGGTTGGCGTAGGTGAACTCCGCGGTCACGGCGCAGCCGTTGACGCGGGCCGCGTCCAGAGCGACGGTCAGTTCGTTCTGTGCGTCGGTGAGATCCCCGGCCCACATCTGGAGCATCCCGCGGTAGGCGCGCTGGATGGTCTGCTCCGCGGCGGAGCGCGGACTGCCGGTCGGTGCGAGGGTGTCGTACTCGCGCAGGGCCACGCGTGCGCCGGCGCAGAAACTGTGCGCCATTCCGAGGGTGCCGGCCGCCCACGGCGCGAGTTGAGGCTCCAGACGGTCGCTCGCCAGCACATCCCGGAGCAGCGGCACGGCCCTCGCGCCGTGGCCGTCCAGGACATGCCTGATACCGAGCCAGGTGCCGGCCATGGCCGGCACGAACTCCGCCCCGGCCCCGGCGGGAACGGCTCCCGGTTCCCGTTCACGTCCCGGTTCCCGAGCCGGTACCGGTTCCAGCGCCTCGGTGAGCAGGTCCACGACCTCGGGAGCACCTCGGGGCGTTCCGTAGCCGCCCAGCACCAGGCTCCGCAACGGGCTCGGTTCGGCGGCTTCGATCCTGGCCAGGAGCGGTTCCACGCGTACGTACTGCTGAGCCCACAGCAGGCGTGCGGCCGCGGTGAGCAGCAGGCGTTCCCGCTCCCCGCGCGAGTGCGCCACCTCCGACGCCCACAACAGGAGGGTGGCGGCCCGTACGGGCTCTCCGGTCGCGTGGTACTCGCCGGCGGCCCGTTCGAGTTCGCGGGCGAGCCGCGCATCGGGACCGTGCGCGGCCGCGACCCTGTGCGACCAGGAGGCGGCGCGATCGACGAGGGCGGCCGCGGCCGCGTGCAGTGCCCGCAGCCGACGGGGCGAGATCGCGTCCACGATGGCCTCACGTTGCAGCGCGTGGGCGATCGACACCGGGGTGGACGGCTGGTTGGGCCACCAGCGCACGATTCCTTGCGCCAGCAGGGGTTCGAGCGCCACGTCGGGTTCTGTGACGGAGGCGACGCGGGCAGCCGTGGCAAGAGGCGCGGGGCCGCCCAGTACGGCGATGCCCTCGACCAGGCTCCGCGCCGGAGCGGGCAGGCCGTCCAGCTGGCGTCGTAGCGCCTGCACCAGGGACGTCGGCACGGGCAGGGCGTCCCGCCCGCGAGCCAGCGAGTCCCACGGAACCTCCGCGAGCAGGGTCCGGAGGTACAGGGCGTGGCCGTCGGTGTGGCTCCGGAGGCGCTCGGCCGTGCCACGGCCGACGGGATGGCCGTACGCCAGCTCGGCCAGCTCGGCCACCTCGTTGATCTCCAGCCCGGTCAGCGTCAGCTCGCAGCTGTGCGGCATTCCGGCGATCAGACGATGCACGTCCAGGCCTCCGGCCTCGCCGGGCTCCGGGCCGCTCCGGGCGAGCAGCACGCTGAGGACCGCGTCGGCCTCCAGACGGCGCAGCACGAAGCCCAGAACCTGCGCCGAGGGCCGGTCGGCCCACTGGACGTCGTCGACGACGATCAGCACCGGACCGCCGCTCTGCAGCTCGCCCAGCAGTCCCAGCAGCTCGGCACCCACCTGGAAGGGTTCCGCCGCCGGGACCGTCCCCGTGAGCAGGGGAAACCGGTCGAGGAGGGCCGCCGGTACGCGGGAAGTCAGCTGCCCGATCACGCCGAACGCCAGGTCCTCCTCGGAGGTGTCGCACGCGGCTCGGAGCACGGGGAGGTCCTCGGGCGCGAGCCCTGCCAGCCAGCGGCGGACCAGCGCGCTCTTCCCGATGCCCGCCGCCCCCTGGATCAGCACGCTCGACGCCTTGCCGGACCGTGCCGTTCGCAGACACTGATGCATGCGCTCCAGCTCAGCGGTGCGTCCCACGAACGCGGTGTCGTCGGCGGCAGCCATCACCGCACCCATCCTTCGTTGCCGGAACGAGCCACACATGGGGCCGTGACCTGCTGCTTCATCCCGGACCTCCACCTGACGAGCCCGAGCCCGGCGTCGTGGAGCGGAACCGACGACATCTCTCTCCCATCCACAACTTTAGCTCCCTCGGTCCCAGCCCACCGCACGGCCCGGACCCGGTCCGGGCCGTGCGGTGGGCTGGGACCGAGGCGAAATAAATCGCGACGGTCCGCAAGGCGTGACCGGCGCAGACCGGGGAAGACGCCACCGCGCGGAGCCACAGCAACTGGGAGGGACCACGTCATGTCGAGAGTCGTATCGTTCACCAACCCCCCGCGGGTCACGGACCAGGTGCCGACGATTCCGGATCGGGTGGGTGAGCTGCCGTGGATCGAGGACGCGGGGAAGGTCGCTCCGCGCGACGCGCGGGAGCTGTCGAAGGTGTTCTTCGACAGGCTCCAGGTGCTGGAGGAGGGGACGCGGGAGTATCAGTACGCGCGTAACACGCTGATCGAGATGAACCAGTCGCTGGTCCGGTTCGCGGCGGGCCGGTTCCGTGGCCGGGGCGCCGACGAGATGGAGGACATCCTCCAGGTCGGTACGATTGGGCTGATCAAGGCGATCGACCGGTTCGATCTGTCGCGCGAGGTCGAATTCACCTCTTTCGCGGTCCCCTACATCGTCGGTGAGATCAAGCGCTTCTTCCGGGACACCACCTGGGCCGTTCACGTGCCGAGGCGCCTCCAGGAACTCCGTGTCGAACTGGCGAAGGCGAAGGAGCAGTTGGCTCTCCTGCTGGATCGTGAGCCCACCGTCGCGGAACTCGCCGAACTCCTCGGGCGTGACGAGGAGGAGATCATCGAGGGGCTGGTCGCCGCCAATGGCTACAACGCCGGCTCTCTCGACATGCCGGTCGAGGGCGGTGACGACGGCACGAGCAACCAGTCGGTTCGTACCTACGCCGACATCCTCGGCGCCTGTGATCCCGCGATGGAACTGGTCGAGGACTTCCAGAGCCTGGCCCCGCTGCTGGATCAGCTGGACGACCGCGATCGCCTCCTCCTTGAATTGCGCTTCGGCCAGGAACTGACCCAGTCCCAGATCGGTGAGCGGCTCGGCTATTCGCAGATGCATGTCTCCCGCCTGCTGAACCGAATCCTCGGCAAACTCCGGAGCGGACTGCTCACGCAGGAATGACCCGGCCCGGCGGGCTCCGCGCACCCGTGACGGAAGAACTCGCTCACAGGTAGCGGCGGATGAGCTGCACGGACGCCTCCCGGGCGCGTTGCGCCACGGAACGCCTCTTCCAGCGGCCCGCGTCGATCAGTTCGCTCACCGCGAGATCTTCCTCGAAATGCCCGTCGAGGGTCGCCGTGAACGTCTCGTCCAGGACGGCGAGCATGACCTCTTCGTCGTGGTCGAGCGAACGGCGGTTGAAGTTGGTCGAACCGATCAGCGAGGCGACGTGGTCGACCGTGATGACCTTGGCGTGCATCATGGTCGGCTGGTACTGGTGGATCCGGACGCCGCAGGCGGTCAGATCCTCGTAGTGATGCTGTCCGGCGAGCTGGGAGACGCGCTTGTCGGTGTGCGGTCCCGGGAGGAGGATCTCCACCTCCACCCCGCGGCGCGCCGTCGCGCACAGCAGCTCGATGAAGTAGGCGTCGGGGGAGAAGTACGCGGTGGCGACCCGCACGCGTTCCTCGGCGGACTCCAGCATCACGCGTATCAGCGTCTGCATGTCCTGCCAGCCGAAGCTCGCCGATCCGCGTACCACCTGCACCACCGCGTCGCCGTGCGGGCGGTGCGTGATGAAACGGTCTCGGTCGTCGAACAACTCCGTATGACACTCGGCCCAGTTCTGGACGAACGCCGCAGCGAGCCCGTCCACGGCGGGGCCACGTACCCGGACGTGCGAGTCGCGCCACTCGTTCTCGTCGCGGGCGTCGCCGCACCACTCCTCGGCGATGCCCACTCCACCCGTGAACCCGGTCTCCTCGTCGACCACCAGGACCTTGCGGTGACAGCGGTGATTCTGCTTGAACAGCGAGAGGGTGACGGGTCTTCGGAACCAGGCGATCCGCACCCCGGCCCGTTCCATATCGGCGAGCTGGTCCTTCTCGATCAGCCTGCTGCCGAAGCCGTCCAGCAGCAGCCGCACCCGTACTCCCGAGCGCGCCCGCTCGGCCAGCGCCTGAGCGAACTGCCCTGCTATGTCACCTCGCCAGTAGACAAAGGTCATCATGTCCACGGTATGTGCCGCGTTACGTATCGCCTCCAGCATCGAGGCGAAGATCTCATCGCCATTGCGGAGCACCACCACGGCGTTTCCCTCGGTCGCGGCCACCCCTATCAGCCGCTCCAGACGGCGCCGGATCCGCTGGACGCGTTCCCCTCGCGCCTCTTCGGCGGCCGGGGGCGTCGGCTGCCGCTGAGCGTGTGTGCTGGTCATGCTGAACCGTCCCGGATACGGAGTGAAGGACTTGCTGTGACGGGAGCCGCCCGCCGGACAGGCCGACATTACTCGGCCACGATCCGGCCCCGAGGTGGACAATTCCGTTTATTTCATGTGGTGTCGACGTGTGCGGGAGCCGGACAGTGCCCCTTGTCACCCGCCTCCGGCGAAGCGCTCGGCGCGCACGGTTAGGCTGGGCCCGTCCGGCCCGGTATCGGCTCGGCACACACGCAGCCCAGGACCGCCGTTCGGCGAAGGGAAGATCATGACGGACGCCGCGGAGCAGGCCCGCCAGGGCGCCACACCGATGGTGACGGCACCCGTTCCCGATCTCCAACTACAGCTGCTGATCCGTCTGGTGGGGGAGGACCCCAAGGCGAAGCTGCCGGTCACCTTGCACACCCCCGGCGGGGTTCTGTACGGGGATCTGATCGCGCACGAGGCGTGGAAGACGGAGTGGGCACGAGACCTGCGGCAGGTGGAGGGTGAGGCGGCGGGATTGCTCGCGAGGCTTCCCGAGGCGGTGGACCAGGTCATGGGCGAACTGCAGGGCGAGGACGGGCCCCACGGCCTGCCCCAGTGGATCCACCTCCGGGACGTGACGTACCTCACCTCGGGCGCCCCGGTGATATCGCCTCTCTGGCGCGGGCGGCTCGCGGACGTATCGGGCTGGTCTCTGGGCAAGCCCCAGGCGTACTGATCACAAGCGTCGTCGACACTCGCGAGCCTTGATGACGGTGAAGGCCTCCGGTGCGGTGGGAGCTGTCCAGGACCACACCGCACAGGAGGTCTTCGTGTTCCCTCGTCACGCTTGGCCGGCGGCCGCCGCGCGTGGGCAGCGGCCGGAACGGCTACCAGGCGACGGGTAGTTCACTCAGGCCGTAGGTGCTGCCATCGGTCCGGAATTCCACCTTCTCCATGGGCACCGCCAGCCGTAGCCCCGGGAGCCTGCGCAGCAGCGCGGACAGCGCGATCTGGAGCTCGGCGCGTGCCAGCGACTGACCTATGCACTGGTGGATGCCGTAGCCGAAGGCCAGGTGACCGCGGGTGTTGCGGTCGATGTCGAAGGTGTCGGGCTGCTCGAAGAAGGCCCCGTCACGGTTGCCGGCGGGTACGTTCATCAGCATGCCTTCACCGGCCCGGACGAGCTGCCCGCCAATGGTGACGTCCTCGGTCGCCACCCGCAGGACGAGGTCCTGGACGATGGTCAGATAGCGCAGCAGTTCCTCGACCGCGTTCGCGATCAGTGCCGGGTCGTCGGTGTCACGGATCCGGGCGAGCTGATCGGGGTTCCGCAGGAGGGCCAGGGTACTGAGGCCGATCATGTTGGCCGTGGTCTCGTGCCCGGCGAACAGGAGCGTCAGCGCGGTCGTCGCCACGGTCTCCCGGCTGATCTCGCCGGTGGCGACGCGTTCGTGGACCAGTCGGCTGATGATGTCGTCCGTCGGCTCCTGCTCCTTGCTCGCCACCAGGTCGAGCAGATAGCCGAAGAGCGCCCTGCTGGCCACCCCCCTCTCCTCGTTCGTGGGGCGGTGGGAGATGAGGGTGCTGCTGTGATGCTGGAAGAACTCGTGATCGGCATAGGGCACGCCGAGCAGCATGGAGATCATCATCGAGGGCACGGGGTACGCGTACCCCTGGATCAGGTCGGCCGGCTGTCCCCGACCGATCATCTCTTCGAGGATGCCGTCGATCATTTCCTGGATCCTGGGGCGCAGCTGGTCCACCTTCTTGACGGTGAAGTCGCCACTGAGCATGCGGCGCAGCCGGGCATGCTCCGGGTCGTCCATCCGTGGGAAGGACTGCGGGGCTCCCTCGAAGCTCGACAACGCCTGGGCCCGAGGGAAGCCGGGGCGAGTGCTGTCCGCGCTGATCCGGGGATCGGTCAGGGCCTGCCGGATGTCGGCGAACCGGCTCACCACCCACACCGGTTCACCGCGCAGCCTCGCTCGCTGCAGCCCGGGGCTTTCGAGCCAGCCGGCCTGCTCGGCGGGCGGGTCGAACGGGCAGCGCGCGGAACGCACACCGGGGAAGTCGGATATCGCCTCGTCGGGGGTGTGGAGCGTCGTATGGGTCGAACTCACTGATCTCTCCAGTGGTGATGGGGGGTGGAAAGGCGAAAGCTAGGCGGCGATCGCGCCGTTGGTGGCTTCCGTCCAAGGGCTGCCGGACGCGATCAGCGCCCGCCAGGCATGCAAGGTCCTCGGCGGCACACCGGCCGCCAGTACACCGACCAGACGGTCCCCTCGGCGGTAGGCGAGGAGAAAGCGCTGCCGTGAGGCGTCCTCCTCCATGACGACCGCTTCGTCGTGACCGCGCAGGAATCCGTACGCCTGGACCTTCATGTCGTACTGGTCGGACCAGAAGTACGGCACCGGGGCGAACGGCCGGCGCGCATTCCGTTCCGGGGCAAGGAGATTGCGGACGACGGCCATGGCCTGCTCGGCGGCGTTGGTGCGGTGCTCGATTCGCATCGCCGTATCGAACAACGGGTTGTGCCAGCTCGCCACGTCCCCGACCCCGTACACGCCGGGAGCGGCGGCGCTGAACTCGTCACACACCAGCCCGTCGTCGAGGGTGAGTCCGCTGCCCTGGAGCCATTCGGTGTTGGGGAGCGAGCCGACGGCGACCAGCACGTCGTCGGCCGGGATCACATCTCCGTCGGTCAGGGCGACCCCCGTGACGTGGCCGTCGGTGCTCAGGATCCCGTCGACCGTGACCGCTGTGCGCAGGCGGACACCGTGGCCGAGGTGTACTCGGGCCAGCAGCCGTCCGGCATGATCGCCGATGGCCCGAGCCATGGGGACAGGAGCCGATTCCAGCACCGTCACCTCCACCCCGAGCCCCCGGGCCACGGCCGCCACCTCGGCTCCGACGAAACCGGCTCCGACGATCACCAGCCGCCGCCCCGGAAGGAGACGTGCCTTGAGCGCCACAGCGTCTTCCAGAGTGCGCAGCGTGTGCGATCCGGTCACGTTGTCGCACCCCGGCAGCCGGCGGGGGCGCGCGCCCGTCGCCACGACGAGTCCGTCGTACGGAACGTGGGCTCCGTCGGCCAGTGCCACCGTCCGGGCGGCCAGATCCAGTCCGGTCGCCCTCACCCCGAGGCGCAGGTCCAGTCCCAGGGCGTGGATGTCCTCGGTCCGGCGCAGGGCAAGCCCGCTCGGTTCATCCGTACCGGCCAGGATCCGCTTCGACAGCGGGGGACGGTCGTAGGGCAGATGCGGCTCGTCGCCGACGAGCGTGATCGTGCCCTCGTACCCGGATCTGCGCAGCGCCTCCGCGGTCGCCAGTCCGCCCGCCGAGGCTCCGACGATCGCGATCCGGTTCACGACTCCGCCACGTAGATGGCCGCGGCCGGACAGACCATCGCCGACTCGCGGACCATGTCGTGCAACGCCTCCCCGGGCGTCTCGTCCAGCAGTACGACCACGCCGTCCTCGTCGCGCTGATCGAAGACCTCGGGCGCGAGCAGCACACACTGCCCGGAAGCAACGCACTTGGGAGCGTCGACTTCTACCTTCATTCGGAACCTCCTCCAAACCTGCCGACAATGCGCCCGCCGGGAGCGGCCGCACCATGGAAACGCTAAGCGATAGCCAGCTATCGCTTGATGGGCAGTCAACCCCACGGCGTACTGATAGTCAACTATCGGATGCCGAAATCAAACAAATGGGGGCAATGCGGGTCAATGTGTGATGGGGGTCGCGCAGGTGTCGTGCGGCTCCTCTTTCTCCGGAGCCACCCGCCGACGGCTAGTGATAGCCAACTATCGGCTGCTATCGTTCACGCCATGGCGACTGATGCCACACGGCACCTGCGCGCCGACGCCGCGCGCAATTCCGAGAAGATCCTGAGAGCCGCGCGGGAGGTGTACGCGGAGACCGGCCCCGACGCGATGCTCGAAGACATCGCCCGCCGCGCCGGCGTGGGCATCGCCACGTTGTACCGCCGCTTCCCGAACAAGGAAGCCCTGGTCAATGCCGCGCTCAAGCAGAGCATGACCGAGCAGTTCTCCCCCGCCATCGAGCGGGCCCTGAGCGACGAGGACCCACGGCAGGGCCTGGTCACCCTGCTCGAAGCGGCCCTGTCACTGGTGGCCCGCGAACGCAACACCGTCGCCGCGGTCCACAACTCCGGTGCTTTCACCAAGGAAGTCACCGCCCCCTTCACCGACGCGCAGACGCTGCTCGTCCAGCGCGGGCAGAAGGCCGGCGTCATCCGCGCTGATCTCGTCCCCGGCGACATGGAACGAATCATGGGGATGCTCATCAGCGTCCTGTGGAACATGGACCCCGAGACCGAGGGCTGGCGCCGCTACATCGTGCTCGTCCTGGACTCCCTGCGCCCTGCCGGAGCCAGCCCCCTTCCTCCGCCTCCGCCGCAGCGCGACGAGGGGGTGTACGAGCAACTGCCCGAAGGTCTCGTCACCGGCGAAAGCCGGACCGCCGAAGCCGAAGGCTGAGCACCCCGACCCGCGAACCGGTCACGCGGTACGGGGCGCCCCGTCCGTGTAGTGGGGCAGGGGGACGACGCCCACGCACGCCCCGTCCCGGTCGAGCAGCCGGCCCATGTGTTTCGTGGTGCGCAGGACCACCGAGCGGTCGTTGACGGTCAGGCGCGGGAGCCGCTGGGCGAGATGGGCCTCGAAGGTGTGCACATCGGCCAGGGTGCGCAGCCAGACGTCGAGCACCACGTTGTGCGGGCCCGCGGTGATCGAGCACGACCGTACCTCCGGGACCGTGGAGAGCAGGTGGACGGTCTCGTCGAGATGCGGCGCGGGTACGGACGCGAAGTACACGGCGGAGAGCGGCCAGCCGGACAGCGGTCTGGCCAGGTCGCAGCGGAGCCACAGCCAGGAGGCGAGCAGGGTCTGGAGCCTGCGGCGGACGGTGGTGAACCCGGCACCGGTGGCCTTCGCCAGATCCGGGACGGACATCCGTCCGTCGGTGCCGAGGAGTTCGGCGAGCCGCGTGTCCAGCTCGTCCAGTCCGTGAGCGCCACCGCTGTGAGCGCCCCGGCCGTGTGGGCTCCCGCCGTGCCGCGCGTTGTCTGCGGGGACGGGGCGCGGCAGCTCCCGTTCCAGCCGTGACCGCTGCGTCGCGTCCAGGCTGCGCAGCCGCCACCGGCTGCCTTCGGTGGGGACGGCCGTGGCCACGTGCGTACGGGTCGCCCGCACGCCCGGCGTCGCGCGGAAGAGGTCGTTGGTGAAGCGGGCCAGCTCCTCCAGACCACCGGCCTGGACGGTGGCCACCAGATCCCGGCCGCCCGCCGTGAGCTTGACGTTCACCACTTCGGGGTGGGTGCCCAGCGCGTCGGCGACCTCCTCGCCGTGGCCGGGCTCGGTGTCGATCTCGATGACCCCCGTCACCACGATCCGCGGATCGGAGAGCCGGCCGTAGGCGGTCACCCACGCCAGCCCGGCCCGCTCCAGCCGCTGCCACCGCCGGGCGGCCGTCACCGGGTTCACCCCGAGCACCTCGCCCACCAGCGTCCAGGGCGCCCGCGGATGGATCTGGAGCGCCTGCACGATGGACCGGTCCAGCTCGTCCAGCGGCCGGAGCCCGGTGGGTTCCGGCTCTCGCGCGGCAGAAACCTGCATTCCCATGGGGGCCTTTTCCTGCGATCAGAGGGTCCGGCACGGAGGAAGCCTGCAAGGTAACACGGGATTCACGTGATCTTCCGACACTCTTCCTCATGAAGCATCCCCTGAACCCCGATGCCCCCAGGACCGCGCTGCGCGTCGAGAACGCCACCCTCATCGACGGCACGGGAGCGGCCCCCGTCACCGACGCCGTCGTGATCGCGGACGCCGGAGGAACCCTCACGTACGCGGGCCCCGCCGCGACGGCGCCTCCCACGCCCCCCGGAGCATCCGGGCCCGGAGCGGCGGGTGGGACGACCGTCATCGACGCGGCCGGCCGCACCGTACTGCCCGGCTTCTTCGACTGCCATGTCCACCTCGCGTACGCGCACGGCGCCCACCCCGGCCGGCGCGGTGAACTCGACCCGGTCCTCGTCACCCTCGACACCGCGGCCCGGCTGCGTCAGACCCTCGACGCGGGTATCACCACGGCCCGAGATCTGGCGGGTCTCTCCGCGGGCTTCCGTATCGCTGTCGAGACCGGCCGGGTCGTCGGCCCGCGGCTGCATACCGCGGTCCGGGTCATCAGTCATACGGGAGGACACGCCGATGTACGTCTGCCGGACGGGACCGACCTCAGCGCCGGGATGTCCGAACTCGCCGACTCCGTGGACGAGTCGCGCCTTGCGGTACGGCGTGTGCTGCGCGAGGGCGCCGATCTCGTGAAGATCTGTGCCACCGGCGGTATGGGCAGCCCGTATGACCAGCCCGATGACGAAGGGCTGCTGGAGGAGGAGATCCGGGCGGTCGTCGACGAGGCCCGGCGACACGGGAACAAGCCCGTCGCCGCGCACGCCCAGGGCAACGCGGGGATCCTCAACGCGATCCGGGGCGGTGTCACCAGCATCGAGCACGGATACGACATGGACGACCGGGCCATCGAGATGGCGGGGGAGCGGGACATCTTCGTCGTCCCGACCCTCTCCACGGTGTACGCGGGCATCAACAAGGACACGATGGCGCCGTACCACTACGAGAAGAAGGTCCGCTGGTCGGGCCTGACCAAGGAGAACATCTCCCGCGCCATCGCGGGCGGCTCCCGGATCGCGCTGGGCACCGACGCCGCCGTCGGCCCGCACGGCCAGAACCTGATGGAGCTGAGCTATCTGGTGGATCTGGGGATGAGCCCCATGGACGCCATCGTCGCCGGCACCCGCACCTCCGCCGAACTCCTCGGCCTGGCCGACCGGCTGGGCACGCTGACCGCCGGGCGCGCCGCCGATCTCGTCATCGCCGACGGCGATCCGCTCGCGGACATCGGGGTGCTGGGCGACCCCGCGCATATCGTCTGCGTCGTCCAGGACGGGCGGGTGCGCAAGGACACCGCGGGCATCGTCGCCGGGGCCACTGCGGCCACTGCGGCCTCTGCGGCCTCTGCGGCCTCTGCGGCTTCTGCGGCCTCTCCGGACCGGAGGGAGCGATGACGAAGACAGGGACGACCGGGACCCCCGCCCCGGAGCGGGAGTCCCGTACCGGGTCACGTGCCGAGTCCCCCACCGGTCTCGACCGCGTGCTCGCGGCCATCGAACGCGCGGGCAACGCTCTCCCCAACCCCATCGCCCTCTTCGCGTCGCTCTTCGTGCTCCTGGCGGCCGTCTCCACCGTGCTCTCCCTCGCGGACGTGGGTGTCACGGTGCCCGGCACGGACGAGACCAAGAACGTCAACGGGCTGCTCAGCGGCGCGGGCGTGGCGTGGCTGCTGGAGAACCTGATCCCCAACTTCGCGACCTTCCCGCCCATCGCGGCCGTACTGGTCATGATCATGGCGGTCGGCCTGGCGGAGAAGACCGGACTCCTGGAGACGGTGATGCGGGCCACCCTGGCCCGCGCGCCCCGCTCCGTACTGCCGTACGCCGTGGCCCTGATCGCCTGCCAGGCGCATCTCATGAGCGACGTCGCCAATATCGTCATACCGCCGCTCGCGGCCATGGTCTTCAAGAGCGCGGGACGCCACCCCGTCGCCGGTCTGATAGGCGGTTTCGCCTGTGTGGGCGCCGGGTACGCCGCCGGATTCACCATCGGCTCACTCGATGCCCTGTACGTCGGCATCACCCAGCAGGCGGCGGCGGTGCTCCCCGGCGCCGCGTCGCTCCACATCCACCTGCTCATCAACTACTTCTTCACCGCCTCCAGCAGTCTGGTGCTCGGCGCGCTCGGCGGCTTCCTCATCAGCCGTGTGCTGGAGCCGCGCCTCGGTCCGTACACCGCGGCCGGTGACGAACCCCCGCAGGAGGACCTGACCCTCACCCGTGCGCAGCGCCGCGGTCTGCTGTGGACCGGGCTCGTCCTCGCCGGCTACGCGGCGGTGGTCCTCGTCCTGTGGCTGCCCGCCGGAGCCCCGCTGCGCGGTGCGGGCGGGGCATTCGTGCCGTCGCCGGTGCTGAGTGGCATCGTGCCGGTCCTGTTCGGCGCGTTTCTGCTGGCCGGGCTCACCTACGGGGTCACGGTCAAGACGCTGACCGGCACGGAGGACGTGGTCACCGCCATGTCCGACTCCGTCAGGAACATGGCGGGCTATGTCGTCCTGATGTTCGTCGCTGCCCAGGTCATCGCCGTCTTCAACTGGTCCAACGTCGGTGTCCTGCTCGCCGTGAAGGCCGCCGCCCTGCTCAACTCCGTGGGGCTGACGGGGTTCTGGGCCATCGTCGCGTTCGTCCTGCTCGTCGCCGCCCTCAACCTCTTCATCGTGTCGGGATCGGCGCTCTGGTCGCTCGTCGGGCCGGTCTTCGTGCCCGCGTTCATGCTCCTCGGGATGAGTCCGGCGCTCAGCCAGGCCGCGTTCCGTATCGGCGACTCGGCCACCGGCATCATCACACCGATGAACCCCTACCTCTTCCTGCTGCTCACCATGCTCCGCCGCTACGAACCCGACGCCCGCCTCGGCACGCTCATCTCGCGGCTCGCCGTCTTCGTCGTACCGTTCCTGGCGGTGTGGCTGGCGATCCTGGGGATCTTCTACGGGGCCGGGCTCCCGCTCGGCCCGGGTGCGGAGATCGGCCTGGACGCGCCGGACACGAACGGCGGCTGAGATCCGCCGGACAGCGGCCGACGGAGCGGCACCCGCGCTCCAACTCCGCCGGGCCCGCTGTTCCCACGGGACCGCACCGCGGGGTTTCAGGCGTGCGGCGTCCGGCTGTCCGCCCGGACCGTGTCCGTACCCCAGCTCGCGAGGAGGCGCAGGGCCTCCGCCGAAGGGGAACCCGGCTCCGCGTGGTACACGCACAGGAACTGTTCGTCGTCGTCGGGGAGGTGCAGCGTCTCGTACGCGAGGGTGAGGTCGCCGACCAGCGGATGCCGCATCCGCTTCGTGCCGTGGCCCTTCTCCTTCACGTCGTGCGTGGCCCACAGCCGCCTGAACTCCTCGCTCTTGACGGAGAGTTCACCCACGAGCGCCGACAGGTCCGGGTCCTGGGGGTGCTGGCCCGCGTACAGCCGCAGATAGCTGACCATGTCGGACGCCTTGGAGTCCCAGTCCAGGAACAGTTCGCGGTAGTCGGGGGAGAGGAAGGTCAGCCGCGCCCAGTTGCGCTCCGCGGGCGGCAGCTTGCCCCAGTCGCCGAACAGCGCCGCCGCCATTCGGTTCCAGGCGAGGATCTCCGAGCGCGCCCCGCCGATGTACGCGGGCACGCCCTCCATCGACTCCAGCAGCTGGTGCAGGGCCACCCGCACCTGCTGCCGCTTGGGCGTCCGGTACTTCCTGCGCTGCTGCTTCGGCTTGGCGAGGTGGGTGAGGTGCGCGTGCTCGGTGTCGGTCAGGCGCAGGGCGCGCGCGATCGAGTCGAGCACCTCCGCCGACACATTGCGCCCATTGCCCTGTTCCAGGCGTGTGTAGTAGGCCACCGAGACCCCGGCCAGCTGTGCCAGCTCCTCGCGCCGCAGTCCCGGTACACGCCTGTGCCGCCCGTGCGCGGGGATTCCCACGTCTTCCGGCTTGAGCCGGGCCCGCCGGGTGCGCAGGAATTCGCTGAGCTCGGCCCGGCGGTCGAGACCGTCGGCGAGGGCTGTCTGTCCGTCGTCCGTGGCGGGAGTGTCGTCCATGCCCTCAAGTATTCCCGGTCGTACGACCAGGAGCCTGACCCCGTCAGTAGTAGGACCACTGGACGTACGCAAAGCGGTGACCTGGGTGAACAGGGCGCGGAGAGGCATCCTGGAGGACATGACCACGACTGTTGCCGCATATGCCGCCCCCAGCGCCAAGGCGCCGCTGGAGCGCACCACCATCGAGCGCCGTACGGTCGGCGAGTCCGACGTTCTGATCGACATCGAGTACGCCGGCATCTGCCACTCCGACATCCACCAGGCCCGCGAGGGCTGGGGCGAGGCCATCTTCCCGATGGTGCCCGGTCACGAGATCGCCGGCGTCGTCTCCGAGGTCGGCTCCGGCGTGACGAAGTTCAAGGTCGGCGACCGGGTCGGCGTCGGCTGCATGGTCGACTCCTGCCGCGAGTGCGAGAACTGCAAGGCCGGACAGGAGCAGCACTGCCTGCGCGGCAACGTCGCCACGTACAACGGCGTCGGCCACGACGGCGAGCCCACCTACGGCGGCTACTCACAGAAGGTCGTCGTCGACGAGAACTTCACCGTCCGCATTCCGGACGGGCTGTCCCTGGACGTGGCCGCGCCGCTGCTCTGCGCCGGCATCACCACGTACTCCCCGCTCAAGCACTGGGGCGCCGCCCCCGGCAAGAAGGTCGCCGTGATCGGCCTGGGCGGTCTCGGCCACATGGGCGTCAAGATCGCGCACGCCCTCGGCGCCGAGGTCACGGTCCTCTCCCAGTCGCTGCGCAAGAAGGACGACGGCCTGAAGCTGGGCGCCGACCACTACTACGCCACCAGCGACCCGGCCACCTTCGAGAACCTGGCCGGTGCCTTCGACATCATCCTCTCCACGGTGTCGGCGCCCCTGGACTTCGGCGCGTACCTGAGCCTGCTGAAGACGGGCGGCGCCCTGGTGAACGTCGGCGCCCCCGAGGAGCCCGTCGCCCTGAACCTGTTCTCCCTGATCGGCGGCAACAAGACCCTCGCCGGTTCGGCGATCGGCGGGATCGCCGAGACCCAGGAGATGCTCGACTTCTGTGCCGAGCACGGCCTCGGTGCCGAGATCGAGCTGATCGAGGCGAGCCAGATCAACGAGGCGTACGAGCGGGTGCTCGCCTCCGACGTGCGCTACCGCTTCGTGATCGACACGGCGACGATCTGAGCCGCGCGGCTTTACCGGACAGGTAATCGACGCCCTCCCCGGGCTCCGGCAGGATCACCCCGTATCCACCGGATCCCGAGGAGGGCTCGTCCATGACCGCCTACGCCATAGCCGTCCTGCGTCCCACGCCGCCGGTGCACCCCGACGTGCTGGAGTACATCGAGCGCGTGCAGGGCACCTTCGAGCCGTACGGCGGGTGCTTCCTCTCGCACGGCAAGCCCGGCGAGTGGATGGAGGGGGAGCGGCTCGGCGACCTGGTCGTGGTCGGGTTCCCCGACATGGCGCACGCCCACGACTGGTACGCGTCCCCCGCCTACCAGGAGATCCTGCCGCTGCGCGCCGACCACATCCCCGGCGAACTGGTCTTCCTGGAGGGCGTGCCGGCGGACTACGACGCGTCGCGCACGGCGGCGGCCATGCGCAGCGCATAGGCCCGGCGGACGGTGCGCTGCGCGTCATGTCGCGTCAAGAGGTTCTCATCGTGCCGCTCGCCGGGACCGTGATCGTCTTGTGCTCGACGTACTCGGCCAGGCCGACCGCTCCGTACTCGCGTCCGGTGCCGCTGGTCTTGTAGCCGCCGAACGGGCCGTCGAAGCCGATGGGCGCGCCGTTGACCGTGAAGGTGCCGGTGCGGATCCGGCGGGCGATCCCGAGGCCGCGCTCCACGTCGGCCGTCCACACGCCGCCGCTGAGGCCGTACTCGGAGTCGTTCGCGATGCGGACGGCGTCGTCCTCGTCCTCGAAGGGGATCACCACCAGGACGGGACCGAAGATCTCCTCGCGCGCGATCCGCATACCGTTGTCGACGTCGGCGAACAGGGTCGGCTTGACGTAGTTGCCCCGTTCCAGACCGGCCGGGGACTCGGGTCCGCCGGTGACCAGGCGGGCGCCTTCCTCGACGCCGAGCCGGATGTAGGAGCGCACACGCTCCTGCTGTTCGGCGCGGACGAGCGGACCGATGAAGGTGTCCTCCTCGGACGGGTCGCCGACCTTCAGACCCTCCAGCAGGTCCTTGAGAGCGGTCACCACCTCCTCGTAGCGGCTGCGCGGCGCCAGCACCCGGGTCTGTGCGATGCACGCCTCGCCGTTGTTTCCGAGCGAGGAGAACCGCAACGCGGGCACGGCCTCGTCCAGGTTCGCGTCGGGCAGGATGATCGCCGCGGACTTCCCGCCCAGTTCCAGGCTGACGCGCTTGAGCTGCCGGCCGGCGACGGCGGCGATGGCGCGCCCGGCGCCGGTGGAGCCGGTGAACGCCACCTTGTCGACGCCGGGGTGCGCCACCAGGTGCTCGCTGGTCTCGCGGTCGGCCGGCAGGATGCTCACCACGCCCTCGGGCAGCCCCAGTTCGTCGAAGAGGCCGGCCAGCAGCATCATGCTCAGGGAATTCTCGGGCGAGGCCTTCAGGACCACGGTGTTGCCGGCGAGCAGCGCGGGGATCAGCTTCGCCAGCGCCGCCGAGAACGGTGAGTTCCACGGAATGACGGCGGCGACGACCCCGATGGCCTCGCGTCGTACGACGCTGCGGAAGGCGGCGTCGGGAACGGAGGAGTCGAGCTCCTCCTCCCAGCCGAACTCGCGGGCGCCTTTGAGGTAGCCGAGGGCCTGCCGTGTCAGTCCGCCCTGGCCCGCCTTGTTGAACCACAGCGGATTGCCGCGCTCGCTGGTGATCAGCGCGGCGATCTCATCACCGCGCGCCTCGCGGAGCTGGTTGAGGCGGACGATCAGGTCCTGACGCCGCCGCGGGGTCGTCCGTCCCCAGGGGCCCTCGTCGAACGCCCGTCGCGCCGCCGCGACCGCGTGGTCGACGTCGGCCGGGAGGGCCTGGACGGACCGGCCGACGAGCGACCGGTCGTGGGGGGAGCGGATATCGAGCCGGGTGGTGTCACTCGGGTCGGTCCAGACACCGCCGATGTAGAGCTGGTCGTGCACGATCATGCCGCTGTCTTCTCTCTGGTCCGGAGTGCGCGTCGCTTCTGTGGTGGGGGAGGCCAGGTGCCCCTTTCGCTTTAAACGCTACGTCGGTGTGACAGTTAAGGCAAGAGGCGTGATTTTCGTGTGCCCTATAGTGGGGTGGAGGCTGGTTGACCACGGACTGGTCCTCATAGACGCGCTTCCAGACGGCGCGTCCGAGGCGTCCTGGAACGACGGAAGGTGCTCGCTGACATGAGAGCCGACGCGGCTCGCAACCTGGACGCGGTCCTGCACACGGGGGCGCGGCTGCTCGCACAGGACCCGGCAACGACCATGGCCGCGATCGCCGCGGAGGCGGGCGTCGACCGGCGCACGGTCTACCGCCGGTTCGCGAACAGGGAGGCGCTTCTGTCCGCCGTCTACGCGGCCAAGCTCGACGCCTCCGAGGTGGTCCTCGACGCGGCACGCCTGACCGGAGCACCGGTGGCGGTCGCGCTGCACCGGTACGTCGAGTTGATCATCCCGGTCAGCCGGCGCTGGCCGCTGGACATTCGCCGGATGATGAAGGAGGAGCCCGAGGCCGAACGGCGAGCCGAGGGACAGCGCGAACGGCTGGCGGTGTTCCTGCGGCGAGCGGCCGACGAGGGGCTGATCCGGCAGGATCTGCCTCCCGGATGGGCGATGGCGCTGCTGGGCACCCTGGTCGACAACATGGCCCATGTGTTCGTCGACATCGAACCGGGCCCGGCCGCGGACCTCGTGGTGACCTCATTCCTCCACGGCGTCGGTTGAGCGCTCACGCATTTCCGGCGGTGGGTCCTACTTTTTCGGCCGCACGCCGACAGGCAGGGCGAAACGGCCGCCGCCGAAGGAACTGTTGGCACGGTCGAACTCGCCGAAGAAGACCATGACGTCGTTCGGGTCGGTTCCCGCCGCCTGAAGGTGAGTCACGATCGCGGAGAGGAGCAAGCGCTTCCTCTCCTTCTCGGTCCCTGACGAGAGCACGGCCTCGATCATCAGCACGTGCTCGCCGCGAGGCGCGGGCAGATCGGGGTAGCGAGGGCTGATACGAAGGTCGGCTTCCTCCAGAGAGACGAATCTCTGGAAGTGATCGTCCTCGGGGTAACCGGCGCTGACACTCGCTTCATGGATGGCGGCGGATATCGCGTTCTTCTCCGCCACCGTTCTCCCGGAACGCATCGTGATGGTGAAGAGCGGCATAAAGTTCCCTTGGGTTGCGCAAAGTCTTCTGCCTGAAGTCTTCTGTGGGTTCCAAAGAAATTCTATCGCATCGGCCGCACAGCGCTTCTGTGAATTCTGTCGGCGGCAGACAGCCGCGCGCTTCGGCACAGTGGGCGATCAATTCGGACCGGACGCCGGCCGGTGGCCCTGTCGGCGTTCTGCCGCACCGCACGCCGGATCCCGCCAGGCCCGGGGTGGCGATCAGGCCATGCGGGGTCTTTATCTCGACAGCCGGACCGTTTCGGCCGACCGGACACCTCTGATCCCCTGTGGGAAATCCGGGTCCAGGAAACGCTCTTCGCGTCTCCGCGCTTTGCGCGCCAGGTTTTCTGACGCGTCCTCAACTAATCGTGAGATGGATCATATTACCCGTACTTTACTGTTTCATGGCCTGCTGTTTCTATGGAGTGGTCGACTCCCGAGATCAATCCGGCCGCGTCCGACGGCAGTCGCCGTCACCCAAACCAGCATGACCGATGGGGATGTTCGTCTCATGCCCAAAAACGGCCCTGAACTGCAACTTTCCGATGCCCAGCTGGGGGTCTGGCTCGCAGAGCGCGCCGGACTCGGCCGGCCAGGCGCCTACCAGTGGGCGGAGTATCTCGTCCTGGACGGGACCGCCGACGCCGGCCTCCTGGCCGCCGCGGTCGGTAGAGCCGCGGCGGACTGCGAGGCGATCAATGTCCGCATCAGCGGATCAACGGCCGCTTCGCCCCGGCAACGGCTTCTCTCGGCCCCAACGCACCACGTCGAAGTGATCGACCTCCGGGCGGCGTCCGACCGGGAGACCGCGGCCGTGGAGTGGATGCGGGCGAGCATGGACGCGGCCGGGGGCAGCGACGACGGCCCGTTGTTCCAGGGGGCCGTACTGCGCGTCACCGACGACCGCACGCTGGTGTTCCACCGCGTCCACCACATCGCTCTCGACGGCGCGGGCATGGCGCTGTTCGCCGAACGCGTCGCCGACGTCTACACCTGTCTGTACGAGGGGCGCGCTGTTCCCGGGAGCGGCTGGAGCGGCCTTGGTCGCCTCGTGCACGCCGAGGCCGCCTACCGGGAAGCCGCCGAACACACCGCGGACCGGGACTGGTGGCTGGACCGGCTGGCCGGACGGCCGGACTTCCTGAGCCTCGGTACCCATCCGGCCCCGGCCGCGGACCGTTCACTGCGGCTGACCAGACTGTTGTCGGCGGAGGAGTTCACCGGGTTGCGCGCCGGCGCGCGACGACTCGGGCACCGCTGGACCCGGCTGCTCACCGCCGTGACCGCGATCCACCTGCACGCGGTGACCGGGAGCCGAGACGTCGTACTGAGCCTCCCGGTCGCCGGCCGCCCGGCCGAACTCGCCCGTACCGTGCCCGCGATGTCCGCCAACGTCCTCCCGCTGCGATTGCACACCGATCCGGCGGACACCGTCGGCGGACTGATCGCCCAGGTCGCCGGCGAACTGCGGCTGACACTCCGTCACCAGCGTTACCGGGGTGAGCATCTGCGCCGGGAGCTGGGCTGTCCCGAGGACGGCCGGAAGTTCTTCGGGCCCGTTCTCAACATCCAGCGGTTCGACCGGCCGCTGCGGTTCGGCCCGACGACGGCGAGCGTCCACAACCTCCAGGCACCGCCGTCTGAGGACCTCTCGATCGTCGCCTACGACCGGGGCGACGGAGGACTGCGCCTGGACTTCGACGCCAATCCCGCCAATCACGGCGAGGAGTTGCTGCGTGATGTCGCCGACCGCTTCCTGCACGTGCTGTGGCAGGTGGCCGGGGCGGACAGGAACACACCCGTGGCCCGGATCGCCGCGACCACCGCGAGGGAACGCCGGCACAGCGCGGCCCTGGGCGCGGGCGACCGTACGCCGTCCGTGTCCACCGGCACGGCCGCCGGGCGGTTCGCCGCACAGGTGCGCCGCTCGCCCGACGCGTTCGCGGTGCGGTCGGCCGAGACCGGCGAGCGGCTGACCTACCGCGAACTGGACCTGCGTGGTTCGGCGCTGGCCGCCGCGATCGCCGAGGCCGGCGTGGGCCCTGAGCACACCGTCGCGCTGCTGCTGGAACGATCGGTGGACCTGGTCGTCGCGGCGCTCGGCGTGGTGAAGGCCGGCGCGGCCTACGTGCCCCTGCAACGCGACGACGCGCTCGCCCGGCAGGAGACGGTCCTGTCCGACGCCGGAGCCCGGCTGCTGCTCACCGACCACACGACCGCGGAGGACCGGATCGTCGCGTCGGCCGCCGACCGCGGTGTGCGCCGGCTCGACGTACGCGCGTCAGGTACCGGGGACGCGCGGCCACGGGTCACGCCGGACACGACGGCGTCCGTCATGTTCACGTCCGGCTCCACGGGACGGCCCAAGGGCGTCGCGATCACCCAGGGCGATCTCGCCGGGCTCGCCGCCGACCGGTGGTGGTCCGAAGGCGGCGCGGACCGGGTGCTGCTGCACTCCCCGCACGCCTTCGACGCGTTCAACCTGGAACTGTGGGTGCCACTGCTGACCGGTGGCGAGGTGATCGTGGCCCCGCCGGGCCGGCTGGACCCCGCCGCACTGTCCCGGATCACGGCCGCCGCCGGCATCACCGGACTGTGGCTGACCGCCGGGCTGTTCAACGCCATCGCCACCGAGGACCCCGCCTGCCTGGCCGGACTGCGCCAGATCTGGACCGGCGGCGACGTGGTGTCGCCCGCGGCGGTGCGCGCCGTGCGGTCCGCGCTGCCGGAACTGACCGTGGTCAACGGGTACGGACCCACCGAGACCACGGTCTTCGCGACCAGGTTCACCGTCGAGGACATGCCCGAGGACACCGGTACGGTTCCCATCGGCGCACCGTTGGACGGCAAGCGGGTACTGCTGCTCGACGACGCGCTGCGGCCCGTACCGCCCGGCGTGGTGGGCGAGTTGTACCTCGGGGGCGCCGGGGTCGCACGCGGCTATCTCGGACGCGCGGCGGCGACCGCCGAGCGTTTCGTGGCCGACCCGTACGGCCCGCCCGGCGCCCGCGTCTACCGCACGGGCGACCTGGCCCGCTGGAACCGCGACGGACGGCTGGAGTTCGCCGGACGCGCCGACGGACAGATCAAACTCCGCGGCTTCCGGATCGAACTCGGCGAGATCGACGCCGCGCTGCTGGCCGAGCCCGGTGTGCGGCAGGCCGCGACCATCCTGCGCGAGGACCGGCCGGGGGTACGGCGGCTGGTCTCCTACGTGGCGGCCTCGGGCGACACGGCGGCACTGCTCGGCGGCGTGGCGGGTCGGCTGCCCCCGTACATGGCCCCCTCGGCCGTGGTGCGGGTGGACCGGCTGCCGCTGACCCGCAACGGCAAGCTCGACCGTACCGCGCTGCCCGCTCCGGACACCGGGAGCACGGAGGCCGCCGAAGCTCCTCGCACCCCTGTGGAACACCGGCTGGCCGAGCTGTTCGGCGAGATCCTCGGCCTGGAGAGCGTCCCGCTCGACCAGGACTTCTTCCGGCTCGGCGGCGACAGCATCAAGGCGATCCAGCTCGCCGGCGCGGCGCAGCGGGCCGGTCTGGCCATCAGCACTCCCGACGTGTTCCGCACGCCCACCGTCTCCGCCCTCGCGGGTGGCATCCAGGCCGGGCCGGAACCCGTACCCCGGGTCACACCGGGCGACACGGACGATCCCACCGTCCCGCTGACGCCCATCATGCACTGGCTGCGCGAACGCGGCGGCCCGGTCGACGGCTTCGTGCAGTCCCTGACCGTGAGCACCCCGGCGGGTATGACCGAGGCGCGGATGCGCGCGGTGGTGCAGGCCCTCGTCGACCACCACGGCATGCTGCGGCTCTCCCTCACCACGGTGGGCGGACTGTGGGCCCTGGAGGTGCTGCCCCACGTCGCGGTCGAACTGAACCGGCCGGATACGGCACTCACCCCGGAGGACGGGCGGATGGTGCACGCGAGCTGGCGGGACGCCGGACCGGCGGAACCGGGCGAGCTGACCCTCACCGCACACCACCTCGGTGTCGACGGCGTCTCCTGGCGCATCATCCGGGAAGACCTCCGGGCCGCTTGGGAAGCCGTCCGGCACGGGCGGACACCGCTGCTGCAACCGACGGGAACCTCCTTCCCCCAGTGGGCGCGGGCACTGGCCCAGTACGCCCACCACACCTCCGTGCTCGACGCGTTCCCCCGGTGGCGGGAGACGCCCGACGATCCCCCCGTCGCCGACCGCGCGCTGGACGGCGCGGTGGACACCGAGGACACCAGGCGCCGGCACTCCGTCACCCTGCCCGGCACGCTCACCGCGCGCCTGGTGACCGACACCACCGCGGCCTTCGACTGCTCGGTGCACGAACTGCTGCTGACCGCGTTCGCCCTGGCCGCCGCCGACTGGCGGGACGGACCGGACGCGCTGCTGGTGGACCTGGAGGGCCACGGCCGCGAGGAGTTCGCCGCCGGCCTGGACCTGTCCCGTACCGTCGGCTGGTTCACCACCCTGTTCCCCGTGGTGCTCGACCCGGGCTGCTCCTGGGCCGACGCGCGGACCCATCCGGCCGCACTCGACGGTGCGGTGGCCATGGTCAGGGCCTGTGTACGGGACGCCCCGCGCGCCGGACTGGCCTACGGTCTGCTGCGCCACCTCAACCCGCAGAGCGCACCGGCGCTGGCCGCCCGGCCGTCCCCGCAGTTCGCCTTCAACTACCTCGGCCGTTTCGACGTCGGCGGTGGCGGCGACTGGGCGGTGAGAGCCGACGCCACGGCCGGCGCCGACGCCACGGTCGTCGGTGCCCCCACCGGCGGCGGGTTGGCGATGAGCCACCCCGTGGAACTGGACGTGGTGATCGCCGACCACCCCGACGGCCCCCGGCTGGTCGCGAACTGGTCCTGGCCGGACGGACTGCTCGACGAGGCCCGGGTCGCCGCGCTCGCGCGGCAGTGGTCCGACGTGCTGGCGGCGCTGGCGCACCGGGGCCGCGCCCGGACGACCGGCGAACTGCCGCTGCCCCCGCTGGCGCAGGGACTGCTGTTCCACTCGCTCTACGACCACGACGGCGCCGACCCCTACCTCGTCCAGTTCGTCTTCGAACTCGGCGGAGCGCTGGACCGCGCGCTGCTGCGCGACGCACTCCACCGTCTGCTGCTGCGCCATCCCCAGCTCTCCGCCGGCGTCCGGCACAGCCCGTCGGGACGTCCCGTCCAGGTGGTCGTCCCGGACTCCACCGTGGAATGGCAGGAGATACCCGCGCACGAGGACCTCGAACGCTTCCTCGACACCGACCGCAGAAGGCGGTTCGACCTCGCCGACCCTCCACTGGTCCGCGGGGCCGTGCAGCACCGGGCCGACGAGCGGCACACCTTCGTACTGACCACGCACCACCTCCTGCTGGACGGCTGGTCGATGCCGATCCTGATCAGGGAGCTGTTCTCGCTCTACGCCGGCCGCACGCTCCCGCCCGCGACGCCGTACCGCGACTTCCTCGACTGGCTGTCCACCCGGGACTCCCGCGCGGACGAGGCCGCCTGGCGCGCGCTGCTGTCCTCCGTGGACGGTCCGACACTGGTCGGTGGAGCCGGGCGGCGCGGTTCGGCCGCGGCCCGCCACCGGCTGACCGCCGAGCTGGACGACGCCACGAGCGCACGTGTCGGCGCCGTGGCACGACAGCACGGGCTGACCACCAACGTCGTCGTACAACTGGCGTGGGCGGTGCTGCTCGGCGCCCTGACCGGACGGGACGACGTGGTGTTCGGCGCGACGGTCTCCGGCAGACCGGCGGAGCTGCCCGGTTCCGAGCACATCGTCGGCCTGCTGATCAACACCATCCCCGTACGGGTCCGCCTCGACCCGCACCGGTCGGTCACCGAGTCCCTCGCCGGCCTGCGGGCCCAGCAGCTGTCCATGCTGGACCACCAGCACGCCGACCTGACGCGGCTGCGGTCGATCGCGGGGCACGCCGAACTGTTCGACACCGTCGTGGTGTTCGAGAACTACCCGGTCGACGAGAACGAACTGCGTGATCTCGTACCCGGCCTGGACCTCCGGGACGTCCAGGGGCGGGACGGCACGCACTACCCGCTCACCCTGATCGCCATGCCCGGCGACCGCCTGCGGTTCCGCCTCGACCACAGCGCCGACCTGCTCGACGAGGAGGGCGCCCGCCGGCTGCTCGACCGCCTCGGCGTACTGCTGCGCCGGATCACCGCGCACCCGGAGGCGCTCCTGGGGCAGCTCGACCTGCTGCTGCCCGACGAGCGGGAGACTCCGGCGGACACCGGAGCGGACCCCGCCCCGGTCGCGCTTCCCGCGCTGTTCGAGGCACAGGTGCGCCGACGGCCGGAGGCCCCGGCTCTCACCTGCGGGGACACCACCCTGTCCTACGGGGAACTCAACGCGCGGGCGAACCGCCTCGCACGGCTCCTGATCGCGCGCGGCGCCGGACCGGAACGCCTGGTGGCCCTGGTGCTGGGACGGTCCGCGGATCTCGTGGTCGCGGTGCTGGCCGTGCTGAAGTCGGGGGCCGGTTATCTGCCCCTGGACCCTGCCCATCCCGAGGAACGGGTGCGGCAGACGCTGACGGACGCCGACCCCGTGCTCGTCGTGACGAGCGCGCGGATCGCGTCGCCCCGTCCGCAGATCGTGCTCGACGGCACCGATCCGGCCGCCGCGTACCCGGCGGACGACCTCCGCCTGCCCCTGGACCCCCGCGGCGTCGCCTACGTGATCTACACCTCGGGCTCCACCGGCGCCCCCAAGGGCGTCGTCGTGTCGCACCACAACGTCGGGCGGCTGCTCGCGGTGACCGACAGCCGGTTCGGTTTCGGTGACGACGACGTGCACACGCTGTTCCACTCCTACGCCTTCGACGTGTCGGTCTGGGAACTGTGGACGGCGCTGGGCCGCGGGGGGCGCCTGGTGGTGGTGCCGGACGACATCGCCAGATCACCGCGGGAACTCCTGGAACTGCTCGCCCGGGAGCGGGTCACCGCGCTGAGCCAGACCCCGTCGGCGTTCTACCAGCTCGTGCGGGCCGAGGCGGAGACGGCACCGGCTCTGCCCGCGCTGCGCGTCGTCGTGTTCGCCGGTGAGGAGCTGGAACCGACGCGCATCCGCTCCTGGCACGGCCCCGGCCGGCCGACGCTCGTCAACATGTACGGGATCACCGAGACCACCGTGCACTCGACCTACGCCGAGCTGACCGACCCCGACGAGACCGCGGGGACCGTCGGCACCGCGCTGCCCGATGTGCGACTGCACCTGCTGGACCACGCCCTGCGGCCCGTCCCACCGGGCTGCCCCGGTGAGATCCACGTGTCCGGCCCCGGCGTGACGCGGGGGTACCTGGGACGGCCCGGACTCACCGCGAGTCGTTTCGTCGCCCATCCCTTCGGCGCGCCCGGCGACCGGATGTACCGCTCCGGGGACCTCGCGCGGCGCCGGCCCGACGGCACGCTGGAGTACCTGGGACGGATGGACCAGCAGGTGAAGATCCGCGGCTACCGGGTCGAGCCCGGGGAGATCGAGCGGGTCCTCGAACGGCATCCCGCCGTGGACCGCGCCGCGGTGCTCGCCGATGGCGGCCGGCTGCTGGCGTACGTCGTGACGAGCGGGGATCCTTCGGCGGCCGAGCTGCGCGCGTACGCCCGGACGGTCCTGCCCGCGCACATGGTCCCCGCCTTCATCCTGCCGGTCGACGGGATACCGCTCACCGGCAACGGCAAGCTGGACCGACGGGCCCTGCCGGGACCGGAGTCCACACTGCCGGTGAGCCGCCCGCCGGAGAACGAGAGGGAACGGCTCCTGTGCGCGCTGTTCGCCGAGATCCTGGGGGTCCCCGAGGTCGGCGCGGAGGACAGCTTCTTCGATCTGGGCGGGCATTCGCTGCTGGCCACCCGGCTGATCAACCGGCTGCGTGCGGAACTCGGCTGCGAGCTGAGCATCCGCACCCTGTTCGACGCCCCGGTCGTCGCCGACCTGGCGGTGCGCCTGCCGGAGCGGTCCGGCGCACCGCGGGCCGGGATCGCCGCGTCCGCCCGCCCGGACCGCGTCCCGCTCTCCGCCGCGCAGCGGCGACTGTGGTTCTTCAGCCGTCTCTCCGGCCCCAACTCGGTCTACAACATGTCCTTCGCGGTCCGGCTGAGCGGGCCGCTGTCCGCGCGGCACCTTCGCGCGGCCCTCGTCGACGTACTCGACCGGCACGAGAGCCTGCGCACCACCGTCACCGAACTCGACGGCGAGCCCTGCCAGCACATCCGCACCGCCGAGGAGCTGCCGTTCGAGGCGGTGGCCACCTCGGAGGCCGAGCTGCCCGGCCTGCTCGCCGACGCGTCCGCCCACGTCTTCGGCCTCGGCACCGAACTCCCCGTCCGGGTCCTGCTCTGCGAGACCGCCCCCGAGCGGCATGTGCTGCTGATCCTGCTGCACCACATCGCCGCGGACGGCTGGTCACTGGCCCCACTGGCCCGCGACCTGTCCACCGCCTACCGCGCGCGCCTCACGGACCGGGCCCCGTCGTGGACGAGCCGGCCCGTGCAGTACGCGGACTACGCCCTCTGGCAGCGCGATCTCGACCGCCGCGCCGAGATCGCGTACTGGACGGAAACGCTGCGCGGTGCCCCCGAGGTACTGCCGCTGCCGACCGATCACGCGAGACCGCCGGTGTCCGCCCACCGCGGCGAGACCGTCGACCTCACCCTCGACGCCGGACTGCACACGCGGCTGAACCGGCTCGCACGGTCCACCGGGACCAGCCTGTTCATGGTGGTGCACGCCGCGGTCGCGGTACTGCTGTCACGGCTCGGTGCCGGGGAGGACATCCCCCTCGGCACCCCGGTGGCCGGACGGCACGACGCGTCGCTGCACGACACCGTCGGCTGCTTCGTCAACACCGTGGTGCTGCGCACCGACCTCAGCGGCGGCCCGACGTTCACCGAACTGCTGGAGCGGGTCCGCACCACCGATCTCGACGCCTTCGCCCACCAGGAACTGCCGTTCGAGCAGGTGGTCGAGGCGGTCAATCCGCCGCGCTCGCTCTCCAGCCACCCCGTGTTCCAGGTGATGCTGGCCTTCCAGGACACGCCGCCCGTGGAGTTCGACCTGCCGGGGCTGCGGGCCGAGCCGGTGGCCGTCCACGGCGGCGCCTCACGCATGGACCTGCTGTGGAGCCTGCGCCAGCGCCATGAGGACAACGGGGCGGAAGCCGGAGTCGAATGCCTGCTGGAGTACGACACCGAACTGTTCGCCCCCGCCTCCGCCCGTCTGCTGCTCGCCCGGCTGGAACGGCTGCTGCGCGCGGTCGCGGCGGAACCGCACCGTCTGATCTCCGACCTGCCGCTCCTCGTCGCCGGTGAGCGGGAGCAGCTGATCGGGCGCTGGAACGCCACCGACCACGACGTGCCCGGGGCCACGGTGGCCGAACTGTTCGCGGCACAGGCGCTCCGCGCCCCCGACGCACCGGCCGTCCACCACGGGGAGACCGTGCTCACCTACCGGGAGCTGTCCGAGCGGGCGGACCGCCTCGCGGCCGAGCTCAGCGCCCGCGGGGCCGGCCCCGGCAGCCTCGTCGCACTGGAGCTGCGGCGCGGCCCCGACCTCCCCGCCGCCCTTCTCGCGGTCCAGTCGACCGGCGCCGCCTCCATGCCCCTCGACCCCGCACTGCCACCGCGGCGGATCGCGGCACTCCTGGCGGACGCCCGCCCCGTGCTGGTGGTACGCGATGACGGCGGGCTCACGGTCACCGCCGGCGCCGGGCAGCCGGCGCTCGTGCCGGAGGGCACGGCGTACGTGACCTACACCTCGGGTTCGACCGGGCGGCCGAAGGGCGTCGTCGTGCCTCACAGCGCGCTGGTGAACCTGGTGCTCGCCCTGCGCGAGCGGCTGGCGGTCGGTGCGGCCGACCGCGTACTGGCCGCCGCACCCGCGGGCTTCGACATGTCCAAGCCCGAGCTGTACCTCCCGCTGGTCACCGGAGCGGCGATGGTGCTCGCCGGCCAGGACACGCTGCGGGAACCCGACGAGCTGTCCGCGCTGCTCGACCGGCACCGGGTCACCGTGATGCAGGCGACCCCGTCGCTGTGGCAGGCCCTGGTGACCCGGCGGCCTGACCGGCTGCGCCACATCCGCGCGGTCATCGGCGGCGAAGCGGTACCCGCGCCGCTGGCCGCGGAACTGACCGGCCTCACGGCATCACTGCTGGCCTGTTACGGCCCGACCGAGACCACGGTCTGGTCCACCGCCCACCCGGTCGGCCGCGTGACGACCGCCACGGTGCCCCTCGGACGTCCGCTGTGGAACACCCGGTGCTACGTGCTCGACGCCAGACTGCGGCCGGTACCTCCGGGCGTGACCGGCGAACTGTACGTGGCCGGCGCGGGCGTGGCCACGGGCTACCTGCACCGGCCGGCGCTGACCGCGACCCGATTCGTCCCGGACCCCTTCGGCCCCGCGGGGCACCGGATGTACCGCACCGGCGATCTCGCGTCGTGGACCACGGGCGAGGTGCTGCTCTTCCACGGCCGGACCGACGACCAGGTGAAGATCCGCGGTCATCGCGTCGAGCTCGGTGAGATCGAGGCCGTACTGGCCCGCCACGAGGACGTCGACGCGGCCGCGGTGGCCGTGCACGACCGGAACGCCGACGACCGCCGGCTGGTCGGATACGTCGTACCCGCCGACGCCGACCTGTCCTCGGTGGGCGCGCACCTGGCCCGGCACCTGCCGGACTACATGGTGCCCGCCCGCCTGCTGGCGCTGGACCGGCTTCCGCTGAGCGCCAACGGAAAACTGCTGCGCGACCGGCTGCCCGAACCGGACTGGGCGCCCGGGGGCGAGGACGACGTGCCCCCGCCGGAGAACCTGCGCGAGCACCTGATGGGCGAACTCTTCGCCGAGGTGCTCGGCCTGCCCCGCGTCGGCCCCGGTGACAACTTCTTCGAACTGGGCGGGCATTCGCTCCTGGCGGCGCGGCTGACCGACCGGGTACGGACCGTGCTCGGCCTGGAACCGACGATCCGGAACGTCTTCGAGGCGGCCACCCCCGCCGCGTTGAGCCGCCTCCTGGACCGCGCGTCGCCGGACCGCGCCCCCGGGCACCTGGTGCCGTTCCGCACCGGCGGCACGGCCGCGCCGGTGTTCTGCGTGCACCCGCTCAGCGGGATCAGCTGGCTGTACTCGGGGCTGCTGCGGCACATCGACCGGGACCACCCGGTATACGGCATCCAGGCCGAGGGCCCCGGGGGAGTGGCCGATCTGCCCGATTCCATCGAAGAGATGGCCGAGCGGTACGTGGGCCTGCTGCGCGCGGTCCGCCCCAGCGGCCCGTACCACCTGGTCGGCTGGTCGTTCGGCGGACTGGTGGCGCACGCGATGGCCGTCCGACTGCACGAACGGGGCGAACCGGCCGGAGCGCTGTTCCTGGTGGACACCGTCGCCGGCGACGCCGCCGGACCGGAACAGCCCATCGACGACCAGCGCGTCTTCCGGGTGCTGCTGACGGCCGCCGGTCTCGACGACGAACGCTTCGCGGCGACGGACCTCGACTTCGGCACCGTCGCGTCACTGCTGCGCCGCGAGGGGAGCCTGTTCGCCCGGTTCACCCAGGACGACATCAGGCGTCTCATCACGGTGTCGCGCCACAACGACAGGCTCACACGGGCCTACCGGCCACCGCGCCACCCGGGGGACACCACCTACATCGAGGCGGCGGGCGCGCCGCGCCGCGTACCCCACCACGAACTCTGGCGGCCCCACACCGGGGGCGACCTGACCGTCGCTCACGCCTCCGCGGCCCACCACCGGGTGATGCAGCCGCAGCACGTGGACGACGTCGGAGTCCCGCTCCGCGACCTGCTGAGGAGGCTGCGTTGACCCGTACCGGTCCCGGTGCCCTCGCCGAACTGCCCGTGGGCGCACGGGTGGTGATCCGGCTGCCCAACGGACGCGAACTCGCCGACACGCTGCTCACCTGCTTCGACCTCGAACTCGTCGCGGTCCCGCTGCACCCGCGTTCCACCGACCGGGCGGTGGCGGCCATCGCGGAACGCGTGTCCGCGAAGGCCCTGGTGGACGTCCACGGGCTGCACCGCACCAGCCTGCCCGACACCGACGCCGACGCGGCCCCGGACGGCCTCGCGTTCATCATGTTCACCTCGGGCTCCACCGGCCCCCAGAAGGGAGTCATGCTCAGCCGGCGGGCGGTACTGGGAAACGCGGCCAAGACCGCGGCACTGCACGGACTGACACCGGACCGTCCGCACGGGACCTGCCTTCCGCTGTACCACTGCAACGCGCTGGTCATGTCCCTGCTCGGCACCCATCTCACCGGCGCGCCGCTGACCCTTCAGGCCGGCTTCGACCCGGCCGCCTACTTCGCCGCGCTGAGCGCCACGGGGGCCAGGACCGCGTCCATCGTGCCCGCCCTGCTGGCGGACCTGCTGGAGACCGGTCCCGACTGGCCGGACGGCCTGGAGTACCTGATCACCGCGGCCGCCCCGCTGAACAGCGATTTCGCCCGCCGCTTCCACCGAATGTACGGCCCACGCCTGCGGCAGGGCTACGGCCTGACCGAGGCGGTCAACTTCAGCTTCACCATGCCCCGGCTCGACGACGCGGGCTTCCGCGAGCAGTACCTGGACCATGTGCCGCCGGTCGGGGCGCCGCTGCCGGACACCGAACTGCGCCTGGAAGCAGGCGAGGTGTGGATCAGAACGCCGGATCTCATGACCGGTTACTGGCAGGACGGCCGCGCGACCGCCGCCACGGTCACCGACGACGGCTGGCTGCGCACCGGCGACCTCGGCGAACTCCGCGACGGCCTGCTGGTGCTGCGCGGGCGCGCCGGTGAGCGCATCAACCGGGGCGGGGAGAAGCACTACCCGCTCGACCTCGAACACGGCTGGCGCCGGGCCGGCCTGTCCGGCCGCTTCGCGGCGGTCGCGGTGGGGGAACCCACGCTCGGCCAGGACATCGGACTGATCGCCACGGAACAGCCGGTCTCCGCCGTACGCGCACTGTACGAGCGGACGCCGCTGCGGCCGGCCGCGATCCAGTTCGGCGGATTCCTGGCGACGTCCACCGGCAAACCCCGGCGCAAGGCGATGAGCCGGGCCCTCACCGCGCGCCGGCTGGCCCCCGCCCGGTACGAACGGCTGCTGGACTACGCCGCGGCCACCGCGCACTCCCTGCTGCGCTCGGGGGCCGGGCATCCCGGCCTGCGCGCGCTGGCCGCTCGGGCCGGGGAACGCCCACGAGCGGGCGGCGAAGCCGTCTTCGGCGCCTTCGACTTCCTGCGGGAGCACTGGCAGAGCGCGGACGACCCGGAGCTGTCCCCGGCCAAGGCCCGGTGGCGGCGGACACTGCTCACCGAATGGCCCCTGGCGGTGCACGGCGAACTCGCCGCGGAGGTGGCCGCCCGCCACGGGTTCGAGGGGCCGCCCATTCCGCTGGGCACCGAGGCCCGTTTCGGAGACGGCTCGCTGCTCGTACTCCCGCACGGTCCCGCGGCCGACGACCCCGCCTGGCCGCTGGGCCTCCTGATGTCCTTCCTGGACGGTTCCGCCGAGGACGGCAGCGCCGATCGCTGGACGCGCCTGGCCCGGCTGCGCCGGGGCGGATTCCTGACCACCGGCTGTTCGGTGCTGCGCGCCGGGCGACATGATCTGGGTGGCGTCCTGTGGGCAGGGCAGCCGGATTCCGCATCGAACGAACTCACTGGAGCGACGGGATGACCCGAGACACCGAGACGACCGGCCGCATGAAGCGGTCGCCCGACCACGAGGACGAGATCCTCGACGTCCGGCGGCACCAGGACCCCGGCCGCAACCGGCTGACCCCGGTGCTGCGACTGCCGCCGGACGTCGCGCTGGCCGTGGTCGACGGCCTCGCCGGTCTGGTCCGGGAGGCACACCGCGGGGAGCGGGAGCAGCCCACCCCGGCCGACGCGCTCAAGCAGGCGCAGGAGTTCGAAGAGGGCCATGTGTTCATGCTGGAACCGCCCTTCGAGGGCTTCTTCGCCGACCGCTATCTGATGGACTTCTACGACACCGCGGAACGCGACCTCTGCTCGCGCATGCATCTGCACACCGGGCTGCGGTTCGTACGGATGATGACCGGCCCGGAGACCACGATCCGGGTCTCGAGCCTGTCGCCCCTCACCGTGCGCCCCGCGCCGCCGAGTTGGACCGGGCCGCTGGCCACCTTCACCGACGCGCTGCCCGGTACGCCCGCCGGGGTGCACCGGGACCGGCACAACGTGATCGTGCCGCCGAACTCCTGGGTGGACATGCAGATACCGCGAGGGGTGTCGCACCAGTTCAACGCGGTGGGCCCGAACGCGGTGATCGACTCGGTGCACCCGGAGGAGTCCATCGAGACCCTGCGCGAGGAAATGTCCGGGTACCGGATGATGGCGCAGACCATCTTTCTCGCCAAGGACAAGAGCCCGGCCGACACCTGCGCCGACACCACGGCCCCGGACGCCGGCGCACCCCGCTGACCACCGGCCGGCAGGAGGCGGACGTTTCCGTGCCGGGCGGGCGGCTGGTCCGTCGCGCGCAGGGTGAACGCCGCCTCCGTCGTACGGCACAGTGCGTGCACCGCGTGACGCGGAGCGCGCCGGGAGGCCGGACCCGGGAGGCCGGACCCAGGAGGGCGCCGATCGGGGCCGCGGCGCAGGGCACCGGGAACGCGGCCGGTCAGAAACCGATGTCCTCCAGCCACCGGCTCGCGGTCCGGGGGGTGATGCCCAGCAGCTTCTGGGCCGAGTGTTCGAGGGCGATCGCATACTCCGGGAGCGTGTCGAGAGCCCTGTACAGGTCAGCGACATCGGCGGCGGCGCCTTCTCCGATGAGCGGCGCGACGGAGGCGCGGAAGTCCTCGGGGGTGACCTTCTCGAAGCGCACGCGCCGCCCGAGCCGGGCACCGAACGCCTCGGCCAGATCCGGCGCCGTGATCGCCGGGGACTGCCCTACGGACACCACTCCGGTGACCTCCGGCCGCTCCAGCAGAGCGACCGCGACATCGGCGACGTCCAGGTGTGACGCCCACGACACGGGGAAGCCGGCCCGCATCGGGTAGGGCAGTACGCCCCGTTCGCGCACCGCCTCCACGATATGCGGCATGAGCAGGTTCTCCAGGAACAGCGTGGGCGCGATCACCGCGTGGGACACTCCGCTGTCCGCCAGGCCGCCCGCCAGCGTCGCGACCGCGTTCCCGGCCCGACCATCCGGATCGCCGCCGTCAGCGGGGGCAAGCGGCGAACCACTGGTCGAGAACACCACGCGCGCCGTCCCGGCGGCACGGACGGCGTCGGCGATATGGCGCGCGTAGGCCCGGCGGTCGTCCTCGGAGGCCAGTGGCAGATGTACGAACACCGCCTCGGCGTCACGGTAGGCCCGTGTCAGTTCCGCTGTGGACGCATAGTCCGCGACAACCACCCGGGCGCCGCTCACCACAGTGTCAGCGCTGCGGGTGACAGCGATGACCTTCTTGCCCGCAGCGGCCAGAGCCGCGGCAACAGGGGCACCCTGGGCGCCGGTCGCGCCGTGAATCACATAAGTCATGGCCCCATTAGTGCATGGGGTGCACCAGTTACATCAACTGCACTAATGGGCTATCGTCGGAAAATGACCAACTCCCGCCTGCCCGAGTGCGGTGTCGCCCGGTTTCTCACCCTGCTCAACGGGCCGTGGGCCACCCTCATCGTGCGTGAACTCCTGCACGGTCCCCGCCGTTTCACCGAACTGCGCGCCGCCCTGCCCGGCATCAGCCCGCACACCCTCACCAGCCGACTGCGCCAGTTCGAGACCCACGGCATCGTCACGCGCACCGCCTACGCGCAGATCCCCCCACGCGTCGAATACCGCCTCACCCCCCTCGGCGAAGGGCTGCACGACGTCCTGAACGCCATGGCGGCCTGGGCCGTGACCGTTCCCGATGCCCGGTCCGATGTCATCGGCGACGCGGAGGCGGCATCGTCCTGACACGGATCACCCCGTCCACCGACGAAGTGGCCGGCCATCCCGGCCCTGTCCTTGGCGTACCCGGTCCGTCCCTGTGGCAGGACCAGCGTCACGCCGTGGCGGTACGCAGGTGTTCGTAGACGCGCAGGCGAGTGGTCGCGGCGTCGAGGCAGGGCGTGGGCGTGCCGGAGCGACGGGCCTGGTCGAGGAAGGCGCCCAGCATCGGCTCGACTTCGGTCGGCCGCCCGGCGGTCAGGTCGCGGTAGACGGAGGTCGTGAGCGGGGAACCGGGCTGGGTGGCGGCCTCTTCCACGGAGGTGATCGCGTCGTCGCTCTGCGGATGCCCGGCCGCGGAGCTGACGGCGGCGGCCTCCGCGACGATGGCGCGGGCGATGCCGGCACCTCCCGGCACGGCGACGATCTCGCCCACAGGCGCGTTCATCAGTGTGGTGAGCGCGGTGATGGAGACGATGAAGAACCACTTGCGCCACATCTCACCGAGGATGTCCGTGCTCAGGGAGACAGCGATGCCGTCGACGTCGAGGAGGCCGGCGACGGTGGTGGGCCGCGTGCCGTCGAGGCCGCCGACCGTGAGGGACGCGGTGGGGTTCAGCTGCGCGACGGCGCCGTCGGACCGGAGGGCGGCGGCGATCATGGCCACACCGCCGAGCACCGCGCTCGTTCCGAACCGCCCGGTCAGCACATCGATGTGAGCGACACCGTTGAGCAACGGCAGAATCCGTGTCCCGGGGCCGACGGCGACGGCGAGTTGATCGGCCACCTCGGCGACGGCGTCCGCGCGGGTGGTCAGCAGGATGAGGCCGAACGGGCCGTCGAGCCTGTCCGCGGTCACCACCGTGGGGGACAGTGTCAGGTCCTCGTCCGGCGTGACCAGCCGCAGGCCGTGCGTGCGCAGGTGTTCGGCGCGCGCGGGGCGGAGCAGGAAGGTGACGTCACGGCCCGCCTGGACCAGGCGGGCGCCGAAGTACCCACCGGTGGCACCGGCGCCTACGACGAGGATGCGCTCGCCGCTCATCACGATCGTCCTCTCGGAGAGCCTCCACTGATGTGTTCGAGCTTAGGCGCGTGGGCCGCACACTGCCCGATGTCATAGGTTGTAGTTGAATCATTTGTGAGGCTTGTGTGCGGTTTCCTCACGAGTGGGCGGATATGGCATGGCGGATGTCGCGGAGTACGACTTCATCGTGGTGGGCGCCGGAACGGCGGGTTGTGTGCTGGCCGCGCGGTTGTCGGAGGGCGGCGCGGCGCGTGTGCTGCTGCTGGAAGCGGGCGGGCAGCCCCCCGCCGCCGTGCGGATGCCCTCGGTGTGGACACGCGGTCTCCAGGGAAGCAGCGTGGACTGGGCGGGATCCACCGTGGTGCAGGCCGCGACGGGCGCGAGCATTCCATGGCCGCGCGGGCGCGTGCTGGGAGGTTCCTCCGCGATCAACGGGATGTGTTTCCTCCGGGGCCACCGGTCCAGTTACGACGCCTGGCCGGACGCGGGCGCGGAAGGCTGGGGCTTCGACGACCTGCTGCCGTTCATGCGACGGAGCGAGAGAGCCCCGGGACGGGATCCGGCCGTGCGGGGCACGGAGGGGCCTCTGACGGTGGCCCCGGCGTCGTCACACCTCGCGTTGGCCGAGGCGACGCTGGCAGCCGCGGCCGAGGCCGGTTATCCGGTGGTGGCCGACATCAACAGCGGGCTGGAGACTGGTTTCGGCTGGTCGGATCTGAACATCGTGCGGGGGCTCAGGCAGTCTTCCGCGGACGCCTACCTCGCCCCGGCGCTCGACAGGCCCAACCTGGATGTGGTCACGGATGCACTGGTCCGCCGCGTGCTGGTGGAGGGCGGGCGCTGCACGGGCGTCGAGTACGGCGTGGGTACCGAGGTCTTCACGGTGCGCTGCCAGGGCGAGGTGCTGCTCAGCGCGGGCACCGTCGGCTCCGCCCAGTTGCTCATGCTGTCCGGTATCGGGCCCGCGTCCCATCTGCGCGAGGTCGGGATCACCCCCGTGCTGGACCTGCCCGGCGTCGGGGAGAACCTTCAGGACCACCCTCGCTCGACCGTCGTCTACAGCGCGGTACGGCCCATCCCGCAGACGGAGGCCAATCACGCCGAGGTGATCGGTCTGATCCGCAGCGACGACTCCGTGCGGAACCCTGATCTCCAGGTCCAGTTGGTGGAGATTCCCTACTACGCGCCGACGCTGCCTCCGGAGCTGCCGGTGCCGGGCCAGGGCTACTCCCTCGCCTTCTCCGGGGTCACCCCGCGGAGCAGGGGCAGGATCCGTCTGGCCACCAACGGCCCCGCGACTGCGCCCTTCCTGGACCCCGACTACTACGGCGACCCCCGCGACCTCGACGTGATGGCCGCCGGCCTCCGGATCGCGCGCGCCATCGGCCAGGGGCAGGCCCTGGAACCCTGGCGCGGCGAGGAAGTACTGCCCGGCCCCGGCGTACAGACCGTGGAGGATGTGCACCACTACCTGTGCAAGAGCCTGCGCACCTACTCCCACCAAGTGGGAACCTGTCGCATGGGTACGGACGACATGGCCGTCGTGGACACCGACCTGAGCGTGCGGGGAATCGGCGCACTGCGGGTGATCGACGCCTCCGTCATGCCCACCATTGTCTCCGCGAACATCAACGCGACCGTCTACGCCATCGCCGAGCGCGGGGCATCCCTCATCAGAGGCTGACCGCTGTCGTGCAACGCGCCGGGCAGGCGCGAACTCCGGCCGGCACGGAGGGTGAACGAACTGCTCGAACCGGCTGCAAGAAGGGCTGACAGCCACTCAACCAGCCTGCGGGTAGCTCAGTGGGGACCGCCCATCGACGAGTAGTCATAGGTGCCGTTGGGCTTGGCACGGTATGGGTAGCGGCCGAACTTCCGGCCGCGCCGCACTCGGCGCCCGCACAGCAGCAGCGCGGTGAAGATGGTCAAGAAAAGCAGCGCGACCCCGCTGCCGCCGAGTATCAGTGCTGTCTCCATCGGCTGCGTGTATGAGCCAGGGGACGGAGAGTCAGCCGGCATAACAGCCTGAGGTGCGGCCGGTCCTCACCCGGCCTCGGGGAGCATTGGCAGGCTCCAGGTCCGCCGAGCGAAGGAAGTCGGCGACCTGCCCGGCATGTCGCCGGTGACCGGAAACTCCGGGGCGGGGATGTCCTCCTCGACGCCGGTGTGACCGGGCAGAAGGTCGGCGACGGCCGTCCGGATCGCGCCGCGGACGTGGAACATGGCGCGCCAGTGTCAACGTTCCGGCTTCGGGTCAGGCCGGCGGGTCGGGGTGTATCTGGCGAGCATGGTCTGGACGGCCTGTTCGACGGCGTCGTGGATGTCGGAGGCCGCGGGGTTCCAGTCGGTCAGCAGCATGCGGGGCCACAGGACGTAGTTGGCGATCATGCCGAGGAACTGGTTCGCGGCGCTCACCGCGTCCGGGACATCGGCGTTGCCCGCCTCGTGCTCGGATTCCAAGTAGTGCTGAACGGAGGTGAAGTAGGGCAGTTTGCCGAGCTGGAACTGCATCCGTCCCAGTTCGGGGAAACGAGGCAGTTCGGCGATGACGATCCGGAACAGAGCTGTCATGCCGGGCCGGCCGACCAGGTCGGCATAGCGGTGGCCGATGGCTGTCAGCCCGGAGCGCAGATCTCCGGTCTGTGGCCGCGCGGCAGCGTCGCCCGCGTCACGCTGCCAGGACTCGGTGACGATGGCCTCGAAGAGGGCCGCCTTGGTGGGGAACCGCTTGAACAAGGTCGACTTCGAGACCCCGGCCGCTTCGGCGATCCGGGCCAGTGAGGTGCCGTCGTAGCCGCGATCCAAGAACAGTTCTGTGGCCGCGGTGGTGATCGCCTCGCGTTTCTGCTGAGCGAGTCTGCGGTGGTGTGCGGAGAGTTCTGCTGCCATGCGGACAGTATGCCGCAGACCCGAGGCGAGTCACTTGACTCGCCTCGACGGCCCTGCTTACGGTACGAGAACAAGGCGAGTCGAGTGACTCGCCTCCTATCTGCGGCGCCGAGTGCATTCCGGTAGCCGCGCGGTGGAGGAACAGTTCATGACGATCGACAAGATCGCTCTGGTGACCGGTGCGAATCGCGGCCTCGGGCGCAGCGCGGCCATCGCTCTGGCCATACGTGGGGTGCGGGTCGTGGTCACCCACCGCGGTGATGCGGCCGGGGCGGAGAAGACGGTGGAACAGGTGCAGGCGGTGGGTGGGACTGCCGCTGTTCTCCGGCTCGACATCAGCGACGTCTCCTCTTTCGCGTCCTTCACCTCCGAACTGGGCGAGCAACTGGAGCGCTGGGGTACTTCGCGGCTCGACATCCTGGTCAACAACGCGGGAGTGGGGATCTTCGGACCGCTGGAGGACGTCACGGTCGACGACTTCGACACGGTGATGGGCACCAACGTCCGGGGCACGTTCTTCCTCATCCAGTCACTGGTGCCGCTGCTGACCCGAGGCGGCCGCGTCATCAACGTCTCGACGTCACTGACCCGCCACACCAGCCCCGCCACCTCGGTCTACTCCGCCTCGAAGGCCGCCGTCGAAGCCCTGAGCCGTACCCTCGCCGCAGAACTCGGCCCGCGCGGAATCCGGGTCAACTCCATCGCCCCGGGGCCGACCGCCACCGACTTCAACGGCGGAGCGATGCGGGACGACGCCGGGATGCGCCAGGTTCTGGCCGGACAGACCGCGCTCGGCCGCGTCGGCGAACCTGAGGAGATCGGCGACGCCATCGCCACGCTGGCCGCCGAGGGCCTGCGCTGGGTCACCGCCCAGCGCATCGAGGTCTCCGGCGGCGCACTCCTCTGAGTGACCGGGCGACAGCCCATGGAGACGCGGGCAGCGACGGCCCCGACTCACTCCCAGCCGGTCTCGTCCTCGTCCAGCTCCGGCGCCTCAGGGTCCCGAAGCGGGCGCAGGACGCCGGCGGCGGAGTTCGTCGCTGCCGCCGGAGTCAGCCCGACTTCGGCGGCTTCTGCGCGTCGAAGGCGAAGACGGTGTTCTTGTCCGCGGCCACGATCAACGCGCGGCCCACGACGGTCACGCGCGGGCTCGCGTTCTCCGCGCCCGTCAGACCCTCGGCCTGCGGATCTGTGGTCCACAGAGTTCTTCCGTCGTGCGGCGACAGCGCGACCACCCGGCCTGTGGCCGAGCTGAAATACAGCGCGTCGGCTCCCGCCGCGGGGCCCGACGCGCCCTCCACGCCCGTCTGCCGCGACCACTTCTTCCGGCCGGTCGCGGGGTCGAACGCCGTGACGAGACCGGTCTGCCCGCTCATGTAGACCGCGCCGCCCGCCATGCCGGGCGTCCCCGCGTATGTCCTGTCCAGCCGCGAGTACGTGACCTTCCCCGAGGCCGGGTCGACCCGCGCCACCCCGTCGTACCCGGCCAGCGCCGTTCCCTCCATGCGTCCCAGGAGGAGTACGAGCCTGCCGTCGGCGACGCCCATCGGCACGGCGGGGCCGTCGACCGCGATGGGCCTGCCCAGTGCCCCCGAGCCGCGGTCGACCGGGTACAGGGCGGGGTGGCGCACCTCCAGGGCGTCCACCTCCGTATCCGTCGCGCACATCGCGAAGAGCTGGGCGCCCACCGGGACGGGAGCGCACTGCGTACCCGCGGGGAACGGCCTCTTCCAGGCGACCTCACCGCTGCGCGCGTCCCGGGCCTCGAAGCGGGAGTTGGAAGCGTCGACCGTCACGACGGCGGAGCCGACCACGAGGGCGTCCTGAGTGCGGCCCGTGACGGCCATCGACTGGGCGCCGGTCGGCACGGACCACAGCTCCCGGCCGGTGTTCGCGTCGACGGCCACCACCTCGCTGGAAGGGTCCTGCGGGGCGTCCTCGGCGGCGAAGCGGTAACCGAGCACCGTGTCGTCGGTGGCGCCCACCAGGTGCATGCCCTGGACGGGGACGCCCGGACTCTTCGCCGTCCACACCCGCGAGCCGTCCTGGGCCCTGATACGGGTCGCGACAACACTGCCGCCCCCGCAGAACAGCGCGTCGTCGCGCGCGACGCAGCGCAGCTCGTCGGGGATGTCCTCGCGACCGCCGGGCACGGTCTCGCGCCACGGCTCGAAGCCGTTCGGAAGCGCGGCACCCGGCGCCGCGGCGCTGCTGCCCTTGTCACCGTCGCCGCCCTTGTCGTCGCCGCTGGTCCCTCCGACGCCGCCCGTCCGGAGCATGGCGACTCCTCCGCCGATCGCCACCACCGCGACCGCGGCCGCGAGCACGGGCCGCCATCGGCCGCGCAGACGGCGGCCGATGGCGGTGCCTGCGCGCCCGGTACCGGGACCGGCCTGGGCAGTCGGCGCCGGGGCTGTCGGCGCCGGGGTGGCCGGCGCCACGAAGTCATGCTGGGTGATCATGTCGCGGGTGCGGCCCGCGCCGACTCCGTCCGTGTCGGTCCCGCCCAGGTCGGCCGACAGGTCCCGCAGCAGCACGAGGAGTTCGTCCGCCGAGGGGCGCCCCGTGGGATCCTTGTCCAGGCACGACTCGACGACCGTGCGCAGAGCCTCCGGCACGGCGCCCAACGACGGCTCCTCGTGCACCACCTGATACGCCGTCAGGTATGGGCTGTCCGCGTCGAAGGGCCCGTGGCCCGTCGCCGCGTACACCAGCAGTGTCCCCAGGGAGAAGACATCGGACCGCGGCCCCACACCACGCGGCGCCTGCAACTGTTCCGGCGACATGAACGGCGGCGTACCGATGACCCGTCCTGTCATCGTCAGCGTCTGCTGGTCCGCGGCGCGCGAAATGCCGAAGTCGATGACGCGCGGGCCCTCGGGCGAGAGCACGACGTTCGAGGGCTTCAGGTCACGGTGGACAACGCCCACCCGGTGGATGTCGCGCAGCGCCTCCGCCAGCCCGATGGCGAGTTTCCTCAGCTCCGGTCCGTTCAGCGGTCCGTTCGCGGCGATGCGCTGGGCGAGCGTGTGCCCCTCGATATAGGTCGTCGCCATCCACGGCTGCTCGGCCTCAGGGGCGGCGTCGACCACGGCGGCGGTGAACGCGCCGCTCACCCGCCTCGCGGCCGCCACCTCCTGCCGGAAACGGATGCGGAACTCGTCGTCCCCCGCGAAGTGCTGGTGGATCAGCTTGATCGCGACGGGCCGCCCCGAACTCGTACGGGCCAGAAAGACCGTGCCCATGCCACCCGAGCCGAGCCGCGCCTCAAGCGGGTAACCGCCGATCTCGGCTGGATCGCCTGCGCGCAGCGACACTCTTCCCGACCTCCCGTCTCCCGTGCGTCTCTGCCACCACGGGCCCGCGTATCTGTCCTGTACCCAAACTAGCCGCACGGCGGTACGGCGGAGCAAAGGGGGTGACGGACAGGGAGTTCGGAGCCGCACCCGTGCCGCGCACGGTGAAGCCCCGCCCGGGGTCAGACCTGGTGTACCGCGACGCCTGCCGCGGTCAGGTGGTCGGTCTGATCGCCGGGGGCGTCGGTATCGGTGACGAGGGCGTGGAGGGAGGACGCGGGAGCGACGAAGGCCAGGGCGGTGCGGGAGAGTTTGGCGCCTTCGGTGACGGCGATGACGCGGCGGGCCGAGGCGATCGCGGCGCGTTTGACGGCGGCGTCGTCCAGGTCGTAAGCGGTCAGGCCGTCCACGGCGTTCAGTCCGCAGCAGCCGATCACCGCCGTGTCGAACCGGAGGGCGGCCAGCGACGCCAGCGTCAGCGGGCCGGTCAGCGCCAGTTCGCCCGGTCGCGGCCGGCCTCCGGGCACCAGCAGCGTCAACTGCGGGGCCCCGGTGAGCGTGTTGACCGCGTGCAGGGACAGCGGCATCACGGTCAGTCGGCGGTCCGTCAGCACGCGGGCCACTTCCAGGCAGGTGGTGCCGCTGTCGATGACGACGGACTCGCCGTCCGCGATCAGCCGCGCGGCCTCGGCGGCGATGAGCTGCTTGCTCTCCAGGCCGTCCTGGGTCCGCAGCGCGAACGGCGGCTCCTCACCGCGCAGCAGCAGGCTCCTGGCCCCGCCGCGGTAGCGCTCGAGAACTCCCTGGGCGGCCAGAACCTCCAGGTCGCGGCGGATCGTCATCTCCGACGCCCCGGTGAGCTCGGCGAGTTCGGCGACGCCCACGCGGCCCGCCTCACGTACAGCTTCGGTGATGTGCCTCAGTCGATCAGTGCCAGCCACACCCATATTGAACACAATTGTCGTCTGAAAGACAACCTTTCGAAACGTGGGCTTGTTCGTTACGTTTACGCCGTGGACAGAAAGATACGGGCCGGCCGACTGGCCGCCTTAGCCCGCCTCGCCCTGAACGGCTTCCTCCTGGGGGTGTGGAGCGTACACATCCCCGGCATCGAGGAGCGCGCCGGAGCCGGTCACGCCGCGCTCGGCCGGCTCCTGCCGCTGCTCGGCGGCGGGGCCTTCGCGGGCATGCGGGCCGCCGGACCGCCGGCGGACCGGTCCGGGGCCCGTACCGTCGTGCCGCCCGGCGCGGCGTTCGTCCGGGCATCAGCCAGTGCGTGACGGAGCGCGCCCCGCCCCGCCTCTCCGCACGGGACGACGGACGGCGGCCGCGTTCGCGGGGACCGCGTCCCGCTCCCGGTCCTGACACGCACCCCCCGGACCGACCCGGCCACACCACGCGCCGCCCCGGAGTTCACTTCCGGCCCCGGCGCACCCACGGCCCGGCGCACCCATGGCCCGGCGCTTCGACGGTCCGGCACTCGTACCTCGGCGGGCCGGCCGCCTCGCAGGGCCATCGGCGCGCTCGGCCGCCGACGAACCCCGTGCGCGGGGCCGTTCCCCGCGCCTCTCACCGAAAGCTGTGAAAGGAAACCCCTGTGCCGTCCTCCCCGCGCTACCTCGACCCCGCTCTGACCGTCACCGAACGGGTCGACGACCTCGTCAGCCGTATGACGCTGCCCGAGAAGGTCGGCCAGATGCTTCAGTTGAACGCCAAAGAAGGCGTGCACGTCGTCGCGGACATGCACGCGGGTTCCGTCGTCCACGCCTCGCCGGAACGCGTCCTCGAAGCGGCCGAACTCACCGAGCGGTCGCGGCTGCGCATCCCGCTGCTGGTGGCCGAGGACTGTATCCACGGACACTCCTTCTGGGAGGGCGCGACGATCTACCCCACCCAGCTGGGCATGGCCGCGACCTGGGACGCGGCCCTTGTCGAACGGGTCGCCAGGGCCACGGCGGTGGAGGTGGCGGCGACCGGTGTGCACTGGACGTTCTCACCTGTGCTGTGCATCGCACGCGACCTGCGATGGGGCCGCGTCAGCGAGACCTTCGGCGAGGACCCCTTCCTCATCGGCGAGCTGGCCTCCGCCATGGTCCGCGGCTACCAGGGAGACGGGCTCTCCGACCCCACGGCGATCCTCGCCTGCGCCAAGCACTTCGCGGGATACTCCGAGACCCAGGGAGGCCGGGACGCCAGCGAGGCCGACATCTCACGGCGCAAGCTGCGCTCCTGGTTCCTGCCTCCCTTCGAACGGGTGGCCCGCGAGGGATGCCGTACGTTCATGCTCGGCTACCAGTCCATGGACGGTGTCCCGATCACGGTCAACAACTGGCTTCTCAACGACGTGCTGCGCGGTGAGTGGGGCTACACCGGCACGCTCGTGACCGACTGGGACAACGTCGGCCGCATGGTGTGGGAGCAGCGGATCCACAGCGACTACACCCACGCGGCGGCGGCGACGGTCCGCGCGGGCAACGACATGGTGATGACGACGCCGAAGTTCTACGGTGGCGCGCAGGACGCGGTCGAGCGGGGCATGCTCGACGAGGCGGAGATCGACGAGGCGGTCCGCCGCGTCCTGACCCTCAAGTTCGAACTCGGGCTGTTCGAGCGGCCGCGCCGTCCCGACCCCGCCCGCCAGGCCGAGGTGATCGGCAGCGCGGAGCACGCCGCCCTGAACCTGGAGACGGCCCGCCGCTCGCTCGTCCTGCTCACCAACGACGGCACCCTGCCCCTGGCGGGGGGATTCGAGGCGGGTGCCGGAGGACGGGCCGTCGCCGACGCGGGGACCGCGCCGCGCAGGGTCGCCGTCATCGGTCCCAACGCCGATGACGCGCAGACCCAGCTCGGCGACTGGGCCGGCTCCTCCGGCCAGGCCGACTGGCTCCCCGACGGCCAGCCGCGCGCGATGATCACGACGGTGCTCGACGGTTTCCGCGCACATGTCCCCGAGGGCTGGAGCGTGTCGTACGCCCGCGGCGCGGACATCCTCACCGTCGACGCCGACCCGGAGGGCGCGTTCTTCCCCGACGGGCAGCCCCGCCCCGAGGTCGTCGTCCCCGCGGAGCCTTCCGAGACGCTGATCGCCGAAGCCGTGGCGCACGCCGAGGCCGCGGATTACGTCGTCGCCGTCGTGGGCGACCGTATCGAACTGGTGGGTGAGGGCAGGTCGACGGCGACTCTGGAACTGGTCGGGGGACAGGTCGCCCTCCTCGACGCGCTCGCCGCGACCGGCAAGCCGCTGGTGGTCGTGATCGTCAGCTCCAAGCCACCGGTCCTGCCGCCGTCCGCGCACGGCGCCGCGGCGATCGTGTACGCGTTCAACCCCGGCATGCTCGGCGGGCGGGCGGTTGCCGAACTGGTCCTCGGCCTCGTCGAGCCGACGGGCCGCCTGCCGATCTCCTTCGCCCGCCACGCCGGGCAGCAGCCCACCTACTACAACCAGGTGCGCGGCCAGCACGGCAGCCGCTACGCGGATCTGACGCAGAGCCCGGCCTTCGCCTTCGGGGAGGGCCTGAGCTACACGACCGTCGAGTACGCCGACCTGGAGATCGCCGCCGCGGAGCTCGGGGCGGGCGACTCGGTCCACGCGCGGCTCACGGTCTCCAACACAGGCCCGCGCCCCGTCCTGGAGACCGTGCAGGTGTATGTCAGCGACACCGTCACCTCGGTGACGTGGGCGGAGAAGGAACTGAAGGCCTACCGGCAGGTGTCGCTCGCGCCAGGTGAGTCGCGTGAGGTCCTGATCGATCTGCCGGTCGCCGCCTGCACGCTCGTGGACGCGCGGGGCGAGCGCGTCGTCGAGGCCGGAGCCTTCGAGCTCCTGGTCGGTCCGTCGTCCCGCGACGAGTCGCTGCTGCGGGCGGGATTCACCATCAAGGACTGACCGCCGGCACACATGGGGAGCACCGGCACACATGGGGAGCACCGGCCGCCCGACGCCCGGGGTCTGTGACAGACATCGGACGACGCGCCTGTCCCACGCTCCGGAGTGAACAGGGAATCTGATCCAAGAGTGCGGTTATGAACACTATTGATGTTCTGTTTGTTCGAAGATACGGTGTGGGGCGTTCTGAGTTTGATCTCCCGGGGGGCATGCCGTGTCACGAATACCCGCCGCCGACAGCGTTGCGGGCAGTCCGTCCGCGATGCGGTCGGTGTGGAGCTCGCCGCTCTACCGCGGCGCGACCGTCGCGCTGTTCCTGTCCGGGCTGGGCGCCTCGGCCGCCGCCCCGCAGATCACCCTGTTCCTCGTCGACGACCTGCATGTCTCGCTGACCACGGCCGGCCTCTACTACCTCACGAGCATCACCGCCCCGGTCGCCGGATACCTCATCGGCGCACGCTCGGACCGCACGGGAAAACGGCTCGGCCTCTTCCGGCTGTGCGCCGTCGCCGGATTCCTCGGGTGGAGCGCGATGGCCGTGTCGGACCAGGTGTGGATGCCGTTCGTGATCAGCGCGGTGGTCCTGGCCTTCGCCGGTGCCGCCGGCTCCCAGTTGTTCGCCGCGCTGCACGACGATCTGAAGGCCACCGCCAGCCCCGTCGGCGACGGGATCGTCTCGATCGCGCGCATGGCGATGACGGCCGGATGGATCGTGGGTCCCGTCGCGGGCTCGCTGCTGGCCACCGCCGCCGGCCCGCGCGCCATGCTCGTGGCCACCGGACTGTGCACCCTCGCACAGATCGTCCCCATGGGCTTCGCGCGTACCCCCTCGGCGCCCTCCGGCGCACAGAGCGCGGCCATGTCCGAAGGGACGGCGGAGGCGCCGGGTTCCCGTACCCCCGGGCAGCACCCGGGGATACGGGAAATGCTGCCCCTGCTGGCCTTCACCGGGCTGTACGTGCTCGTCTACGCGGGGGAGCCGATCAAGTACGGCTATCTGACGATCTACATGAACAACGACATGCGCCTGCCGACGGCGGTCAGCGGCGCGGTGATCGGCATCCAGCCCTTGATAGAACTGATCCTCATGCCGGTGGCCGTGGTCGTCGCCCGCCGGATCGGCATGCTGCGCCTGATGGTCTTCGGCGCCGCCTTCGGCGTCGTCGCGAACCTCTGCTTCGCCCTGACCGGCAGCGCCACCGGCATGTTCGCCGGACAGATCCTCATGGGCGGCGTGTGGGGTGTCTTCGCCGGCCTCGGAATCATCGTCGCCCAACGCCTGCTGCCCGAAGCCGTCGCGACCGCCTCGGCCATCTTCATGAGTTCCCCCGCGATCGCCAGCGCCCTCGGCGGGCTGACCGGCAGCCTCGGCGTAGGCATGTTCGGGCTGCCGCACGTGTTCCTCGCACCGGCCCTGTACGGCCTTGTGGCAACGGTCGGCATCGCCGTCATGAGCCGCTCCCGGCACGCCGTGGGCTGACGAGTTGGTGCGTGATGGCGGGTGAGTGCCTTCGTCGCGGGCGGCGGTCGCGTGGCCACCCGCCGGTCGGCCAGGACCAGTTGGCGGCGGGGCGTCGGCTCCCAGGCTTTCTGAAACCCAGTAAACGGATGGTGCCTCCGGTAATCTTGGCGAGGACGCTTGACGCCTTCTGGACAGTGGGGGACAGGATGATTCTTGTGACGGGTGCGACCGGCACCATCGGCCGGTACCTGGTACGGGCGCTCGCGGAGGCGGACGTGCCCTTCCGGGCGCTGGTGCGGGACGCGCGCAAGGGCAAGGAGCTGGACTGCGCGTTCACGGTCGGGGACTTCGACGATCCGGTGTCCATGGCGTCCGCCTTGAAGGGCGTTGACCGTCTTCTGCTCAACAGCGGCGGCGCGCTTCCGGTGGAGGGGCAGCAGCCGATGGTCCGGCAGCAGACCGGCGTCATCGACGCGGCACGGGCTGCCGGGGTCTCGTCGGTGGTGAAGATATCGGCCTGGCAACCCGGCCCGGACACGAAGCTGTCCGTACGCGCGCACTGGGAGATCGAGCAGTACCTCAAGGCGTCCGGCCTGCGGTGGGCGTCACTTCAGCCCACCGGCTACATGCAGAATTTCCTCGCCGGCGAGGGCGGCTTCACCCACAGCGGTGCCCTGGAAGGTCCGTACGGTGCGGGACGTGTGGCGTACCTCGACGCCTACGACGTCGCCGCCTGTGCCGCGGCGCTGCTGACAGGCCCGGTCCGAGGCGGCGAAACCTATGCGCTCACCGGGCCGGAGGCGCTGACGCACGAGGAGATCGCCGCCAAACTCGCCATTCCCTTCCATGATCTGACACCTCAGGAGGCAGCCGAGGGGCTACGCGCACAGGGCTTGCCCGGATGGTTCGTGGACGACCTTCTGCGGCTCTACGCGGAGATGGCCGCCGGCGCGATGTCCGAGGTGACGACGGCGGTGCGGGAGCTGACCGGGCGGGCGCCGCGTACGTTCGACGAGTTCTTGGCGAACTCCACCGGGAACGCCGCCACGAACTCACCTACCCCGTCTCACCCGTTGAGGAATTCCGCACACCGGTAGGGGCCCAACGCGGGTCCGTCGGACGGCCGCAGGGTCACCTCGACATCGTCGGTCCTGACCTTCGGGTCGAGTACGGGACTGGGCGCGCGTCAACGTGCACACTAGCTGCCCCGGCCTTGCCCTGGTCGCGCCGCGACTCCGTGTAGACGCCGTCGAGGTGCACTGTGACGCGGACGCCCGTTCCGGTCACCGTGTAGCCGCCCAGATGCTGGATGAGAGAGGTGAGCCCGTCGCGGGGCTCGGCGGGCTGAGGCCCCGCGCTCGCGAACCGCGTCCAGCCGCTCACCGGTGAGCTGGGCCAGCACGAGCGAGGCCGTCTCGTGCGGGGCGTCAGCGGCCCTGCCCTGGGCGGTTCGGGATGACTTCGGCTGGGTCGGGGAGCCGAGGGCCCCAACACGGCGCCCCAGGAGCAAAGCGGCGGTCCTGACCGGTGATGAGCGGTCTCATCCCGTCCGCCTCGGTGTCCCATCCGGGCCCGCCGCTTCGTCAGCAGGCTGGCCACTGGCCGCCCTGCTGGACGGAGGCAGGACACCGTCGGCCCCGTTGCCGCCGATGGGCCTGGGAGGTGCGACCAGGGGAGGGGGTAGGTCAGCCCTCTTCCGAGCAAGCTCTAGTTGTGCCTGATGTGGCGTCAGAGCGTGTGCCACAGCCGGAACCGCTGGGACCGGTAGGCCGGCTGCCGACGGCCTGGAATGTGAGGGCCCGGAGCAGCCGGCCTGCCTGTAGGGGTGATCCGATGGGAACCCGTCTGTGGATCCGTGCCGCCGGCAGTCAGCCGTGGCCGTGGGCAAGCCGCCGACGGGGGGCGAAGGGCACTCGCGACCGGGCCTGCCCTGACGACCTTGCACCGGAACGTCGGTAATCCCTGTTTCGGTCAGCGTAGGTCTGGTTCGCGCCGGTTGTGGCGCGTCGGGATTCATGGGGTGTCCGGCGGGACAGCGGTATGGACCATACGGGGACCAGCCCGTGAGGACGGACGCACGCGCAGCAGAATCCAGGGGGGTTTTCAGCGGTGGCTTTTCTTGTGTACAGCATCCTCACCGACCCGGCTCCGCTCCAGGTGTCGGAGGCGGGTGGCACGTCCAAGGGGGCGGTCTACATCGTCGTCTCCAACCCGAAGGACCAGGACATGGCCTGGGTTTCCCTCACGGTGCATGTGCCCTTCGGGCAACAGGAGGATGCCCTGACGCCCGATCCGAAGGCGATCACGGCTCGGGTCCTGCCGGACAAAGCGAGGCAGCCGGGGGAGGAGCCGCTGACCAGCTGGGACGCCACGACAGGTGTCTTCACCGTGACCCCCCAGCCCACCACGTACTTCAAGGCGAGCGGTTCCATGATCCTCGTGCTGGAGGGCTTCCCGGTCTCCAGTGCGCCGGGACCGGTCCTGCTGCGGGTGACGGAGACGGTGTGGAACGGTCCCTGGAAGCAGGACTCCCCGGTGACACTGAGCCTGCTGAAGCAGGCTCCCAAGGCGCCGCGCAACTTCCGTCCGAAGCAGTCTCTGGTGGCCGCGGGCAAGAGCGTCGTCCTGCGGTGGGAGGGGTCCGACACCTTCACTTACCAGATCCATGGACCGGACGGCCCCTCAAAGAACCCTCCGCACAAGGCCGGGACCACCTGGGAGTGGACGCCTGCGGCGGGCGAGGAGCCGAAGCGGGACGCCACCTACACCCTGACAGCCGCCTCGTCACCTCAGCAGCAGCCCCCGGAGCACATCCTCACCACCACCGTCCACCTGCGCAGCCCCGAGTTCGAGAGCGTCACCGCCACCGACGGACTTCACACTCCGTGGGTCGAGGGCACCACGGACAAGGGGCGGATCACCTTCACCGCACAAGGCGCGCAGATCCACAATGATTCCCACACGCCCGGCACCATCACGGCCGCCACGGCCGACGTCGACAGCGTCACCGCCACGTCGGTGCGAGGCCGCGGCGACGACGCCGGCTGGATCCAGTTCCCGCCCACCGGGATCACGGTCGGCCATGGCGCGGGAAGCGACTTGGGTACCGTCACGGCTGACAAGGTCAGCGCCGCGAACGGGGTGAACACCCCATGGGTCGGCGACCGCGACGGCGGCAAGGGCTGGGCCGAGTTCCCGCAGTCCGGTGTGAACGTGCGCAAGGACGGAAAGCAGGCGTGGGGCACGGTCGCCGGCGACAAGGCGGATATGAACGGCATCAACACCGCCTGGGTGCAAGGCCGCGCAGCCGACGACGGATGGATCGCCTTCCCATCCGCCGGCCTGAACGTGTACCAAGGCGCCGGAAACCATCAGTGGGGGACCGTCGCAGCCGCCAAGGCAGACCTGGACGACCTGGTCACCCGCCGGGCCCAGGTCAAAGAGCACCTCACCCTCCAGGGCGGGCTGACCGTCGACAATGTGCTGGAGACGCAGGACGGTCCGCCCCGTCTGGTCGTCCACGGCCGGCTGGACGCCGAGGGCGAGCTGAACGCCGCCGGGAACGTCGTCGCCGGGGGCGACCTCACCGTCAACGGCGATCTGCGGCCGATGCGGAACCTGGAGGTCGGGGGTGCGGTCCACGCGGGCGACCTGACGGTCAGGGGCAAACTGACCACCGAGGACGCCCAGTTCGACCTCGTCGTCCACGGGGAGTCGCAGTTCGAGGGGAAGCTGAACGCCAACGGGCACCTGTCGGTCCGCAACGGCGGCGACTGGATCCTGCACACCAACGACGACAAGATATCGGTCAACGGCGGCCTGCGCGTCCAGGAGGAGTCGCTGTTCATCGGGAAGCTGAACGCCAACGGGCACCTGTCGGTCCGCAACGGGACCGACTGGCTCATGCACGTCAACGACGACCAGGCGGCGATCCAAGGCAACCTGCGCGTCCACGGCGCATTCCGCTCCGACAGCTGACGGCCCGTGCCCGGCGGCTCGCCCCGCCGGGCACGGACTCCGGCATCGGCCAGCGCGCCAGGCCGCTCAGTGGAGTCCGGGAAGCTCGACGATCCGGCCTGGCCGCGCGCACGGCTCACCGCCGTGCACGGCGCCGGGGAGACGTTCGTGTGAACGGCGTCCCGGGCTTCCTGGGGGCGTCGGTATTGATCGAGCCGTACGCGTACCCGCTGGGCGCGCATCATCAGCACACACTCCTCGCCCTGGCCCGTGCCCGTCCGGGCACCGTTGTGATCGCCCCGGAGGGCATCGCCCGGCAGGTGGCTGGCCAACTGTGCCATTTCCAGGGCCAGTTGCTCACCGGGTCGTGATCTGCGAAATTCCGCTCGGGCAGTCAGCGGCGGGAGAAGCCGCAGGCGTTCGGCGGGCGTCGAGCCGCGCGGGAGTTCCTGGGTGAGGCTTGAGCACCTCGCGTACCCGGCGCGGATGTCCGCGGCGGGGTGTCGGGGGCGGGGTGTCCGCAGCTGGGTGTCAGGGGCGATGGGCACGGGCGCCGGGGTGCCGGACCGGCCCGGCGTGACGACTGGATCGCCACAGTTCACGGCGCCGACCTGCTCCACCTGCCCGCCCGCGCCCGCGGCCCGACTGAAACGAGAACACTGTTCTTGACTCTGCCCGGGGGATGGGGCATTGTCTCTCTCAGTCGAGAACAGTGTTCTCGCTTCTTGCTCTCTCACTCGAAGGATGTCCGTCGTGACCACAGCAACCCTCACGGTCCACAACGCCCCGTCCCGGCGTTGGGACCGCATCGGCCGCGTCCTGATGGCCCTCAACTCCGCGGTCACCTTCGCGGTGTTCATCAACGGGTTGTTCCTGATGGCGGACGCGAGCGACGACCGCATGATGGTGGAGGGCTGGCGAACCTTCGGATACCTCGTGTTCAGCGCGATGTGGGCGATGCTCGCGTACCGGCCGCGCCAGGTTCCGGCGATCTGGGAAATGGTGATCTTCCACAAGGTCGCGGCGACGGTGCTCGCCTTCACCATCCTGGACACCACCGAGGGCATGCAGTCCTCGATCACCGACACCACGGTCGCGGCACTCACGATCTTCGCGTACATCGTCTGCCGCGGGTGGCGATCGTGGCGGGTCATCAAGCGTGACGATGCCCCGGCGAACGCGCTTTGAGCCGTCGTGTCCACAGGGCTGGTCGGTCCGGATGCCCCGGCCGGCCCTGCGCTGCGCTGCGGCTCCGCCCCCCGCTTCCGGGCAGGGGGCACCGTTGGTCCAAGGGGGCACACCGTTGACTTATAGGGTGGACGCATGGTCACTTCACGGCAAGTAGCACGCGAGCAGATGATGCGTGACATCGTGCGTGTGGGACGCGAGCACCTGGCAACGGTACTTCCGGCCGACCTGTCCCTGCGGGCAGTGGCCCGGGACATCGGAGTCGTCCCGTCGGCGCTCTACCGCTACGTCCAGGACCGCGAAGCGCTCATCACCCTGCTGATCGTCGACGCGTACAACGAACTCGCCGACGAGGTCGATGCGGCCCTCGCGGCGGCGTCGAGCCTGTCGTACCGCAAGCGGCTTGAGGTGGCGGCCCTCGCGGCGCGCGCCTGGGCCGTTCGTGAACCGTCCAGGTTCGCCATGCTCTACGGCACACCGGTGCCCGGTTACGCGGCTCCCGGCGACCAGACCGTGGAGCCCGGCACACGTTTTGCCCTCGCTCTCGCCGGACTGGTCGAGGACGCCTGGCAGGCGGGCGAGTTGAGAACGGTGGAGGCGCCGCTCAACCCGACCGTCCGCGCGGATATGGAGCGACTGCGGGGAGTGTTCGGTTTCGAGATGCCGGTGGGCAACGTCTCCCGGGCCTACGGTTTGTGGTCCGCGGTCATCGGCGCCATTCTGTTCGACGCCTTCGGCCACTACGCGGCGGATACGCTGAGCGATCCCGAGGAGTTCCTCCGCGCCCACACCAATGGCCTCGCGGACACCGTAGGTCTCTGACCGAGCCGGCCGAGCGCCGTCATGGGGGCCGCGCGAGACGCGAGGCGTGCGCGGTCGGTGGCGTCTACGGGGCGGGGCTCGGCGAGAGGCCGCCCTGGAGGACGCGGAGGTAGGCGTCGGCCGCGTCGGTCTGCCGGATGCTCGTTGACGGCGTGGATCAGTCGGTCGACGTCGTCGGCCACGACTGGATGCTCCAGGACCCCGAACGGGGAGCGGACGTGCTGCGCCGCTTCTGGGCGTCACCCCCCGGCTGAGGTCCTCGGCCACTTCAGACCGAGCGCGAGCCGGCCCCGCACCGGTCGGCCGCCGGTCCCGGTACGCGACGACCGGAACCCGGGTTCAGTCCAGTTTCAGCGTGCCCACTGTTTGGTCGCCGCTGGTCTCGCCCGTTGGCCGGAAGCCGAGCGCCAGGTAGAAGCCTGCGGGGCCATCGGGTCCGGGATGCCACGTGGTCGTCAGGTGAGTGTCGCCTCGGCGCCGGATCTCGGTGGCTACGGACTCCACCGCGAAGCGTCCGTAGCCTCGGCCCTGCTTTCCGTCCGCGATATTGAGGCGCCAGAGTCCGGAGCGGAAGTCGGTGCCTTCGCCGGTCCAGTCGATGTGGAAGAAGGCCATGAGGAACCCGACTGTCTCGTCGCCCTCGCAGATGAGCCGGGGCCAGGCGATGCCGGGGTGGACGTACGCCTCGGCGAGCGACTTCACCACGGGGGCCACCAGATGCTCCTGGTCGGAGCGGACCCTCAGGTTGATCGCGGCCTCGAAGTTGTCAGGGGTGATCTCTTGCAGGTGTGGTGACATTGGCATGTCCGCACTCTAAGCAGGCACTGCAAGTGATTTTCGCATCGCGTTACCCCGTGTTTCCCATGGTCAGCCGACGGGCCGGTGCTTCTTGGTCCAGTTCAGATGGGCTTCGCTGTGCTGCGGCAGCCTCTCGTAGTCCCGGCGGTTGCGGTGGGCGTTCATGATCCAGCCGATCGACCGCTCGATGCTTCCAACGGCGGGGCAGCAGCTGTTGCCGCCCGCGAGGCGAGGGCCCGTTGAGCGACGGACATGGAAGCCCGGTACAACCATCCGCACTGGCCACGGGTCACAGCACGTGTGAGGAAAACCGTTCTCAGGGACACGAGGGGACATCGCCTGTGCCCGCATCGCGGCAGACCCGACCGAGAAGCGCGTGGCGGCCCAGTCGGAACGCACCAGGACGTCGACCATCCGGGCCGCCCCGGACAGCGGCCCGCCGGCCCTCACGAATCCCGGGAAACGGCCGTGCTTCTGTCGCTTCTCCCGTCGCGGCAGGGACCGCGTTTCGCACTCCTGGAAACCGGCGTGACGCTGTTCGCCGTCCTCTGCTGGAGAGCGCTCGCCTTCGCGATGTACGCGGAGGGCTACGACCTCGACGAGAGCGCACCGGTCCAGATGACAGGCGACGACGACATCGCGGCCCTGGCGCGGCTGTTCGGGCTCTCGGTTGCGCTGACCTGGCTGCTGCGCCTGGTTCCCTGGTACCCGTTGCGCACCGCGGCGGACTCGCTCATCGCCCTGCGCCTTGTCGCGGTCGTGTTCCTGTCCGCGGTGATGTTCGTGGGCTTGCTCACCGGAGCCCGCCTTCCGCTGGTGGGCTGGAGGATCTGAGTTCGGCAGTTCGCCCGTGATGTTGCGAGCGCGACTGCCGCCGCCTGCACCAGAGCGCCTGCCACGACCGGGTGTTGGCGGGGACAGTGCCCCAGCAGACGGCCTGCACCCAGGAAGAGCCGGCCCAGGCCAGGCCAGGCCAGAGCGGCACCTGTGGGGCAGTCCGTGTGCTTCCCGCGCGGAGCGGTCCCGTAACAGCAGACCCCGTACCGGCTCTGAGCGGCTGCGGTGCTGGAGGCGGCCGAGGTGTCCCACGCGGGTATCGTGCTGCGGGAGTTGCGGATGACAGGGACGAGCGGACGCCGTTCCACGCGGGGGTAATCTGATGCGCACGCTTAAGGCAATAGTTCCAGTCCTCGCCCTGGTGGCGGTGGCGGCGGGGTGTTCCGCGTCCGACGACGGGGACGAGCAGCGGTTGAACGGGCTGCGGGAGAACTACTGCCTGCAACTGGGGATGTGGCAGAAGGCGCGGAACGCCGAAGGCTCGGTCACGCCGGAGTCACCAGCGTACGGGGAGGCCGCGCTCGTCGCCGAGGACGCCGTCCACGCGATGCGACCGCTCCGGGATGAGGCCGTGAGCGGAGGCGGCACTCTGGGGGAGACGACGGTGTTGGCGATAAACAACGGTGACGGCAACGCGGAGGCGCGTGCCGTGCAGTACTGCGCGGATGTCGGCTTCGAAACGCTGACCCGCTAGGCCCTGTCTTCAAAGTAGCGGCGTCCGCCCGAGGGCGTCGCCGAGCCGGCGGGACTTTGAAGACAGGGCCTAGGACGCCTATGCGCAGAGAGGACACGGAGCCTCTACTCTGAGCGGAACGGGTCAGCGCGCAATCCCGCAGGCTGCGGTGGTGTGGCAGAGCGGCCCATTGCGATCGGCCTGGGGAGCGCCCCCTCAGGCCGACTGATGGAGACGGGGCGGGCCTGCTCCTCTCTGTCCGTGGGTTCGAATCCCGTCGCCACCGCAGCCGACCCGGACTTGGGCTCGCGCATGGACGTACTCGTCGGTCCGTCCAAAGAAGTTGGGCTGATTGGCCGCGTCGAGCCGCGGTCCCCCGCGTCCCCCGTCCTTGAGGAGGCCGACAAATCCGGTCGCGGAAGTGACTGCTGGATCTGACCCCTGCCCCGACCACTGTCGCCGGGGACTCGGCGTCTAGGGTCCGGGCATGACCTCGCAGACCTATCTCTCGGAACTCTTCTCGCTGGACGGACGGGTCGCTGTGGTGACCGGCGGCAGTTCCGGCATCGGCCGCGCAATCGCCGGTGCCCTCGCGCGTGCGGGGGCGAGCGTTGTGGTCGTGGCGCGCGGGGAGGAGGAGTTGGCCGCGACGGTCGGCGAGTTGACGGCCGACGGCTGCCGGTCCGCCTGGGTGAGCGCCGACCTGGGCACGCGCGAGGGCGTGCGCGCAGCGGCCGAGGAGGCAGCGGAGGCATTCGGGGAGCCCGACATCCTCGTCAACTCCGCCGGGGTCAACCTGCGGCCCCCGATGGGTGAGTTGAGCGAGGAGGTGTGGGACACCACGATGGCGGTGAACCTGGAGGCGCCCTACCTTCTGGGACAGCGGTTCGGGCCCCGCATGGCGGAACGGGGTTTCGGGCGGATCATCCACATCACCTCCCAGCAGGCGCACAGGGCGTTCGTCCAGAGCGGCGCCTACGGCGTCTCCAAAGGGGCGTTGGAGTCACTGTCCCGTTCGCAGGCCGAGGCGTGGTCGCCGTATGGCGTCACCTGCAACACCCTTGTGCCGGGCTTCGTCATGACCCCGCTCAACGCACGGCTGTCATCTGATCCTGAGAAGGTAGCGGCGCTGGCCGCTCGCACCATGGTGGGGCGCAATGGTCTGGCCGATGACTTCGCGGGCGCGGCGGTGTTCCTGGCGAGCCGAGCCTCCGCCTATGTCACAGGGCAGGCAATCTTCGTCGACGGCGGGTTCTCCGTGCACTGAGCCGGCACCGGGGGCGCCCGGACATTGATCAAGTCCCTCGTCGGGGGGCGGATCAGCGGCGCAGAAGCCGATAGCCGAGTTCGGCCTGCCCTTCGACCGGTTCCTGGTCGTCGGGTTCGGGTGGCCGCAGGATCCAGCAGCCGGCGAAGTTCCCTTCGGTGAACCCGGCCCAGTACCCCAGGCCGGCAATCCGGTCCGCCTCCGCCAGGAACTCACGGTGTTCTGTCTCCACCTGTTCACGGCGGCGAACGCCGCCCAGGTAGCGCATCACCTCGGGATCGGCATCGAGCTCGACCTGATGGTCTAGGTGCTCATCGGACAGCGGGATCAGATGGGCCCGCTCGGTGTGCAAGATCGCCTGAAACATGCGACGTACTATCGCCAACGTCAAGTCCAGGGGCCAACTGGATATCCGGTGCTCGGGGCATGACCGGGCGGGCCGTCCTCGGCGCCCGCGGCGCGCGCCTCAGCGGCGAGAACGGATCGAGGCCGAGGGTCTCGCGCATGGTGACGGGTTCAGGTGGAGGCGTCTTCGACGGCGGCTCGTCGCACCGTACGCAGTGTCGACTGGAGACTGTCCAGGTCGGTCGAGCCCAGAGCGAGGCGGATCGCCTGCGGTGTGTGCGTCGAGGTGGTGAACGGCTCGGCCGTCGTCACCAAGATCCGCTGGCGGGCGAGAGTGGCGGTCAGGCGATCGGCGCGTGCGTCGTCGGGCAGCGGAAGCCAAGCGAAGTAGGACGAGGGGTGGCTGACGAGTGGTAGGCCCGCCAGCTCTCGTCCAGCGAGTGATTGGCGGGTCTGGGCGTCCTCTCGCTTCCGCGCTTCCAAGCGGTCCACCGTGCCGTCCGCGAGCCAGCGGCAGGCGATCGCGGTGGTGAGGGCGGGGGTGTTCCAGGTGGTCGCCCGGATCGCGCGTTCGAGAGAGGGCATCGCGGACGGCGGGGCGACGACGAAGCCCACCCGCAGGCCGGTGGCGACGCTCTTGGACAGTCCGGAGACGTAGATGGTGATGTCCGGCGCGGTCGCGGCCAGAGGTGGTGGAGGGTCTTCGACCAGGTAGGCGTAGGAGGCATCTTCGATGATGAGCAGTCCGTGCTGTCGAGCGAGCGCGATCAGGCGGGCTCGGTCGGTTGCCGGCATGACCCAGCCCAGAGGGTTGTGCAAGGTGGGCATGGTGTAGATCGCGCGCACCGGGCGGGTCGCGCACAGCTTCTCCAGGGCATCGAGATCCGGCCCGTCGGCGGTTGCGGGTAGGGGCGCCAGGTCGAGATGAAAGGCATGCGCGAGCACCTTGAAACCCGGGTAGGTGAGTGCGTCGACCGCGACGACATCGCCGGCGCTGAGCGCGGCCATGACGGTGATGGCCAGGCCATGCTGCGCACCGTTGGTGATGAGGATCTGATCCCCGTCGGTGGTGATTCCTCGACGCCTCAGGTGATGTGCGATCGCGGCTCTGTCCTGGGGACGGCCCCGGTGTGGTTGGTAGCGCAGCAGCGTGTCGAGATCACCGGAGGTGGCCACCTCTCGTAGAGCCTGCCGGAGGAGATCGGCTTGCCCCGGTAGCGACGGATAGTTGAAGTTGAGGTCGACCGCGTCCGTGGCGACGACCTGTTGGTCGATGCCGTGACCGGCGGGAACCGCGATGTCACACACGAACGTGCCGCGACCCTGTTCCCGGCTCACCAGGCCCATCGTTTCCAGCTCGGCGTACACCCGGGTCGCAGTCACCACGGCGATGCCCTCACGGGCGGCGAGCCCGCGATGTGTCGGCAGCCGCACGCCCGCGGCGAGCCGTCCGGTACGGATGTCGGAGGCGAACGCGTCGACCAGCGTCTTGTACCGCGGGGCTGCCATGCGCCGAATTGTATCCATGACAATTCTTTGACTGTCCTGTTCGTGGGTCCTTACCGTTTCGACCGTTTCGTGGGTCCTGACCGCCAAGACCTACCCCACTCATACGGAAGGACAGCCGCCGTGCATATCGCCATCCTCACCTTCGAGGGCTACAACGAGCTCGACTCCCTGATCGCGCTCGGTGTGCTCAATCGCGTCAAGACCGACGACTGGCGCGTCACCATCGCCACCCCCGGTCCCAAGGTGACGTCGATGAACGGGGTGGTCATCGAGCAGATGTCCACTCTCGAGGAGGCGTGCGCCGCCGATGCCGTCATCGTCGGGAGCGGTATCGCCACCCGCGAGGTCGTCGAGGACCCGGCGATCATGAGCATCCTGCGCAACCTGGATTCCTCGCGCCAGCTCATCGCGGCGCAGTGCTCGGGCGCGCTCGTGCTGGCCAGGCTTGGCCTGCTGACCGACATCCCCGCCTGCACCGACCTGATCACCAAGCCCTGGGTCGTCGCCGCGGGCGTTGAGGTGCTCAACCAGCCCTTCTACGCCAAGGACAACATCGCCACCGCCGGCGGCTGCCTGGCCTCGCACTACCTCGCCGCCTGGATCATCGCCCGCCTTGAGGGCAACGACGCAGCCGAAAGCGCGCTGCACTATGTCGCCCCGGTCGGCGAGAAGGAGGAGTACATCGAGCGCGCCTGGCGCAACATCGCCCCCTACCTGCCCGCTCCCGCGGCCGGGGCGGCTGCCGCGAGCCTGCTTCAAGGGGCCGACGTGGACGCTCTGTTGAGACGCCCCGGCGTGGATGCGTGATCTTCTGTCCCGCGATGGTCTGCGGGACAGCGCCGGAAGGGCCGCCGGCCGGGAGAAAGCGGCCCCGGCGTCCCGTCCCTCTGCACTCGATCTGACGGGCTGGACCATGAACATCGAGGTCAATCCCCTGGCTGTTCGGGCGGTTCGGAACCTCGACGATCTCGTTCGGCCGCGTGGTTCGGTTTCTCCTTCTCAGCGCAGTTGCTCGGCCAGTCCGACGATGATGCCCTCCGGGCCGCGGACGTAACAGAGCAGATAGCTGTCCTCGAACCGGGCGATCTCGCCGACGAGTTCGGCGCCGTGAGGGCGCAGGCGGGCAACGGTGTCCTCGATGTCGTCGACGGCGAACATGACGCGGTGCGTGCCCAGAACGTTGTGCGGCCGGTTGCGTGGCCCCGTGCTGATCACCGCGGGGCTGCGGTACTTCGACAGCTCGAGCCGGCTGTGACCGTCCGGGGTCCGGACCATCGCGATGTCACAGTGGACGCCGTCGAGTCCGGTGCACTGGTCGGCGAAGAGGCCCTCGACCTCCGCCCTGCCCTCCAGCTCCATGCCGAGTTCCAGGAAGAACGCGATGGCGGCGTCCATGTCCTCGACGACGATGCCGACGTTGTCCATCCGCTGAATCGCCATGCTGGTTTCTCCTTTTTCCTCGTGCGGCCGGTGGTGGCCGCTGATGTACCTGGGACGGAGCCGGTGGCACGTTCTCGACATCCGCAGACGGCCGAACTCGAAAAATCTGGATCGCGCCTCAGCACCGCTACGGCGGACCCGCGAGCCGGGCGCCACCACCGGGGGTGGGTGGGTACGGCGCAGGTGCCCGCTCCCATGCAGACGATCAGCCGCAGCGTACCGTCGAGTCGGCTGGCGGGCAGGTCCAGGCCGCGGTCCGATGCGGCGGTCACCCCGCACTGTGCCGTGCGGCGCCACCGGCGAGTCCCTTTCGGCCCACCGGCCTGCCCTCCGCGACTTGGCCGGGCACCAGGCGATGTCCGGTCGATCACGGCCTTCGTATCCGGGGGCCTCCGGGACGAGCGGCAGCGGAGTGGCGCAGGGCCGGCCGGTTCTGCGCGGCGGTCAGTCGGGAACGCCGGCCCTGTCCAGGACAGCGGCCATCTCGTCCTCGGGGAGCGCCGGGTTGGCACCCGCGCTGGAGGCCAGTTCAGGGACATGAAGCGCCTCGCGGAGCCGGTGGAACGGGAGGCGCGGATCACCGGCCGCCGCCTGGCGTGTCCAGACCGCGGGGTCATGGCTGAGCCGTTCGATCAGCGCGGGCGTGGCGGCCGGATCCCGGACGGCCAGCCGACGGTAGTTGCCGTCCGGGTGGTCCGCGTAGCGCGCGGCGAGACCCTCGCGAGGGAATCGGGGGTGCGTCTCCGCCATCCAGGCGGAGAACGTGCCACCGAGCCGCGCGTACACACGCATCAGGACCTCCTCCGGAGTGTCGGGGTGGTGCATGCCCAAGAGGTCCTCCACCAGCGGGTCCTCGGTGCGTGCGAGCAGGTGCATGAGGTCGGGCGGCAGGTGGGGGCTCTGGGCGACGGTGCGCCGGAGCAGCGGGTGGGCGGAGGTCGCTGACCGTCGCAGAACCTCGGGGTCGGCGAGGCCGTCCCGTACCCACTCCACGTCCCCACTGGCGAATGCCTCCACTGTGAAGTTGATCGACATGCGTCGTGTCTCGTCCAGTTCCGGCCTGAGGGAGACCGCGAGCCGTACGGCCGCCTCGGGGTCGACGGCGAGCCGCTCCACGAGGTCGGTGGGCAGCGACGGGTTCTCGGCGAGGGCGGCCAGGTGCGTCCGCTCGGCGACGCACCGTTCGGCCGTCGCGCGGTGGAGGAGCCCACGTCGCAGCGCCTCGGCGGCGGAGTTCGGATCGCGGAGGAGTTCGGCGGTGACGCGTGCGTCCACCCGGCACTCCTCCAGCGCGGCGGCCCGCCTCACCCCGGGGTCGGGGTCGCCAAGCAGCGCCGACCGCTCGCCCGGCGTCAGTTTCTCCCATGCGCGTGCCGCGCTCCGGCGTGCTGCCGGGTCACGGTGCGTGGCCAGCGAGGCCACGAACGACGGCACCAGACAGGGCGAGTCCAGCAGGGCCCGCCGTACGGAAAGGTCGGGGTCGTCGAGCAGACGGGTGCACACGTCGTCCGGCAGCGGCGCGACCGCCGTACGTGGGTCGCGCCACTCGGGTCCGTACGCGAGAGCGGCCCGCACCTTGGGGGAAGGGTCGTCTGCCAGCCGGGCCCGCTGCACGGGCTCGGCCCTGCTGCTCATCGCGAAGTCGATCCGAGCGCCGGGGTTCGGGTGCGCCAGGATCAACGCGACGGCCGGCTCGGGAAGTCCAGCCCGCTGGAGGGCGTGACGGGGCGGGCCGTCACCGCCGCCGTCGAAGGCGAGCAAGCGCAGCAGCAACGGTGTCGGCAGCGCCGCGTTGCGGGCGACTCCGTCCAGCGCGGATGCGTGGAACGAGACCATGATTCCCCTGCCCCTTACCCCTGCGTCTCCGTCGACTGGTCCACGACCATGATCACCCCGCGCTCGTCAGCCCGTCCGCCCGCCCGCCTGTCCGCCCGCCCGTCCGTCCGTTATGACCGGCCGGACAGGCCCGGGTTGGCGAGTGAGCGGTGCGGCTGGTGAGCGAGTTGATCTCTGTTTGGCGACGGTGCGTGCGGATGTCGTTGTGACCGGTGCATAGGATCGCCGGCATGACACTGCGACCTGCCCTGGTGAACATCAAGGCGCTTGATGACTCGGCGGTCGGCCGGTTCTGGGCGGAGGCGCTCGGCTGGAGTGTCGCCGGTGAGGGATCGGGCGCGACCGCCGCCCAACCCGTCGGCTTCGACTGGCTCGACCCGGTCGGTGTCTGCGTCGACGTCGTTGCCGTCCCGGAACCCAAGACGACGACAAAGAACCGTGTGCACCTTGATCTCGCCACCACCTCCGTGGCCCAGCAGACGGAGTTGGTCACGCGTCTGAAGGCTCTCGGTGCGAAGCCTGCCCACGTGGGCCAGGGCGATGTGCCGTGGACGGTCCTTGCCGACCCGGAGGGCAACGAGTTCTGCGTGCTGGAGCCTCGGGAGATCTACCAGGACACCGGGCCGATCGCCCGGGTGGTGGTCGACTGCGCGGATCCGCGGGCCATGGCCCGGTTCTGGGACGAGGCGATGGACTGGACCCTGCACGAGGTGACCGACGACCATGCCGTGTGGCGGTCCGCCAAGGGGGTCGGCCCATATCTTGAGTTCCGCCGCTCGCCCGACGTGAAGAGTGTGCCGGACCGCGTCCATCTTGACCTGGTGCCGGACCCCGGTGACGACAAAGCGGCGGAGGCGGCCCGGCTGGAGGCTCTCGGCGCCACCGATCTCGACGTCGGCCAGGGCGACGTCCCGTGGACGTGTCTCGTCGACCCGGAGGGCCACGAGTTCTGCGTCCTCGCCCGGTCCTGACGCGGAGCCTTGTCCACACACGGACACCTGCCCCTCGTGTGCTCATGCGCCACCACCCCGGGTGGGTGGGGTGCGGAGTCCCGTTCGATCCGGGCGACGAGAGTTGGTGTGTCGGGGCGCGATCAGCTCGCTCGCCAACCACACCACTCAACTTGCTCCACGATCACTCGCGGCGTCGACTCGATCGGCACGTGCCGCTCTCAGCGAATACCGTTCTTGGCCAGCTGGCTCAGCAGAGCGTTCACCAGGGGAGGCTCCAGGCCCAGAGCCAGGAACGCCAGGGGCCTGCGGCCGTGCCGTGAGATCTCGACCCGGTGGAAGGTCATGAAGACCGACGCGCCGCTGAGCCGGTTCAGCTCCGTCACCTCGCTCCACGCCACCGCGTCCCGCACGCCACCGAACAGATTGGTGACGACCAGACCGTCCGTGTAGAGGTAGCACCGCCTGAGTCCGAGCCTGGCGGACGTACGACGCCATGCCAGCATGAGGCCGAACAGAATGACCACCACCACTGTCATGACGGCGCCCTTGGCGAACGCCGCCGGGGGCGTGATGGCTGCCAAGCAGACGATCATGACGACGTACAGCACCGCGCCGCTCCGTCGCGCCATCTGCGCCAGGCCGCCTCCCACCCCCGCTATGGGATAACTGCCGAGCTTCTCGCCGAGGCCGAGCCCGTGCGTGCCCTGTCGCATGATGAATCGTCTCCCCTGGAGCAGAGCCATGATCTCCTCATCGCCTTGTCCGCATGATGAGTTGAGCGAGCAGACGGGTGCGGGGCACCATCTGCACGACCTCGACGTACTCGGTGTCCGCGTGAGCGCCGCCGCCCACGGCTCCCAGGCCGTCCAGCGTCGGACAGCCCGCAGCCGCGGTGTAGTTGCCGTCCGAGGCACCGCCGACGGCGATCCCCCGCAGTGGTTCCTGGCCCAGTTCCGCGGCGATTCGGGAGGCGAGGGCGAACAGTTCGGCGGAGGACTCCGGCTCCATGGGCGGCCGTTGGCTGCCGCCCAGCACCTCCAGCCGGGCGCCGGGCACCCGCGGTGTGAGCCCCCGGATGAGCGCGTCGATCCGGTCCTGCGCCACCGCGGTCGGTACGCGCACGTCCACCGACACCCGCGCCAGCGCGGGCACCGTGTTGCGCGCACTGCCGGCCGACAGCAGGGTGGGCGTGACGGTCGCGGAGCCCAGGACGGAGTCGGCTCCGTCGACGGCATCCATCGCGGCCCCGAGACCGGCGATGGACAGCACCTGGTGTGCGGCCTCGACCGCGGCGTTGATCCCCTTCCGCGGTTCCAGACCGGCGTGCGCCGCCCGGCCGTGCACGACGACTTCGTACCGCGAAGTGCCCTTGCGGGCGGTCTTGAGCGCACCCTTCTCGTCCGCGGACGCTTCCAGAACAAAGGCGGCCGCGCATCCGCGCACGGAGTCCTCGATCAATTGCCGGGAGGTCGCCGAGCCGACCTCCTCGTCCCCGTTGACCAGTACGCCCACCCCGTCCAGGGACGGAAGCGAGGCCAGGGCATGGAACATCTGCACCAGGCCCGCCTTCATGTCCAGGACCCCGGGGCCGCGGGCGATCCCGTCGGCCACCGACCAGGGGTGGCTCTTGATCGAGCCCATGGGCCACACCGTGTCGTGGTGTCCTACCAGCAGGACCCGCGGGGTGCCGAACGTCCACCGCAGATGGGTCACACCGTCGATCACCATCGTCTCCGGCCCGGCCCCCAGCAGCCTCTTCCCGAGCGCGCCCACCACCTCGGCGCTTCGCGCCACCGCCGCGTGGTCGGCCGAGAAGGACTCGCAGCGCACGAGTTCCTCCAGATCGGCCAGCATCGCCGGCAGTGCGACAGCGGTCCCCCCGGTCATCGGTTCCGCCCCATGCCAACTCCCTGCCGTGCTTCCCGTCGTGACGACATATTTCCTCCTCGGACTTCATGGGCAGCGGTGCGGCGGGGCCGTTCCCCCTGCGAAGCCCCGCCGTGTGAACGACGTTAGGGCGGGCCAAGGCATTCCACCAGCGACTGGATCGCATAGGATCCATGCGTCTGGAGAATGGGTAGTGGGAAGACGGGCGATGCCCGGAGGATCGTGAAGGGGGAGGGGCGTGTTCGAGGTCGACGCGCTTCGGCTGCTCGTGGCCGTAGCGGAGACCGGATCGTTCACCAAGGCGGCGGTCCGGCTCAACTACACACAGTCCGCGGTATCCCGGCGGATCGCCACGCTGGAACAGCAGGCGGGCGGAGCGCTGTTCGAACGGCTCCCTCGGGGCGTACGGCTCAATCCCGCCGGCCGTACGCTGCACCGGCACGCGACGGAGGTGCTCGACCGGCTCTCGCGGGCGGCGCGGGAGCTGGCCGTGCTGAACGCGGGGAACGGCGGACTGCTGCACACGGGAGCCTTCGCCACCGCCAACATCTCGCTCATGCCCACCGCCCTGCGGGCACTCCAGCACACCAAGCCGGATGTCGAGGTCATCGCCGTCGAGGGCACGACCGACACGCTGATGGAACGCCTCGCGGACGGGGCAGTGGACCTCGCCGTCGTCAGCGACTACCCGTACGGTCTGCCGTCGGCCGACGGTGTCACGACGACCGAGCTGTGCGAGGACGAACTGTTCGTGGCCCTCCCGCGCGCGCACCGCCTGGCCGGAGCCCTGACGGTCGACCTGCGTGAACTGCGCGACGAGGCATGGCTTCACAGCGCGTACGGCGACCGTCCCACCCTGCTCGCCGACGCCTGCGCACGGGCGGGCTTCACCCCCAGGAAGATCATCCGGATCGCGGAATGGTCCGCCAAGTTCGGCTACGCGGCCGCCGGACTGGGGGTGGCGCTGGTCCCCTCGCTGGCCGCCCCCGCTGTCCCCGACGAACTCGTCCTGTGCCGCCTCACCGACCCGGCCCTGCGCCGGACCGTCCATGTGGCACTGCCTGCCGCCCCGCTTCCGGCGGCACTGACACTGCGGGATCTGCTGCACGACGCCGTCGACCGAACCACCGGATCCAGGCCGCCGCGGCAGTCCCTTCCCCGCGACGGTGCGGGCGAGGACGTCGTCGACGCGGGCGGCGTCGGCGCCCCAGGTCGCGGCGGCGGGCGTGATGAAGCCGAGCACGGTCCGGATGTCGTCCGCACGCCCGTCGGTGGCAGCGTGCACACGCCCACCGGTGGGAGTGTGAGGGGCCCGGGGCGAGTGCCACCGCCGTGATCGAGGGCGCCTATTGGTGTGTCAGCCCGTGACGGTCGGCCCAGGCGGTGATCGCTGCGGCCAGTTCTTCGGGACGGTCCTCCGGGGAGTGGTGGCCGGCCAGGCCGTGACGGGAGACCTCCAGGCCCGCGATGTGCTCCTCGCACCAGGCCACGGCTCCCTGGTCGGTCATGGCACCGGGGCCCGGCTCGAACGCGGCGAGGAGCTTGGGGACTCCGGGGCTGGCGGCCAGCCAGGCGTCGTAGCGTTCGACGCGGGCCACGATGTCGGCGGGCTCGGCGTCCAGCGGCATCATGCGCGTCCACGCCAGTACCGGGCGGCGGCTGTGCGGGGTCGGGAAGGGGCGACGGTAGATCTCCAGGTCGGCGGGGTCGAGTGGGGTGGCCAGCGTGTCCGGGAGGCCCTGGATGAACAGCGACTTCTCCAGGATCATCTCCTCACCCACCCCAGGAGTACGCAGGAGGGTGAACAACTCCCTCCCGGCCGCCGGGAATTCGTCGCCGACCAGCGGTTTGACGATGGTCTCGGTGAAGGCGAGGCCACGGACGCGGCCCGGGAGGCGGGCGGCGCGGTCGAAGGCGAGCGCGCCTCCCCAGTCGTGGCCGACGAGCACGGCCTCGGCAAGACCGAGGGCATCGAACCACGCGTCGAGGTAGCGGGCGTGGTCGTCGAAGGAGTAGGCGAGGTCGGGCTTGCCGGAGTCGCCCATGCCGATGAGGTCGGGGGCCAGCAGGCGGCGGCCGGGCGCTGCCACGCCCGGCAGGACGTTCCGCCACAGGTGGGAGGAGGTGGGGTTGCCATGGAGGAAGACGAACGGCAGCCCGTCGGGGTCGCCGGACTCGCGGTAGTGGAGGGTGGAGTCGAGGACGGGGAGGGTGGGCATCGTGGTGTCACATCGCTTTCGTACAGGGGGTGATCAGAGATTGAGGCTCAGGACGCGTTCGACGGAGATCTCGACGACGACCATGTCCGGCGGGGTGGGCGGGGCCGCGCGGTAGCGGGCGGCGTAGCGGCGGACCGCTTCGGCCAGGCGTGCGGGGTCGTCGGTGACGGCGGCCCGGCCTTCGAGGGTGACCCAGCGGAAGCCGTCCGCCTGGCAGAGCGCGACGCGGGCCGCCGGGCCGCCCGCCGCTACATTCCGGGCCTTGCGGGCCCCGGCCCTGGTGGTCACCCGGGCGAGGCCGGTGGACGCGTCGAAAGTGAAGCGGACGGGGGTGACGTGCGGAGTGCCGTCGGAGCGAAGCGTGGTGAGGGTGGCTGTGTGGAGACGGGCGAGGAACGTCCGTACGCCGAAAGGGAGTTGGACGGTGGCCCGGCTCACCTCTTCTTCACGCCCTCGTTCCAGATCAGCTTGGCGATGTTCGGCTTCACGGCCGTGGTGATGACCCCCATGGCCGTGCGGCTGTACCGCTCCTCCTCCAACTCGCGCAGCATGCTCGCGGCGAGGTCCACGCGGGCGGTGAAGACCCCGTCGGCGCTGGTCTCGGCGGTGCGGTAGTCCGTGATGGCGGAGTGCTCGAAGAGGCCCGAGGGCCGTACGAGGGTCCAGTCGAGGTCCGTCCGACGGATCACGGCCTCCATACGGCGCATGTCCTCGTGGAGGGTACGGCCGAGGCGTCGGTTCACCAGGGGGTCGAGCACGTGGTTGAAGAAGTGCGCTCCGGTGGGCCGCCAGTTCGGGTCGGCGATGCTGGAGCTGACGGTGAGCAGCCGTGTGATGCCGTGGCGGGCCATGGCCCCGGTGATGGCGGTGGCGCTCGCCGAGTACGTGGTGACGGTCTCCTTGCTGAAGCGCGCGCCCAGCGCGGAGAGCACGGCGTCCGTCCCGCCGATCGCGGCGTCGACGGCCGCCGGATCGGTGGCGTCGGCGACGGCCACGGTGAGGCCCGCCCGCGCGAGGAGGGAGCCGGGACGGCGGGTCACGGCGACGACCTCGTGGCCGGCCGCGAGGGCCTGGCCGGTGAGGTGGCGGCCGGTCGGTCCGTTGGCGCCGAAGACTGCGATACGCATGATGTCGGGGCATCCCTTCGAGTGGTGTGCGGAACGCCCTTGACCTTGCCGATCACGAAATGCAGGCTCAACGCTGATGAATAACGCCGCCCCTGCCCCCGCCCGTACCCGAGGCCGCCCACGAGGCAAGCCGCCGACCCGCGAGTCGCTCGTCTCGGCCGCCCGCACACTGTTCCTGGAGCGCGGCTACCGGCGCACCACCCTGCGCGCGGTGGCCGGGGCCGCCGGGGTCGACCCGGCGCTCATCGCGTACCACTTCGGCTCGAAGAAGGGCCTGTTCGCGGACGTGATGCAGTTCCAGTGCGCCAACGCGCTGGCGGTGGACGACGTCCTCGGCGGCGACCCGGCCACCCTCCCCGACCGTCTGATCGACGCGGTGACGGACCTGTGGGAGGACGCCGACTTCCGCCGGCTCACCGCCCAGGGCGACGAGGCCGCCGAGGTGATCCGCGAATACCTGGAACACGAACTGCTGGCCCGGCTTGTTGAATTTCTGGGCGGCCGGGATGCGACCGCCCGTGCCACGGCCGTGGTGACGATCCTCGGCGGCCTCATCTACACCCGCTACCTCAACCCCCTTCCCACCCCCGCCGCCCTCACTCGGGCCGAGACCCGGCAGGTCCTTGCCCCGGCACTGCGCGCGGCGCTGACCCCGAGGCCGCGCATCACGGAAGCCGCCAGAACAGGCCGTCGGGGCTCGCCGGCTTCCGGTGGAGGCGCCCGTCCGGCCTTGACCACCTCGGCGCGTCCGGTGCGGTCTGCCGCGCAGTTGTGAGGCTTCACCCATGCTGACCAGTGAGGACGAGTCGTACGAGGCCGTCAGGCAACTGGCCGATGGAGTCGCTCCGGGCCAGGCGCTCGATGTGACGGACCCGGAGTCCTGGATCGGCCTCGACTTCGGGGTACGCCAACTGGCCTGGCAGCGGCCGGAGCTGATCCACTCGAACGCGTCGCCGTCCGGGCGGAGGTTGAGCCGGGACCGGCATGCGTCGCTGCCCACCGTCGTCTGGCCCCGGAAGCCCGGTGACGCCGAACTCGCCCTCGCCCTCTGCCACCCCGAAGGCCGGATCCGCGAGGCTGCGCTGGACCACGCCGAGGAGCGGCCCGCGCTGCTCGCCCTGGTCATCATCCGCTGCGCGGACTGGGCGGAGCCGGTACGTGAACGGGCCCGCGCACTCCTGGCCGAGGCGCCCCCGCACCGGCTCGCCGCGCACGCCGCGCTGATCCTGCGGGTCGCCCGCCGTTCCCGGGGCGGATTCGCCCAGGAACTGCTGACCGGGGTGCTGCGCGCGGGCCCGGCCGCGTACGTCGAGGCGCTGCTCGACAGCGGCGACCGGGCCACGGCTCGCCTCGCGCACCGCGCCGCCGTCGAGCGGGGGCTGCTCCCCGCGGAGCGGCTCGCTCGGACCGCCGCGCGCCATCGCGACGTCGTGGTGCAGGACCTGTGCGCCGAAGCAGCCGTGGCAGCCCTCGTCGAGGGCGACCCGGACGGGTTCACCGAGGTCGTGGTGGTGCTGTTGGGATCCCGGCATTCCCGGGTGAGGTCGGCGGGGGTGACCGCGCTGCGCAGGGTCGGGCGGCACGCCGACGCCGAGCCGTACCTCACCGATCGGTCCGCCGTGGTGCGGGCGTGCGCGCGGTGGGTACTGCGACGGGGTGGCACAGACCCTGTGCCGCTGTACCGCGCGCTGTGCACCGACCCCGGGGCCTGGCCCGCCGCCGCGGTGGGCCTCGGCGAGTGCGGGACGCGCGAGGACGCGGGCCTGATCCGGGCACTCCTCACCCACCCGGTCGCCGGCGTGCGCGCCTGCGCGGTGGCCGGGCTGCGGGCTCTGGAGTCGGCGCACGTCGACGACGTACGACCGCTCCTGGACGACTCCTCGGCAGCGGTGGTCCGGCAGGCGACCGTGGCCCTGTTGCCGTGGGCCGACCGCCTACCGCGAGATCTGCTGCTCGGACTCCTGGCCAAGGACCGTCCGCGCCACCAGCGGATCGCGGCAGTCCGACTGCTGCGCGCCATCGGGGTGCACACCGGGGTCTGACGCGCGGCTCCGGGCTGCGCTGCCCGGCACTCCCGCCTCCACGACCGGCCTGACCGGCGCCGACCACTTCGCCGTCTGTCCGCCGGACAGGCCCCAGATCGACCACCACACACTCAGTCACCCCATCAGATCGCGAGAACGCCTGGCGGCGACGCCCGGGACAGCACCTCGGCCTCGCCGACACCCTGAGACAGGGCGTTGCCGGGCCGCAGCTCGTGGCAGGCAGCGCTCTCACGCGATAGGGCAGCGGCTCCTGGTCGAGACGGCGTGCTGGATCACCGTTCCGTCGAGCCGGACGCTGAGCCGGCACAACCTGACCCCCGAGCGGTACCGGCAGACGCGCGACGAACACGGCGCGCGTGATCACGGCTTGGCGCAGTTCGGCGCCAGCGGGGTCGGCTGGTCCCCGTCAGGGTGCCGGGGCGGTCAGGACGGCCTCGGCCGCCAGCCGGAGATTCCCGATCATCGGATTCGGATCGTCCTTACGGCTGACCAGGACGACCTGGCTGGGGGGAGCGCCCTCGACCGGGACGGTGACGAGGCCGGGCCGCAGTGAGCTACGCCGATCGCCGACCGGTAGCACGGCGATCGCCCGGCCACTCGCGACGAGTTCGAGCTTGTCCTCGTAGCTCTCGATCGGCGGCACGCCGGCCCCGAGGATCCGGTAGGAAGTCCAGTCCGCGGTCTCGAACGCGCACGGCGCCGCCTCCTCGCCGGCCAGTTCTTCCGCGGTCACCGACGCGCGGTCGGCCAGGGGATGGCCGCGCGGGACCACGAGCATCCGGGGCTCCTCGTACAGCGGGGTGGTGAACACGTCGTCGGCGGCGAGCGGCAGCGGGGCGCGCGCGATCAGGGCGTCGACGCGCTTGTCGGACAGTGCCCCGACGTCGCGGCAGCTCAGGTACCGGGTGGCGATCTCGGCGTCCGGGTGACGACGGCGCAGTTCCCGTACGGCGGCAGTGATCACCAGGTCTTCAACGTAGCCGATGGCGATGCGTCCGGTCCCGGCATGTTCACGCACGGCCAGCTCGGCCTGGCGGGCGGTCCGCAGCAGGGCTTGGGCCCGGGGGAGGAACTTCTGGCCGGCCGGAGTGAGCCGGGTGCCCTTGGGCACGCGGTCCAGCAGTCGTACGCCGAGATACTTCTCGAGCCGTTGGATCTGACGGCTCAGCGCCGGCTGGGCCACGTGCAAGTCGGCGGCGGCCCGGCCGAAGTGCTGGTGCGCCGCCACCACGGTGAAGTAGCGCACCAGCCGCAGTTCCAGGTCCTGTCCGAGATCGTTCACCCTTCCAGCGTACGCGTCATGCCGTTTCGGAATGATGAGGTTGCCGAACCGGTCTTGGACGGCCATGCCGTCCTGGTCCTTGACTGAGGGAGCAACGTTTCCCCGAGAAAGCGACAGGCGTGATGAAGGCGATCCAGTTCCACGAAGCGGGCGGGCCGGACGTTTTGCGGTATGACGAGGTGCCGGTGCCCGAGATCGGACCGGGCGAGGTGCTCGTCCGGGTGCACGCGGCGGGCATCAACCCGCCGGACTGGTACCTGCGTGAGGGGATGAAGGTCATGCCGGCCGAGATGAGGCCGGCGCTGGAGTTCCCTCTGATCCCCGGAACGGACATGTCGGGCGTGGTCCAGGCGGTCGCTCCGGACGTGCTGGGGTTCGCCGTAGGTGACGAGGTCTTCGGCATGCTGCGGTTCCCCGGATTCGACGGCCGGACGTACGCCGAGTACGTGGCCGCGCCGGCGTCGGACCTGGCTCACAAGCCGGCCGGTATCGACCACGTGCGGGCGGCTGGGGCGCCGATGGCCGTGCTTACGGCCTGGCAGTACCTGGTTGATCTCGGCCACGATGTGCCGTCCCCTTTCACCGGTCGGGTGCACCAGCCGGTGCCGATCACGCCAGGGATGACCGTGCTGGTCAACGGGGCCGCCGGTGGCGTGGGCCACTTCGCGGTGCAGCTGGCGAAATGGAAGGGGGCACACGTCATCGCGGTGGCCTCGGGCCGGCACGAGCAGTTCCTGCGCAAGCTCGGCGCCGATGAGTTCATCGACTACACCAGGACGCAGGCCGCGGACGTCGTCAGCGGTGTCGACCTGGTGATCGACACCGTCGGCGGCCCGGACAGCTCACGCTTCCTGACCGTGCTCAAGCGCGGCGGCACCATGCTTCCGGTGTTCTGCGCCCAGTACGACCCGGAGGAGACGGCGAGTCTGGGCATCACGGTCTCGAACATTCAGGTGCGTTCCCATGGCCCTCAGCTCGCCGAGATCGGGCGCTTGTTCGACGAGGGCGAGCTCCAGGTCGGGGTGGACAGTACCTACCCGCTGCCCGAGGCGGGCAGCGCACACATACGAGCCGCGCAGGGCCACATCCAGGGCAAGATCGTGCTGACGGTGGTCTCGTGATCGCCGAACTCCGGTAGGCGGTCGGGGACAGCCGGAGTGGTGACGGCCTTCTGGCGTCGCGGGGGCCGGATCCGTCGACGTGGAGAGCAGGCGGGCGTCGAGTCCCGCCACCTGTGCCGCGGCCCGCGAGGTGTCGACGACCGTTGTCCTTCGGTCCGGGATCGCGTGCTCGATCCGGCGTCTTCACAGACAGAACCTGCTGCCCGACAGGGCGATTACCTGGCGCGCCGCGCCCACTGTTTCCCGGCGACCGCCCGCCCGCCGTGCCCGTCCTCAGTTGACCTCCCGCACTCTCGCAGCGGTCCGCGCGGCGAGTTCGCGGATCCCGTTCGCGGCGTTCTCCGAGAGCTCGCCGAGTATGGCGTCGGCGGCCGTGAGGAGGACACGGGCCTCCTCGGGGCGGCCCGCGGCGGCCAGGGCGAGGGTGAGCCGGTAGTGCTCCTCGGCGATGAAGCTGCCGAAGTTGACCTGCTGCCAGTAGCGCAGTGAGTCGTCGCCCGGGGTGGCCAGGGCGTCGCGCACGGCGGCCAGGCTGTCCGCTGCCTGCGGCAGCCGGCCCGCCTCCCGCTCCAGGCGGGCCAGGGTGCGCCGGGCCGAGGCCCGGTCCCATGCCGTCGCCTGAAGGGCGGCGTACAGGCCCTGGGCACGCAGCGCCTGGGGCAGGTCGCCGAGTTTCTCGAAGTCCCGGGCGAGCCCGCTCAGCGGAGCCGTGGCCAGGGTGTGGGGCGCCCCGGGGCGGCGGAGTCTGCTCTGGTCCATGAAAATGGTGTCGAGTTCGCGGATCAGCGTCACCCGCGCGAGGTCCGTCATCCCCTGGTCGCATGCCAGGTCGGTCCATGTCGAGACCGGCTCGTCCGACGGATCCGTTCCGAACATCGACTCGTCGAGCGCCCGCGCCCACTCTCGCAACTCGTTGGCGCCTGCGCCCGGTTCCGGCATACCGCCGAGGCCGCACGCCGTGTCGTAGTCCGTCTCCCGGACCTCAAGCAGCAGGGGCAGATCCCCGGTGTTCCCGCGCAGCCCCACCAACACGGCCGCGAGCCGCAGTTCGTCCGTCATCGAAGACCGTGTCTCGTGCCGCAGCAGATGCCGCAGCAATTCCAGATCACCCTCGGCGCGGTCGAACTGCGCGGCCCGCAGGGTGATCCGGCGCCGCACCGGGTCCTCGGCGACTTCACGCCATGCCGTGCGGTCTCCCTCCCGCAGCCGGGCGAGATCGGCGCGGCCCGCCGTGAGCACTGGCTCCCACAGCGGGGGACCGGCCGGGCCTATCCGTTCGTACGCGCACCCCTCATCCGCGTTGAGCAGTACGAAGTCCGGCTCGGTGCGCAGCAGCGCGGCACGCAGCCTGCCCACCAGCTCGACCGGGGAGCGTTTCGGGAAGCCCAGCGCCGCACGGAGCTCGGCCCGCTCCTCGTCGATTCCGAAGTACTCACGGATCTCCTCCTCGGTCTCCGCGACGCACGCCAGGATCCTCTCCTCTCCGTCATCTGGCGACAGATGTGTGTAGCCGCGCCAGCCGGGCAGGCCGATCACGAGTTCCAGAGTTTCGTCGACACTGGAGCCGATGATCCCCGCGGCACCCTCCGAATCGGCGTAGAGCACCGAGCCGTCCGCGCACACGAAGTACGTACCGCCGGTATCGTCCCCGGCTACCGTCTCCAGCGGCCCGCCCGAGGCGAGGCGGACCTCCTCGACATGGCCGTGGGCGGCACGGTCCAGGTCGAAGTTGAAGGGGAAGGCGGCCAGTTCGGCCAGGCGACGGTCCTGCCGCAACAGCCATAGCGCGTGATCGGTCATGTCACAGAAAGTAACATCGTCCACTGACAACGGACTCGCGGCCTCTGTGGGAGGCTCAGAGAGTGGGCGGAACGCATGGCCGTCGACGCGGTTTCGTGACGCCCCTCGACGCGCGAGCCGAAAGGCGCTGGCAGGCCGACACCAGCCGTGCCCGGCGCGCCTGGCATCGGCCTACGATCAGCGCATGAACACTGTGCGCCGACCGCTGGGGACCGGCCCCCGGCCCGTACCTTCAGAGCCCACTCAGGCAGACCTCGGGGGTCCCCGCCGCGTCCGGGCTGCCGATGCCGATGCCGATGTCGAAGCCGAAGCCGAAGCCGGAGCCGGAGCCGATGTCGGGACGGCCCCGCTGTCCCGGCCCGGCGAGCTGGAAGGCCTCGCACTGTTCCGTGAACGCGGCGTACTCGGCCCCGCCTGAAGACCGGTAACGCGTCACGGACCTTCATCGCCCGCCGCCGGACACTGCGTCCCAGTGAGGAATTCCGCACCCACCCAACCGATACAGAGTGGGAAGAGTTCCTCGGCCACTTCGAGCGAGGGAAGGTCGCGCCTGCCGTAGGCGCGACCGCGGTCGCGCCCACGGCACAAGTTGCCAGCATGAACGCAGCTGCGTCCGCTGCCCACTTCTCCGCATCGACCCTGCTCAGCGGCTCCGTCTGGTAGATCCGCAGCGATCTGGACGACCGGATCGCCGAGGCCGAACGCGAAGGCCGGCTCGGCGAGGCCGAAGGTCTGCGCGTCAGCCTTGCCGTCACGAAGAACAAGGTCGCTCGGCTCGACGACCGCCGACGCGGGGCCGACCATCAGCCTCGGGATTCCGACCTTCCTCAAGATCGCCGCACGAGATCGCCGCACGAGCCACCTGATCCCGTCTCCGCCAGGCGACCGGCGGAGACGCTCAAGGCTGACGACGCGCGAGGATGATCCCTCCCAGCTTGCTCTCGGCAGAAGTGAGGGTCTTGCGCGTCTCGACGGCGAAGCCGGCTTCGTCAAGCCAATCAATCGTCCGGTCATGCTGCCGACGATGGACATAGACCTTCATCGGGTGCCCGCCATAGCCCTCGGTCTTCAACCGCGACTCATCGCCGACATGGAAGCCGAGCAGCAACAGCCCACCGGGCCTGAGCACTCGACGGAAATGCGCAAGAACCGAGCTGATCTCGTCGTCAGGAATGTGAATCAGTGAGTACCAGGCGACCAGGCCCGTCACCGAGGCGTCAGCGAAGGCGAGGTCCGTCATGGAACCGAGATCGAACCGCACCCCAGGGTAATGGCGACGGGCCACATCGATCATGCCGGGTGACAGATCGATGCCGAACGCGTCCAGTTCCAGCTCCCGCAGGTGGCCCGTGATCCTGCCTGTCCCACACCCCACGTCCGCGACCGGCCCGCCGCCTTGGGAACGCACCAGGTCGGCGAACTGGGCCAAGACCGCACGTTCCACCGGTGATTCATCCAAGATGTGACGTGTCAGCTCTGCGTAACTCGCGGCGACGGTGTCATACGACGTCCGCGTATCTGCCAGCCAGTCATGTGCATTCAGTCCCATTTCCATCGACCGCAGGCTACTCAAGTCATCAAGCGACGTGACGACTTGGTTCAGCCTGACGGCCGCATCGCCGATCGCGTCCCTCACGTCATCGCCGGGGGCAGCGTGGGCCTACGGCGACACGTCCGTGAACTTCCACGCCTGGTCCAGTGCCCCGGACACCGGCCACTGCCCGGCGGGAGAACCCGGGCCGGGGTCCGTGGCGCCCAGTACGCTGCCGGTCGCGACGTTCGAGATCTTCGCCGTGCCGTTCCCGGTGTCGAGCAGCCGCCACCGCTGGCCCTGGTCGTCGGAGTGTGACCGCTGCGTCACGGCCGAGCCGGATCCACCAGTCAGGAAGAGCCCCGACAAGGCGTTCTGGATCCGTACGGTGTTGTCTCCGGCAGGCGAAAGGCGCCACCGCTGCGCGCTGCCGCCCGCGGCGGACTGCTGCTCCACACCGGCTCCGGCCTCCGTCGAACCGCCTGCCGGGGCCAGCACCAGACCGCTGTCACGGTTCGAGATCGTGTAGGTGCTCGCGGCCTTGACGGGCAGGTATGGATTGAGGACCTTCACTCCGCCCGGCAGACCGCTGATACCGGAGGGTTTCCTGTCGTCGACTGTCACCTGCTGTACCGAGTAGGGGCCGATGCGGTCGATCGTGTTGCCCTCGAACGTCACGCCGGTGGAGTTGCTCACGTACACGACGGATGACTGCGGAATACCGCACCGGTTCTTCGTCGCCGGGTACGTGGACTGGTGGGACCGCTGGAAGAAGTTGTTCCGCACGGTCACGTTCTTCGCCGAGCCGAGATTGAGCCCGGTGCCCCTGATGTCCTGGAAGACATTGTCCTCGATGGTGAGGTCGGGGTAGAGGGGCCTGCTGGCGCTTCCGGGGTCGAAGGAGACGGCGCCGACCTGGCAGGAGTCCCAGCCTCCGGGGGCCGACACCAGTGTGCCGGTAAAGGTGTTCCCCCTGATGACGAGGTTTCCGCCGCTGTTGGCGTTGGCGTCCGAGCTGTTCTCGGGTGTCACCGAGATCGAGTTGACGCCGCGCATCCAGTTGTTCTCGATGACTCCGTCACGCGCCTTGACCAGGAACCCGCGACCGGAGCTGTCGATGCGGTTGTTGCGGAAGACGAAGCCGCTGCCGATGCGGTCGAGGTTGGTGATGTCGGTGCCCGCGTTCCACGGCGAGGGGCGATCGAGTGTCACCTTGTAGGTGAAGTCGGCCTTCGCCCCGGCCAGGGCCTTGATGGCGGGGTCCTTCTCCGGGGCGATCGACCGGATGGAGGCGGTGGGCCCATCGGTCCACTGCTGTAGACGGTCACCCGGAAGGGCGTTGCGGAATCCGTCGGCGAAGGCGGCCCAGAGGGTGTCTCCGTCGGCTTTGAGGACCTTGGCGGTGCCGAAGCCCTGGACGCTCATCGAATCGTCCCCGGCACCGACGACCGTGGAGTTCTCGACTGTGGGTCCCTTCTTGACCCACCCGAATCCCATGGCGTCCCACGTCGTGGTCAGGATGGGCTTCTCGGTTCCTCCTGGAGGCGGCGGGCCCGGAACGACCCGGAAGTTGTCCAGATGTGTATTGCCCTCACCGGCCCTGTTCTGGAAGCCGAATCCCGGAGCGGTGTGGAGTGTCACGTCCTTGAACGTGTTGTTCGCCCCGCCCACCCCGATGGCGATGTCGGGACCTGATTCGGCCTCGCCCGCGAACGTGACGATGTCGCCGGTGCCGGCCGCCCATGCGCCGCCCATGGACCGGACCACGCCGGCGGTCCGGTCCTGCCAGGTGACGGGAATGTTGTACGCCTGGCTCCGCCAGAGCCGGAGAGCGGGGTCGTAGACCGACACGCGACGGGGAATTCTGTCCGGGCGGGGGTACCCGGCGTCGATCCGTACATCCATCCACGGTTTGCCGTCGGACGTCTCGCCGAGGCCAATGACGCGCCCTTGGGTGAACGGCAGGGGGTCGTAGTTGATCGTGAGACCTGTGACGGTGAGATTGTTCGACGTACCCGTCCGTACGGCCTGGACGAGCCGGGTCTGAATGATCGTCACGCCCTTGGCGTTGAGCGTGAACCCGTCGAGCCCGCTGAGGTCGAGAACGGAACCGCGGCGGTACTCACCGGGCTCGATGTCCACCTGCTTCTTCCCCGACGCGGTGGCACGGGTGATCTGGGCTTCGATGCTTTCCCGCTCCGGGACCGCGGCGGGGCCGGCCGCCCGCGCGCCCTGGAGCAGCGGGGTGACCCCCAGCCCGATGCCGACGAGCAGCAGCGCCATCAGGGTCGCGCCGACGAGACGAACTCGCGTCCGCGGTACGGCGACATGGCGTGCGGTGCTGAATAGTCGTTTCATGAAGCTCTCTTATGCCTATGCTCAGCACCCGCCGGGCCGCGCACAGGGCAAGCCAGGACGTCGGCCCGCGCGAGCGCCAAGTCCACTGACGGGCAAGCGTGTTCGCCAACCTATCCGCGACGAAACGAGACGAGAAGCCGTCACCCGGCTCCTTCGAGGTGCCGACGCCGACTGCTCAGACGGGGTGAGCAATGGAGCCCGTGCGGGTGGGAAGCGGGCCACCGCATGCCCATCGGTCCCAGTGGCGGAAGCGGACTTCAACGCCCTTCTCCTCGGCCGTTCACCGCCGCCCCAGTCAGCGCGTGGTGACGGCGCGCGCTGGCGGCCTCGTCCGGGTTGGCGGACTGGGTCGCCGTCAGAACGCGCTGGTGCCTGTCCACCGCCCCCACCCGGCTTTCCTACGTGTGGGCACGGGCGAGGCGGTGTGACGCGGTTCTGCGAGGTGCGGGACTGAGTCCGGCGGGCCCCTCCCTGAGCGGGGCACCGCTGGGTGATGGTGTCGCCGTGAGTCGGGACTTGAGAGCGGCTGACCACCCCTTTACTCTCCTCGGCGCGCCGCCGATGGCGACGCGCCGAGGTCATGCGGTCCGGCCCCGCCGTGTGCCTCGCTCAGCCGGCGCGACGAGTTCTGACTCCGTTGGCCTCGAAGTCGTAGACGGTCCGGTTGATCCGCAGGCCGTCGACAGCGCCGATCCACATGTAGTCGCGGCCCTTTCCCACCCCGGCGGTGTAGATGGTCGGCTGTGCGCCGCCGTCGTTGAGCACGGTCTTCAGCTGCGGGAAGGTGCACTGGGCGGTCAGCGTGCAGCCGGTCACGGTCCCCGCATTGCCCGTGAGGTACCACGTGCCGGTCGTGGTGGCGTTCAGGTAGGGACTCCATCTGTCCGTCACCGGGGAGGGGGCTGGGTTCCACACCATCGAGGAGTAGGTGGTGGCGGGCGCCGCGGTGAGGTTCGGATTGATCTCGAACCTGATGTTCGGCATGTTCCCCGGGCCACCGTAGGAGACGTTCTCGCCGGTCTGGAAGACGTGGAAGCCGACCTGCTTCAGTGCCAATACCCGGTCACCGTAGAAGTCGACCTCGTTGCCGAACTCGACCTGTTCACTGGGCGGGGTGAGGGAGGTGGACTTGTCCGCCACCTCGATTCCGAGGCTGCCCCGTCCGTAGGGCGGCCTCGCAGACGGGCCCTTTACGCCGAACGAGCCGAACGGGCCGTTCCTCAGGGCGGCGACGGGAGAGCCGATCGTGTTGCGGGTGATGACGCCCCAATGGTCCGAGCTTCCCTGGTTTCCGCCGGTGACGGCGGATGCCGATCCCGGAAAAGCCGAGACGGCGATCGCGACCAGCGCTGTGACCCCAAGCGCCACTTTTCGCTTCACACCGAAGCGAGCGTTCACGCTCACTCCTTTCGTGGTCGATACAAGGGCAGGACGGGCGTCGGAGACGGGCCCTGCGTAGCGCAGGCCACGGTAAGGACTCGCTGTGGCGAAACCAGCTAAGACGCACCTGTGGAATGGCGATCAATCCCAATAGTGGAGTGAACAGTCACTCTGTTCACTCCAGTGGAGCCGCATGCCATTCAACGGGTCGGGCCAGCCGAGCGGCCGCAGCCGACCGGGCTGATCGCCGGCCCCTCGCCGGCGTCGCGACTTCCAGCCGCCGTTCCTCATCATGATGCCGATCCCGCTCGCCGAGGGCGCCCGCGCGGTGCGCACTGAGGCGTTCGACGCGATGGCGGGGGAGTGGGAGCCCGCTTCCGGGCGGGGCAGGACACTGGGCTGCTGCTGTGGAAGCCGCCCGGGGCATGGTTCAGCATCAACGCCCCCACAGGCCGGCCGGTCTGAGGAACTGGTACGTCACATTGGAGCACCCCACCCGGCGCACCGATGACGGGTTCGACACCTTCGATCCGACCCGCGCCCCCGCCATCGCCCCCTGATCTGAGCGCTCTCACGTGGAAGGACGAAGACGAGTACGCCCACGTCCGGCGCCTGAGTATCGTCACCGACACCGAGCACCAGGCGGTGGAGCTCGCCCGCGCCCAGGGTCCTCACCATGCCCGAGGAGCGGGCCGGGCCGTTCGCGGAAACCGACCGGCGGGCGGCCTGGCGCTGGAACCCGGCCTGGCCCTTCTACCGAGTCGGCGCGACGCTGAGCGTCCGGGGCACGCCGGACCGGATACCGGGGGGCCGAGCTCGGGTGCATGTCCCTGCCGGAGGCGTGGGGTGGCGGTACACCGTCGAGGCGTGTGCAGCGGCACGCGACTGGTTCGCCGACACATTCCCCCAGCGCGCCGGTGGTGCTCTGCACTCAGACCGCCAACTACCGCTCGATGCGCCTCGCGGCGAAGCTGGGGCTCACCGAGGTGGAGCGGTTCGAGGAGTGCGACGCCGAGCAGTGGTTCGGCGTGTGGCCCTCGGCCACGCCGTCAGGTTGCGCTCGTACTGGGTAGCTTCGTCAATCGCAGTCCGAGACGGGAAAAGGGGCATGATGGCGCTGAACCAGAAGGGGTCCCGGCGTATAACCGTTGACGGGATCGAGTACCGCTGGCGGATCCGCAGGAAGCCCTCCTATATGCAGGGACTCTGCTGGACACCAATGACCTACGCGGTCGAGGCCATCAACGCCGACCAGCCGGGCACCGTCCTGAACGTCACCAACGGGCAGGCCCATTCCAGTAACTGGTTGGGCCTTGAAGCAGAGCCCATTCGCCCGGCTCACGTTGCTGCGAGCATTCGGGAAGCGCGGAGCCAGGGCTGGGATCCAATACTTGCCGGTTCTCCCTTCCAGCTCGACCGATCCGCGGAACGCACAGCCCAGCCATGAGACAAAGCGGAGAAGGTCGGTGCATCTCGGTTGAACTGCCGCAGAGGCTCCACGTGTGGTTCGCCGAGCACGAGGAGCGCCTGCAGTCTTGTGGGATCACGGGTGATGTCCAGCGGTCGCCTGAGGATGGCCGCACCAAGACCAGTGCGTGGCTGACGCTCGAGTGGGATGACCACGTCGGTGTGCTCATCGTCTGGAGCAGCGGTGAAGCTGAACTTGAGTACGGGGACTTGGCGACTGGCCAGGTCCGACGACAGCATCGTGATCTCCGCACCTTCGAGGAGCTTCTCGACGCCATCGAGACCATCCGCGAGTGGATCCAAATGAAGGGCGAAGCAACTACCGGATAGGCAACCTGATTATCCGGGTTGTGGAGCCTCTCCGCTTTCGAACTGCGAGCCGACGTTGTTCCACGTGCAAGCGTCCCGCCAGACTCCCTGCCGACAGCCCAACCGAGCATCGTTGTCAAGACCTTCTTCTGGGAGATCGTCCGCGTGTGGTAGTGCTCGGCGGCAACACCGTCCCGACATTCGAGTTGGTACGTGTTGTCGTCGCTCAGCAGTACCCGGACGTACCAGTTGCCCTCCACGCCACTCGCTACGCGCTCCGGAATCAGAAGCGCGTTGTTGCAACGGAAATTGGCCGGCGTCGTGTCCATCACCGGCTTCAAGGGCTCCTTCACCACGCGCCCAGCCTCAGGCGTTGCGATCAGCATGGCCTCACGAGCCCGCACACGAGACAACTCACCACGCGACCGCCGTACCCCACGCCGCGCCATGAACGCTCACCCCCAGCCCTCAGCCTGCCGCGAGGACGAGCACGGTGAGCAGGAAACATCCGCATCCGGAACCGACCGGCTCAGGCGACCCCACTCAAAGCGCGCCGACGAGTTCGACGTCACCCGTCCCTCTGCCTACCCGAACCCGCCATCGCAGCAAAGGCCTTCAATCTCGTGACCGCCGAGAAACCGAGCTGTCCGCCGAGTCAGTACTGCGGCCAGTGAACATGGTCAGGTCCTGTCTTCTTCGGGAGCCGCCTGTCGCCCCTTCAGCCTGCGTGGCGTCTACGCCTCGCGACCCACACGGCCACGGCCGTGACAACCAGGACGGCGGCCGCCCCGCCCCCAACGAGCACCGGCACGTTCGGTGGCGAATCGTCCGCGGCCGCGGTGTGTGTCGGTGACGGCTTCGGGGTCTTGGGAGGCTTCGGTGATGGCGAGGTGGATCGGTAGCCGACCGGTTCCACGTTCTCCGGCATCTCATTGCGGTCCGCGGGGCCCGGATCGCCGAGGCCCCGGTTGATGTGCGCGCCGGGGCGTATCACCCCGTAGCCCAGGTAGTTGCTGACCGTTCCGGGCTTCCAGTCGTCGCTGCGGCCGGCTGTGTCGAGCATGACGCGCAGGACCTGCGCCGCCGTCCAGTCGGGGTGCTGGGCCCAGATGAGGGCCGCGGAGGCCGAGGCGAGGGCGCTGGCGGCGTGGGCACCGCCGCCGTCGGGACAGTAGCGCCGGAAGGTCGCGTCGCACCAGCGGGGGATGTTCACTCCCGGCGCCGCGAGGGTCACGTCTTCGCCGTGCTGGGAGAAGTCGGCGACCCGCGCGTTCTCGTCGATGGAGGCCACCCCGACGACTTCCGAGAAACGCGCCGGAGCCAGCGGCTTGTTGCCCTCCTTGGCGTTGTCACCGGTGCCTGCGAACACCAGCACCTCCTTGGCGAGGGCGTCCCGCAGGGCGTATCGCTGCCCGGTCATGCCGGAACCGATGACGTACTCGCTGCCGATTGAGATGCTGATGATCTTCGCGTCGCGCTCCAGTGCCATCCTGATGGCCCGGTCGACGTGGTCGTCGATGCTCGGCAGTTCGTCGTGCTCGAGCGGCGGCACGCGGATCGGGATGATCTTGGCTCCGGGGGCGAGGCCCTGGATGCCGCCGCCCGCGCCGGTCCCGGCGATCAGCTCGGCCGTCGTCGTTCCCCGGCCGTCGCGGTCGGCGCTGTCGGGGCCTCCTTCGGGGACGGACGCGTCTCCGCCGGGCAGCACTTGGCCCTTGAGCGAGGGCGTCGAGGGGTTCACTCCGGAGTCGATGACGGCAATCTTGATTCCTTCGCCCGTCGTCTTCTTCCAGATCTGGTCGACGTTCATCCGGTCCAGGTACCACTGCCGATCCCTGGCTCCGGCCGCGTACGCGGAAGATCCCTGGCCGGTCAGTCCCGCGGTGAGCACCAGCACGACGGCCAGGGCGCGCATGCCCGTGTCGTATTGGGCGGCGACGGTCGGCCGTCGCCGCCCCGTCATCCTGCGGAAGGTCCTTGAGAAGAGGGATGTCATGCACCTAATTGGATCATGCCATCGGCACCGCCTCACTTACGGGCCGGTGAGGATGTCGTGGGCGCCAATGCGGCGCCCAGCCCTGGGGGTTGAGGATTTCGTTGTCAGGTGCCTCGGTCCCGGTCTCTGTCTCGAGTGACCAGTCCAATGACCGGATGATCGATTGCACACGGGTATGGCCGTGCGCAGCTCCTGCGACGCCCGGCAGGCACGCTCGCTGCGTTGTCGGCGTCGTCTGAGGACGTCCCGTACGAGGACGATCTCCGCCGTGTGATCGCCGCTCGGCATCCGGAGGAGGAATCAGGGCGCCGAGACGGAGAGAGCGCAGCGAACGTAGTGCACCGGACGCCGCGAACCCCGCCCTGCGGGCGGACCGCGCTACTTTACGGACAGCGCCTAGGGCTCTTCGGTATCGGCGCGCTCCTGGGCGAGGAGGAGAGCCTGTCCTCCGAGACCCTGATCGCGATGGAACGCCGGCTCGCTCTGATGATCGAAGCGTGCCTGGGCGACTGACGCTCCGTGAGCCGCAGGACTGACCAGGAAGGAGTGGGCGTCCCCGCTGGTCTCCGCGCGAGCGGGGTGCTGCTCACGGTGTCAGGGTGGGGTTGACGTTCAAGGGTGGCGTCAACGTGCACAGAGCGCGCTGATCATTGAAGGACCGGAACTGCCCCTGAACAGGCAGGCCCAGGATGAGCGGCCTTGCTCGTACAAGCTGAGCGGCCCGGGGCACCGGCTGCCGCATTCACCCGGCACCGAGGGGCTCGACGGCACCGGATCATCCAGTGCCGTCGAGCCCCGGACAGCGTCGGCCCCGTACGCCGCGGGGGCAAGGGGGCGTGCCGGCGTCCGCTACCCGATCCGAGGCCGGCCTCGCCCGCGGCCACGACGGCCGTCATCCTGCCGCCCAGGAGAAGGCCGCAGTCAGGATCCGGTGACGACGCCCGACAGCTCGTTGGTGCTCTGCGGCAGAGTGACCGAGGTGATCTTCTTGCCGGTCTCCAGGTCGATGGCGTGCAGGGCCCTCCCGCTGGGGTCGGAGACGTAGGCGGTGTCGTCGCGGACGAACAGCGTGGGCCGGGCCTGCTGCCAGGCCAGCGGCTCCTGCCACTTGCCCACGGCGGGGATCTTCCTCTCGACCTCGCCGCTGTTCTGGTCGATGACGTGGATGGCGCCGTCGGTGCCGAGGACGAGGGCCTCACCCTCCGGGCCGCGGGCCAGTGAGCGGAAGGAGTAGCTGGTGCCCAGGTCCACCAGACGCAGCTTCTTCTTCTCGGTGTCGATGAGGGAGATGCGGGTGGGCCGTTCCAGCTCGGCCTCCTTGTCGGTCTTGTAGTCGCCGAGGAGGATGGGGGAGGCGTCGCTGCCGGCCTGGTTGCCGATGCGGCCGTAGTCGTCGGGGGCGTCGACCTTGGTGAACTTCCCGTCCTGGTAGATCAGGACACCGTCCTCGCAGCCGACGGCGATGGCCTCGTTCCGGGCAGCCGCCTCACCATGCACGCCGGGGCACTTCTCGTTACGCGTGATCTCCTTGTTCTTCTCGTCGAGAACCAGCGCGCCGGTCCGCCGTTCCTCGGTGCCCAGGGTGCTGAGGAGCTCGCCGTTGGCCAGCTCGATGGCGACACCGTGATGCGCCTCGGCGGAGGTGTAGGTGCGCCCTTCCGGCTTCTTGCCACCGCTCAGGTCCGCAGGGTCGAAGACGTTGACCGCCCCCGTGCCGTCGGTGAAGAGCACGGTCTTTCCCGCGTGTCGTACGACGTGTCCGGGCTTGGCACCCTTGTACTCGATGTCGGTAAGGGCCTGCCCGGTGGCGTCCAGCACCCGGAAGCCGGTGTCGGTGGAGACGACGACGTGGTCCTCGTCACCGGCGGGGTTGACCCGGTTGAAACCGGACAGCTCGATGGTCCGGGTCAGCTTGAGGCTCTCGCCGTCCAGGATGTACAGGCCGCCGTCGAAGGTGGCGACCAACGGGTCCTTGACCGCGGCGGCGGGCGTGGCGCTCGCGGTGCCCGCGGCCCTGGTGCCGGAGGAGGAGCCCTCCCCTCCGCACGCGGTCAGAACCGTGGACACCGCCAGGGCGAGTGCGGTCCCGGTGAGGGCTCTGCTGCGTATCGATGTGTTCATCGGTGTGTTCCTTTCCGTGCCGCTCGGTGGCGGCGGTGGGTGAATGACGGTGTCGGCACGGTCGGCCGGCGCATGTTGAAGGCTCGGGGAGTCAGCCGCCGGTCAGGCCGTTGGCCATGGCGGTGGTGTTGGCGCGCATCATCCGCAGGTAGGTGTCGGCACCCTCGCCCTCGGCGGTCAGCGACTCCGAATACAGCTCCACGACCTGGACCCGGCCGCCCAGTTCCGTGCGCAGGACCTCGGCGAGCCGTGTCGGCTGTGAGGAGTCGGCGAACACGGTGCGCACGCCGGCCTCCTCCATCGCCTCGGTGAGCGAGCGCAGGTCGGAGGAGCTGGGGGAGGCCAGCGTGGTGCCGCTGGGGATGACCGCGCCGATCACCCGGAAGCCGAAGCGGTCGGCGAGGTAGCCGAAAACGTGGTGGTTGGTCACCAGGGCGCGCTGGTCCTCGGGGATGCCGTCGAAGGACTTCTCCATCCAGGCGGTGAGGTCCGTGAGTTCTTCGCCGTAGCGGTCGGCATGTGCACGTATCGCGCTGACGTCCACACCGTCGACGTGCTCGATCACCTGGTCGGCCAGCAGGCCGGTGGCCTTGCGCACCCGGTCGGGATCGGTCCAGAAGTGTGGGTCGGGTTGTCCTTCCTCTTCCTCGGGGCCGCCGGCGTCGGACGTCCGGAAGGTGAGCGGGTCGACCGCGTCGCCTACCGCGAAAGTGGCGACGCCGGACTCGCGGGCGGCGTCCACGTGCCGCAGGACGTTCTCCTCCAGCCCCAGGCCGTTGTAGACCACCAGGTCGGCGCGCTCCAGCTCGGCGGCCTGCACCGCCGTCAGGCCGAAGGAGTGGGGATCGGCGTTGGGCTTCATCAGGACGGTGACGTCGGCCTCGTCACCGACGATCTCCCTGGTGATGTCGCCGAGGATGTTGGTCGTGACGACGATACGGGGGTGCTCCTCGCCGGTGGTGCAGGCGGAGACGGCTGCCGCCGTGGCGAGCGCGAGCAGGCCCACGATCAGCTGGCGCAGCCGTGCCGCGCTCACCCTCACGCGCTGCTTCGCCGCGGCTCGGTTCATCGGCCGGTCTCCGCCATGAGCACCGGCTCGATGTCCAGGTCGAAGGAGCGTGCGATGCGCAGGTTGTCGTTGTAGTCGATCTCGAACACCTTCTTGCCCTCGGGGTCGTTGACGTAGGCGCGGCTGCGGTCGACCTCGATGACGGGGGCGCCGTCGTCGGTGCCGGCCGGCGCTTCTCCGGTCAGGAGTGTCCTGGTCCGCGCGGTCTGCTTCCCGGTGGCGATGTCGTAGCCGTGCAGCGAGCCGTCGGTCTCCAGAACGAGCAGCGGGGAGCCCTCTCCGGCGGTGTTGGCGGCGATGACGGGACCGGTGTCCACCCGGGTCCAGGACCGCTCGGTGACGTCCAGGACCCATACGGCGTCATCCCCAGCCGGTGCGGTGAGGGTGTCGCCGCCGGGTCGCTGGCGGAAGGAGGTGGCCCGTCCCTCCGCCGGCACGTCCTCGTCGTAGGGGATCTCCTCGGTGGTGAAGGCGCCGTCCTTCTCGCGGACGAGCAGGGCGCCGTCGGCGCAGCCCAGGACCAGGCCGCGACGGGTGACGGCGTCGCCGCGCGGCTCCTCGCACTCCACGTCCGGGGAGGCGACGCGCTCGCCCTTCCGGTCCAGCACGACGAGCTTCGTGGTACCGCCCTCGCCCGCGAAAGCGAGCAGGTGCTCCTCGTACGGCACGACGGCGCCGCTGTAGGTGCCCGCCAGCGTCCCGGACGAAGCGATCGTGCCCTTCTCCAGCTCGCCGCGGTCGTAGAGGACGGTCTTCCCGTCCTCGTCGGTCACGGCGGTCACGGCGGCGTCGCTGCGTACCTGCGCCTGACGGCCCACGGGAAGCTCGCCGACGCCACGTATCGCCGCGCTGTAGTAGTGGACATGGTCCCCGTGGTCCACCATCCAGGCGCCGCTGTCGAGCACGTGCGTGCCGCCGGAGGTGTGGAGGTAGCCGAACCGTCCGTCCGTGACCAGCCGGACGGCGCCTTCCGTCCGGGCCGTCGTGTGCACCGTGCCGCTGATGAGGTCGAGAACCCGGCTGTTTCCGCTGTCGGGGTCATTGAGGAGCAGGCGGGACCGCTGCTCGGCGGCCTCCTGCGCTCCCGCGACGTACCCGTGCGGAGTGACGGACGAGGAACTCGCCAGGGGGCGTGAGTCGTTGTGTTTCTCCCCAGAGCAGCCCGTGGCGAGCAACGCGGTGAGTACCAGTGCGGCCGAAGCCCACGGAGTGACGTTTCTGCGGACGGTCATGACGTTCGCCTCAAGCTTCTTTCAGTTGACTTCAACGGCGGGAACGGGGGTGAGACGCGCATGGCGGTGACGCACACCGGACGCCACGTGGGAGAGGAAGAACAGGCTCACCGCGAGGGCCGAGACGGTCGCACCGGCGGCGGTGCCCAGGTGCCAGGACAGCAACAGGCCGCCGAACGTGGCGGCGACGCCGAGGAGTGCCGCGAGCGCCATGACCCCGCGGACACTCCGCGCCCACGGCAGGGCCGCTGCCGGCGGAGCGATGAGCAGGCCGAGGACAAGCAGCGTTCCGACGATGTGGAACGAGGCGACGATCGCGAGACCGAGCAGGCCGAGCAGCACGGCGTGGGCCAGGCGAGGGCGAAGCCCCAGGGTCTGCGCCTTGCGTGAGTCGAACGCCAGGGCCAGGAAGGCACGGTGCCCGAGGACCGACACCGCCAGTGCCGCGAACAACGCCACCGCGAGCAGGAAGAGGTCCCGCTGCCGGACGGCGAGGACATCACCGAACAGGAAGCCGGTCAGGTCCACCGCGAAGGACTGCGAGCGCGACACGATGATCACGCCGAGCGACAGCATGCCGACGAAGAGCAGCCCGATACCGGTGTCCTGCGACAACCTCGGCGTACGCCCGAGAACGGTGACACCCGCCGTCATGACGGCGGCGCTGGCCACCGCACCCACCAGCAGGTTCCCCCCGGACAGCGCGGCCAGGGCGACCCCCGGAAGCAGGCCGTGGGACATGGCGTCGCCGAGGAAGGCCATCCCTCTCAGGACAACCCAGGTGCCCGCCAGCGCACAGATCGCGGACACGAGCATCCCGCCCCACAGGGCTCGCTGCACGAAGGTCACCTCGAACGGGGCCGTCAACCATTCCATGGCCAGGACACTACAATGAAAATCATGTTCAAAAAACCAGACCCCTCACCCGCCGCTTCCCGGGAACGAACCCCGCACGTCCGTTTCACCGACTTGTGCGCCGGCTATCCAGGACGACCTGTACTGCGGCAACTCAGCGCGGCAGTACCGAAGTTGTCGAAGACTGCACTCGTCGGCCCGAACGGCAGCGGCAAGTCGACCCTGCTCGGCGTTCTCGCCGGTGTGATCCGTCCGACATCCGGCGAACTGCACCACGACGGAGAACGGCCACCCGCGTTCGTACCCCAGCGCGGAGCCGTAGGCGACACCCTGCCGCTCACCGTCCGGCAGACCGTGGAGATGGGGCGCTGGGGCGAACGCGGACCATTGCGTCGGCTGACCCGCCGGGACCACACGACCGTGGACGCCGCACTCGACCGGCTCGGCATCGGCGACCTCGCTTCACGCCAACTGGGAGAGCTGTCGGGCGGACAGCGCCAACGCGCCCTCGTCGCACAAGGGTTGGCACAGGAATCGGACCTGCTGCTTCTCGACGAACCGACCACGGGCCTGGACCCGGACGCGAGGGAGCGGATCGGGGCCCTGCTGACGGCGCTCGTCGCCGACGGCGTGACAGTCGTCCACGCCACACACGACCTGGAGGTCGCACGTGCGGCGGACTGCTGCCTCCTTCTCCAGGACGGCCGCCTCGCCGGACGAGGGCACCCCGACCAGGTGCTCACCACGTCGGCGCTGGCCCGAATCTGGCAACCACTCTGACACTGACACGTTCGGCCGAGAAGTGGTCGCGCATCTCAACGAGGACAATCTCTGCTTCCCGGTGTCCAATCTGGCCGAGTTGCACGCGATCAGCAGCTACTGCGGGCGGGCCCGTATCAAGATCTCCGGAGAGTTCACCACTGCCGAATTCATCAACGGGTGCCGTACCGAGCGCCTGACCCACCTTTGGGTTGCCACGGACATCGGCAAGTGCTGGAGATGGCTGCGCGAATTCCCCCAACCGCGCTTCTTCACCATCGAGACCCCGCTGCCCCCGTGGATGTGACCGCGCTAGGCCGTTTCGTTCGGATCATCTGATCGTTGGTCCGGGTGTGCCGTTGACCGACGTGCAGTGGGCGCGGATTGAGCCGTTGCTGCCGGAGCGGACGCCCCGGCGGGGTGGCCGGTGGCGGGATCATCGGGAGGTGATCGATGCGATCGCGTGGACGTTCCGGACCGGATCGCAGTGGGTGCACCTGCCGGAGAAGTACGGCAACTGGCGGGGGGTCTGCGACCGGTTGAGGATGTGGGCCGTCGACGGCACCTGGGAGCGGCTCTTCACCGCGCTGATGGCCCAGGCCGACGCCGATGAGGACCTGAACCGGGCGGTCTCGGTGGACTCCACGATCGTGCGCGCACATCAGCACGCAGCCGGGGCCCGTAAAAAAAGGGGCCCCGGCCGGCGAGCCGCACGATCATGCCATCGGCCGGTCCCGCGGCGGACTGAGCACGAAGGCCCACCTCGCGGCCGACGACCGATACCAGGCCCCTGGCCTTCGTGCTGACCGCCGGGCAGGCGGGCGACGCGCGCGCCTGCACCCACGTGATGGCCCGCCTGCGCGTTCCCCGACCACGGGGACGGCCCCGCACCCATCTACCTCGCCGGACTCCACCTCGCAGGCATCTTCATCTGGTCCGCCCGATGATCCAAACGACAGGCCCTAGGCCTGGAGCCAGTGGCGGCCGGCGTGTGACCAGCCGACGAGTCGGCGTGCGCCGCCGTGCGTCGGGGCGCCGTTGGAGTCGAGGGCGCCACCCTCGTGGACGAGGCGCACGCCGGCCAGAACGGGCGCGAGACGTGCACGAGCGTGGTCGGGATACCGCGCCGCGTCGTCGTCGAACTGCGCCAGGGCCGCGGTCTGTTCGTCCGGGGTGAGCATCGACAGGTAGAACAGGGCCTGGCGCCAGGCGTAGGCCATGTCCTTGATGGTCGTCAGTGGCCGTGGGTTGCCGTGGATCCGTGCGGCCAGGCGGCAGGTGGTGGCGAACGCGCCGCGGGCCGGCGCTGCCCAGCCGGACGGTGGAGTCACGCCGACCGGTCCAGCGAGCAGGGCGAGGTTGTGCGTGGTGAGGATCTGGGCCTGCTCGATCACCGCGCCCCCCTGGGCGACCGACAGCCACGTCGTCCCGTCGACGCCGGCGCGTTCGTGGCACAGCGCCGCGAACTGCGGGGCGCCGTGGCGTCCGCTGCCCCGCGAGGTGGGCTCGTCGATGCCAGCGACGGTCGCGTAGTCGATGCCGTAGTAGGCCGCGTACAGGGTGCCGTCGAGGAGTTCGGCCGCCGCTCGGGCGGCGCGGGGGAACTTGGGCGTGAAGGTGCCCATGAAGATGTCGGCCGCCAGCTCCTCCGTCCACGGCAGCATCAGCCCCGCGGTTCGGGCGAGCGTGGCGAGCTCGCTCACCAGCGGGTTGGGCAGGACGGTGCCGGGCCAGCCCTGGAGGGCGAGTTCACCGAGGCCGGCGAGGGTGCGTGCTGCCGTCGTGCGCACGGGGTCGGTGGTCTGGCGGTGCTGTTCGACGGCTCGCACCCAGGGCAGTTCCTCGAAGCGGACCTGGTGCTGGAGGTCGACCAGGAGCAGCGAGCGCCGGTTGCGGAATGCCCCGTAGGCGGCGGCCATCAAACGGCGCAGTTGGGGGTCGGGGTAGGCCGCGGCGCTCGCTGTTGCGACGAGCTGAGGTACGAGGGCGGCCAGCACCTCAGCGGACGGCACGACACCGGCCCCGATGAGGGTGGGGACGTCGGCGGCCAGCGCGCGGAGTACCAGGCGGGCGATGGGCTCGGGCACGTCGGCGCCGATGGGCAGCCCTGTGGCCTCGTGCTCGGCGGGGGCGACCGGAACCGTGAAGGCGCGGGCCTGTGGTGTGCCGGTGTCCGGCGGCAGGTCCGCGAGGCGCGCGGTGACCAGTTGGGCCATGGCGTGGTGCGTCGGGCGGGCGGCGTCCGCGGCCTGGCGGGCGCGCAGTGCGGCGTGCTCGGGCGTGCCGGGTGCCCCGCGGCGACGCACCATCGCATCGACAGCGTGCTGCACCATTCCGCGGCGCCGTGCGCCCAGGTCGCGTCCGCGGACCAGTTCCTCCAGCGCGGTCCGGAGGATGAACGCGTTCTCCTTCGGGCGGCGGTGCTTTCCGCAGGAGGTGTGCTCGGCGGCGAGTGTGCGGTAGCGCTCCAGCAGCGCGGCGGCCTGCTCCCTCCACGCCGACTCGGGGGTCCTGGCCAGGACGCGGCCGTGCCGTACGGTCTTCAGCCAGTGGTCCAGCAGTTCGTCGGCGAAGGGGTTCCAGACGGCCAGGGCCTCGTTCATGGCCTCGACATCGGTGCGGGGGCGCCGTTGCCCCAGCCGTCGGCGCACTTCTCCCACTGTCCAGCGGAAGACAATGCCGCTGTCGGACCCGGGCGGCGGGGCCGGAATTCGGCGCGGCAGGAATCGCAGGCGCTCGGCGAACGGTTCCAGGACGTCGAGGAGTTCCAGCGCGGTCGCGGTCTCCCCGTGGTCGGCGAGCCAGGCAACGGTCAGCAGCGCTGCCTCTTCGGGCAGTTCGACAGCGTAGGCGCCCGATGCCAGCAGGTCCGTCAGCTCGGTGAGACCCGTCGTCGTCAGGGCGTGCGCGAACAGGGCGCGGCGCTCGGCCGGCAGTCCGGCGCGGTGTGCGGCGTGGGTTTCGTACGGAAGCAGCGGCCCGCCCGCGGCCGGTGTGCCGGTGGCGAAGCCGCCGCGGACCACCTGCGGGGTGGCCCAAGCAGGCAGTCCGGCCACAGGAGTGCGTGATCCCACAGCCAGCGTGCCGTCGGCCATGCCGGCCAGGACCCTGCGCCAGCGGTCCACACGGTCCTCGGCGCGGGCGCGCACCTGTCGGTCGTGGTGGGTCACAGCCGTGGTGAAGGCCTTGGCCAACTGGCCCATCGGGTAAGCGCGGTGAACTTCCGCGGGTCCCCGACCGGGTGTGATCGCGTCGTGGCCGTCGTTGCGGCCGGAGTCGTTCCTGTCCATAGCCAGCGTGGCGGGCTCTGCCCCCGCGCCCTCCGGGTCCAGAGCCCGGTGCTCTTCTGACTGAGCTACACGCCGATGTGCCCGCTCAGGCTACCGGCCCGGCACCATGCCTGGCCAGCGGTTTATCCGCGACCAACGCCAAGGGACGGCCCAGCCGCCACAACCCGGCCCGACCAGCGCCGCATCACACCGGCCGTTCGTATCCGTGCGCGTCCCAGAATCCACGAACCTGAGCGCTTCGCTACCGGACTTGCCGGCCCTCTCAAGGACGGGATCGGGTGGCGGAGCCGCGGTCGGTCTCGCTCAAACGCCCTGAGAGCTCATCTCGTCTGGGGTAGCCGCTCCTTGTCGGTGGCCACCGACAAGAATGCGCATCCGGGTGCCGTTCACCTCGACGTACGATGCCGGGATGCACACGGACAGCCCCCGGGGCGGTCGGGCCCTCCTGATCAACGGCACCGTCGGTGTGGGAAAAACCACCGTTGCCAACGCAGTCGGTGACCTTCTCGCTGAGGCCGGAATCCCTCATGCCGTGCTCGACCTTGACCGGCTGAGGCAGTCGTGGCCCACTCCTCCCGGTGATCGTTTCAACTTCGGCATGCTGTTGCGGAACCTGCGGAGCATCGCCGGCAACTACCTCGATGCGGGAGCGACGCGCCTCGTACTCGCCGGTGTGATCGAGCAACACGATGAGCGGAAGCGACTGTCCGACGCTGTAGGCGTTGATCTCACGGTGTGCCGGCTGCGGGCTGACCTGTCAGTCATCCACAAACGTCTGGTCCACCGCCACGACGGCGAGCCCGAAACACTGCGATGGCACCTGGACCGGTCCGCTGAACTGGACGCGATCCTCAGCCGGGTCGCAGTCGACGACTTCACCATCGATACCACCACACGCTCCGTCCCTGACGTCGCCGCATCCGTGATCAGCGCAGCCGACTGGCAGTGACCACCGGACTGCTGGACCGTTCCATCAGATGATCCCCTTCCCTGAGCGGGACGCTGCTTCTCGCTTTCTCGCTGCCCTGGTGATGGCGGGGGCAGCTCTGTCCGCGGCGGGCACCGCTCACGCGGATCGCGCTCGGCCGGTGCCGGGCCGGCGGCGATCACCCTGACGCGGCGCAGCAGGAACTCACGCGGCCGGAAGATCTCGTCGGCGGTCCCGGTCGACGCCCGTGGTACGTCGCGCTGTTGACCCCTCCGCCGGGAGGGTGTGCGGGGCTGCCGTCGTGACGGCCCGGGTCAGGGAAGCGGTTGTTCGGTCCAGATGCACTTCCCCGTGGTGGTGTAGCGGCTACCCCAACGCTGGGAGAAGGCCGCGACCAACTGCAGCCCGCGCCCGCCTTCGTCGGTGTCCGAGGCATGGCGGATACGCGGCGTGGTCGCACTGGCGTCGGAGACCTCGCAGATCAGCACCTCACTGCGCAGCAGACGCAGTCCGATGGGGGTCTTGCCGTGCCGGACGGCGTTCCCGACCAGCTCGCTGACCAGCAGCTCTGTGGTCGTCGCGAGTGGGCTGAGACCCCAGAGGAGCAGCTGCTTCTGGACGTGATCGCGCGCCTCGCCCGCAGCGATGGGCCCGTCGGGGAGCGACCAGGCGACCACGTCGCCGGGAGCCGCCGCGCGGGTACGGGCGATGAGCAGCGCGGCGTCGTCGGTGAGCGGCTCTTTTGCCAGCAGTGAGGCCAGTACGTCGTCGCACACGCGCTCCAGTGACGCGCTCTCGCCTTCCGCCGCGCCGCGCCGGGCGGTCGCACCGTGGCCGCGTCCGGGGTTCGAGGCCGCGGTGCGCAACGCGCTCGCCAGGTGAGCCATGCCGCGGTCGAGGTCCTGGGCGGCGGATTCGACCAACCCGTCCGTGTACAGGACCAGTAGGCTGCCCTCAGGGACGGGGACATCGATGGCCTCGAACGGCAAACGCGCGGAGCCGAGCGGCGGGCCGGGAACCAGGTCGATGAACCGCGCGGTGCCTCCCGGGTGCACCAACGCCGGCGGGGGATGCCCAGCGCAAGCGATGGTGCAGATGGAGAGGACCGGGTCGTACACGGCGTACAGGCATGTGGCGTAGAAGTCGTCTCCCATGCCGCTCACCAGGTCATTCAGGCGGGTGAGGAGCTCGGCGGGCGGGTACTCCAGATCGGCGAGCGTGCGCACGGCGGTGCGCAGCTGCCCCATGGTGGCGGCCTCGGGCAAACCATGCCCCATCACATCGCCGATGACCAGCGCCACCCGGGTCCCGGACAAGGGAATGACGTCGTACCAGTCACCACCGACGTTTGTGCCTTCGGCGGCCGGCAGGTAGCGCGCGACGGCGCTGACGGCTCGGGTCGATGGCAGTGCGTGCGGCAGCAGTCCCCGTTGCAGTTCCTGTGCCTGGGTATGTTCGGTGTCGTAAAGGCGGGCGCGCTCGATGGACTGCGCGATAAGCCCGCTGAGCGCGGTGAGGAGAGCGAGTTCCTCGCCCAGCAGGTGGCGTGACTCGGCGAAGGAGATGACGCAGCATCCGATGGCGCGGCCGGAGACAATCAGCGGCAGGAAAGCCCAGGCGCGCTTGTCCCCTGCACCCGGAAGCGCGGCCATCTTGGGGTAGCGCGCGATGTATTCCTCGACCGAGTCGATGACGACCGGCGTCCTGCTGTGAAAAACCTCGTCAACCGGTGAGATGTCTTCGACGGGGGTACCGTCGAGGCGCTTGAGGAAGGCCTGCGGGTATCCAACGGCCCCTGCGACTCGTATGGTCTCCCCCTCGATGAACTGGACGACGAGGCCCGTGGCGTTGAAGGGCGGCAGAATCCGTTCGGCGGCGGCGTTCACGACGTCTCGCACCGTCAGAGCCTCGGCGAGTGCGCTGGTCAGCTCGGTGATCCGGACGCTGCGCTCGGCGGCGGCGTGCTCGGCGGCGGCGCGATCCGCCTCCCGCGCCCGTTTCTCGGTTACGTCGGTGGCATAGACCGTCAGCCCGTCCGGCACCGGGACAAGCCGCATGTGGTACAGGCGCTGGTTGGCGGGCCATTGCACATCGAACTCGACGGGTGTGCCTCTTTCGGCGGCATGCCGGTAGCGCGATTCCAGACCGAGTGCCGCGGCGTCGACACCTATGCCCGTCAATGCCTCCCACAGAGTCCGGCCGAGCACCGCGTTCGAGGTTCCGAACAGCCGTTCCGCCTCCACATTCACAAAGGTGATGTGCCACTCACTGTCGACCGCGAAGAACGCGTCGCTCATATGCCGCAGAGCGCGGCCGACCCAGTCCCGGGTGATGCGGCTTTCGGTGATATCCCACACCGTGCCCACCATGCGTTCGGGTTCTCCGTCCTTGCCGGGCATAACCCGGGCCCGCGCGCTGATCCAGACCACAGTCCCGTCCGGTCGGCAGACCCGGTACTCCAGGCTCAATACCCTGCGGTTACGGATCGCCTGCTCGACCTCGACCAGAACCCACGGCAGATCATCGCGGTGGACCAAACTGGTCCAGGTCTCGAAGCGTGGCTTGCGGGGCGCCGGGTCCATTCCGAGGATCGCGCCGGTTCGCTCGTCCCAGACCTGCTCCCCGGTGGCCAGGTCCCACTCCCAGGAACCCACCCTGACGGCCTCCATCGCCTGCCGTAGCGGCGTGGCGGGCGGACGCTCCCACAGCCCACCGGACTCGACCTGCCCCAACGTCGCCGATTGCGCCCGCAGGCGTACGGCCACCCAGGCGGCGAGCGCTTCCACCGCGGCCACCTGCCGCCGCGAAGGTTCCTCGCCGGCGACAGTCAACACGGAGAGCGCGCCCGCCACTCCGCCCGGCGTGAGAAGCGGAACTGCCAGCAGACCGTAGCCACACTGGAGCGCCCGAACCCTTGCCTGCGGTGCCGCGTCCTCGCCCGACACCCAGATCCGCACCCCGCCGTCCACCGCACGGGCCGGGGCCGTGGGCCCGCTCTCCTCGATTTCTTCCCAATCGCGGAGGGCGGTTCGTGCCAGCCCGTTCACGGCCATGAGGAGCAGTCCCCGACCGCCGGGACCGCGAAGATGCACCATGCCGCCCAGCCCACCGGCCACCGTCACCGCATGGTCGAGCGCGTAGCCCACGAGATCCATACCCCGTAGCTCTTCACCTGCGTCGGCAATCATGCGAAACCGCGCGTCACCGGTCTCGTCCGCCGGATTCCGCTCGGCCATGTGCACCTCCTGGCCGCGAGAGCCGGGCAAGCCAAAGCGCGACGGAAGCCTTATCGGCCCGGATGAATGAATATATCAACTACGAAGATCCCCTCCTTGATCGAGGGCAACGGGTGATAACCCTTTTCTCCCGGATGGCCGCGCTTCAATTCGACCTCGATGAAAGGGAGGGCGTAAACTCGGGCGCCCCATAGAAATCCCGGACGATAGTCCAGATTTCCGCTTTCAGTCGCCCGAGGATGCTCCCGGCCGGGCGCTATCGTGACAGGAGCCCGTTCCGCCCTTGCTCCGCCGCACTTTCTCACTTTGTTACTGTATTCTACTGCGGTATTTATTCGCGGGCCCGCCACCGTAGGCCGAAGCCGCCCTCACCCACCGTGCCCGCACCCTGGAATCCTCGCACCCTGGACCGGGACGATCCCCCGAGCGCCCACGCGACGTGGTCCGCATGGCCCGCTACACCTTCCCGGCTCCGGCCCTCGGTTCACACCGTCAACGGCGACGCCTGGGACCTGTACGGCCACCACGAACCCCAGGCCCGCAGCCGCACGCAGTGGCTACGCAGCACAGGCACGCATCTGTTCGGCCAGCCGTTCGAGTTCGGCCGCCTCCGCGGGCGAGGCGTTGCTGAGGCCGCTATGTGTGGCCGTCGGGCTCTTCAGGAAGCGCCGGAGCAGGGCCACGAGCAGTCCTTCCGGCAGAGTCCTCAGCGCGGCGAATCCGCGAGGGACGGGTGGCGTCGGCATGGCGGCCAGGTTCTTCCGCATGAGGTGGAGCATGCCGCGGACCGCGTCAGGATCGTCGGCCAGCGACACCGGGCCGCCCGCCGCGTACACCGCTTGCCCGAGTGGCACCGCGAACGCGGCGTGCGTCTTGAGCCAGGCATCCATCCGCGGCTCGGGCTTGGCGTTGATCCCGGCGGTGCGGAACGCCTCCACGATCCGTTCCAGTCGCGGGGTGGTACGGCCGTCGGGCTCGCCGATCGGCATCGCGACCCGGCGGGTGATGAGATTGCTCTTGCGGTAGCGGACCACGTCGCCGTCCATCGTGCCGCCGGCCGCGGGGAAGCCGAGCAGTACCCGCTCGTGGCCGATCACCGTGCCCAGCGGCCGCGCACCAGCCGCCCAGCCGTGCAGGAACAGCACGTCGCCCTCGACGCCGGCGAGTGACTCCAGCACCGCGTCCACCTGATGGGTGCGGACGAGGACGGCGATCAGGTCGTACCGGTCGGCCGGGTGCTCGACCACCGGTACCGGCACCCGCCTGACGGCCGGGCTGTCTTCCTCGGCGAGCAGCACGCCGTTCCGGCGCAGGTCGGCCAGGCGCTGGCCCCGGGCGAGGAGCGAGACGTCGTGCCCGGCCTCATGCAGGCGGACGGAGAACTGGCTGCCGATGACCCCGGCGCCGTACACGAGCACTTTCATGGCAACCCTGCCTACTTCATTCATACGTTCGTTTGATTCAAACGAACGTATCGTACGCACATATGGCCCGATCCGACACCCCCACCCAGATCCTCGACGCGGCCGAGCACCTCTTCGCCGAGCGCGGCTACCGCAGCACCTCGGTCCGCGCGATCACAGACCTCGCCGGAGCGAACCCGGCCGGCGTCGGATACCGCGAAGCGTTCGCGGGGCCGTTGTTCGACGAAATGCCGGGCGGCGACGAGGGTGGCGCCCGGACGTCGCGGCTGATCGTGACGATCGTCAGCGACCCCGGCCGAGGAGATGCGCGACTGGACTGGTCCGGCCGAGGACACGGTCCGCGATCGCTACCTGGCGGCCTTCGCGCGCACTGCCCGGCCTTTCCCTGGAGGAACTGTGGTTCCGGATGCGGGGGATCCTGGCCGTGACGGCCGTGGATCGTGCCGAGGTCTGCAACGGATACCCGTCTACAACCGATACCCCCGGCGTGCCTGTCCTCGGTAGCGTGCGCCGAACACGAAAGCCGCTATCCCCACACGAGAATGTGCCCCATGCTGGAGGTGTCATATTCCATTCCGGCAGGAATGGAGGTGGCAACGTTCATTCCCGCAGGAACGGTGGGGTTCATGCCTTGAATGGATAGTATGCGACTACGCCGAATGCCAAAATAATACGCACGGCGACGCAAACGGGATTGTCCCAATTCCCCGCAACGGGGCCCACGAGACCAAGTGGCAAAACCGCCCCGAGAGACACGGTCACCGGAACAATGCGAGCACACGTAAACCGTGAGATTTCTCTTCCCCGTTCAGCGAGTGAGTCCGAGTCGCAGGGCCGCTGGGCCGCCCGGCATCCGCGGGCGGCCCTTCACTCGTGACGTCAGCGTGTCTGTGGGAGTCACATCAAGGGGGTCAGCCAGCCTTCGAGCACGGCCTCCCGGTCCCGGGAATGCAGGACCCCGGCCGGTCTGCTCTCTCCCCACCACTGGGTCAGCAGGGAAGGCGAGGCGCTGCCCCGCACGAAGTGGGAGAGCAGCCCGAGCGAGAGATCGACCTCCCGCTGGGTGTACGCGGTGGCGGCGGCGGAGAAGACTGGTGTCTCGACACGCTCGTCCTGGGCGTGCACCACCGCGGTCATCATCGACGGACCTCCTGGCCCCCAGGCGTTCAGGGCCGCGGCAACAAGGGTCGTCACCCGCGTCGCCCACCGTACGGCCGCCGAACGGACCGGAACATCCAGCACCTGAAGATCCGTCACATCCTTCCAGCACCAAATCTGTTCGCCGATTGCAACTCCGGTTGGGGAAAGGAACACGCCAGGATCCTCCTCGACTGGCGGCGCGCCCAGGCACACCTTGTCCTGCTCTATCCAGAACAGGCCGACCATGCTTCCCGGACGCTCGGGGCCGCCGTCGTGAGGGGAGGGGGTTACCAATTCCAGCTCCGTTCCTCGATCACAGACATGGAAGCCTTCGTCCGCCGGGCGGCGGAACTCCCACTTTCGCCGTACCGCGTCAGGCCGACCGGACACCCGCGGATCGCCGACCGAGGGCCGCCACAACGCTGGTGGCCTCGTTCTTCGCCGACATGCGCCCGATCATGCCAGGACGGATCCCAGCACGGGGAACCTTCCGGCCACGCAGGGATGTGCCGCGCCGCACCGGCCACGTCGGGGGAGTGTCGACCACCCCAACTTCCGGTGCTGAGACGTCTCTGCGCCGTCGGCCCGACCCACACACGCGTCACCATCTGGCCGAAACGGGCCCCCTCGCCGAACTCATTGACAGCGAACTGCCCTCCTGTCACTGTCTCGTCTGACAGCGGCAGTTCCCGGAGAGAGCCCCGAGGACGCCGCCGCTCGATCCTCCCCCCCCACCCGCGTCTCCCTCGCAGCTGAGTCACCGCCGATGTGGGAGCGCTCCCAGAGAGGGTTGCACTCATGAGAAAGATGATGCGCACGCTCGTCACGTCGGCAGTCGCGTGCCTGCTTCTGCCCCTCGGCACCGGGCAGGCCGACGCCGGCGCCCTGGCCGATCCGATCGGCATGACCAGCGGGTTCTACGCGGATCCGAACTCGACTCCGGCCGCATGGGTCGCGTCGAACCCCGGCGACGGACGGGCATCGGCGATCCGGGACAACATCGCCTCGCGCCCCATGGCCCGGTGGTTCGGTTCCTGGAGCGGTGACATCGGGGCCGCGGTGGGCTCCTACGTGGGAGCCGCGGACGCCGCCGACAAGCTTCCCGTCCTGATCGCCTACAACATCCCCGGCCGCGATGCCTGTGGCGGCCACTCCGGCGGCGGGGCGGGTTCTCCGGCGGCGTACCGCACCTGGATCTCCGCCTTCGCCTCGGCCATCGGCGGGCGACCGGCGCTGGTGGTGATCGAGCCCGACTCCCTCGGTGATTACAGCTGTCTGACGCAGCAGCAGATCGATGAGCGCAACGGCATGCTCAAAGACGCCCTGGGGCAGTTCTCCGCGCACGCGCCCAACACGTGGACGTACCTGGATGCCGGAAACCCCGCCTGGATCGACGCGGCCACCATGGCCCGGCATCTCGACGGCGCCGGGGCCCGACAGGCGCACGGCTTCTCGTCGAACGTCTCGAACTACTACGGGACCAGCCGGAACATCGGCTACGGCAACGCCATCAACTCGGCGCTGTCGGCGTCCTACGGCTACACGAAGCCTTTCGTCATCGACACCAGCCGCAACGGCAACGATTCCAACGGCGAGTGGTGCAACCCCGCCGGGCGGAGGATCGGGGCCGTCAGCCAGACGGGCGGCGGAGCCGAGATGCTGCTGTGGCTGAAGACCCCCGGCGAGTCCGACGGCAACTGCGGAGTCGGCGCCGGCTCCGTGGCCGGTCAGTTCCTCCCGGAAGTCGCGTACAAGATGATCTACGGATACTGAGCCCGCCCGATGCGTCACTGTGGGCTGCTTCCTCCCGGTCGCAGCCCACAGCCACAGCCCGCAGTCAGCGGTGAGGGTGACGGTGCCGTTCTGGCGGTGGACGCCTCCCACCGCCAGGGCCTTGTCGGCGGTGACCGGAGTGCTGGTCAGGGTGACCGCGGGAGATCGGCGACCCGCGCCTTCAGTGGCGTGGCCGGCTCGGCGGGCACCTCCGCCCGGCGTCCCCGGGGCCGGGTCACTTCTCTACGCCCGCGGCGCCCCCGGGGTCCGGCTCGCTTCCCTACGCCCTCGCCCTCACCTCCGTACCCAGTTCGCGTCGGGCGCGGGCCGCGGCGCCGACCGCGACGGCGTCGGAGGCCAGGGCGGCCCGGACCAGGCGGACGGGGTGGCCGCTGACCGGCGGGTCGACGGCGAGAGCGGACAGGATGGCGGGCTCCAGCAGGGGCCAGGCGCGGCTGACGCCGCCGCCGACGACCACCGTGGTGATGTCGACGACGCCCGCCGTGATGACGATCGCGTGGGCGATGCCCGCTCCCGCGGCGCGGTACACCGCGAGCGCGTCCTCGTCGCCCTGGGCGGCGGCCTCGGCGACTTCACGGGCGGTGAGACGGCGGCCGGTGCGGTCGGCGTAACGAGCCCCGATGGAGCGGCCGGAGGCCAATGTCTCCAAGTGGCCCCGGCCGCCGCAGGAGCAGGGCAGGTCACCGAAGCCGGGGATGTGCCCGATCTCGCCGGCCGCGCCGTGCGGACCCACGAACAGCGCGCCGTTGGTCCACAGAGCGCCGCCGACGCCGGTCCCCAGGGTCATGCCGAGGACGTCGGCCTCGCCACGCACCGCTCCGGCATAGACCTCCCCGTAGAGGAAGGCGTTGACGTCGTTGTCCAGGAAGGCCGGGACGCCCAGGGCCTCCTCGACGGCGGCGGTGACGGCGAAGCCGGCCCAGCCGTGGAAGGAGTCGCTCGCGACCAGGATGCGGCCGTTCGCGGAGTCCACCACCCCGGCGGCGCCGATCCCCGCGCCCACCAGGCGGCCCGGGGTGCGGGCCAGCAGCGGGGCGAGTGTGTCGAGCGCGGCGCCGACCATGGCCCGGCCGCCCTCGAGCGCCGGGGTGGCGGCCTCCGCGCTGTCGAGGACGGTCAGGTCGTCCGAGCAGACCACCACCTGGGTGGTGGTGCCGCCGATGTCGATGCCGGCGATCAGCGGCCGGAGGGTGGTGGGCATGGCCGGGTCCTGCGGGGTGTGGGGGGAGAGAAGTGGTCCGGTCACGCCTGGGCCTCCGTACGGCCGGCCGCGAGGGTGGCCAGGCGTTCGGCCCTGCGGCCCCGCTGTATCACCGGGTCGGGCACCGGCACCGCGGCCAGCAAACGCCGTGTGTAGTCGGTTTCCGGACGCAGCAGGGTCGTCCCGGTGGAGCCCTGCTCCTCGATACGGCCGGCGCGCATCACGACGACGCGCTGCGCGAAGTGCTGTACGACGGCGAGGTCATGGGAGACGAACAGGCAGGCGAAGCCGAGCTCGTCCTGGAGTTCGGTGATGACCTCCAGGACCGCTTCCTGCACGCTCACGTCGAGCGCGCTGGTGGGTTCGTCGGCGACCAGCAGCCGGGGTTCCAGGATCAGGGCTCGGGCCAGGCTGACCCGTTGGCGTTGTCCGCCGGAGAGTTCGCGGGGCGCGCGCCGGGCGAGTTCGCGTGACAGCCGGACCCGGTCGAGGACGGCGGCGACCTTGGCCTGCCGGTCTCTGGCGGACAGGTCGCGACGGTGCACCCGGAGGGGCTCGGCGACGCACTCGCCGACGGTCATCCGAGCGTCGAGGGAGGCCACCGGGTCCTGGAGGACGACACCGATGCCTGCCCGCAGGGCGCGGCGGGCCCGGGAGCGGGTGCGGCCGAGGTCGGTGCCGAACAGGGAGACGGTGCCGGAGGTGGGCGGGATCAGGCCGAGCGCGACCCGGGCGGCGGTGGACTTGCCGGAACCGGACTCGCCGACCAGGCCCAGGGTCTCCGCGGGCCCGACCCGGAACGACACGCCGTCGAGGGCGCGTACGGCGGCCTTGCCGCGGCCGAACACCACGTCGACGTCACGCAGTTCGACCACCGTTTCGCCCGCGGGGCCGCCGGGCCCGGCAGGCGAGACCGACGGCTCGGCCGCGGACCGGTTCGTCCGGGCCGGCACGGATACGGCCGGCCGGCCGGTGCCGTCCGCGGCCTCGGTGACGGCCAGCCGGGGCACGGCCGCCAGCAGGCGCCGGGTGTAGTCGTGGGCGGGGCGCAGCAGGACGTCCTCGACCGGTCCGGTCTCCACGATCTCGCCGCGGTACATGACGGCGACCCGGTCCGCGAAGTCGGCGACGACGCCCATGTTGTGGGTGACGAGCAGCACGCCGGTGCCGGTGTCGGCGGCCAGTCGGCGCAGCAGGTCGAGGATCTCGGCCTGCACGGTCACGTCGAGGGCGGTGGTCGGCTCGTCGGCGATGAGCAGGCCGGGCTCGTTGGCGATGGCCATGGCGATCACGACCCGCTGGCGCTGTCCGCCGGAGAGCTGGAACGGGTAGGTGTGGGCGCGCTTCTCCGGTTCGGGGATGCCGACCCGGCGCAGCAGTTCGACGGCCTCGGCGGCGGCGTCCTTGGCGGACACCTCGCGGTGGTTGCGGATCACCTCGGTGATCTGCTTCCCGATCCGGGTGAGCGGGTCGAGTGCGGTGGCCGGCTCCTGGAACACCATGGAGACGGTCTTGCCGCGCAGCGTCGCGAGGCCGCTCTCCGAGGCGCCGACGATCTGGGTGCCGGCGATGACGGCGCTGCCGGTGGCGCGGGCGTTCCCGGCGAGCAGGCCCATCGCGGCGAGCGCGATGGTCGACTTGCCGGAGCCGGACTCGCCGACCAGAGCCAGCGTCTCGCCCGGCCGGACCCGGAGGGACACGCCCTTGACCGCGGGTACGTCGCCGGTCTCGGTGGTGAAGACGACGCCGAGGTCGTCGAGTTCGAGTATCGGGCCGGATGCCGCAATGCCGGCGGCGGGGCCCTTGGTGGTGGCGGTCATCCGCGTCCCCTCACATCGAATGCGTCGCGGAGCCCGTCCCCGATCGCGTTGAACGCCCACACCACGAGGATGATGGCCAGGCCGGGCGGCAGGATGAGCCACCAGTAACCGGAGTATGCGGCGGTGAGACCGGCCGAGAGCATGCCGCCCCAGTCGGTCTGCGGCGGCCGGACGCCCATGCCCAGGTAGGAGACGTAGGCGACCAGCAGGATGGCGTCGGCGACCTGGAAGGTCGCGGCGACGATGATGGTGGAGACCGAGTTCGGCAGGATGTGACGCAGGATCGCCCGTGCGTGCGTGCCGCCGGTGGCACGCAGGGTCAGGACGTAGTCCCGGTTCTTCAGGGTCAGCGTCTCGGCGCGGACCAGCCGCGACGGCACCAGCCAGGACACCAGGCCCAGGATGACGACGAGACCGGTCAGGCCCGGCGTGGCGATGGCCGAGACCACCAGCAGGATGAACAGCGCGGGGATGGCGATGCCGGCGTCGACGATCCGCATCATCACGGCGTCGATCCAGCCGCCCGCGTAACCGGCGGCGGCGCCCCACAGCGTGCCGATGACGGTGGCGAGGACGCCCGCGGCGACGCCGACGATCAGGGAGACTTTGCCGCCGTACATCAGCCGGCCCAGCTCGTCGTGCCCGACGGCGTCGGTGCCGAGCCAGTGCGCGCCGCTGGGGGCGAGGTTGACCTGCTGGAGCATGGTGTGGGTCTGGTCGGTGGAGTACACCAGCGGACCGGCGAAGCAGAACAGGAAGAAGAAGACCACGACGGCGAGTCCGACGACGGCCAGCTTGTTGCGCAGGAAGCGGCGGACGGCGAGCCGTGCGCCGGAGGCCTCACGTGGCGGGGCGGTTTTCGCCCGGCCCATGTCCGGCTGGATGACGGCGCTCATGCCCTGCCTGCCTTCACTCGGGGGTCGATGATCCGCTGGACGATGTCGGCGAGCAGGGTGCCGACGACGGTGGCGACGGCGATCACCAGGACGCAGCCCAGCAGGACCGGGTAGTCGGAGGACTGCGCCGCGGTCCAGAACAGCAGCCCCATGCCGGGGTAGTTGAAGAGTTGCTCGACGACCAGGGCACCGCCGAAGAGCACCGGCACGTAGTAGCCGAGCATGGCGACCACGGGTGTCAGCGAGTTGCGGAACACGTGCCGCCACAGGATGGCGCGGGCGCGGGAGCCGCCGGCCCTGGCCGTGCGGACGTAGTCCTCGGAGAGGTTCTCCAGGGTGGCCGCCCGCATGTAGCGGCTGAACACCGCGACCATGGAGGCCGCGCCCGCGACCACCGGCAGTACCAGGGCCTGTGGTTCGGAGATCACCTGGCCCAGCGTCTCGCCCTGCGGAGCCTGCGACGGGAACCACGCCAGCCCCTGGCTGAAGACCAGCACCAGGATCAGCCCGAGGAAGTACACGGGCGTGGAGTACGCGATGAAGCTCAGCGTGGTGATGACGTAGTCCACCGGCTTGTTGCGGCGCACGGCCTGCCACATGCCCATCGGGATGGCGAGGAGGAGGCCGACGAGTGCCGACAGCATGGTGAGGACCAGGGTCTTCGGCAGCCGCTCGGTGATGAGCTGGGAGACCGGCTCGTTGAGGGTGTACGAGGTCCCGAGGTCCCCGTGCAGCAGTTGGCCGAGGTAGTAGAAGTACTGCACGGGCAGGGGTTTGTCGAGGCCCTGTTCGTGGTTGAAGTGGGCGATCTGCTGTGCGGTGGCCTGCGGCCCGAGGATCCCGCGCGCGGGGCCTCCGGGCAGGGCGTGCAGCAGGCCGAAGACGACAATCGTCACGATGACGATCACCGCGACGGCCTGCAGGACGCGTCTGATCAGATACGAGGAAGTACTCATGTGTTTTCCGGTCGCTTCGTCTCTGTGGTGCGCGCGGGCGTCACTGCGACGTGGGGTGTCGGCGTGGCGGGTGCCGGTGTGGCGGGGGCGCGAGGGGTGCGCGCGGGTCCCGGGGAGGCCCGGCCGGGGTGGACGGGCGACTCCGCAGGCCCGCGCGGGCACCGACCGGGCTTACTTGGTCCACTTCCACATGGCGGGGTGGAAGTTGGCGAGGGAGTCCTGGGCGAAGCCGCCGAGGCCGTCCTTGACCACGGAGATCTGGTAATCGGGCTCGGGCAGCCAGATCACGGGGAGATCCTTGGCGAGCGCGGCGCTGTACTTCCGCACCGCCTCGTTCGAGGAGGACGTGGTGGTCTCGGTGATCAGCTTGTCGACCTCGGCGTTGGAGTAGCTGCCGAAGTTGGAGCCGCCGCCGGTGGCGAAGAGGGAGTCACCGCTCGGGTAGGCGGGGAAGTACCAGCTGCCCGCGGTGCCGAAGAAGGAGAGCTGCCATGTGCAGCCCGGCTCGTCGGCGGTGCACTGGCCGGACTGCGACAGGACGGAGTTGACCGGGGCGGTCTTGATGCTGAACGTGATGCCGGTCTTCGCGAACGACGACTGCAGCGCGCTCATCATGTTGTCGGTCACGGTCGAGCCGGACTGGGACAGCACCTGCATCTCGAACTTGGTGCCCTTGTCGACTCCCGCGCCGCACTGGTTGTCGCCGGTGCCGGGGCTGGTGCACACCATGGTGCCGCCCTGTTCGGTCCAACCGTGGTCGGTGAGCAGCTTCTTCGCCTTGGCCGTGTCGAACGGGTACGGGTTGGTCTTCTGCTCCGGGGAGACGAAGGACGATTCCTGGCCCTGCGGGATCGGGCCGTAGGTGGGGACGGCGGTGCCGTTGAAGACCACCTTGGAGAGGGTGGTCTGGTCCACCGACATCTGGATCGCCTGGCGGGCGTACAACTGCTTGAACACCGGGCCCATGGCGGGGTTGTTGAAGTTGTAGGGCATGTAGGTGATCGCCCAGCCGGTCCACGGCTTCACCGAGTAGCCCTTGGCCTTGAAGGACGACTCCTGGCTCAGGTCGGTGGCGTTGATGTAGCCGTAGTCGACGGTGCCGGCGCGCAGCGCGTTCGCCTCGGCGTCGGCCGTGGTGAACGGCAGCAGGTTGACGTTCTTGATGTTGGCCTTGCCACCGCCGTCGTACTTCGCGTTGGCGGTCAGCTCGACCTTCCCCGCGGTGGAGAACGACTTGATGGTGTATGGGCCGCTGACCGTCTTCCACAACGGGTCGGTCGCGTAGCCGGAGATCTTCTTGGCGGCGTTGTTGAGATACGTCCAGACCTTCTTGGCACCGGCGGCGGTGCGGTCCAGGTCGGACACGGCGCCGGAGTCGCTGGTCTTGTCCCAGACGTGCTGCGGCATCGGGCGGATCATGCTCAGCTCGTTGGCGAGCATCCACTCCTGGTTGTACGCCTTGTCGAAGGTGATCGTGAAGTGCGTGTCGTCGATCGTCTTGAAGGAGGTCCAGTTGTCCGGCGCCTTGCCCGGACTGAAGCTTGCCCAGTCCGCCTTGTTGGCCTTGACCAGGGAGAACCAGAACTCCACGTCGCGTGAGGTGAGCTGCTTGCCGTCGCTCCAGTGACGATCGCCGAGGGTGATCGTCACGCTCTTGCTGTCCGCGGCGAACTTCGCGTCGGTGGCCAGCGAGTTGTCCTTGTTCCATCCGACCTTGCCGGTGGAGCCGTCGTACGCGATCAGCGGCTCCCAGACGGCCTGGGATATGGAGGAGTTGTTGGTGTTGAGGTGCGAGGCGGTGCCGACCGGGAGGATCCAGTTCGGCGTGAAGTTCGCCGGGAGGGCGTAGTTGATGGTGTCCGACGACGCCGAGCCGGAGGACGACGAGGTACCGCCTCCGGAACAGCCGGTGAGCAGCGCGCCGGTGGTGACGGCGGCACCCGCGACGAGGGCCCAGCGGCGGCCTGCGGCCGTGTAAGCAAGGGACATTACTCTCCTCAGAGTGAAAGGACCCGCATACGTCCCGGGAGACCGGGTCGGCGCCGCGGGGTCGGCGCTGTGTACGGCGACAGTCAACGACGGACGTGCCGAACAAACAAACAAGAATTAGTAAAAAGTAAGTTTCTGTGATCTCGAAAAGGTCACGTCCCTCCGCTCCGGGCGTCCAGAGAGGTGTCTATGTGTCAATTTGAGCCGATTTGAATCGTGTCGGCGCTCTCCGCTTTCTTCGTAAAGCTGTTCCCCGCCCGCCTGGACGGGGCGTACTGTCTCCGTCACACACACCGTTGCGGAAGTTACTTCGTACATGACTGAAATAAGTGCACGGGACAAGACCACCAAGGGCGCGTCCCAGAAGGGCACGACCACCCTCGCCGTGCGGGTCCTCGAACTCGTCGCCTCGGGCCAGGCGTCGTCCCGCGCCGAACTCGCGGAACTCCTCGGCACGGCCGCCTCCACCATCTCCCTCACCGTGGCCCAGTTGGTCGAGCGCGGGCTCATCGCCGAGGAGGGCACCCAGTCCTCCACCGGCGGCCGCCCCCGCAGGGTCCTCAGGGCGGGCAGCAACGACGAGTACGCCGTCGCCGCCGATGTCGGCGGCCGCCATGCCCGGATCGGTGTGGTGCTCCCGGGCGGCGCTGTACGTGACGTCGCCAACGTCCCGTTCGAGGTCGCCGACGGTCCCGAGGCCGCGCTGCCGAGACTCGTCGAACACCTGGAGTCCCTCGCCGAGCGGCGTGGACGCGACCGGCTCCGGGGCGTCGGGCTCTCCCTTCCCGGTCCGGTGGACGTCGCCTCGGGCGCCGTCGTCATGCCGTCCCGGATGCTCGGCTGGAACCGCTTCCCGGTCGCCGCCTGGCTGGAGGAGCGGTTCGGGGTCCCGGTCGCCGTCGACAACGACGCCAACTGCATGGTGGTCGGTGAGCAGAGTGTCAGGCCCGCCGAGCACCGGCAGTCGATCATGGTGAAGATCGGCTCGGCGATCGGTGCCGGAGTCATAGCCGACGGCCGCCTCTACCGGGGCGCCACCGGAGCCGCCGGCGACATCACCCACATCCGCATCGACGGCGGCGCCGACATCCCCTGCTCCTGTGGCAACACCGGCTGCCTGGAGACCGTGGCGTCCGGTGCCGCGCTCGTCCGCATCCTGCGCGAACGCGGTCTCGACGTCGCCAGCCCCGAGGACGTGGTACGGCTCGCCACCGACGCCGACCCGGAAGCCACCCGCGCCGTCCGCAGGGCCGGTGACCACCTCGGCCAGGTGCTCGCCGCGAACGTCAACTTCTTCAACCCGGACGCCGTCTACCTCGGCGGCATCCTCTCCACCCTCGAACCGTTCGTCGCCGCGGTGCGCAGCAAGCTCTACGAGAGCTGCCACCCGCTGGTGACCGAACACCTCACCATCGAGCGGGCCAGTCTCGGCGCCGACGCCGGCCTGGTCGGCGCCGGACTCTTCGCCCTCCAGCGCGCCCTGACCCGCGCCCTCGGCGACATCGGCCGCGCTGCCCCCGCCGACGACCGGCAGCACACCGCCACGAGCCGCGGAAGGACCTGACGCCGCTGCAAAAAGCCTGGCAGTCCCGGAAATTACTCCGTACCCGCGGCGACGTACCCGTCCGGGAGCCGCGGTCCGTACGCCGGCTCCCGGACGATCCACCGGTTCCGGCCCCCGAACCCTGAGCCCGGGGGCCTTGCCCAGGGGCCACCCCCGAAGTCCCCGCACCCGCCCGGATGGCGAAGTCCGCGGCACGCCCCCGTGGCGGACCGCGGAACCCGCCTCACGCACCACACCCCGTCCGAGGAGCTATGTCGCACACCCGCACCCCCGCCGCCCGCCCGGTCATCGCCGTCGCCGGGCTCGGCATCGAGTCCTCCACCTTCTCCCCGGCCCGCACCGAAGCCCCCGCCTTCCACCCCGCGCGCGGCGCCGGGATCTTCGACCGGTACCCCTTCCTCGCCCCCGGCGAGGAGCTGCGTGAGGCCGCCGAATGGCACGGCGCCCTGGTCGGCAAGTCGCTGCCCGGCGGTACCGTGACCGCCGCCGCCTGGACGGCGCTCACCGACGAGCTCATCGAGCGCCTCGCCGCGCTGCCCCAGTTGGACGGCCTCTGGTACGACATCCACGGCGCCATGACCGTGGAGGGGATCGACGACGCCGAGGCCGTGCTGCTGGAGCGGATCCGCGCCACCGTCGGCCCCGACGTGATCGTCTCCACCTCGATGGACCTGCACGGCAACGTCTCCCGTGAACTCGCCCACCGCAGCGACCTGATCACCTGCTACCGGATGGCCCCGCACGAGGACCACATGGAGACCAAGGAGCGTGCCGTCCGTAACCTGGTCGGCCTGCTGGCGTCCGGCGCCCCCCGGCCGGTCAAGGCGTGGGTGCCGGTCCCGGTGCTGCTGGCCGGCGAGCAGACCTCCACCCGGATCGAACCCGCGAAGAGCGTGTACGCGGCGGTCGACGAGATCGAGGCCGCCGACGGCGTCACGGACGCCGCCATCTGGGTCGGCTACGCCTGGGCCGACGAACCCCGCAACCGCGCCGTCGTGGTCGTCACCGGCGACGACACGGCGGCGGTCTCGGCCGGGGCCGAACGACTCGCCCGGGGTTTCTGGAACGCCCGCCACGACTTCGACTTCGTCGCCCCCACCGGCACCTACGGCGAACTCCTGGACGAGGCCCTCGCCTCCGACCAGCGGCCCTACTTCATCAGCGACACCGGCGACAACCCCACCGCGGGCGGCGCCGGTGACGTCACCTGGGGTCTGACCCGGCTGCTGGAGCGCCCTGAATTCCAGCAGGAGGACGGGCCGACGGTCATCTACGCCTCGGTACCCGGCCCCGCCGCGATCGAGACCGCCGTCGCCGCCGGGGTCGGCGCCACCGTCACCGTCACCGCCGGCGCCGAGGTCGACGACCGGCACGCCGGCCCCGTCACCCTCACCGGCGTGGTCCACGCGATCCGGCACGGCGACCGGGACGCCGGGACCGAGGTCGTCATCCGGACCGGCAGCGTGTACGCGATCCTCACCGGGCTGCGCAAGCCGTACCACCACGAGCACGACTTCACCGACCTCGGCCTCGACCCGCGCTCCGCCGACATCGTGATCGTCAAGATCGGCTACCTGGAGCCCGAGCTGTTCGACATGTCGGTCGGCTGGAAGATGGCCCTCACTCCCGGCGGTGTCGACCAGGACCTGGTGCGCCTCGGCCACCGCCGCATCCGCCGCCCGATGTTCCCCTTCGACCGCGACATGGCCGACCCGGACCTGACAGCCCGTATCATCCCGGCCTCCGACCAGCCGCTCACCGGGGACGACGCATGACCGACCACACCACCGGGCCCGTCGGCCTGCCCCGGGCCGGCGGTTCGGGCCACCCTCCGGCAGCGGTGGCGGCCGACGGGGCCGCCGGACCCGGGCGGCCCGGACCGGCCGGACCGGTCCGCAGGCCCGCACTGGAGATCGCCGTCACCTCGCCGGCCGGTGCCCGTGTCGCCCTCGGCCACGGAGCCGATCGCGTCGAACTCTGCACCGGCCTGGAACTGGGCGGTCTGACCCCGTCGGCCGCCCTCGTCGAGGCGGTCGCCGCCGTGGGCCTGCCGGTGCAGGTCCTGGTCCGCTGCCGGCCGGGTGACTTCGTCCACGACGCCGAGGAGATCGCGCTGATGGCCGCCGAGGTGCGGTCCGTGATCGCCTCCGGTGCCTCCGGCGTGGTCGTCGGCGCGCTCACCGCCGACGGCACCCTCGACACCGACGCCGTCAGCCGCCTCGCCGCGGCGGCTCATGACGCGGGCCGCCCCGTCGAGGTGACCCTGCACCGCGCGATCGACCTGTCCACGGACCCGGTCGCCACCGCCGCGCTGTTGCCCGCCCTGGGCCTCACCCGGGTGCTGACCTCCGGCGGCGCCCCGGCCGCCGGAGAGGGACTCGCCGCGCTCGCCGCCATGGTCGACGCCGCGCCCGGAGTGCAGGTGATGGCGGGCGGCGGGGTGCGCCCCGCCGACATCCCGGCCCTGACCGCCGCCGGTGTCGCCGCCGTTCACCTCTCCGCGAAGCGCCGCGCCGAACCCCGGCGCGGGGGCGCGTGGATCCCCCTCGGCGCCTCCAGCGCCTCCGCCGAGCAGGACACGTACTTCGTCACCGACCCGACGGTGGTCGCCGAGGCCAGGAGAATGCTGGATTCGCGGGCCACCGGCTGACCGTGATCGGGCGGCCGGCCCGCGGGGTCGGTCTCGTCAAGGTCGGGCGGACGGCGCGCCCGCGTCAGTGGGTGAGGCCGTCCAGGAGCAGATCGACGAGCCTGCCGGTGAGGTGGCGATCGTTGGGCCGGCGGGTGAGCAGGGCCCGGAAGTGAAGCGGTGCGATAAGGATTTCGAGGATGAACGCCGGGTCGGTGCCCTCGGGGAGTTCTCCGCGGGCGACGGCCCGGTCGATCATGATCCTGGCCAGGCCGAAGCGCGACGTCCAGAACTCTTCGCGGCTTCCGGCCAGGTCCTCGCCGTCCTCCGCGGCCGACATGGAGCGGGCGAGGGCCTTGCCGAACGGGGTGTCCAGGTAGGCGGCCAGCGAGTCCGCGAAGGCGATGAGGTCCTCACGCAGGTTTCCGGTGTCGGGGATGGGGATCTGTTCCTGGCTGTAGGCCAGGAGCGCGTCGATGACGAGGTGTTCGCGGGTGCCCCACCGCCGGTAGATCGAGGTTTCGTGGACGCCGGACCGGCGGGCGATCTCGGGAACCTTGACCGCGTCCGGGCCGTGCTCGGCCATGGCCTGCTGGGTCGCGTGCAGGACGGCCTGGCGGACCCGCGCGGATCGGCCGCCGGTCCTGCGGCGGACGTGCTCTTCACTCACCCCCGCACTCTATCGCAGGAAACTTGCGTTACTGGCCAGGTGCGGACTACCTTCGACCATCGTTAACGCGGTATCTCTGCGTTAACGATGGTCGAAGGAGGGCGCGATGTCGTACCAGTGGCCGTTGGCGGCGAAGGATCTGTTCGCCGAGCGGTACCCGCAGATGGTCAATGCCGGCCTGCCGGTACCGGACGTGGACGCGGTGCGCGCCGCGATCACCGACATGTGGGCGGACGAACCCGGCGGGTGGGTGCACGAGTGGTCGGCACTCGCGGCGCGGTACGCCTCGGCCGGATCGCATGACCTTTCGGCGCTCGCCTACGGATGGGCGCGGTTCCCGACCCTGGCCGACGGGGCCAAGCGGGCTGCTCTGGCCCGTCAGACCGAGCAGTACCTGCTCGCGGCGTCCGGGTTCGCACTGCCCTTTCACAGGGACGTTCTGGACCTGCCCTACCGGGGCGACCTCACGCAGGTGCCGGTGCACGTCTTCACCCCGCCCGCTGCCGTGGAGAAGGGGCCGGTGCTGCTGGCCAGCGGCGGTGTCGACAGCTGGAAGATGGATGTGCACGGTCTGCTGACGACTCTCTGCGCGCACTCCGGCCTGCCGGTCGTCGCCTTCGACATCCCCGGGACCGGCGACTCGCAGGTGCCGATGAGACCGGACGGCGCGGAGATCGTCCGCGGCCTGATCGGGCACGCCCGGACCCTGGGCAACGGCACCGTCGTGCACGTGGGCATCTCGATGGGCGGCCACTACTCCGCCCGCTCCGGACTGGCCGGTGAGGCGGACGCGGCCGTCGTACTGGGCGGACCGGTCGAGGCGGCGTTCGCCGACGGCCGCCTCGCCCGTTTCGGGATGGACGGCATCGTCGGCAACGCCCTGGGCTTCGACCGGCAGCCGAGCCGCGACGGCCTGTTCGCGGCGCTGGCGGACTTCTCACTGCGACCGCTCCTGGACGCGGAAGGCCAGGCGCCGATGCTCGTCGTCAACGGCGCCGACGACGTCCATGTCCCGCAGGAAGACACCCTGGTATTCGAAGAGCGCCGCGACACCGAGGTCCACCTGCTGCCCGACACCGGGCACTGCGCGGTCACCAAGCTCCCCGAAGTCCTGCGGATCATCTCCGAGTGGCTTCCGCGCACCCTGTCCACCCTCCAGGCGGGCCCCGGCACCGTAGCGCCGGCGAAGTGAGCGGCGCCGAGATCCTCGGCGACGTCGTCGCCACGTACCCGCGGTGGGGCGTAGGCGCCACGGACGGCACGGTGTGCACCGGCTGCCGACGGCCGGGGGTATGCCCGTTGTCAGGACGCCTCCCGGCCGGGCGGTCGATGGGCGTTACGCCTGATAGGCCGCGGAGATCTGGCCGACCAGAACGGCGAACGGCATGTCGAGGGCGGTGTAGAGAGCACCGGATTCGGGGGCGGCGTTGTCCGCCAGCGCCTCGACCATGAGGGTGGCGTAGTCGGAGACGATGACACCTGCCTGCTGCATACGGAGCAGTCCGGCCTCCCGCTTGGCCTGGCTGAAGGTGCCGGAGGCGTCCAGGGTGACGTAGGCGTCGTACCCGGCTCCTGTGGCGGAGATCGCGGGCAGGGCCGCGCAGACCTCGAGCGACACCCCGGCGAAGATCAGTTTCTGTCGGCCGGTGGCCTCGATGGCTTCACGGACCCGGTCGTCGTGCCAGGCGTTGACGCTGTTGCGGTCGATGATCTTCTGTCCGGCCGGCAGTGCCTGGACCAGTTCGGGAGTGGTCGGCCCCCACATGCTGTCGGCCGCGGTGGTGGTGACGACCAGGGGGATGCCCAACACGGTCGCCGCTCGGGCCAGCGCCACCACGTTGTGCTTCAGTTCGGCGACCTGGATGTCCCGGACGCCGGAGAGGAGGCCCACCTGATGGTCGACCAGCACCACGGCGGCGTTCTCCCGGGTGATCGACTCCTGGAACTTGCTGCGCTCACTCATTTTTCGCTCCTTCGAGGAGGGGACCTTGGGTGTCACGGATCAATTGGTCACTAATCTTGATAGTCAGTAATGGTGACTACTTTGAGGTTACGCCCCTGCCACCCGGAGGGCAAGCAGCGGCGGGAGGAGGCATCGCGCATCAGGGCGATGCCCGGCCCCTCGGACGGGCTAAAATCGCAGGCCGGGGCAGAGTGGCGGGCATGCGTAGAGAGCAGAGAGTGGAGGGGCGTTGACCGGACGCCAGGCCAAGGAACCGGACCTCGGCGTACTCGCCGCCCGGGTCCTCTTCTCCGTGCAGCGTGAGCTGTTCACCATGCTCGCCGAGCAGGGCTTCGACGACATCCAGCCCCGCGCCGGCGCCGTCCTCGCCCATCTGCGATCCGACGGCATCCGTGCGAGCGAACTCGCCCGCACCTCGGGACAGCACAAGCAGGTCATCGGCACTCTGATCGACGACCTCGAACGTCTGGGCTACGTCGAACGCAGACCCGACCCCGCGGACCGCCGGGCCAAACTCATCCATCCCACCGAACGCGGCCTGCTCCAGATGGAGGCCGCCACCTCCATCATGCGAACGATCGAGGAGCGCCATGCGAGGGCGCTGGGCACGCAGGAGTACAGCGCCTTCAAGGCCACGCTCCGTCGCGTGGCCGCACTCCAGCCCGAGACCGAGCGCGGCGGCCGAGGCGCCGGGACATAGTCGGCCCGGCCCGGCCGGTGAGGCCGGTTGAGCAGGGCGGCGTACGCGGGTACCGGGCCGGAGGTGGGACGGACGGCTAGTCGGACGGGCTTCCCTGGTTGTCCGTGCCGCGGCGCCGGGCTGTGAGTTCTTCCTCGATGCGCCGGAGAGTGGCGTTGGCGGCGTCGATTGTGGCGGGGTCGTCGACGATGCCCTGGAGGGTCCTGTCCCAGTGGTCGCGTAGATACTGCAGATTCTGGCGGGCTTTCTCCGTGGGGTACAGGCATACGCTCCGGGCACTGCGGTCGTCCACGACGCGGTCCACGAGGCCCCTTTTCTCCAGTCCGCGCAGAACGCGGCTGAAGTTGCTCGTGGGCAGGAAAGTCGCCTCCGACGCGGCTCGCGCGGAGGTCCCGGGGTTGTGGTTGATGAACCGCATGACGCTGATCTCGATCGGCGTGCACGGTTCGAACGAGGGGTCGCTCGGGGGCCGCAGATGTCGCCCCACGGCGACGATCAGGTCGGCCAACTCGTGGAGGCTGGAGGCTTTGACATCGCTCATACCGCGAGAATACATTCCTGTCACACGATAGCTATCGTTTGATAGCATTAGCTGGCGCGTGGGCGGTCGGCCCAGCCACTCGGGCCGTGCCGCTGCCGGTGCGGAGCCAACCCTGATTCGAAGCCAACCCTGATTCACAGATGAGGAAACCTGCTATGGACATCGACGGAGCCACAGTGCTCGTGACCGGAGCGTCGTCGGGCATCGGAGCGGCCACTGCGCGAGCTGCCTCCCGAGCCGGCGCGCGAGTGGTGCTCCTCGCTCGCCGCGAGGAACGCATCCGGCGGCTCGCCGAGGAGCTAGGTGAGGGGGCCCTGGCTGTGCCCTGCGACGTGACGGACCGGATTCAGGTCGAGAAGGCCGTACGTGGCGCGGTCGAGAAGTTCGGACGGATCGACGTCCTGGTGAACAACGCGGGCCAGGGACTACAGGCCACTGTCGACGCCATCGACCCTGACGACTTCCGGGCCCTCCTGGAGCTCAACCTCGTCGCGCCTCTGGTCGCGATGCAGACAGTCCTCCCCGTGATGCGTCAGCAGGGGGCCGGAGCCATCATCAATGTGAGCTCCGGAATCACCTGGTCGACGCTGCCCGGGTCCGGCGCGTACGCCGCCTCCAAGGCGGCTCTTCAGAAACTCTCGGCCATCGCCCGCGCCGAGGTCGCCGACGCCGGCATCGTCGTGTCGTTGATGTACCCGTCGATCACCGAGACCGAGTTCGTCGGGGCGCTCCGCGGCAGCGTCGAGGACGCGCTGAAGATGGAGGCCTCCAGCGGGCTGCGGCCTCAGCCGCCCGAGGACGTCGCCGACGCGATCCTCGGCCTGATCAGGAGCGGCGCGGAGCAGGCCGACCTGGTCCCTGAAGAGTTCGGCGGCACGGTCAAGAGCTGACGCACCGGGAGCCGAACGCCCCCGGCGCACGCTGCACGGCCCACGGACATCCCCTGGCCACGGCCGGGATACAGAAGGAGCCGAGATGGCGAACGAGTTGAACCACATCATTGTCCACTGCCGCGACCGGCGAGAGTCCGCCGCGTTTCTGGCCGGCCTGATGGCGGCCCCCAGCCCACTCGACTGGGGCCGATTCACCCAAGTGACCACATCGAACAACGTCGGCATCGACTTCGCCGACGACCTGGTCCCTCATGACCGCATCAACGAAAGCCATGTCGCCTTCCTCGTGACCGACGAGGAGTTCGACGCGATCCTGGCGCGCCTGAAGAAGAACTCCGTCCCTTTCTGGCCGGACCCGGGCAAGTCGCTCGAAGGCGAGATCAACCACGGCTACGGCGGTCGCGGACTCTACACACTCGACCCTGGTGGCACGGTCCTGGCCGAGTTCATCACCACGCCCTACGACCAGAGCTGATGTCGGAGGTGGCCGGATCGTTTCACGGCTGCTGATCCCGGGCGGCCCGGCCGAGGGGCCGCGCCGCGTCTGTGGGCGGCGGACGTGGCGGTGGATGTGGCGGTGGATGTGGCGGTGGATGTGCCCCGGATCGGACGGCTCAGCGGAAGGCGGAGACGTTCTCCGAGGCCCACTGCCGGAACGTCCTGCCCGGGGCGCCGGTGATCCGGGAAACGGTGTCGCGCACCATGGTCAGTTCCTCGTTGACATCGCCGCCCGTCAGGTCGAGCACCGCGTCAGCGGCCTCGTCGCCGAGGAAGCCGGCCATCCGGCCGTGGGCCTCCTGCCGGCTGATCCCGGCGAACGGCACTTCCCGCCCCAGTGCTGCCGAGATGGCCCCGACCTGCCGCCGGGCCGTGACGGTCTCCGGGCCGGTCAGCGCATACGTACGCGCTCGGTGGCCGGACCCGGTCAGCGCGGTCCGGGCCACCGACGCGATGTCCGCGGGATGGATCGTGGGGAGGCCGACGTCCGGCGGTTCCGGCCGCAGCCGCTCACCTTGTCGCGGCCGACGCCCGCTGGGACGGACTCGTAACCCGGCGGATCTTGACCCCAATCGGTGGCATGGCCTCCGCCAGGTCTCTGCCCGCCGGTCGTACAGGTCCCGTGGACACGCGGGAGAGTGCCGGGTTCTCGTCGGTCATCCGGGAGTGCTCCGGGCCGGTCAGGTCCTGTCCGGTCGGTCTTCGTGGGTGTGGGCGACGGCGCGTCCGGTGAGGTCCCTGGCCCTGCGTACCGTCGCCGCGTCGACCATCGCGCCCCGCCCGTCGCGGAACGCGCCGCTGCCGTCGCGCTCGTGCCGCTCGAAGAGATCGAGCAGCGCGTGCGCGTCGGCCAGCTCGGTGGGGTCGGTGCCGAACACCTCGTTGGCGACCGTGACCTGGTGGGGGTGGATACAGGCGCGGCCCTGGAACCCGAGAGCGCGCAGTCGCAGGCTGGAGGCGCGGAACGCCGCGCTGTCGGACGTATGGACGGAGACGGGCGCGACGGCGCACTCCAGCCCGTGCGCGACGGTGTGCGCGACGACCGGTCCACGGGCCCAGTCGAGCAGATCGTCCCCGCGGGCGGAGTCGGGCTCCATCCGCAGATCCGCGCGCAGATCCACCTCGCCGAGCTGGATCCGGCGCACGGCGGGGTGCCGGGCGGCCGTACCGAGACTCAGCACCCCCGCCGCGCTCTCGACGAGCAGCCCCAGGGCGACGGATCCGCCGGTCGAGGTGACGGCCGCGCCGACGGTGGCGGCCAGGGTGTCCAGTTCGGCCCCGGCGCTCGCCTTGGGCATCCAGAGGCCGTCGACCCGGCCCGTGGCGAGCAGCGCGCGGGCGTCGTCGAGACCACGGGCGCCCCCGTTGACCCGTACCCACAGCTCCGGTCCGCCGTCCTGGCGGCCGAGAGCGAAACCGACGGCGGCGGCGCGTGCCGCGTCCTTGTGCAGGGGTGCGACGGCGTCCTCCAGGTCGAGGATGACCGCGTCCGCCTCCGTACGAGCGGCGCTGCGCAGAAAACGTGGCTGGTCAGCGGGCACATAGAGATGGGAGCGGGGGTGGGGATGAGATGGACGCGGGGGCACCGGGCTACTCCTCACACACAAAGAACAGGATGATGCATTTTCTTGAGTGGTGATGTAGCTTACCAGTCACAATACTTCGGGTCGGCTCGCGCGGTGAGACCGTAGGGGCGGTCCGGATCCGTGACGAGGGGTGGGGCCGTGCCCCGCCGACGAGGAGGGGATCGCGGCGTGTTCCAAGCCGACAGCGTCACGATTACCGTGCTGGTCGAGAACCAGGTGGACATGCTGCTGCCCGACCAGGCCAGCCCCACCGGCGGTGACGGCCTCAGCGATGGGCACGACGGGCACGGTGACGACCACTGCGTCACCCGGTACGGGCTCATCGAGCACTTCGACCCCAAGCGCGTCCCGCCCCAGGCGGAGAACGGCATCAGCTTCCTGGTCGAGGCGGTCCGGGGCCGGCACACCCTGCGAGTGCTGTTCGACGCCGGTCTGACCGGCACGGTCCTCGAACACAACATGCGGGTGCTCGGCGTGGACCCCGCAGCCATCGACCATGTGGTGATCAGTCACGGCCACCCGGACCACTTCGGCGGTATCCACCGCTTTCTCGGCCTGGCGGGACGCCGCATTCCGGTCGCCACACACGCCGACGCGGAACTGCCCCGGTACGCGGTGATGGGCGACGGCCGGACCTCGCCCGTTTACAACGCGGCCTTCGGCTTCGGCGAGGTCGAGAAGTCCGGCGGCATCCCCGTACTGACCAGGGACTCGCTCGATCTCGGCTGGGGGGTGCACACCACCGGGGAGATCCCGCGAGAGGTCGCCTTCGAGGCGGGTGCCGCTCCGGCGTTCAGCCCCGGCGATCCCGGTCTCTACCAGGTCTCGGCGGAGGGCAGGCTGCGCCGGGACGAGGTGACGGACGAGATGGGACTCGTGGTGGATGTGAAGGACGTGGGTCTGGTCGTACTGACCGGCTGCGCGCACGCGGGTGTCATCAATACGATCGCCCAGGCCCGCGCGGTCTGCGGACCCAAACCGATCCGCGCGGTGATGGGCGGATTCCATCTCGGCTTCCCCACCACCCCGGCGGAGAATGTCGGGCTCACCACGAACGCGCTCGCCGAGCTGGAGGTCGCGACCGTCATGCCGATGCATTGCAGTGGGCTGCACACACACGCGCGGTTGGCCCGTGATCTCCCCTCCCACTACGTACAGCCCGCCGTCGGCACCGTGCTGCACTTCGGCCGCTCATGACGACGGACATGCACGACGACATGAACGAGGACATGAGCGGGGACATGAGCGGGGGCGGGGTCGCGGGCGCGGACACGAGCGGGCGTACGGGCATGGGCGGGGACATGGCCGCGGATCTGCGGGGCGTCCGGGTCATCGCGGTCGAGCAGGCCGTCGCCGCCCCCCTCTGCACCCGGCACCTCGCCGACCTGGGCGCCGAGGTGATCAAGATCGAGCGACCGGGCGGCGGGGACTTCGCCCGTGGCTACGACGAGGCCGTGCATGGCCTGGCCAGCCACTTCGTCTGGCTCAACCGCGGCAAGCGCAGCGTCGTCCTGGATCTGAAGGCCGAGCCGGGACGAGAGGTGCTGCGCCGGCTGCTGCGCGACGCGGACGTCCTCGTCTCCAATCTCGCGCCGGGCGCCCTGGAGCGGATCGTCCCCGACGAGGAACTGGCCCGGCTGAACCCGCGTCTGGTGCGCTGTTACCTCTCCGGGTACGGGGCGACGGGACCGTACGCGACCCGCAAGGCGTACGACGCGCTGGTGCAGGGCGAGGCGGGAACGATCACGGCCACCGGTACGCCGGAGACGCCCGCCAAGCCCGGCGTGTCCCTGGCCGATCTGGCCGGGGGGACGTACGCGCTCACCGCCGTCACCGCCGCCCTGTACGCGCGCGAGCGGACCGGCCTGGGCAAGCGGATCGACGTGGCGCTGTTCGACGTACTGCTGGAGTGGATGAGCCCGCTCCTGCTCGCCGAGTTGCACGCGGGTTCCGCGCCCCCGCCGGCCGGGCTGCGGCACGCGAGCATCGCGCCGTACGGGCCGTACACGACGGCCGAGGGCCAGGACGTACTGATCGCGGTGCAGAACGAGGGCCAGTGGCGGCGGCTGTGCCGGACGGTGCTGGACGAGCCGGGGCTGCTGGACGATCCGGCGTTCGCGTCGAACACCTCCCGGGTACGGCACCGCGAACGCACCGAACGCGCGGTACAGGCACGGCTGAGCGGGCTCTCCACCACCGAGGTCACCGAGCGGCTGGAGCGGGCCGATGTGCCCTACGCGCGGCTCAACCAGATCGGCGAGGTCCTGGACCATCCGCAGGCGGCGGCGACCGGGCGCTGGTCTGAGGCGACGCTGCCGGACGGGCGGGCGGTCCGAGTGGTCACCTCGCCACTGCACCGCACACCGGAGGCGCCGGGAGGGCGCCGGGTGCCGGCCCTGGGCGAGCACACCGCGGACGTGCTGGGTGAACTGGGTCTGTCCCAGGCGGAGATGGACGCACTGCTGACACCGCCCGCGTCCGCGCCGCCGTCGTCCGGTACACCGGCATCGGGTACGGCGACCTCGGGTACGCCGACGTCGGACGCGCCCATATCAGGGACATCCGCGCCGGGGACATCCGCGCCGGGGCCATCCACGCCCACGGCGCCCGCCCTGTAGTCGTCCCGGCAGCCGGACCGGCCGCGGCCCCTCGGGGCGGCGGCCGGCTCGGTGACGGGCGCGATGGCGGACTCCGCGACGGATGGCGGACCCGCGGTGAAGGACTCGGTGACAGGCGTGGGGGAGAGGCCCGGGTCAGTCGTTGTCGACGTCGAACGGGTCGACGACCTGCTGCCCCGTCAGATGCCGTGCCAGCGCGAGGAAGCTGCGGGCCAGATGCCATTCCGTCGCCCTGGCCAGCGCGTCGCCGTCGCCGAGCCGGGCCGCGGCCAGCATCGCCCGGTGTTCGTTGGAGGTCTCCTCGGCCCGGTCGTGCAGGACCTGGAGCACATCCCACGGGAACTTCTGCCAGAGCTGGTCGATCTCGTCGGTGAGCCCCTCGTTGCCGCAGTTCGCGTAGAAGAGGAAGTGGAACTCACGGTTCGTCGCGTTCAGCCGCGCCCGGTCCCCCTCGGCGGCGGCTTCCTCCATCTCCGTCACCAGCCGCTCCGCGAGGTCGATGTCGCGCGGGGAGAGCCGCCGGGCGGCCCGCTGCATGGCGTACGGCTCCACCAGGCGGCGCAGCAGATAGACGGTCTTGACCTGCTCGTAGTCGGCGTCGGCGACCCGGACCCCCTTGTGCGGCTCACCGACGAGTACGCCCTCGGCCTCCAGCAGCCGCAGCGCCTCGCGGACCGGGGTGATGCTGGTGTCGAACATCGCGGCGAGCACGTCCTGCTGGATACGGCTGCCCCGGGGCAGTTCGCCCTCGCTGATCATCCGCCGCAGCTCGGTGGCGATACGGTCGCGCTTCGTCAGCGGTTTCGCCCCCTTCGGCGCGCCACTGTCGGTCGCTGTGGAGGGACGTCGGCGGGCCGGCGGCAGCATGGGTGTGTCCTTCATGGCTCAGCGCTCGGGGAGCGTCGGGGTCGGCGGGCCTGATGAGTGTCGCATCGGCGGAACGTGTTCCGTGCCGTATCGACCGGCCGGACCGCCCGCAGCGCGGTCGAGGCCGTGGTGGAAGTCCCCGAGGACCGCGGCGAAGGCCTCCGGCTCGTCCAGGTACGCGACATGGCCCGCGCCGGGTACGACGGCGTAGGTGCCGCCGAGTTGCCCGGCCAGGGTCCGCGCCGCCTCGGCGCCGACGCGTTCGTCGTGGGCGCCGCGCAGCACCAGACAGGGCGGGCCGGGCGGCCGGGGCGGTTCGTCGTCGGCCCAACCGAGCGTGGCGCGCAGGGAGTCGAGCAGCGTCCGCGGGCGGGTAGCCGTCATCGCCCGGCGCAGCAGTTCACGCCGGGCGGGATCGGGGCCGCGCAGGGTGCCGTCCACATATCCCCGGGCGAACGCGGCGGTCCCGGCGCGGCGCAGTCGTTCCTCGGTCTCCGCCAGCCGTCCCGCCGCCGCGGGCCCCCCGGCCGGGGGGAACCCGACGAGGGTCAGCGACCGTACGGCGCCGGGCCGTTGGCGGGCGAGGGCGAGCGCGACGAGGGCCCCGAGACCGGAGCCGACGACATCCACGGGACGGTCCACAGGACGGTTCACGGGGCGGTTCACGGGGCGGTCCTCAGGAACGTCCACGAGGCGGTCCGCGGGGTTGTCCGCCGGACCGTCCCGGACCGCGCTGGCGCGCGCCGCGGCCGTCTCCACCGCACCGGCCAGGGTGAACGGTTCGGCGGCCCGCTCGCCGTGCCCCGGCAGATCGGGCGCCTCGGCGGCCCGCCCCCCGGCGCACAGAAACCGGAGCGCGGGCGCCCAGGTGCGCGCGTCCCCGCCCCAGGTGTGCAGCAGAAGCAGAGACGTGGCCGACGTGGCCGGAGACGTCGCCGTCGCAGTCATAGGCACCTCATACCAGGATCATGCATTCTTCGGTTTCTTGAGTATAGCTATTGCATGTCAGGCATCCTAGTGCCCAGAATCCCCGGTATGACCACGACCCACTCCGTGCACCACAGCGAGGGCGACGCACACCGCGACCCCCGGACCGGCGCGCCAGGGCCAGCAGGGACGGCCGCACCGGCCGGCGCGCACGGTGGCGCCACGGTGGCGATCGACGGGCTGACCATGCGCTTCGGCGAACGCACCGTGTCCCAGGACATCGATCTGACCATCGGCGCCGGGGAGGTGCTCTCGATCGTCGGACCCTCCGGCTGCGGCAAGACCACCCTGCTGCGGGCGGTGGCCGGACTGATCCCGCCCGCCGAGGGCGAGGTCCGTATCGACGGACAGACCACGGCCGGCACCCCGGACGGGGTGGCGATGGTCTTCCAGCATTTCGGCCTCTTCCCGTGGAAGACGGTCGAGGCGAACGTCGCCTACGCCCTGCGCGTGCGCGGCGTCGCCAAGAAGGAGGCGCTGGAACGGGCCCGGGAGCTGATCACCCTCGTCGGCCTGTCCGGCTTCGAGAAGTCGTATCCGCACCAGCTCTCCGGCGGCATGCAGCAGCGCACCGGGCTCGCCCGCGCACTGGCCGTACGCCCCCGGCTGCTGCTCATGGACGAACCCTTCGGCGCGCTGGACGCCCAGACCCGCGAAGTGCTCCAGTTCGAGCTGCTGCGCATCTGGCAGGACCATCCCGTGACGATGCTGTTCGTCACCCACTCGATAGACGAGGCCGTTCTGTTCGGGGACCGGATCGCCGTGCTCAACGGGCGGCCCAGTGGCGTCGCCGAGCTGATCGACGTGACGCTTCCGCACCCCCGCGACCGGTCCGTACTGGCCGCCCCGGAGTTCCTCGCCATCCGCGAGCGGGTCTGGTCACTGATCATGAACGCCGACGCGCGGCCCTGACCGCCCGGTCCGTGTCCGGCGGGGACCGCGCCTGACTCCCCCTCGGCCACCGCCTCTTCCCACCGCTCTTCGCCCACCGCCCCTCACTTACCGCCCCTCACCACCCGTCACCACCACCCGCACCGCCTCCCCGTCGCGCACCCTCACTCGCACTCGGCACGGCGGCAGAAGGAGCAGTTCGCATGAGAATCCCCCGGCGCAGACGCGCACTGGCCGCACTGGCCGCACTCGTCTCTCTCGGTGCAGCCGCTGCCGGCTGCGGCTCGAACGACTCGTCCTCCGACTCCGCGGGCGGCGCCGCGGCCGATGGGAAGACGAAGATCACCATCGGGGTGCCCGGTATCCCGCCGATCTATCTGAACACCATCCTGTACGTGGGGGAGAAGCAGGGCTTCTTCTCCGCACGCGGTGTGGACGTCACCCTCCGCCCGCTGACCACCGGAGCCGATGTCGGCCGCGCGGTGCAGAGCGGCGAGATCCAGGGCGGCATCATAGGCACCCCGGGCGCGGTCGCCCTCGGCGCGAGCGGCGGCTCGATCGTCTCGGTGATGGGCTTCCCCAAGCCGACCTATCTGCTGGCCAGTACCGACGGAAGCGTCACCGACTGCGCCTCGGTCAAGGGCAAGACCGTCGCGGTCGACGCGGTGGGCGCGCCCAAGGCCCTGGGGCTGGGCGCCATGCTCGCGAGCTGCGGCCTCGGCGCGAAGGACGTCAGCACCATCAACGTGGGCGGCCCGCCCACCGTCGACGCGCTGGTGGCCGGTCAGGTCAAGCTCGCCGTCCTGCACCCCGACGAACTGGCCACCGTACGGGAGAAGATCGACCCCGGCACCAAGGTCAACGAGGTCATGACGCTCGCCGATGTCGACCCGCTCCAGCACTACACCGTGCTCGTCGCCCGCAAGGACCAGCTCAGCGGCGCCGCCCGGGACAGCTGGGTCAAGGTCGTCGCGGCACTCCGCGAGACGGTCGCCTTCATGTACGAGCCGGCCAACGCCAAGCAGGTCGCGGCCGAGGCGGCAGCCGTCACCAAGGAACCGGAGACCGTGACCGAGGCGGCGCTGCCGCAGTTCCTCGCGCTCGGCGTCTGGCCCAAGGACGGCGACGGACTTGACAAGGCCGCCGTCCAGCACACCATCGACGAGGCGGTCAAGGCGGGCAACGTGCCCAAGGCCAAGGCTCCCGCGTACGAGTCGCTGGTGGACCCGTCGGTCTTCGCCGACGCGGCGGGCAAGTGATGCGGGCCCCGGAGCAGCGGACCACCCCAGGCGCCGACTCCCGGCCGCCTGCCGCCGCCCGCACTCGGCGTACCGGACCGCGCGGGGTACGTACGACATCGCCGCGTACGACATCCCCGCGTGCGGCATCGCCGCGTACGGCACCCCTGGCTCCCCTGGCGGCGCGTCTGCGACCGCTCGCCCTCTCGGCGGCGGGGCTGCTGGCCGGGCTCGGCCTGTGGCAGCTCGCCGGGCAGCGGGACCCCGTCCTCTTCGCCACACCCGGCCGCTCGGCCTCGGCGCTGGTCGACATGGTCCGGGACGGCTCACTGCCGAGCGCGCTGCTCTCCTCGGGAAAGCTGCTGGTGATCGGCCTCGCCCTGGCGATCGTCGTCGGTGTCGGGTTCGGCCTGCTGCTCTCCCGGGCCCGGCTGTTGCGGGCGAGCACGGACTGGCTGCTCTTCGCGCTCCAGTCGGTCCCGATCGTGGCGCTCGCCCCGCTGATCCTGTCGGCGTTCGGCTTCGGTCTGTCCGCCAAGACGCTGGTGGTCTTTCTGACCGCGGTGTTCCCCGTCGTCGTGAACACGGCGGAGGGGGCACACCGGGTGCCGACGACCCTGCTGGAGGTCGCCCGTACCTTCCGCAGCAGCGAGTGGCGCATCTGGAAGGACGTACTGCTGCCGCACACCGTGCCGTACGCCATGACCGGGGTACGGCAGGGGATCGCGATGGCGTTCGTCGGGACCCTGGCCGCGGAGTTCTTCCTCAACGCCAGCGGAGTCGGCGGACTGCTGCTCGCCGCCGGCACCCGGTTCGACACGGCCACGGTGCTCGGTCTGACCGTGCTGGTGTCGGTGCTGGCCGTCGCCCTGATGGGCCTCGGCCGGGCGGTCGAGCGGCACTTCGCACGGTGGCGGACGGTGAAGGCATGACGACACATCAGGACACCTCGGCATCGGCCCGTACGCAGGGGTCCCGTACCCCGGACGGACCGGAGGGACGCCCGGCCGGCCGGGCGAAGGGACGGCCGGGCCCCCGCGGCTCCGGGCTGAGCCCCCGTACGGCCGGCCTGCTCGGCAAACTGACCGTGGCCCTTGTGGTCGTCGTGGTCTGGGAGACCTCGGTACGACTGTGGCTGCCCGCCTATCTGCCCACGCCGTCCGGTGTGGCCGGGGCGCTCTGGCCGACGCTGACCTCCGAGGCGTTCGGCACCGCGCTCGGCGAGACGCTCGGCGGGGTGGCACTCGGTCTGCTCCTCGGCTGCGCCGCCGGTACGGCGCTCGGTCTGGGCCTGGGCCGGGTGCCGTGGCTGCGGCATCTGTCGTCCCCGTACATCAGCGGTCTGTACGCGATGCCGATGCTGGCCATCGTGCCGATGGCGACGATCTGGCTCGGCTACTCCGGACAGACCCGGCTGGCCGTGATCGCCCTGTCGGCGTTCCTGCCGTGCGCGGTGAGCACCGGCGACGGTGCCCGTGAGATCCCCGCCCAACTGGGCGAACTCTCCCAGGTGCTGCGGCTGTCACGGCCGCGGGTGGTCCTCGACGTCCTGCTGCCCTCGACACTGCCGTTCATCATCGCCGGAGTCCAGGTGGCGGTGGGCCGGGCCCTGGTCGGCGCGGTGGCGGTGGAGTTCCTCGCGAGCCTGCCGGGACTGGGCACCTACATCCTCAGCAACGCGCACTCGTTCGAACAGGATGCCGCGTTCGTCGCGGTCCTCGTCCTGGCCACGCTCGGCATCGTCGCGCGGGCGGGCACGGAGACGGCGCTGCGCCGACTGGCCCCCTGGCATCTGCACGTCAACCGCTGACGTACCGACACTCAATACCCACCGATCACTCAGTAGCGATCACTGAGGCAAGGAGCGAGGAAATGCCCGACGACGGCGGCCCGGAGCCGTTCCGTACGCAGCTCATCGACGGAATGCGCGTCGAGTGGGACGTACCGGTCGAGATGGACGACGGGATCGTGCTGCGCGCGGACGTGTTCCGGCCGGTGACCGACGAGCCGGTGCCGGTGATCATGACCTACGGTCCGTACGCCAAGGGGCTGCCCTTCCAGCGCGGTTATCCCAGCGCGTGGGAGGCGATGTCCCGGGACCACCCCGACGCGGTGGCGGGCACCTCGAACAAGTACCAGAACTGGGAGGTCGTCGACCCAGAGAAGTGGGTGCCGCACGGATACGCCTGTGTACGGGTCGACTCACGCGGCACCGGCCGCTCGCCGGGCCGGGTGGATCCCTTCTCACCGCGTGAGACCCGTGACTTCCACGACTGTGTCGAGTGGGCGGGCACCCGGGAGTGGAGCAATGGCCGGGTGGGCCTCAACGGCATCTCGTACTACGCGATGAACCAGTGGCACGTCGCCTCCCTGCGCCCGCCGCACCTGGCCGCGATCTGCCCCTGGGAGGGCGCCGCGGACTTCTACCGGGACGGTGCGTACCAGGGCGGTATCCGCTCCACCTTCTGGGACAACTGGTACGACATGCAGGTCAAGACGGTCCAGTACGGGGTCGGCGAGGTCGGCGGCCTCGATCCGAACACCGGTCAGCGGATCTGCGGTGACGATGTCCTCCAGCCGGCGGAGCTGGCCGCGAACCGTACCGACCTCGGCGCGGACATCAGGGCGCACGCCTTCGACGACGCGTACCACCGGGACCGCTCGGCGCACTGGGACGCGATCGACGTCCCCGTACTGAGCTGCGGCAACTGGGGCGGCCAGGGGCTCCACCTGCGCGGCAATGTGGAGGGGTTCGTACGGGCGGCGTCCACCCGCAAGTGGCTGGAGATGCACGGCCACGCGCACTGGCCGCTGTTCTACACCGACTACGGCGTCGACCTCCAGATGCGCTTCTTCGACCGGTATCTGAAGGACGAGCGCAACGGCTGGGAGGACCGGCCCGCGGTGCAGTTGCAGATCCGGCAGGTCGACGGGACCTTCACCGAACGAGGCGAGGACGCCTGGCCGCTGCCGTCGACGCGATGGACCCGGCTGTATCCGACCGTGGACGGCTCGCTCGCGGAGGAGGCGCCGGCGGCCGGGGGGACGGCCCGGTTCGTGGCGTCCGGCGACGGAGTGGAGTTCAGCACCCCGCCGCTGCCGGAGCGCACCGAGATCACCGGTCCGCTGGCGGCGAAGCTGTTCGTCTCCTCCTTCACCACCGACGCCGATCTGTTCCTGGTCGTACGGGTCTACTCGCCGAGTGGCGAGGAGGTCGTCTTCCAGGGCGCGCTGGATCCGCACACCCCCGTCGGCCAGGGCTGGCTGCGTGCCTCCCATCGCCGTCTCGACCCCGAGCTGTCGACCCCGTACCGCCCCTTCCACCCGCACGACCGCGCCGAGCCGCTGGAGCCGGGAGCCGTCTACGAACTGGACATCGAGATCCTCCCGACGTCCCTGGTCATCCCCGCGGGCTACCGTCTCGGCCTCCAGGTGCGCGGCCGGGACTATGTCTACCCGGGGCCCAGCGCCCGTCTCTCCAACCTCAAGAACGACCTCACGGGCTGCGGTCCCTTCCTGCACAACGACCCCGCCGACCGCCCGCCCCAGGCATACACCGCCGAAACCACCCTCCATCTGGGCGGTTCCCACGCCTCGTATCTCCTGCTCCCGGTGATCCCGACGGCCTGAGAGACAGTTTCGCCGGACGGCCCCGGCAGACCGTGGACCGCTTCGCCGCGGCCCGCGGAGCCGGGGCCGTCACGCGGGTGAAAAAAGACGACACAAGATGTCGGGTTTCGGGGCGAGCATGGTGTCACCGGTCGGCGTCGACGACGGACGTGGACCAGGCCGTGCGAAGAGACAAGGAACCCCATGCCCTTCACGCCCGACACATCGGCACCCGACCTCCACGGAAAGATCGCGCTGGTCGCGGGGGCCACACGGGGGGCCGGTCGCGGCATCGCCGTCCAGCTCGGCGCGGCGGGTGCGACGGTCTACGTCACCGGCCGCACGACCCGGGAACGGCGCTCGGAGTACGACCGGTCCGAGACGATCGAGGAGACCGCGGAGCTTGTCACCGCGGCGGGCGGGACCGGCATCGCGGTGCCGACCGACCACCTGGTGCCCGAGCAGGTCCGTGCGCTGGCCGGGCGCATCGACACCGAGCAGGGGCGGCTCGACGTGCTGGTCAACGATGTCTGGGGCGGAGAGCGGCTGTTCGCGTTCGACAAGCCGGTGTGGGAACACGACCTCGACGACGGACTGCGGCTGCTCCGGCTGGGCGTGGAGACCCACGCGATCACCAGCCACTTCGTATTGCCGCTGCTGGTGGGCCGGCCGGGCGGGCTCGTGGTCGAGATGACCGACGGGACGTCCGCGTACAACGGAACGCATTACCGCAACTCGTACTTCTACGACCTGGTGAAGAACAGCGTGTTGCGCATGGCGTTCGTGCTCGCACACGAGCTGAAGCCGCATGGCGGGACGGCGGTGGCGCTCACTCCGGGCTGGATGCGTTCGGAGATGATGCTCGACGCGTTCGGCGTGACGGAGGAGAGCTGGCGCGACGCACTGACCGCGGTGCCGCAATTCTGCATTTCGGAGAGCCCGTCCTACGTCGGACGCGCGGTCGCGGCGTTGGCCGGCGACGCCGACGTGGCGCGCTGGACCGGTCAGTCGCTGTCCAGCGGGCAACTGGCCCAGGAATACGGCTTCACCGACCTCGACGGCTCGCGCCCCGACTGCTGGCGTTACCTGGCCGAAGTCGACTCCGCCGACAAATCGGCGGACGCGACCGGGTATCGGTGACGGGCACCGCTCACGGGCCTGTCGGACCACGCTCCGGTCGGCGAGCGCGGCCAGCTCGGTGAAGTGCGCGGAACAACGGCTCGTCACCGGGGGCATGTGGAACGCGGGCGGCACCCGGAGCCCGGAACCACGCGCGCCGAACAGTGGGAATACCCCCCGGGTCCGCGCGTGGATGCACGTCCTCGTAGCCGAACGTGAACGGATCCATGGCGGGAAGATCGCCCGGCTCCCGTGTCACAGTGCGACCACCACCCCCACCACGGCCGCCGCTGCCACGACCAGAACCCCCACGACGTTGACGGCCATGTCCCGCTTCCAGGACCGGCATTCGGCCTCGACGTCCAGAGTGAAGACGGCCGGGTCGTCGGGGGCGTAGTGGATCGCGACGTCGAGGCCCTGCGATCCGGCGGGGTCCGGCAGCCCTGACTCGCAGTAGGCCGTGACGGCCCTGCCGTCGAGGGTGGTGAAGGTGACGACCGGTACCAGACGGGTGGAGGTGTGGCCGTCGTCGTCGGTGCTGACGCTCTTGAGTACGGCGACGACACGGCCGGGTACGGCGGCCATGGCGGCGAGCTCGTCGAGACGGCGGCGCCTGTCGCGTATGTTCCCGGGCAGGTGGTACACCCCGGAGAGGGCCCACGGCCCGCAGAAGCCGAACAGAGCCCACGGCCAGCCCCAGTCGATCGCGGCGACGACGACCAGACCGGCGTAGACGAGGAAGAGCGAGAAGGTCGGCCAGCCGAGTCCGCGCCCGCCTTCGGAGAGGTCGTTGGTGAACCGGAAGGCGTGGGGCCTGCCGGGCGGGTAGTGGACGCCGATCTCCCGGCCCGTCCAGGCCGCGCTGATCCTCTCGCCTTGCTCACCGTCGTTGGTGACAGTGAACTCCTGCCCGGTGGGCGGGTCTTGGAAGGAGACGACCACGGCTATCCCGTCGTTCGGGGAGCTTTCGTGCCGAGGCTGCCCCACTCGCTCGATCCGCCCCGTCGCCCGGACCGCCCGCTGGGCCCGGGTCACCCCGGCCAGCGACCTCCCGTAGCCGACCAGCGCGACCGTGCCGAACACACCACACCACAGCGCCACATATCCGTGCCAGCCCATCCGTGTTTCCTCCTGCCACTCCGGGGACGGCCACCGAGCACACCCTTGCCGTCCGGAACACCGCGGTCCCAGGGCACCCGCACCTCACCGTGCGGGCGCGCGCCGCACCACCTTGCCCTGTCCGTTCGCCTCCAGTGACGCCATGCCCTCGGCCCCGGTCACAACGACCCTGATGGTGAGGGAGCCGGTGAGACGGTCGGCAATGATCTGCCAGGTCCGCGGGGAGTGGACGCCGAGTGTGGTCGTGGCCTCCTCGACCAGCGCGGGGAAACGGTCGTAGGGCAGCGCACGGGGGTCGAACCCCGGGGTCTGCGTGCCGGTCGGCGAGAACACCACCGACAGCAGGCGTTCCCGCACGACGACGGTGAGCGCCTGGCGTGCGTCCCCACCCCTGGTGAGCGAGCCGACAGCCCGGTCCAGCTCACCCTTGCCGAGAAACGACCGGTCCGGGCCCAGTGCGACCGTTCCGGACGCCGACGACACCACCGTGGTCGACGACGTGGAGGAGGCGGACGGCCGCGCGGCCGAAGGCGACTTCGCGGTGTCGTCCCGGCCGAAGAGGTCCGCGCGGAACAGCAGCACCACGGCGACCGCACCGAGCAGCAGGCCGAGGAGCACGACGAAGCCGAAGACGCAGCCCTCCGGGGGCGCGGCCACCCTGGCCGTCCCGGGCGCCGAGTCGAGTCGGGCCGAGGCCACCCGGCCCTCCCACTCCGGTGTCGGCCGCTTGACGATGCGCACCCGCCACGGCCGGTCCGGCGGGTACTGGACCACCACGACGCCGCGCGGCCGGTAGTCGGACAGGTCCACGAGGTTGATGTCCTGTGTGATCTCAACCCGGTAGGCCGGCCCGTCGTCCGGTGCGACGGTGAGATCGAACCGCACCGGTATGTCGCTCGACTCGCCCCCGACGGCCTCCAGGCTCTCGATCATCGCGAGCGCCGTGCGGGGCGCGACCGCTGCCTCCCGGGCACGCCTCGGCATACCGGCGAGGAAGAACAGCAGTCCGTGGACCGCGGGCAGGACCAGCCCGGTGACGAACAGTGGCACGCTCTCGACGATCCCGCCCACGACGAGCGCGGCGAGCGCCGTGCCGACCACGCCACCGGTCAGGAACCCCCGTGCGAGCGCGACGGGCGTGTGGTGCGTGGGCAGCGGCGGGCCCGCGGCGATCGTCATACGGGCGATTGTGCTGGGCCCGGCTGATGTCCGGTAGACCTCAGTATGATCTTCCGGCCGCTCTCTATAGGGCCAAGGCCCCATCTTCCGCCGACCGTTGCTCGCGGCGGTCAGCAGTAGGGGTGCTGGTTGGTCAAGGACGCGGCCACTCGCATCCACACGCCGAACAGCCGGTAGAGGCTGGGCACAGTGCCCTCCGCCTGGACGGTCCGGGCATCTGCCGAGCTGACGCCCGGGATTCCCAGGAGCGTCGAGGCGACGGAAGCCGACTGCCAGCGGACCGTGAGGGTGGAGTGGGCCGCCGCCGGGGCGGCCGGCGGCTTCGGCGGTACGGAGAGACGCGCGGCGACCGCTTTCTCGATGGCCGTACGTGCTTCGTCCGACGGCCGCAGATCTGCCGAGAACCGGTCCCGCGCATACTTCACGGCCACGGTCGTCACCGAGGCGTCCCATTCCGTCATCTCCGCACAGGCACAGTCGTCACCGGTGAGGACCGGCACCGGCACGCCGATGGCGGTCGCGGCGGCATGGGCCAGGCCGATCTCGCCCACAGGCCGCCCGTCCAGCCACATGTCCTCGATCTCGTGCCCCATGAAGCTGTGGCTCAGCACACCGAGCGCACCGGCCCGCGAGTGGTAGCCGACGAAGACCGCGGCGTCGTGCTCGGGGGCGAGTCCTTCGAGCATGCCCATCTGTTTCGGCTTGCCGCGGATGAGACGCGCCACCGGGTGCAGTGACTCGGGCAGGATGTTGCGCATCGGGCCGTGTGCGTCGTTGACGGTGATGCCGGTGGCACCGGCCGCGACAGCGCCGCGGACGGCAGCGTTGACGTCCTCCGCCATCATCAGCCGTCCACGCTCGTAGTCCCGGCCGCCAGGCTGGACATCGTCGGCGTCCACCAGCCCGGTGACGCCCTCCATGTCCGCACTGATGTAGATCCGCACCGCGCAGTCTCCTCAAGCTTGATCGTTCGAGGAGACGCCCGCCGCCCTCGCTCCGGTTCCGTCACCGGCTCACATTCATCCGGTTTCCGCCCGGACCGGCACCGCTCAACCGGACGGTGTGACCGAGGACCGCACGCCGAACCACTGCTCGGCGCCGTACTCCTCGAACCGCCCCACCTCGGTGAACCCCAGCTTGGCCGCGAGGCTCATCGAGCGGATGTTCGCGGTCTGAGTGCAGAGCACCACCGGCTCGCCGGGAAACGCGTCGGCGAACCAGTCGAGCGCCGCTGCGCCCGCCTCGGCGGCGTACCCGTATCCCCACGCCTCCGGCAGGAACACGTAGCCGAGCTCGGCCTCTCCGGCATCCGGACGGACGTGCCCCGGACGCTCCGCGTCGCGCCGGTCGAGCGTGATCGTGCCGATCATCGCTCCGTCGAGATCGATCACGAAAACGCCAGGGCGCCGACCGGGCACCTCGGGCACCGCGCGTTCGAGCTCATCACGCGGTCGAGGACCACCGAGGTAGGCACGCACCTCCGGCGATGCGAACAACTCGATGAACCCCGTACGGTCCCGGGCCTCGGACTCGCGGAGCACAAGCCGTTCGGTCCTTATCGGGGCGGGTGGCCAGGCAACGGGTCCGAGTTCAGTCATGGGGGCAACCTACTTCCCGCTGTTCTCGGCAAGGGTGTGCGCGACAAGGGCGTTGGCGTGACCATGCCCCAGCCCGTGTTCGGTCTTGAGCCAGGAAACGAGTTCCCCGTGCCTGGTCAACGGCGAGGAGCGGATGGTCTCCTTCCACTCGGCTATCGGGCGGCCGTACTTCTTCTCGATCGAGGGGAAGTAGCTGGCAGGGCCCTTCACGGTGTCCGTCATGCCGGTGGTGTCCCATCCCTAGGCGCAGAACGATCTCGGCGCGTTGACGCGCTTTTGCTTGTATGACCGGAGGGGGCGGGCGAAGTGATCGGTCGAATGAAGGTGACCTGCGCCACTTCGCTGTGCGGTACAGGCCCCGCGGTTGATCACCGCGTACGCGAAGGCCACCCACAAGCCTCAACCCGAGCCGCCCGCCTGACGCCACGACGGCCTCGTAGCCGGTGGTGCTGAGTGGTGCTGAGCGGAAAGGCGAAGCGGGAAACGCGAAGCGATCACGACCGTCACGAAGCGAGGGATCGACGATGGGGCCAACAATCGATTATCTATCGGATCATCTATGATGACGGCATGAAGCAGACGATCCACACCTCCGCCTCGTCGGGAAAGCAGATGCTCTCCGAGCGGGTCTACGCCCATCTGCGGGACGCGATCATGCGGGGGGACCACGCCCCCGGTGACGCCCTCAAGCCACAGGACCTCGCCAAGGAACAGGGCGTGAGCCTGGCCGTTGTGCGCGAGGCGCTCGTGCGAGTGGTCGGGGAGGGCCTCGCCGACCGGCTGCCCAACCGCGGCTTCGCCGTCCCGGCCTTCTCCGACCGCCGCTGGCAGGAGATCGCGGAGGCCCGCCGGACCATCGAACCGGTCGTGCTGCGTATGTCGGTCGAGCGCGGCGACGTCGACTGGGAGGCCCGCGTGCGAGCCGCCCACCACCGTCTGACCCGCACACCGGCGTACGTGCCGGACGAGGGCGAGTACTACAGCGCCGCATGGTCCGAGGCCCACCGGGCCTTCCACCGCACCCTGTTGGAGGGGTGCGGCAACCCCGTCCTGCTGGAGACCTTCGACCGGATGTGGACCGCGAGCGAGCTGGCTCGCCGCTGGTCGGCGCATCGCAACCCCGACCGGGACGGCGTCGCCGAACACCGCCGGCTGGAGGAGGCGGCGCTGGCCCGCGACGCCGACGCCGCGGTCGAGGTACTGACCCGGCACCTCACCCGGACCGCGGCCGGACTGACCGGCTGCATCCACCCCGAACCCGCGAAGGAAGCCTGATGCGCCTCGCCGAACCCGACCGGACAACCGCACCCGGCCACCCACACCCGACCACTCACACCGGAGCCGCAGCATGACGTCATTCGAGGCGAGCGCCGGCCGCCACTGCCACAACGCCGTCAACCCCCTGCACGTGGCCATGTACTTCGCACCGGAGCCGGCGGACGAACTCGCGGCGCTCGGACTGGAGCGCGGAGCCATGGTCTACCTCGCGGGCCGCGCGGCTCCGCTCGGGGCTGTCGGCGCGGGCACCGTCACAGCGACCTTCTACAACTTCCGCCACGCGCATGTGGAGCGGTACATCCCCGCCGCATGGGCCGTCACCACGCCGAAGGCGGTGCTCGCGGCCCGACTGCGCGGCGCGGACACGATGCTGCGGCGACTGCTCGGGGAGGAGGCCCTCACCTCGAAGGAGATGGCCGAGGCCGCCGAACTGGCGCTGCGCGCCACCGAGGCATGCCGCCGGGAGGCACGGCCGCTGTACGCCGCGAACGCCGGACTCCCCGTGCCCGAAGAACCGCACCTGGCCCTGTGGCACGCCGCGACGCTGCTGCGCGAGCACCGGGGGGACGGTCACCTCGCCGCGCTGGCGGTCGCCGGCCTGTCCGGTATCGAGGCGCTGGTTCTGCACAATGCCACCGGCACGGGGCCGACGTCGGCGCTTTTCATGCGCACCCGCGGCTGGTCCGCGGAGCAGTGGGCCGCCGCCCGGGACGGGTTGCGCGAGCGCGGCCTGCTGGACGAGGCGGGCGATCTCACGGCATCGGGGGCGGCCCTGCGCGGCGAGGCCGAGGCGCTCACCGACCGTCTCGACGCCGCCCCGTACGACCACCTCGGCCCGGCCGCCACCGCGCGCCTCACCGAGCTGGCCGGCGGCTTCACCAGAACCCTCAGGGCGATGGGCGCCTTCCCCGCGGTGCACTTCGGCAGGGGCTGAAGTCCGGAGCGGGGCGCTCGGCACCGGCAACGGGCCGCCTCCACGCCGCGCGCGGAACCGCTGAAGGGCCGGGTTCGTCATTGCGGGTTGGGAGGCGGGATATGAGCGACGCAGGACAATCACCCGAGGTCACGGCGGAGGCGCGGGAGCTTCATGAGCGCGGGGTGGAGGCGCTGCGCGAGGGGCGCGCGCTGGACGCCGAGGACCTGTTCCGGGAGGCATACGAGGCGGGCCACGCGGGCGCGGCGAACGATCTCGGCGACAGCCTGGCGGTGTGGCGGGATCTCGACGGGGCGCGGAAGTGGTGGCGGCGCGCGGCCGACGCCGGGATCACCGGGGCGGCGTACAGCCTCGGTCTCCACGCGGACGAGGAGGGTGACCCGGAGGAGGCCGAGCGCTGGTACCGCCGGGCCGCGGCGGACGAGCACCGGGACGCGCTGCTCAATCTCGGGAAGCTGCTGGAGGGCCGGGACGAGGACGAGTCGATGCGCCTGTATCTGCGGCCGGAGCTGGGGTCCGACAAGGCCGCTTTCAACATCGGCCGGCTGTACGACAACAGGGGGCAGCTGACGGCGGCCGAGCCCTGGTACCGCCGGGCGGCGGAGCGCGGCAACCCGTCCGGCGCGTTCAACCTGGGGCATGTACGGCTGGATCTCGGGAATGAGGACGGGGCCCTGCAGGCGTGGCGGCACGCGGCGGATCTCCAGCACCAGGACGCGGCGCTGAGTGTGGGAATCATCCTCGCGCGGGGCGGTGACGAGGACGGCGCGGGCGAGTGGTTCCGCCGGGCGGCGCGGGAGTTCGGCGATCCGCGCGGGGCCCGGAAGCTCGCCACGTACTACGAGGCCCGTGGCGACGCCGCCGAGGCGACCCGATGGACCGCCCTGGCCGAGCGACTGTCGGCGCCGCCCGTCGAGGTGATCGGGATGACCTGGCGCCCGGACGCCTGACCGGGCCGGACTGCCATGGCGGCCGGCCGGCCCGGGGCGCCGGGCGCGCAGCCCGGGAAGCCGGAACGGCCGCCATCGTCCCGCAGTCGGCCGGAGCGCCCCCTCCGAACCGGCCCCTTCGGAACCCCCGGTGTATGCCGTTTGCCCTCGACCACCCTCCGTGCGATGACGATTGACAGACGTTCCTGGCCCGGGACCTGATCAGGCGGACTGATCAGGCGGTCGAAGCCGTGCCGCGCCGATGACAGGTGATACGACGCGGCGTGACGTCATCGCACAGACGGCACAGGGCATCCCGAGCGGGGGAGGCGTATGACGGCGGGTGAGGGGGTAGCCCGCAAGTACCTTTCGGATCGAAGGCGCTCCGTATAAGTGGCGACGCCCAGACAAAGGCCGTCACTCTCCCCGTCCGAACGCCTGGAGCGTACGGCCCCGTCAGGGCGTGGCGGTGACCTGCTCCGGTGACCAGCCGTCGTTCTCGGCGGTGTCGCTCACCAGCCCGGCCTGCACCAGGTCGGCCGGCTCGATCGCCGCCTCGTACTCCGCCACGAACGCCGCTTCGTCGCCGCCCTCGTCGCTGGGAAGTTCGTCGTGACCGGGGATCACCGCGGACGGCAGTTCCGACACCGTGTCGGCGTACATGGCCGGCTCCCCACCCCCATCGGCCGTCCGCGGGCAGCTGATCTCGGCGGGAAAGCGCTGAGGTCGGGACGATTACCGCTTCCGGACGGCGTACGTCACATGCGTCACCCTCGGGGAGGGCTCCGCGCGGACCTGCTCCAGGGCCACACGGCCCGCGTCCACGCCCTCGAACAGGCGGATTCCGGAGCCGAACAGCACGGGTGAGAGCGCGATCGAGAACTCGTCGATCAGGCCGGCGTTCACGTACTCCAGGATTGTCGCGCCGCCGCCCGCGATGCGGACGTCGCGATCATCGGCGGCCTCGCGGGCCTGGTCGAGGGCGGACTCGATGCCGTCGTTGACGAAGTGGAACGTGGTCCCGCCCGGCCGCTCCCAGGGGTCACGCTTCTCGTGCGTCACGACGAAGACCGGCGTGTGGAACGGCGCCTCCTCCGGCCACATCCGCTCGCCGGCGTCGAACATGCGCTTGCCCATCACGCTCGCGCCGGTGCGCTCGAACGTCTCCCGCACGATGTCGTTGTCGCGCCCCTCCTCGCCGCCCCGGCCGAGCTTCAGGTTCTCCCGGAAGAACCGCTGAGGGAAGATCCACTGCTGTAGTTCCATCCACAGCTGCCCCATCAATTCCTCGGGGGACTCGGGCGCGATGAAACCGTCCAGCGACATCGACACGCTGAAGAACACCTTCCCGGCCATCAGCCCTCCGCTCCCTTCCGAACGATCTCGGCGACGTACGCGGCCAGATTGCTCAGGGTCTGCCGGCCGCCCTCGATCGCGTGGTACTTCTCGACTGCCTCGTCGCGCAGCTCCTTGGTGGGGAACACCGTGCGCATCTCGATCCGGGTCGCCGCACCGTCGGGCTCGAACGTGATCACCGACTCGAAGGCGTTCGGGTCGTCGCGGGTCTCGCCGTGGAGCATCGCGATCCGTTCCGGCGGGGCGAGCTCGGTCCAGCTGATCCACTCCTGGTAGTCCGTCCCGTCCGGTCCGCGCATCACGAAGTCCCACACCCCGCCGACGCGGAACGCGAACGCCCGCGTGGTGGTGGTGAACCCTTCCGGTCCCCACCATCGCGACAGGTGCCGCACCTCGGTGAACGCCTCGAACGCCAGCTCCCGTGGGGCGTCGATGATCCGCGAGATGACGATCTCGCGGTCGGCTGTCGGCGACTGCGCCGGCGTTCCTCGTTCTGTCGTGCTCATCAGTTACTCCGCTTTCCTTGTCTGCTTCAGGTCCTGCACGTAGGCGTCCAGCCGGTCGAAGCTCCCGTTCCAGAACTGCTCGAAACCGCCGGTCCACTCGTGGACGGGCCGCAGCCCATCGGCGTCAAGGCCGTACAGACGCTGCTTGCCTGCCTTGCGGTCGCACACCAGCCCGACCTCCCGGAGCACCCGCAGGTGTTTGGACGCCCCCGGCTGGGTCATCCCCAGCTCCTGGGCCAACTCGGTCACCGACCGCTCACCAGCCCGCAGCAGTACCAGGATCTCCCGGCGCTGCGGCTCGGCGATGGCGTTGAAGACGTCCGATGTCGTCGCTGCTCGTGCCATAGGGCAATCGTATGCCGATATCGGCATACGTCAAGGTCGGAAGGAATCAGGTGGGTCACGGGCAGGCGGGTGTCGAACGGCAACCGGGTCTCGTCGGTGCATGCGCGCAGGTACGACGGGCGAGCGGCTTGGAGCCCTGTACCAGGCAGGACTTTCAGAATGGTGGCTCGTCCGGCCACAGCTGTGTCGTCGGTACGGCAGGCGGTGGTGGGTCTGTGCGCTGTAGGAGGGCCAGGGCGTCTTTGATGCGGCCGAGGTCGATGAGGTAGCCGGCCAGGGTGCTGGTGTTGGCGGGGGCATACTGCTCGAGGACGATGACGGCGTCCTCGGTGCGCCCGGCGTTGGCCAGCAGGGTGGCGACGTGCTCCGCCGCATACGAGGTGGTGCCCTCAGGGTGAGCTCGGGTCAGCTCGACGGCCTCGTCGACCCGGCCGCAGGCGGCCATCAGTGGGAGCCTGATCCAGAACAGCTCCCACTCCTCCTTGCCACGGCGGGCCTTGAGGTCGTCGAGCCAAGTCAGAGCGTCCTGCGGGCGGCCCTGGTCGGCGTACAGGGTGCACAGCACGTCGACGATCCAGTCCTCCGCGCCGCCGGGGGCGTCGGCCAGCGCACGCATCACCTCGATCGCGTCGTCGTAACGGTCGTGCCGTGCCAGGAGGCGTGCGAGTTCCACTGCCGCGTTGCCGCGGCGAATGGACGCGTTGCCGGCCTGCCGGTAGACGGTGATCGCGCCGTCGACGTCGCCGCGCTCCTCGAGCAGCTCTGCAAGGCGCCGCGCGGCGTGCCCGAGAGGTTCGGTGTCCGCGTAGGAGCGCAGCTCGTCGATCCGGTTGTGCCGGGCGAACAGGTCGGCGAGCTGGTCACGGCCGTTGAGTGAGGTGAACTGGCGGGTGGACAGCAGGGCGACCGCCTCTTCGACGCGGTCCTGGCGTTCGCGGACGGTGGCGAGCAATCCGATTGCCGGGTGGGGCTCCAGGCCGCGGCAACACCACGGGGAGTCGCACGCGTGCCCGGCCGGGATCCGGGCGGCGAGCAGTCCGGCGGCCTCCTCGTCACGGCCGGCGCCTTGCGCGACGTCGATCAGTGCCTTGGCGAGGGACCAGTCGTCGATGTGGGGCCGCAGCAGGTCGAACGCCTCGTCGGCCAGGCCGTTCCGGGCGAGCAGCCGCGCGAACGACGCCAGCGCCGGCCCGCCCCCGGTCTCGGCGTACGAGCGGGCCGAGGCCATGTGCGTGCGGGCGAGCGCGACCGCCTCCTCACCGCGTCCCCATTCCTCCAGCAGCCCGGCCGTGGCGGCGGCTGCTGCGCCTCGACCTGCCGGTCCTGCCCGCCGAGCACTCTCGCCCACTCTCGACAACACACGCTCGCCGCCGGCCGTCCACGACAGCGCCAACCAGTCCGGAGCGGACCGCGTTTCCGCCGAGTGGATGCCCCCCGGCCCGCTGGGCGACCTGCCGCTACATCTCCGACTGGGTGACCGTGAAGACTTGCTGGGGCCGATGAGCGGTAGCGGTGGTTCCTCTCATCTTCGTGCCCTCGATCGCACGGCTCCGCCCCGCGGTTGACCTCGCATCACATGCGAGCTTGTCGCGTCGAGTGTGACCTGGTGGCCACCTGGCGTCCGGGGGGATCCGTACCGCTGACAGCGGTACGGATCCCCCCGGACGCCTCCATGCGGCTGGTGACGGCGTTCCTACCGGCACCTCGACAACGCGGGGCGTTCGTCCTGCACCCCCCGATTCCTACCGTCAACAGGTGTGACGGAGGTGGGGAACCCCGCAGAGCTCACCACACCTCGACAAGCTCCGGTTCAGACGCTCGGTGAAATCCCGAGAGACACACCGTTGATCGCCCCTGCCGAGTTCACCGGGGCGGCGTGGGTGATGGTCCGTCCGAAACACACCGACCAGGATTTCGCACCCACCCCCGATGACGAGCATGTCCACTCGTTCAGGTAACCGCTGGAGTTCGCCAGGTCCATTGCCGCTGTCGCACGGTAGGAACTGGATCGTTCGTTGCGCACGATCACCGCCCCCTGTACGCCGTTCCCGTTCCCGTTCGACGCCCTGACCGCGCAGACCTGAGCGAGCACATCGGACTCGATGTGGACCGTACGGGCGCACCGCCAGAGGCTGGTGCTGGAGGTGATCGGATTTGTGTTCCCGTACGGTCGCCAGCTGCCGCTCTCCGCGGCTGCTGCGGAGCCGGCGGTCGCCAGACTCAGACCGACGACAGCAGTGAGCGCGGCTGTCGACCCTGCGACCATCCGGGTAACTCGCGTGGTGATCCGTCGTGCTCGTTTCACGGTCATGTTTTCTCCCCCTTGGGCCTCGGGCGCTTCCCTGAGGCTGGTGGTGTTGACGGGGTCGATACTGCCGTGGTGCCGGCGGAACGTCTTTGGCCGAGAGTCCACACGTCTTGACGATGCGTCTCCAAGCAACCCTCGGTGGTGGCACTGGCTTTGGCACATCGGACCAGCTGCGGAGCGGTGCTGATCGGCGGCGAGGGGCGCCCCGCTCAGCCGGGCCGTCGCCCGAGAGGCAGCGACCGTGCGAGGCATCCGGTACCCCATCGCCCGCACCCTCATCCGACAGCCGGGCAGCCCTCCCGACCGGGCCAGGCAGACTTCGCAAGAAGCCGAACAGTGTCGCGACCGACAAGGCTCACAGCGACGGGCCGTGCCGCAAATCCCCTCGGGCCGGCAAGCCTCTGCGAGGACGTCGGCGTCACCGCACCGCCCCCCGGGGCCGACTGCCATCGAGTAGTCGTCAGCTGTACACCAGCAGGTAGTCGCACGTGCTCGTGCCGTCGTGGAGGGACGTGTCGCTGTTGAGGACGTAGAAGGAACCCGCGAATCCGGTGGTCGTCATCTTCGGGATCACGATCATGGTCTGGTTCGCCATGCTCAGCGAGTTCGGGACCACCACGTTTCGGTACAGCAGCGTGAAAAGGTTCTGCTGGAGGTCGTGGAGCCTGAGGATGCGGTAGACACGGTCGCCTGAACCCGCGGGCCCCGAAATGGGCGCTTGGTTGCCCGGGGCGGCCCATTGGGAGGGCTGGGTGGCCATGCGGCCCTGGGATTCGAGTTCCTGGAGTCGCCTCTGTGTGCTCGCCCTGATTCCGGCCATGTGAATATGCAGCTGATTGAACTGGCGGGCGCCCTGCGAGTTGATCCCCAGCCCGATATTCGGGTACTTCACGGGGACGCTTCCGCCGCTTCTCGCGTTCTCCCACGCTTCCTGCCAGTAGTTCGCAGCCGAGTTCATGTGGATGAACGGGCATTCAATGCCCGTGATCCGGCACGAGGGGAGGAGGAGATAGTTGTGCGTATTCTCCGGTTTTCCGTGCAGCACGACGTAATTCGAGGTCGTCTTCAAGCAGTCGGGCTTGGGCTGCGGTGCCGGTGGGACGGTGCCCTGCGTGCAGTACTGGACGTCGTGCCAGAGCGGGTCGTTGTCGGTGGGCCGGCCGCAGAGGGACTGCATCTGAGAAGGCGGACAGGGACTCGCGGGCCCACCGGGAGGAGGAGGTGGGGGACACGACGGGGCGGAGGACGGTCCTCCGTGCGCCGGACTCGCCGTGGCGGTCGTTCCCGCCATGACTCCCGCACCGGTCAGCAGCGCTGCGGCACCAAGGGTGCCCGAGAGCGAAACGAATTGACGCCGGGGAAATTCGTTCGCGTTCTTCTGGTCGTTCATGCGTGTGATCTCCGATAGTGATGACCGTTGTCTGAATTTGGCGGCCGCGAGCGAAGGGCGTTTTCGCCCCGGTTCTTCGCCCCTCGCCGATCCGTTCACAGAATAGGGATGTGAGATCGAATTACCCTTCGACTACACGGGTTGGTGTGTCGTTCCGCCATTGAGAGGCATTCCGTTTGCGGTATGGGTACCGCTTACCGTCGTCGGTAGAGAGTCTGCCGATGTCGAAATGCCGCCAAGCCTCGCAGCCAGGGCATTCCCAGGTGGACCACGCTGTGTCGTTCGGTGAAGCGGTTCATCGCAGCCGGCTTCTCGTTCGCCGTACTCCAGCTCTAGATCGTGATCAGGCATCGTGAAACGCTGCCCTTCATGATCGCCAATGTGCACTGTGTGGTGTTGGACTGTGCCGATGTCGTCGAGCTGTCCCGGTTCTACCAGTCGCTTCTCGGCGGCGTGGTGAACCAGCCGGATCCACGGTGGTCGCTCGGCGACGACTGGGCGACGCTCCACACCGACGGGCTCGTGCTTGCCTTTCAGCAGGTGGAAGACCATCAGCCACCACGGTGGCCGGACCCCGCCCGGCCCCAGCAGTTCCACCTGGACCTGGGGGTCAAGGACCTGGATCGAGCCCAGGAGGACGTTCTCAACCGGGGTGCCACGCTGCTCGACGAGGGTGACGGAAAACGGAGTTGGCGCATCTTTGCCGACCCGGCAGGTCACCCGTTCTGTCTCGTCCGAGACTGACAGGAGGGCACGGTAAGGGGGCGGGCCACCGATGATCGTCGTGCGTTGCGCGGACCAACGACGAGACGGTGGCCGTGGGCCACAGCATAGATCCCGCCCGGTGCCGGGGGCGGTTCGAGGCGGCCATGAGCCGGATCGCGGGACGGTTCAGCCGCTACGAACCCCGCCTGCACGCCGGGCGGTCAGTGCTCGGCCTGCTGTCGGACCCGCCGCGTAAAAGCCGCTGGACGATCGCGGAGCGGGCCGGGGAGGTCGGCGCGCACGCTACACGCGGCGGCGGACCGGGAGTTGTCCATCCAGCGCTGCTGGACGAGCGATCCGGCTGACCGCGTCCCGGCGGCGGGGCTCGGCGAGGACACCGTCTTCGCGACCACGCCGCAACTGGCCCACGATGATTGAACGCCCCCTGGGCGCCGGACACCACGTGGACCGGGTCACCGGGGATGAGGTCTACGGCGACAACCCGAAACTGCGCACGGCCGCAGCGCACTGCCACCGGCGAACTAGCCAACTACCGCTGCTTCTCACCCCAGCCGGCGCCCAAGCCCGAGTGGGTGCGTGGAGCCGGATCCAGATGGCGTGTGGAAGAGACCTTCCGGACCGCGAAAGAACTGGCGGGACTCGATGAACACCCAAGTCCGCCTTATCCCCTCTGGATCCGCTGGGTCGCCCGCGCGAAGCTCGCTCACGCCTTCAGGGCGCCCCCGGGGGACTCGGCTCTCTGTAAGATACGAACTCGCCGGTTTTTTTGTGGACCGGGACAGCGGCCGTGCAGGTGAAGGAGGCGAAAGTGGCGAAACAGGACAGAGCCATCCGTACGCGTCAGACGATCCTGGGGGCAGCAGCCCGCGTGTTCGAAGAACACGGATACCAGGCAGCCACCATCACCGAAATCCTCACCACCGCGGGCGTCACCAAAGGCGCCCTCTACTTCCACTTCCAGTCCAAGGAAGACCTCGCCCACGGCGTACTCAGCGAACAGGACCAACGCCTCACCGTCCCCGACCGCCCCTGCAAAATCCAGGAAGTCGTCGACGTCATCATGCTCCACGCCCACCGCCTCCAGACCGACCCCATGGTCCGCGCCGGCGTCCGCCTCTCACTCGACCAGCAAGCACACGACCTCGACCGCAGCGGCCCCTTCCTCAACTGGGCCACCGTCATGCGCGAACACCTCGAAAAAGCACAGACCCAAGGCGAACTCCTCCCCCACGTCCAGCCCGCCGAAAGCGCAGACATCCTCGTAGGAAGCTTCGCCGGCATCCAGGCCATGTCCCAAGCACTCACCGACTACCACGACCTCACCGACCGCGTCCGCACCCTCCTCCACCACCTCCTCCCCAACATCATCCACGCCTCCATCCTCACCACCCTCGACCTCACCCCCACCCGAGGACAAACCGTCTACAACGAACTCACCACCACACCCCACACCACCACCTAGAACTTGTCCGGCCGATCATGCGACTACTGCGTGCTCGACTGGTTGTTGAGGACGTGGGGCGGGGCGGGGCGGACGAGCGTGCCCGCGCGCGGCGGTGGCGTCAGGGGCGCTTCGAAGTGGCCTGTGCAACCCTGACGATGTCGGTGTCGCTCCGCAGGCCAAGCGGTGGGTGGAGCGCGGCCCCGTCACTCGGCTGACGCCCCCTCACCGAACGAAGCGACGCCCTAATCCCTGACCTTGAGGAAGCGCATCCGGGTTGCGCCATTGCTGTCGGTGCCGCCGGCCTCGGCGTTGGAGATCTTGCCGCCGGTGAGGACGAACATCAGGTGCAGGCGGACCGTCCGGGGGCCGGAGGTGACCGCGTACTCGGTCATGATGTGTGTGGTTCCGCCTTGCTGTTCCTGCCTCGCCGCGTTGATCGCCGCGATCTGGGTGAAGCTCGTCAGGAGGGTGTCCGTGGTCTCGTCCCTGAGCCAGCCGATGATGTAGCCGCTGCCGCCGGTGGCGGAACCGAGCGCGTACCGTACATCGCTGTCGATGTGGTACACCCCGGCTTCCGGGAGCACGATGTCGGACTCGGGGATCGGCACGTCGGTACCAGCCTGGGCGAGGAGGTTGGCGTTCTGCCTCTCGGAGTTGAGGAACGCGCTCACCGGCGTGAGGCGGGCACCGATCTCCCACCTTTCGGGGCAGCCGTGCGTCCCGGTGACGTCGATGTCCACCGACCGTTCGGTGCTGCTGTTGCCGCCGGGAGCGATACCCGTCAGGTCGATCCGCGGCACGAGCAGCCCACCGGTCGTGTTCCGTGCGGCATTGCACGGGGACGGGTCCAGAGCAGGCGTGTCGGGCGCGTACAGACACCCGTCGCTGCCCCGGGTGATGGCGTTGCCCCGGTCTGTGGAGATGCACGGAGGGCGGGCGGTGGCGCATCCATCCTGGCAGGAGGCGACCGGGATGACCGGCGGGACCGCGGCGTAGGGAGTCGAGCCGTCGAGGGTGTCGGTCGTGCAGGTGACCGCGCCGTCGCAGTTACGGCAGGTCGTACGGAGGAACGGCCTGCCGCAGCCCGGGGCGGACGCCTGCACGGTGAGGACGAAGCTGTCGACGGTCCACTGCTTGGGGCCGACTCGGCAGGCGTCGTCGTTGCCTGTTTCCAGGTTGAGTTCGACGACGATCTTTCCCGCGACAACGTCCGCGAGGGACACGGTGGTCGGTGGGATGACGCCGTTGTCGTCACCACCCGCTGGCAGATCGGGCGGCCCCAGGAGATCGGTGCGGATCGGGGTCGTGCCGTTCCACAGCGCGAAGCGGCCGTAGAGCTGGCAGGCCGTGTTCCTGCCGTCGTTGTGGACATGGACCGAGGCGCTGATCGTGACGCTGGTGGGGTTGCCGCGCAGTGACGTGGGGTCGATGTGCACGACGCCGGCGAGCCAGGTGTGCTGGCCGTTGTGCGTCCCGTCGTCGGCCGGGAACGTGCCCGTGCCGCTGTTCAGGATGGTCTGGGCGACGACAGGGTCCAGTGCGGCATGGGTGTTGGCGATGGTGTAGTACGGCGTCGGGTCGGTGCTGCTCGCGGTCGCCGCGACCCGGTACGGCGCGGAGTCGCGCAGTGGGGTCGTCTCGCAGTGCTCGCACGGCTTGGAGCAGCGACAAGCAACGGGAGGACAGGCCGGCTTGGAGGGCTGACAGCCGCCGATGGCGATGGGGGACTGCCCGCAGCCGCATCCACTCATGGGTCAACTCCTTGTGTGAGGTGGAGTGGTGACAGTGACGGTGTGCCCGTGCCACTGTGGCGCGGTTGGGGCACGAGGGGATGGTGCGCCGGCTCGTCGGCCGAAACGGATGAAAGCCGAGAGGGCGGGCGCGTTGAGGGACACCGGTGGACCTGAAGTCGGCCACGCAACCGGGGGAGTGGAAGAAGACCGTCCGGCGGACCGCTCGTCGAGTCGTGGCTGACGTGTTGTGGCTGACATGACATCGATCGTCATCCAGCTACGTGTTCCCGCAGCCGGTCATATCCTTGGGGTGGGAAACAGAAGCGGCCCTGTCGGCCCCTCTTCGCGATTCAGCTACTGATACTGGGCAAACCGCGTTGGGCGCTCGGACATAGGAATACCTGAAGCTCAGTCACTTGACTTCTTCGTTGCCATTCCTAATGTACTATCCCGTGATCTGCCGGGCATTACCCCGTTAGAGTGGCCGATTTCATCATCAAGGGGGCGGAGCGCTCACATTTCTACCGGCGTACGAGCCGGGAGCGGATGGCCGACCGGGCCCGCTGCACCCGGACCTCCATGCCGATGCCGAAAGAGGCGACCGGAGGCGGGGGAGCGGTACCTCCAGGGTGTGTCTGTCGATTCGGTCGTCTGGTCAGCGGTCCATCCAGTCCGGCGCCCACACGTCGTGCGGGGTTCGCGGGCCTGTGGTGCGCAGATGATCGCGTAGCGCGGTCAGCACGGGGTGCTGGTCTCCGCTGCGGAACAGCAGCACGTGCGGGTAGACCGGGGTCGGGTCGTGCAACGGGATGCGCCGTAGGTCGTGGGTCTGGGTCCACAGGTACCGGTCCCCGCTGCCGACGAGGGTGGCCAGCGAGGCCGAGTCGGCCAGCGCGTCCATCAGGGCCTCGTCACCGAAGTTGGGGCCAAGCGCGTCGATGCTCAGGCCGAAGGCCTTGGACAGCGCCTGGTAGAACGCCGCCCACTCCGTGCCCGGCCTGATCCCGGGGATCCAGATACGGTGGCCGGCCAGATCCGCAGGACTGACCCAGGGTGCGTCAGCCAGCGGGTGGCAGGGTCCGACCAGGAGCTCCAGGGGTGCGTCCAGGAGTCGTTCGGCGCTGATCCCGGCCGGGACCTGGTCTGCGGGCAGGGCACGGAAAGACGCGTCGACGGTCCCTTCGAGCACCGCCTGGGCGGCCTGTGCGGCGTTCTCCTTGCTCAACGTGACCGTGTCCAGGTCCGTCTCGGGGCGGGAGCGGTAGAACCGGTAGACGGCCTGGGCCGGGGAGATGCGCCGATTGAGGACATCGACGCGCAAGGGACGGCTGCCGGGGCGCACGGCGTGCTCGGCCTGCTCTATGGCCGCCAGGACCTTCTTGGCGTGCGGCAGGAAGACCTGCCCGTCCAGGCTCGGCCGGGAGCCTCGGGAGGTCCGCACCAGGAGCGTGACCTCGATGTGTCTCTCCAGGGCCGCGATCCGCTTGGAGACGGCCTGTTGGCTGATCCCCAGCTTGTCGGCAGCAGCCTGGAACTGGCCGGTCTCGGCGACGGCCACGAACGTCCGCAGCGCTTCAACATCCACGCTTCCACTCTACTTTCACAACCATGTGTTGTGTCTGGTGTGGTGCAGGGTTGTTTGATCGAGTGCTCTGCGCGGTGGTGGGATCAGCACATGTCTACCCGCACAGAGCAGGTCATGTATGTCCAGACAACTGAGTTCGAGCGTCATGCGGAGAGGATCGTGGAGGTGACCGATGCGACGTCTCGACTGAACGTGCTTCCGTTCAGCGACAGCGAGGGTCGCGCGGAACTCCTTTCCGTTGTGTTCGGCGGCCCGCTGCCGGAGTCGGTGATGATCTACCCGCCGTTCTTCACCGAGTGCGGGCTCAACACGAAGTTCGGGGAGAACGTCTTCGTCAACCAGGGATGCACCTTCATGGACAAGGGAGGCATCCGTATCGGCAACGGCGTCATGATCGCTCCCAAGGTCAGCCTCATCACCGGAGGCCATCCACTGGCCCTGGCCGAGCGCCGCGAGTACCTCTCCTTCGCCCCGATCGTCATCGAGGACGACGTCTGGATCGGGACGGCTGCCGTGATCACGCAGGGGGTGACCCTCGGTGCCGGTGCGGTGGTCGCTGCCGGTGCGGTGGTCACTCGTGATGTTCCAGCCGGCACCGTGGTCGCGGGAGTGCCCGCCCGGGTGATCAAGACGATCGACTGAGCCCGGCCGGGCTGTCGGCCGGGTGCGCTACGCCTCTGAGGTCTGACCCTGATGCCTCGTCACGCCCGGCTGACCGACCGGCGGTGGGACCGCCTCCCGCTCGCCCGCGCGGACGACGATGGGCCGATCGACTGGCGGGTGGCGGTGGCGGGTGGCCGGTGGACTCCACCATCACCCGGGCCCGCCAGCACGCCACCAACACCCGCTGCCCCGAGAAGCGCCGGGCGGGCCGCAGCCCGAGGGCAGGGCCTCGACGTTTACGGAGAGCCCGCCGGGCACGCGATCGGCCGTTCCCGCGACCGGTTCCGGCGGCGCGGCGTCTGGCCGCCGGAACCGGACACCTTCGGCTGGGCTGTCGCGGACTGCCCGGGATGCCTGATCCGGCGGAGGCCGCATGGACGGTCCGCCTGACCAGGGTCAGCGGGAGGGCCATCGGCGCCTGAACGGCTACACGCGGGGCTGGTGCGGACGACCATCGGGGGTCGTGCACCGGGCGCCGGGCGCAGCTACAGGTGGGGCAGGCAACATCGATGCCGCCCGGACCGATCATTCTCAAACTGCCGGTCGTCAGGATCGTCCTCGCCGCCCGACATGACCACGGGTCGAGGATCGCAGCGGCATGGCGGAGTCGCGTGACGGGTGCTCAGCGTCTCGTCTCGTATCTGGTCAGGGTCACGCCGCCGGGAAGTGTTCGCGTCTCGATCAGGTTGAGGTTCACCCAGTTGTCCAGCGTGGTGAAGAATGGTGTGCCGCCGCCTGCCAGGACTGGTGCGGTGGCCAGTATGTATTCGTCGATCAGTCCGGCTCGCATGGCTGCTCCGGCGAGTGTGGCGCCGCCGATGTCCATGGGGCCGCCGTCCTCGGCCTTGAGGCGGGTGATTTCGGCGACTGCGTCGCCGGTGACCAGGCGGGTGTTCCAGTCGACCTTGTTGATCGTGGAGGAGAACACCACCTTTGGCATGTCGCGCCAGCGGCGTGCGAACTCGATCTCGGCCGGGGTGGCGTTGGGGTGTTGGTCGCCGGTCGGCCAGTGGGAGCTCATCGTCTGCCACAGCTTGCGCCCGTACAGTGTCAGGTCGGTTGCCTGCAACTGGTCGGACCAGAACTGGAACAGTTCGTCGCTCGGTACGCTCCAGCCGATGTCGTCGCCGGGTGCGGCGATGTAGCCGTCCAGGGTCAGGTTCATGCCGTAGATCAGTTTCCGCATGGCGCCAGCCTTCCGTGAGTCGGTTTCACGCGTACAGACCGGCGCGGCGCGGGAAACTCATCGGTGCGCGTTCTGAGTTCGTTCGCGTGTGGTTTTCGTGCTCGGTGGCTCAGCCGCGGACTCATCGTCCGGCCGAGGAAACGAGCGGCTGAGGATACCCGATGCCGATCTGTGGCTCTTCGACTCCCACACCCTGGTCCGCATGCACATCGACGACTCCGACTCCACCGTGGGCGTCGAGCCGATCGAGGGCGGCCCCGAGATGCTCGCCGCCTGCCGGGCCCGCGATGTCCTCATGTCCCTCGCCCTTCCTACTGCCGAAGTGTGGGCGCAGGTACAACGACCGAACCCGGGCGTCCGCCGCCCAGATGCCCAAGCTCGTCGATTACTTGGTGAGCTTGGGCGCCGGTATCGGGGGCGTGATGAAGGCAACATGATCACCGTCTCGACGGTGGGGCGGCGATCACGCGGCTACGTTGCTGCGATGAGCGACACCTCCCTGCTCGGCCGCACTGTCCGTCTCGTTCAGCTGTCCGTCGATCATGCAGAAGCGTTGTTTCCCTCTGCGTCGGATCCCGAGGTCTGGCGGTGGATGCCCCGGCCTCGGCCAGGCTCTCTCATAGAGACGCGGGAGATGATCAGCCAGATGCTGGCGGATCGGGCCAGACGGTGCTTCGCCGTTGAGCGCCTGACGGACAAGGCAGTGATCGGCTCGACCAGCCTGTATGAGTTCGACCTCGCCCAGGGCCGCGCTGAGATTGGTGCGACCTGGTTCGATCGCGCTTGTTGGGGCGGCCCCTACAACGCCGAGTCCAAGCTCCTGCTATTGGCACACGCCTTCGACGACCTGGGCCTCGTCCGAATTGCCTTGCGTACCGACAACCTCAACGTACGGTCCCAGCAGGCGATGACACGGTTGGGGCTGGTCCACGAAGGGACGTTGCGCAGCCACATGGTGCGCCAGGACGGCACGCGCCGTGATTCGCTCTACTACAGCGTCCTCGTGGATGAATGGCCATCCCTGCGCGAGAAGCTGGTTGCCCGCGTGGCGGCGAAATTCACTGTCTGATCGTGTAGCGGCCCGTCACCGTGAGAGGAGGACCCGCTTCCGCAGGAGGCGAAAGCCGGCGCGGCCGAACATCTGCCTCGTGAGCTTCTTTATCCGGCGGTGGAGCGGCAGACCAGGGCGAGCCGCGATGGCGGCAGCCGAGACGCTCGGACTCGACTCGTCGGTGGGGCAGCGGCTTTTCAGGGCGGGTACGTTCCTGGAGCGGGTCGTCGAGGATATGAAGGAATCGGCCGACCGCTGGCGCACCCTCCTGAGGTGAGGGGCCCTGATCATCCTGTCCATCTCACCCATCCGCGTTGGCCTGGAGGGGTGCGGTGCTCTTCGGGCCGCGCAGGGCGACGTGGACGAGCAGGGCGGCCATGACGGCGGCGCCGATCCACATGGCCTGCTGCCAGCCGTCGACGAACGACCGCTGCGCGGCGTGGATCAGGTCCTGGGCGTGGCTGCCTGTCGCGGGCGCGACCTCGATGGCGTTGGCGATGCCTTCGCGTGCGGTGTCCGCGGCCCCGCTGGGGATGCCGTCGAGCTTGCCGTCGAGGGCGCCGCGGTAGCCATCGGCCAGCAGAGCTCCGAGCATGGCGACGCCCAGGGCGGTGCCGAACTCGCGGGTGACATCGTTGAGGGCGGAGGCAACGCCCTGCTCGGCGCGGGGCAGTGAGCTGGTGATGGCCTCGGTGGAGGGGGTCATCGACAGACCCATGCCGGTCCCCATGGCGAGCATCCCGGCCAGGATGGACAGGTAGCCGCCGTCGACGGACACGAACAGCGCCATCAGGGCCAGGCCAAGGGTGGCGAGGGCGACGCCCACGGTCATGGTGAAGCGGGCGCCGATCCTGGCAACCATCGTGGGGGCCAGGCCGGAGGCCATCATCATCATGACGGCCATCGGCATCATCGCCACGGTGGACAGCAGTCCGGACCAGCCGAGTACGGCCTGGAAGAACGGGAAGAGCACGACGGCGATACCGGCCTGGACGCCGAAGACGACGAGCAGGGTGATGGAGCCGGAGGCCAGGCCGCGCTCACGGAAGAGGCGTACGTCCAGCAGCGATGCCTCGCGGCGGTGCAGCTCCCAGGCCACGAAGGCGAGGGCGGAGGCGACGCCGACGGCCAGACTGATCAGGGTGATGGGGGCGGTCCAGCCGCGCTCGGGGCCTTCCTGCAGGACGAAGATCAGACCGATCACGGCGATGGTGGAGACGAGTGCGCCGATGGTGTCGAAGGAATGGGGGGAGCGTTCGCGGGAGTTGGGCACCGACTTCAGTGTCATCACCAGCGCGACGACGGCCAGGACCACAGGCAGCGCGAACAGCAGGCGCCAGTCGGCGACATCGATCAGCAGGGCGGAGAGGAACATTCCCAGGATGCCGCCGCCTCCGGCGACACCGGTCCACACACCGATCGCCTTGCCCCGCTTCTCCTCGGGGAAGGTGGAGGTGATGACGGCCAGTGTGATCGGCATGATCATCGCGGCGCTGACGCCGCTGGCCACACGGGCGGCGATCATTATCCCGGCCGAGGGGGCCAGGCCCGCGACGACGCCGGCGGCACCGAAGATGACCAGTCCGGTGATCAGCATGGGCTTGCGGCCCAGCCGGTCACCGATCGCGCCGAGCGGCAGCAGCAGCGCGGCCAGGGCGAGGGTGTAGATATTGATGATCCACAGGACGGTGTTCTGCGAGGCGCCGAACTCGACGGCCATGTGAGTCTGGGCGACGTTCAGCCCCGACACCGAGGCGATGACAGCCATCAGTGCGATCGAGACGGTGATCAGGATCGCGCGCAGCTGACGCGCATCCGGCGTACCCTCGCGGCCGGTTGGCGCGGCCGCCGCCCGTGGAGGCTGATTGATACTCATGGTTTCCTTCCCAAAAGGGCATGTGGAATCAGCGCCGGGACAGGACCGGTCGCCAGGTCGGTGAAATGTCGCCAGGTTGGTGAGACAGGGCTTGCTCACCGCGCGGACCATTGGATGACGGTCGCGCGCTTCGTCAGCAGCGCCGCTTACGTGTCACGCGGTGGTCTTCTGTACGGCAGCGAGCGCGGCGTCGGTGTCCGCGGCGGCCAGTACGGCGTTGATGCGGGAGCCGACCAGGGCTCCGGCCGCGGCGGGGCGCCGACCTGGGCGGTGAGGTCGGTGGCGTTGCAGGCCAGGCCGGTGCCTCCGCCGCAGCCGGGATCTCGATGGTGCCTGCCATGGCCGACGGCCGCGCTCGAGGATCTCGGGCGGCGGTGTGCCGTCCAGGACGACGAAGCCGTGCATGGCTGCCGCGGGAGCATTGCGGGGGGTGCCGCTGTCGATCACGACGACCGAACGGCGCGAGCGGGCCGACACCAGCGCGCCGTTCAGGCCCGCGGCGCCGCCGCCGATCACCACGACACCCACAGTCCCGGTGTGCAGCTCGTCGCCGGCGTAGCGGGAAGTCAGCGCGGACATGCCTGGCCCTTTCTCGTACCCCGGCCCCGTGCTGGACCAGCTGTATGCGACGTTAAACGCGCCTTGCATCATGGGCATACGATGTTGCTCATGACGCAAGAAGATGGGCAGCTGGACAGCCTCGTACGCAAACGGATCCGCGCGCTGCGCGTCGCGCAGGGCTGGTCGCTGGAGGAACTGGCCACCCGCGCCAACCTCAGCCAGTCCTCACTGAGCCGCATCGAGAACGGTCAACGCCGCCTCGCCCTGGATCAGCTCGTCACTCTCGCCCGCGCCCTGGACACCACCTTGGACCAGCTCGTGGAGAACGCCGCCGACGACATCGTCATCAGCCCGATGATCGACAGCGCTCACGGCCTGATGCGCTGGCCCATGAAGGGCGACCCCGGCATGAGTGTGATGCGTCAGAGGATGACCGACCCGCCGCCCGACAACCCGGCCCGCATGCGTGCCCACCCCGGCCGCGAATGGCTCGTCGTGCTGTCCGGCACCGCCATCCTCATGCTCGGCCACCGGCGCTATCGCATCGAGACCAACCAGGCCGCCCAGTTCCCCACCATGATGCCGCACGCCATCGGCGCCGAGGGCGGACCGTGCGAGATCATGGGGATCTTCGACCGCGACGCCCGCCGCGGCCACCGGAAGGACGCCGGCGCCGACGGCACCGAAGCCGACTGCGGAGGCGGGCAGGGCTTCAGCGAATAGGACCCGGAGGCCGCGCCAGAGGCCCCGCTCCGCCGGGCGATCTTGCGTGATGGGCAGCGTACCCGGCCACCTTCTTGCGTATTCGGCAAACATTCGTGCTATCTGCGCATGACCCTCTTACGGTGTTGCCATGACCCCAGCGCATCAGCACACGTCCCACCCTGACGACTCACACGGCCACCGCCAGTCGCACGACGACAGCGGCCAGGCGGAAATCCTCGACCTGGACGCCGATGTGCTCGCCCAGCACATCGCGTCCATCACCGCCTGGCTGCCGCTCAAGAGCGAGCCGCGCCAGATCGTGGACCTGGGCTGTGGTACAGGAGCGGGCACCTTCGCGCTTCTCGACCGTTTCCCCGAAACGCATGTCACCGCCGTCGACGCCTCGGCCGGGCACCTCCAGCTCCTGCGCGAAAAGGCATGCGCCCGCGGTGTGCGGGAACGCGTGCTCGCCGTGCGGGCCGACCTCGACACCCACCACTGGCCCGATCTCGGCACACCGGACCTGGTGTGGGCCTCGGCCTCGATGCACCACATGGCCCACCCCGACCGCGCCCTCACGAGCGTCCACGACCTGCTCGCTCCCGGCGGCCTGTTCGCCGTCGTCGAGCTCGCGGGCTTCCCCCGCTTCCTGCCCGCCGACGCCCCCGAGGACCGGCCCGGTCTCGAAGAGCGCGCCCATGCCGCGACCGACAGCTTCCACGCCGAGCACGTTCCGCACCGCGGCGCCGACTGGGGCCCGATGCTCACCGCCGCCGGCTTCACCGTCGAGGACGAGCGCACCATCACCGTGAACATCGAAGGTGAGCGCGGCGAAGCGATCGGACGCTACGCCTACCGCAGCCTGCAGCGCATCCGCGGCGTCGCCGCACCCGCACTCAGCCCCGAGGACCTCGCCGCACTCGACAGGCTCCTCGACACGGACGGCCCGAACAGCATCCTGCGCCGCGACGATCTCGCCGTACGCACCGAGCGCACCGTCTGGGCCGCTCGCCGCGCCTGACACCCCGGCACCCCGGGGGTGCCTGCCGCGCAGCCCAGCATCCGAAGCGGGCGCCCTGATCGTGACGGCCCAGGCCGCCGACGGCGTGAAGGCAGCCGGCGGGCTGGTCGACGGAACGAGTCCCGTCCCCTCCGGCAGCTCCCTGGAACTCCCTGACAATCGGGTCGGCTTCGTCGGCGGCGCGGACGGCGCGTCGACGTCGGCGAGCGCGCCCTGATCCACGCTGCCGACCAGTGCTGATACGCCCCGCCCTCTGCCGGAACCCATCAACCTGCAACCAAGGAAGACCCATATGAGGCAGGACGTGAAGAACAAGGACATGGTGAAGCCGTGACGCCACAGGACCCCGCCGGCGGTCAGCGCTGGAGGATCTCGACGAGGCGGGGTCCGGTGGCGTCGGGGCCCTTCTTGAGGTACTCGGTGAGGTCCTCGAGGGTTTCGGCTCGGTGGACTTCGAGGCCGTAGCCGCGGGCGATGTCGAGGATGCCGAGGTCGGGGATGTGCAGGTATTCGCCCTTGGGGACGTGCAGTTCTTCGGCGAATTCCTCCAGCGCGCGGTATTTCGTGTTGGTGCACACCACGAAGGTCACCGGGACCTTGTGGCGGGCTGCGGTCCACAGGCCGGCGATGGTGTAGTGCGGGGAGCCGTCGCCGAGGAGGCAGACCACGGGCCGGTCGGGCCGGCCGAGTTTGAGGCCGATCGCGGCAGGAAGACCCCAGCCGAGTCCTCCTGCGGCGGAGTAGAAGAGGGAACGCGCGCGGGCAATCGTAAGCCGGTCGCGGAGCATCTCGCCGGAGGTCCACTCAAGCGAGAAGACGGTGTTGTCGTCGCGGGTGCCGCGGTCGATGGCGTCGAGGATGGCTTCGGCGGTGAAGTGCGGTCCGCTGGTGTCGGCTTCGGTGATCGTGAGCGGCGTGGGCCACGGCCGGTCGCTTTCGGCGACCGCGCCGCTGACGCGGACCAGGGCGTCGGAGGCGTCGCCGACGAACATTCGTCCGAACGGTGCGCGGGTGGCTTCGTCGGGGTCGTCGGTGACGGCGTAGACGGTGGTGCCGGGCTGGAGGAAGTCCTCCGTGCTCGGTGCGTGGTAGCGGAAGACCGGGGCGCCGAAGCAGACGACGGTGTCGTACTGCGCGAGGATCTTGGCGAGCTCGCCCGCCGCGGTCGGAAGCAGCCCTTGGTGGCAGCGGTGGCGTGTCGGGAAGGGGCAGCGGGGGGCGCTGGGGGCGACCCAGACGGGGAGGCGGGCGCGTTCCGCCAGCGCGACGGCGGCCTGGAACCCCTCTTCGGTATCGGCGCCCGGGCCGAGGACGAGCGCCGTTTTGGAGGCACCGTTGAGTGCGGCGACCAGGGTTTCGACCGTCTGCGGGGTGACGACGGGGGATCCGTCTACGGCACGCTGAAGCAGGAAGGCCTGCGCGTGGTCGTCCGCGGGCTCGGGCCAGTCGTCGAGGGGCACCGACAGATAGACGACGCCGCGCGGGGCGGAGTCGGCCAGCATGAGTCCCTTGGACACGAGCGCGGGGCCGTCCTGAGGGCGCAGGGGTTCGTCGGCCCACTTGACGAGAGGCTCGGTCAGCTTGATGGGATCGACGTTGGTGAGCAGGGCGCCGGCCGGCACGTAGCGCCGTGTCTGTTGGCCAGCCATCACGACCACCGGTGTGTGGCTGGCCTGGGTATTGGTCAGGCACCCCATCGCGTTGCCGGTTCCGGCGGCCGCGTGCAGGTTCGCGAAGCCGATGGTGCCCGTGGCCTGAGCGAATCCGTCCGCCATCGCGATGACGGCGCCTTCCTGCAGGCCGAGGTAGTAGGGGATGTCGTCCGGAAGCCCGGTCAGGAACGGCAGCTCGTTCGACCCCGGGTTCCCGAACACCGCCCTCACTCCGTGGTGGCGAAGGATTCCATAGAAGGCGTCACTGACAGTAACCACGACAATGCATTCCTTACTCACGGCGCCCGGACGTAGCTCCACCACTATGAGGATGAATCGCCACATAAGCTAACTTCGCGAATAAGTAGGGGTGTGTGTCGTCCCGATCGTGGGGGCACCCTCGTGATGCCACCTCACCCAGGGCTTCCAGACGGGCTGCGGGACGGACGGGAGGAGCGGCGGGGGGTGCGGTGGGACGAACACGGCACCTTCGTGGATCTTGCGGCGTAGAGATGCGCGAGCTCAGCCGCCGCGCGTTCCCCGAGCCCGATGTCGTCCCGGACGATGCGCCGCCCCCGGTCGACGTGGCCCGCGCGCGGCGACGCTCCAGCGTCGGACACGCTGAGGACGCGGGCGCGTGCCTTGCGGCTGGCGTGGCAGGCGGGACTTTCGTAACACGCCTAGTGCCGTGACCGCATAGGTGCACCGAGTTGGTTGATTTACAGGTTGTTCAGATAAAAGTTGCCGAGTCGGTCGACGGCGGCGTCGACGTACTCGGGCTCGTCGTACATCTCGTAGTGGCCGGCGCCGTCGATCACCATGATGTCGACCGGGTTGGGTGCCAGCTTCCACAACCGCATGCCGGACTCGTAGGAGCCGGTGTTGCCGATGCGTCCGGCGAGGATGACCTGAAGAGGCTGCGTCATGAGCTGGTCGACCAGGTGATACGCGTCGTAGCCCAGCAGCAGCGAGTCCCCGCGCGCGAGACGGCGGTTCGTGGAGTGTGCGTGCCCGCCCCGCTCGGTGCGGTAATAGGTGACTGCCTGGGTCGTGTCGATATCGGTGAGCCCGGCTGCTGTGGCTTCTTCCAGGGTGTCGGGCAGCCAGTTCACGCGGGTCAGCTCGCCGGAGTGGGTCTCTTCGATGCGCGCGTCAGCCATGGTGTCGAGTGCGGCCGCCGCGCCATCCGGCTGGAAGCTGCGGAACGACGTGCCCATGTTGCCTGGGACGACCGTGCCGACCGCCTTGATGCGATGGTCCGTGCGGGCGGTGTGCACTGCGTAACCTCCGCCGGCGCAGATGCCAAGGACGCCGATGCGTTCCGGGTCGATGCCGGGCATCGTGCTGAGCGCGTCGATCGCGTAGGAGATGTCCTCGCCGCGGCGGTAGGGGTCTTCGAGGTCGCGGGGCTCTCCGCCGCTACGACCCTGATGGGCGGGGTCGAACACGAGCGCGGCGATGCCGCAGGCGGCGAGGCGGGATGCGTAGTTCGCGCCGATCTGCTCCTTCACGCTGCTGCCGGGCGTGGAGAGCACCACGGCGCGCAGCGGCGCCGCATCGTCGATGTTGTCGGGCAGGTAGAGGTCGGCCGCGAGATCGATCGGTCCGCGCGGGATCATGATGTGCTGAAGCATCTGATGACGCCTTCACGTAGATGTTTGTTCCATGACTGTCCAGTACGAAACACCATGCAGTACAATTCAGAACTAATTCAGAACTGTACCACCTGAACGGATGGAGGGGCTTGCGTGGCGGTCGACGGGGCGCAGCTGTGGACGCTGAACCAGCGTCTGCTGAGCGTCGTAATGGATGCCTGCAGCGCTGAACTGGCCGAGCTTGGGCTGGAGACGAAGGAGTTCTTCGTGCTGGCGGAGGTGGCCGCGTCGCCGTATCCTGCCGGACTCGCGGCGGCGCTGATGATCCCTAAAGCGAGTGTGACGGTTTACGTCCGCAACCTCGTCGCAAAGGGGTTCATGCGGCGCGAGATCGACGACGAGGACCTGCGGCGGCATCGGCTCATCCTGACTGCCGAGGGCGAGGCGGCGCGGGACCGCGCGCTCTCAGCGCTCGCGGCGGAGTTCGACCGCAGGCTGGCGAGGATTACCCCGCAGGACCGCACCGATCTGCAGCGCATCCTTCTGGAGATGCTCAAGACGCCAAAATGAGGCCGTGATGACAGACGGTCGGCCTTCCCGGTGAATGCCCTGCCCGCTGGCGCCCGCCCCAGCGGATGCCCTGCTCCCTTCGGATGCGAGCGCGTTCCTTGCGTTCGGCGGCCAGGGCGTCGCGGTGACGGGCGTTGGCGTTGCGCCAGCTCAGGCAGACGTGCAAGGTCCGGGTCTGCACGGTGTGGTTGGGGTGGTTGGAGTTGGCGATGGTGAACTGCCACAGCGGTCCGAAGTGCGCCTCGATCGGGTTCGCCCACGAGACGTTGGCCGGCAGCCGATCGGGGCGCTGTCGTTCTGCCCGGCCCGAGCCTGCGGTGGGCCGGATCCCCAGCGGGCCGAACCCGTCGAAGGCGGAAACCGGTCCGGGAAGCGGTCCGGGACGTGCTCGATACGGTCCGGCTTCGTCCCCCGTTCGGGGTCCGGAGACTCCTTCCAAATCTTGATGCGCTGGCAGGTGACACCGAGGCGAGCGAGCAAGCGCTGGGCGATCACCGGGACGCGGTTCCCGCCGGCCGAGGCCAGCATCATCGCCCGCCGGTAGCGCACCGAACTGGTGCTGCCCCGGCGCACGACCTGCTTCGGCTTCCGCCTCTCCTGGTCGGTCAGTCTGCGCACACGGACGGGCTCGGCCAGCGCGCCTCCAGCGGTCGGATCAGACGTCACCGCACATCCAACCGCCACGACCACCACCCCGGCGAACCTGCGCGGTCAGAGCACCAGGCCCTGTCTTCGAAGTAGCGCCGTCCACCCGGACGCCGCCGAGCAGGCCACCGGATGCCCGCAGGTGCTTGACCTCATGTTTGGTTGGGGTTCTACGTTCATTCTCACCAGTCAAGATCCGAGGATGGTGAGGGCGGAACGATGGAGTACTCGCACAACGACACCGAACTGGTCAAGCAGCCGATTGGCTATTGGAGCGGGGCCGCTAGCAAAGCAGTTGTCACGAACATCCGCGCCGGGCTGGCACAGTTCGATGTCACCCAGCCCCAGTGGTGGGTTCTGAACCAGGTGGCCACGAGCGAGAACGGCCGGACCCGCGAGGAGGTGACGATAGTCCTGGAGGGCTACTTGGACGTGGGAGTCGCGCTTGCGGGGGAGATCGACGCCCTCCTCGACCGGGACTTGCTGGCGCTCGACAGTGAGAACCGCCTTCGGCTGACCTCTGGGGGAGACGCGGTCTATCGCCAGTGCGCAGAGCGCCAGTGGGCCATGCGGAAGCAAGCCCACGACGGCATCACTGATGAGGAGTACCTGGTTACCCTCAAGGTGCTCCAGCGGATGATCCACAACGTCGGAGGCGAGGCATGGCACCACTAGGCCCTGTCTTCAAAGTCCCGCCTGCTCGGCGACGCCCGGCACACACGCTCGCGGCGTTGCCGGGATCACCCCAGTACGTCCAGTACGGGGGCGACCCTCCGCCTTGCGATCGCACGCACCGGACGCCGCCGAGCCCGCCCTCCGGGCGGACGCCACTACTTTGAAGACAGGGCCTAGAGACGGTTGTGGGCGGGCGCCGCAGCACGGGGGGAACCTGACCTGGGTAGCGGTGGCTTCGCCCACATCAACTGTCGGCGTTTATCTGCGGAGTCCAGCCAGGCGGCGACCGTAGGTGATTGCCGGCGGCGTCGCGGCTTCACGTTCCGCCGGTCTCGTTGAGCAGGCGGTGGTGGCCTTGTTGCGGTGGCCGAGAGCGTCCGCGACGACGGGAGCGGGCGTCTCAAGGAGTTGTTGTCGGATGGCGGCGCCGCGGGCGGCAGCCGCTGGGGCACCGAGCTCGTCGAGAAGTGCGGACAGGCGGTCGGGGCGGAAGGGGCGGCCCGGCCGCCGACGCCCTGCGCCCGCTGCGCGACCCGGACGGGCCGGAGCTGGACGAGGGCGACGACGGAAGCGGTCAGGAGTAACGGACTGGACCGACCCGGTGGTGCACGGCACGCGGCACCCGACTCTCAGGGCGCCTGCGGGGCCCTGTGGCGCAGGCCGTCGAAGAGGAGAGCAGTGATCTGCCGGGCCTCGACCAACCAGCCCTCCGTGGCGCGCATTCCACAGACGCCGCCCAGGGCGCGCAACAGGGTGGAGCCGGTGACGTCGTCGCGGACGGTGCCGGCCGCGCTGCCGGCTTCGAGCAGCAGGGAGAGGGCGTCGGCCATACGCGTGCGTGCGTCGTCAAAGACCGGTGAGTCCGTCGCCATGATGCTCTCCAGAACACTGGACATCCCCTTGCCCACCGCCGCGTGTTCCACGAGCAGCAGCAGGAAGCGCCGCAGCGCCTCCTCCGGAGCGTGATCGTCCAGCAGGTCACCGGGCGCATCACACAGGATGTCGACCTCTGTGCGGTAGACCTCCTCGATCAGCGCCTCGCGGGTTTCGAAGTGGCGGTAGAGCGTTCCGACGGCGACGCCGGCGCTGCGGGCGATGTCCTCCACGTGCGCGTCGGTGTCACCGCCGAGGAATGCCTGGCGGGCCGCGGACAGCAGTGCCTCGCGGTTGCGTCGTGCGTCGGCGCGCAGCGGGCGTGATGTCGGCAAGAGAACCTCCATAAGGTGAGTCCGGTTCCGTTTACGTGTACCGTTTCCGGAGTCAGGTTCATCTTACGGAGGAGAGACCTCATGCCCATCACGGACAACAGCCTCGACGGCCTTCGGGTACTGGTCACCGGTGGTAGCCGGGGCCTGGGCGCGGCGACCGCGCGCCGCTTCGTCGCCGCGGGAGCGACCGTGCTGACGGCCTCCCGCAGCCGACCCGTGGAGGACAGTGGTGCCACATTCCTCGCGGCGGACCTCTCCACGCAGCAGGGTGTGGCCGAACTCGGCCGCCGGGTCGTGGAGCGGGTGGGCGGCGTGGACGTGCTCGTGAACAACGCGGGCGCGGCGAGCGCCCCGGCGCCGACCCTGAGCCGGTCGGACGAATCCTGGCAGGCGGACCTGGAGATGAACCTCCTCAGTGCCGTGCGCCTGGACCGGGCCCTGGTGCCGGGCATGGTCGAGCGGGGCTCCGGCGTCGTCGTGCACGTCTCCTCGATCGCCAGTCAACTGCCCCAGCGCACCGAGGCCTCCTACGCCGCCGCCAAGGCCGCGCTCAACACCTACAGCCGCGAACTGGCCACCGAGGTCGGCGAGCACGGAGTACGCGTGGTCTGCGTGCTGCCAGGCTTCGTCGTCACCGACGGCGCCACCGCCCACCTGAAACACATGGCGGAGAAGCAGGGCGTCACCACCGGGGAGGTCGCGCAGCAGATCGTGGACCACCTGAAGGTCCCCATGGGCCGCCCCGGGGATCCCGAGGACGTCGCCGAGATGATCGCCTTCCTCGCCTCCGGCCGCGCGAAGTGGCTCACCGGAGCGCAGTTCCGCGTCGACGGCGGCATCATCCCGACCGTCTGAGCAACCACCGACAGCACGAACAGGACACCCCATGCCCATCACCCTGACCTCCGTGATCATCGACGCCGCCGACATCGAGAAGGAGAGCGCCTTCTGGCAGCGGCTGCTCGGCGGCTCCCTCACCCCCACGCCGACCCACCACTTCGTTCAGGCCGCCGGCCTCCCGGTGATCGTCGTCCAGTCCGCCCCCGGACACACCGCCCCGAACTGGCCGGACGGCACCTCCCAGCAGATGCACCTCGACTTCGGCGTCGACGACCTCGCAACCGCCGACCGCACGGCCACCGAAGCCGGCGCCACCCGACTGCGACCCACCGACGACGTCGCCCCGGAAACCCGCGGCGGCAGCCGCGTATACGCCAGCCCGGCCGGACACCCCTTCTGTCTGCGCTCGACCTGAGCCGGTCGCCGTCCACCGACCCGTCGTCTGTCGTCTGTCGTCAAACGATGGCGAGCTCAAGCGGTCGGCGCACTGCCAGAAGGCCAAACGAGCCGACAGCCGCACTACGCCTGTCGGAGCGGCTGGTCCGCTCGAACCGCCTCGGCGACCTCGTCAGCGGCCTTCCGGAAGGCGTCCGCACATTCGAGCAGGTCTCGGCGACAGAGCCGCAACTGCCACCAGCACTGAACCACCCGCGACTGGCGTCGATCGCCCCGGAGGACGACCGCCACCCACGGCGGGGGAGCGGGGCACCCGCTGGCGCTGCGATCCTCGATCGCCCCGGAGGACGACCGCCACCGGCGGTGCCGGGCCGATGAACTGGGTGACGACAGGCCTGTGGGACGGCTCATCCGATCAGGACCACCGGACCGTTGTAGCCGGGCTCCGCGCACCAGCCCAGCCACGAGAGCACGGCCGCCCGCCGCGCGTTCCAGGTGTTGACCGCCGCAGCACCCACAACAACGTCGAGAGAGACGGTGACACCCTTTGACAATGTTCTTGGGCGATCAGACAAGCAGCGTCGAGCTCTGCCCGCTGCGGTACCAATTCTCAGCGGTCCTCGGCGACTCATACGATGACAACTGGCTGGTCATCGGCGGTACGGTGCGGACTCCGGAGGGCATCTGGTCCTTCACCGATCCTTGTCTGCTGACCGATGAAGCCTCTCAGGTATCCGCGTGGCTGCGCGCGGTGGCCGCAGGGACGGCTGCGGTCACCGGACCTGACACCGACGGCCAACTGCCCCCGGATACGTCGTTCATCGAGCCGGTCCTGGCCTTCAGCCTCGCCGATCGCAGCGAGGACGGTGCGGTGATACGTGTGCACCTGTCCATGGAGGCAGCACCCCCATGACAGCAGGGTGAAGACGGAGCAGACATCTATCAGTACTTCGTGGAGGTTGAGGTCGAACGGGCTGCCCTGCTGCACGCGGCTGACCACTGGGATCTTGCTCTGGCTTCGTTCCCGACCCGCCGACCCGCCGACCCGCCGACCCGCCGACCCGCCGACCCGCCGACCCGCCGACCCGCCGACCCGGCCGCCGGTGACGCCGGCACCGACGGCCAGGGCGTCGCGCAGATCCCGCCGACGGCGGTGGTGAAGCTCACCGGGCCACCGCTCCCTCACGGCGGCCGGGCCCGGTGATCACGAAGGCGGTGGAGCGGGAGGCCAGGGCGATGAGTGAGCTGAGCCGGAGGGCGTTTCCGGCTCGGGAGGCCGCGTTCGACGATGCGTCGGCCGTGGTCGAGACAGCTCGCACGGAGCGGGGCCCGCCAGGCTGCGGCGACCGAGGCTGCTGCCCTGCGCCGGGCCCGTGTCAAGTGTGCCGCCAGCGAAGCGGTTGTGGACGGTGGATCAGGCGCCGAACTCGGCCGGCGTCTCCGCCACTTCCTACCGGTCCGGAACCGCCAGATCACGCCCTCGAACTGCTGCCGCAGCCGCTCAGGATACGGGCCGTATCTGCCGATCGGCAGATACGGCCTGTCGAACTCCCCTGTCTCATACGTCAGTTGCGCCCGCGTCATGTATGACGAACTACCGGATCACCTCACGAGGCTGCCAACAATGGGCCGAGTTGGGCGGCCCATTGCGGGTAGAGCGCGACCTTCTCCTCGTGCAGGGTGAGGGTGTCCCGGGCCAGGGTGGGTGTCATATCGTCGGACAGGTCCGGGCCGATGGCGATTCTGGCCAGATAGGGCATGATCTGCGGGTCGCCTGCCAGGTGGACCGGATCGTGCATGTACCGCCGCAGAGCCGGCAGGTCGGCGATGCCGACGCAGCAGGCATGGGTGAAGCCATCGGAATCCCCGAGTGTCTGACCTACCGTCGAGAACGAAACCGACTCGACAGAGGCCGTCCGTCGTATCACCGCGAGCACGCGCTCGCGCTCCTCCTCGGTCGCGGTTTCCTTGAACGCGAAACGCAGCATGTGAACGATCACGCCTGTACCACCCTTCCACACGTACTGAACCAGCCGGTTCAGGTTTCTAGTCTTACCAGTTCGATAAGTACACTGAACCCATGGGTTCAGAAGTGTCAACCGGGGGCAGACGTACGGCTCGTGGGCTGATCGAGCGGCGGCAGGCGATCCTGGACGGCGCGTTCGCGGTATCCGCACGGCGCGGCTACGCCCAGAACTAGAACAAACCGGTTTACCTGGCGCTACCGCCACGCAGAGCCGTACGCTGCCGACCTGCGGCTTTCCCCTGGAGGGGAACGGTGTACTGCTCCGGACACGAGAACGGCGCCGCACCTGGGGTGCAGCGCCGTTGCCCGGCCGGGCGGCCGGGTCAGCGGACGCGCTTGAGATGGGTCTTGGTGATAGGCGTGACGTTGCCCTTGGCCTTGGCTTCGGCCTTGCGGGCCTTCCCGTCCAGGTGGAGCTGGAAGCGGCACTCGTACTCGTCTTCGAAGTCGCCGGCGTCCAGTCGCATGTCCCGGGGCAGCGCCTTGACGGCTCGCTGCTGCTCGCGGGGGTCGTTGAACGCGGCGAGCATCGGGTGGAGCTGGAAGCGCCCGCGACGGACCACGGTGACGAGCCGGGCGGCGACCAGGTGCGGCATGGTACGGCTGATGCTGGGCCACAACCTGGATGAGTGATGCGAACAAGTGGATCGGACCTGTGCTCGGTCTGCCTGAACTACCGTTCGTCGACTTCGGTAACGCTCTGCTCAACGAGCGTCCTGCTGGCATTCATTGGAAGTCCGAGCCGTTGGTGGAGTACGCCAACGGCCGACCGTTCGCTTGGGTGGACGACGAACAGGGCGACGCGGATCATGCAAACGTGGCTGCCAACCACTGCGCACCCGCCTTGCTCCATCACGTCAATCCACGGGTCGGTCTGTGGAACGACGATTTCACTACCCTGGCGGCCTTCGCAGCATCCATCGACATGTCGACGGGCACTCCCTGAGCGGCAAGCGGCCAGGCCAATTCTGCTGTGGCGGGCATGGCGGGCATGGCGGGCTAGCGTGGTGGTTTTGCGGAGTGCGGGAGGGATTCGCGGTGCTGGTCATGCCTGGGCGGCGGACGTCGACGATGGAGCTGTTGGCCGTTGAGGCGGCGGGGCGAGGGATGTCGGTCAGGGCCGCGGAGGAGCCCGGCCTGGCAGGCCCTGCGTACTGGTATGGCGGGCCGGTCGCGGGTGCGCGGCTGGCAGGCCGGCTCGGGTTCGCGTTGCTGGAGCCGACGGACGGCTGGCTCGCCGAGTTGCCGGAGGAGTTCACCGGTCGCCAGGTCCGGGCAGGGACCATCGCGGACGCATGGGCGATCGACCGGCCGACGTTCGTCAAGCCGCCTCGTGACAAGTCCTTCCCGGCTGGCGTTTACAACGACGGCTCCCGGCTGTCCAGCGCTCTGGACCCGGCGACACCGGTGCTGTTGTCCGAGGTGGTGACCTTCGCTGCCGAGTACCGGCTGTTCCTGCTGGACGGCCGGATCGCGGCGGCGAGCCGGTACGCGGTGTTCGGCCGGCTCGACCCGCGCCTGCTCGGAACGGACCGGGCGGACCGGGCCGTCGCCGGGGAGATCACAGAGTTCGCCGACCGCCTGGTCGCGGTGGCCGGGCCCGCGCTGCCGAGCGCCGTGGTGGTGGACGTCGGGCAGGTGCTCGACCCGTACCGTCCGGGACACCGCTGGGCCGTGGTGGAGGCCAACATGGCGTGGTTCTCGCACGCGTACGCCGCCGACCCGGCGCGGGTGCTGGACGTGGTCCTGCGGGCGGCTGGCCCACGCGACCACATGCGGCAGCGAGATCTGGCGTTCGTACGGCACTGATCCGCACTGCGCGAACCGGGCTTCCCCGCGGTGGACCTGACCGCACTCCAGAAACTGGTGCTTCCAGTTCGATCAAGATCACCTGCCAAACGGTCAAGGTCGTGTGGCAGAGGACATGCGCGGCCTGCCGACTCCGAGCCGGGGGCACCCAGATCGCTTCCAGGAGCGACTCGAACTGAGGCGAATCACCCCGCTGTCCGGCGGTGATCACCACCGATAGCGGCTTCTGACCCCGCTCGACGGCGAGGTGGATCTCGCTGGTCAGGCCGCCCCGGGAGCGTCCGAGCCCGTGGTCGGCCGGCTCGACGGTGATCCCGCCGGGCGGTTCCTTCTGGAGATCCCCCTTTTCGCCGCCCCAGCCGCGTGCTGGTGGGCCCGGCAGACCGTGGAGTCGATGTTCACGTCCCAGGTGATCAGGCCCTTGGCATCCGCCTCGGCCTGCAGCTGAGTGACGATCCGGGCCCAGGTGCCATCGCGCTGCCGGCGCCGGAACAGGTCATGGACGCGGTCCCACGGCCCGTAGCGTTCCGGCACGTCACGCCAGGGAGCACCCGTCCGGGTCCGCCACCGTATGCCGTCTGTCAGCTGCCGCCGCGTCCATACCGGCGGACGGCCCGACTTGATGCCCTGCGGCAACAGCCGCTCAAGTCGGGCCCACTGGCCGTTCGTCAGATCCCCACGTCCCATTGGACATGATCACGAACGATCAAGATCAACTTCCATGAGCAGACCCTGGGCGGCCTACGCGGTTGTGGCGATGCCGCCGTCGACGGGGATCACGGCGCCTGTGAGGTATGCGCCTGCCCGGCTGGCGAGGAACACGGCGACACCCGCCATATCGTCGTCGCGGCCGATCCGGCGTAGTGGGGCCGAAGCCGCGATCGCCTCGCCGAACTCATCGAGGGTTGCGGCCATCATCGCCGACGGGAACGGTCCCGGCGCCACGGCGTTCACGGTGACGTGCTGCGGTCCTAGTTCCTTGGCGAGCACTCTGGTGAGTTGATGCAGTGCGGCCTTGCTGCTGGAGTACGAGTAGTTGGGCCGCTGGGGGATGTGGATGGCGGCGATGCTGCCGATGTTGATGATCCGCGCGGGATCGTCGGCGGTGCCCGCCCTGCGAAGTGCGGGCAGCAGCGCCTGGACCAGCCAGAACGGCGACTTCAGATTGAGGTCGACGACCGTGTCCCAGGCCGCGTCGGGGAACGTCGCCAGCGGCTCGTCCCACATGGCGCCCGCGTTGTTGACGAGGATGTCGAGACGCTCCGAGTCGGCGGTGACGAGGTCGGACAGGCGCCGACACTCGTCGTGGCGGGACAGGTCGGCGGGGATGGCCCGCACCTCACCGAATGTGGACAGCTGTTCCTGCGCCTGAGCGCACGCTTCTGCGTTGCGTGAGCTGATGACCACGCGGACGCCCGCCTGGAGAAGGCCACGCGCGATCATCATTCCGATGCCTCGGGTGCCACCGGTGACGAGCGCGCGCTTTCCACGCAGATCGAAAAGTTCTGCATGCGTGGTGAATTGGTTGTCTTCCATTTGCCGTTTGCCGTCTTTCCAGTTGGTCGTACGGGATGATGCGTCGACGCGTTGGGTGTTGGGTTCAGCTGTCTCAACGCTATGACCTTGGAGTGCACTCCAAGCAAGCGGATCAGGTCCCGGCGGACCGCGTCCGCAACCGCCTCGAGCGCGGATCGCGAGGCGGACGGCCGCCCAAGTTCGGCAAGGACGACTACAAGCAGCGGCACGCGGTCGAGTGCGGGATCAACCGCCTCAAGCGCCACCGGGCTGTAGCCACGAGGTATGACAAGCTCGTGGTCCGCTACGAGGCGACCGTGCTGGTCGCAGCCCTCAACGAGTGGCTGCCGCCTGGACGTCGTCCCCGACTTCTCTGAGCTACGAGTGCTGGAAGAGGGAGGTGCGGTCGCGGGTAAGACTGATGAGCGGTCCCGTCTGAGCTACGCACTCCGCGAGTACGGAGCCGCACGGAAGAGCCGAAGGGCTTCGGCTGGAAGGACTATCGCGTCCTGGTCATCCGTGCTCGTACACAGCTCGGTGGTCGGCTGTTGGCGGGCACCGGCCTGACCATGGACGCTGACCCCGAGCGAGCCGGTTCCGCAGCGATATCCGGCTCGTTTGCCGACACTCCGGCCGGTCAGCGGGGGGAAGGGGTCAAGGTCTGTCCCTGCGTCTGTCCTGTGACTACATTGATGTAGGCGCGGGCGACGTCTCTCACCGGTGTGCCTCCCCTGGAGTCCATACCGAGCTTTTCGAGCGTCTCCGTCACCCATCCTGGGCTGACGACGTTCACTCTCAGCCCGCGGGGCATCTCGATGGCCGCGGCCCGGACGAACGCCTCCAGTCCGGCGTTGACAAGAGCGCCGAACGAGCTGCCCGGCGTGGGCTCCTGAAAGGTACCGCTGGTGAGGGTGATGGATCCGCCGTCCCGCACGTGATCCACTGCCCGGCGGAGCAAGGCCACCTGTCCCAGTAGTTTGCCTTTCAGGCCGAGAGTGAACTCGTCGTCCGAAGGTGATGCGAGTGGGGTCAGCTGACCGCTGGCCGCGCAGCAGATGACCGCGTCCACTGTGCCGACGGTGGCGAAAAGGACGTCGATGGAGGCCGGTATTTCCAGGTCAACCCGGGTGCTGCCGTTGCGTGAAGCCCGTATCACCTCATGCTCGGTCTCGAGCCCGTCTGCGACCGCACGGCCGATGGTGCCGGTCGCCCCGATCACGATGATCTTCATGCCGATTCCTTCTGTCCCCGGGCGAGGCGGGCTGGAAGGGGGGCCAACGGGAAGTTGGCCCAGACGTAGTTGTCCATCTGGTGTTGGTCACCGCTGAGGTTGTCCACTCGATCGACCTGGCCGTCGGCGTCGAAGTGCCACACCAGCGCCCACATCGTGTCGACGTGGCCCACACCCTGGGTCGTCCAGCCTCGGTGGATGTCGACGACGTACTCGCCGCTGCTGCCGAGAAATACAGGTTCGGCCCGGAAGCCCGCCTTGCCGAGCTGGTCGAAGAAGCTGACCACTTCGTCGAGTCCGTGCTTGGTGCCCGACAGCGGGTGGTGGCCCGGGATGGTCCACTCGATGTCGGGAGCCAGGACCGAGCTCATCGCTGTGACGTCGTGGGCGGCGTAGGCAGAGAAGAACTGGTTGATGGCCTCGGTCTTGGGGTCGGGCACGACTTCACTCGTCGTCATCTGGATGCTCTCCGGCGTGTTCGGTACCGGGCCGTCCCGGTCGCGTGATCAACGCTCCCGCCGGCCCGCCGTAGTCGTCCAATACCTGCTTCCATAACCTGGCGGCATGGATGTCGACACCCGCTTGTTGCGGTACTTCGCCACGGTGGTCGAGGAAGGCAACCTCACGCGGGCCGCTCAGCGCCTCTACATCTCGCAGCCCGCACTGACGAAACAGATACGGCAGCTGGAAGCCCGGCTGGGAGTGAACCTGTTCGTCCGTTCCCGCGCCGGGATGACCCCCACCGAGGCCGGTGAGGCTCTGGCCGCCCACGCCGGCGCCGTGCTGACCGCTTGGGAGAATGCGCTGCGCGTCACCCGGGGCGCCACGACCCGGGCGGCACGCACGCTACGGGTCGGCTTCGTGGCCAGCGCCGCCAACGAGCGCACCCAGCTGATCATCGCCGACTTCGCCCGACGGCGCCCCGGCTGGCGGGTCCAGATGCGACAGACCGAATGGACCGACCCCACCGCCGGACTGGCCACCGGCGACGTCGACGTGGCGCTGCTGCGCCTGCCAGTGCCCGCGCAGAGCGAATTCGACGTCGAGGTGCTGCTGACCGAGCCACGCTGGATCGCTCTGCCTGCGGGGCATCGCCTCGCGGGGGAGGATCAGATCCGGTTCCGGGATCTGTACGACGAACCGTTCGTGGCGGCTCCCGCCGAGTCCGGGGAATGGCGCGACTACTGGCTCGCGGCCGATGAGCGCGAGGGGCACCCGGTGCGTATCGGCGCGGTCGCGCACCATCCCGATGAATGGCTCAACGCGATCGCCCACGGCCAGGGCGTCAGCCTCACCCCCGAGGCGACCGCCCGCTTCTACCAGCGCCCGGACATCGTCTACCGGCCCGTTACGGGCGTCAGCCACAGCCGGGTCGGTGTCGCTCGACCCCACACCCAACGGGACGACGCCGTCGACGCCTTCGTCCTCAGCTGCCGTGCCGTATGCGTAGACGGCAGCCTCGTGGCCAGCCTGACCATGGACAGCTGACCACGACCAAACGACGACCAAACCGACAGCACTCATTTCAAGCTCGGTAGCACGACCGGTAATCTCTCCAATAGTGGGGACTCCCAGAAAGACCGGCGATGTCGTCCGCTCGTTTCGTTCGTCAAGCTGTGAGATTTTCCGGTCGGCCGACTCAAGGCTGACGGAAAGTCCTTCCACTTCGCCGAGCCACCCCTCGCTCTCGGCCTCAGCAATTCGTTTCCGGAGATTTTCTCTCATCTCTACCAAGCGCGGGCCTGTCACTGGGGCGCATCACAAGGACCGGACAACGGACGCGAGCGTGCTCATGATTGCAGTCGGTGCCGTAGGCCCGACCGCATTCTCCCAAGGCGAGTTCGCGAAGCTCGAAGTGCCCCAGGCAGTCCTGCCACTCCTCGGGCATCACCGCTCGGGCATCACCGCTCGGTACTCCTCGGAGGGCCGGAGGCTCCGGCGGTGAGCGATGAATGAGCGGTGTGCTTCGATCGCCTCAACGGGATAGATGACCGCATATCCCATGGTTGTGTTGATGTTGGCGTGACCAGCGACCACCCGCCCGATGTGCGGTGGCACTCAGCACGTCGGCAGGCTCGGGGGAGGGAAGGGGGCACCAGCAAAAGCCGTTCCTGATCCGTTTTGGACGGCGCGATTCGGAGAAGCGTACGGCGAGGTAGGAGGCTTCGAGGCCGGCTGCGTCGTCGGGCCAGGCGGCCAGGCCGAGTTGGGCGCGGGTGGCGGGGGTGAGCTGCTGGGCGAGGATGTCGGTGACCTCGGCGAGGACGACGCGTCCCTGGTTGCGCCAGGAGTCGAGGGTCATGGCGATGGACAGGGCGTGGAGGCTGACGGTGCGGGTGCGGGTGCGGCCGGCGGGGGATTTGCGGGCGCGCTCTGTGCCTGGTGGAGCAGGGGGACGATGCCGGAGCGGTCGACGAATTGGCGGGCGCGGGTGAAGTCGGCGGCCCTGACGCTCTGGCGGCGCTCGCGCGGCGGGATCTGGTGGACCTTCAAGGTCATCCGGCAGCGACGACCAACATTCTCCTGGATGGAATCACCCAGGTCCGGCCGCATGTCGTTCACTTCTCCGGTCACAGTGCGGCGGAGCTGATCGAGTGCGAACGGGACGTCGACGAGCCGCACGAGAGCGCCATCGTCTCTGCCGGCGCATTCGCCCGGGGCCATCGCCGCCCTTGATGAGAAGCCGCTGCTGGTCCTGCTGAACTCCCGCCACTCCGCCGCTCAGATCATGAACCTGGTCGACACCGTGCCCTTCGCCATCGGCATGTCGGACGAGATCGGAGACGTCGACGCGATCACGTACGCCGCCCGGTTCAACCGGGCCTGAGCGGTCTCATCGAGAGCGTGCATGCCACGATCTGTCTGATTGCCCAAGAACTCGATGTCCCGAAGATGGCGCTGACGGTCGTGCTCACCGGCGACATCACAGCGTCTGTCGACGGGTGCATCGCGCGTCCGGCCTCGACTTTGAAACCCGTGAGGATCACGACCGTGACCTACACCATCCGTGATTACACCCGCGCCGACGAGGGCTCCTGGCTCCGCTGCCGGGTGCTCTCCTTCCTGAACACCGCCTACTACGACGATGTCGATCGCACCAAGCCCGCCATCCCGGTTCCCGGCCTCGAACTGGTGGCGGTGGATCGGACGGACACCGTGGTGGGGATCATGGACACCATGGTCGTAGGCGCGCTGGCGACCATCGACACCATCGCCGTCCATCCTGATCACCAGCATCGCGGACTCGGCCGTGCCCTCCTCCGCAGGACGCGCTCCCGGATCCGCGGCACGGCAGTGACCACGCTCGATGCGTGGACCCGGGACGACCCGGACACCCTGCGCTGGTACCGGGCGATGGGTTTCGAGGAGAGCGACCACTACCTCCACGTCTTCGCGCATGCCTACACCGCCGGGGACGAGCCTGATCGCGCCATCCTCAAGCCGCGGCCCGGCCTGCGGCTCAGGGCCGCGTTCCTGCACGCGAAGCTCACTGACGAAGCGCAACTGCGAGGCGAGTTCAGCCGAGTGCACGTCTGCCGCCGCTTCACCATGACGCCCTGAAGGAATCGCCCCGGTACGTGGCCGGCTCAGCGCGACGACCGCTGCCCGCCCACCGAGCTCTCCGATCGGCCCTGCCCATAGGACGCCCCTCGGCGGGGTGTCTCCCCGTCGGCCGCGACCCGCCGTCGCCTCCACAGGCGCGCGGCGCCGACCAGCAGCAGCGCTTCTCCCTCGGGAGTCAGCCGATCGCGAGCTTCCCGCCGAGAGCCTCAAGGACCCTGCCGGTGATGTAGCGGGCGGGAGGAGACAAGGAACAGAACCGCCTCCAACAGGCGGCCCCCGACCGCTCTCACCGTGCTCGCAGCCCCCGGATCCCAGGTACAGCACGTCTGCTCGGGTTCCGGTTCATGGAACAGGGGCCTCTGCGACTGTATCTGGAAAGCGAGGATGCCTCCGGTGCGGTTGCCGCCGACGTACAGCCGGGCGGAGCGCTGACCGCCCTTCTGGCCGCGCGGCCCTCACTATTGGGCGAGGAGTGGCAGACCTCTGACGGCGCGGACGACCCGCATTGCAGATATGCGGTGGACCCCATTGACTGGTGAGTGGCGGGGCCGCGCCAGACGCGGCCTTGCCGCTGGGACTCTTGACGGTGCCAAGTCGAAGGGCGCGTCGCTCGCGATCTCGTTGACTTCATCGGCTGAACTTCGGACTTCGCCGGCGCGCACGGGCTCAGGCGCAGCTTGTAGAGTGCGGGCTCGTTGAAGTCGCGGATGGAGGGCAGCCGCAGCAGGCGGCAGGCGGTGTCGATCGCGGCGTCGGCGGCCTGCTCGGTCAAGCCGTCGCTGACGGGGCAGAGTCACAGCGGCGTCCATGTAGCGGGCATTGAACAGCACCTGTCCACGGTGCTGGCCAGCAACTTCTGGGCAGACCTCGAACGCCGTCACCCGTGCATCGACTCCCTGCGTTTGTTCGGTCGAGATCAGCACGGCTTGGAAGGCGAGGTTGACCTCGAAGACGATCCGCAAGGGCTTCTGCTGGATCAAGGCTCAGTGGGAGGTGTGTGCGGTGCGGTCTCCGCTCCGGCAGCCGGCGCCGCCGATGTAGTAGGCGTTGAGGTAGTTCGGACCTGCGCCCGGTAGCTGCGTGCGGCTGGGGCTCACACAGAGGTGGTAGTCGTTCGTGCTACCGCCTCCTCTGACGTCGACGTGTACCCGTACCGTCGTCGTGCCGCAGTGGTTGTACGCGGCGAACTGGGACTCGCGGACGCTGTACCGGAAGAAGCCGCACGGGACGAGGGACGCCGGAGCCGCCTGACGCACTTCCGGACCGCGCTCAAGCTCGGCGTGAGCCGGACTGGGGAACGCCAGCATGGCCAGCGCGGCGCTTGACGCTGCCGCCAAGACGACTCGCAGAGGACGGGGGGAGAGCTTCACGACACTCCTTGGGGATGAGCCATGACGATTGACAACCGGATGATCGGCTCTGTCTGATACCACGACACCCTCTTGAGCGTCGCGCCGACACTGCAACCGTAACGTCGTGTTCGCTTGTCGTGACCTTATGTCACCAGATTGAGTGGTGGGTGAGATTGAAACAGGAATGAGGACGCGGATCGTACGGCGGGACGGGGTCATCTTCCTGCCCTCCTGTTTCGTCACCGGTCTCCCAGGTGGACGAGCCGGCGGAGGCGGTTCGCGGTGAAGGGACGACAGATACCGCGAGAACGTCGAGCCATGGACCGGGTATGCGCCCGGTGTGCCGCCCTCGCCGCTGCCGGACTCGGGTCTGCCGCTGAGGGTGCCCGCGCGCGATGCGCACTGCCTGCGAAAGGGGGGCGCGGTGATCCGGCAGGCCGCTGCCCCGCCGGAAGACTGGAACGGCGCACACCGTAGTGGCGTTCACATTCGGGAGGACCCGGCAGGCGGTCGAATCGCGTGACGGGTGCTCAGCGTCTCGTCTCGTATCTGGTCAGGGTCACGCCGCCGGGAAGTGTTCGCGTCTCGACCAGGTTGAGGTTCACCCAGTTGTCCAGCGCGGTGAAGAATGGTGTGCCGCCGCCTGCCAGGACTGGCGCGGTGGCCAGTACGTATTCGTCGATCAGTCCGGCGCGCATGGCTGCTCCGGCGAGTGTGGCGCCGCCGATGCCCATGGGGCCGCCGTCCTCGGCCTTGAGGCGGGTGATTTCGGCGACTGCGTCGCCGGTGACCAGGCGGGTGTTCCAGTCGACCTTGTCGATCGTGGAGGAGAACACCGTCTTTGGCATGTCGCGCCAGCGGCGTGCGAACTCGGTCTCGGCCGCGGTGGCGTTGGGGTGTTGGTCGCCGGTCGGCCAGTGGGAGCTCATCGTCTGCCACAGCTTGCGCCCGTACAGCGTCAGGTCGGTTGCCTGCAACTGGTCGGACCAGAACTGGAACAGCTCGTCGCTCGGTACGCTCCAGCCGATGTCGTCGCCGGGTGCGGCGATGTAGCCGTCCAGGGTCAGGTTCATGCCGTAGATCAGTTTCCGCATGGCGCCAGCCTTCCGTGAGTCGGTTTCACGCGTACAGACCGGCGCGGCGCGGGAAACTCATCGGTGCGCGCACTGAGTTCGCGTGTGGTCCTCGTGCTCGGTGGCTCAGCCGCGGACTCATCGTCCGGCCGAGGAAAAGGCATCGATTTGAGACTGATCTTGGTGGGAGGTCCGGGGCCGCGCGGCCGAGCACCAGGCCTACGCCAACGATCTCGACGACGAGCGCGCGCCACTTCACGGAGGTGCTGGTGGACGCGGGCATCGCGAACAATCGGCTCAACTGGCAGTGGATAACAGGTATCGGCACGGACTCGCGCCCCACCAACCCGGTGATCCAGGGAAAGCGGTACGACCCGCAAGTCCGCTACGTACGCCGCTGGGTGCCCGAGCCGCGCGGGCCGGCGGGCCTGGCCGACCGCTCCAGCAGGCCCTTGAAGACATCGCACCGGACCACGGCGGATATCGAGGCCGACGTCTGCCGACTGCGGACCGACCGCAAGCTCCCACCGGCCCGGATCGGTCCGATCCTGGGGCTGCCCGCCTCGACCGTTCACCGCAGCCTGGCCCGCCGCGGCCTGCACCGGCGCGCCTGGCTCGACCGGCCCACCGGCACCGTGATCCGCCGCTACGAACGCGACCAGCCCGGTGAGCTGATCCACATCGACGTGAAGAAACCTGGCCGTATCCCTCATGGCGGCGGCCACAAAATCCTGGGCCGGGCGGCCGGCAGCCCGAACAAGGATCGCCGCAACGGCATCGGATACGCCTACCTGCGTACCGCCCTGGACGCCCACACCCGCCTCGCATACACCGAGGACCTGCCCGACGAGACCGCCCCGACCTGCGCCGGCTTCCTGACCCGCGCCACAGCATGGTTCGCCACACGAGGCATCACCGTCGAACGTGTCCTGACCGACAATGTCTGGGCCTACACCAGAACACCTGGCGCCAGACCTGCCATGACCCGGGCATCAGCTTGTCTTTCAATGTTTGTCAGGTGCTCTTACCACCGTGGTCTCCGGATCGGAAAACCCGGTGCGCGCTGGTAGCGGGTCCGTCAGACTCGCGGGCATGAGTGCGAAGATCACCCGTATCAATCCTGACCAGCTGCATGAAACGCCTGGCTATCACCACATCACCGTGGCCGAGGCCGGCCGGACGGCCTACTTGGCGGGACAGTGCCCACTCGACCGCCATGGATCCCTCGTCGGCCCGGGTTCCCTCGACATGCAGATCGACCAGGTCGCGGCAAACGCCCTGACCGCATTGGCGGCGGTCGGCGCCCAACCGCAGGATGTCGTCCGCTCGGTGATCTATGTGCGCAGCGACGACACCGGCGTCCTCGGCGCCGCGTGGCGTCGGCTCACCGGCTCGGTCATCGGTCCGGCGTTCACCACTGCCAGCACGCTCCTGGGTGTCGCACAGCTCGGCTTCGGCGGACAGCTCGTCGAGGTGGACCTCACTGTGGCCCTTCCCGGCTGAACCTCACCGCTGCGCCGGGCCCGTGCGCCGTGGCTTGGCGCCCTTCCCGTGGTGGGCTGGGTGGGCATATGCCTCGCCGGCGGCAAGGACGCGGGACCTTAGACGACAAGCTGAGGCCGCCGCCCGCGTGTTTCGCTGCTGTCGCCAGATGACTACGCGGGTCGCGTCCGACGCCGCGCTCTCGATGCCGCCCGACGGGGCGCTCGCCACGTTCCCGGAGCCGGAGCCGGAGCCGGGGCCGAACGGGCCGAGGGAACGCGCCTCCGCTCCCGCGCGTCCTCATCACTGCACCAGAGGGTTTGTGAGCCCCGCAGTCCTCGAGACGGACAGTGAGCACCACCGTGAACGCATCCCCTGTCATCACCCCGCTGCCCGGTGCGCGTGGCGGAGTCTGGGCCGGCGCAACGGCGTCGACGTTCGCCGGAGGACTCCTGCTCGGCGTCCTGACCAACCTGGCCCAGAGCTGGCTTCCCGGGGCATGGAACCAGATCGCCAATTCCGGCGCGGTCTGGTCCGTCGCCGCGTTCGCCGCGGGCGCGCTGCTGGCCCGACGGGTCAGCCTGCCCGCAGCAGCGGCCGGGGGCCTGTGCGCCGAGGCCGCTCTCGTCATCGGTTACTACGGCTATGCGGAGGTCGCGCGCGACGGCATGGGCGACATGCAGGCTCCCCTGATATGGCTGGGGATGGCGTTCATCGCCGGCCCCCTGTTCGGGGTGGCGGGGTTCTGGTGGCGAGGCAGCGTCCCACGCCGGCGGGTCATCGGCCTCGCCGCCCTCGCGGGCGTCTTCGGTACGGAGGCCATCCACTACGCGTGGGTCCTGCACCACGCTCCTCAGGCATGGACCTGCCTCGCCGTTCTGGTCCTCGTGCCCCTCCTCATGGGACGAACCCACAAGGAACGCGCGCTGGCCCTCCTGACTGCCGTCCCCTTCTCGCTACTGGCCTATCTGATCTTCTACTGACTGATCCTTCCGTAGGACCTCGGCCGATACATCCTTCGGCGCTCTCGATCCGGCACCAGAACGCTCGACATAGCTGAGCACTTCCTTGCCGGCGCGGACACTGAGGCCCCGCTGCCGCAGGAGAGCAGGGCCGCATCAGTGTCCACTGGGTCGTGGTCACCAGCCCTCTCCTCAATTGGCTCTGCCGGCCGACAGAGTCACTCGCCCGACTCATCTCACGCCGAGGTTAAGCGGCAAGCTCAGCTTGTTGTTTAACGTCCGGGCCTGAAACGCCAGTTGGCTGCTCGGTGGTCGCTGGCAGGCGATGCGACAGCGGTGCGGCCTTGGTGTGATCATGTGCGTTGTCGAGACGCTGTTGATCATGCCAAGGCCGCGAGGGTGAGTCTGCTGCACGACGCTGTCCACGTCGAGTCCCTGACCGTGTTGTCCCGGTTCCGGACCGACTTCTACGACTGTCTGACCTCCCGCGCGGACGCGCTGTTCGATCTGGCCGACGCAGTGCTGTGTACGGACGGACCGGTGCGGTCGCTGGTCGACCTCGCGCTGGCGCCCGAGCACCGCCGCGGGCACGGCTCCCTCTACACCGGCCTGAACCGCGGCCGGCTCGATGTCGCCCGGCTGCGGCGGACCCTGGCCGGGGTGCCGCTGCCCCGGGCGGCCGGCGGCCGGGCATGTCGCCGCTCGGAGCGGCGGATCAAGGCGGCCGGCTCTCCGCGGGAGAAGTCGCTGCGGGCGTTCGACTTCGACGTCAACCCGAACATCGACGCGGCGACCATCCACACCCTCGCCAGCCGCGAATGGATCAAGAAGAGCCAGCCGCTCTGCCTGATCGGGGACTCCGGCGCCGGCAAGTCCCACATGCTCATCGCGCTCGGCACCGAGGCGGCCATGAAGGGCTGCCGCGTCCGCTACACCCTCGCCACAAAGCTCGTGAACGAGCTGGTCGAGGCCGCCGACGAGAAGCAGCCTCTGCATTGATGAGCTCGGCTACATGGAGCTTGACCGGCACGGCGCCGAACTCCTCTTCCAGGTCCTGACCGAACGCGAGGAGGAGAACAGCGTCGCCATCGCCTCCAACGAGTCCTCCGGCGGCTGGACCAAGACCTTCACCGATCCCCGCCCCTGCGCGGCCATCGTCGACCGCCTCACCTTCAACGGCACGATCATCGGGACCGGCACGGACTCCTATCGCCTCGCCACCACCCGTGCCCGCGCCGAAGAGCAGGCAAAGGCCAACTGACGCGCTCTTCCACTTGCTCTGCGGTCCGCCATCCCTGCGGCAGATATGTCCGGGGCTGCGCGGCGTGCTATCGGCTCAGCTGCGAGCGCAGAGCGGTGATGAACCAACTGAAGACCGGCGCGAGAGTAGGCGGTAGCGGCCAGCCGTTGACGGTCGACAAAAGCTGCCAGTAGCGCTCCGCCCGCGGGTCTGCACCGGCCTCCAGACGGCAGACGAGCCACCGTCGCAGCTCGGCGTCGTCGGCCCGCTCGAACGACTCGGCGTAGAGCGCGGAGAGGGAGTCGACGACCGGCGCCGCCTGGGCGGATGTCGGCTCGATTCCCGCCGCGAGAGCTTCGCCGACCTGTTCACGTACCGCCGTGGTGAGGTCGTGGTGCAGGCCGGTCGTGTCGCCCTGCGCGCGCTCCGCCGCCTGGTGTTCGGCCATCTTCCGGACCGAGGCCCGGAAGTCCGTGTCCTGGCAGAGTTCGGCGAGTTCGACCCACGCCTCGACCTGCTCGGGAGCCGGATCCTCCGGGAGTTGTGGCATGGCCGAACGCATCATCGCCACGAACTCGGGGTTGGCGTCGAGGCCGCCGAAGGTGTCGTCGATGAAGTCGGTCACCAGCCGCTGTCGTTCTTCGTCGGAGAGCTTGGCGAGTCTGTGCATGAGATCCAGTTCCTCAGGTGTGGGGCCCCGCTTGGCCACCGCCCTCAGGACCGACCGACGCAGCAGGAGCGTGCGAATCTGCACATCCAGGGCGTCGGCGTGTGCCGCCGCCACCTCGGGTACCGAGGCTTCCCGGTCGAGTACCTTCCTGATGGCGGGAAGGTCCAGCCCGAGTTCGCGCAGGGTGCGCACGAGGTCGAGACGTGTGACGGCGTCGATGTCGTAGAGGCGGTAACCGGCCGGGCTTCGGTCGGTCGGCGGCACGATCCCCGCGTCGGAGTAAAACCGAATGGTCTTCACCGTCAGCCCGGTTCGCCGGGCAAGGTCACCAATCGCGTAGAGCGCGTCGCCGTTCATGTGCTCCACTCTGCTGTCTCCCCCTACTGGAGACACAAGCGGTTGCCTCCTCCAGTTGGACCGAACCGCGCCTTCAGAGTCCCGACAGGGATCGCACCAGATCTCCCGAAGTGCCGTCATTTCCCGTGAACACTCGCGGGCTCCCTGGCCACTGATCGCCGTTGAAACTCGTCGACAAACGCTGTCCTTACACGTTAACGAAGCCAACCAGGGCCCTGTGAAGGCTGTTTCGGGTGAGGTCCGTTGCACCATCGACAGCGCCCTTGAGTGAAGGTGGTGACCACCGTCTTCGCTCAAGGGCACCTAGCACCAGGCCAACGAGGCCGCCCGTCGCAGGGGTTCGGACAGTAGAACGCGTAGTCGCCGCTGCGGGTGAGTTCCCGGAGCCGGGCGATGGCGATGTGAATGGCGACATCGTCCCCGCGTGCGGTGTGATGCAGGGTGAGGGCGAGTTTGAGCAGTGGCGCGGCCGCGGTGATTCCGGCGTTGGTGATCACTGTCCGCAGCAGGGCGGCACGGTCGTCGACGGCGGGGCCGGAGGCGTCCGCGTCGCGGGCGAGGGCCGCGATGTGGGCGGGCGGGGTGGTGGCGCGCTGGTCGAGTCCGGCCAGGAGCTGTTGGGCGTGGGTGATCTCCCGGTCGGCGGGCGGGGTCGGTGAAGGCGACGGTGAGGGCTGGGTGATGGCCTGTTCGCCGGGGTTGCTGGGCTGTTCGGCTTCGGTGTGTGTGGCGGCGTAGGCGGCGGTGCGCGGGAGCAGGCCGCGTACTGCAACATGGCACTGTTCTGATGTTCAGCCGGGAGGGGCGGCCCGTGGCGACCGCCCCCTGCATCCGGTCAATCTGTGACGAGGGCCGGTCCGTACGGTGCGGCCGGAGGACGCACGGCGATCGGGAGCTCCCCCCACGTCCCGTAGCCGAACGTCGTCCAGACGCGCATCGCCTGCTTCCGGTCGTCGCGCGGCTCCTCCAGCCGCACCGGCTCGCCCAGCCGGTTCGGGAGCCCCAGCACGAGGCCGGAGTCCTTCGCGCGGATCCGGAAAGCCTTTGCCGCGAGATCGGGAGGAGTGATGTTCTCTGAGAGCGGCGGGTAAGGAGCGGGGGCGACCAGCTCCGGTATGGCGTGCCAGCCGCCGCGGCGGTACACCTCCAGCAGGAACAGCTGCGCCGCGCCGCCGTCCGGCTCCCGCTGGACGACTGGTGCTCCGGCCTCGGTCCCGCAGGCGTGGACGGCCTTGCCGGAGTGGTGCAGCAGGATCCGGTGGAAGCCCGCCCCGTCCGGCTCGAAGAAGAACCGGCTGAGGGATGTGTTGTCGTATTGCTGGACCACCACCAGCGGCTCGCCCTCGCCGATCCCGCGGTCCAGCGGCACGGGGGTCGGCGCGGCACGGTACCCGGTGGCGGCCACGGCCCCGGCGACGTCCGCGAGGCCCCGCTCGTGGTTGATCGCGCGGACGATCTCCTCGGTCAGCGGGCGCAGGGCGAGCACCCGGCGGATCGCGTCCGCACGGGCGAAGCTGCCGTACTCGGGCCCGAAGTGGTCGGGGATGAAGAGGTTGCCGGGGGAGGGGTCGAGGAGATCACCCAGGCTGAACAGGGCATCGTACTGGTCGGGGAGCTGGGGCGTGCTCCACACATCGTCGCCGGGCAGGCGCCATATCACGGCCGACAGCTGCCACCACTGCTCGCCGCGGTCCTCGAACCGCCTCATCGCGGCGAGCCGCGGCACCAGCTGCGCGGGCAACTGTCCGAGGAGCGCTTCGATGTCTTCTTCCTTGTAGGACTTGTCTACATCCCAGGCCCACACCAGCGTGCCGTCCGGTCCGTGGTCGACGCCCAGACAGCGGCAATCGTGCCAGCTCGACAGCCGCTCCCCCTCGGGGGACACGTCGAACTCGTAGACAAAGTGACCGGGACAGATGGCGCTCAGGGCGGCAAGAGCCCGACACCGTTCGAGCAGGGCGGGTATGTCGGGCATACGTGCGGCGGCTTCTTCGACAGACATGCGTGCCAGAAAAACACACGCCTCTGACAGTCGGGCCCCACCGCTCCTGGGCGACAGGCAAAGGCCCCGCTCGCAACGGACATCTGATCGGGGCCATCGCGCGCGCGTGGGGTCAGTGCGGACACCGGCTCCGCCCCCTGCGCGTCTACGACGCCATCGCGCCCGCCATCGACCGCTCAAGGAGGACGCGGTCGGTGGTCCGTGACGTACGCGAGCCCGCCCCGGCTCTCAGTCCCAGACGCTGGTCGCCTCGGCGTGCGGCATCGAGGAAGCCCGGAAAATCCTGGGCGACCTGGTGGACAGGGTGCGGTAAGGCATCTGACGCGTCACGGAAAGCCGGTCGCACAGATTGTTCCGACCAGCAGCAAGGAATCCCCCAGCGAAGGAGAGAACCCATGACGGACAACGACAACGACGGTACGGAGGAGCGCAGGCACGCGTACCGGCAGTACCTGGCGGAGCAGCAGGCGGACTGCCCGACGCCGCCGGCTACGCAGGAGGAGCTGGACGCGGAGAGGGACACGAAGTCACGGAGCTGGGATCGGTCCGTCGCACCCTGGTGACCAATCGCCCCGGAGGCATTGGAGCTGCCTCCGGGGCGTATCCGTACCGTACCGCGGTGGCTGAACAGCCTCCGCGTTCTGCCGGACGGCTCAATGGCGCCGGGGGCTTGTCCGTTACGGACTCACCCTTGCCCTGCCACCGACACCCGATCGGTGGCCACGCTGAAAAGGCTCACTGTAGGGCCGACTCCGAGAGCGAAGGCGTTGGCCTCTTCCTCCTCACGTCGCAGACGTCACGTGCGGGGTGTGTCGGTCCGGGTGCCGGGGCGGCCGGTCGTGGGATCCCAGATGACGAGGACATCGAGATAGCCGTCGCGGAGTTCGCCAACGGCTTTGTCCCAGCAAGAGGTGGACCACCGGCTACGGCGTTCGATGACGGCACCGGTGATGTGCCAGCCCTGGGCGAGAGTGAACGTGGTCAGAGCGTGCAGTTCGTCGAGTTCCGCGTGGGTGAGGCGATCACGCTCGGTGGCGTGGTAGATCAGCGCGCGCCCGGTTCCCTCACCCAGCAGGCCCTGCTCGTGGAGGCGCTCGAGCCCGCTCGGGCCGACCTGATTCCAGTAGAGGACCTGGTCGGGAGAGACGGGTGTTCACGGGTACGTCCCACCTGCGGGGTCGGAGGCAATTGAAGATCGCTTCCCGTCCGGTGGTTGATCGTTCCCCAGATGGTGGGTCAGTGGGGCCGGGGCTGGGAGGCCCACCGAGGATGAAAAGGCTCCTTGATGGCTCGTCGCAATTCATTGTGACGCGACGGTTTGCTCCACAGGTGAACTCCACCTCTCACTCGGCGCCGAGTGAGAGGGACCGCGCGTTGATGTCGTGGACGGCCGCTGATCAGAGGCTGTCGAGGATGCGCTCCAGGTCGCGTTCGCCCTCTCGGGTTTGCACGCCCGCGGCGAGCTGCTTGTGGGCCGACGCGACCATATCGTCGGTGAACAGGGAGTACAGCGCGGCGTTCTCCACGGCGTACGCCTGGTGGGGGATTTTCGGGGTGATGGTCTCGACGGTGGCCTTGATGGCGGCGACGACCTCGGGGCGCAGGCGAGCGATTCGGCGCGCCAGCCGGTCGACGAAGGCGTCGATCTCGTTGGCAGGGACCGCGCGGTTGACCAGGCCGTAGCGTTCGGCCAGCTCGGCGTCGACCAGCTCGCTGCCGAGGAGCAGTTCCAGTGCGCGTCCCCGGCCGAGCAGGCGGGTCATGTTGACCGTTCCGCCGCCGCCGGGAAGGATATCCATCACGGCCTCGGGCTGGGCCTGGCCGGACCGGCCGATCGCCGCGAACCGCATGTCGAGGTACATAAGAAACTCGTTGCCGGCGCCCCGGGCGAAGCCGGCGATCTTGCCGATGGTGACCTGCGGCAGGCTGCGCACCTCGTCGCTCACGGCCTCCAGGATGTTCACGCCGTCCGGGACGGGCACGTCCGGCGCGGCGGCGACCGCGGCGGCTGTGGCGGCGGGCAGCGCCTCCGGATCGGTGAGGTAGGCCATGTCGCCGTGCGCGCTGAAGAACTCCGGGTCGGCGCTGTCGAACACAACGACGCGGACGTCGGTGTCGTGGCGCACCCGGTTGACGAAGCCGCGCAGTGACGGCAGCAGGACACCGTCCATCAGGTTCAGCGGCGGGTGGTCGAGGGTGACGGTTGCGACACCGTTGTCCACCGTGATCCGCAGACCGGTCAGGTCGTCGTAGGGCATATAGACTCCTTCGATAAGTGGGGAGTTTCCCCGGTAATGAGTATGTGGGGACTCTCCCCACTTAGTCAATGTGGAGTGATCTTGGTTACAGCACGCCCGCTTCGCGCCGACGCGCAGCGCAACCGCGACGCGATCCTGATCGCAGCGCGCGAAGCGTTCGAGGCGGACGGAGTGTTCGCCTCGCTCGACGCGATCGCGTTGCGCGCCGGTGTCGGCAACGCCACCCTCTACCGGAACTTCCCCACCCGGGACGACCTGCTCGCCGCGGTCATCGAGGGCTTCTTCATCCGAGCGCTGACGGAGGCCGACGAGTTGTCCCGCACGCTGCCGCCGGGCGGGGCGCTCGTCGAGTGGCTGGTGCGGGTGAGCTGGGGGATGCGGATCTGGCACGACCTGCCGGCCTGTCTCGCCACCGCGCACCACGACGACGCCTCGCCGCTGCAATCGGCGAATGCGCCGTTGGTGGAGCGGGTCGGCGTCCTGCTGGACACGGCCAAGGCGGCCGGCGAGGTGGCCGGCGAGATCACCGCGGACGAGGTGTTCGAACTGGTCCTCGCCCTGTCCTGGGGCATCGACCGTTTCGGTGACGACGAGACGAAGGCGCGGCGTCGGACAACGATGGCGACGGCAGGGATCTTCGCATGGGAACCTCAGGTTTGCTTGTGATCGTTTCCCAGTTGGCGTGGGTTGCAGTCTCCGCTCTGACAGCGGGCCGGAACGGCTCGGAGATCGTAGGCAAGGCCACGGCACGCGATATCTCGGCCGGGCGCGGAGACCCGTGAGCTACAGGACGCCCACCCCACACCTGCGTGACATGCCACTGGGAGGCTGCGGCGGCCCGGCGCGGGGAGGCGCCTTCGAGGGAGAACCGCCATGGACGGTGGTGTGGCGGGCTGTTGGGCTGTACGAGCGCGACCTTGCCGTGGCCGGGGACGGCGGAGTCGCCGACGCCGGCCAGGCCGGTGGCCCGGATCAGCACCCGTCCGGCGCGCCGGCCGCGGAGGACGGGGACGCGTCAGGAGGGTGCCCTCGTCGGAGCAGGTGGCCCAGGCCGCCGCCCGCGGATCTCCGGGCCCCTGGCACCGGGGAACCCGACGGAACTCTGCTCGGGGCGGCTCGGACCAGACGGTGGGGTGCCGCCAGTGGCGGGGAACGCTCCGGTTGGAGCCGCGGACCGGATCAGTGATCTAGAGGGTGCGAGTAACGCGGTGGCCGGGTAGGGCCGTTGGGAAGTCAACCGCGTATCTCAACCGGTGGCCGTCCGTATCCCTCGTTGGGTTGAACGCACAACGCACTCAGCACCCCTCCGTTGCAGTGGTCGTTGATGCGGATCGACGCATCGGTGCAGGCGCAGCACCGAGTCTCGATGGCCGGCTGAGTGGGCGTCTGCCAGGCGAGCCGCGTCTCCCCGGGGCCGGGGCACTCGGCGTGCTCATCGATGCGGCAGGCTGGCGCTGTGTGCGCGGGTGTGCTGGTGGCGGTCACTGTGTCTCACCTGCCCGGCGAGGTGGGCCAGTTTTCGCTGCTCTTTGATACGGGTGCCTGCGTGGTCGTCCGGCCAGTGCGGGCATAACGGACTCCGTTCCTGACTCGTCATCTGGAACGGTACTCGCGCTCGCTCCCGCAGCCGACCGGTTCGGGGGCGTTCGCATGTGGTCGACTGGCCCAATGACTTCACGGACTCTGTACCTGTTCGGCAGCGCGGCGCCCCCGGGCTTCGACATCGCCACGGTGATCAGCGACGCGCAGTCACGCGGGTGGCGGATGTGCGGCTTGGGTTGACGCCGACGGCGGCCCGCTGGCTGGACGCGCAGAAGACCGAGCTGGAGCGGCTGACCGGTGGCCCGGTCCGCTCCGAGTACAAGTCGCCTGGTGAGCCGGACGTGTGGCCTAAGGCAGACGTCATCCTGATGGCGTCGGCCACTTTCAACACGATCAACGAGTGGGCGCTCGGACTGACTTCGAAGTTTGTCGTGGGTGTCTGCGCGGAGGGTATCGGCGAGGGGATCCCGCTCGTGACGATGCCATGTGTGAACGCGGCGTACGCGCAGCATCGCCGCCTTGACCGGAGCGTCGCAGAGCTACGGGAGATGGGCGTGACTGTGCTCTACGGCGAAGGGGGCTTCGTTCCGAATCAGCCGGGTGAGAAGAAGCCGTATCCATGGGCTGCGGCGCTGGCTGCGGTCGAGGGAAGGTGACCCGCAGGTCTGGTGCATCGAACTGCAACGGCGCCCCCTGCCCAGCCGGTGAAGGCCAGACAAGGGGCGCGGTTCCCCACAGGACCGACTCAAAACCTCGGCGCTCGTTCTCGTGGGAGTGAGAAGCGTGTCCTGCCGTGGCCGTCCCCCGTTCACTCGGCATGACGAGTAACCGAAACCTTCGGCGTACCGTCCTCGCTGCACTGTTCCTGTCAGCCCTTGCGGAAACTGTCACGACATCGGCACCGCCGTGACGACGCTCCCGCAGACGACGTCCGCGGCGGCCGATGTCGTCGAACCGCCGCTGCCCATTGAGGCGCTCCCCCGGCCAGGTGAAAGAGGCGGGTGAGATCTGGAAGGAGAAGGACTGGCCGAGAGCCAAGCGCGCGACCGACTACCCGGTGGTCACCACCAAGTTCGTAATCCGGGGCAGCAACGTCTACGGCAACCACAGCGGCGACCTCCCCCTCGTCAAGGAGTACCGCGAGTAGGACGTCGACCCGCGCAACCCCGAACAGCACCGCGACGCCGAACGCCTCGTCCGCAACCCCTCCACCCATGTCGTCTGGTACACCGACGACCACTACGAGAACTTCCGCGAAGTCTCATCCGGCTGCTCGTAACGAGATCACGCCAGGCCTGCGGACACGGCCAGCACGTATACCCGTGACGGCAGAAAGCGCCCCCGCCCTGCTTCCGCTGATCGCAAGGCTGAGGATCGGGGCGACACGCTTACTTCAGGCGCCCGGCGGGCAGACGCCGCCAGGCGCGCGTGAACCGCACGAGTGCTGCGGTGGCGCCGATACCAAAAAAGAAGACACCCAGGCTGGCGCTGTGCAGGACTACGAAGGTGGTTACGACGGCGACAGCGATCAGGGAGCCGGAGAACAGCACCTGGTGTCGTGGATCGCGGAACCTTGCAAAGCCGAGCAGCGAGATCGCGAGCCACCCGACCAGGGAGCCGATACTAATGAAGATCATGATCGTCTCCCCCCTCCTCTCGAATGATAATCCCACAGCTCTACACTCGAACGCATGTCCGAAGATTCGTCGCTGCGCCTGTACGCGCTACGTGTGCTGGAGCGCGTCCAACTCCAAGACCTCGCGCGCACGCGGCGCTGGATCGCGGAAGAGGAAGGCCACGTCGCCGAGATCGCCGCGCGCCGGCCGCCACCTCCGCCGCCTGAGTGGGTCGTGGAGCGGGGCATCGCCGCGCGCCGCTCCCCTGTAGCGATACACGCCGGGGACTGCCCGATGGCAGGCCATGGCCGCCCTGAAGGGCTGGCGCCTCCCACGGAGACTCCGCTGTAGCACCAACCGGGTCACCGCCATCGTGAAGACCATCCCCGCCCTTCGTCACGCCTCAACCTGAGGTTGGAAAAAGCTCAATGCCGCCCGCGGTGCAGGTGACCAAGGGTGCAAATCGTCATCGGCGACACGATCCCCGAACGCAGCTGAGGACCCGTCAGCGGATACGGCGGTGTTCGTAGACCGTAAGGAACAGCGCGTCGATGGCGGCCTGGGCGTGGTCGGTGTCCCGGCCCTGGTCGACGGCGTTCAGGGCGTCGACTGCCGAGACCCGTACGGCCGAGGGCAGGCCGTCGACGGCGGCTACCCGGTACGCGGGAGTGCGGCGGGCGTCCCGTTCCTCTTCGGTCAACCCGCCCGGGGGCAGCGGGAAGGCCGCCGCCTGGTACGTCGCGATGTCGACGAGGACCGCGTCGGCGATCCCCTCCGCGTAACCGTCGACCGGCACGATCCCGGGCTGGAAGAAGGCCATCACCTGACGGCGGGAGAGGAACGCGCCTGTCCCCGCCCCTGGGCCGGCCGCGCCCGCGGCGACGACGGCCGCAACCCTGCCGCCCAGGAGAAGGCCGAAGCAGGCTCCGCCGAGCGCCCCGCACGTCACCAGGAAGAATGTGGTCATCAGGTGGATGCGGGCGGCAGGCGGGGACGTCATGCCCAGCAGCATGCACAGCACCTCTGACACCCGTCCGCGCGGCCGGAGCGGGGCAACTCGGGCCAGGAGCTGAGCGAGAGCCCGCTCCGTCTGCCGCCTTAGTACTGTGACTTCGCATGACCGACACCGAGATCGAGATCACCGCGGACCTGGTCCGCGACCTGCTGGAGGAGCAACATCCAGACCTTGCGGGGCTGGCCATCCGGGAGGTGGCGGGTGGCTGGGGCAACCAAATGTGGCGCCTCGGGGACGAGTTGGCCGTGCGCATGCAGCGTATGGACCCCACTCCGGAGCTCCAGCTGAAGGAGCGGCGGTGGCTACCGGTGTTGGCCCCGCGCCTGCCTCTGCCGATCCCGACCCCAGTGCGGTTCGGCGAACCGTCCGAGCGCTTCCCCAAGCACTGGACCGTGATGACGTGGGTTCCCGGCGAGCCGCTGGACCACGGCTCGATCAGCCGCGGCGCCCACGCGGCCGACACGCTGGCGGGCTTCCTCCAGGCGCTCCACGTGGAGGCGCCCGCCGAGGCACCGATCTCTACGCAATTCGGTGCCCATCCCAGGAACTGCACGGACGGCTTCGAGAACTTCTTCCGGACCGTTGCCCTCGACGGCATCGCTGCCGACGTCCGGGCCGTCTGGGACGACGCCGTTGCGGCCCACGCGTGGGAGGGCCCGCCGGTGTGGGTGCACGGCGACCTCCACCCCGCGAACGTCGTCGTCTCGGACGGAACGCTCTCGGGCATCGTCGACTTCGGTGACATGTTCGCCGGCGATCCGGCGTGGGACCTCGCCGCCGCATGGGTGCTGCTGCCCGCGGGCACCGCCTCACGGTTCTTCGACACGTACGCGCACGCGGACGAGGCGGCGATCCGGCGCGCACGCGGGCTGGCCGCTATGAAGAGTCTCTTCCTGATGCTCATGGGGCAGAACGGAGACCGTGGCCTTCCGGGCGGCAAGCCGCACTGGGGACCTGCGGGCCGGGCGGCACTTGATCGTGTTCTGAAGAGCGTTTGATACACGCTTCTTTGAACCTGTTCTCGATCTCGATTGAGGGCCATCCGGCAGCCCACCTTCGTGGGTTCATCGATCACCACGCGTGGTGGGGATGCCGGCCCGCGACACCCCGGCGGTGGCCGGCCCGAGAAACATCCCCGCCGCGAGATCCTCGACGCGATCCGCGGGACGCCAGACCCTGCTCGACGGCAGGGACGTGGAGATCGCCGAGCGCAACCCGGCCGACAAAGGGTTCGTGCCTCAGCCCAAACGATGGGTGGTCGAACAGACCTACGGCATCCCCGTCCTGCACCGGTGCCTGGTGCGCGAGTGTGGCGGTGGGCGGCCCGGTCGGTTGCTGCGGGCTGGTCGGTGGTAATGGTGAACGGCGGACAAAGAGATCCTGCATTCTTGAAATCACACTCCGATGACGGTGGCGAAGGCGGATATTTTTCCCGTCATGATGACGCGAGGTGGGGGACGTTTTCTGGCGGTCGGACTCCTGGTGACCGCGACCGCTGCGTGTGGTGGTGCCGTGCGCCCGACCGTCTCGGAGGTCCCGGCCACCTACGTAACTGCTCGCCCCGGCACCACCGAGCCGTCGATTTCCTCAGAAGGCAAGCCCACTTCGCGGTCGGCCAGTCCAGCCGTCCCGAGCAGGCAAGCGACGCCGGGCGAGAAAACGACACGCCGTCAGGAGGCTGCGCCTACGAACCCGTCGGCCCGCACAGCAGTGCCCTCCCAGGACCGCGCCCCTGCGTGTGCGGCCAACGAGCTGACGGCATCGGAGGGACGCGGCGGTCCGCCATCGAGCAGACAGCCGGGCTGGTTTGCCACCCCGGTCCTGCTGCGCAACAAGTCCGCCGTCACGTGCCGGCTTCGAGGCTGGCCCGGCATCACGTTCTTTGGTGACGCCACCATCCAGGGCTGCGCCGCAGACGATCCCTCGCCCGCCTGCGGAAAGCCACAGAGCACCTCAGGGCCCCGCTCCTTCTCGATCATCCGGTCTTCCGTGGATGCCCTCCCCGACGTCCTCCTCGCCCCGGGCGACACCACCTCGTTCACGCTGGTCTGGGAAGGGGGCGGCATGCACGCCTGCGTCGGCACTCCCTTCGAATGGTCTCCCTACGGTGCGGATATCCGGGTGCCGGGCGACTCCCGGGCACTGACCCTGGCCCCCTTCCCGAACCTCTATCCGTGTGAGGGAAAGATCGAGATCACCCCCTTCGGAGTCGCCGGTTGACCGGCCGGGCTTCCCCGTTAGGTTCAGCCGCCGGGCGCGCTCCACGCGGCCGACGCCCGGAACCGGCCTGATCCTCACCCGCGCCGGCCACATCTTCCCTGGCAAGTCGGCGTGTTGAGGGGAGATGACGTCGCTAAGTCGCTGAGCGAGTCCACCCCCGTCCGGGCGACGACGGCCTCCCACAGCGTCCGCAGGTCGCGCGCTGCCTCCGTCTCCGCCGCGCCGGGCGGTGACTTGCCGGCGGCGGCGACCCCGCTCGCGTGTCGACGATCGCCGACTGCGCCAACGCGCACCGCCCCCCGTTGGCGCGAACGGAGGCCGCGTCGACGATCGCCGAGGTCCAGTCGACCTCGCCCCGGGCCCCGAGTTCGTCCAGCGCCGCCCGGTGCAGCCGACGCCGCAGGGGCCGGCCTCGGTCCATACCGTGAAGCGGCGATGCGCGGTGGCGGTGGCGGGCGACGTGCTGAACGTCGGCGGCAGATGCCGTCAGGCACAGCCGCTGGTCAGCGCGTACACCACTGCCGTGAACACGGCCCGCTCGTCACACGGAGCGGTCCCACCGCCTTGCGGACAGCAAGCGAACGACGGCAGCAACGGGGCGGCCGGCTCCCAGAGTTCATCAGGACCAGATGCTTCGACAGATCCGCGCCCACGACCGGCATCATGCCGCACGAACATCACGTCACGTGCGACAACCTCTAAGCCTTGACTGGTGCGGCCGACCTGGCGGCCTGCTCGATCTTCGCGCAGTAGGCCGCACGGGCTTCCTCGTCGATCTGCCTTTCGTGTTCGGCGCGCATCCCGGTCCGGCCGTCGAGGCCCTCGCGCAGGATATCGGCGTGCCCGGTATGCCGGATGGACTCGCCGAGGACATGGACCATGATGGCGAACAGGTTGGTGTTGGAATAGGGCTCCGGCCACCACGGCACGTGACCGGGGGCGTCGAGGGGAAGCTCGCTGATCGTCGCGTCCGCGTGCTCCCACGTGCGCCGGTAGAACCCGATGATCTGATCGCGGGTCTCGTCCCCGGTCGCCCACAGATCGCTGCCGTTGGAGTCCTGCCACCGGGGCAGCGGTTCCGGGGAAGGGCGGCCGAAGACCTCGCCGAAGTACCTGGCCTCGACGCCGGCCACGTGTTTGACCAGGCCGAGGAGGTTGGTCCCGGTCACTGTCAAAGGCCGACGGGCGTCGTATTCGGACAAGCCGTCGAGTTTCCAGAGCAGCGCCTCGCGGTCCCGCCGCAGTCTCCCGTGCAGGTTGTCTTTCGCGAACTCATCGATCATGCGGCACGAGCCTGCCATGGGCTGCTCGTGGTCTCAAGATCCCCTACGTGGTCCGCAACGACGGGGAGAGCCGAGGCCGGGCCGTGGCCGCCGCCCTGACCTGTCGGTTCCGTATAAGCCGCTACAAACGCGGAGGACATCACGGCTTGTCGTCGAGTATGAGCACCGGCCAATGACAATGGCCAGGCAGCAGGGGGTCGCGGTACGGCAGCGAGGTACTGGAAACCCCAGCGGGTGGGCAGCGACCGACATCGGCCCTCGTAGGCATCCTGATGGCCTCTATGGCCTCTATGGCCTCGATTGACCGAGCGGGCCGGAGGCCCCGGAGAGGTCCGGGGCCTCCGGTGCTACGTCGGCGGTGAGTCTGATGTGGCGTTGTGGAGCCATCGTGCTGCTTTGAGGAGTTGTGAGCTGCCGCGTTGCTCGGAGAGGGTGCTCACGGCCGGTATCGGGGGAAGGCCGGGCGTTGACTCGGCTTGTTCGGCGGCCAGGAAGAGGAGGTCCGCCAGTCCGGCTCGTGGTTTGGTGCCGGGTTGTGGCAGTACGGCGGGGAGTGCCTGTGCCAGTACCGAGTACACGGTGATCGGGGCGCCTCCCTGCGCGACGTTCCGCAAGGTTTCCACGACGCGCTTGAGTTTGAGGGCGTCGAGGTCGATCAGGTCTGCGATGTCCCGGGCCAGTCGGGCGGGGTCCAGTTCGCCGCGGCCGGCGAGGGTGAGGAGGGCGTCGGCGGTGGCGGTCCGTTCGATCACCGATGAGGCTCCGCTGCCGTAGGCGAGTGCCAGGTGCACGGCCGGTCCGGCTTCTCCGTCGGTGTCGGCCAGGGCGGGCAGGTGGACAGCGGCACTCCGGTCGTCGTGTTCCGCGCCCAAGGCCATCGCCGTCAGGGTGCGGGCGGCGACCAGTTCCCGGTGGTGGGGTACGACGGTCAGCCACAGCGGGAACATCCAGCGCCAGGGTGTGGACTCCCCCCATCCCCAGTTGCAGTGGTCCTGCCATGCCTCGCACGGGCCGCCGACGGCGCGGAACGGAGCGGAGAACTCGGCCAGCCGGTCCGTGGCGTCGGCGACGGCGAGCCGGATGAAGGCCGGTTCGCGGTCTCGGGCCCCGTACGTGCCCAGCGGTTCGCCCCTCCACGGCGGGGGGTCCGAGTGGTAGCTCAGCCCGCTGGGGTTCGCGTCCCACCATTGCCAGTCGGCCTTCTCGCGAGCGGCCAGGTTCCAGCCCTTCGGGTACGCGGCGGCGGCCTCCGGATCGTCCGGGCGTTCGAACGGGAGCACGGTGGTCCGCTGGCAGACGGGCGCCGGAAAGCCTCCGGCCGACAGCCAGCGTGCCAGGCGGTGCCCCTCCGGTGTGCCGAGTTCCTCCGCCGCGGCCGGCGGGAAGCCGGGGTCGGGCCTGAGGCGGAACAACGCCTGCTCGAAGTCCGCGTCTCCGGGCCGCACCCCCGACCGCCGGTACTCGGCCAGCCGTTCCAGCAGGACGCGTGGATCCAGCGACCCCGTCGCATGGGTGGGGGTGGCCAGCAGGAACGGCGGGCAGGTGCCGTCGAGGATCCGGCCCGCCGCCTCGTCCACGCGCGCGGCCAGTACGTCGTCGAACACCTGGTGTCCGCAGGATCGGTAGCAGACATACGGTGCGGCGTCGTCGTGGGTACGGCCGGACACCGCCATGGCCACCAGCCAGATCCGGGTGAGATAGCTCGGCGTACGGCCCCGTTGCTCGAAAGTGTGCAGCACGGGCTCCAGGGCCTCGGCGAGCGCTTCCCGATCCTGGTATGCCAGGCGCACCAGTCCGTCCAGGACCCGTTCGAAGAAGACGGGCCGCCCCACGCGGTCGGCCAGGACGGCCCCAAGTTCCGCGGCGACCTCCGCCACGCCGCTCACCGGGGGCGGGAAGGCGGGAGTCGGCGCAGGCTGCGGCAATGGATCCGTTCGCGGGGCGTCGGACGGTGCTTCGACGGCGGGGCCGCCGCCAAGGCCGTCCATCTGGCGCCGTAGATCCGGAGGGAGTTGTACGGCCGCGGCGCGGAGGTCGTCCAGCGTGCCCTGATCCAGCCTGTCCGCCAGTTTCCCGGTCAGCTTGGCGGCCTTCTCCTGGACGCCGCGGGTGGGGTGGGAGAAGGCGGCTCCCAGCAGCGGTGCCAGTGCGCCGAGGCGTGCGGGGGAACGGCGCGTCTCACGCTGCAGGAAGGCCAGCGCCTGCGAGGCCATCACCCCCTCGGGGCGGGCGAGCAGACCCAGGATGCACTCCTCCACCTGCTGGTCCGTCAGGAGCTTCAGGTCGGCGAGGTTGCGCAGCCTCGCGAGCGCGTCCTTCGCCGCGGCGGTGCTGGCCGCGGAGGTGGCCAGTGCCAGCAGTGTGTCCGCCGCGGCGGTCTGCTCGTCCAGGGTCGGTTCCAGTGCGGCGAGCAGCGCGAGGTACCCGGGCGTCACGGTGCGGGGTTCGGACCGCAGGGGTCCTTGCAGCGCGGCACGCAGGAGGCGGCTCCGGTCGACATGGCCGTCCCGGGCCAGGATCGCCAGGGCCGCGATTCCGGTGCTCCCACGTGTGGTGACGTTGTGGGCCAGGCCGCGGCCCAGGCCCTCCGTGTCCGGCAGACGCGGCAGCGCGAAGGGGGCGAGGGGAGAGGCGCGCAACGCGTCGGCGGCGGCCTCCGGGGTGTCCTCCCGACCGCTGGTGTGCAGGAACCAGTCGACGGCATCCTCGTCGTCGATGTCATACGGCATTCTCGTCTTCTCGACGAGGGCGTTGACCAGGAGCAGAAAATTCGAAGGTGGCCTGAGGGCATGCGCCAACGCGTTCAGATCGTCGGGCGGCCAATCGGCGAACACGTCGAGGAAAGCGTCCCCGAACCTGGCCTCGTGGGGAAGCCAGTGCGCGCCACCCAGGACGCTGACGACTTCCTCCGCGTTCCGCCGGCACGCGATCCTCACGAGAGCCATGGCGTAGTGAACGCGGACGGCGCGCTCCCCGAAGACGGGCCACGGTCCGCTCATCGAGTCAAGTCTTTCGAGCAGGGCCTCGCGCCGGGCATCGCTGAGCTCCCCCTCCCGGAGCATGCCGGGTATGCGCGCGAACTCGCCCGCCTTCACTGCGTCGATCACGGCGGAGTTCCGTCGCGCGTCCGTGGCCTCGGTCATCTTCCTGCCTTCCTGTTTCGTCACCGGTCTCCCGGGCGGACGAGCCGGCGGAGGCGGTTCGCGGCGAAGGGACGACAGATACCGCGAGAACGTCGAGCCGTGGACCGGGTATGCGCCCGGTGTGCCGCCCGCGCCGCTGTCGGACTCGGGTCTGCCGCTGAGGGTGCTCGCGCGCGGTGCGCTCTGCCTGCGAACGGGGGCCGCGGTGATCCGCCGACGCGACCTGCCGATCACCGTACCCGCCCCGGCGCGGCGGGGGTTTGGAAGGCCGGCGGCCTGTCAGTGCGGCGTGGTAATGGAGTTTCGCCCGGCAGAGACACGGCGCTGTCGCGCATCGCGCGCTGTCAGGAAGCGGCGTGCGTCCCGGTCCGGCCGCTCCGTCGGTCCGGGACGCCCCTCCGGGTCCGGCCGCTCCTCCGGTCGGCCGTGGGAGCGGACTCTGCTCACTGGTTCTGCGCATTTCCCGGTGTCCGGCTTCCAGCGCCGCCGGTCCGGGGCGCGTCGGATTCTCATCGCGTCGTGCTGATCAGTGTTGCCAGTCGGTTTCGCCGCCTGCGCAGGCGGGTTCGGGGCTCGCGGCAGTCAGGTCACCGAGCGCAACTGGTCGAGTTCGCCGCTGATCGTATCCCGCAGCACGTCATGCTGCGGACCGAGCCTGAACTGCTCGTCACTCCACCGTTCGCGCGGATAGAGCCATACCGGAGCACTCACCACATCGGCCGGCTCCCAGTTGAACCGCGGCCAGATATGCGCATGCAGGAACGGGTCCGTGTTCCCCAGGATCTCCAGATTGACCCGTCGGAAGGCCGGGTCCAGCCGTCGGCAGGTACGCTCGACCGCTTCACCGAGCTGGTCCATGTCGGACAGGAACGACATCCGCTTCGGCCTCGGCAGGTCCGACAGCCGCTGCACATCCGGTTCGTCGACGAGAAGAACCGAGTAGCCCGGCAGGAACTGCACATTTCCGATCGCCGCGAACGCCGACGTCAACCGTCGCAGCATGGCAGGACGCGTACGTGCCTTCCCCGACGCCACGAGGTTCTCCGACATCGCCAACGAGGTCTGTGGCCTGGCCGGTGAACGGACCGAGGAAGCCTGCTTGTGCTCCGCGGGACACAAGCTCCGGCAGCTACGGTCCGCGCGAGACCACGGTCCGGGCGACGATTGATCACTGCCGGAACGTGAGTTGCTCAAGCTCGGAGCCGCGTCGTGTGCTTCCGGCTCCGTGGCCACGGGTGCCTCTTGGGCGATGGTCAGGGCAGGGCGCGGCCGTCGGGTTCGGTGAGGGTATGCCGGCCCACGGGGCGGCCGTGTGCGCCGACGGGCAGGTTGAGGCCCAGGCGCAGCGAGCCCGTGGCCGGCGGGGGGCGCTTCCGCCGGCGGCCGGGTGGCCATGCGACGCTCGGTCATCATCCGGCTGATTCCTTGTCAAGTCGATGTGTTCAAGGCGATGGGCCTTCCAAGGATGCCGTTGCTCCTGTGACTGATTCCCCATGACCGTTGTCAAGCGTCGGAGGTGCCTACTGGGCCCTGCCGATCGCACGCCGGAACCTTGCCCATAGAGAGGTCGGCAAGGTGATGTCAGTGGCTTCGTCCGGAGCCGGCGGTGGTAGCGGTGTGGCCGGCGCATGCTGCCGCTGATGCGACCGGAGTCCCTTGGGACCGGTACGAGTCCGGCGACGCCGGCGAGTCGGCCCGAGCTGCCGGCGGCGTCCATGTCCCCACCGGTGCAGGCGATGAACTCCGCCCCCAGCAACGGGCCCATGCCGGGCATGCTGAGGACCACTTCCGCGTGGCGGTGCTCGCGGAAACGGACAGCGATCTGTGCGTCGATTTCAGCGATCTCGTCGTCCAGCGCCAACACCGCCCTGGCCAAGGTGTTGACCACGGCCGCGGCATTTCTCACCCCGGCCACGGAGGTGTGCTGGGCCTTTGCCGCGGTGACGGCCGCGTCAGCCATGGCCGGGGCGCCCCGGACTTTGCAGTTCCTCAGCCAGGTCGCGAGCCGGCTCGGGCAGACCCGGCGCAGGCCAGCTGGCGTTTGGTAGCCGGTCAGCAGGAGAAGCGCCGCTTTGGAGGCGGGACACACCTGCGCCACCGCGAGAGACATCTCCTGCTCCTGGCCCCGTCGGCCAGGTTGATCCTGCTGTTCACCGGGGTTGACGTGGTCAGGATGTGTTCAGGTACGTCTTGGGAGTGTCGCTTCCATGACTACCCACACACATGCGGCCCGGTCGCGAGCCCGGCTTCGGCAGATGGCGAACAAGGTTCCCGAGGTCACCCTGCACTTCTGGGTGATCAAAGTGCTCTGCACGACGGTGGGTGAGACCGCCGCGGATCTCCTGAATGTTGACCTCGGTCTGGGGCTGGTCACCACCTCGTACGTCATGGGCGGTCTGCTGGCCGTCGCTCTGGTCGTCCAGTTCCGCGCCCGGACCTATGTGCCGTGGGTGTACTGGCTCGCCGTGGTGCTGATCAGCGTGGTCGGTACGCTGATCACGGACAATCTCACCGACAGCCTCGGGGTCCCGCTGGAGACGACGACGGTGGTGTTCGCCGTGGCCCTCGCCGTCACCTTCGCCGCCTGGTATCTGAGTGAGCGGACTCTGTCGATCCACACCATCCGGACAGGCCGCAGGGAAGCGTACTACTGGCTCGCGATCCTGTTCACGTTCGCCCTGGGCACCGCGGCCGGGGATCTGACCGCCGAGCGGCTCAACGTGGGGTACTGGTTGTCCGCCGTCCTGTTCGCCGGTCTGATCGCCGTCGTGGCCGTCGCCCACCACTGGTTGGACCTCAACGCCGTGTGGTCGTTCTGGATCGCCTACGTGCTGACCCGGCCGCTCGGCGCCTCGCTCGGCGACTACCTGTCCCAGCCGGGTGCCGACGGCGGTCTCGGGCTCGGCGCGGTCGCCACCAGCATCCTGTTCCTCGCGGTCATTCTCGGCCTGGTCGTCTATCTGTCCCGCACCAATCGGGACGTGGCGGACGCGGACCGGGTCAGCCCGCGGGCAGGCTGACCGCGAACGACGTGCCGGGGCCCGCGCCGGACAGCGCGATGTCCCCGCCCGCGGCGCGGGCCAGACGTCTGGCAAGCGCCAGGCCGAGGCCCGCGCCGTCGTGGCCGTCGCCGGGATCCGCGCGACGGCCGGGCTCGAACAGCGAGGACCGGAACTCGTCGGGCACCCCTGGCCCGTCGTCGCCGATGTACAGCGTGATTCTTCCGGTGCCCGCCATACATCTGACGGTCACCGCGTGCCGTGCGTAGCGGCGCGCGTTGTCCAGCAGGGGCGTCAGAATGCGCACGGCGACCTCCTCGGCGACGCCGATGTCCGCGTGCTCTCCCTCGATCGTCACGGTCAGGGAGTTGGTGACCCCGGCCCGGTCCCGTCCGACCAGTTGGTGGATCACATCGGGGAAGCGGCAGCGGCCGGGGGCAGGCGACTCGCGGGTGCGGACCTCGGAGAGCAGGGAATCGCAGATCTGCCGCATCGTCGCCGCGGCGCCTGCGATGGCCTCGTGGGAAGTCCGCAGCTCGGCGGCGTCGCGAGGCCGCCGATTCAGCCAGTCGGTCTCGGCGATGACGCGGGCCAGCGGGGTGCGCAGTTCGTGTGACAACTCGGCCGCCTGGTGTTGTTCGTGGCGCAGGACGGCGGCCAGCCGGTCCAGCAGTACGTCCAGATTGGCGGCGAGCGCGCCGAGTTCGGCGGGCCGTCCGGCGGAGCCGAAGCGTTCGGGGGCGGCGGATTCGCTCCATCGCGCGGCCTGGTCGCTCATCGCGGCGACGGGTCGCAGAGCGCGCTTGACCACCAGCCGGGTGAGGAGATAGATGCCACCCAGCAGGGCCACGGCCAGTGCGACGGACGCCACGAGCGCCGCGTCGGCCGTGCTGCGATACGGGTCCAGGCTCACCGACGCCACGACTGTCCCCGCCTGGCCAGAGCCGTCCGCCTTCGCGACGGGGAGCGCGTACAGGCGCCAAGGGCCGGTGCCCGAACCGTCGGCGAAGACATTGCTCTTGCCGGCCAGCGCATCCGCCTGTCGCCGGGGTGGACCGGACGCGCCGGGGGGCGTCTCGACGGGCTGTCGGCCCTGATAGATCCATACACCGGTGTCCAGTGTCCGGTCCTGTGTGGGCTCCCGGACGGTGAGCCGGCCGTCCGGCCGGGCCTCGACGGTGGCGCCGACCGCTTCCGCGCGGGTGCGCACCACGTCGTCGGCCTGCTGGCGGAGCTGGTCGTCCAGGGCGAGGTTGAACACGGTCGTGAGGACCGCGACCCACAGGGCGCCGGCGACCAGGGCCATCAGCGCGAGACGGCCTCGCAGGGTGGGGGCGGCGCGAAGGCGTCTCATGCGAAACGGTATCCGATCCCTCGGACCGTATGGATACGGTGCGGACAGTTCGCCTCGCGCAGCTTCCGCCGCAACCTGGTGAGGTACTGGTCGAGCGTGTTGTCGCTGACCCGCGCGCCCTCCGGCCAGCCTGCCCGCAGGAGCGCTCGCCGTTCGATGGCGGCGCCGGGCTCCGCCATCAGACGGGCGAGGAGCCGGAATTCGGTGGGTGTGAGGGCGACGGGGCGATCGTGGACGCTCAGTTCGTGCCGGAACGGGTCCAGGCGGAGCGCGCCCGTGTCGTCGGTGACGACCTTCGAGGAGCTTGCGCGGCTCAGTACGGCGCGCAGCCGCGCGGCGAGTTCGCTCAGATGGAAGGGCTTGACCAGATAGTCGTCGCCGCCGGACGCGAAGCCGGAGAGTCGGTCCGTGAGGTTCCCGCGGGCGGTCAGGAAGATCACCGGGGCGGTGATGCCCGCACCGCGCATGGCCTGGCACACGTCCCGGCCGTCGGAGTCGGGCAGCCCGATGTCCAGTACCACCGCGTCCACGGACCGGTCGGCCGTGCGCAGGGCGACGGCACCGTCGGGGGCGGTCACGACGTCGAAGTCCTCGTCGCGCAGGCCGCGGGCCAGCACGTCGCGAAGGCCGTGATCGTCCTCGACGATCAGGACGCGGGCGCGCGTCACCATATCGGTCCCGCTTCTGGAGGATCCGCCGACGGGGCGGGGAGCAGCAGGGTGAAGCACGTGGGCGCTCGTCGGGTCAGGCTGAGCCGTGCACCCGTACTGTCGGCGAGATCGGTGGCGAGGGAGAGTCCGATGCCTTGTCCCTGACCGGTGGTGGTGCCGCGCTCGAAGAGCTCCGCCGTGTCGGTGGTGAGGCGGCCCTCGTCGCCGACGTCGACGGCCAGGGCGTCGCCGATCTCGCGGAGAGTCACCGTGACCGTTCCGCTGCCGTGCCGCCGTGCGTTGTCCAGGAGGATGTCGAGGATCTGGGCGGTGGTGCGGCCGGGGACGGTCAGCGCGGCGACCGCTTGGTCGATGACGAGGTCGAGTCGGCGGCCGTCCAGGGCGAGCGGTCCGTGCCAGCGGGTCTCGGCGTGCTCCAGCAGTGCGCCGACCGGGCGGCCGGCGGGGCGGGAGGCGGTCACGGCCGGTGCCCCGGCCAGCCGGAGGACCTCGTCGATGGTGTCCTGGAGGTACTGGGACCGTTCAAGCGCCTCCTCCAGCGCGGCGCGCGGGTCGGCGCCGGAGTCGTTGAGGGCCGTTTCCAGCCCCAGGCGCAGGCCGGTGAGCGGAGTGCGCAGCTGATGGGACGCATTGGCGGTGAAGTGCCTTTCACGCCGGAGGAGTTCGGACAGCCGCCACACCATCTCGTTGTGCGTACGGGCCACTTGGTCGATCTCGGCGACCCGGCTGCCCGCTGCCCTGGCGGTCAGGTCGCCGTCGGCGATCGCCTGTGACGTACGGGAGAGGGCTTCCAACGGCTCGCTCAGGGAACGTGCCCGCCGCCGGGCGACGAGGACGGCGACCCCCAGGGCCACCAGCACCACGCCCGCCAGGGCGGCCCACGCCAGCAGGACACGATTCCAGACACTCCCGGCACCGACCGAGGCACGGACCACCCCGACGACCCGTTCGTCCTGGGACACGGGCACCGCGGCCACCAGCTCGCCGCCGGTGTGCTCCTCGACCACGCCGTCGGCCACGGCCCGGCGGGTGACCGTGTCCGCTGTCCGTGGCCCGGTGCCCGCGCGCAGGCGCAGCTCGCCGTCGTAGACGCCGAGCCGTCCCTCGCCGGGTGGGGAGGGCAGTTCGACCGGGTCGCCCGCGGTGAATCCGGGACCGACCCGGACCGCGGCGGCCATCGCCGCACGCTCCAGCTCCCCACGTTCGTCGGCGAAGAACGACACCCGGATGGCGATGGCGAGCGGCACGACCAGCAGGGCGAGGGCGACGATCGCCGCCACCAGGGCCACCCGGACCACGTGCTGTCTCATGGTGTCCATCATGCGGCGCTTCACGGGCGCGGCGGGTTCGCGTCGGAAGGTTTTGCCGTCGTCTAACCGTGGGCGGGCCGAGCTCTTACCGGCCGATGCCTAGCGTCACGGCAACGGCAGTCGGCCTCACTCGTGGACACTCGTGAAGGGCACCATGATCATGCGACGCACCCTCGCTCTATCGCTCGCCGCTCTGGCACTGACCGCGGGAGGTGTCGCGGGCTGTGGCGGCTCCTCGCCGGGCGGCGGATCATCGAACGGCAGCACCGGCGCACCGGCTCCGGTCGAGTCCAATCCCGCCGGTGACATCCCCGACGACCAGGCGTTCGTCACGTACACACCACCGGCCGGCGGCTTCACCGTCAAGGTGCCCGAGGGCTGGGCGCGCGGTACCAGCGGCGGTTCGACCGTCTTCACGGACAAGCTGAACAGGATCGAGATCGCCACCGTCGACACACCCGCGCCGCCGTCCCCCGATTCGGTGACGGCGGAGAAGGTGCCGGTTCTGCGCGAGAAGGTGCCCGCCTTCTCGCAGGGGAAGGCGTCGATGGTCACCCGCCATGCGGGTCAGGCTGTGCTGCTCACCTACCGGGGGGACAGCGCACCGGACGAGGTGACCGGCAAGACCGTCCACGACGCCTTCGAGCGGTACACCTTCTACCACCGGGGCCGGGAGGTCGATCTGACGTTGTCCGGGCCGGTCGGCGCCGACAACGTCGACCCCTGGCGCATCGTCTCCGATTCGCTGAGGTGGCGGTGACCACCGTGACGGCCCCGGACAGGTCGGGGACGGATGCGCTGCGGGCCAAGGATCTGTACCGGTTCTACCGGTCGGGAGAGGAGGAGACGCTGGCGCTGCGCGGGGTCGACCTGCGCGTCCGGTACGGGGAGAGCGTCGCGGTCATCGGGCCGTCCGGCTCCGGCAAGTCGACGCTGCTCGCCTGCCTGGCCGGGCTGGACGAGCCCGATGGCGGCGTCGTACACGTCGGCGGGGAACGGATCAGCCACCGGCCCGAGGCCGAACGGGCCCGGATGCGCGCCCGCCGTATCGGGGTCCTGTCGCAGTCCGGAAATCTCATCGCCCATCTGGACGTCCGTGCCAACATCCGCCTCGCCCGCAGAGCCACGCCCGGTACGGCCGGCCAATCGGTCGTCGAGCTGCTCGACCAGGTCGGGCTGGGCCACCGTGCCCGCGCCCTGCCACAGGAGCTGGCCGGCGGCGAACTCGCCCGCGCGGGACTGGCCGTAGCCCTGGCCAACGACCCGGACATCCTCCTCGCCGACGAACCGACCGGTGAACTCGACGGGGCGACGGAACAGCGCATCCTCGGCCTGCTGCGCTCCCGCGCCCTGGCGGGCGGCGGGGTGCTGTTGGTCACCCACAGTCCCGAGGCCGTGAAGATCGCCGACCGGGTCATCACCCTGCGCGACGGGAGAGCGTCATGAGCACCGCCGATCTGCTGGTCGACTGCCAGGACGCCGCCCGTACCTTCGGCAGCGGGCCGGCCGCCGTCGTGGCCGTGCACGGGGCGACCTGCCAGGTGCGCGCCGGGGACCGGATCGCGGTGACCGGTCCGTCCGGCTCCGGCAAATCGACCCTGCTGCATCTGCTCGCCGCCCTGGAGACGCCCACGGCCGGCACGGTCGACCGGCGCGGCGTCGGGGCGGGCGGGACCGGGGTCGTCTTCCAGGGGCCGAGCCTGATTCCGGCTCTCGACGTGGCCGAGAACACCGCACTCCCGCTGGTCCTGGCGGGCATCCCCGAAGGCGGGGCACGACTGCGGGCACTGGACGCCCTGACCCTGGTCGGCGCCGCGGATCTGGCCGGCAAGCTGCCGGAGGAGATCTCGGGCGGCCAATCGCAACGCGTCGCCGTCGCACGGGTGCTGGCCATGCGCCCCCGCCTCGTCCTCGCGGACGAACCCACCGGCCAGCTGGACCACGCGACCGGCCAGCGCGTCATCGACGTCCTCATCGCCGCCGCCGACGAGATCGGCGCCGCGCTGGTGGTCACCACCCACGACCCGGCGGTGGCCGGGCGGTTCGGCGAACGGTGGGAGATGCACGAAGGCCGTCTGCGACCCCGGCACGGTCCATCCGCAAGAGCCCGGGGAACGGCACACACGGAAGAAACCTCATGACTGTCACCAGCACTGTCACCACCTGGGTGGGCGGCCTGTTCCGCCACCACACCGGCCGCCTGTCGGCCACCATGTCCGGCATCGCCCTGGCCGTCGCTCTGGTGGCCTCGCTCGGCTCGTTCCTGACGGCGTCGAAGACGACCATGACCGACCGGGCCGTCAGCTCGGTCGCGGTGGACTGGCAGGTCGAAGTCCAGCCGGGCAGCGACCCGGAGACGGTACTGAAGACCGTACGGTCCGCGCACGGCGTGCGCGACGCGCAGAGCGTCGGCTTCGCCCGCAGCACGGGCTTCCGGGCCACCGGCGGGGGCAGTGTCCACGACACCGGACCTGGCGTGGTGCTGGGGCTGCCGGACACCTACCGGCAGACCTTCCCGCGCGAGATCCGCCAGCTCACCGGCGCGACGTCCGGGGTACTGATCGCCCAGCAGACCGCGGCGAACCTGCACGTGGGCCCCGGGGACACCGTCACCGTCAACCTGCCCGGCGCGAAGCCCGCCCAGGTGAAGGTGGCCGGCGTGGTGGACCTGCCGCAGGCCGACTCGCTGTTCCAGAAAGTCGGCGCGCCACCGCAGTCCCAGCCCAGCGCGCCGCCCGACAACGTACTGCTGCTTCCGACCCGGTCGTTCGACACCCTGACCGCCCCGGTCAAGGCGGCCGACCCGGCGGCCGTCACCACCCAGATCCATCTGACCCGCGACGCGCCGCTGCCCGCCGACCCCGCGGCCGCCTACACCTCGGACGCCGCCGCGGCGCGCAATCTGGAGGCCCGGACCACCGGCGGGGGTGTGGTCGGCGACAACCTCGGCGCGTCCCTCGACGCGGCCCGCCAGGACGCGCTGTACGCGCAGATCCTGTTCCTCTTCCTGGGCGTACCCGGGGCGGTGCTGGCCGCGCTGCTCACCGCGGCCGTCGCGGGCGCCGGGGCCGATCGGCGGCGCCGTGAGCAGGCCCTGCTGCGCACCCGCGGGCTCCGTCCGCGCCAGGTGGCCGCTCTGGCGGGCGCCGAGGCGGCCGTCCTCGGGGTGACGGGCGGGCTGCTGGGCCTCGGTGTCGCGGCCGTGGCGGGCCGGATCGCCTTCGGCACCGCCTCGTTCGGGGCGAGAGGGACCTCGGCCGGCGGCTGGTTCGCCCTCGCCCTGGTGCTCGGACTGCTGGTCGCGGCGGGCGCCGTCCTCGTGCCCGCGCTGCGTGACCTGCGCGGCGGTACGGTCGCGGCGGCCCGCCGCGTCGTCGGCCGGACACGCTCCCCGTGGTGGATGCGGTACGGCGTCGACCTGATCCTCCTCACCACCTCGCTTCTCGTCTTCCGGGCGTCCAGCGGCAATCAGTACGCGCTGGTCCTCGCCCCGGAGGGGGTGGCGAGCATCTCGGTGTCGTACTGGGCCTTCCTCGGCCCCGCCCTGCTCTGGTTCGGCTCCGCCCTGCTCCTCTGCCGGCTGGCCCTCCTGGTGCTCGCCCATGGCCGGGGGTTCGTGGCCCGGCTGACGCGTCCGCTGACCGGCACCCTCGCCGGGACGACGGCGGCGAGCATGGCCCGCCGCCGGCGCCCGCTGGCCCGCGCCGTCGTGCTGCTCGCACTCGCCATCGCCTTCGCCGCGTCCACCGCGACACTCAACTCCACCTACCGGCAGCAGGCCGAGGTCGACGCCCAGCTCACCAACGGCGCCGACGTCACCGTCACCGAATCCCCCGGCGTCAGCGTCGGCCCGGACGGGGGGAGCGCCCTCAAAACAGCGGGTGTACGTCACGTGGAACCGCTCCAGCACCGGTTCGCCTATGTCGGCGCCGACCTCCAGGACCTGTACGGAGTCCAGCCGGCGAGCATCGCGTCGGCGACCTCCCTCCAGGACGCCTACTTCGTCGGTGGCACCGCCAAGAGCCTCATGGACAAGCTCACCACCCATCCCGACTCGATCCTGGTCAGCCAGGAAACCGTCAAGGACTTTCAGCTCAGCCCCGGCGACACCCTGAATCTGCGGCTCCAGGACAGCCGTACGAAGTCGCTGCACACCGTCCCCTTCCACTACGAGGGAGTCGTGAAGGAATTCCCCACCGCACCCAAGGACAGCTTCTTCGTGGCGAACGCCTCGTACGTCGCCAAGACGACCGGCAGCGACGCGATCGGCGCGTTCCTGCTCGACACCTCGGGCACCGGCCAACAACGTGTCGCCGCCGAACTCCGCCACCGGCTGGGTACGAGCGCGACCGTCACCGACATCACGCACACACGCGCCACCGTCGGCTCCAGCCTCACCTCGGTCGACCTGGCCGGGCTCACCCGTATCGAACTCGGCTTCGCCGTGCTGCTGGCCGCCGCGTCCGGAGGCATAGTCCTGGCACTCGGTCTCGCGGAACGGCGCCGCACGTTCGCGCTGACGACCGTCCTCGGCGCCACCGGACGCCAGTTGCGCGGACTCGTCCTGAGCGAGGCGGTCGTCACGACCGTCGGCGGCCTGGCAGGCGGAGCACTCATCGGCTGGGCCCTGTCCCAGATGCTGGTGAAGGTCCTGACCGGCATCTTCGACCCGCCACCCGCGACGATCGCCGTCCCCTGGGGCTATCTGGCCCTCACCGCGGGCGCCGCGGCCGCGGCGATCGGCGGCTCGGCACTGAACGCCGCCCGGCGCTCCTCCCGGCCGCCCGTCGAAGAACTCCGGGACCTGTGAGAGCCCCCGGAACAGCGCCGGAACGACACGGGCGGCCCGCGCCTATGCTTCGGAATATGAGCCCGCCCGCACTCCACGAGGCGACCCGGGTCCTGGTCGTCGAGGACGACGACACGATCGGACGCCATCTGGACGCCGGACTGCGCGGTCACGGTTACGGCACCACCTGGTGCCGGACCGGACTGAGCGCGCTGGCCGAGATCCGGACGCGCACCTACTCCATCGTGCTCCTGGACCTGGGACTCCCCGACACCGACGGCGTCGACATCGCCCGCACCCTGCGGGCGGACTTCCCCGACGTACTGATCGTCATCCTCACCGCCCGAGGCGACGAGATCGACGTGATCGCCGGCCTCGACGCCGGGGCCGACGACTACCTCGTCAAACCCTTCACCCTCAGCGTCCTGCTGGCACGACTGCGCGCGCATCTGCGCCGCAGACCGCCGGCATCCGGCCGATGCGAGCGACCGATCCGCCTCGGCGACCTCACCGTGGACACCGCCGCCCGGCGCTGCCTGCTCGCCGGGCGGGACATCACCTTGCGCCCCAAGGAGTTCGAACTCCTCGCCGTCCTCGCTCGGCACGCGGGCGCCGCGGTGTCCCGCGAGACGCTCATGGCCCAGGTCTGGGACGAGAACTGGTTCGGCCCCACCAAGACACTCGACGTCACCCTGGCCTCACTGCGCCGCCGCCTGCACCAGGCATCGGCCGACACGCCCGACACCACACACCTGCCGACGATCACCACACTGCGCGGGCACGGCTACCGGCTCGACCACTCGGAGCCGGGGCCCGGGGCGACACAGGGCACGGGCGGCTGAGAGCACCACGCCGACCGCCCTGACGCGACAGCCTCGGCCGGCCGCGGACTCCGCTTCGGCGGCCGTCGCCGAAGGGGCTCGGCGTCGCCCGCGAGGGAGGTGTCGACGACGTCCTTGAACAGCGCGCGCTTGTTGCGGAAGACGGGCGACCACGTCCCCGACAGCTGCGCATGAACACGTGGTTGGCCGCGCGCCGCGGAGGTACGACCCCGGAGCGCGAGAGGTCCGGTGTTCGGGACGGGCGTGCGGGCCCCCGGACCGGGGCCCGCACGCCGTGCTCAGCGGGCCTGGTCGGTGGGCCGGATCAGAATCTCGTTGACGGCGACGTGCTCGGGCTGGGTGAGCGCGTACAGGACGGCGCCGGCGATGTCCTCGGACCGAAGGGTCCGCATGGACTCGGCCATGCCCTTCGCCGCGGCCTGCATGGCCGGGTCGGTGATGTGGCTGGTCAGCTCCGTCGCGACGAAGCCGGGCTCGACGACGATGACGCGTACGCCCTGTGTGGTGACCTCCTGCCGCAGGGCTTCGGAGAACGCGGTGATGCCGAACTTGGTCGCCGCGTACACACCACCGCCGGCCGAAGCGGTACGCCCCGAGGTCGAGGAGATCTGCACCACGGCGCCCTTGCTCCGGAGCAGGTGCCCCAGGGCGGCATGGACCGTGTACATCGACCCGAGCAGGTTGGTCTCGACCATGCGTGTCCACTCCGTGGTGTCCGCGTTCGTGATCATGCCGCTGAGCATGAGGCCCGCGTTGTTCACCAGGGCGTCGAGGGCTCCGAAGCGGTCGACTGTCGCCGTGATCGCGTCCTGTACCGACTGACGGTCGGTTACATCGAGGTCCAGGATCAGTACCTCGCCGGGGGCGTCCTGGGCGAGGGCCTTGAGCCGGTCGGTCCGGCGAGCCCCGACGGCCACCTTGGCGCCTGCCTTCGACAGGGCGAGAGCGGTGGCCTGGCCGATGCCCGAGGACGCGCCGGTGACCAGAACGGTCTTTCCTTCGAGGGTGTTGCTCATGTCGTTACCTTCCGGGGATGTGCGGAGCGCGGTCGATTTCCACAAAGTGACCGCCGGGTCATTTTGACCGTACAGTAAATATGACCGTGCGGTCATGTTGGGGTAGGCTCGCGACCGGCGGGGAGGTACGACATGACAGAGACAGCGGCGCCGGGCCGACGTGCCGACATGGTGCGCAACCGGCAGCTCTTGCTCCAGGCCGCGACCGCGACGTTCGCCGAGCTCGGCACGGAGGCGTCGATGGGGGAGATCGCCCACCGGGCCGGATTGGCCAAAGGCACCGTGTTCCGGCACTTCGCCTCGAAGGACGAACTGATCGCGGCGATCATGCTTCAGATGCTCGACCGGCTGATCGGCACGGCGGAGCGCCTTGCCGAGGAAGAGGACGCGACAGCGGCGCTCACCGCATTCATGACCGGCGGCGTCGAGGCGCTGGTCGCCGACCGCACGTTCTGCGAAGTGATCGGACAACCGTCACTGGAGGACTCCGGCGTACGGGACGCGATCGGCCGCCTCTGCGACGCGGCCGAGACGCTCACGGCCCGCGCACGTGAACAAGGCGCCATTCGCGGCGACATCACCGGAACCGACATCGTGCTGCTCCTCGCCGGCATCCACCAGACAGCGGCACCCCTGCTGGCGACGCAGCCGCACGCGTGGCGCCGCTACCTCCAACTCACCCTCGACGGGCTGCGCTCCACCGATGCCCGCGCGTTGCCGCACCCGCCGCGCCACCTGCACCTCAACGCCCACCTCGCAGACGACGAACTGTCTCTGTGATCGCCCCGCACCGTTGAGTGTGTTCGCTGTCAGTCTGGCCGGCCCGCCGGCGGCAGCCGGATCACCAGGCGGGCGCCGCCCAGACCGCCCTCTTCCTCCGGCGGGTCCTGATCGGCGCGGACAGTGCCACCGTGGGCGCTGACGACGGTGGCGACGATGGCGAGACCGAGACCCGAGCCGCCCGCCTCACGGGAGCGGGCTTCGTCAAGGCGCGTGAACCGTTCGAAGATCCGGGTGCGGTCCTCGGGCGGGATACCGGCTCCGTCGTCGCTGACGGTCAGTTCGACGGTACCGCCGTGTTCGGTGAGGGCGACCCGCACCTGATGAGCCGCGTGGCGGCGGGCATTGTCGAGGAGGTTGCGTACGACGCGACGCAGGGCCTCGGCGTCTCCCCGTACGCGGCCGGCCGAGACCCCGCGGGCGTCGACGCGGGTTCCGGTCAGGCCGTGCTGCCGACGGACCTCGGCGAGGACCACCTCGTCCAGGTCGACGACGGTGTGCGGCCTGCGCGGGGCGGGATCCTCACTTCTGGCCAGGGCCAGGAGATCCTCGACGAGATCGTGCAACCGCTCGGTGTCCTCCAGCAGAGCGGCCGCCACCAGGGGATCGCGCTCCGGATCGGGGTAGCGCGCCAGCACCTCCAGTTGGGCGCGGATCGCGGTGAGAGGGCTGCGCAGTTCATGCGCGGCGTCGGCGACGAAGCGGCTCTGGGCGGTGGAGGCCGCGTCGAGCCTGGCGAGCATGTCGTTGAGGGTGACCGCCAGAGCGTGGATCTCGTCCTGGGAGTCGGGCAGGTCCAGACGGCGGTGCCGGTCGGTCGCGCTGATGTCGGTGGCCTGGCGGCGCAGCGTATCGACGGGGCGCAGGGTGCGCCGGGCCGTGCGGGAGATCGTCCAGGCCACCAGGGCGACCAGCACCGGAATGCCGATGGCGAGCGCGGTGACGAGGCTGGAGAGCGTGCGCTCCGACTGGGCCAGGGAGACGGCCGCGACGATCGTGGCCGGGTGTCCGTCCACACGGACCGGCCGGGCTCTGACGCGGAAATCGCCTCCGTCGGCGATTCCCGCCAGGTTGTGCAGCGTCATGGGACGGCCGTCGAGGAGCCCCGAGGGCAGCGGATGAGGGAAACCACTGTGGCTTCCGGGCCGGACTTCGGAGTCGGAGCTCGCGAGCACGCGTCCTGAGGCATCCACTACCTGCACCACGTCCGCCTCACCACCGGTCGAGGGGATGAGGCCGCGCAACCGGCCATGCTCGGCCAGGGAAGAGACGTACGAAACACGCTGGACGGCGATGGCGTCCAGATCACGCCTGGTGGAGTACTGCAGCGCGAGGAGGAGACCTACGCCTGCCAGGATCGTCGCCGCGGCGACGATCGAGGTGGCCCACAGGGTCACCCGGGAACGCAACGTCAGTTGTGACCCGGCGAGGGGCCACCGGACGGCGGGTCCATGCGGGCGGAGGCGGAGCCGAGGCATTCAGCCGCCCTTCCCGTCCAGCCTGTAGCCCACGCCGCGCACGGTCTCGATGACGGCGCGGCCGAAGGGAGCGTCGATCTTGCGCCGCAGATAGCCGACATACACCTCGACGATGTTCGGATCACCCTCGAACCAGGCGTCCCAGACCTCGGTGAGGAGTTCGGTCTTGCTCACGACCGTGTCGGAGCGCTGCAGCAGATATTCCAGCAGGGCGAACTCACGCGGAGTGAGTTCGAGGAGGCTTTCGCCCCGGCCACAGCGGTGGGCACCGGGATCGAGCCACAGGTCGCCGGCGGTCAGCACGGCGGGCCGCTGGGGGGCGCTGCGGCGGAGCAGCGCGCGGACGCGGGCCAGCAGCACCACGAACGAGAAGGGCTTGCTCAGAAAGTCGTCGGCGCCCAGGTCGAGCGCGTCGGCCTCGTCGTACTCGCCGTCCTTCGCCGTCAGGATCAGTACGGGCGTCATGACATCGGACGAGCGCAGTGTCCGGCAGACGTCATAGCCGTTGCGTCCGGGAAGCATGAGGTCCAGCACGATCACCGCGTACTCGTTGCGCCGTGCGAGGAGCAGTCCCTTTTCGCCGTCCTCGGCAACGTCCACACCGAAACCCTCGGCGCGCAGACCGCGCTCGACCGCGGCGGCGATGTGCGGTTCGTCCTCGACCACCAGTACCCGCACCCGGATCTCCTCGTGCGTCGATCGGCGGGCACCAGCAGGAAGGCCGATCACCCCTTCCCGAGTGTAGGGAAAACCGAGGCCAAGGGCCCTTTCTGCTGGTCGGCCCGCGCACTCTCAGTGTGCTCTCAGGGGCGCCTCAGCATTCGCTCAGCTTCTCTCAGCTGCCGCACAGGCCGGACCCCGCACCGTGGAAACCCGCGACGCCCGCGGGGCCACCCGCGAGACCTGTCACCCCACGGCGAAAGGCGGCACAGTGATTCCGACGTCCGTGCACGAGCGGGAAAACGGAGATACGCGGGAACTCCCGCGGGCCCCCGCGCCGAAACCGGCCGGCGTACGACCGCGTTCCGTGCCCGAGCTGCGCTGGGCACTGATCATCGCGGGCGGGTACGCGGCCGGCGCCGTGGGCTCTGCCCTGGGTGTTCCCTCGCCGTATCTCCTGGCCTCTCTGCTGGTGGGCTCCGTCCTCGCGCTGTCGGGCCGGGTCCGCGACCGCCTTCCCGGACCCGCGAACCGGACGTCCCAGGCACTGGTCGGCGCGCTCATGGGCAGCCATCTGACGTCCTCCGCCCTGATGGCCGCGGCACCGTCCGCGCTGCCCCTCACCGCGGTCACGGCCGCCACGATCGGACTCAGTGTGGCCATCGCGTGGTTCCTCGCGCGCAAAGGGCGGATCAGCCGGCCGAGCGCGGTCCTCGGCATGATGCCGGGCGGTTCAGCCGGGATCGTGACCTGCGCCGATGAACTCAAGGCCGATGTACGGCTCGTCGCCTTCAACCAGTATCTGCGCGTGGGGCTCGTCGCGACGACCGCGCCGCTGCTCGCCCACTGGATGGCCGGCGGCTTGTCATCGGGCCCGGTCGGCGGCGGACCGGGATCCTGGCCGGGCCATGGCCTGTTCCATCTGGTCGCGGGGCCGGACCAGCTGACCGGTCTGCTGACGCTCGCCGCCGTTTCGGTTGCCGGCGTCCTGGCCGGGCGTCGGCTGCGCCTTCCCACGCCCGCGTTGATCGGGCCCATGCTCATCGCACTCGTCGCCACCATGAGCGGCGTCATCCCGGCATTCGCGCCGACCGGAATTCTTCAGGACGTCGTCTTCGTCCTCGTGGGCATGGACGTCGGGGTGCGCTTCACCCGCGACACGCTCCGACGCGTACGGGGACTGCTGCCGTCGATCCTCGCCGCGATGACGGCCGTATGCCTCGGCTGCGCCGGGATGGCGTGGATCTTCGCCAGGGCGACGGGCACTCCACTGATGGACGCCTATCTGGCCACCACCCCCGGAGGGATCAACGCGGTCCTCGCCGCGGCGGTCTCCTCCCACGGGGATGTCGCCCTGGTCTCGACCGTGCAGAGCCTGCGGCTCCTGGTCGTGATGCTGGTAACACCCATGATCATCCGACGGCTGACACCGAACCGGCCGAAGCCCGCCGGCATGACGGCGCCGGCGGGTGACCGGAGCCGTGTCCGGCGCTGAACCTCGGGTGACCGTGTGCATCAACAGCGCCGGTCGGAGCCCGCCCGCAGCGCTGTGCGCCGTTGTGCGGGTCGTTGAAGTCCAGAGTGACGTTCTTCGCGAGGGCACTGGCGTCCTTCGCCTCGACTTCCACATGCGCCGACGCCGGAGCGGCGAGAGCGACGGAGGCAGTCAGAGCGAGGACGGTGATGGCGGAGAGGCGACGCGCGGTGCGCGCCCGGGTGAATCGGGGCACAGGTAAGCATCCCCGGCCGACGGCACGGGCGTGTCCCGCGGAGGCCCTCGATCATGTCGGCCCGCGACAGCGTCGGCAGATGAGCCTGCATCCGCAGCTGCCGCATTCCTGGGCTTGTACTTCAACGATGACCGTTTTCAGCGTTGCCTCTCCAGGGTGAGGACAGCTTTGGCGATGACGGTCCTGCGGTTGGGGCTGATGCGGGATCCGCGGAAGATCTGCCAGGATTTCAGCCGTGCCATACCGCGTTCGACCGGTGCCCTCGCCGCGGCCAGGGTCCGGTTGACGGTGCGCTGGGTGAGGGGCAGTTCACCGCCCCGTGGGCGTTTGAGTCCGGTGGTCACCCAGGGGCCGGCGCCCTGGTAGGCGCGGTCGGCGAGGACCGGGACGCCCTGGCGTTCGCAGATCCGGATGACGCAGTGATTGCGGGCCGCTGTCAGGTCGTGAGTGCGGCCCGGCGGCGCGGGCGAGATCCACAGCACCTCACCAGCGCGATCCGTGACGACCTGCACGTTCACGCCGTGACGGCGATGCTCGGCCGAGCAGTCCGCCCGGCTGTCGCCGACGCGGTCGCACTCGGCGAGAGTGCCGTCCAGCAGGACGAACTCCGGATCACGCTCGCGCAGAGTCTTGAGCAGGCCCGGGGCCCGTTCGGCGAGCAGATCGGTCACGGCGGTCACATACGCGTGGACGGTGCCGACGGATACCCCCAAGCCGGACTCGATCCGGGAGGGTGTCGTGGCGGTGAAGGTACACCAGGGCAACGAGCGCGCGCTGATGCGGCGGGAGTTTGCACCGCCGGTCACCCTCGCGGTGACGATGAGCATCGTGACCCACTCGACCAGGGCATGCGGAAGGTCGAGTGCGGCGGGATAGAGGACCAACAGGGCTCCTCTGCCGATGGGTTGGGACTTCGAACACGTCCTCCAACGGCACGGGAGCCCTGTCCGTTGCGGCCTTCCGGTCGATGCGGTCAGTCTCGTCCAATCAGTGGCCTCGTGGAGAAGGCTCAGTGATCACCTAACCGAATACGGGCCCGGGGCCCACCCGCGGAGGGCACCCGTCGGGAGACCCGAATCGAAAGGCCACGCGATGTCCGCGCGTACCCATTCACCTTCCTGAAGTGACGTGACGAGCCCAACAGGGAAGGCTCCGACGGCCGCGTTCCCGACGGGTAACCAGGCGAGGACGTCCTTGGTCGTCCTGCTCTTGGGTGGTCACAACCGACCGGTGCGCGCGATCACCTGTCCGGCGAAGTCAAGCATCTGGTCAAGGTCGGGGAACGGTGCGAAGGCGTCCACGAACGCCTCGTCCGCACCGGATTCCGCCAAGCGCTTGAGCTTGTCGGCCAGCGAATCAACGGACGTGCCCGGTTCGAGGTTGATACGTATGGCCTTCTTCAGTGTGTCGGGATCGCGGCCAGCCTCCTGCGCCGCCTGGCGCGCGAGCGACCACAAGCGGCCGGCGACCTCGTCCGGCAGGAAATCGATCCCGAGCCAGCCGGTGGCGCTGCGGCCCACCCGGCGCATCGCGGCCTCGCTGGTGCCGCCGATCCAGATGGGCGGCCCCCCTGCTCGCACCGGTCGCAGGTCGGCGTGGACCGGCGGCAGCGAGAAGAACTCGCTGTCCCAGGAAACCGGGTTGGTCGTCCACCACTCGTGCAGGAACGCCAGCAAGTCATCGAGCATCCGCCCGCGCCGGTGCCAGTCCGCGCTGCGGGAGATGTCGTGCTCGTCCTTCATCCACCCGAGTCCCACGCCGACTTCGAGACGGCCGTCGCTGAGCACGTCGAGTGTGGTCAGCATCCGGGCCAGGTGCGGTGGCTCCCAGTAGAAGGTGCTGAGCGTGCTGGCATTCAGCCGCACCCGGCTGGTCGCCGTCGCGGCGACGGTCCACAGCAGCACCGGGTCGAGGTAACGCTTCATCTGCGGCGGGTACGGCTGCTCTTTGCCCGGATAGACGCTGTGCATATCGACCGGCTGGACCAGGCGATCGCCGACCCACAACGTGTCGTAGCCAAGATCCTCGATCCCGCGGCAGAACGTGCCCAGGCCGGCTGCGCTACTGATGGCGGGCCCGATTATGGGAAGTGTGAAACCAAGCTTCATGGCGAGCCCCTTCGGTGTTCCGTCAACCGTCTGGTCAGACGGGAAGCTCGGTGATGCCGAGCGCGAAGTCCAGGTTCCCCACCCCATGGTTGGCGAGGCCCACCGTGACCACGCCCGCTCCCTCCAGCCAGTGCGCCATCCTCAGGCCGCCGACGTCCAGCGGGCGCATCCCGAGGCTCTCGATGAACGCCCCCACACTCGCCTTGGCCTGCGCGTCATCGCCGGCCAGGAAGACGTCGGGTCGGCCCTTCTCCAGAACGTGGCGGAAGACGGTGTTGAACGCCTTCACCACGCTGGCGCCAGCAGGTACCGCCTTGGCGACTTCCTGCGCGATCGAGGTCTCCTCGCGGTGGGCCAGCCCGTCGAAGGTGGAGTTGAAGGGGTTGCTGATGTCGACGATGACCTTGCCTGCGAGAGCGTCGCCGTACTGGGCGATGGTCGGCACGACGCCGTCGTACAGCAGGGCCACGATGACGATGTCCCCGGCCGGGGCGGTGCCCCACTCGCCTGTCGTGGTGCCGCCGCCGAGATCCCGGGCCAGGTCGGTGGCCTTGGGCTGATCGCGGCCCATGACCTCGACGGTGTTGCCGCCCGTTATCGCCCGTGCGCCGATGGTGCGGGCCATGTTGCCGGTGCCGATGATGCTGATGCTGCTCATGAGATGTCCTGCCCTGGTGGTGTGTGGTTCGGTTCAGATGGCGGTGGTGCCACCGTCGGCGACGAGTTCCATGCCGTTGACGTAGCTGGAGTCGTCGGAGGCGAGGAAGAGGGCGGCGGTGGCGATTTCGTCGGGGCGGCCCATCTGGCCGCGGGGGATGAGGGACTCGAACTGGCGCTTGGTGGCCTCGTCGAAGAGCTCTTCCTGCTTGGCGGTGGCGACCTGGCCGGGGGTCAGGACGTTGACGCGGATGCGGCGGTCCTTGAGCTCGTTGAGCCAGACGCGGGCCCATGCCTGCTGGACGGCCTTGCTGCCGGCGTAGACGCTCCAGCCGGGGAAGGCGCCGAGGGAGGCGTTGGAGCCGGTCATGAGGATGGAGCCGCCGTCGTTGAAGAGCGGAAGGGCCTTCTGGACGGTGAACAGGGTGCCGCGGGCGTTGAGCCCGAACCAGGTGTCGAACTGGGCCTCGGTGATCTCGCCGAGCGGAGCGGGCTCGCCCCCTCCGGCGCTGGCCCACAGCACGTCGAGGCTTCCCTTCTCCCGCTTGACGGTGTCGTACAGGCGGTCCAGATCGTCCAGGTCGGCGGCGTCGCCCTGGACGCCGGTGACGTTGCGGCCGATCTGCTTCACGGCCTCGTCCAGGGCGTCCCGGCGGCGGCCGGTGATGAAGACGTGCGCGCCCTCGTTGACGAACAGCTTCGCGCCGGCCAGCGCCATGCCGGTGGTGCCGCCGGTGATGACCGCGACCTTGCCGTCGAGCTTTCCCATCGTCATTCCCTTGAGTCGGTGGTGCCGTATGTACCTGGGGCGGCGCGTTAAGTACACCGCCCTGTGTGCTTACGGTACGGGGCGTGCGGCCCGTACGCAAACTATGTACACCGGTCGTTACCTAGCTGCGGTACGATGAAGCCATGACGGAGTTGGAGAAGGGCCCCACGGGCCGCCGCCGCGGCCGGGGCGCCCGCGAACGCATCCTCGGCGCGGCCCAGCAGCTGTTCCGCGAGCAGGGCATCAACCGCACCGGCATGAACGAGCTCTGCGCGGCCGCCGAGGTGTCCAAGCGCACGGCCTACCAGCACTTCGCCGGCAAGGACGAACTCGTCGCCGAGTACCTACGCCGGTTCGACCCTTCCGTTCTGTCGGGCGTGTTCGACCGCACCGACCTCACCCCCCGCGAACGGCTCCTCGCCGCCTTCGACATCCCCCCCACCACCCCCCTGTGCCCCTACATCGGCGCTGCCGTCGAACTCCACGACCCCCAGCACCCCGCGTCCCGGTACGCGAGCGACTACAAGAAGGCCGTCGCCGCGCGGCTCGCCGACACCGCCCGCGAAGCCGGCGCCGCCGACCCCGAGCAGCTCGGCGAGCAGCTCGCGCTGCTCATCGATGGCGCCGCGGCCCGCACCCGGGTACTCAATGCCGATGCCTTCCCCGCCGCCGCCGCCATCGCCGCCGTCCTCATCGACAACGCTCTCCCCGCCACTGCGGGCCACGACCGCCGACGGGAGGAAGTGTCGAGTTGACCTGGCACTCCGGCCGGGCTGAACTGGTTGCCGGTCACGCTGCTGCACCCGCTGGTACGCGACACCAGCCGCCCGGCACCTGGCCCGGACCTGTCGGCTTCACGGAACTGGCCGCCCGTTGAAGGCCGCAGTGGAAGCCGCCGGGGAGACCGGCGACCCGCAAGGATCCGGCGCCGTGGTCGGCCGGGTAGACGCTTGCCCGGCACGCTGCCGTAGTGGCTGAACAGCCTACGCGTTCTTCCGGACAGCTCAATGGCGCCGGGGACTTGTCCGTTGCGGACTCACCCTCACCCCGCCACCGACACCCGATCGGTGGCCACGCTGAAAAAGGCTCACTGATGCCCTTGCGTTGCAGGACACGGTGGTTGGGCACATCGTCGACGCGGAGTTCTGCAAGCACCCGTACCCCGGAGGGCACCCGGGCGCGGGCGGCGGTTTCGGTGGGTCAACGGAGCAGTCGACCTCGTCTCCGGCGAGGACGACAGCGGGAATGGCGTGTGTTGCCAGGCGCTTCTGCCCGTCGGCGTCGAGGCGTTCGAGCACGGTGTGCCAGATGTGGAGGGGGCGCCGGCGCGGTATTCGAGGCGTTGGAGTTTGGAGGGAGCCGACCTTCGAGAGGCGAACCTGCAGCACGCCAAGCCGGCTACCTCGAGGAGATCACGCCCGCGCGGATGCGCTGGCAGATCGAGACCAACCTCTTCGGCCCGATGAACGTCACCCGCGCCGCCCTGCCCACACTGCGCAAGCAGCGCGTCGGCCACATCATCACGCTTTCCTCCTCCGCCGGTCTGATCGGCCAGGAGTTCTGCGTCGCCTACCTAGCCTCCAAGTTCGGCGTCGAGGGCTGGATGGAATCCCTGCGCTACGACGTCGAGCCCTACAACATCCACACCACGGTCGTGGAGCCCGGCTTCTTCCGCACCGAGCTCCTCGTGGACGACTCCACCATCTGGCCCGAGCCGACCATCGACGACTACGCGGAGCGCACCACGGCCACCGTCGCGGCCTGGAAGAGCATGAACGGCCGGCAGACCGGCGACCCCGCCAAGCTCGCCCGCGCCCTGCTCACCATCGCAGGGCAGAGCAAGCCCCCGCAGCGCTTCGTCGCGGGCGCCGACGCCATCGAAGGCGTGACAGCCAAGGCCCAGGAACTCCTCGCACAGGCCGAAGCCTCCCGCGAACTCGGCGGCAACCTGGGCGACGACGACACCCACGCCTGAACGCCCCGAGCGGGCACCCGGTCACGCTGCCGCGCGAACAGCGGCGTCCGCACTCTCTTCGTAGAAGGCACGATGGAGATCCTCCAGTCCGCAGGTCGGCACCTGCGGCTACTCCACGACACGCTGCCGGATTTGAACCCGCCTCGTCAGTGGCGACCATGAGCCGAGCCCGTCCACGAGCAGAACGCTCCGGCGGCGGCGATCGAGCAGCGCCAGTAGCAGGACTCTTCGCAGACGCGGAGGAGGGACGACGATCACGCACTCATCATTTCAGGACGCTATTGAATGCAACTTTTTGTGGTTTGAGAGCGGGTGTGAATCCTCAGTATCTCGTGCCGGGCTTCTCTGCAATGCACTCAGCTCATGGTGATGCGGAGAACTCGCCTTGGATGACTCGATACGCAGGGCGGCCCCGACGGTTTCTGTCGGGGCCGCCCTCCGTTCTGCCCGACTACTGGGGGCTGATACCCGGAGGCCGGGGACTGAGGAACGGACGGGCGGCGGACGTCATCAGGTGTCGTCCTCGATCTTTTTCGCCTCCCGGAGATCGCGCACGGCTGTTCCCGGCCTGCCTTCCCGGGTTTCGAGGAGCGCGGCGGCTATAGCGTCCAGTTTCAGCTGAATGGCGTGCTCCGCGCGGCGCTCGGAGTTCTTCAGCAGGGCCAGGAGCAGGAGCGTCACGGCGGTCATCGACTCGCCGGCGAGCAGCAGCCAGGTCACATCAAGCTTGGCGAGGTGCGCGCCGATGACGATGCCGACGAGGACCATGCAGACGCCGAAGAACGCCGGTGAGCTGGTGAAGTTGGAGACGTACTCCGCCAGGCGGGCGAACCGTCCGGGCCTGTCGCCACCACGGTTCGCAGGATGTTGAAGGCTCATGAGGGTCGACCGTACGGCACGGTCCGCGGCGCGACTCGGCAGAGCAGGCGCAGAACCCGTCGCCGTGGCTCACAGACGGACGTGGGCTCTCCTCGCCGAATTTCGTCCAGAGGACGGGCGGTCCTCGGGGCCGGACCGATCCGGCTCGCCGGATGAGGAGATTTACCGGGCAGTCGGTGACGGGCGTTCCTCGCGAAGTCGCCTTTCTCCGTGCTTCGTTGAGCAAAAGAACGGGCTCCACGGGCTTCGGTCGATGAGGTCGGCCGGAATTCGCTGTGCTTTCTCTCACGCATACGTTCGGATCGGAGGGGCACTCGCAGTCACACCACGAACGGTGGCCGGCGAAATTTACCGGACGGCCCGCGAGGAAGTCCGGACGACGTATGACAGGCGGGAACATGGTGACCACCGACAGCAAGGACGGCGAGGAGAAGCAGACGCGTATCGATATCTCGACGGCGATGCGCAAAGCAGTCGGACAACTCGCCGAACTTCTCCAGCGCGAGCCCGGTTCCGTGTCCGCTCTGAAGGCTACGGACGACGGGTGGACCGCGGATGTGGAAGTCGTCGAGATCGAGAAGATCCCCGACACCACAAGCGTTATGGCTTCCTACCGCGTCTCGCTCGGCGATCAGGGCCGGCTCGTGGGCTACGAACGAATTCGCCGGTATTCACGGGGGCAGGTCGACCGCTGAGTCGCGTCCACCACCGTGATCGGACCGGATCATGTGACACAACTCATTGGAAGGAAGGCCGACGATGAGTCTCGTTCAACAGAGCAACGCCTCAAGCGGTGGGAGCGGATCGGGAAATCTCTACGATGTTCTCGAGCTGATTCTCGACAGGGGGCTCGTCATCGATGCCTTCGTTCGCGTTTCGATCGTGGGCATCGAGATCCTCAAGATCGATGTGCGTGTCGTGGTCGCCAGTGTCGACACGTATCTGCGATTCGCCGAGGCGTGCAACCGGCTGGACCTCGAATCGGGCCGCAAGGCCCCGACGCAGCTGACCGACATCGTCGGGGACACGGTCGAGAGCGGAGCCAAAGGCAAGTCGAAAGGAGCGCTGACGGGCGCGGTGGAAGCCATCAGCGATTCATTCCAGGGCAGTCGTGGCGACTCCGGCTCCGACGACGACAAGGAGCGGGAGAAGCGGCCGGCGCGCAAGACCGCTTCGTCCAGCAGCAGCCGCCGTACCGCTCAGCGCAGGGAGGAATAGCCGATGCCCACATACATCTACGCCATCACCTCGGCCGACCATCCCCTGCGGTTGGAGGGACTCAGCGGCATCGGTGACCCGCCGTCCGTCCTGCGCGCCGTCAAGACGGAGACGCTGGGCGCCGTTGTCAGCGACACTCCGCCGGGCCTGCGCGCCAAGCGCCGTGATCTCGTCGCGCACCAGAGCGTGCTGGAGCGGCTGATGGCCGACGGCGCCGCGCTGCCGATGAGGTTCGGGCTCGTCGGCCCCGACGACGATCAGGTTCTCACTGCGCTGGAAGCGGAACGGGACAGCTATATGACACGTCTCGCGGAGCTCGACGGGTGCCTGGAGTACAACCTGAAGGTCGCGCGGGCGGAGGAGAGCCTGCTGCGGGAAATACTCGCCGCATCCGACGAAGTGCGCCGGCTGAGCGAGTACACACGGCAGAACCCTGGGGCACAGGACGAGAAGATGATGCTCGGCGAGCGTGTTTCGCAGGAGATCCAGATCCGTCAGAGCGCGGTGGCGGGCGACATCCTCGGCGTGCTGGCTCCGTCGGCGGAACGCAGCTCCGAGGCCGATCCCGCCAAGGCCCATTTCCTGAACGTCTCCTTCTTGGTGAAGCGTGACGGGGCCGCGGTGTTCTCACAGGCTGTGCACGAAGAGGCGGAACGCCGGGGTGACGACTACGAGTTCACCCTGAGTGGGCCGTTGCCTCCTTACAGTTTCGTCTGACTTTCGCTGACGGGGGGATCCCCATGGGCCTCTTCACGCACATTCTCACCCTTCCCCTCGCGCCTGTGCGAGGCGCCATCTGGGTTCTCGACCAGGCGGTGCTCGCGGCGGAAAGGGAGTATTACGACCCCGATCCGGTGCGCAAGGAACTGGCCGACCTGGAGAAGGAGCTGCTGAGCGGCGGAATTACCGAAGAAGAATTCGATCGGCGTGAGGACGCGCTGCTGGACAGGCTCGACGAGATCGAGGCGCACCAGCGACGCCTGAGGGCCGATACCTGATACGGAGAGAATGAGGTGACGAGAGATGACAGGGAATGTCAAGATAGCCGTCGCTCTGGCGGGCGGATACCTGCTGGGACGCACGAAGAAGGCAAAAATGGCCATCGGCCTCGGAATGTTCCTGGCCGGCAAGAAGCTGAGCTTCGATCCGAAGCAGCTCGGTAAACTGGTGGCCAACTCGCCTGTTCTGGGCTCCCTCAACGACCAGGTCCGCAAGGAACTGGTGGACGCTACGAAGTCCGCCGCCACCAACGCGCTGACGCAGAGGGCGTCCGGCCTGGCCGACTCCTTGCATCAGCGGACGCTGGACCTCGATGGCAGGGCCGGCCGCGCCGAGGACGACGAGGACTTGGACGAGGCCGACCAGGACTTCCGTAACGATGACGCCGGCAACTCCGGCGACGAGCACGACGAGCACGACGAGAAGTCGGCGCCGAGGCGTAGGGCCGCCAAGCGGACCGCCGAGCCTGCGGCCAAGGCCGCGTCCGGGGCTCGCAGGACCGCCTCGAACCACACCGGCGAGCCGCGAAAGAAGACCTCGTCCGCCACGCGGAAGGCGACCTCGGGGGCGCGCAAGACCGCTTCGGCGGCCGGCCGCAAGGAGCGGGGTGGCAGCAATGGCTGAGTCGACTCTGACCAAGTTCAAGGACGAGGTGGCGAAGAACCCGGCCACCGACCGTCTGAAGGAAGAGCTTCAGAATTACCTCAAGGCGCGTGCCCAGCACGCCGTCACCAGCCTCGGGCACCGCCTCGGCGAAGGCGTCGGCAAGCTGGCCGATCCCACGAACGGTCCCGGCGGGGGCGTGAAGAGTCTGGCCAAGGGCGGTCAGGCGCTCAGTGAGGGCAAGTCCCCCGCCCAGGCCGCCATGGCCGCCGGCACCTCCCATCTGAAGGACACCATCAAGGACAAGGTCAAGGGTCTGTTCGGCAAGGGACGCAAGGGCGGCGGCGGCAAGTCGAAGAGCGTCACCATCATCGAGGACATCGACGTCGGTGTGCCGGTGCGTGAGGCGTACGACCAGTGGACGCAGTTCCAGGAGTTCAGCACCTTCGCCAAGGGTGTCGTGAGTGTCGAGAAGGCCGACGACACCAGCAGCAACTGGAAGGTGAAGGTCGCCAAGTCCACCCGCAGCTGGAAGGCGAACGTCACCGAGCAGGTGCCGGACGAGCGCATCACCTGGACCACCGAGGGCGCCAAGGGCACGGTCAAGGGTGTGGTGACCTTCCACGCCATCACCGACAACCTGACGCGCGTCCTGCTGGTTCTCGAATACTTCCCCAAGGGCCTGTTCGAGAAGACCGGCAACATCTGGCGCGCCCAGGGCCGCCGGGCCCGTCTCGACCTCAAGCTCTACCGCAAGTTCATCATGATGCGCGGCGAGGCCACCGACGGCTGGCGTGGTGAGATCCGCGACGGAGAGGTCGTGCTGGAGCACGACGAGGCCGTCGAGGAGGAAGAGGCCCGTGCGCGAGAGGAGGACGAGGACACCGAGGAGAGCGAGGAGAGTCCCGAAGTCCGGGACGGAGCCGACCTGGAAGAGTCCGAGCGCGACGCCGAAGACCTCGACGCCGAAGACCTCGACGCAGAGGACGAGGACGAAGGCGTCCCCGAGGACGAGGCCGACGAGGAGTACGCCGACGACGAGGACCTCTCCGACGAAGGAGACGAATACCGCGACGCGGATGCTCCCGACGACGATCCTGCTGACGAGGAGCCTGCTCCCGCCGAGGACGGGCACGAGGTCGTGGACGAGGAGGAAGACGAGCCGGCCCCACGGTCCCGGCGCCGTACCGCCTCGGGCCGTCGCTGACACACTCCGCCGCACCACAGACAGGGCTGATTCCACGTGTCCGATTCACTGGCCGGCCGTATGGGGGCCGCCTCCGGGGTGTCTCCGTACGGCCAGCAAGGACAATCCGCCAACCTCGCCGACATCCTTGAGCGTGTCCTGGACAAGGGCATCGTCATCGCGGGCGACATCCAGATCAATCTCCTCGACATCGAGCTGCTGACCATCAAGCTGAGGCTGCTGGTCGCGTCCGTGGACCGGGCCAAGGAAATGGGCATCGACTGGTGGGAGCACGACCCCTCGCTCTCCTCGCGTGCCCGGCCCGCACACCAGGTGAAGGGATCCCACGGCTCACACGCGGCCCACGACGCGTCGCCGGACGACAGGGACGTCGACCCACTGGCACTGGAGAACGCGCAACTGCGCGCCGAGCTGGCCGAGTTGCGGGCAGCGAAAGACAAGGAGGAGCTGTGAGCGGCGCCGACATGCCCCCCGTCGCCCCGTCGATGAGCTATGTCTACGCGGTCGGCCGTACGGAAGCGGTGCGGGAATCCGCCCTGTCCACCCTGTCCGACCGGGCCGGGCTGCATGGCGGTTCGCTGCGGACGGTGTGCGCCGGCGATCTCGTGGCCCTGGTGTCGTCGGTGCCTCACGACGCCTTCGACATGGACGGTCTCAGGGCACAGATGGAGGACATCGAGCGGCTCGAAGTGCTGGCCCGCACCCACCACGCCGTGGTCGAGGCCCTCTACGGGACCACGACCGTTCTGCCCATGCGGCTGGCCACGGTGTATCTGGACGACGAGCGGGTGGCGGACATGCTCCGTGAACGGGCCGCGGAACTGGCGGCCTTGCTCATCCGGCTCGACGGACATGTCGAGCTGGGCGTCAAGGTCTACGCCGATCCGCAGGAGGCCGCCACGACCGGCACAGCGGTGAGCGAGCCTGTGGCGTCCGGCCCAGGGCGGGCGTATCTGCAACAGCGCCGCGCCCAGCGACGTCACCACCGTGACGCCTACCAGGCGGCCGGGGCGGTCGCCGCCGACGCACACGCCCGGGTGGGAGCCATCGTCCGCGCCCGGCTGGCACACCGCCCACAGCAGCGGGATCTCGCGCCGGGCACTGGCGAGAACATCGCCAACGACGCCTATCTGGTGGAGGCGGCACGCGTCGCCGAGTTCCGTACGGCGCTGGCGGGAATCGCCGACGACGTTCCCGGTGTACGCGTCGAGATCACCGGACCGTGGGCGCCGTACTCGTTCGCCGGACCTCCGACGGCAGGCGCCGGCCAGGAGAGCGGGGGGCGGTGAACAGCGAACTGAACGAGGCGCTGCCGACCGTCGGATTCGCCGAGGACCGGAGCCGGAGGCCGCCGGGCGGCACCGAGGACTCCATCGAGTCCCTCGCGGGCCGGCAGGTCGCCCTTGTCGACCTGCTCGACCGGCTGCTGACCGGCGGGGCGGTCCTGACCGGGGACCTTGTGCTCTCCGTCGCCGACGTGGATCTCGTGCACATCAACCTGCGGGCGGTCATCCGCTCGATCACACCCGACGGACCGGCACCGTGGTGAGCCACACCGATCCTGGCTTGAGAGCGTGCAAGGAGCCTCACCATGCCTGACACAACCCGCGACGGCGACTTCCAGGAGGTCGCACGGGCAGCGGCGTGCGCGTTCGATCTCGTGCCGATGGGACCTGACGAGCCCACGCCCCGCGGCGGCGTCGCCCGACGCCTCGAAACGCACTCGGACACCGTGGAACGGGACCTGATCAAGCTGGTCCTCACCATCGTCGAACTGTTGCGACAGCTGATGGAACGCACTGCGTTGCACCGGGTCGATCAAGGCGACCTCCGGGAGGACCAGGAGGAACGCATCGGCATGACACTGATGATCCTCCAGGACCGCATGACCGAACTCTGCGAGCGCTACGGCCTGACCATGGACGACCTCAATCTGGATCTCGGGCCGCTCGGCTCGCTGTTGCCCCGCGACTCCCACTGACCCGAGCACGGTGTTTCAGGCAGCATTGAGAGGCAACACGAACATCATGACTGCAGAGAGCGAAGCAAACCAGAACGCGAACGGCACTTCGGGAAAGCCGAACGAGAGCGCCAAGTCCGCCACCTCCAAGGGACGGCAGGCGGCCGAGCGCGCCGGCGCCCCCGCCCCGAAGACGGCCAAGGCCGCCGGGAGCCGGGCGAAGACGGACTCCGCGGTCGCGGCCTCGAAGGCCAGGACGTCGGTGCGAGCCGCCGAGAAGTCCGCCGACACCGGTGTGCGGTCCGCGGGCGACGCCACGAAACACATCGGCCACGCGGCTGCCGCCGGCTGGGAAAGCGGACAGCAGGCGGTCCTCTCCACGGCGAGCAAGGCGGTGTCCTCGGCGACCACAGCCTGGACCGTCATCAAGCACCGGAAGGCCATAGCGGCGGGCGCCGCGGCTGGAGTCGTCGGCCTGGCGGGCGGCGCCTTCGCCCTGGGCCGGCAGACGGCCAGGCCGCATGGCGGCCCCCTCACCCGCATGACGGGCGGCAGGTTCTGACAACGGGCCCGCGAGGCGGCAGACCGTCGGGACGTCCGCAGGCTGCCACAGGCCGTGAGCTCTGCGACCAGCTTGAACGCAAGCTGGTCGCAGAGCTCACGGCCTGTGGCACGGCGGTCGTATGGAGCTTGCCGCAGTGCGGATCGCCCTCCGTGGGGGGAGCTTCGACGTGGCCTCCCCGCTCTCCCGGAGGCGCAGACCGAGGCGGCCGTCACCGGATACGGAGAAACAGTCCTGGGCGGTAGGGTGCGTTTCGAAAGTGGATCAAGCTAGTGTGCCCCGGTGACAGAGACGCGACAACGCCGCGGCATAGGCCCTCCTGACAGCGAGTCCGACGAGAAGTCGACATTGCTCGCGTTCCTGAACTACGTCCGCGAAGCAGTGGCCGGAAAGGCACAGGGCCTTGACGACGGGCAGGGACGAACGCCCGGAGTGCCCTCTGGCACCAGTGTTCTCGGCCTGGTCAAGCATCTGACGGCGGCAGAGCTTTACTGGTTCGCCTGGGCCTTCGAGGGCGCCGACGACGAGCATCCGGACTTCGGCATGGACCTTTCCGCGGGGGACAGCACGGATAGTCTCCTCGCCGCCTATCGCAGTGCCATCGAACGGTCCAACGAGATCATCGAGCGCTGTGCCGACTTGAGCCATCCCTGTGCTCGGGCGGCAGGCAAAGCGGGCACGGTGCGATCGATGCGGTGGGTCCTGGTGCACATGATCGAAGAGACGGCTCGCCATGCGGGCCACGCCGACATCCTCCGTGAGCAGGCTGACGGCTCCGTCGGCAGGTAACGCACTGCTTCGCTCGCTCTCAGGTGTTCCGCGAACCCGTAGGCGCATGCGGACCGCAGCCACTCGTTGACGGCCGCGACAAGCACAGTTGCCTCACAGCGGACCGCGAGCTTGTCGTATCTCGTCGCCACGGCACGATGTTTCTGAGGCGGTTGATGCCGCACTCGACCGCGTGCGCGCTCCGTAACCCATCGGATCGAATTTCGGTGACCGACCACCGGAGGAACCCTGCTTCTTCCGGTTGCGCGCCTGCCCGGCCGTGTTCGGGATGGTGCAGCGGGTCCCGCGACGGCGCAGGCAGGCGCGGTCCTCGCGACCTCGCGTGGAGTGGTGCTCGGGTGATGGCTATGACGATTTGATCCGGCCGTCAACGTCCACGCAGCCCTGAGGTCACTGGTCGATGGCCTGCTGGGCGGCTTCCGTCTCAGTGGTGGCGTGGGCCGTGGTGAGGGTGCCGCCTGCGGTCTCCAGGTGCGCCCGTACGAACCACTGGAACTTTTCCAGGTCACGGAGTTGCTCAATGAGCAGGTCCTCGGTGGCCGGGTCGATGTCACCCACCGTCTTGATCGCAGCGCGCAGGTCCTGAAGCACGCCGTTGTAGACGAGGTCGAGCGCACCGAGGTGGGCGATGGCGTCGGCGCGGCCCACGCTGTAGTCCTCCCAGGTGCGCTCTTCGACCAGCGAGCCGGGAGTGCCGTGGGCGACGCCGCCCAGGGCCGCGAGGCGCTCGGCGACATCGTCGGCCATGTCGCGAATCCGGTCGACCTGCGGGTCGAGCATTTCGTGCACGGCGATGAAATGCGGGCCCACGACATTCCAGTGGACGTGCTTGAGCGTGAGATGGAGATCGTTGAGGGAGTGCAGACGCTGCTGGAGCAGCTCTACGACCGTGCCGGCGTCCTGCACCGTGAGGCCCGGGACGGTGTAGTGAGGGGTTGCCTCGGAAGCCATTGTCGTGTCTCCTGTCGCGTGCGGATCTGATCCCTCCGGGTACCCACGATGGGCACGCTTATCCACGGCGGCCAGTACACGCCGGATCGCGGAAGGCGCGTTACCCTGCCGGCTTTTTCCGCCGGCTCCACCGGGCGGTGGGCCCGTCCGCAGGCCGTGTGTCTTGCGTGGCAGTGCGAGTATGGCCCGTATGGACATCCTCAGCAGGAACAACGTGTCGGTCACCGGCTTGGCCCATGGGCCGGTGGTGGTGCTGGCACACGGCTTCGGCTGTGATCAGAACATGTGGCGGCTGGCCGTGCCGGCGCTGGCGAAGCGGTATCGCGTGGTGGCGTTCGACTATGTCGGCTCCGGCGGTTCGGACCTGTCCGCCTGGAGCCACGAGCGGTACTCCTCACTCCAGGGCTATGCCCAGGACGTGGTGGAGGTCTGTGAGGCGCTGGACCTGGAGGGGGCGGTGTTCGTCGGGCATTCCGTCAGCGCCATGGTGGGGGTGCTGGCCACGCGGATGGCGCCGGAGCGGATCGGGGCGCTGGTGATGGTGGCTCCCTCGCCCCGCTACATCGACGACGACGGCTACCGGGGCGGCTTCACCTCCGATGACATCGATGAGCTGCTGGCGTCGCTGGAGTCGAACTACCTGGGCTGGTCCTCTGCGATGGCTCCGGTGATCATGGGGAATCCGGAGCGGCCGGAACTGGGACAGGAACTGACCAACAGCTTCTGCGCCACCGACCCGGACATCGCCCGCGTCTTCGCCCGCACCACGTTCCTGTCCGACACCCGCGAGGACCTGAAAAGCGTGAAGATACCGACCCTGGTGCTGGAATGCGCCCAGGATGTGATCGCGCCCCGCGAGGTCGGCGCGTACGTGCACGCCGCGATCCCCTCCTCCCGCCTGGTCACCCTCGACGCGACCGGGCACTGCCCGCAGCTGAGTGCACCCGAGGCCACCAACGAAGCGATCCTCGACTTTCTGGCCGCCCAGCGGTGACGTGCCGCACCGGCGAGGAGCCGGACCCGGCGGAGATCGGGGACGCGCAAGGCACGGACGCGGTGTTCACCGCGCTGCTGGAGGACAGCGCCGAGGACCTGTACGAGGCCGCGCCGTGCGGCTATCTGTCGATGCTGATGGACGGCACCATCGCCAAGATCAACACCACGCTGCTGAACTGGCTCGGCCTGAAGCGCGAGGCGGTGATGGGCCGGCTCCGCTTCCCTGATCTCCTCACCGTCGGGGGGAAGCTCTACTACGAAACACACTTCGCCCCACTGCTGCACATGCAAGGCGAGCTGCGCGGTATCGCCCTGGAGATGAAGGCCGCCGAAGGGCGTCGGCTTCCGGTGCTGGTCTCCTCCGTGGTCAAGAACGGCAGTGAGGGTGAGCGGCTGCTGATCCGCACCACTGTCTTCGACGCCTCCGACCGGCGCGCCTATGAGCAGGAACTCCTGCGCCGCCGCCAAGAGGCCGAGCGGGCTCGTGCGGAGGCCGAGCGGGCCCGTGGAGAGGCCGAGCGGGCTCGTGCGGAGGCGGAAGAGGCCCGGCGCCAGGCCGAGGCCGACCGGGAACGACTGGCTGACGCGCTCGCCGTGCTCCAGCAGTCCCTCGTACCGACCTCGCTGCCCGCCGTGCCGGGACTGGAGGCGGCCGCCTACTACCACACCGCCTCGCCCGACCGTCTGGGCGGCGACTTCTACGACCTGTTCTCCCTGGGCGGGGGCCGGTGGGCGTTCTTCCTCGGCGACGTGTGCGGCAAAGGCCCCCAAGCAGCCTCCCTCACCTCCCTGACCCGCTACACCCTGCGCGCCGCGGCCCTCCACAACCCCGAGCCGGCCGCAGCCCTGACCACCCTCAACTCCGTCCTGCACGAGCGTTACGCCGCCGGCGGCGACCCCCGCTACTGCACCGTCATCTTCGGCACCATCGAGCCGGGCGCCGACCACAGCCACACCATCGTGCGCGTCGCCTCCGGCGGCCACCCCCCGGCGCTGGTCATACCGGCCGACGGCAACGCCCGCTACCTGGCCACCCCGGGAGGACTCCTCGTCGGCGTCCTGCCCGCCGCCCCGTTCAGCACCGCACAGATCACCCTCGCCGCCGGCGACACACTTCTGCTCTACACCGACGGCCTCACCGAGGCCCGCACCGGCCCCACACGCGAGAACCTCTTCGGCGACGACGCCCTGCGCGCCTTCGCCGGCGACCTCGCACCCGCCACCCCCCATGAAATGGTCACCGCCCTGACCGGGCTGCTGGAAAGCTTCGGCAACGGCCTGGACGACGACACCGCCCTGCTCGCGCTCGGCGTCCCCGCAACCCGCCCGACCTCACGCCCGGAACGAATCAATCCCGATGAGCCCGCTGAGCATCACGCACCGCAACGCCACCACCGGACCCGTGCTGCGGGTGGCCGGTGAACTCGACTACGCGCAGGCCACCACCCTGCGCCAACAGACCGAACGCCTCGTCCTGAGCCCGGGACAGAACCTGGTCATCGACTTGTCCGGCCTGGAGTTCTGCGACTCCACCGGCATCACCGCCCTCCTGGCCGCCCGTCAGCGTGCCCAAGCGGCCGGCGCCGACATGACTCTTACCGCCGTGCCCGCCCACACCCTGCGCATCCTCACCATGATCGGCCTGGACCAGGTCTTCACCATCCACCCCAACAGCGACACTGTCTGAGCTTCAGCTCCACTCGAGGGTATGCAGGCTCCGAGCCGCTATCGAATACGGAGAGGAGTCACCCTGCCGGCACCACGGACTGACGCCAGCGGAAACGGCTTTCGCCCGGGAGCACAGCTGGTTCGAGGAAGCATGACGGGAGACGGCGAGGCTCGGAAGTGCCCTGCTGCTCCGGTTGCTGATCTTCCGCTCCGGAGCTGAGTGGCTGGACATGGCGGGCTTCACGAAGCACGCCGACACCCACGGCTTCCGCCTCCCATTCGCCAAGGTGCGCTGGACGGACCACGACCTGCTCATCGAGCACCTCACCCACCCGGTCTGCCGGAGATCGCCCAGGTGACGGGCAACCCACCTGGCATGGCCGCCGAGTGCGCACCCACGTGCCATCGACGCCACGACACCGTGGGGTTCCTTGACCGCGTGGCGGCAAGGCGCCGTGGCGAGCGGAACCGTCTGCGACAGAAGGCTTCGTAACCCTGTCCACAACCGACGTTGGGTCCGCCCGGCGAGACGTACGAGGCGCGCGCAGGAGGGGGAAGGCCCGGCTGATCCGGTCGGCGGGCGCTCCGGCCGCACGGCGGCCGGAGCCTGCTCGGTCGGGATCCCAGCCTTCGGCTCTGGTGTGAACGCGGAGGAAGACGGCTGTAGGTTCTCCGCCTCGCTGTCAGGCGGTGACTCTGTGACCTGGAGTTCTTCTCCTCGTCTCAGGACGTGTCACTGGGCTGCTGTCTCAGGCACGTGTCATTTCCTCAGCTTGACGTGTGAAGAGCACTGGACCACGTCGCCGACCCTAGCCGCGCCGGAATCGGAGAGCTGCCCACCACCACCCGGTCCATGCACCTCCGCGGACGGGGCACTGCACGACCCGGCGGTGCCAGGACCCAGCAGAGTGCACGGGACTCCCGGAATATCTCACTCCATAAGGGGGTTCGGAGGGTGTCCCCTACGGACTGGCATCCTCCCTGGTGTCGGCCGACTGTTCCCCGGGGGCGAGCGAATGAAGGGTGAGAGATGAAGTGCGTCGTCCGGACGGCTGCCGGCGGACCCGAGGTTTTCCAGCTCGTCGAGCGTCCGGTGCCCGAGCCCGGCTCGGGCGAGGTACGGGTCCGGGTGCACATCTCGGGCGTCAACCCGACGGACTGGCGCAGCCGCAGACGTGCACTGCCGCAGGGCATGGATGAGCAGGTGCCCCACCAGGACGGCGCCGGGGTGATCGATGCCGTTGGTTCGCAGGTCGATCCGGCACGGATCGGACAGCGGGTGTGGATCTGGGAGGCCGCGTGGGAGCGGCCCTGGGGGACGGCACAGCAGTACACGCTGGTCCCCGACCGGCACGCTGTTGCCCTGCCCGACCACGCTCCGTTCGAACTCGGCGCGGCCCTGGGCGTCCCGGCCCTGACCGCCCATCGCGCGCTGACGGTGCATGACGGCGGGCCGGGTCGTATCGCGCCCGGTTCTCTGCGGGGTGCCACCGTGCTGGTGGCGGGCGGAGCCGGCGCCGTCGGCAACGCGGCCGTCCAACTGGCCCGTTGGGCCGGAGCGCGTGTCGTGACCACGGTCAGCAGCCCGGCCAAGGCCGCGCTGGCTCGCGCGGCCGGTGCCCACCGGACGGTCGACTACCGCACGCAGGACGCGGTCGCGGAGATCCTGGATTTCGCCCCCAAGGGCGTCGACATCGTCGTGGAGGTCGCGCCGGGCGCCAACGCCGCTCTCGACACGGCGGTGGCCGCCCAAGGGGCCGTGGTGGCCTACTACTCGGGCGGCGAGAGCGAGCGGCTGTCCGTCCCGGTGCTCACCTCACTGCCGGCGAACCTGCGCTGGCAGGGCGTCTACGTCTACACCGTGCCGCCTGCGGCGAAGCGGCAAGCGCTCACCGACGTCGCTGCGGCCGTCAACGCGGGGGCACTGCGCGTGGGCGAGGAAGCCGGACTGCCGCTGCACCGCTACGCCCTTGAGCACATCGCTGACGCCCATGCCGCACTCGAACAGGGTGTCGTCGGGAAGGTCCTGCTCGACATCCCGTGACCGTGACACCGGCCGCTGGACGAGGGCGACTTCTCTGAAAGTCTCATCTCCATGTCGTATCCGACATTCAGCCGACATCGGCCGTGGGATTCCGACACGAAGTGTCAGATCGTACTGCGCTATGGCAGGCAGTCCTCAGCTGGGGCGCACCGGTCCGCCGGTCACCGGTGATCCGGGCCTCCACCGCGCTCGTGTCGCTTCACCTTGCACTGGCGCTCGCCTGAGCCTGCGGCACCCCGCACAGCGCCACGTCCGTGCGTGCTCCCCGCTCGCCGCGTCCCAGCCGTCCAGGAAGGCGGCCAGGGCGCGGTGTTGCTCTTCCTCGCGGGCGACCTGCCGGGCGAGGACGTCGCGGTCGACGTACGGAGCGACGGCGGCGAGGACCAGTCGCTGGAGTTCGGCCGGCTCCAGCCTCCGCGCCTCCCACTGCACCGGGCACCGGCGGGCCGTCGTAGTCGATCCAGGTCGCCCGGCGGGCGAGTCGCGGGTGCAGCCGATCCCACGCTTGAGCGGTCGCCTTCCCGTGGAGCCGGGTGTCCGTGGTTGTCGCGGTCTGCTCGGCGCCCCAGGTGCTGGTATCGCCGCAGATGAACTCGCCACCGTGCTTGGGCGGTCGGCCGCCTTTGGGGTCGTAGACGCGTGGCGGTGTCGGCTGGCGCAGAGGGGCCGGGACCGGCAGGAGTACGGCCGACAGGGCTGCGGACTGGTGTGCGCACCGTGATCGCGATCGTCAGGGGTATGCGACCGCCGAGTGGAGGTACCAGATGGCCCAGCTCCCACCACCGCCAGAGGGAATTGTGCTGGCCGACTTCATCATCTCGGACGATGTCGAGCGCTCTCGACGCTTCTACACCGAAGTGCTCGGCGGCCGGGTGGGCTACTCCGGCCCCGGAGGGCTGACCTATGTCGCACTAGCCAACAGCTGGATCATCATCAACGGCGGCGGAGGCCCGACCGACGACAAGCCATCGGTCATCACCCTTGAGACGCCGCGCGATCCCGATCAGGTCAGCAGTTTTCTCAATATCCGGGTCAAGGACATCCACGCCTTGTACGCGGAGTGGAGCGCCCGGGGTGCCCAGTTCCTGACACCGCCGAAACAGCACCAGTACGAGATCCGCTGCTACATCCGCGATCCTGACGGCCATCTGATCGAAGTGGGGCAAACTACCGACCCCGGGGGAGACTGGTCGCCCGCTCACTGGCCGCCAAGCACGCGCGCCGGTGATTCGGAGTGAATGCCCAAGGGCTGTCCCGTAAATGATCTCTGAGTGGCCTTGGGGCATGGTGGGCTGCTGTACGGCGGGGTGGTCTATCCGGCGAGGGCGAGGTCATACATCCGTGCGATACCGAGCATGGCGTGGTGGACGCCGTCGCCTTTGAGACGGCAGTCGCGGAGGATCTTCCAGGTCTTCATTCGAGCGAAGACGTGCTTGACGCGGGCGCGGACCTGCTTGTGGGACTTGTTGTGGGCCTGCTTCCGGCCGGGCAACTCCTCGCCCTGGCGGCGCCGATGTGGCATCACGAGCCCGGTGCCCGGACAGCCTCCGTCGGCGATCGTCATCGTCGTGCCGACGGCGGCCTTCGCGCCGGACTCTTCCCACGCCTTGCAGGCGTTGCGGTTGCCGGGCAGGGGCCGGCCGGCGATCACGACGAGGCGGGTGTCGGCGTCGATGACGACCTGGTGGTTTGTGGAGTACCGGTAGTTCTTCGACTGCTCGGCGACAGTGTGATCGCGGGTGGGTGGGTACCAGGGTGCCATCCACGATCAGCATGGTGTCCTTCGCGAACCGTTTGTGGGGCTGGAGGGCGAGCATGGGCCCGAGTTGGTCAATGCTCCGGTCCGCTGCCGACTTGGAAACCCCGAACAGCAGGGCCAACTGGCGCATGGTGAGGTTTGTGCGCCAGTAGGCCGCGACCAGCAGTGCCCGGTCCTCCAGCGGCAGGCTCCACGGCCGGCCCTTGCGGACCGCGTCCGCACCCTCGCGCCGCAGAGCCGTCACCAGCTTCCGGAAGAGGCCGGCGCTCAGCCCGGTGAACGGGGCTATCCAGGACGGCTCCGAAGCCGTGATCACACCAGCCACGGTGAGATCGTCTCACCTTGATCGTACTGCTGGATCCGCCAGTCTCTGTCGGAACATATCTCGTTCGTCCAGACGGATCGGGCGTGAGAGCCTCACGCCTGTGGCTACTGAAACCGAGGTGGGAGAGCTGTTGCACCGGCGAGGCTGGCGGAAGGTATTCACCGTCGCTGAACGAGTGAACGCGTGGGCTGCTCTGGTGCGCTTCATCGAGCGCGGCTACAGCGACGACATCTACGAGTACACCAACGACCTGTACTGCCGAAACTGGCTGCACGAGGCGTGGCTCCTGTTGGACGAGCACATCGTCCAACTCTGGACCCCGCAGATCATGGTTCTGGATGACCGGTACAAGGCCGCGACCATCGACGACGATGGCCAGGCACTCGACCAGTTCCACAGGCTGCCCGACCCCGATCTGTGGTGGTGGCGGCGACACCCCCGCATCCTCACCGAAGACCTCGGGCGTTCGCTTCGCTCGGCCGGCGCCATCGGCACCGACCCGGACACAGCATGACCATCAGTCTCCTGGCATTGCGGGACAACCCTTATAGGCTGTTGTCTTTTCGATTTTGAGAGATGCGCGTTGAACGGGAGTCCCGATCGGGTGGTCGGCGGCGCTGCGCGCATACGAACAGGGGCTCTTGAACAGCTCGTTGGTGTCGAGTCGCCGAGCAGCGGGAGGCCCTGGTGCAGCAGCCGTGCGTGCCGATGGCCGGGCGGTCCAGTGCGGTCACCTGGGAGTGTGACTGCCTGGCTCACCGGTTCGGAAACGCCGCCGACAATGGGACGCGGCAGCCTCGCCACCGGACCACCATGCCTCGGCCAACACGACGGATTTCAAGAGGACTTCACCGGAACGAATAAAGATCGCCAACAGCGTCTTTTATGGGACAGAGTCCATAAAGTGGAACGGAACCGTTGTTCATCGGCATAGCCACCCACTCCTCGACTACACGTGCGACCGTGCCGCGGACCGTAGCGCCACCTGCCTCACCCGGATGCCGCGAGCCGACTGGGCACCGGAGCGACCTTGTCGAGGCGTCGTCGGGTCTCGTCCGCGTCGAGGGGCCCGCCGTGGCCGGGGAGCAGGCGCTGCGGACGGCGGTCGAGCTCGGTCATGAGCGCCCTGCGCACTCCGGCGGCGTCCTCGGTGAAGAAATGGCGCTTCGGGCTCTGGCGGCGCAGCACGCCACCGCGGACCAGGTCGCCGACGAGCGTGTCGTCGCCGACGCGGACGACGAGCGACCCGGGGGTGTGGCCGCCGAACCGCTCGGCGTGCGCGTCGACACCATAGGGACTCAGGTCGAACTTGTCCTCCACCAGGATGTCGGCTTCGACCGGCTGGGCCTTCGCGCGGAGGACCATGGGCCTCAATATCGCACCGGCTGGATGACTGATCGGGAGTACGCCGATGCGTCCGGTACGCAGGAGTTGTTCGTCACCCAGGCCGACCGCGATCGGAACGCCGGCATCCGCGAACGACGCCGCCGTGCCGCTGTGGTCGTTGTGGCCGTGGGTCAGGAGGACCAGGGCGATGTCGCGAGGCTGAAGGCCCTGCGCGGACAGCGCGTCGCGCAGGCGGTCGCCGTCCTCCGGTCCGCCTGTGTCCACGAGGATCGCCTGCTCGCCACGCAGGAGATAGGCGTTGCTGTTGCCCATGGAAAGCGGGGTGACGGTCGTGGCGCTCATGCGGTGCACCGTGACCCTTCGGCGCCGGCACCGACGTTCATGCGGCTGTCGACGGTGAGTATGTGAACGAGAACGTCCATGACCATCTTCCTTCACGCTACCAATGTAACCTTACGGCCGTAAGTAGAGCACGAGAACTTACGGCTGTAAAGTCATCGTCATGGCTTCAGCGGCAGCACGCAGACGCAACCCCCGAGGTCAGGGAGGGCAACTCCGCGACGAGATCGTGACCGCAGCGCGTGAGCTGCTGGTCGAGACCGGATCGGACAGCGCGGTGACCTTGCGGGCGATCGCCCGCAAGGTCGGCATCGCGCCACCGTCGATCTACGCGCACTTCGACACGCCCGACCAGATCGTGGAGGCCGTGGTCACCGAAACCCGCTCACTGCTGGTGCGTCATCTTGAGACCGCCCGGGCGGGAGCGGACGGCGCGCGTGAACGACTTCTGGCCGACTGTCACGCCTATCTCGTCTTCGGTGCCGAACAGCCCGAGCTCTACGCCCTTCTGTTCTCCCGCCCGCGGCCCAGGGGTAGCAGCACCACAGAAGAACGCATTGACCAGGCGGTACGCCAGCTCGCGCCCATTGTCGGCGAGCCCATCGCGAGTCAACTCGCTCCAGCCGAAGCATTCTCGATACTTCTGCGCGACGTCGCCGATGCGATGCGCGACGGCACGTCCCGTGCGGAGGATGCGCTCGCCACGGCGACCGCTCTTTGGGCGGCTCTGCACGGCCTCATTCTGCTCCGCGCTCGCATTCCCCGATTCCCGTGGCCGCCACCCGGTCCGCTGGAGGACGAGATCATCAGTCGGCTCGCATACCTGCACGACCCCGCACCCAGATGACCGCTTGCTCGGCGCGACGCTGCCAGATCGTCGGGGCCGGATTCGAACTCTCTCCAAGAAGCTGTGGTCTTTACGATCTTGAGAGATGCGCGTCGAACGGGAGTCCCGATCGGGTGGTCGGTGGCGCTGGGCGCATACGAACAGGGGCTCTTGAACAGCTCGTTGGTGTCGAATCGCCGAGCAGCGGGAGGCCCTGGTGCAGCAGCCATGCGTGCCGATGGCCGGGCGGTCCAGTGCGGTCACCTGGGAGTGTGACTGCCTGGCTCACCGGTTCGGAAACGCCGCCGACAACGGAACACGGCAGCCTCGCTACCCGACGGACGTGACGGACGGGGAGTGGGCCGTGGTCCGCCCGCTACTTCCGGTGCCGGGCTGGATGCGTGGCCGGCGCGGCCGGCCGGAGGGGTACTGCCACCGGGCCTTGCTCGATGCAATCTGGTATCTCGTGGACAACGGGATCAAGTGGCGGGCAATGCCTGCCGACTTCCCACCATGGGACCGCATCTACGCATTCTTCCGCCGCTGGCGCGACAACTCCCTGGTCAAGGAGTTCCACGACCAGTTGCGCGGCCGGGTCCGCAAGGAGCTGGGGCGGGATGCGGAGCCGACGGCCGGTGTGATCGACTCGCAGTCGGTCAAGGCGGACGCCGTCGTCGGAACGGACAGCCGCGGCTTCGACGGCGGCAGACTCGTCAACGGCCGCAAGCGGCACGTCGTGGTCGACACGCTCGGCCTGCTGCTGGGCGTGATGGTCACCGCTGCGGACACCGGCGACCGAACTGCCGCTCGCGTACTGCTCGGGCAGGTCGCCGACGCGCACCACCGGCTGGAACTGGTCTGGGCCGACGGCGGCTGCACCGGCAGCCTCGTCGCCCACTGCCTCACCACGCTCGCGCTGGTCCTGGCGATCGTGAAACGCAACACGACATGCGCGGCTTCACGGCGCTGCCCAAGCGGTGGATCGTCGAGCGCCTCTTCGCCCACCTGATGCGAAGCCGCCGTCTCGTGCGCGACTTCGAACGCCACACCGCCAGCGCCGAAGCGATGGTCCACTGGTCGATGCCCCAACTTATGACACGCCGTCTTGCCCGGCCAGCCCCGGGGTGAGAGTGAACCGGCCCGGCTGTTGCTCGGCCAGCCAGACCCGCGCGACCAGACGCTTCGCCTTCGACCGCGGCGCCTCCACCTTCGCCGGCACCGCGTCCAAGCCGAACAACACGGCCAACTCCTGGCAGTTCAGCGCCCCTTGACGGAGCCGCTGCCGGTCCGCGATCGTGGTAAGGATGCGCTGGTGGTCCACCGACAGCACCGACCCGTCAAGGCCCTCACGCCACACCGGCACCGGCACCGACACCTGCGACTTCGGCTTCGCCGCAGCCCGGGATTCCGGCGGTGCGTCCGCATCCCGTGGATCCTCAGTGACCTCCGTGCCGGCGGTGTTGCCGTCGTCCGGAGCCGGCACCGTGTCGACCCGCCTGCGAGCAATCGCCCCCTCCTGCCATTCCTGCTCGGCCACGGCCAGTTCGGCCTGGATACGGTCGGCCTCCTCCCGCGGCCCGTCGACTCGACGGCGAGCGGCGAGCTCGTACTGTTCCAGCAGTCCGACGACTGACGGCATTCATGACCTCCCGGGGAGCGACGACCCGACAGGCCACAACGCCCACGGAATCACTACTGCTATCCCCGACCAGCGGAAACACACCGATAACATCCGAAGAGACAACAGCTTCTTAGGTCCCGTCCACGCCCCGCTGCGTGGTGTCTTCAAATGATCAGCGTTGGTGGATCATGGTGTCGTGATACGTCGTCATGAGCTGTCTGATGCCGAGTGGGAGTTTGTCCGGCCGTTGTTGCCCGTGTCTTGCGGGGGCGGAAGCGGCTGGATGACCGCAGGGTGCTGGACGGGGATCGTGTGGAAGTTCCGGCCTGTGACGACGAACGCGAGTGGCCGGCCCACGACGAACCTGGGCCGCGCCGGCTAGGGCGGCGCGGCGGCCAGGACGCCCATGAGTCGGCGGCCCGACCGCAGCGACCGGTCTCCGTTGTCGACGTGGGCGAGCAGTGGTGGCAACCGTTCGACCGCGCCCGTCAGGAGACCGGCCCGGACGTGTTCCGTGGTGTCGCGCACCGCCTGCTCGACCGAACGCCGCGTCCGGGCCGCGAAGGTCAGGCGCTGTGCCCAGTGCTGTTCGTCCTGGCACGGAAGCCACCGGCCTGCCTGATAGTCGTCGACCAGGGCGCCGGCCTCGCGCTCCAGCAGCGCCCAGTTCCGGTCGTCGGTGATGTGAAGGTTTCCCCTTGAGTCAGGCGCTCAGGTGGTGCACTGCTTCGTGGACGCGGGAGACCACGCGCTCCAGGCGGCACCGGCGGCTTGGGCACGTACGCGGATGGAAACCTTCTTGCCCGGTGCGCACACCCATCGGGTCACGGTCCCCACTGCTTCGGGGCCGAAGTCCTGACCCGGCCCGACGTTGGTGCGACTGTTGCCCATCTTCGTCCAGCCGGTGTCACCCTGGGTCATCCCGAACGCCTCGTACGAGACGGTCAACGCCCTGTTTCCCGTGTTCTTCAGCTTGACGTAGGCAGTCACGTGACGAAAGGGATGGTCGATGGTTCCCGTCTCCGAACTGATACAGCCGTGGACGGAGACGCGACCGGTCGACGCACCCCCGCCGCAGGCGATCGTCACCGCCTGCGCGTCGCTCGCCGGGACGGTCACCATGGTGAGCGCCACCGCTCCCAGGATCGCTCCGATACGCATCGCATGCATGATTCCGTTCCTCCCTGTTGGTGGTTCCTCCGCCTCACCATGGAGTGGCCCGAGGCGCGCCGGGCGATTCCAGCGAGTTATTCACCCGAAGAGACGCCCTGCACAACATGGATTGAGGAACCGCCGGCACCCGCGTGAGAGACAACGGATCCGGCGCTCGATCACGGCTCCCTCTCGACCTACCGACGGCATGGGTGCTGATGCCCGGAATGTCGCGAGGCAAAGGCCGACTCGCTGGGGCGGCGCCTTCGTGCCCCCGGGTGGGTACCTGCGGCGGGTGTCGGAGATCCGCCGGGAGCGGGCCAGTCATCTGCCGTAACAGCAAACAGCTTTGCTTGTGTTCCTGGGGTGAGCGCACTCTCCAAGGCATCGGCACGACCGGTCGGACCGCCACGCTCGGGCGTGCGCTTCGACGCGCCGCATCACGGCATGCGGCTCTCCGGTCGCACGTCCTGGCGGCGGTCGCGGGTGGCCGCCGCCTACCGAGGAACTGCCCGGTGACACCGATTGCGGCACGGACCGCCTGTGGGTCCGTGGCCAGGTCGTGCCCGCCGACGTGCAGGTCACCGGCCTCGGCGGTGATGAGCGTGGAAAGGATCTTGACGGCGGTGGTCTTGCCTGCGCCGTTGGGGCCCGAGCAGCGCGAACCCGGACCCGGCCGGGATGCGCAGATTGATGCCGTCGAGGACGGTCTTGTCGCCGTACGACTTGCGCAGACCGACGGCGGAGACGGCGGCCGGCGACGGGTGACCGTCATCCTGCCTGGATGTGGGCGTGACAGACGAAGGTACGGTGACTTCCTTCCGGAGATGGTGTGGAGCGACCGGCCGCCGGAGACCTGCTCGACCACCTCGGTGGGCAGGATCTGCGGCGGCATCTGGTGGCCGGTCGGCCCGCATTCATTCGCGCTGTGCCGAGGCGAACACACCGCGCGTGCTGGCTAAGTTGACTGGTGTGAGGCGCCGCGTGCTACTTCTCGACCGTGCCGGATTCCCCGCTGATGGATTCCTGATAGACGTCCGCGTGGGTGCGTGAGTCGTTGATCAGATCGTCGCAGAACGCGGCGATGTCCGTGCCGATGAGCTCCAGGACCCCCTTGCCCGTGGCGGCGCCCTCCTCGAAGAAGTCGACGATCCCGGGGAGCAGGGGCCCGTCGGGCAGGTCGATCGGTCCGACCTTGAACAGGTACTTCTGCATTTCCTTGTAGACGATCTGGTAGTCCTGCGGGAGCGCTTTGACCCGGGCCATGTGCGCCCGCCACTGCTTTTTGCCCTCGATGATGTCTTGGATGCTCACGTCAGCCTCCCAGCCGGCTCAGCTTCTTTGCGACGTTCCTGTTCAACTGCTCGCGCCACCGGTCGCGATAGGTTCGAGCGCCTTCTCCACCGGCCAGCGCGGTGCAGAAGCCTGGGATGTCGTCGCCGAGCACCTCGTGGACGCTCTGCCCGTCGGCCGCTGCTACTTCGAGCAGCCCCAGGGCGGCGTCGAGGATCGGCATCAGGTTGCGGCCGGTGAAGTCCCCATAGGGGAAGAGGTGGGCGATGATCTGTCCCCATGCCGCCCGGTAGTCGTCCGGCAGGACCTCGGCCCGGGTTTCGAACGCCTTCCATTCCCTGGTGAGATCGCTGCCTGTGATCTTCTCCCAGAAGTTCATCTCCCGCCCTCCTTGAGCTTGTTGATGCGTGATGAGACGTACTGCCATTTCGCCCAGAACTTCGCGAGTTCCTCGCGTCCGGCGTCGTTGAGCGAGTAGAACTTGCGCGGCGGACCGACCCCGGATGGTCGTTTCGTCACCTGGACGAGCTTGTTCCTCTCCAGTCGCAGCAAGATGGTGTAGACGGTCCCCTCGACGACATCGGCGAAGCCGAGCTCGTTCAGCTGCCGAGTGATGGCATACCCGTAGGTTTCCTCGCTGCCGATGATTTCGAGCACGCACCCTTCGAGCGTGCCCTTCAGCATCTCCGTCAGGTCGTCCATCGCGAGTCCTCCTCGGCCGTAGCGGTACTGTGTAGCACCGAGTACCACTACACGGTATCACCGAGTAGCGGAGGGCGGCAGAGCCTCCGGTTGGCGCGCGGACGGACCCGGGGCCGATCCTGCGAGGACCCAGGCTCCGAGGCTGAGGCTGCGGCTGCCCCATCGGCCTGGCTCCATAGTCAGCGGGGGCTCGTACGTCATCACCGCAATGCCCCGACTTCGACATCCCAAGGTGGCTTGCCGGCCAGCTTGCGGCTGTCGGTAGACGAACGAATGACGATTGGCGGCCCGCTTGTCCAATGAACCCGGACTTTCCGGGGCCCGACGGCGGCGCCGATCCGTTCAGATCCGATGAAGGATGATGACGGGGTTCGCTGACGGTGAGGGGCGAATGCGACCACCGGCACGGGGAGCAGCATGGCCAACCTGGTCTACATGCGGGTGTCGACCGACCAGTAGTCGACCGACCGTCAGAATCTCGTCCTCGCCGAGGCAGGGATCGAAGACCTGGTTGTCTTCGAGGAGACCGCGGGTACTTCCAGCCGCCTTCCCCCTGGGGCGGCCGAAGTTCGGCGAGCTGCTGGCGTACGTGAGGCCGGGCGATACCGTGCACATCTCCGAGATGTTCCGCCTCGTACGCGGTACCGGCCACATCCTCGACGTGCTCGACGTCCTGCACCACTACTGGGTGAGGCTACGTATCCACGGCGGAGCGTTCTCCGTGATGGGCCTCACCGCCCGCCACCCGCGCACCGGAGAACTGCTGTCCACCGTGTAGCTCATGGTGCAGACCCTCGCCGCCGGCGAATTCCAGGGCGACCTCCAGCGGGAGCTGACCTACGACGGACTGCGGGCCACCGAGGCCAAGGGCAACAAGGGCGGACGCCGCCCGGCCATCCCGTCCGACAAGGCGGACGGTGTGCGCGCTGCGTATCTGGAGGGTCAGTTCATCGTGAGTCTGGTCCGCGAGTGCGATGTCAGCCGTGGTGTCATTCGAACCGTCGTGGCCGGCCTCCTGCCCGTGTACATGCCCGCCGGCCCGGGCGCGCCCTGGCCCCGGAGTTGCGGTTGTTCCCGACGTGCCGTGCAGGGGCGCGGGCTTTCTCCGTGCCATCGATCTGGAGCCTGTCGAGCGTGCCCCGCTCGACCGGGGGGTGACTGTACGGCGCGGCCAGGGATGCACCCTGTGCGTCAGCGTCACGCCCGCGGTCCATCGCCAGCTCCTCGCCCGCTGTCAGCCCTTGGACGGCATGCCGGGGACCTCGGTAGTCCCGGCGCAGTGCACAGCCCGCCGGGAGTACGCGAGCCGCGTCAGAACCCACCTCGGGGCTACCGCTGGACCATGATCAACGGCTTGGCGTTCACCGCGAACTCCCCAGTACCAAGGCCGTCTTTCGGCAGGGTTTGGAGTTGGGGGTAGGTCCGGTGCGGGGTGCCGGTGTGCCGGGGTCGGGTGTCGGTGTGTCGGGTGCCGGTGTGTCAGGTGCCGGTGTGTGGGGTTGTGGTGTGGGGGGTGGTGAGGGTGGTGGTGAAGATGGGGGTGGTGTTTTGGTGGCCGGTGATGTGGAGGGTGGTGTGGGTGGGGGTGGTGT